>NZ_JAFFPT010000016.1 GCF_016918785.1 Leptospira ainazelensis | reverse complement strand
GTGTCGGAGACCGTAGTGAGTCCGAACGGGAACCGTGAGTGACGAACGGAGCGGCAAGCGTTAGTTAGGCGAGCGTTAGTTAGGCGAGCGTTTGCCCAATCAATATCAGACTGCATCGCGGGGACTGCTTGGGGCTTAAAAAACATACATCACAGAAAAAGCAACTTTTGAACTTTAAAGTTTTTCCTGCAAGGAAAGACCAAAACAGAAAAACCCTAACATTTCTTACTTAATCCTGG
>NZ_JAFFPT010000008.1 GCF_016918785.1 Leptospira ainazelensis | reverse complement strand
TTTTTCAGTAAGAAAAGTTCGCGACCCTTTCGCGCGCAGGCGCTCGGGGACGCGACGTCGAGAAGCCTCTTTCGTTAGACGAAATGCCCTAAGCTCAGCTTGATATTGAAGGGTAATTGAAAAGATAGCTTGGCAGTTTATTTTCTAATTTTGGGACAAAAATTTGCTCATTTTAAAGTTGACATTGGTATGACCAGGGTTATACCAATGATATGAAAACGGCTATTTCAATTCCTGATGAGTTATTTAAGACAGC
>NZ_JAFFPT010000011.1 GCF_016918785.1 Leptospira ainazelensis | reverse complement strand
CCTTCCATTGAAGGAGTTTTCGGCGCCATCAAAGGTTCTCGCGGTGGAAATCAATTTTTGACAAAAGGGATTGAAAAAGTTTCCCTTGAATGGTCGGAAAGATGTTCCGCTCACAATATTGCCAAGCTCTGCGGTTTTCGATATATTTGATTTTTCGATCGAAGGCCGTTTTACTACAATTCGCAAAAAAGAAAAAGGAACCCAATGCAATTTAGGGCGGAATCACGAGAGATTCTCTGATTTTCTTTTTCAACAGGCTCCCAAAA
>NZ_JAFFPT010000090.1 GCF_016918785.1 Leptospira ainazelensis | reverse complement strand
GGCAAGGGGAAATTTCGGATTGTTTCTCTTTACTAGACTAACTTGATTTCTAATCCCAGGATTAAGTAAGAAATGTTGGGCTTTTTCTGTACTGGTCTTTCCTTGCAGGAAAAACTTTAAAGTTCAAAAGTTACTTTTTCCGTGATGTATGTTTTTTAAGCCCCAAGCAGTCCCCGCGATGCACTGTGATTCCGATTGGGCAAACGATCGCCTAACTAACGCTTGCCGCTTCGTTCGTCACTCACGGTTCCCGTTCGGACTCACTTCGGTCT
>NZ_JAFFPT010000082.1 GCF_016918785.1 Leptospira ainazelensis | reverse complement strand
AAAATCATCACATTAAAAAGCAATCTAAGATGGTGTTCCGATATTTTAGGAATACGTTGTTGGGATGGAAGGCTTATTTGGTTGGCCTTCGTCATGGATTGCCATGATAGAGAAATTATAAGCTATATTTCCTCAACCATTGGCATCGACGGTCAGATGATTCGAGATATGCTTCTTGAAGCAAAGGAGCAACGATTTGGTGATTCCAAAGTTCCTTCGACGCAGTTCCTATCTGACAACGGTCCTCAATATACTTCTTTCGCTACTATGGCTTTT
>NZ_JAFFPT010000053.1 GCF_016918785.1 Leptospira ainazelensis | reverse complement strand
CTCTGTGAAAGCCGCGCGCCCCGCCCTGATTTTTGGGAGCCTGTTGAAAAAGAAAAACAGAGAATCTCTCCTGATTCCGCCCTAAATTGCATTGGGTTCCTTTTTCTTTTTGCGAATTGTAGTAAAACGGCCTTCGATTGAAAAATCAAATATATCGAAAACCGCAGAGCTTAGCAATATTGTGAGCGGAACATCTTTCCGACCATTCAAGGGAAACCTTTTCAATCCCTTTTGTCAAAAATTGATTTCCACCGCGAGAACCTTTGATGGCGCCGAAAACTCCTTCAATGGAAGG
>NZ_JAFFPT010000010.1 GCF_016918785.1 Leptospira ainazelensis | reverse complement strand
ACCGAAGTGAGTCCGAACGGGAACCGTGAGTGACGAACGGAGCGGCAAGCGTTAGTTAGGCGATCGTTTGCCCAATCGGAATCAAGGTGCATCGCGGGGACTGCTTGGGGCTCAAAAAACATACATCACAGAAAAAGCAACTTTTGAACTTTAAAGTTTTTCCTGCAACGAAAGACCAAAACAGAAAAACCCTAACATTTCTTACTTAATCCTGGGATTAGAAATCAAGTTAGTCTAGTAAAGAGAAACAATCCGAAATTTCCCCTTGCCCCGCTTCGTCCCCGCCCGTTCTTCCGTCATCC
>NZ_JAFFPT010000064.1 GCF_016918785.1 Leptospira ainazelensis | reverse complement strand
GTGATTCCAAAGTTCCTTCGACGCAGTTCCTATCTGACAACGGTCCTCAATATACTTCTTTCGCTACTATGGCTTTTGTTGAAACGTTGGGATTTGAAGTTTGTCATACTCCTGCTTATTCTCCAGAGAGTAACGGAATGGCGGAAGCCTTTGTGAAAACATTCAAAAGAGATTATGCTTATGTGAATCACTTAAATCACGCTGAAGAGGTTATGCTAAAAATAAACAATTGGATTGACGACTATAATTCCTTCGCACCACATAAGGGATTGCAAATGATGTCCCCGAAAGAATTTATAGAAAAAGAGCTAACATTCGCTGTATGATTTTTGG
>NZ_JAFFPT010000086.1 GCF_016918785.1 Leptospira ainazelensis | reverse complement strand
CCTCGAAAAGGTTCCGAAGGAAGAATCATTCCTCGTTTCCTCTTTCTCGGTTTTACCAATCCTCTTTTTTGGAGAATATTCCCGATCGTGCTCGCCGATGGCCAGAGGGTTTCTGGCTTACTCCTTTCTAAGATCACAAGTAGCTTCTTTGGACCCCAAGTAGGATGTCTCTTTCGAAGCGCGAGGATCATTCTCTCTTCCTCAAAGCTTACTCGATTCGGATTCGAATGCGGAGCTCTACTCTTTTCCAAAAGTCCGTTCGGACCTTCCTTTCGATACCGTTCCAACCACTTGTAGCCCGTCTTTCGACTGATCCCAAATGTCTCGCAAAGGGAAGTCATCGACACCGTTCCATCGCAGACCGCCGCT
>NZ_JAFFPT010000094.1 GCF_016918785.1 Leptospira ainazelensis | reverse complement strand
AAAGTCACAATTTGAGAGACATTTACGACTGAGTCTTTTGATAAATTCGAATCTTTCTTACTAATTAGAACATTACCAGGTGCTTCAGATAGATTTAAATTCGATGTAATTGCGATCGAAACTATTGTTTTAATATTACTTTGATTAAAAGAATCGTCTTGAATAATGAGAACGGGACGTTTAAATCCAGGTTCGCTTCCAAAGGGAATTCCTAAATCGACCCACCAAATTTCACCACGAATCATTTTTTAAACTCTTGCGAAGAGAATCTACGGATAAATCAGTAATATTATTTTTAGTTTCTTTGGATTTACTGCTATAGACTTCATTTAATTTCTCAGTTATTGATTCTTTACTATGGGATTGGATAAATTCTTC
>NZ_JAFFPT010000042.1 GCF_016918785.1 Leptospira ainazelensis | reverse complement strand
AGAACGGAAGACACGAGAGAATGCACAGAACTCTCAAAGCGGAAGCGGTCTACCCGATTCGTTCTTCTATGAGACAACAACAAAAGTCTTTTGATCGTTTTCGAATCGAATACAACGGAGAACGTCCTCACGAAGCCTTGGGTCAAAAGACCCCCTCTCAAGTTTACAGTTCTTCTCAGAGATCTTTTCCGAATCGTATCCCGGAGATTTTTTATCCGGATCATTTTGAGATTCGAAAAGTCGACGAAGGATGTTTTTACTGGAAAAATCAGAGATACTTTATTACTAAGAGTTTAGCCGGAGAAAAAATCGGGTTCGAGCCCATCGAGGATGGTCTCTGGAAGATCTTCTTCAGCTTTGTAACAATCGGTTACTTCAACGAACACACGAAG
>NZ_JAFFPT010000088.1 GCF_016918785.1 Leptospira ainazelensis | reverse complement strand
CGCAACGTCGAGAAGCCTCTTTCGTTAGTTGCCATCACGCTTAAAATGCAAATTTGGGAACGCATCTTAGTTTAAAGAATTAAGAAAGGAAATTATTTCCAAGTAAGGTCAATTTTCTTATGCTTTGATGCGCATTCAGCCAAGTATAAATTAATTAAATTTTGATATGGAATACCAGTCTGATCAGATAAAGTCTTAAAATACCCAATAGTATCAACATCAACTCTAATCGTAATTGGTTTTTTCAGTTTTTTTAGATAGGGGTTTTTCTTTGACTTTGAAAAATCGTATTCTTTTCTCATAAAAATTCCTCGTATAGTTTGGATTCTAATTTCGTTGCTTTTCTTGCTGAGATAATTCGGATTGTGTCTTTCGAAGAACGATAACAGTGCGAAACCATTAACAGGTTTAATTTATAACTAAATCCAAGTAT
>NZ_JAFFPT010000089.1 GCF_016918785.1 Leptospira ainazelensis | reverse complement strand
ATTCGGATTGTGTCTTTCGAAGAACGATAACAGTGCGAAACCATTAACAGGTTTAATTTATAACTAAATCCAAGTATGATAAATCTTTCTTCATTTTCAGAATGGTCGGGGTCATTTATAATCCTTGCGTTTTCGTCGTAAAAGACTGTCTTCGCTTCTTCAAATGAAATTCTATGTTTTTGTCTATTTATGGTATTTTTCGATGGATCCCATTCAAATTTGATTGATTCCTCCATATGTATAGTGTCAATATATAGTAAATATAAGGAATGTCAATAGTATTCGCTAACCGGAATGATTACTTAATGTAATTTAGTCTTACGGACGCGTGACAGCAACTAACTTCGGCTTCTCACTGCGTCCGCGACTCACGGTTCCCGCTCGCGCTCACTCCGGGCTAAAGCCACATTGCTTTGTCACTTCGGTTCGCGAGACGCGA
>NZ_JAFFPT010000028.1 GCF_016918785.1 Leptospira ainazelensis | reverse complement strand
TTGTCTCATAGAAGAACGAATCGGGTAGACCGCTTCCGCTTTGAGAGTTCTGTGCATTCTCTCGTGTCTTCCGTTCTCTTGCGGTTTTCCTGGACGAATCCTCTCCGGAAAAATTCCTAACTTGATCCACCAAGTGGAGAGAAGTGAAAGCCCTGAACCCGCTGCAAAAGGAACTCCATTGTCCGTTCGGATCGCGTTCGGGAGACCGTATTCTCGAAAACATTTCTCGAATTCTTTCTTAGTCTCGTAAGTTTTTGTCCCTGAGAGCCCTTTGCAGCAAAGTAAGAATCTACTGAATCCATCCGAGATCGTCAGAGGATAACAACGGATTCCATCCTTCAATTTGAAGTCCCCTTTGAAATCGGCGCACCAGACCGCATTCGGATGATCATATCCTCGAAAAGGTTCCGAAGGAAGAATCATTCCTCGTTTCCTCTTTCTCGGTTTTACCAATCCTCTTTTTTGGAGAAT
>NZ_JAFFPT010000091.1 GCF_016918785.1 Leptospira ainazelensis | reverse complement strand
TCGATGGAGAAGGAACAGATAGTAAAAGAGACGCTGGAAGCTGGAAATTCGGTTTCTTTAGTTGCGAGAAAGTATAATATAGCCCCCAGTCAACTTTTCCAGTGGAGGCGTTTTATGGAAAGCGGCGCAAGCAAAGGAATCGAGAATGAAGAGAACCTGGTTCCTGAATCAGAGTATAAAAAACTCGAACAGAGAATTAAGAATTTAGAACGCCTTCTCGGAAGAAAAACTGAAGAGAACGAAATTCTCAAAGAAGCGGTCATCCTTGCTCGTAAAAAAAAACTAATCTCGCAAAAGCCATTGGAAGGAATCGAAGGTTTCCAATGACAAGAATTGCTTCCGCATTAGGAGTTTCCCGTTCGATTTTTTACTACAAAAATCACCTTCTTCGAACAAAACAATCGATCAGCGAATTCAAAGAGCATATCTTGCAAACGATCAAAGATGTCTGCCATGATAGACCTACCTACGGGTATCCAAGAATTA
>NZ_JAFFPT010000075.1 GCF_016918785.1 Leptospira ainazelensis | reverse complement strand
TTTTCAATCCCTTTTGTCAAAAATTGATTTCCACCGCGAGAACCTTTGATGGCGCCGAAAACTCCTTCAATGGAAGGAAATCTTTTTGAATAAATGATTCTGGATTTTGGCTCGCTTAATTTTTTTCGCATCTCCATCGTATAAAAGTTATTCATCTCATCCGGTTGATAATTCTTAGAAGGACTCGAATGAATATAGTTTCTTTTTAATCTCTTAGAATTTACTAAAATAGACTTTGATTTTCCCTTGGAACAGAAAATTTTTAAATGACAATCGGAACAATTGGTCGCACGAAAATCCGAATAGATATCTTTTCCATTCAGGTTTCTCTCCCTTTGGAATTTAAGGATTCTTCCTGTCGGACAGATAAAGTGATTGGATCTCTTTTCATAAGTAAACTTGATAGATTTTGGTTTTCGTTTAGGGGATTTCGGAATTTTAGGAATTTTCCCAGATTGAAATAATCTTGTGATTCTCTGATCCGGACAGTAAAGATCGAAGTCTTTTAAACT
>NZ_JAFFPT010000066.1 GCF_016918785.1 Leptospira ainazelensis | reverse complement strand
AAGTCTTTTGATATTAATCTTAAAAATCACTCGAAATCAACTAAGCGTCATTTAGTTCATTTCATTATAAAGGATCATTTTAGTGGGGCGTCATATGGCGAAATATATTCAACAGATCAGCCCTTTTCAATAGAGAAATTTTTGTTTAATGCCTGGAAAATTAAAAATGACTATAAATTTCATGGCTTACCTGAATTCTTGATGATACCTAAAAACGTTATAGAACATTTTCCGGGAATAGTTAATATATTTAAATATACAAATATTAAGCTTATAGAAACAACGAGTGGCTTCCAATCTGGTGCGCCCATAATAATTAAAGAATGGGAGAAACAAGTCGGTTATGCTCCAATGCTTTATAAGCTCTTCCCTTTTAGTAAATTGCAGGAAAACATAGAATATTTTAATAATGAAATAAATTCATTTAAATCGGAAAATACAAACTTATCTAAAATCGATAAGTGGCTCAACAATCTTAATCAAACTAATATTATTACAAATGAAACTGATTTCTTTAAAATATTCAATTAGATAGTCTCGTAAATAGAAAAATTAAATGAGTTCAGCAAAGCAAAAGTTGCCATTTAATTATTTAAAAACGTCGCCTAACT
>NZ_JAFFPT010000049.1 GCF_016918785.1 Leptospira ainazelensis | reverse complement strand
TCTGGGATTTTCTTAGCTACTTCGCCGATCACCTCTAAGTTTCTTTCAACAGCTCGCTTTCTTAGAATATCAGCTTTATATTGTTCTAAAGAGCTTATACCTTCTAAAAATTGAGAAATTTCTTTTAAAGATATTAACAGGTCATCTAGTAAAACGGCTACGTCACGCGGCATAGATTGTTTCTTCTAATATCTGTTCTTTAATACGTGGTTTAATCTTTTCTTTAATTACTAAGTCAATTTTCTTTTCAAATAAATCCTCTAATAAAATCTTTAAACCCATATAATTAGCAAAGGACTTCATGTTAGGAGCGAACTCAACAAGAATATCTACATCACTTTCCTCCTGGTTCTCGTCCTTTGCATATGATCCAAATAACCCGATATGAATTACTCCGAAGGATCGAATCTTCTCCATGTTAGTAGAGAGCTGCTTAATAATCGTATCTCGGGAAAAGTTTTTCATAAATAGTGTCCACTATCTATTATAGCTAAATATTGGTATAGTAATTGTCAAGGTTTTAAACATTATATACTTTTTACTCTGTTTTAGAAGAGTAATCCCTTCCCTAATTTAATACTCAATAGTCTCGAATAAATTATTGAAATGGCATTTCCTTACAACTTCAATTTTTCTA
>NZ_JAFFPT010000076.1 GCF_016918785.1 Leptospira ainazelensis | reverse complement strand
CAATGTGGCTTTAGCCCGAAGTGAGCGCGAGCGGGAACCGTGAGTCGCGAACGGAGTGAGAAGCCGAAGTTAGCCGACGTTTGATAGTCGAAGAGTCTATTTATTCAATTGTCTTCTTAAATTTCGAAAGACCTGATAAATTTAAGTTTATTCTTAAGTCCGAATTTGATTCCTCAATGTAATCGATATGATTTTTGTCAGTTAAGACTTGGTGTACTAATTTTCGATCAATGCCAAGACTTAACAAATACCCTTCTCTATCTCTGTTCCAATAATCCCAATTAAATTGAAATTCGAAAATTTCTTTTTCTTTAATTAATAGTAATTGAAGTTCTTTTAATTCTTTTGCTGAATAGAATTTTTCTGGTGGTAAATCCCATTTTTGACCGTTGCATTTTTTGCAAAGAGCTACTATATTACCTGGTACCAAATGCCCGCCCAAAGACATAGGAATATGATGATCTATAACTAAAGAGTTTTCTGTTTTGCATTTAAAACATAGATTTTCAAAACAGTTAAAAAATTTCTGCTTATAATGATTGATAATTACCCGCAACCTATATCGTTTAAAAAGTTCTGTTTTTTCTTTACGTCTTTGCCCTTTATAAAATTCCTGACTCTTTCCTGGAATAAATTCAGGCGGCATTAACTCAT
>NZ_JAFFPT010000069.1 GCF_016918785.1 Leptospira ainazelensis | reverse complement strand
CCGGCAACCGGAAAGTATTTCTTCGTTATTCAGATTTTCCATTGTAGAAGAATCTAAATTTTTAAGATTTATCTCCTCAAGTAGCTTGTCGAGTTCAGTTAATTTTTCCGTTTTCCAACCAACGCCAAGTTTCTTTTTATTATGAAAGTAAGCTCTTTTAATACTAATTTTACATTCTGCTTCCAATAGTATCGA
Organism: Leptospira ainazelensis; assembly: GCF_016918785.1. GTDB lineage: Bacteria > Spirochaetota > Leptospiria > Leptospirales > Leptospiraceae > Leptospira > Leptospira ainazelensis. Next base: position 491 of record NZ_JAFFPT010000069.1, on the reverse strand, counting down.
GCTTACCCTGAGTTCAGAAGCTTTCCATATTGAAATCGATTTATCTAAAGTAGGTTCTTGAAAAATGATCGATAATAAAACACTTGAATCTATATAGACTATCATCTCAGATACGATCAGCGCGAGAATCTTTGTGTATAGTTTCCCAATCTATTTTTGGCATTTTCTTAGTATGTTTTTTAACGATTGAATCAATTTGAGACTTATTTCTTTTAGCAAGTCTGATTTTTCCTATGCGATTCTGCTCTTCTAAATATAGGTATAAGCGTTTCTTTGAGTCTTCTATAAATTCAGACGGCTTTTTAATTTCCGCTATTACTTGCTCATGTTCTGTAATAACGATTGTTTCCCCAGCTTTTACCAAGTGCAGATATTTACTTAGGTTATTTTTAAGATCTCTAATCCCAACAGATTTCATGCATTAATTATAGCTACTGTGGCTCTTTTTCAAGTTCTTTTCTTACCTTAAATAAAATTTTGCGAAACTTTCG
>NZ_JAFFPT010000026.1 GCF_016918785.1 Leptospira ainazelensis | reverse complement strand
GCGCTTGCGGACGCAACGTCGAGAAGCCTCTTTCGTTAGCCGACATGCATTTCAATAGGAATAAAAAATGAAATTACAAATTCCGATACGAATTCAAAGTTTTATCCTTAGCATATTGCTAAATCAGACTCTTCCTTTGATTCCTTTAGTTATAGAGCTCTTTTATAAAAAAACTATACTTCAATCATCTCTTGTGCTGACGGCATCGATATATAGCTTTACCTTGGGTATTGTTTCAATAAATCAAATGTATTTCGGATTCTCCATTCTCGTCGGATTGCTTTCTGGTTGTTATTATGGTTCAGTTTTACAGACGGATAATGCATTACCTCTCCAAAGCAATCTTAGTTTTTGGTTAATTGCTTTAATGTTTTTGCTGCATACAATTGAAAGATTTGATAGGCATATTAACAATAGAGAGCCATTTTTCCTCTTTAATACTAAGGAGGACCTGTAAATGGAATGGTTAAATTATTTGGGATTATTGATTAGTATTATTGGTATTATCTATTCAATATTATCGATTCATTTTAAGCGATCTGCTGAGAAAGAGATTGGTAAGATTTTGCGTGAGAGAAATTCTGAGGTTCATAAGCTTCTCTATTTAAGTGAATTAGAAAAGTCTCTTAAAAGTAGGGACTTAGATGAAAGGGAATTAAAACTTATTTTGGAGATCCTTTTGAAAATTATTAATGCAAATAATAAGAAATTGGAGCTTTTGAAGGAGCCGCTGATGCAGTCCTCTAAAAGAGGTCAAAAAGATTATCTAATGAAAATTTTAGATGAAAGTGGTATATCGAAAATGCACGTCGGCTAACTTCGTCTTCTCACTTCGTTCGCGACTCACGGTTCCCGCTCGCGCTCACTCCGGGCTAAAGCCACATTGCTTTGTCACTTCGG
>NZ_JAFFPT010000054.1 GCF_016918785.1 Leptospira ainazelensis | reverse complement strand
AGGTCGCTCGAACCTCGTGCCAACTCCGTCGCGCGCAGGCGCTCGGAGACGCAACGTCGAGAAGCCTCTTTCGTTAGACGACAGTTTTTAGATATCTTTTTGAAATGAAAGTTTCGAAGGAAATTTCAAGATTAAAAGGTCAATTTTCCATAATTGATTTCCATTCACAGCAAAAGAATAATCTCTTTTTGATTGACAAATCCTGATGTAATTACATAGTAATTACTATGAAAGCTTCAGTTGTAAAAATAGGTAATTCTAAAGGTATTCGAATCCCCAAGGCCGTTTTAGAAGAATGTCACATTGAAGAAAAAGTAGATTTACTCATCGATAATAATAAATTAATTATTGTACCTCTAAAATCGAAACCAAGAGAAGGCTGGGAAAAACAGTTTAAGACAATGTCATATAGTAAAGATGATAAATTACTTATTCCCGATTCAATAGATTTATCGGACAAGGATTGGGAATGGTGATTTCTCAATACGAAGTATATTTGATAAATTTGGATCCAACAGTCGGACATGAGATAAAAAAATCAAGACCTTGTGTAATAATTTCGCCTAATGAAATGAATAAGATTATTGGAACAATAATTATTGCGCCAATGACTACTAAGTCTCGATCGTATCCAACAAGAGTTGAATTAACATTTCAAGGAAAGAAGGGTTGGATTGTGTTAGATCAAATTCGAACTGTTGATAAAACACGTTTTGTAAAGAAATTAGGGAAGATAGATCCCAAAACAGTTAATAAAATGAAATTGATTATTAAGGAAATGTTGGTCGATTAAAATGCTAATCGATTCAATAAAAACCGTCGTCTAACTTCGGCTTCTCACTTCGTTCGCGACTCACGGTTCCCGCTCGCGCTCACTTCGGGCTAAAGCCACATTGCTTTG
>NZ_JAFFPT010000084.1 GCF_016918785.1 Leptospira ainazelensis | reverse complement strand
CGGTAAGAGAAGTTCGCGACCCTTTCGCGCACAAGCGCTCGGGGACGCGACGTCGGCAAGCTTCTTTCGTTAGACGACATTTTGAGATTAATTTTCTGGATTCAAGCTTCTGTTGGGGAGAATTTTGGATTGATAAAATCATAAGCAAAAAGATGGAATTTAAAAGATAATATCGATTGACAATAGTATTGAATTCCAGCAATATTAATTGTGATTAACTCTTTCAAATCACCAGAAACGGAAAAAGTCTGGAATCAAGAGTTTTCGAAGAAGCTACCTAATCAAATTCAAAAGATTGCGTATCGAAAATTAGTTATGATAGCGCGATCAAAGAATATTGAGGACCTAAAGATCCCACCTTCTAATCATTTAGAAAAGTTATTAGGTAACAGATTAGGTCAATATAGTATTAGAATTAATGATCAATGGCGCATTTGCTTTAAATGGAAAGAATCAAATGCTTATGACGTTGAAATAGTCGATTATCATCAGGAGTAGTAATAAATGAAAAAAATTCCAAATGTTCATCCTGGTGAAATATTAAATGAAGAGTTCTTACTTCCAATGAATATAACTGCATATCGTCTCGCAAAGGAAACAAAGATAAATCCAACGCGAGTGAGCGAGATAATTCATGGGAAGAGGGGCATTACAGCCGATACTGCTTTAAGATTTTCTAAATTCTTTGGAAATTCGGTAGAATTTTGGATGGGAATTCAAGACGAATTCGAAATTAGAGAAGAACGCGATAAGATATCAGCTGAGCTTAAAGAAATTAGGAATTATAAAGAGCTTATTAGCGCTTAGATATCTCAAAACGTCGTCTAACTACGGCTTCTCACTCCGTTCGCGACTCACGGTTCCCGCTCGCGCTCACTCCGGGCTAAAGCCACATTGCTTTGTCACTT
>NZ_JAFFPT010000083.1 GCF_016918785.1 Leptospira ainazelensis | reverse complement strand
ACCGAAGTGACAAAGCAATGTGCCGAAGGCCGGAGTGAGCGCGAGCGGGAACCGTGAGTCGCGAACGAAGTGAGAAGTCGAAGTTAGACGCTGGGTCGCGTTTATACTTTTAACAAGTTTTGTAAAAACTTTCCTTTTAATGTTTTGTAAATTGAAAAGTCAGAATCAATACTAATAATCCGTTCAATCCCTTCCCTCTCCGCAATGCACATTAAAGAAGCATCAGCTAAATCCATTGGTAAGTCGGAATATTTTTTCATACGACTTTTTATATATCGAAGATCTTCTATGTTTATATCTAAAATTTGTATGCTTCCCCTTTCAATCCATTCTAAGAAGTCAGACTGAGCTTCTATTGAGAATGAAAGTAAATAAACAACTTCTGTAACTACTGGCCATGATGAAAATAGTGAACCTTTATAGGATTTAATAAATTTGTAAGTAGATTTATGAAATTTATCATTAGAATTAAATAAAGCGACAATCGGACCTGAATCAATGAGAGCGACGTTTTGCATTCTTCCCCTTAATTGACTGATGAAGATATTTTTTCCGATTTTGAGCTAAATCTGAAACTCCGGATGCATGCTTTCCAAATAAATCCTCCCCTAATTCAAATGGAGTTTTTAAACTCGCATGATTCTTAATATACTCCAAGATAGAATCTTTAACTATTTCTGAACGGCTTTTACCTTCGGATTTCGCAAAAGAATCTAATTTTCTTTCTAATTCCGGTGGCAAACGTAAACTTATCATATTAAACATGTATCACAGATAAGTATTACAGTCAAGAAGCTTATTTAAATTAAAATACTTTTATTCCTAAGCGATTTGCGACCTTGCGTCTAACGAAAGAGGCTTCTCGACGTTGCGTCCGCAAGCGCTTGTGCGCGACGCGGTTGGCACGAGGTTCGAGGC
>NZ_JAFFPT010000061.1 GCF_016918785.1 Leptospira ainazelensis | reverse complement strand
CGCCTCGAACCTTGTGCCAACCGCGTCGCGCACAGGCGCTTGCGGACGCAACGTCGAGAAGCCTCTTTCGTTAGACGCAATGCTAAAAAAATGAGTTTAATATTCGAAAAAGCATTTTTATTAAAAAATACATTAATTGCGGCTGCGACTAATGATCAGTTAGAAACTGGAGATTATGTAGAATTAAGAAAATTCTTCTATGATCATCCGGTTGCAGGAAAGTTACTACCAGATTATTTAAAAAAGAATAGAACAGGACCTGATTTTTGGCAATTTATAAAAAATAAATTTAAACATTATCAGGAAAGACGTAACTTTATTAATGAAAGTCTTCAGCCTTTATTAGATTTTGCTGAAAGATCAGAACAAGTTCCTTCAGATGAAATTATTAGTATCCGTTTAGAAAATTTCGGAATGGATTATGTACAAGAAATCTGGGACAAGGCTCTGGCGCGGAGATCATCGGATCCAGAAGGTGCAATTACTGCCTCAAGGACATTAATTGAAACTGTTTGTAAACATATTCTAGATAAGTTAGAAGTGTCGTATAACGAAAAACCAGACCTTCCTGATTTGTATAGAATAACTGCGAAGAACTTAAATCTTTCTCCTGAATTGCATAATGAAGAAATATTTAGGCAAATACTAAGTGGATGTATTAGCATAGTAAATGGAATCGGTTCACTCAGAAATAAATTGAGTGATGCGCATGGAAAGAAAATAACTTATGTTAAGCCATCTGAAAGACACGCGGCTTTTGTGGTGAATATTAGCGGTACTATGTCAATGTTTCTTATCGAAACTTATTTAAGTAAGTTCAGGAAAGACTGAAATCGATTTAGCACTGCGTCTAACTTCGGCTTCTCACTTCGTTCGCGACTCACGGTTCCCGCTCGCGCTCACTCCGGGCTAAAGCCACAT
>NZ_JAFFPT010000024.1 GCF_016918785.1 Leptospira ainazelensis | reverse complement strand
AAAGCAATGTGGCTTTAGCCCGGAGTGAGCGCGAGCGGGAACCGTGAGTCGCGAACGTAGTGAGAAGCCGAAGTTAGGCGTAGTAATCGCTTTGGATCAAAGCTAAAGCCAATTTTCTGACTTTAGATTTGGAACCCTTTTAAATTCTTTCTCATTATTGGTAACTAAAATTCCATTGGAGCTTAGAACAACTGAAGCAATGACCAAATCGTTTGGGCCAATTGAAATTCCTTGAAGTTCTAAATCACTTCGGACTTCTGCATAAATTTCTGATTCTATGTCATTAAATCCGATAATTTCGAATGGATCCAGAAAACTTAAAACAACTTCCCTATTCTTCTTTTTATCGTTACTTTTTAATGCACCTAAAAGTAACTCGGCCTTTACAATCGAAGGTATTTTAATACGATTAGGATTTAACTTCCTAATGTTCTTTTCTATATTTTCACTTTTTCCTTTTAAGAAATAAATACAAATATTCGTATCGAGAAAATAATTCACAATTCCTCTCGTCTCGAATCAGCTGTAAACTTTAACTTTTTCGGCTCTGAAAATGACTCATCCTTAATTGAACCAAAAAGATTAAAATAGTCTTCAGGCCAATTCTTATCTAATGAACTTTGTATTTTTACTCTAACCCATTGGGAAATAGAAATCTTTTCTTTCTTAGCGGCGGTTTCGATCTTTTTTAAAGTTTCTTGATCGAGATATAATGAGACTTGAGGCATGTTACTACTGAACTCTCCTTAGAACAAGTATATAGGCAAGTATAATCTTTGTCAAGATAGTAAAAGATAAAAGCAGTCTTAATTTTCCTTTTATAGCTAAGCTTTGCGATTATTACGCCTAACGAAAGAGGCTTCTCGACGTTGCGTCCGCAAGCGCCTGTGCGCGACGCGGTTGGCACGAGGTTCGAGCGTCCT
>NZ_JAFFPT010000022.1 GCF_016918785.1 Leptospira ainazelensis | reverse complement strand
TTTCTCCTCCTTTGCCATCATTTTTGTGTTACCTATGTTCCCGGTCTATTTTGTTACCCATGTCTCCGGTTTGTACCGCTCAGCATCCAATGCTTTTGCCAATTTATTGATGAATGAAAGAGAAAGGTTTTTATAATTTCCCGATTCAATTCTTGCAATTGCAGGTTGCGAAGTCCCGATTCTTTCGGCTAAATCTTTTTGATTTAAATTTCTCTTCTTTCTTAACTTTATAATTTCCTTCGCAAGAGTAAATTCATTTGAAAGAGATTCATATTCTCTCTTAAACTCTTTTTCCTTTAATTCCTTTTTTTAAAAGAGAATCAAAATCTTTAGTTTTAACCTTCATAATTTCCCTCCCCTAAAAGAATTCATGAGATTTCGGGCTTTGATTAATTGATCTTTATTAGCCTTTTGATCCTTTTTAACATAGCCAGATGTAATAATTACAATTTTATCTTTTTCAAAAAAATAAAAGAACCGGCAAATATTTGATCCTTGTTTAACTCTTAGTTCGAATAATCCATCGATGCCTTGAATTTTCTTCGAAAAAGGTTCTCTCAATTCAGGCTCAAAATCCTTTAATAATTCAATAGTCCTAAAGGATTTTGCTTTTAACTTGTTCTCTAAATTTGTAAGAAATTCTTCAGCAGGCTCTAAAAACAGAATTCTATAAGGCACAAACGAAATATATCAAATCTGATATATTTCGTCAAACTAATAAATTTAGAAAAACTCCTTCAGCCATTTCGTCTAACGAAAGAAGCTTGCCGACGTCGCGTCCCCGAGCGCCTGCGCGCGAAAGGGTCGCGAACTTCTCTTACTGAAAATCTCTTCTTTTACTATTTAGTCAAGTTCGCGAAGCGATGTGTCGAAGACCGAAGTGAGTCCGAACGGGAACCGTGAGTGACGAACGGAGCGGCAAGCG
>NZ_JAFFPT010000005.1 GCF_016918785.1 Leptospira ainazelensis | reverse complement strand
TTTTCAGTAAGAGAAGTTCGCGACCCTTTCGCGCGCAGGCGCTCGGGGACGCGACGTCGGCAAGCTTCTTTCGTTAGGCGCCATCATCGATTTGGAATTTACAATGAATAATATTGAAAAGATAATTAAGAAAACAGAGAAGGAATACAAAAGGTTTTGGGGTGAAGTGTCCAATGCTCGAAGGCAATGGCATGATCTTGTTGATCGAGTAAACGTTGTTGTGGAGGAGTTTCATAAGAATTATGAACAAAAAAAGTCTCCATATCCATTCATTATGCAAGAAAGTTCAAATATTGTGGACTTAAAGTTTACTGCAAAGGGAGTTGAGAAGCAGGAGGTTCGAACTGCAAATTTTAATACTATAAATGTTTCGCTAGGTAATGCTAGTATTGGCATTTCCTATGAAGAAACAAAATATGATGTTGTCACTGGTAAAAAGAGTGGTCAAAAATGGGAAACTGAAGTTGAGCATAACGCGAGTTTGACGTTTTCGCAAATGCCAAATGGTTCAATTGCTTTAGTATTTTTTCCAACAAAATCGAAACTTTCTACCAGCATGTTAGGATTAGCGGAAAATGAGTTTGAACCAGGAAAAAGTATTTATTATATTAAGAAAGTTTATAAATTTCCGTGCGATATAAAGGAACCGCAAATCATTGATTCATTCAAATTTTTGATAGATTTCAGCATGTATACTTCACCTGTATATCGATGTGGGATAATTAAGAATGTTTACTATTGGTGTCTATTCTGGATCTATCGAAAGCGTTATATGGATTTAGCTAAGAATCTCGGCGGATTTATTTTCTTGTTAGGTCGTCTTATTGCTATTAAGAATTGATGACGGCGCCTAACTTCGGCTTCTCACTTCGTTCGCGACTCACGGTTCCCGCTCGCGCTCACTCCGGCCTCCGGCACATTGCTTTG
>NZ_JAFFPT010000059.1 GCF_016918785.1 Leptospira ainazelensis | reverse complement strand
CTGGTGCCAACCGCGTCGCGCACAGGCGCTTGCGGACGCAACGTCGAGAAGCCTCTTTCGTTAGTCGACATTGCTTAAAAATATTCTGATTCCAAAAAGAGAATTGGTAAAAATTCTGATTTACTACTGCTTAATCTATAATATATCTAATCTAAATGCTTTTCGAATGGGATAATAAGAAAAACTCTTCAAATCTTAAAAAGCATCAGATAACGTTTAAGCAAGCGTCTCAGGTCTTTTTAGATAAAGATGCAATCTACATTCCTGATGAAAAACATTCAGAAAATGAGGAAAGGTGGCTTGTCCTTGGGAAAATTGAAAATTTTACTGTGATCGTTGTTGTTTTTGTAGACAAATCTAATAAAGAAGAAGAAAAGTTAAGAATAATTTCCGCCAGAAAAGCCGACAAATCGGAAGAAAAAGAATACCTTCAAAGATTAGGCAAAGATTAAAAAATGAAAAAACAGTACGATTTTTCTAAAGGTAAAAAAGGCGTTTTCTTTATTGAAGACAAAAAGGATATACATTTGCCTATATATCTTGATAACGATATCGAGGAATATTTTTCCAAAATTGCCTCTTCTAAAGGTAAAGACTTAAATTCTATCATTAACAAGGTTCTTAAGAAAGAAGTCGAACTTCAAAAAGAACTTTCTATTTAGTTTTTCAGCTACGGCTTCTCACTTCGTTAGACGACATCGAGCTATTGCAATCTTGCACTTGGTAGCTTTTCATGTAACATGGCTAAAATTTTTAAAGGCAATTATCCGATTAAGTGCATGAGACAATAATTTTCTCATTATTAAAAACTCTCGCTAATATACACATGAAATGAGAAGATTATAAAGATTTAGATCAAGTAGTATTAGAAATAACTAAACAATTAGATGGATTTACAATGAGGGATATTAATACAATACTTGATTGT
>NZ_JAFFPT010000052.1 GCF_016918785.1 Leptospira ainazelensis | reverse complement strand
CTCGAACCTCGTGCCAACCGCGTCGCGCACAGGCGCTTGCGGACGCAACGTCGAGAAGCCTCTTTCGTTAGACGAAAGTCAGCATAAATTTCTGATTTTCATTTTTTACCGTTAATTAAAGAATATTCTGAACTAATCTGGGAAAAAGCATTGACCAATTTTTAATTATATATATACTCAAATAGATATGAATAGAGCTAAAATTTTTAAAAATGGTGACAGCCAAGCAATACGCTTGCCAAAGGACTATCGTTTTAAGGGTAAGGAGGTTTATATACGAAAGGATGGAGATAACGTCATTCTAACACCAATAGACGATGCAGTTGACCGGTTTTGGAATACTGTTAATAATTTTTCTGAAGATTTGGTCATTGATCGGAACCAACCAAATGATTATGATAAACGAAATAGAATATGACTCAATATTTGTTGGATACGAATATCTGTATTTATATAATAAATAAAAAGCCAGAATCTGTTTATAAAAAATTTAAAAAGATTAAATTAGAGAATATTTATATTTCATCAATTACTGAATTTGAATTGAAATACGGTGTTCAGAAAAGCCTCTATTTCGAAAGGAACCTGAAAGTCTTAGAGGAATTTTTAAGCTATTTGAATATCCTCCCATTTATTAGTGAAGATACAAATAAAGCTGCGAAAGTTCGCGTAGAATTAGAAAGAGTAGGGAGGCCAATTGGTCCTTTTGATCTTTTAATAGCTTCTCAGGCTTTATCAAATAAGCTTACTCTTGTTACGAATAATGAAAAAGAGTTTACTCGAATTAAAGATATTAAAATTGAAAACTGGCTTTAGAAGATGCTGACCTTCGTCTAACTTCGGCTTCTCACTTCGTTCGCGACTCACGGTTCCCGCTCGCGCTCACTCCGGGCTAAGGCCACATTGCTTTGTCACTTCGGTTCGCGGGACGTTCGCTAAGGCTCACTCGAACCTCGTGCCAACCGCGTCGCGCA
>NZ_JAFFPT010000056.1 GCF_016918785.1 Leptospira ainazelensis | reverse complement strand
GCTTGCCGCTTCGTTCGTCACTCACGGTTCCCGTTCGGACTCACTTCGGTCTCCGACACATCGCTTCGCGAACTTGGCTTAATAGTCAAAGAAGAGTTTTTTAGTAAGAGAAGTTCGCGACCCTTTCGCGCGCAGGCGCTCGGGGACGCGACGTCGGCAAGCTTCTGTCGTTAGACGCCAGCGTCGAAAATGGATCACGAAATTCGAAATTTCAGAGAAAAAATCTTGAAATACGTATGGCAAATATTATTCTATACGTAGGATTATTTCATGACTACTAAACTAACTTTATCTATTGAAAAGACCGTTATTGAGAAAGCTAAAAAATATGCGCAGAAACGACATAAAAGTTTATCCAACATCATTGAAGATTACTTGGCTGAACTGACAAAAGAATCTGAACGTGGACAAAAAGTAGATACGAAATCCCAGGATTTAGCCCCAATAACAAAAAGTTTAGCCGGACTTCTAAAAGGCAAAGAATATATAGATATTAAAGAGGATAAAGTTGCATATTTGAGAAAGAAGCATGGCCTCTAAAAAGAAAGTATTCTTAGATTCAGACGTTATAATTGATTTTTTGTATAGTCGACCTGAAGGTTTCGAATATTCAGCACAAGTATTTAATTTGATTGAGATAGGTAAAATACAAGGTTATATTTCATCATTAATTATATGGAATATTTTCTATTTATTGAGAAAATTTCTTGGGCATAAAGAAGCTTTAAATAAAGTAAAGTCACTTCGAATCTTAATCAATATTTTGAGTGTTGATGATAAGATTATTGATTTAGCACTCGATTCGGATATTAAAGACTTCGAAGATTCGATACAATATCACGTCGCAAAAAGAGAAGGGATTGGAATATTTTTAACGAGGAATAAAAAAGATTATCCTAAACATGATCTTTCAATTTTAAATTGTGAGGAATTTATTAAATCTCTTCGGTAGCTTGTATCGACGCCAGCGTCTAACTTCGGCTTCTCACTCCGTTCGCGACTCACGGTTCCCGCTCGCGCTCACTTCGGGCTAAAGCCACAT
>NZ_JAFFPT010000043.1 GCF_016918785.1 Leptospira ainazelensis | reverse complement strand
CTTGGCGCTCGCGGAACGCTCGCCTAACTAACGCTTGCCGCTCCGTTCGTCACTCACGGTTCCCGTTCGGACTCACTACGGTCTCCGACACATCGCTTCGCGAACTTAGTTTAACAGTAAAAGAAGAGATTTTCGGTAAGAGAAGTTCGCGACCCTTTCGCGCACAAGCGCTCGGGGACGCGACGTCGGCAAGCTTCTTTCGTTAGACGAACATGCCCCAGGCTTCGTGCAAGAAGACAAATTAGTGTTGACTTTTGATAGTATATGTGCTATCATTTAGATATTGAAAGTCGTCTTAGATACAAATGTCCTCTATCAAGCTTTGAGAGCAAAAAAAGGGGCTTCACGAGCAATTTTGGAATTAATTTTTGATCAGAAAATTAAGTTAGGATTATCGATACCAGTATTTAAAGAATACGAAGAAGTATTAAATAGGCGGACTTCGAAAGTAGATTTAGGAATTAATTATAAAGAAATAAAAAAGATATTAGGATTTATTGCTTATGTAAGTTATCCACAAACGATTTATTTTGCCTTTCGTCCGAACTTGCGCGATGAAGACGATAATAATTTTGTTGAACTTGCGATAGCTTGTAACGCGGATTATTTAATTACTAGTAACGTAAAAGATTATCTAATAGACAACGATTTAAAATTTCAAGATTTGAAAGTTATAACACCATCGAATTTTATGAACTATTGGAGGGAGAATTATGAAAACAAAAGCTAGCGTATTAACTATTAGAATTCCTTCTGAATTGAAACATAAAATTGAAAAAGTAGCTGAAGAGCAGGGCGTTTCAATAAATCAGTTAGCACTATACGCATTTACCAAAGAAATACAAGATCTTGAAACTTCTCAGTACTTCGAAAAATATTATAAAGGCAAGACTAAGAAGCAAATTTTCTCTGATTTTAGAAGTGTTCTTACTGCGATCAATAGTGATGGTAAAGTTCCTGCTTGGGATAAGCTATAAAAATCCAATTTCCGTTTAATTTTGGGGCACGCCGTCTAACTTCGGCTTCTCACTCCGTTCGCGACTCACGGTTCCCGCTCGCGCTCACTCCGGGCTAAAGCCACATTGC
>NZ_JAFFPT010000093.1 GCF_016918785.1 Leptospira ainazelensis | reverse complement strand
TAGCCTAGTTACGTTTTTGGAGACACTTTTTAAGCAATTCGTTCTTCAAATTCCGCAGGACTCACGTATCCTAAAAAGGAGTGAGACCTTTGTCTATTATAAAATACTTCTATATGATCAAAGAAAACTGAAGTAGCTTCTTCGATATTATGGAAGACGTTATATTCCATTTCTCTTTTAAGGGAGCCGAAGAAAGACTCTGCAACAGCGTTGTCCCAACAATTCCCTTTTCTACTATTGCTCCTCCTGATTTTATTTAAAGACAGAAGCTCACGAACTTGACGAGAGCAATAATTGGATCCTCGGTCCGAATGGAAAATTAAACCCCTTGTTGGATTTCTGGATTCGATAGCCTTCACAAGCGTACTAGTTACTAGGCCAGAATCATTCTTGTTGCCGAGAGACCAACCGACTACTTTTCTCGAATATAAGTCTATGATCACGCAAAGGTAAAACCAGCCTGAGAGACATCTTATAAACGTTATATCCGATACCCACCGTTGATTCTTAGACACCGCGTTGAAATCACGCTTTACCAAATCGGGAGCCGTTCGTTCTGAGTGATCAGAATCAGTCGTGAATATCTTGAACCGTTTCTCTTGTTTTCCTCTAATATTACACAATTTCATCACTTTACGAACTTTCCTAGCTCCATAAGGGAAAGAGGATTTCCGAACTTCGTCCAAGAGACGACTAAGCCATAGTTCTTTTTGCTCTTGAGCCAAGTCTCATGAAGGAAATCAACCAAGACTGGATCAAGCCTATCCAATTCGTTTTTGCAACGTTTTACAAACTTATAATAATAAGTCCGAGATATATCCAGCGCTTCCGCCATGCTCGTGATCCGAAACTCTTTCCTGTGAGTTTCCATAAACTCTAATCTGGATTTTGTTCCCGTGAAAGCATGGCTGCAAACTTTTTTAGAATAGCATTCTCTTCTTTAAGTTTAAGATTTTCTTTACGGAGTTTCTTTAGCTCTTCGCTCTCTTTGATCTGCTTATCTGTCGGGGGATTTTGTTCGTCAGACTTTTTCAAGTATTCTGCCTTCCATTGTCGCAGCACAAAATAGCTGACTCCTAATGATTGGGAAACTTCTTTTATAGTAAATGAACCAGAAAGCGTTCGTTTTACGGCCTGTTCTTTAAACTCCGGGGAGTATTTGCCTTTTCTACTCATCTTTACCTTTTCCTCGTTTCGAGCGAAAAAGGTGTCTACTTTTACGTAACTAGGTTAATGCGCCTCGAAC
>NZ_JAFFPT010000068.1 GCF_016918785.1 Leptospira ainazelensis | reverse complement strand
AATTGTGACTTTAGACAAAGAAAGATTTATTAATAAAGCGGGAAAACTCAAATCAACTAAATTAAATGAAGTTGAAATAGGGCTTAAACTCGTTACAGGCTTAGATTAAAGGGCACTTCGTCTAACTACGGCTTCTCACTGCGTTCGCGACTCACGGTTCCCGCTCGCGCTCACTCCGGGCTAAAGCCACATTGCTTTGACACTCGGTTCGCGGGACGCGACTAAGGTCGCTCGAACCGAGTGTCAACCGCATCGCGCGCAGGCGCTTGCGGCCGCAACGTCGAGAAGCCTCTTTCGTTATGCGACAGCGCTTTAAAATACATTATGATTGAATTATTTAATTGGTTAAAAGACAATAAAGATGGAATAGAAGTTGGTCTAGATATTCTTCAGTTTCTTGGATATGTAATAGGGGGTTGGCTTGCAATAAGGCTTTCTTATTTTGCCTTTGCTAGGGAGATTAAATTTGCGAGAATAAAGCAGCTAATAGATGATGCTTTTAAATTGAGAATCGAGATATCAAGGGATCTCCAAAATTTTATAGTCTGGCTAAAAGAAGAATTAATGTCCGATCAGACAAGAATTGCTGATCTCAAATCTTTAAAGACAATGCAAGAAAAAATTAGGCCGATTTTTAATAAAGCAAAACTTGCGAATTCCGACATAGCTAATATTGCAGTACTGCTTGATTTAACATTGAATAATGTCATCTTTACACTTGGTGAAAAAAGAAATATTACTAAAACTTTTGAAATCGTCTTGCAAAGAACAATGCTGATATGGTTGGAACGGAATCTAAATTTGCTAAATATTCTTTGTCAAAAAATAGAAACATCACCTACAGTTGCAATGCTGAAAAAACCATATCGAAAATCCTATGAGATGAACATCGGAAATTATATTTTGACTCGCTCACGACGGCCATTGCAAAGTAGGTTTTTAGAATTAGGTGTCAATTTATATCAACTGCGACCCGAAGTGTTAAATTACTTGAATATTAGCATTTATGCTCCTAACGACATTATTCCTTATGCTGTGAGCGCTACCGGAAAATGGGACAGATACTTGGCGCGTTCTCTATATCGTAGATTAGAGTATTTTCCAATTAGAATTCTCATTAAAGCTAAAGAACCATTTAAAGAGGTGCTTCCTTTTATACTATTCAAGATTGAAATTAGAAAAGACCTTTTTACTGGTAAGGTTAGGAAAAAAATATTTTATATCTTAGATGATAATGTTATGAAATTCGATAGCAATTATCTATTTTCCTGTTTAGAAAAAGAAGGTTCTAATTTTATTTTGCGTGATGCTTATATGAATAGCGAATTTAAGGTGTGTGAAAAAGATTTTTCGTTCAGCATTACTTATGATCAAAAGCCAACGATTGTTTTTTCTGTTACTCCACGAAATTTAAAATTCTATTTTTTTAAAAACATTTTTTTCATAATTCTTGATCTGTTTAAAAAGAAAAGTTTATCTCATTAAAAGCGCCATCGCATAACTTCGTCTTCTCACTTCGTTCGCGACTCACGGTTCCCGCTCGCGCTCACTTCGGGCTAAAGCCACATTGCTTTGTCACTTCGG
>NZ_JAFFPT010000050.1 GCF_016918785.1 Leptospira ainazelensis | reverse complement strand
AAAGCAATGTGGCTTTAGCCCGAAGTGAGCGCGAGCGGGAACCGTGAGTCGCGAACGGAGTGAGAAGCCGAAGTTAGCCGAAGTGTGGCGTTTTAAGATCCGTAATCTCTTTTTCTAAAGCTCTTTGAACTAATTGATTTAAAGAAATCCCCTCTCTTACAGATTTTCTATAGACGCGTCTATGAAGTTCAGTTGGTATGCGAACATTAAAGGAACCCTTAAATGATTTCTCCGGACTTTTTTTAGCTTTTTTACATAAAACTAAATAATCATCTACTGATTCTTGAAATGCCTTTTTCAATTGCTTAACTGATTCGCCTTCAAAAGAAACTAAATCTTCAATTCCTTCTATTTTTCCAAAAAATACTTCATCATCCGCATCAAAATGAACGGAGCCTAAAAAGCCGTTATACTCAATAATATCTTTCATGTTATGTAGCCCTCCGATCTTAATTCATCTAAAATTTGATTTATCTGATATGACTTCAAAATATTTTTAGGATGAGGCTTATGAAGTCTTATAATATGTTTTGTTTCCGAATGAATCCAAGCAACTCTCGAACCAGAAGATTTCCCTGAATTGTCTTCAATATATCCAAAACCAGAAAGTAGCTTTCTAAGTTCATCATAAGAAAAATCTTTTGGTTTTCCTACGAATCTTTGTGCTAATTTTTCGCCTTTTGACACATATCCATTATCGAATTTAATTTTTGGAATGCAACTATTATTTAGTTACATCAACTCTTTTAAATTGCCAAAATCGAACTTAGCCACATTTCGGCTAACGAAAGAGGCTTCTCGACGTTGCGGCCGCAAGCGCTTGTGCGCGACGCGGTTGGCACGAGGTTCGAGGCGCCTTAGCGCCGTCTCGCGAACCGAAGTGACAAAGCAATGTGCCGAAGGCCGGAGTGAGCGCGAGCGGGAACCGTGAGTCGCGAACGGAGTGAGAAGCCGAAGTTAGTCGAAATGTGGCTACTAACAGAAAAAATTAGTCTTTTCCAACTATATTTTTAAGCATCGTGTCAATACTAAATAAATAACCGTAGCTGATAATGCGATTACTAATAAATAGATAATGAGTTTTTAACGCTTGAAACTTTGTAGATCCTAAATGAGCGCTGGTATATGAAATTAGATCAAAAAAATCCTTGTAAATTTTGCGAATTTCCCTTTTAGAAATCTTTTTAAAAGGTTTATATTTTCTTAATTGAATAAATTCTTCCCTGAATTTTCGATCCTCTGATTGACAAAGATATGAAAGAACTTTAATTTCACCTATAAGATTTAGAGAAAATACTAATCTAGCTGCTGTTTCCTTAATATTCTTAGAAGATTTTCCAGAAATAGGATCTAAGTGCGCATCTATAATTGTATTACTTCTATCAATTATTAAACTTTTTAATCTATATTGCGAGTTAGTTATATATGGATCTACTTTCGAATAAAATTCTGGATATAATGCCATAATTTCTTCTGAATATGATTTAATTTCATTCAATTGCTCAATCCCATATTCTGTGGCTCTAATTTTTCCATTTTCAACGGAATACTTATCTAATTTTACTTCTGTTCGGAAAAAATCAGATAATCTGAGAAACGCTAAATATATTCTCCATATGCCCCAAAGAAGTAAAAATGAAATCGTAGCGTTAAACATTATTGTAAGAACGCTTTTGAATGCAGATAAAATTAGATCGCAAATGTAGCTCATAAATATTGGAACCATTAATTTAAGCGACTATGTCGTCTAACGAAAGAGGCTTCTCGACGTTGCGTCCGCAAGCGCCTGTGCGCGATGCGGTTGGCACGAGGTTCGAGCGA
>NZ_JAFFPT010000039.1 GCF_016918785.1 Leptospira ainazelensis | reverse complement strand
AGCAATGTGCCGGAGGCCGGAGTGAGCGCGAGCGGGAACCGTGAGTCGCGAACGAAGTGAGAAGCCGAAGTTAGGCGACGTTTAGCTGACGCTCGGTATTGAATCCCTTTTCGACTAAGTGTTCCAACTTAGCTGCGCCTTCTGAGAGTTTTTTTAAAGCCGTTTGCATTTCAGTTTGTGAAATTTTAGGGCCATTATAATCAGGGTTTTTCACAATCCCAAGTAATGATTTGGCACATTTATTGTGCTTATTACCAATTTTTCTAATTTCGTAAATATTCTTAATAGAGATATCTTCTGTCTTCAAATTCGATCGTATTTTTTTATCATAATTTTTGAAGAAATCGATCAACTTAATTTCACTTCCCATTATATTAAGTACCGAATGTGGTGGCAAAGTCTCAATCACTTCTTTAACATAGATATTATTATTTGAAAGCATACTTGCAAAATTTCCACTCTGAGCGACTTCGCGCACGAGAATTCTTCTTAAGCCTTCTGGAGTTGACTTTGCATCAGCTTCAATTAAAACAGATTCAATATCCATATCAATTATATAGTAGTTGGAAATAAAATCCTTTTGTGCTTGAGATAGAGATCGATCAATCTTTTTAATATTCCTAATCATTTCAATGTGATGCTTTTTAGCACTCGGAATAACTTTCTTTTGCATGAAGCCATATGGAGTTTTAATTTTATGTTTTTTGAAAATATAATCAATATCAAATAGAAAGAGAAACGGATCCGTTGGTAAAAGTTGAATTAATTCACTTTTGAAATTAAAAAGAGCCTTACTGAAGGGCTGAGGATGTAGAATATTTTTCAATTTTTTTAAGGCAAATTCTTGAGAGTCTTGAGAAACGTTTTGTTTTATTAAATTTTTTTGTTCTTGCTCCCAGTAGTAAAAATTTTCTCCGTACTTGATAAGCATTTTAATCGGATTATTTCTTTTTCTATATTTCAATAGAGTAGAAATATCTGTATGACCTTTCTTGATTAATTGCTCTGCAACAGTTAAAAGTGCCTCATGACTAAATTTTTGTTTTAAGCTTTCTTCGTAAAATACGATATTTCCGCTGGCAACTTCAGCTTGTAACTTTTTGGCTTCTGTAATACTGAGAAAATCGACTTGTTGATTCAAATCAAATTTCCCAGCAGCTAATTTATTTTTCGCCATCTGCAACAAAGACAAAAACTCGTGCTTTGCATTTCCTTTCTGAAGGGGGATTGAGATTATGTAAGCTAAAAGTTTTGCTTTCGAAAAAGGATAAAGATCCATTAAAAAATAAAAAGCGAACAATCTTCGCCCTTCCGAAAGATCTCTAAAATTAAGGTCAATAATTAAGCGAACAAATCTAAATTCAATGTTATCAAAAAGTTCGTCCTTAACCCATAATGGAAAGAGAATATTCGAATAATTCTCAATGGTCTCTGTACTAAAATCCTTAACCACCTTCATTTCCAAAAGTTTTCCTTTAATTCTATTAATTTCTGAAAATACCAGAGCTTTAAAGTGCTCTTTAGATCGAAAAGATAAAATGATCGATTTCAAATAAAATAAGTACGCGACTATTGCAAGAATCAATTCCCCCGCAATTTTATATTTATCCAAATATTCAAGGAATGATTTTATACTTACAATACGATTATCACCGAAAAATAGATAGGCATATCCTTTGACTGAATTAGAAAGAAGAAGGAGTGAAATCACTGCTGTAGTTGCCAAGACTGGATCTCGGAAAAAAGGAGATACGAATAATGACACGTATCCAAGGGGATAACTGAGTATTTTAGAAAGTATTCGTTTCATATTTGATTAGCTAAATGTCGTCTAACGAAAGAGGCTTCTCGACGTTGCGTCCGCAAGCGCCTGTGCGCGATGCGGTTGGCACGAGGTTCGA
>NZ_JAFFPT010000058.1 GCF_016918785.1 Leptospira ainazelensis | reverse complement strand
ACTCCGGGCTAAAGCCACATTGCTTTGTCACTTCGGTTCGCGAGACGCGACTAAGGTCGCTCGAACCTCGTGCCAACTCCGTCGCGCGCAGGCGCTCGGAGACGCAACGTCGAGAAGCCTCTTTCGTTAGGCGACATTGCGTAAGCTTAGAGCGATTTTGAAAACGAATCAAAAGTCAAGAGAGGAGGGGATAAATTCAAACTAAAAAGTGCTTGAGTTTTACACATATCTCTGTGTAGACTTGTTATAAAGAGTAAAGGATATGGCTACAAACTTAAATATCGATCCAAAATTATTAGAAGAGGCCTGTACGGTTAGTGGCTTACGAACTAAACGAGAAACTGTTAATTTGGCTTTGATTGAATTTATTAAACGTCATAAACAGAAGGATATTCTTAAATTTATCAATTCAGTCGAATACGATAAGAGTTACGATTATAAAGAAGCGCGGAATAAAAGATAAAATTACTTAGCTTTAATGAAATTATTAGTAGATACTTCAGTTTGGTCTGAAGCTTTAAGAAGAAAAGGTAGAACTCTAAAATCAGCAGAAACTTTCCTTTATCAAATTATTCAAAACGAAGATGATATTTTTGTTACTGGGATTATTCTTCAGGAAATTCTCACTGGCATAAAAGAACCAAAAATATTCACCGAAATAGAGGAGCAGTTTAGATACTTTAACTTTATTTCTCCTTCTGAAAAAGATCATATCGAAGCAGCAAAACTAAGGAATTCGCTTTCTAAAAAAGGAATCACGTTAGCTACAATTGACGCCCTAATTGCTCAGATTGCAATTACTCATAATCTCATTCTTGCAACCTACGATACTGATTTCCTAAGGATTTCTGGAATTACAAAGTTAAAAACTCTCAATTTCGAAGATTCTAAAAAATCAAAGAGAAAACGCAACGTCGACTAACTTCGGCTTCTCACTTCGTTCGCGACTCACGGTTCCCGCTCGCGCTCACTCCGGGCTAAAGCCGCCACATTGCTTTGTCACTTCGGTTCGCAAGACGGCGCTAATGCGCCTCGAACCTCGTGCCAACTCCTTCGCGCGCAGGCGCTCGGGGACGCGACGTCGGCAAGCTTCTTTCGTTAGGCGAAATGCCTGCGAAAATTAATTGCATTCGCATGAATTAATGGATAAAAGAATTTAGAAAAATTATAAAAAAAGCTGGTAGAATACGAAATGGTATCGTATCATAGATCGTATGAAAGTTACGGCTATTTTACCCGATGATTTGATAACGGAAGTTCAGAAATATTCTGGTGGAAAGAATATAACAGATTCGCTACAGAAGGCGCTTTCTGAATGGTTAAAGCAGGCAAAAATTAAGAAACTTAATCAAAAATTAAATAAATCGCCATTGGCCTTTCAGAAGGGATTTAGTAGTGAGAATATACGGAATTTAAATCGAGATAGATAATGGTATTAGTTGATACTTCGATTTGGATTGAGTTTTTCAAAAGGAATGAACCTTATTTTAGCGAGCTAAGAGATTTAATAGAATCTTTCGAAGTTATTGTGCATGAAGTAATCTTTGGAGAACTTCTTCAAGGTTGCAAAAGTAAATCAGAAGTCTCATTTATCTTAGACTATTGGGAAAATCTAAATACTTTAACCTCAGAAAATAGCTTTCTCGAAGCGGGGAAACTCTCTTATGAGCAGAAATTGAAAGATAAGGGAGTCGGACTAATCGATTCTGTAATAATCAATGAAGCAATAAAAAGAAATTTGAAACTTTGGACTTTAGATAAGAAAATATTAAAAGTGTTAAGTGCTGAAAAAATTTACCATTCGAAGCAATAGTAGCAGGCACTTCGCATAACTTCAGCTTCTCACTCCGTTCGCGACTCACGGTTCCCGCTCGCGCTCACTTCGGGCTAAAGCCACATTGCTTTGTCACTTCG
>NZ_JAFFPT010000001.1 GCF_016918785.1 Leptospira ainazelensis | reverse complement strand
TTTTCAGTAAGAGAAGTTCACGACCCTTTCGCGCACAAGCGCTCGGGGACGCGACGTCGGCAAGCTTCTTTCGTTAGCTGAAATGGCGATAAATTAATTGTAATCTAAAGCAAATTTAATAAGAAGTCCTTGACAAGTATATATCTTGATATATACTATTTTTGAGGTAATTAAATGCAAACAGCAAAATTATTTATAAATGGAAGAAGTCAGGCAGTTAGATTACCAAAAGAATTCCAATTTTCTGGTGATGATGTTCTTATTCAAAAAGTGGGAGAAGCGGTAATCCTAGTGCCGAAAAATAAAGCCTGGAATGTATTTCTGGAAGGGTTAAACGGTTTTTCAGATGATTTTTTGGGGGAGGGACGAGAACAACCGAAATCAGATAAAAGAGAAAAGCTTTGAATGTATCTTTTAGATACCAATATTTGTATTTTTTTAATTAAAAAGAAGAACGCAGTTCTTTTGGCCAACCTTAAGAAAAAATTAAATAAAGAATTATTTATTTCTTCATTAACGGTCGCGGAGCTTGAATTTGGAATTCAGAAAAGTGAACATAAGGAGAAAAACAAAGTAGCGCTAATTGAATTTTTAACAATCTTCAATATACTTTCTTTTTCTGATAAAGATGCAGAATCTTATGGGTTAATCAGAGCTGACTTGGAAAAAAGGGGAAACGTAATTGGTTCAATAGATATGCTTCTTGCTGCTCAAGCAATTTCTAATAATTACATTTTTGTCACTAATAATACAAAAGAATTTAAGCGAATTAAGGATTTAAAAATCGAAGATTGGACTCAATAACGATCCAATCGCCACTTCAGCTAACTTCGGCTTCTCACTCCGTTCGCGACTCACGGTTCCCGCTCGCGCTCACTCCGGCCTCCGGCACATTGCTTTGTCTCTTCGGTTCGCTGGACGGCGCTAAGGCGCCTCGAACCTCGTGCCAACCGCGTCGCGCACAGGCGCTTGCGGACGCAACGTCGAGAAGCCTCTTTCGTTAGGCGACATTCCGCTTCGCTTTTCTTTGGGTTGGCTAAGTGTTTTAGGGGGATAACTGCAACTGTTTCATTAGGTTGCAATGGTTTAACGATATATTTTCTTGACGCTCGCGGAACGCTCGCCTAACTAACGCTTGCCGCTTCGTTCGTCACTCACGGTTCCCGTTCGGACTCACTTCGGTCTTCGACACATCGCTTCGCGAACTTGGCTAAATAGTAAAAGAAGAGATTTTTAGTAAGAGAAGTTCGCGACCCTTTCGCGCGCAGGCGCTCGGGGACGCGACGTCGGCAAGCTTCTTTCGTTAAGCGCTATTGCAAAAATAAATAGAAACAAAAGAAAATGACTGAGTTTAATAAGATAATAAGATATTTATTTCCAGTATTCATTTACTTTGGGTATACTTTTCTATTTATCAGTTTACTTTTGCTTCCCCATTATATTTTCTATGAAACTCTTTCGGAAATCAATCTGAATACTACATTCATTTTAGCATTCTCAGGAGGAATTGGTTACGTAATTAGTCTAATTCATCACTACTTATTTTGGAATTGCCATATTTACCCAAAAACTAGATATACTAAATATATCGCTTCGTTACATAATAGAAATCTATTAGAGCTTACTTCGAATAATAAAAGATTAATCCGTAAATTAGATGAGCGCGATTATTGGCGAATTCTTAACATTATATGGCATCGATTACGTGAAGAGGATAAGGCCTTAGAGAAAGTAAATAGTAGAAATGATTCCTTAACAGATTTGATGCATGGAAATGGATCTTCTCTCGTATCATTAATTTTATCGATTATTACTTCAGCTTTTTTCATCATATATCTGCTTTGCAATAACGAAATTGATAAGGTAAGCTGTTTTTTTGTTATAGTTTCTTTCCTCGTTTTTGGAGTTGCATTTCTACTTCACCGTTATAGTTATCATTTTAGCGCATCTAACTTAAACCGCTTCTTTGAGGATGCGTTATTCCACGCTTTATCGATTCGTGCGAATTCTAAAATTTCAAAGGAAAGCAAAAAAACAAATGGACCATTAAAATTCTATATTGATAGACCAAATTAATGATAGCAACGGCGCTTAACTTCGGCTTCTCACTTCGTTCGCGACTCACGGTTCCCGCTCGCGCTCACTCCGGGCTAAAGCCACATTGCTTTG
>NZ_JAFFPT010000002.1 GCF_016918785.1 Leptospira ainazelensis | reverse complement strand
AAGTGACAAAGCAATGTGGCTTTAGCCCGAAGTGAGCGCGAGCGGGAACCGTGAGTCGCGAACGAAGTGAGAAGCCGAAGTTATGCGCCGTTAATTTAGAGCAGAAAGACTTGTTAGTGCTTCTTCAATATTATGAATAACAGAACAATTAAAAATTTCATCTAACCCTAAATAACTTTCTTGAATTAAGCCCTTTAGATTTCGCTCAGTAAAGAAATAATCGCAATATGGTAATGCAATTTTCGCATGCATAATGTCAAACGTATCTGAGTTTTTATAATGAGATTCTTTTTTCCACCTCTTAATAGAATGCAAACATGAGCCAATCGACAAAGCAGGCAACACATCGTATTGTTTTGAAGAAACAATACATTGAACAATTAAGTAAATCAATCTTATTGAACGTTCACTTTTTTCCAAAGCGAAAAATCGATCACCGATTACCGAAGTTCCTACACTATATCCTTTAAAATATTCAGTTAATAAATTCTCAATATCAGGATTGGCTAATTCTAAAACGCCATACAATTCTTTTTCCAATAATTCAGTAAAATCTCTGAAATCGTTTTTATTGTCTTCTCTCCCCTTAATCAGAAGTTGAGTAACATGTTCTTCATAATCGGATGGATCGAGCTCGGACATCCATTCCTCATTAATTGATGTAAAGATATCACTTAAGTTTTTATTCCATACAAAGTTAATATAGGACTTTTGAGCCTCGATTTTTTCATTCATCGATTTAAATGGAATATTATCTAAAGAAGGGATCATTACCTCCTTTAAAAAAATTGGCTTTGTCCATAATTCATTTTGCAAAAGTTCATTTGCATTTCGTATTCCCAAAACTACTCGAAGACAAAAAATTAACTCAATTTCCCACCGCCTTTGTGTACCGACAAAGCAAACATTTTTTGAGAAGAGCTCCATTAATTGCAAAATTGATTCATACTTATAACGATCCTTACTTTTATAGGATTCCAACAAATGAATGTCGCTTATCGGAATCAATATTTTATCCTCATTCAATAATTTCAATAGTAGTTCATACAACTCTTTAGTATATGGCCGAGCATTATAATTATTTAGATATTTTAGAAATTCTATCCAATAATTCATGTCCAAATAGATTTTTTTCTTCTTATTAATTGAAGCGAAAAGTTCTTTCTGCTTTCTTCTCAATTCAGCAGAAATGTTAAAATTTACGATTTTCATTATATTTAATTAATGGCGCATAACGAAAGAGGCTTCTCGACGTTGCGTCTCCGAGCGCTTGTGCGCGACGGAGTTGGCACGAGGTTCGAGGCGCCTTAGCGCCGTCTCGCGAACCGAAGTGACAAAGCAATGTGGCTTTAGCCCGAAGTGAGCGCGAGCGGGAACCGTGAGTCGCGAACGAAGTGAGAAGCCGTAGTTAGACGCCCGTAAGCTGGCGAGGAAACAAAGAGATCAAGCCAGGGATGGCGTCACTTTTTTACCATCTTGATCTTTATAAAAATCCTTATACGATTTCATACTCTTAAGAATTTTTGCTAATTTATGCTGTTCTTCGCGAATATCATAATCGTTCTGAAGACCAATCCAGAAATGAGGATTTAAATCAAAAAACTTTCCAAATTTTATTGAGATATTAGCAGTTATGTTTCTTTTCCCATGAATAATATCTGAAATCTTCGACTCAGGAATCCCTGTTTCTTTAGATAATCTATAACCCGAAATTCCCATAGGCTCTAAGAATTCTTCCTGTAAAATCTCACCTGGATGAACATTTAATAGCTTTTTACTTACCATTTCTTTCTCCTAATGATAGTCGGTTATTTCGACGTTGAATGCATGATTACTTTCAAAGTTAAAGCATATTCGCCATTGTGAATTAATCGAAATAGAATACTGCCCTTCTCTGTCTCCAGATAATTTGTGAAGTCGATTTCCGGGTGGAACTCGGAGTTCCACTATATCTAAAACGTTGTTGATCATACCGAGCTTCATTTGCGCTTTCTTCTGAATACCAGGTGGATATTTCTTTGAAAAATGACCTTCCCAAATTTCCTGAGTTTCTCTATCCTTAAAAGATCTTATCACTAATTTATGCTTATCATATTGATTAGTATTGTCAAATGCTTTTTCATTAATAATTGATAATATCTAAGCTCAAGAATCCCCGGACAGGGATGTCCGGAAATAAGCAAAGGAAAGTCGCCAAGCTTATGGCGTCTAACGAAAGAGGCTTCTCGACGTTGCGTCCGCAAGCGCTTGTGCGCGACGCGGTTGGCACGAGGTTCGAGGCG
>NZ_JAFFPT010000046.1 GCF_016918785.1 Leptospira ainazelensis | reverse complement strand
AAAAGATAGCTTGGCAGTTTATTTTCTAATTTTGGGACAAAAATTTGCTCATTTTAAAGTTGACATTGGTATGACCAAGGTTATACCAATGATATGAAAACGGCTATTTCAATTCCTGATGAGTTATTTAAAACTGCTGAAAAGACGGCTAAAAAGCTTGGCATTCCTCGGAGTCAGTTATTTGCAAAAGCATTGGAAGAATTTATCCAATCCCATAGCAAAGAATCTATAACTGAAAAATTAAATAAAGTCTATAATAGCAAATTCAAAGAACCTAAAAATATTATTACTGATTTATCCGTAGAATCGCTTCGCAAGAGTTTAAAAAATGATTCGTGGTGAGCTCTGGTGGGTGGATTTAGGAATTCCCTTTGGAAGTGAACCTGGGTTTAAACGTCCGGTTCTCATAATTCAAGATGATTCTTTTAATCAAAGTAATATTAATACAATAGTTTCGATTGCAATTACATCGAATTTAAATCTATCTGAAGCACCCGGTAATGTTCTAATTAGTAAGAAAGATTCGAATTTATCAAAAGACTCCGTCGTAAATGTCTCTCAAATTGTGACTTTAGACAAAGAAAGATTTATTAATAAAGCGGGAAAACTCAAATCAACTAAATTAAATGAAGTTGAAACAGGGCTTAAACTCGTTACAGGCTTAGATTAAAGGGCACTTCGTCTAACTTCGGCTTCTCACTACGTTCGCGACTCACGGTTCCCGCTCGCGCTCACTCCGGGCTAAAGCCACATTGCTTTGTCACTTCGGTTCGCGAGCCGGCGCTAAGGCGCCTCGAACCTCGTGCCAACCGCGTCGCGCACAGGCGCTTGCGGACGCAACGTCGAGAAGCCTCTTTCGTTAGACGAAATGGCTGAACGCGTTTTTTTGAATTTATTACGTTGACAAAATATATCAGATTTGATATATTTTGCTTGTGTCCTATAAAATTCAGTTTTTGGAGCCTGCTGAAGAATTTCTTACAAATTTAGAGAGCAAGTTAAAAGCAAAATCATTTAGGACTATTGAATTATTAAAGGATTTCGGGCCTGAATTGAGAGAGCCTTTTTCGAAGAAAATTCAAAGCATCGATGGATTATTCGAGCTAAGAGTAAAACAAGGATCAAATATTTGCCGGTTCTTTTACTTTTTTGAAAAAGATAAAATCGTAATTATTACATCTGGATATGTTAAAAAGGATCAAAAGACTAATAAAGATCAATTAACAAAAGCACGAAATCTCATGAATTCTTTTAGAGGAGGGAACTGATGAAAGTTAAAACTAAAGATTTTGATTCTCTTTTGAAGAGGGAATTAAAGGATAAAGAGTTTAAGAAAGAATATGAAGCTCTTTCAAATGAATTTACTCTTGCAAAAGAAATCATAAAGTTAAGAAAGAAGAGAAATTTAACTCAAAAAGATTTAGCTGAAAAAATTGGAACTTCGCAACCTGCAATTGCAAGAATTGAATCGGGGAATTATAAAAACCTTTCTCTTTCATTCATCAATAAATTGGCAAAAGCATTGGATGCTGAGCCGATCATTCATTTGAAAAGCAAAAGCGCATAATTAATTCAGCCACTTCGTCTAACTTCGACTTCTCGCTTCGTTCGTCACTCACGCTTCCCGCTCGGACTCACTTCGGGCTTCGCCACATTCGCTTTGACGTTCGGCTTGCGATCGCTCACTAAGGTTCGCTCAAGCCTCCGTCAATCCCTTCGCGCACAGGCGCTCCGGGAACGCGAACGTCGAGAAGTCTCTTTCGTTATACGCCAGATCGAAAAAACTTTAGGAAAAATCAAATGGAATACATTCTTAGAAATATGAGTAAACAAATTATAGATTTATCAAAATTCATAAATGAAAAGGCAAAAACTGATAAATTTTTCTGTCAAGGAATACAAGAGGGATTTAATAAGTTTCTCTCAAATTATTATATAGGTGCTATGGTTGATTTGCTTAAAAAAGAGTCAAAAAATAAAAATAAAAAAATACATTCAAATGTAAATCGTAAATATTTAATATCACATTTTATAAGTGATGCAGCTGCAAAATCCATTGCAAATGGACCGAAAGAAAAATTAATATTTGAACACATTATTCCGAAAAACATTTACCAAAAGAAAATCCTAAATGAAATATCAAATATAGATGAACCGACCATCTTTAACATTATTGAGAATTATTGGTTAATTGCTACAATCACAAGCAAAGAAAAAATTTCAAATGGAAATAGAACTCCATTATCAGAGTATGAAAAAGAACCATTCATAAGATTTAAAAATTCAATGAATATAAAATTGCGAAAAAATATGTTTATAACAACAATGCAAAACAATAACTTTTGCGAACTTCCACAAAATCTTCAGTCAAAAGAGGTAAATGAATTTTCACCATTTCGATCCAGCGTATAACTTCGGCTTCTCACTTCGTTCGCGACTCACGGTTCCCGCTCGCGCTCACTCCGGGCTAAAGCCACATTGCTTTG
>NZ_JAFFPT010000057.1 GCF_016918785.1 Leptospira ainazelensis | reverse complement strand
TCGCGAACCGAAGTGACAAAGCAATGTGGCTTTAGCCCGGAGTGAGCGCGAGCGGGAACCGTGAGTCGCGAACGGAGCGAGAAGCCGAAGTTAGACGAAGGAGCTTAATCTCGGAATATTTTCCGGATTTCCGTTTTACTTAGCAATTTATAAACTTTAACATTCCCATAATTAGAAATCGTTTTTTTCACTTTATTATCACAACCACTAAAAGAGACTGTGTCTTTCGAAAATATTTCCATCGTCTTTAACAAAATTAAAATATCCTTATTCTCCATTCGACTGCTACACTCATCCCCTTCTCCGCCATAAACATTAAAATAAGCAGATTTTTTAGTTAGATTCACCACATTTCCGAATGAAATATCATGCATATCGGTTTCTACAATTTCTCCATCTTCTAAGATAAAATTATAGCAGTCCGAACTTAGATACTTATCACAAGCGTTAATATTGCCAGTTGGTGATATTTGTATTAATGAAAATCTGCCATTTACATAATACGAAACTATACGGAACTCATTATATTTAAAATCTCCAGCTTGATATCTTTTATCGCGAGATGGATTGTAAGGTTCCGGTAATTTTGCTCCAACTAATTCCTCAAAAGTCGTTGTACCATCAAGAAATGCTTTTGTGGATAATGAAGTTCGATTTTCAAATTCAAAATTTTTTGGAACTTCCTTCACTTCTACTAATTTAGGCGAATGAGCGTAATAGAAATTATTATTAACTCGAACCTTGACCCATTTTTTTTTAATTTGAGATTTCGTAGGTGATTTAGTTTGATCCACTACTTCTAATACAAAGCCTTCAGGTGCATAAAACTCTATCTTTGATCTCAAAGAAGGTTCCTTATATAATTTCATAAAATCTGATGAATCTAAATAAAAGTATTTTCTACTTTGATCAGTTGGCTTTTCTTCAGATTGAATGAGCGTGCTAAAAAGCAACAAAGAAACGATTATTTGCTTTTTCATTCTTTTGTTGTCCTTTTAAGTATCTATTTAGCTCTTTCGCCTAACGAAAGAGGCTTCTCGACGTTGCGTCCGCAAGCGCTTGTGCGCGACGCGGTTGGCACGAGGTTCGAGGCGCCTTAGCGCCGGCTTGCGAACCGAAGTGACAAAGCAATGTGGCTTTAGCCCGGAGTGAGCGCGAGCGGGAACCGTGAGTCGCGAACGGAGTGAGAAGCCGAAGTTATGCGTAGTGCATTAACTTAATCATTTTCTGTTTTTTTGTAAAACTCAATCCTTTTTTTGAAATATTCGATCGAATATAAAACGGATAAAAGTGAAGCAAATATACTATAGGTAAAAATAAATGTATATAATATTAGAAATATATAATTAAAATTCTTTGAATTTATCCATACATTAGATATTAGCGGTATTTCCAACGTACTAGAAACATACCCAATAGTTGACAGTAGCAGGGTAAAAAATATAGCAAACAATGAAAACGTAAAGTTAATTATTAGTTCAGTGAAGATATTATCTTTCTCTATGAAAGCTACAAATTTATTATCACTTGTTGATATAATTGTAGCTAAGCCTCCAAAAAAGACAGAAAATATTATAGAAGACGCTGTTATTGCAATATAGAATATATCTTTTAATTGATTTGGATTTATTTCTTTGGGCAAAACGAATATTGAACTTGCAGTAATCAACAATGCAATATAAGTATCCCATGAAAATATAATATCACTTATCTTCATGTTGTAGCCTATCATCGACTTTATTTATTACTTTTTTCATTTCGTCTAAAACCTCTTCACCGACAACATCAGAGTTTCCTGATTCTGACGTTATCGGATTGTCAATAGTACTTACCGTGACAGCCTCCCCATTTTTTTCGCCATTTACAGACGCCACTCCATATCCATCCAAGGCCATTGTTATTTTGTCTCTAATGTCATCAACTTCGGGTATTGAAATTCCTTCATAACCTGGCTTTGTTTCATAGACTTCTTTATATTCTTTGACTTTCAAGTCCTTTAGTCTTTCATCTACCTTTTTCCACCTGTTCCTAAAAGATGGGTTGGAAGGCCTTAAAGTTATCTCCACTCTATGTATGGAGCTAAAGTTGGATATATTTTCATTTAATTTCTCCTCGTTAGATATAGTGTCTATTGTCAAACTTGTCAGAAGATTTTCATAATTTTGTTCGAAAAGTTTTGAAAAAGATTGGCAAAAATTTTTATTAGAATCTTGTCCCCCCGCTAAATGATAGATAATGATCGAAGTATTGACTTTTATAAAAAATCTTGATTTTTCTATAACTTCATTCTGAATTTCTATCTCTTCCAATTCCGAAGTAATTGTATTCGCTTTTTCAGAATGAGAACTCTTTAAGTATTTTACTAAATATCCTTCAAAAATAGTTCCAAAATCTTCGTGAATGAATTTTCTAATATCGAAAAAACCGTAGGAATTATTTCCATTATCGATTTTAGATTTGCTATTTAGACCTTTTTCATAAAAAGAATTCTTATCGGTAACATTCGCGATAATATTAATTCTTCCAAAATTATAACGATGCTTTGTTTTCATTAATTCCCTTTAATTTTTAATGCATTACGCATAACGAAAGAGGCTTCTCGACGTTGCGTCCGCGAGCGCCTGTGCGCGACGCGGTTGGCACGAGGTTCGAGGCGCCTTAGCGCCGCTCGCGAACCGAAGTGACAAAGCAATGTGGCTTTAGCCCGGAGTGAGCGCGAGCGGGAACCGTGAGTCGCGAACGAAGTGAGAAGCCGAAGTTAGCCGAAGTGCGAATTTAAGAACATGTTGTGTGCGGGTTTGGGCATGTCCCTGAATTGACCCAACCTTTATTTCCTTTATAATCAATTTTTACCCAGTCATTTTTACACTCAAGCAATTGAACTGGGTACATAATACTATCTTGATCTTTAAAGTGAGTTAGAACAGGTGAATTAGAATCTGGCTCTTGGTATATTAAATCTGCCCGAGTATTCAAGTATGTTTTTAAGTGCTTTGCGTTTACCCAAGCCTCTTTATTAAAATATTTTCTCTCAACCCAAGTAGATCCAGTATTATGTTTCCATTTAATCGCTAAACCATCAAATTTCTCTTCGTAAGAGTAAGATGCATCTTCTATTTTAAACCATCCATTTTTATACCCCACTACTCCAAGCATTGTATCTTTCGGTAGTGCATCAATCACCTTACCATTAATGCTTTCCCTTACATTGAGGCCGTTTAAATCTTCATCTGAAGTAACCGCCCCAACAGAACAAGTTACGTTTTCATTGGCTACCTCTTTGCACTGTAAAAATAAGATCAAACCAACCATGGTAGAAATAATTATTCGGGACATCAGTTCATTTTTCCTCATCGGGTAATTTTTTTGTAGAAATGCTTTTTGTAAATCCTTATGGCTTCAATATTTAAGTTGAGCATTTCGGCTAACGAAAGAGGCTTCTCGACGTTGCGTCCGCAAGCGCATGTGCGCGACGCGGTTGGCACGAGGTTCGAGCG
>NZ_JAFFPT010000070.1 GCF_016918785.1 Leptospira ainazelensis | reverse complement strand
GCAATGTGGCTTTAGCCCGGAGTGAGCGCGAGCGGGAACCGTGAGTCGCGAACGAAGTGAGAAGCCGAAGTTAGACGCAGGTGCGGAATTTCGCGACACGGATGTCGCTGAATTAAGTTTCGTTTCTTTCTTTAATACTTAAATACTCATCTGGAGTAATGATGTTAAAGTTCTTAATTTTCTGAAGAGTTAATAAATCTTTGTCTCCAGTTATTAAATAATCGACTTTTGCCGCAAAAGCCGATTCCAGAATGTGATAATCACCTCTATCTCTTAACTCTAGGTAATCCTGAATAGGTTTATTTTTAACAACCGTTGTAATATCTCTGATTTCAGTCAAAACAATCTGAATAAAATTATTATCAAGTTTAAATTTTGGTTTAGAGAGTGTAGATTCTATCTCATCTAATATTTCTTTTGAAATATATCCTGTAAAAACCTCATCGATTAAATCTTGGAAAACAAGCCTCGGTTTTCCTTTAAATAAAATAGCTGAGATGTAAATATTAGTATCTAATAATACCTTCAGCATTAAGAAGCGTTTCTTTTATTTCTAACGGATTTAATTTCATTAAAAATATCTTTTTCAGAAATATCACTTCGATCATTAGTTTTTGAAGTGAAGTCAAAGATAGCTTGCCATCTAGTTTTTTTCTCAATATATGCTCGAGCAGCTTCACGAATCAATTCTGATCTAGATCTGTGTTCTCTTTTTGCAATCTTATCAATTTCTTTTAAAAGTGCTTTTTCGAAGGAAATATTAACAGTCTGATTCATAATCTAAATGATATACAAAGATTGTATGTTTGTCAACCTAATTTCCTCGTTTTCGTCCATACTTCTCGCCACATGGATGTGGCGTCCCCTCCGCAATTGCGTCTAACGAAAGAAGCTTGCCGACGTCGCGTCCCCGAGCGCCTGCGCGCGAAAGGGTCGCGAACTTCTCTCACTAAAAATCTCTTCTTTTACTATTAAGCCAAGTTCGCGAAGCGATGTGTCGAAGACCGAAGTGAGTCCGAACGGGAACCGTGAGTGACGAACGGAGCGGCAAGCATTAGTTAGGCGACCGTTTGCCCAATCGGAATCACAGTGAATCGCGGGGACTGCTTGGGGCTCAAAAAACATACATCACGGAAAAAGCAACTTTTGAACTTTAAAGTTTTTCCTGCAAGGAAAGACCAATACAGAAAAACCCTAACATTTCTTACTTAATCCTGGGATTAGAAATCAAGTTAGTCTAGCAAAGAGAAACAATCCGAAATTTCCCCTTGCCCCGCTTCGTCCCCGCGCCTTTTTCCGTCATCCCCTGGGCAAATGTCGCCTAACGAAAGAGGCTTCTCGACGTTGCGTCCGCAAGCGCCTGTGCGCGACGCGGTTGGCACGAGGTTCGAGCGACCTTAGTCGCGTCTCGCGAACCGAAGTGACAAAGCAATGTGGCTTTAGCCCGAAGTGAGCGCGAGCGGGAACCGTGAGTCGCGAACGTAGTGAGAAGTCGAAGTTAGTTGCTGTAGCCCGGTTAAAACACGAGCAACTTAATATTATCTAATACTTCTTTCAGAGAAAGTTTACTTATAGGTTCTATAAATTCTGCTTCTCGGATAGTCCAGTCTAAGTTTTTCACTTGATCGGAAAGAATTACGCCATTTAATTTTTTAGATTTAACAACGACTTCAAATGGGTAGCCTTTAATCTTACTTGTTATCGGACAAAATAATGCTAAACCCGTTTTAGAATTATATTCCTTAGGAGATAAGACAAGAGCTGGTCTTCGTCCATTCTGTTCATGACCTGCCTGAGGAGTAAAATTTAACCAAACAATATCCCCTTTTTCAGGAACGTATTTACTGCTCCTCACCAAGATTCATGACCGATAGAAGGACCAGTTGAAACTTCTGAGTGCAGATTCTGCTTGGTAATTTTCTCCAGCTTCTCTGCAAGAGAAGCTTTTCGCATGGGGTAAATGACTATTTTATCCCCTTCGTATTGCAACTCAACGTGACTGCCATCGTTTAGCTCCAGCTCTGTCGCCATTGCTTTGGGAATTCGAATTCCTAAACTATTACCCCATTTCTGAATAATTGATTCCATATATACATTGTATATACTTTTCAAAAATTGTCATTAATTTTCTATACACGTTTTAGAAAATTTCTAATTGCGATTTCGAATTCAGACTTACCTTGTTGTTTATTTTTTCTAATGCAAAAATAATTAGAATATCATTTCTACCTGAGTTTACATCCGGGCTATGGCAACTAACGAAAGAGGCTTCTCGACGTTGCGTCCGCAAGCGCCTGCGCGCGAAGCGGTTGGCACGAGGTTCGAGGCGCATTAGCGCCGTCACGCGAACCGAAGTGACAAAGCAATGTGGCTTTAGCCCGGAGTTAGCGCGAGCGGGAACCGTGAGTCGCGAACGCAGTGAGAAGCCGAAGTTATGCGAAGGCGCGAGTTATTTCAGCCTTTTGTAAATTTTATTCCAATGGTATTTCGTATCTTTTGTTAAAGAATCATTTTGAAAGATATTTTTTGCCCTTTTAACGTAAGAAATAAAATTATCCTTACCTAAATGAGTATAATTCGAATAGAATTTTTTTAGAAATACTTTTTTGTTCCTTTTAATCAATTGAACACTCTTTATTATTTCAATTCTTTTGTATAATTTTCTATAATAATTCGTAATTGTTTTTGGGCGCAAGCGAACCTCCCCATCGGCATAAATAAATCCCAAATACTGTATAGGTTTACCTGATACAGAAACTCCATCCTTTAACTGAATAATTTCGGTTTTAGAATCACTGATTGTTAATTTCAATTTCGCTATTTGATCTTTTACGAAATCATTATAATAATCTTTCGATTGTGACGAACAAGGTATTATAAGAATTATATCATCAGAATATCGTCTATAATACCCATTTAATTTTGCAGAGAACTTTGACATCTGCAAATCAAATTCAATCATGTAAATATTAGAGAGGAGAGCACTAAGTGCAGTCCCTTGAGGAATTCCGAATTTATTTCTATTCTTATGTATCAGACTGCGCGCTTTTATCTGATTTCTAAATTCTTTTGCGCTACAAAGTCTTTCTTTATTTAGAAGATCCTTTGGCTTAATTCCTAAGGCTTTTAAAGCTTCATCTCTCTCCGTCCATGAAAATTTAGTTATACTTTTAAATACCGAATAAACATCTGATGGCAAATGAGAAACGTTAAGGACCTTTTGTAAATTTTTCTTTAGGATCGAGTGGTCAAGTCTATCAAAAAATTTTTCTATATCAAAACATAAGACTAATGAGTTCCGATTATTTCTAAGAAAGTCAAAGGACTCACGAGCAAAATGAATATTAGATTTACCTAAACCTCTATAAGCTATAGGGTAATTAGACAACTTTTTGCTTATTAAGTAAGCCTCATATGTTTGGGAAATTCTCTGATTATAAAATTGATAAATATAACTATCTATGTGGGAACTATAATATAACTCCCTTTCTTTTATTTTCTTAACTTTTGCCGAAAACCTAGATACCTTTAGATTAAAGTGTAAAAATGGCCAAAAACTGTGTGTTTGAATGAATTGGTGATTCTCTAATTTGGTCACTAACTCTTTATTCGGAGGAAAACTACTATCGAAATGTTTGTAGCTCTTTTGTTTGAAAAGTTTTTGGAGATTTTGCATGAAAATTAGGTACGCTTTCGGACCTGCGGCTTCCATCTGAAAACGTACCCAATTTTGAAGTCCCTAGCCGCAGAAATGATTCATTGATATAACTTGCAACTTTGTGGTCGAAATTATACCAGGAGCAACTATAATGGTTGACGTATCAACTAATATAATCTTATTGACAGCAAACTTCTGTGCCGCAATATTCCCCATCCCTCATAGCATCTTCTATTAGGCAATTCAGATATTTAATGTTTTAATAATTAGTCAATCATTTTCGCGCTTTCGCATAACGAAAGAGGCTTCTCGACGTTGCGTCCGCAAGCGCCTGTGCGCGATGCGGTTGGCACGAGGTTCGAGCGACCTT
>NZ_JAFFPT010000085.1 GCF_016918785.1 Leptospira ainazelensis | reverse complement strand
TGTGGCTTTAGCCCGGAGTGAGCGCGAGCGGGAACCGTGAGTCGCGAACGGAGTGAGAAGCCGAAGTTATGCGTAGTCGCTTTGACTTTAAAACTTTAAATAAAAACTGCCGGTGAAACATTAAATCTTTTAGATAACGCCTTGACTTGTCTTACATTTAATTCTCTTTTGCCATTTAAAATTTCTGATACAACACCTTGGCTACCAAGCTCCTTCATATCTTTTTGAGATAGCCCATGTTCTTCCATTAAAGACTTTAAAATTTCAATCGGATCCGATTCAATCTCTATGAAGTGATCAGATTCGTATGATTCAACAATGTTTCCAATAGTTTCCATCAAAGGAGCTAATGAATGCTTTTCATTGTTACCTACTTCATCAATTAAGTTATCTAATATTTCTACAAGTTTCTTATATTGCTTTTGAGTCCTCGGATAGGAAATGACTTCTTTAATCTCAGGCCATACATTTTTTACTTTTTCTAATTCTGCGATCATTTTAAACCTTCCATTTTCCTTTGTCATACTCAGAATGAGTTAGAATTTCTCTGATATAGACTTTCTTCCTATTAAAGTGAATGGCTGCAATAAGTCTGAAATTGTTGCCAGATATATTAAAGACGAATAAATTTTGAACAATATCTGTTGAAGGAAAAACCTTTCTTAAATCGGGAAAATTATCAAAATCTGTTTTACTTAAGACTTTATACCATAATTCCAATGAAGATCTTGATTTTGGATATTGTTCAATAAAATCTATAATTTTCCGCTTACTTATTATATGCACAAAACAAACAATATCTCATATTGAGATTTTCGCAAGATTTATTTCAGCTCTGGGAAATTTTTAAGCGATTACGCATAACGAAAGAGGCTTCTCGACGTTGCGTCCGCAAGCGCCTGTGCGCGATGCGGTTGGCACGAGGTTCGAGGCGCCTTAGCGCCGGCTCGCGAACCGAAGTGACAAAGCAATGTGGCTTTAGCCCGAAGTGAGCGCGAGCGGGAACCGTGAGTCGCGAACGGAGTGAGAAGCCGAAGTTAGACGCTGTAGCGAATATTAAAATTAATTTTCTAATAAAGCAATTTCAGTATTAATTATATTCTTTAGTATATGGTTTATATACTCAGGAAGAGAGCACTGAACACTTTTCATTAAGTTTTTTCCTAGAATTAGGACAATCCCATCTCCGATTTTATCCAAATCGGCAGCATTTAAAATTGAGGTATCAGTTGCTGCGATTATCCAATTAAGAGTTCTATTTATATTCAGGTTAATACAAATTTTGTTATCTATTTTCAATAGCATGATGACGACAAGGCTTTTTAAGCCAGTAATTTTTTTGAAATATGCGTCTTGTTCTTCTGAACTGAACAATTTAGTTAAAAGAAGTTCCGGATATTTAGAACCTAGTCTATGCCATAATCCAATATGAAGTTCATCTGCGTACGGATGATCAAAAATTTTTGACCCGAATAGACAATACGAAATTCCAATAGCAAGTTTTGAAAGGAATCTGATATCAAAATCAAGGTAAACTTTGATCTGACATTCTCTATAATCGTCTTTAGGTAAATTTAAAAAAAAGTAAATTCTTTCAGAATCAATAGTGTTAGGATCTGAAAAACCAATGTCTTTAGGATCAGCTCCGTCAACTTTAGTACACATAATTTTCTTAACTTTAGTATTATCAAATGCATCTTTAAATGTTAGCCAGGTTAAAAGTTGGTTTTTATTTGAATTTTCTGAAAAGAGGAAATACGCAACTGATTCGATTTTCTTAGTATGTAAAGGATTTCCGCCTACATAAGAGTAAAAATTATCATCATTTAATCGAATCCAATAGATTTGCTCACCATGTGGACCGAGCCACATTTCACATATTTCATCTTTTGAAATACCAGGGACTGTTAAATTGCATATACCCATACAATTTAATGGCAAGGGTGTTGGATTATTTTCATTGTAATAATGCTTAGCCATAATACTAAGATTATTGAAAACTATAGAATTTTTAGCGAAAAGGCCATCGACAAACAGCCCAAGATTGTTATTGCAAGTTTTACAGACTTCACGGGTCTTAAATTGATTAGTTGAGTAGGCGCCACCTAAAAATTGAGGAATGACATGTTCTAATGAAAATTCATCTTCTTCTTTGTTCTTTCTACAATATATGCACTTTTTCATATTTTTGCTATGGCGTCTAACGAAGTAGGCTTCTCGACGTTGCGTCCGCAAGCGCCTGTGCGCGATGCGGTTGGCACGAGGTTCGAGGCGCCTTAGCGCCGTCCCGCGAACCGAAGTGACAAAGCAATGTGGCTTTAGCCCGGAGTGAGCGCGAGCGGGAACCGTGAGTCGCGAACGGAGTGAGAAGCCGAAGTTATGCGAAGTTTTCGCTAATCCCAATGGGATTGGAATTCCCAATAGATACGGAGAGTTTAACTTCCTCGTCTTCTTTTTCATATTCTGGGCGCTTCATTAATCCCGCTAACAATTGAATATATAGATTATATATTGATATTTTCGTTTCTTTTATTTTTAATTCGCCAATATGTTGAATGTCACAAGCCTTTATTCCCCAATGCATATCGACTACTAAATCAAATATTGATTTTAAATTACTCTCTTTAGAAAAACTTTCGCCTGGACAAACGATTCTCATAACTGCTTGAATTTCATATTTCGAAAGCATAATTATATTCTCAATCCCATTGAAATTCCGTGTAAACCAGTCAATAGAATATTCATCTATCAAACATCTATTAAGTCTATCGCGAGATATCATTCGCGAAGCATTAATAATTGCAGGTCCATAATATTTGTCTTCAATTTTAATTATACTATCATATGACGTTGAATATCGAATCGATAATTTACCGACAATCTCTCTGATCCCGGGACTCAAATGATACGTATTATACAGCCTCAAGGCGACTTCAAACCACATTATATAAGATATAGAATGAATCGGCGTCGGGAAAACGCAGATCAGACCATCTCCAGTATCGGCCACAATTGGATCATCTATATCTTCAAATAAAAATGCTTCGTTTTCAATCAGTATGTCTATCGTCATTTTATGAATGGCCTTAATTACGGAAGGAATAACGAATAGTTTTCTTAATTCGTTCTGAGAATATTTATAAACATCTATACATACAACTGAAGCCTTCGTTACATTTGATAGCTGAAGTAACTCATCTAATCGTTCTTGAACACCTTCAATATTCGGTTCTGGCGCCGGATTCTTATATACAAAGCCTTTATCTGGAAAGCAGCCGAAAAGGTCATTTTCCGAAATCGTATTAATTTTAGTTTTCATAATATTCCTTGCGAAAATTTCGCATAACGAAAGAGGCTTCTCGACGTTGCGTCCGCAAGCGCCTGCGCGCGACGCGGTTGGCACGAGGTTCGAGTGAGCCTTAGCGAACGTCCCGCGAACCGAAGTGACAAAGCAATGTGCCGGAGGCCGGAGTGAGCGCGAGCGGGAACCGTGAGTCGCGAACGCAGTGAGAAGCTGAAGTTATGCGACGGTCCTAATTTACAAAAATACTTCTTTAAAGCCTTTTCCCGCTTTTTCGTAACAAATTATATCCTTACTTTCTGCAATAGCTAAAGCATCTTGATCAAAACCATTTGATGATACGATAATTACTTTATCAGGTTTCCACAAAGCAGTTTTATTTTCCATTACATCGTCAACAGATGAGGATAATTTCATTACATCCTTTCTTTTTACTTTTCCTTTTAGATCTTTGCATTCAATCCAATGGTTTTCAACTTCTCTTTCTTTACCAAAATACCAAATGCCTAATGCAATTAATCCACAAGTAATTAAAGTAGAACCAGCAATTTCAGGAATATGCTTTTGAAAATTACTTTCAGCCAATTTTTTAAAGCCAGGAATAATATCTAAAAATGCGACTATAGACAGAATTATTCCTGCGATCCCGAACTTCCTAATTAATTCGTATTTTCTGTGATAGATCGCTCCGTGGATATCTACTTCATATGGTCTGGCAGAACTACTTCCATTAACTAAGGTTCTAAGTTCCGTAAAATCGTATTCAAGGTTTCGTTTTGCCCACTTTGCAAAATCCTCCTCTAATTTTCTGCCATCGGAAATCTTATTCATATTTATCCAGAGAAATGTAGTTTTTACCGGTCTAAACGTCCAATTTTATTCGTATTAATTATGAAATGAATTTTCAACGTTAAAAATTTTACTTTTTTACGCATAAATCCTTAGGACTGTCGCATAACGAAAGAGGCTTGCCGACGTCGCGTCCCCGAGCGCCTGCGCGCGAAAGGGTCGCGAACTTCTCTTACTGAAAAACTCTTCTTTTA
>NZ_JAFFPT010000081.1 GCF_016918785.1 Leptospira ainazelensis | reverse complement strand
ACGCGGTTGGCACGAGGTTCGAGGCGCCTTAGCGCCGGCTCGCGAACCGAAGTGACAAAGCAATGTGCCGGAGGCCGAAGTGAGCGCGAGCGGGAACCGTGAGTCGCGAACGAAGTGAGAAGCCGAAGTTAGTTGCAGTAGTGGCTTTAACTCCCCTATCTTTTAAGCTCTTCTTCTACTTTATCTGAAAGTAAAAGCTTAATTAACGATTGATAAGGAATATCTTTCTTATTCGCCATA
This sequence comes from Leptospira ainazelensis, assembly GCF_016918785.1. Taxonomy (GTDB): domain Bacteria; phylum Spirochaetota; class Leptospiria; order Leptospirales; family Leptospiraceae; genus Leptospira; species Leptospira ainazelensis. Next base: position 4,644 of record NZ_JAFFPT010000081.1, on the reverse strand, counting down.
ACTTTCAACCTATCAATTAATGCTTCAGGCAATCTTAGAGAAATCATTTTTGTTGTAGGCTTTAAATTTGGGAAAGATACTTTTTTAGCCTTTGAATAATCGATATAATCTGGAGAATCATTCTTAGACCAAAAATCAATTTCAGCGCTTTCCGATTTTAAATGAGGTATTCTTTTACGAGTTTTCATAGATTTTTCTTTCCCGAGGAGTCATTTCACGAACTGAAATTGGTCGAATCTTGTCTTTTCGAATTGTTACTACAGCAAATAACTTTCTTCCTTCATTCGTAATTCCTAAAACAATGTATCGATCTTCTTTTCCTGAATGGTAATCATCTGGCACTACCAGTAAGGGATCGTTAAAAAAGATTTCTTCTATTTCGCCAGGCTTTACTTTATGCTTTTTCCAATTTTTTTCAATATTACCTAAGTCCCAATCGAAACCTGTGATTTGACTTAAATCTGGTAATTCCATTTGTATATCGTTAAGATATACGCCCAAAATCGAATTTCAAGTAAAAATTTCCAGTAAAGAGCTCTTTTCTTTTGATTTCTTGAACAAAGCTTCAAATGAAACATTGCTTTAAAATTGAATTTTAGCCACTATTGCAACTAACGAAAGAGGCTTCTCGACGTTGCGGCCGCAAGCGCTTGTGCGCGACGCGGTTGGCACGAGGTTCGAGGCGCCTTAGCGCCGGCTCGCGAACCGAAGTGACAAAGCAATGTGGCTTTAGCCCGGAGTGAGCGCGAGCGGGAACCGTGAGTCGCGAACGAAGTGAGAAGCCGAAGTTAGACGACGTGCGCAAGAATCACCAAAGCGTTCTTAATCCTTGCGATTTATATTTTTTCATTTCCGAATCTTTGCTTATCAATATAAACTTTCTTAAAATACACTGCCAAATCAACATTCTATCGAACGGGTCCCGGTGATACGTTGCTTTTAATTGATCATATGTACTTGCATCGACCGATTCAAGATCAATAATCTCAATATTTGATTTAGAGAGAATTTCAGGAATTTGCGATGGTCTTAGCCCCGAAAGACTAAGTTTACCCAACCTAAATTTTAGAGAAATTTCCCATAGGGAAACTGAACTAACGCAGATCCGATTCTCTGAGTTTTCTATTATTTCTTTAACTTTCTTACTTAATAGATTGGATGAACCGATAACCCAAAGAATTACATGTGTATCAAGTAGATAATTCACTTTAACTTAAAAACTCTTCTTCAGAAATCTCAAAATCTCTGGCGAAAGAAATTTTTACCTTCCCATCCAATAACCCAATTTTTCTTTTCTCTTTCTTTCTACTTTGCATAGGAACGATCATGGCTATTGGCTTCTTACCCTTCCCAAATAATATTCCTACGTTTTCACCATTTTTGACCGATTCTAAAACTTCTGAGAAATGTGATTTTAGCTCACCGACGGGGTATGATTTCATGTTTAAAATTTATTTATTCTTGTCTACTTGTCAAATATTAATCCGCTCGAGAATTCAGATTATGAGCTTAAGAATCATATTTCGACCAAAGAGGTATTTAACAAAGCATCTTTATTTTAAGGTGTTCGCTTTGCGCATGTTCGTCTAACGAAAGAGGCTTCTCGACGTTGCGTCCGCAAGCGCCTGTGCGCGACGCGGTTGGCACGAGGTTCGAGGCGCCTTAGCGCCGGCTCGCGAACCGAAGTGACAAAGCAATGTGGCTTTAGCCCGAAGTGAGCGCGAGCGGGAACCGTGAGTCGCGAACGAAGTGAGAAGCCGAAGTTAGACGAAGGTTTGGCTTAGATAGAAAATTAAGCAGAGATAGGAAACTTTATCACATTCTTTGGTTTGTCTTGTAACGCAGTCCATAAATCTAATCTAATTTGCATATTGAGCCAACTCTCAGGCGATGTATTCGTTGCTAATGCAATTCTAACTGCTGTTTCAGGAGTAATTGAGCTTTTTGCATTCACTATTTCCGAAAGCGTCTTTCGAGATATTCCTAAATCTTTAGCCGCCTCTGTAATAGTTAGTCCCAATGGTCTGATTATATCTTCTAACAAAACTTCACCGGGATGTGTTGGTTTTCTTTTATTCATAACTTTTACTTTCAGTGATAATCTTCGTAATCGACTAATATTGTGTTTTCTGCTTCAAATTCAAAGGTAACACGCCAATTGCCATTAACCCAAACTGACCATCTGTCTTTTGCCTTGCCTTTAAGTGGATGTAATTTGAATGAAGGCAAATCCATATCTTTAGCATTTATCGAAGCATCTAATCTGTCTAAAATTCGACCTAACTTATTTGAATGGTCCGGTTGAATTCCTTTCTTATTGCCAGTCTCAAAAAACTGCTCTAAACCTTTATGCTTAAATGAGATTATCAACAAACAAGAACGTAACCTAATAGGTTACGTCGTCAAGCCATTTTCATTCTTAAAGTTAACATTTGCCAAACTTTCGTCTAACGAAAGAGGCTTCTCGACGTTGCGTCCGCAAGCGCTTGTGCGCGACGCGGTTGGCACGAGGTTCGAGCGTCCTTAGACGCGTCTCGCGAACCGAAGTGACAAAGCAATGTGGCTTTAGCCCGGAGTGAGCGCGAGCGGGAACCGTGAGTCGCGAACGAAGTGAGAAGCCGAAGTTAGACGGCGTTTTGAATTAATTCCTATGCCATTTCTTGCAATAATTCGCTTTCATATCATCTTGATGTTGTCTTTGATCATAAATCGAAATATTAAAAGCTTTCCGATACTCCTCTTTCCCAACTGATCTTTGGAAGAATAAGGTCGAAAAATCTTTTAGCTTTTCTTTTTTGATATCAGTTGATTTGATATATCTTTCAGAGAAGAATTTCTCCGGAGTTCGAAAAATTGTTAAAAGTTCATCATCTGATAAATTTGATTTGAGCAAATTGCAATCTTTGCAGGTAGGAATTATATTTCCAGCCGAATGTATTCCTGTCTTACTTATCGGATTAAAATGATCAATATGAACGTTGCCACTAAAATAGTCCTTTCTCTGAAGCAAAAATCCGCAGTAATAGCAATTTGGACGTTTAAGATAGCTGTCAGTGACGTTCGAAGCAATCCATAAGCTATTAATTAAAAGATCTTCCTGAAAACTATAGCGGTTTAAACTCGATCTTTTAAAAATATTCTCAAACAGTTCAGGCTCTTGTTCGTATATGTTCTTTATTTCCTCCCAATTCCAGGCAGAGTTAATTTTAGATTTTGATTGATTGTAAATTTCGGAAATTTTAGTTAAAAATTGATTCATATTCTCATGCTATTTCTTTTCAGAAAACAGTTAAGAAAATTAACAATTTTTTAGAAATTTTTCAAAATGTCGCCTAACGAAAGAGGCTTCTCGGCGTTGCGTCCGCAAGCGCCTGTGCGCGATGGAGTTGGCACGAGGTTCGAGGCGCCTTAGCGCCGTCTTGCGAACCGAAGTGACAAAGCAATGTGGCTTTAGCCCGGAGTGAGCGCGAGCGGGAACCGTGAGTCGCGAACGAAGTGAGAAGCCGTAGTTAGACGTTGTGCCTGCCCTGTTTACTATTAATTCATCTCCAGAATTGTTTCTAATTTCTTAGATGAGAACATGTCAGCTGGAGAAACGACAAAATCATCTAGTGGAATATTTTTACCGTATCTTTTCTTCATCAGATATTTGACTGTTGAATTACTTAGGTCGAAATCTCTTAGTCTTTTGTCTTCAGTAAGTTCAATGTTCAACGCTTTCTTAAATATTTTCCAAGCTAATTCTGTACAATATATCTTTTCATCAGACCAATTAAAGTAGATATCATAGTGTTTTCCAATATATTGATTCCCGATCGATTTCATTAATTTTATCTTATCCTCGCCGAGAATCGCCTCCGACTTACTTAGCCTTTTAATTACGAAATGTTTATTCTTTCCTCTTGAAATAAAGTGATCGATTTCGGTTATTTTCACAGGCTCAACTGCCTCTAAGACTTTAAGTTTTTCTTTGTATTTGAAAACTATTCCAACATGTGTATAACGTGATTTAGTAGCGATTTTAATGGCTTTCCCTTGTTCTGAAAAAGTTTCCTGGAATATTAGATCTCCTTCCTTCAATTTATCTAGGAAGGATTCGCTATTCAACTGGAGAGAACCAAGAAAGATTGGAATAAGAAATATTATTTTTAGGTAGTGTTTCATTTTAATTTATGGTCCTTAGCAGGCATTACGTCTAACGAAAGAGGCTTCTCGACGTTGCGTCTCCGAGCGCTTGTGCGCGAAGGAGTTGGCACGAGGTTCGAGCGACCTTAGTCGCGTCTCGCGAACCGAAGTGACAAAGCAATGTGGCGGAGCCCGGAGTGAGCGCGAACGGGAACCGTGAGTCGCGAACGCAGTGAGAAGCCGAAGTTAGACGAAGTGCTTGAGCAAAAATTAGGTCAGTCTAGATTTTATTTCAATGACTTTGTTCATCAAGGGAGTTAAATGAAACTGAGTTGTGTTCCAGATTATTTCATCATCTATTTCAAAATAACCGTGAGCAATAAAATCACGTAATCCAGCAATTTGCCGCCATTCGACTTCGGGATTTTCCAGCTTAATGTAGTCTGGGATTTTCTTAGCTACTTCGCCGATCACCTCTAAGTTTCTTTCAACAGCTCGCTTTCTTAGAATATCAGCTTT
>NZ_JAFFPT010000015.1 GCF_016918785.1 Leptospira ainazelensis | reverse complement strand
CCAATGCAATTTAGGGCGGAATCACGAGAGATTCTCTGATTTTCTTTTTCAACAGGCTCCCAAAAACAGGGCGGGGCGCGCGGCTTTTACGGAGGATCGTCGGAATTCCGACAAAGGCGCTCTGAGATGAAAATAACTTGTATTTAAAAACTTCTTCTTCGGAGCTTGGTCAAACTTCGAAAGAAAAACCCGAAAAGCCGGATCCAAAAAACGGAACTCAAACTTTCATTTATGTTCTTGTCCTATTTGAACTTCGGATCCTTCAAAAGGGATTTTTGTTGTTTCCACATCCAACAAAGGGCCGAGTTCGTAGATATTCTTGTAACCGTAAACTTTTAGGGAAATAAAGGTGGAGAGATTCAAAGAAGCGGCCGGGCTTTTTGCGGCAAACGCTTGCGGACTTCCTTCAAAGTTATTGTTGCAGTAGATCAAAATCCTTGTATCGAAATTGGGAACGATCTTCGAAAGGGATTCTTTTGTAAATTCGGTAAACGGAAGATTGACGGCTCCTTGGATATGTCTGAGCTTAAATCTGGATTCGCTCCTTGCATCCAAAAGAACCACGTCCTTTTCGGAAATCATCTTTAAAAATTCTTCTTCCGTAAGTCGTTTTGCTTCCCTTTCTTGTGCGGAAGAATTTACCGTTTTCTGAAATTGACCGTAATCAATCAGACGATTGGGAATAGGATTCCGAGGTTTTACTGTAAGTTTTCCTTTGGCGATGATCATACTGTTACAACAAATCAATAAAAGAAGAATCACGATATTTTTCATAAAAAGTTCCTTGAATCCCTTTAAATTCTTAAACTTCCGAAACCCTTTTGTCAATTCCGTTTCGAAAAATCGAAATGGATCGAAATCAATGGAGAACTTTCGTTTTTGAATCCTAAGAATAAAATCCTATCTTAGAAAGAAGAATTCTTTGTTCCGTTGGAACGTAAAAAAACTTCTCTAATGAACGGATAAAAAATTTATGGAAAAAATATCGGGCCTTTTTCTTTTTAAAAAAAGTTTCAAAGAAAACGTTTCCCAAAAATGTAATTTTACAGGATTAAGTGCACATAACGTTATGAAAGACAATTCAGTTCAAGGTTTTGTAAAATCACAAGAATGGAACTTGCGATACATCGTGGAAGGGCAGGGCCCCGATGTGTTCGTGATCGGAAGCTCTCTTTACTACGATCGTACGTTTTCCAAAGAAATTCGAAAGCACTGTCGTATGATCTTTGTGGATCACCGGGGTTATGCCGGCGGAAGTTCCTCCGCAAAAAAGGAGGACTTTTCCTTAGACATTCTCTTGGAAGACATGGAACTTGTTCGAAAAGAGCTCGGCCTAAATCGAATCGTCTTAGTGGGCCATTCCGGACACGGTTATATGGCGCTCGAATATGCAAAAAAATATCAGGAGAATGTGAGCCATCTTATCTTGATGTGCCTGACCCCCGATTTATCGAAAAAAAGCCACGAACTTATAGAATCTCATTTTCAAGAGAATGCTTCGGAGGATCGAAAAAAATATTTCGAGGAAAGAATGTCGAAACTTCCCGAGGCCGTAGAAAAAGATCCTAAAAACGCATTCCGGATATTTAATATTCTTTCGGGAGCCAAGAGCTGGTACGATTTTAAATACGATTCGAGTCAACTTTGGGAAGATATTGAAATCAATACGTCGATGTTCGATCATGTTTGGGGAGAAGTTTTTCGAGACATCGATATCAAACCCGGTCTCGAGAAGATTAAAATTCCAGTGTATCTTGCACTCGGAAGATACGATTATCTGATGCCTCCCGCCTATCTCTGGGATCCGATTCTTCCTCTTTTCAACGATCTAAAGATTCAATTTTTTGAAAAGAGCGGCCACACTCCTCAGTTGGAAGAACCGGAAGTTTTTGATCGTGAAATTTTATCCTGGTTAAAAGAGAAAAAAGCCTTTTGAATTTTGAGAAAGAATCGAATTGGAAAGAATTCAGAGACCACATTCTGCAAAAACGTTTTTTTGCGGTAATAGCAATCCAGATTCGCGATCTTTTCTGCGAATAAAGCAGACTTATGTAAGAGTTCCTATTCAGATTTTCTCGTAAAATTCTCTTGTAACGGACTTTAAGTCCGAAAGGAAGTAGATCCTTACGAAGGAAGATTCAAAGAAAACCAATCCTTCTGAGAAGAATCCGTTCTACGTTCCAGAGAAATTTTTTTTGCGATTTTTTCCTGTGCCCTTCCGATGGACGCGCTGACCATGGGATGTGAGATCGCGTCGTTTTTTATTCCCATCGTTCTCATTAGGTCTACGATTTTTTCTCCGCCGAAAGCTTGGAACAAGGGTTCGTCTAACGAAGAAAAGACGGTAACTTCCTTGAGCTGGAGTTTTAGAAAAACGTTCTGTTCGATTTTTTTGAGGGGATAGTGTTCTCCGAATATCGGAAATCGATTTTGAAGATCGACAAACGAGACTTCTTTCGCATAGGCTAGGTTTGGAGAATTCTCGCCTAAATTCAGAGTCGATCGAAATTCTTGAAAGGATTCTTCAAACCAAAAGAGAAAAAGATGTTTTGTGTTTTTGTAAATCAGACGACGGCATCTTTCCAATTTTGCTTCTCGAGAAATCCAGATTTGATCGTTTACGGGGACCGAGGGTTCTTTTGATTTAAAAAGATCGAACATCTTAGTGCGAAAGATGAAGTAGAATTCTTAAGAGGCAAGAAAGAATTCCGTTCGCTATTCGATTCTTATTTTTATCGGATTTGATTTTTGAGAACTCGTTCCGAACCCTTAAAGAAACGGTGCCGATAACACCCTGCAAGTTCGTAATAGAAACGCAGGAGTTCCCACAGATTACGTCTCTTTTAGCAGTATGAACTTTTCAACGGAATCATTGCCGTTAAATTCTTATTGGAGTTCCTACATTTCGAGATTTCGGGAGAGGTTTCAAATTCAGAGTTCAGAATCTAAGAATGAACCAAAGGAAGAAGATCAATTCCTTGGATTCAAGACGGGATCTTTTTTAGAATTCGGTTTCCCTAATCGATTACGAATTCATCTGATGAAGAATCTGCAACCCTCTGAGAGTCAAAAGCGGATCGATGCTATCAAAGATTCCCGGATGTGCGGCGTCGATCACGGTTACCAATCCACCCGTTCCGATCACTCGATAGTCCTGGCCTTTGTCGCGTTTGATTTCGCGAATGATTCCTTCCAAAAGTCCGATCCATCCAAAAAAGAAACCCGCCTGGATCGATTCTATCGTGGAATCTCCTAAGATTTTTTCAGGAGATTGAAAAACGATCGGAGGAAGCTGAGAAGTATTTTTTGTGAGGGCATCCATGGAAACTTTGAGACCGGGAGCGATGACCCCGCCCAAGTATTCCGGTTTATCGCTTACTACACAAAACGTAGTAGCCGTTCCTAAGTCTATGAGGATGGATTTTCCAGGATTGTCCACGACTGCCGCAGCCGCGTTGACCAGACGATCGGCTCCGATCTCATAGGGTCTCGGATAAGAAATTGAAAAAGGAAGTTTCATCTGATAATTTACGTGAACTGCGTCGATCTTAAACCAATCTTGAAACATTCTATCTAAGATAGGATTGAGGGTAGGGACCACACTCGAATAAATTCCGCCCGTGATCGCTTCGTTTTCGATTTTGAATTCCCGCAAAAAACCTCGAAAGAACAATCCAAGTTCGTCCGAGGTCCGATCCTTTCGGGTCACGGTTCGTTTGTGAAAAAGAGGAGAGGTCTTTCCGTTTTCAAAGATTCCGAAGACCGTGTTTGTGTTTCCGACGTCGACAACTAAGAGCATTTTAGTTTAGAGAATGGAAATCGTCCGGACTGTCAATGAAATCCAGGCGGGTTCCCGACGGAGTTTTTAGAATCAGAGAGCCGTTTTCTCCCAGACCTTCTAAAGTCGCCGTTTGAGAAGTTCCATTTTCCGTGTAACTTACCGATTGCCCTTTCCAAAGAAGGAGTTCGTTTAATAAAATCAGTTCCTTTTTTCTTCCTTCCGAATCCTTCCAAAGAAGAATCGCCTCGTTCAGGGTAGGAATCAGTTTTTCTATTATCTCGGTTTTTTTGCCGGCGCGATCCGGATTCGTATTGAGAAATCCTGCATCTGTTAGATGGGAAGGAATTGTGTCCTTCTTTCCGTAAAGATTGACTCCGATTCCGATGATGAGTGTTACCGTAGAACCGATGACTTCGGACTCTATTAGAATTCCTGCAACCTTTTTGCCGCCGAGATAGAGGTCGTTCGGCCATTTGATTTTGAGTTCCCTTGCTAACTCTGGGTAGATGGAAAGAATGGCTTTGCAAATCGCGGTTCCTATAAAAAGAGAAAGTCCCGGTCCTCCGTCAAAGTTTTCCAGGCCGATTTTTCCCGAAAAGATCAAGGATTCTTCCCCTAAAATTTCCCATTTTCTTTCCCTTCTCCCCCGTCCTTCCGTTTGCTCTTCGGCGACGATCCAAGTTCCGTGCGGGAACTCCTCACTTTTGATAAGCGAATTGGTGGAAGTGACGGAATTTAAAAAAATCCCTTTTTCTGGTTGGAGGAATACGTTTGGCATGACCGGCAAAATGATCCTACTTATGGAATTCGCAAGAAGAAAATAGGGGGAAGAAAGTCGGTGTTATAAAACGAGGAAGCGGTTGGAAGGGGAAATAAAAAAGGAATTCTCCTCCTCTTTTTCTTTTTCGGCTTGGGAGAAATTCGGATCGCCTAACAAAAAAACGACGTTTTCGATCTTCTATAAATTGTTAGGTAAAACTATAAATTATTATATTTTTCTATAATTTGAATTGACACACTTTTTGTTTTTATTACCAATTTTCAAATATGAAACTAAGCTCACATAGACAACTAACGTTTTTTCTATCTTTTGTCTTCATCCTTTCTATTTCTTTATTCCAATGCAAACCGGAAGAAAAGACGGATGATTCAGCCGTTTTACTTCTTTTGGGAGCAGGAGCGGCTGCTACCACTGCCGGCGGGGGAACCACAACAACTGCGGACACGAAGTTACGCGTCTTTGTTACGGCCACAACGTATAACGGAAATTTAGGCGGTATAAACGGAGCCGATACCAAGTGCACAAACGATGCAAACAAGCCGACGTCCGGAACGTATAAGGCTTTTATTACCGGTAACTCCGGAGCCAATGGGGATCGTTACGCCTGTTTGAATGGCGATGCCAATTGTCCAACGGCGGGAAATAAAAATTGGGTTTTACAAGCGAGTAAAAATTACTACCGCGTAGACCAGACGACCTTGGTTTTTACCACAACTGCGAATTCATTGATTGCTACGATTCCGATTCAGATACAGGCAGCCGCGGCAAACTATTGGACTGGTTTGGCGCCGGGGAGTGCGACCGACTGGTCCGCGAACGTAGTTTGCGGGGGCGCTACTACAGCATGGTCGGATGGAACGTTGGGTTCCAATGGAACAACTGGACTGGCGACCGCGACGACGATTGCCGATGTCAAAGGGAATAATATTCCCGGCTGTGACGGAGCCAAAAATCTTCTTTGCGTTGAACAGTAAGTAGTTTTTAATATTTCAAAATTGTTTCTCCTGGGAGCCTTCCTTTTGTTTACAAATAAGAAAAGGAAGGGAGTGAGGACAATTCTTGTCGGAACGACGACGAGGTAATTTTTACTTGCTAAATTAGGATTTTGTGATATAGCAAGATCCGCCGATTTTTTCCCTGCAACTCGATCCTTAGATAGCGTTGCATTGAGTTATTCCACCTCTCCACCCTATCAGGGCATAAACTTACCCACAAAGTGGACTGAATCTTTCAAAGAATTTGTCGTAACAACGACAATCCTCTGTGAAGGTCGCGCGCCCCGCCCAAAGGTACAAACCGGAGACATGGGTAACAAAATAGACCGGGAACATAGGTAACACAAAAATGATGGCAAAGGAGGAGAAA
>NZ_JAFFPT010000035.1 GCF_016918785.1 Leptospira ainazelensis | reverse complement strand
GACTATAATTCCTTCGCACCACATAAGGGATTGCAAATGTTGTCGCCGAAAGAATTTATAGAAAAAGAGCTAACATTCGCTGTATGATTTTTGGGGGTAACTCCACGGGCTCTCTTCGGTGATTTAATTACTTCATTAGTAGTAAATACAGAGTAAAAGAAAAAAGGAGATTTCTTATAAATCTTCATAAACTTTAAAAACTCATCCATATATAACCTACATTTACCTGATTCTATTTTTGAAACTTGACTCCTGCTCTTTTTGATCATTTTACCTACTTGCGCTTGGGTAAGATTTGCTTCTATTCTAGCCACTTTTAGTTGATGATAGAATGCCTTCTTTTCTTCTTCGGAAATTCTCTCTATGGTTTGTCTGTAGGTAGCACTTTGAGACTTGCTTTTGGATTTTCTCGTCATAAATGAGCCTTTAGCGATCGGAAATCTCGAAAGAATATATGACCCACGGTATACCGCGTTTACTTTTTGTCAACTCTGCCGCAATATACCGTGTGTGGATTTTGAAGAATTTTTATTAAAAGTCGGAAAGAATATTCAGGCAGTACGAAAAGAAAAAGGGCTTACTCAAGAAAATATGGATGAAGGCGATTACGCCGTTCCTGTAAGAACTTTACAAGATATTGAAGCCGGTAGGGCTAATTTCACCGCGAACTCAATTTTCAAGCTTTCTAAGCGATTAAAAGTTAAGCCAACAGATTTGTTAGATATTTAGACTTGTGATTAAGCTTAACTTATAATTCTATTGACGTTTTTCAAACGGCTTTGCCTCCTTGGATTGGATTCAGCTGCTCCGTTTAGACATTCGGTGCGCTTAATCTCTATAGTCTCCAATATTGAATTTGCAAAAAGAAATAGATATAGCAAATTCTAAAAACATAATATTCAAGTAAACAGATGAAAAGTGCGCAGTTTTCATTTTCTGAAGAGCCTTACGTTCAACAATGGGTAGAAAAATTTGCCGAAGCAGACAGGAAAATAATTACACTGTTTCTGACCCAACTTTTACTAGTTCCTGTGAGTAAATTTCTGAGAAGCATTGATACAACTCTAAGTAACGAAAGAGAAAGACTTTTGCGTCAAAACAATTTTACTCCTATTGTAATACTGCCAGTTATAAAAACATCTAAACGTTCAATTTTTTGTGTTCCAAGTAATTATTCAGCCAGATCGAAACAAAACATTAAACTACATCTTACGTCTGATAAAGTACCCGAAATAATTCAATATTCAAATAATTATAGAGATCCTGGTATTGGGAGCGAAGCTCTCCTCGCCAATCTTATTACTACTTGTCACCGTAAATGGAGAAAAGAAATCGTCATCAATCCCACAATAAACAAAATGAAAAAACTATCAGTCCACAATATGTATTTCCTGGACGATCTAGTTGGATCCGGCGATCGCTTCATCAGTTTCTATAATAAAGTTATAGCGCATCCAACAATTAAGAGTTGGAAATCTTCTAAGTATATAAACTTCACATTAGTATGCTATTCAATTACTGAAGAGGCCTTTCAAAGAATTAAAGCACTTAATTCAAATATTCGTATTTTATATGACATTAAGTGTCCTACTATTGACAATATAACTAGCTTAACTAAAGAGCAAAAGCAGCTTATCGAAAAAACTTGTAAGAAATATTCTAAAAACTTTCATGATTTTGCTTTAGGCTATCGAAATAGTAAGGTTCTTTTGGTGTTCGAGCACAGTGTTCCCAATAATCTTCCTGGTATTCTTTTTAAAAAAATAAATAAACAAATTCCTGCATTATTTCCGAATCAGGTCATTCCCCACGATCTGAAAAAAAGTTTTATTGATATCGAGTCTCCAGTCTTTTTGGAAAAATTTAAATCCTATTTTTATATGATTAGGAAAAGAATAATTATTTTCGTTGATAAAAAAAATGCTAATAGGGATTTCACAATTTTGGCAATACTTGACGCCATTTCGAAAGGATATCGAAGAATAGAATCGCTTTCAAATATCTTACTCTTAGATCAGAATGAAATGAGAGAGAACCTTTCGTTTTTAAAAAGAAAATCACTTATAGATGAAAATAATAATTTAACTATTATTGGAAAAAATACCTTAAGGAAATTAGGAAAAGAGAAAAATACAGAATCTAATCAGTCTTACGAGAATTATATAAATTATATTCCAAAATCATTCGGGGGGCAATAAAACTTTATTTAGTCAGAATCCAGCTTGTCTGGAGGGGTTTAGAGAAATTCTGAATCTTTGAAAAATCGTCCGCTTTCGACTAATGCGGCCTTTGTCTTCGATGCCTACGTGGCCTTCGGCAAGACAAAGGCCGTATGAATCGACCGGCTACGCCGGGCGATTCATTGGTTGCCATCAAAGGATATGTAAATGAAGTTTATTTCCCCCCACATTTTCTTTCAAAGAGCGAAGGCAAAAGGTCTTTCCGCTGAAAGCTTAACTAAGGCGATTGCTTATTCAGAGAGATTAACGGCTGGCAATCTTCCAGTAATTTATTCTTTAAAGCATTTTTCACTGATAACAGGAACTAATTACAAATATCTTCGTAGAATTGTTAAAAGATATGAAGACCCATATTCGATATTCCAAATGCGTAAAAGAAGTGGAGGGGTTCGCAACATTTGTGTTCCATCTCCTTTTATTGCGCAAGCCCAGAAATTCATTACTAAACATATTTTGTCTAAAATAGTTCCGAATACGAGAAGTTATGCCTATCATCCAGGGAATAAGATATTCGAATGTTGTCGTCAGCACTGCGCCTCCCGATGGATTATTAAAGTCGATATCCAACAGTTTTTTGAAAATATTTCTGAACTAAAGGTGTTCAAAGTATTCAATACTTTAGGATATACTAAACTACTTTCACTCGAATTAGCTAGAATATGTACGCGTTTAAGTGATAGAAAAGTTAATCCGAAGTATTGGAAAGTAAGCAAGATAAATAATTATACGGCAATTCCTGGTTATTTTTCCAAAGCTATAGGGTCTTTACCTCAGGGAGCAAGTACTAGCCCTATGCTCTCGAATATAGTATGTAGAGAAATGGATTCTACATTCACTACAATGATGACAGAGTAAGGTATTGTTTATACGCGATACGCAGACGATCTAACCTTTTCGTCTTCGTTAACAATCAAGAATCGAGATGATGCAAAAAGGTTAGTTTCAAAAATTTATCAGGTAATCTTTTCCTTTGGGTTTAGGCCAAAAACTGCTAAAACCAAAATTTTACCCCCTGGATCGAAGAAGATAGTGCTTGGTTTAAATGTGGAAGGGACGGAGCCGAGGCTTTTAAAAGAATTCAAGTACAGAATAGAAAAACACTTATACTGCGTAGAAAAGTTCGGTTTATTAGAATATTCAATGCATTTACGTTTCAGAAATCCACTATCTTTTCATGATCATTTGCTCGGTTTAATAAACTATGCAATAATGATTGAGCCGGATTTCGGATACAAATGTAAAAATAGATTATCTTTGATTAATATCATTGGGGAAGAATGAGAATTAAAAATTAACCAGCTACGCCTTCCGTGGCTTCGCTGGTTAGACATTCGGGGCGCGGCACAGCAGATAACTAAAAATTGTCGCGGCGCTTCGGGATCGCTACGCGATCCTTGCTTGGGCTTCGCCAAATTCCGCTTTGTCACTCGCCTTGCAGGGCAAGTCTCGTGCCAAGAGCTTCGCACTCGCGGAACTTCGACAATTATCTATCGTTAGACGAAACGACCGCCAAATTTCTTAGCAGAAGATGTGCTTTCGAAATAAAACGGTAGAAAGGAATGATATTTATCGATTTTAAAAGTGATTTGACAAATGAATTACAATGCTGTATTTTGAATAAAAATGAAGGTAAATAAGTAATGTCAAAAACCATCACTTTGAGAATTGATGATCCGATTTACGATATTTTCAAAAAAGCCGCCGAAGGGGAAAGGCGAACAATTTCGAATTTCGTGGAAAACGCAGCTATTCAATATTTAACGAACGAGTTTTATGCTTCAGATGAAGAAATGGATGAAATCCTTTCTAACAAACAACTTGTATCATCTTTAAAGAAAGGCATAAAGGAAGCTGGTCAGGGAAAATACAAAGTTGTCCGTTGAATATAAAATAGCAGAAACGGAGTTATTTCAAAGTAAACTAAAAGATCGTCAATTTTCTCAGCTTCAAAAGAAACTCTCGGATTACGTTTATCCAATTCTAAAAAAGAATCCATTCTTTGGACCCAATATTAAGAAACTTAAAGGTGATTTTGACGGACTTTATAGATATCGAATTGGAAAATATAGATTGTTTTATCTAATAAAGGATAATGAGCTATTAGTTATTTTTGTTGATCTGGATCAAAGAAAAGATAGCTACAAGTAAAATGCGGTCGCATCGTCTAACTTCGGCTTCTCACTCCGTTCGCGACTCACGGTTCCCGCTCGCGCTCACTTCGGGCTAAAGCCACATTGCTTTGTCACTTCGGTTCGCAAGCCGGCGCTAAGGCGCCTCGAACCTCGTGCCAACCGCGTCGCGCACAAGCGCTTGCGGACGCAACGTCGAGAAGCCTCTTTCGTTAGACGACATCCAATATGAAATTGAAATTAACCATGTTCTATTTGACGCTGATTATTGCCGTGATATCGGTTACTTCGAATTTGCACTCTCAAAATAAATTAGTAATCGATGGTGTGAAAGTAAATATGAGGTCAAAGCCTTCAACTAATTCCTCAATAGTTCTAACATTTGAAAATGGAGCAGAAATTCAATTTCTCCCTTATCAATCAGAGTATGAGATCATAGGGAATCTAATTGGTAAATGGCTAAAGATACTATATTCGAATAAAACTGGTTACGTCTTCAGTAGCTTTACGAAACCATATGAATTTAAAGATAAGCAGTATATTTCAATAGAAAAAGCGCGTGCTTGTTGTTATAAACTTTGTAATCAATTGAAGGGAATGAATTGCTTAGGCAAGAATGATGATCCATCTTGCGATTGTGGGGAAGAATGCGAAGCGGGTGGTCCAACAACAATGGTTTATTATGGCTGGACAATGACTAATAAAGAAATAAGAGAATATTTTAATAACCTCGCTGAATATCAGAAGATTTCTAAACGATATTCCAATGAATGTTCCCCGAATTGAATATTTACCTTAGATACTAAACTATTGGACGTCGTCTAACTTCGGCTTCTCACTCCGTTCGCGACTCACGGTTCCCGCTCGCGCTCACTCCGGGCTAAAGCCACATTGCTTTGTCACTTCGGTTCGCGAGACGGCGCTAATGCGCCTCGAACCTCGTGCCAACCGCGTCGCGCACAAGCGCTTGCGGCCGCAACGTCGAGAAGCCTCTTTCGTTAGGCGAAAGCTCCAAATAATAAGGAAAACAATGTCAATACCTGATTATCAAACAATGATGCTTCCATATCTAAAGCAGATATCCGATGGAAAAGAATTTAATGTAAGAGAAGTAATAAATAATTTATATAAATATTTTAAACTTACGGAAGAAGACTTAAATATTTTTCAGCCAAGCAATGGAAAAATTAGGGTAATGGACAATCGATCTCATTGGGCTAAGAAATATCTATTAGAAGCAGGCCTACTTGAATCTACAAAGAAAGCACATGTCAAAATTACAAAAGATGGATTAGAGCTACTTAAAAGAAATCCCTTAGAGATAAAGGTTAGAGATCTACTTCAATATCCGAAATATATTAGTTTTAAGAATAGTTATCAAAATAAAGAAGAGTCTTCAGAGGAAACGGAAAGTCAAATTTCTGAAATTGTAGACCTATATACGCCAGAAGAAAACATCGAAAATTCATATCGGACGTTGCATAATCTGTTAATTAACGAATTAAATTCAAAATTAAAATCTGTTAATCCGTATTTTTTTGAGCAAATTGTTTTAGATCTTTTAATTAAAATGGGTTATGGCGGATCTCGATCTGAATCAGGATTGAGGACAAAAAGTTCAAATGACGAAGGTATCGATGGTACTATATTTGAAGATAGGCTAGGGCTCGATATAATATATATTCAAGCAAAAAGATGGAAGGAAGATTCAACGGTTGGGAGACCAGAAATTCAAAAGTTTGTAGGAGCTCTTTATGGACAAGGAGCAAAAAAAGGGATTTTTATTACTACGACTAAATTTTCTAAGGAAGCAATTGAATTTGCACGAACCTCGAATGATTTCAAAATTGTTTTAATAGATGGAAATAAACTTTCTGAACTTATGATTGATTTTGACGTTGGTGTATCTGTTTCTAAAAATTATACAATTAAGAAAATCGATTCAGATTATTTTGACGAAAATGAATGAGGAGCCTTCGCCTAACTTCGGCTTCTCACTTCGTTCGCGACTCACGGTTCCCGCTCGCGCTCACTCCGGGCTAAAGCCACATTGCTTTGTCACTTCGGTTCGCGAGACGTTCGCTAAGGCTCACTCGAACCTCGTGCCAACCGCGTCGCGCACAGGCGCTTGCGGACGCAACGTCGAGAAGCCTCTTTCGTTAGACGACATCGAGCTATTGCAATCTTGCACTTGGTAGCTTTTCATGTAGCATCGCTTAAAATTTTTAAATCATTTTGTTCATATTTAAAACTGAGTCTGTTCCACTTATTCGGGGAAGGGTCATTGATGTTTAATGAGATATTGTTTAAAAAAATACTTGCAAGCTCACGCGTTGTCACTAATGTTATAACTATGGATAATCCTGCAGTTAAAAAAACGACAATTCGGGCAATTGGTAATTCAGCGGGCGCGACAATACCGAAGGTTCTTTTGGAAAAATACAATTTTCACGAAGGTGATACAGTGTTTCTTTTGGAAACAGAAGATGGTATTTTACTTTCTCCATATGATCCTGATTTTGAATCAGCAATGGATATTTATCAAGAAGGTTCTAAGAAATATCGAAATGCCATGAAAGAATTGGCTAAATGAAAAAAGAACCAAAATGGATAAGTAAGAAAATTGCGGAAGCAATTCATTTGGATCAAATAAAACAACATGGCGGATTATACGGGATCAGAGACGTGGGGCTTCTTGAATCGGCACTTGATAGACCTAAGAATAAGTGGTCCTATGATAAAAAAGCGACTATCTTTGAATTAGCCGCTTCATTAGGTTTAGGTGTTGCAAAGAATCATCCATTTTTAGACGGCAATAAGCGGATATCTTTTCAATTGATGTATGTATTTTTAGGATTGAATGGTTACAAAATAGAAGTAGCGGAGGAAGAGGTTGTTTCAATAATGCTTCGCGTCGCAGATGGATCCTTAAATGAAAATACATTATCCGTATGGTTAAAGGATAGTTCGGTTTCTCGTTAACGCTCGACGTCGTCTAACTTCGGCTTCTCACTTCGTTCGCGACTCACGGTTCCCGCTCGCGCTCACTTCGGGCTAAAGCCACAT
>NZ_JAFFPT010000030.1 GCF_016918785.1 Leptospira ainazelensis | reverse complement strand
TGTTTTTTCTTTACGTCTTTGCCCTTTATAAAATTCCTGACTCTTTCCTGGAATAAATTCAGGCGGCATTAACTCATACTGTAGCGGATTATTAAAATCAACTGGAATTTCCAGATCAAGAAAAGTATAAATATTTTCAATGAATTCACCGGAACTCGGCAGAATTGCTTCTATAATTCCTGAAATCATAAATCCCATATCTGTATTTCGCAAATGACAAAAAGCTGAGATTTTGTCTGCCCCATTTAATCGAATGTTTGTAATATGCCTCTTTGTAATTTTACCTTCGACCGTTCTGTATTTTATTATTAACTCTTTCATTTTATTTAAATAAAGGACCGATCAAATGTCGGCTAACGACAAGTGATTGTCGACGTTCGCGGTTCTGGAGCGTGCCTAAGCACGCGGAAGAATTGGCGCGAGGCTTGAGCGACCTTAGTCGCGTCTCGCAAGCCGGGGGACAAAGCGAATGTGGCGAAGCCCAAGCAAGGGGCGCGAAGCGAACCCGAAGCGCAGCGACAATTTTTAGTTATCTGCTGTGCCGCCGCCCCGAATTTTGATCGGCGACGCCAAGGACGGCGGAGACGATTAGTGAGTGCCTATAAAATTGCGAGTGAAGATGTAAATGATCACTTCTTTTTCGAAAATTCAGAAGCGACATCGGCAATTATTTTTCTTTGTTCAGGAGAAATCTGTAATAGAGTTTTTACGATTTCTTTAAGCCCTTTTGTATTCTTGATTTTACTGAATAAAACTTTATCCTCATCCATCTGAAAAACCGGTCCTTCATCAGATGAAGAATACAAAACAGGTTTAATCGATCTTGAATCATCTAAAAGCCAATCAAGGTTAACTTTATATCTTTCCTTAAAGGAAGTTAAGAACGTCTGAGACAAAGATTCTACTCTACCCTGAATGATATTATTTAATCCTGCTGGAGTAATATTTAACTCAGGAGCCGCTTCCTTTTGGCTTTCGCCGTGATCTTGAAGAACTGCTTGTACCTTCTTTCCGACTAATTTTTCAGTTTTCTTTGAGGTCATTAAAAATACACTAATAAAATATTTATATTGACATTAATTCACTTTTGGTGTATCAATGTATCTGGCAATACATGGGCGTTAAATTAGTATCCGGACCGTACCCTCATTCGGAAAGCAGAAAAAGACGCTTCTGGTGGCCTTTCCGTGCCCAAAAACCCTCCTCCGAGCAAACTAAAGTGAGTTTTACGAGTGAAATATCGAAGGATGAGCAAAAGGCTTTCTTTGATCGACTGAGAGCGGCAAGGATTGAAGCTAATTTAACCCAGGCTCAAGTTGCAAAGAAACTCGGAAGACATCAAAGTTATATTTCACAGATGGAATCAGGTAATCGTCGGCTATTGATCGAAGACTTTTATATATTATTCAGACTTTATAATAAACCTCCTGAGTATTTTTATTCTGTATTTGCTAAGTAATGATTTTATGGAATCGGAAAGATCCGCCCGAGTAAAATCTGCGAAGCAGTTTTAACGAGGGTAAAAGAGAAAGAATGAACGATTATTTTTGGCGTCCCGATCGCGAAGCGTTCGGGTGGCGCGGTTCTTGCCGGTACGCGATGCAAGAACCGTGACAAGCATCATTAATTATATATTAATTTAGTTTATTTTCTAGCTGATTTAAATTTACTAAGAGCTTGCCGCCACGGTCGTAACCACCTGCCGTCATTCTTTTTTTCATCCATTAAAATACCTTCCGATTCTAATGCTTCCCAATTCGACTCTGCCAGTTTAAGCCAATCGGAAAGTATCACTTCAGGATTTGGAATTGCTTTTAAGTATTTATGAGTCTCTGAAAACCAGGAAAGATAATGTCGCCAAGAATGAGAAAGCCATGGCTTTCCTGGATTCGCAGTTAGTTGTTCTTCAATAACTTTACTCCATAGATTACTAGAATATCCAGTTCCAAGCACGGAACTAAGTTTAGAAGATTTAATACGAAAATAATCCGTCTGACGTAAGAAGGCCATAAATCCTTGTTCAAACCAATATGGTAATTGACCTCCGCCAGATTGTTCTGTAGGTTCTTCATATCTCGAAGAAGTAAATCTTCTTAAATTAAAAAATTTACCACTCGCACAAGAAGATGCCCCCGCCACTATATATAAAGGCATTTCGGTACCAGAATGTGATACTATTATTTCTTTTCCGAGACTAGCTAAAGAATATATTAATTCCATTGCGTAAAAAAGCATAGTCTCACTATCTATTTCATTTCTCGGATCCTTATCCCATAGAAATACTAAATAATAACCCTTATAGTCGTTATTTGAAACAAGGCTAGCGATACGATAAATCCTATCAATATTTTCAATTGTAGGTAAATGCACTATAACAGTTTGATAAACTTCAATTCCCTTTGATTTTTCTAAAATTGACGCTCCAATATTTGACATTAATGAGTAATAATCATCATTACTTGAATTTTTAGTTAAAGGTGCAGGAGTTGCTGTCTTTTTAATATCGATTTCATTGCAAAAAGAAGAAAGCTTTTCGCATAACTTTTTCCACCACGGCAATGAAGTAAGATCAGACGTATCCATATCATCAGGAAAATAAGGTTGTTCAGTTAGCTTTTCTCTTTCTGTAGCAGGAAAATATAATTGGGGATCGAGTAATACTGAATACCCTTTTTTACTATAATTTGCCACATCACTTGCTAGTTGATCTGGCAATCTGTTAACAGGACTAAGAATTATTCCCGAAAATTCCGATAGGCCCTTTGCACCAACCAAATTTTCTGAATGATGGCCCATTTGCAAAAATGCTTTCATACTGTTAATCCTGTAAATAACTCAACTAACTTATCGGGAGATGCAATCCTATGTATTGGCCAGGGAGAAAGCATTTTAACCAAACATCCGAAACCAAATTCATTTAACTTTTCGATATTCTCAACCGGCATTGCTTTACGTTCACAAACATTAATAATAGCCTGCATCGTATTTCCTGAATCAATCTGAAAAGGATGGAATCCTAAAAGGCAATAAGAAAGAGTCAATGCGACTGAGAATTGATCGGATCGCCAATCAATCATACTTTTATCATTGTTTAATTGTTCAGGCGAAGCGAATAACGGAGTCCCTGGTCCTTGGACAAGCCACGTTCCAGTAAGAGAATCTTCAGAAAGGTCTCGCACCAAGCCGAAATCAGTTAAAGCAGCATTACAATTATCTGATGATCTAAACATAATATTTTCTGGCTTAATGTCTCTATGAACCAGATTTAGACTCTTTAATTCTTTTATGGCTACTGATAATTGCAGACCGATCTGTCCAATTTCTGTCTTTGCTAAACTATGGCTTTCAAGCTTTCTTTTTAAATCTCCACCCTGAAAGTATTCTTCTATTAAATAGTGATAACTCTTACCGGATGATAGATCAATATACGAATCGAATTTATATAGCTTCCCAATTTGGGAAATATTGCATTTCAGCATTGATTCTATTTCACGAGATTCCCTTTCTGGATGAGTTGCAGTTGGATCTGCGATTTTCAATGCAACAAATGATTTATCATCTTTTTTGCACTTATAGACGTCCTTGAAAGATCCATTCCCGACAAAAGATTCAATAACTAAATTTTCCTTTTTCGCGATTGCATTAGAGATTTGAGGAAATCTTTCAGGCTTCATTCAATAATTAGATTTGATAAATCGTTTAGCCTCTTCAGTAATCCAAGGCTGCACTGGAATATTTCGTTTTGCAGATAAAATAACACGGACCCCTTTTCTCGGGGTAATGGTACAAATGCCAACACCATATTTTTCAAATTTTTCTAAATGTTTCTTAATACGCGCTTCCAAAGCGCCAGGAAATAAAACATAAGAGTAATGAGCAAAGGACTTATTTCTATATGCTTGATGAAATGCTTCTTCCCATTTTTCAAGCTTAGCCTCCAAAGCTATCAAATGATTATTCCCCAATTGAAGAATAACATCCGGTCGCCCTGCTTGCCAATTGAACTCCAATGCCATACCCATACAAGAGAAAGGCACTTCCTTCTTGTTAATCCTTCTCACAAAAGATTTAACTAAATCGTACTCACTATCGTACATTTCTAATATCCTTAAACTTACACATCTTTTGTCAACAACCTAAGAATCGCCAGCCAAGGACGGCTGGCGTCTTAAATGAGGGGCGCGGCATTGCAGATAACGACAAGTGATTGTCGACGTTCGCGGTTCTGGAGCGTGCCTAAGCACGCGGAAGAATTGGCGCGAGGCTTGAGCGACCTTAGTCGCGTCTCGCAAGCCGAGGGACAAAGCGAATGTGGCGAAGCCCAAGCAAGGGGCGCGTAAGCGAACCCGAAGCGCAGCGACAATTTTTAGTTATCTGCTGTGCCGCCGCCCCGAATTCTAATCGGCGACGCCAAGGACGGCGGAGCCGATTAGTAATAGCACTTTTAATTTTTTAAATATCTAAAAGATCTTTTGGTTTTACTTTCAATTGCTTAGAAAGTTTAAAAATTGAACTCGCAGTAAAATTGGCTCGTCCAGCTTCAATATCTTGCAACGTTCTTACAGGAACAGCGTAATCCCCTTCATCCATGCTTTCCTGAGTAAATCCCTTTTCTTTACGCACTTTCTGAATATTTCTTCCGACTTTTTGTAAAAATTCTTCTAATTCCACGCACGGTATAATGCGGCATTGTTGACAAAAAGTGAACGCAGTATACCGTGGGATACATGTTCTTTAAAGAATTTCATTTTTTAATTAGAAAACTTGAGACTATAGTTCTAAAGTCTTTCGGAAAACGAGCAAATTCAAATATAAAGGAAATATCTAAAGAAGAACAGAATGCTTTCTTTGACCGGCTTAGAACGGCGAGAATCGAAGCTAACTTAACTCAGGCTCAAGTTGCAAAGAAACTCGGAAAACATCAAAGTTATATTTCACAGATGGAATCAGGTCAACGTCGATTATTGATCGAAGACTTTTATGTATTATTCAGACTTTATAATAAACCTCCCGAGCATTTCTATTCTGTATTTTCTAAATGATGATTTTATGAAATCAGAAAGATCCACCCTCGTTAAATCTGCAAAGCAGTTTTAACGAGGGTAATTAGGAAGCGTTAGGCGAGAGTTATCTGCAGTGTCCCCCCGCACCGCCGGAGCCATGAATGGCAGAGGCGGGAATGCCGCAGATTTAGAATAGTCCATTGATTTTTGCAAAGAGAACAGCAAACCGATCTACCGTAGCTTTGGAGAACGTGTTTTCATCATATCCTGTACGCATCAATGTGATTGCAGGGGTGTAGTGATTGAATCGAGATACACCAAGGAACTCTGCGATGCGCTTCACGATAGGTTCATTTGTTTGCTTGAGATCGCTTAGCTTGATTTGCGTTGTTCGAAAAGCGAGGTTATATAAATTGATGTATTCATCCTCCAAAAACATATCCTCGATATCCGATATTCCAGAACCATTGGCCGCAAACTCATCGAAAAACAGGACATTGCGATCCTTAATTATCTTGTGATATATCATGTCCTCAAGTCGTTTTTTTCCTTTCTGGTCAGTAAATGTATCGAGTATACAACAGACTTTGAGGCTGGAGCCACGCAGCAAGGAGATGAAACTCGTGACTTTGTCGAGACCTCCAACTGGGACTATAGTAACATCTTCTCTTAGTGATGCGATTCCCTTTTTTTTCAATATCTCGTTGAAAATTTCAAAATAGATAAGATCGCCCGGACCTTCGACCAGCAGATTCCTGTCCGAGATGAAAAGATTTTGAGCGATATCATAGCCGAGGGCTGCTTGTAGTGGAAACAATGTGTCGGGATCTTTCTCTTGAATTGAATCGGAGATCGTACTTCCTTTTTTTGGATCGAGTGTGTCATAGACCGTGCGGACTCTGTGGATTTGGGATGTTTCAATCATGAATGGTGAATGAGTTGAATAGATCACCTGATAGTTTTTCAGTTTTTCATTGATGTATCGGAGGAGGTCCGCTTGCGCAGACGCATGAAGATTCAGCCCCGGTTCATCCAAAAGTATTATGTATTTTTTCGACCGGTCAGCTTGAATTCGACTAAACCAAACGAGGAAAGAAAAGAACCAGATAAACCCCTTGCTCCGGTTGCCAAGTGGCAAGGAAACGCGATGCTTTGAGTTTCTTATCCGGACGTTTAAAAATTTGTGTAGTATTGATGGATTTCCCGGGTCTTGGACAGGTTCAATCTCGAACTTAATTTCCAGATGTTGGTTCGTTTTCCAATACTCAAAAAGCTCATCGCTTATCGCGTTTGAGGTAGCCTCTAATTCAGAAATGAACGATTCATAATTCTGGGCCTTGAGTAGTTCACTGATTTCCACTTTTGAAAGCTCCATAAGTGCTTTTGAAATTTTGAGATTTGCCTCAGTGAATTGATCATCGAATCGGTTTTCCGCGACCTTTTTGAGATCGATGCGGCCTGGCAAAGTGAAATAGTCATCGAAGTACCAAAAAACCGGTTGATGAACATCAAGATATGCTTTTGCTATGTGTCCACCTAGAGGGTTGTCCTCCCATCCATGGTTGACCTTTTCGATTTCGCTCAGGCGGGTAACTAATACGGAGTCTGCTTTGATCTCAAGCAGTTTGGCTTTAAACTCGGGAAAGGTTTTGGTTTGGGCCAGAAGAGATTTCTCCTCATCACCAACGTCTGCTTGATCCGCGAAGTATTTGATAAAATTAGCTGTGTCGATCTTAACGCCAGAAAACAAACCGCTACCATCGAATTTTTCTGTGTAAGAATATTTTTCAAAGCTGCAGGTACCTGGTCCTAAGAGTTTCTCGATAGCCTCTTTATCATGCTGTTCTAAAGTATACTCGAGTGTTATAATCGATTGGCCAGTTGGGTTCTCTGTGGTCTTCCATTCATTCTTAGGATAGTCATAAGTCTCGTCGAATTTGAAACGCGAATCATTGTCAAAATAATTCACCTTTGCAATGGCCTCCAACAAGGCAGTCTTGCCTGATTCATTTTTTCCAACGACGCAGGTAACATCTTTCTCAATATTCACAGATTGGTCATGAATGAAACTCTTGTACTTCTTGATGATTACTTTTGACAGTAGCATATAGCACTCCTATTAACAAAATTGAGATTGGATATGAGAAATTTCTGATTTCATAAGTCCGCCACGGACGGCGGACGTTCTCCGGGGGCGCGGCATGGCAGATAACGAAAGAGGCTTCTCGACGTTGCGGCCGCAAGCGCCTGTGCGCGACGCGGTTGGCACGAGGTTCGAGGCGCATTAGCGCAGTCTCGCGAACCGAAGTGACAAAGCAATGTGCGGAGCCGGAGTGAGAGTTTGCGGAGCAAATCTCGAACGAAGCGAGGAGACGAAGTTAGACGACGGTCATTACTCTGCCGTTCTGAGCTTCCTCAACTCTTCTTTTCTTCTGTTTTCGAGCTCTTTTAAAATTGCTTTACCTTTTTCTATCCCGTCGTCATTAATATCTAGGTTATTAATAAAATCCATGTGCATTTTCGTTTCTTTCAGTAACATGGCAGAAGTTACAGCATGTATATTAGATTTGCAACATATAACTTCTCCAAGAGAATTCATTTTTTTATTTGAAAAAGGATTAAATATATGCCTTTTAAAAACCCATGTAAAAACGTCTATTAGTTGAAGTCCTACTGACTCCTTACTCAAGCCCATTTGAAATTTTGGCTGAAGAACGTTTAGCTCTTTCATTTTCAAGGGGAGCATTATATCGGAAACTTCAAATTTTACCTGTTTCATAGTCGAATATAATGTCTCGAAGATCGTTTTGAATTCCCTTTGTTCATCATGTATAAATTTGTCGATTACTTGATCTTCTTCATCAACTAAAACATTCATTTGATTAATTAAGGTTGATAATGCTACGTAATTCGGAGAATCCATTTTTGATCTTTTAAAATCAAAGACATCCGAAATATGCTTCGTAGCCCACTCAATTGCATCGCACAAAATCTCCTTTAGCCTTTGATCAATAAGATTCTTCAATGCTATTTCTTGAAACTTAGAAAGAATTGAAATCAATGCTTCATTATCTTGAGTTTTATAAGCTTCCCAAAATGCTTCCCGAAGACCTTTCGGAAAACATTGAAGGCATTGTTGAACGATTATTAGTCGTAGAGCTCGGCTCCGATAACTTAAAGGTGACACTGCCTTATTCGTATCGGAGTCTAGTAAATAATCTAAGAATTTAACACCCGCTAGATGTTCTTTTTCAACACAGGAAAATAGAAATCTAAGGTTAAGCTCACTTATCAGTATTTCTAATTTAGGTGCAATGAAATCAAATGCCGATTCATTTGCATTCCCGTGTAATTCATTCAGATTAGCATGTTCGGCCATTTCCTTGATAATTAAGCGTAACTTAACATCCATATCTAAATTTATTTCTGAAATCAGGCCCCCTAAAATATAAAATGGCTGATCATTTTTGAATAGATCTAATCCGGTATTTCCAGTTTCATCTACATATATATACATAATTTAATGACTGTCGTCTAACGAAAGAGGCTTCTCGACGTTGCGTCCGCAAGCGCTTGTGCGCGACGCGGTTGGCACGAGGTTCGAG
>NZ_JAFFPT010000012.1 GCF_016918785.1 Leptospira ainazelensis | reverse complement strand
ATTCGGATTGTGTCTTTCGAAGAACGATAACAGTGCGAAACCATTAACAGGTTTAATTTATAACTAAATCCAAGTATAATAAATCTTTCTTCATTTTCAGAATGGTCGGGGTCATTTATAATCCTTGCGTTTTCGTCGTAAAAGACTGTCTTTGCATCTTCAAATGAAATTCTATGTTTTTGTCTATTTATGGTATTTTTAGATGGATCCCATTCAAATTCGATTGATTCCTCCATATGTATAGTGTCAATATATAGTAAATATAAGGAATGTCAATAGTATTCGCTAACCGAAATGATTACTTAATGTAATTTAGTCTTACGGACGCGTGACAGCAACTAACTTCGGCTTCTCGCGGCGCTTCGAGATCGCTCCGCGACTCTTGCTTGGCCTTCGGCACATTTGCTTTGTCACTCGGTTTGCAAGACGCTCACTAAGGTTCGCTCAAACCTCGTTCCAATTCTTCCGCGTGCTTAGGCACGCTTCAGAACCGCAAACGTCGAGAAGCCTATTTCGTTATGCGAAAGTGCCGATGTCTGTTTTTTTATGCAGGTCTAATTTGAAGAAATTTAAGAGATTAAAGCCCTAAATAGCTTAAATACGCGAACGAAGGAGCTTAAATTTTATTTGACAATTACTACTTTTGAAATGACTGTTTCTTATGCCTTCAACAAAACAACAGGCGATCAATCTTATTGAAAGTTTACCGGATGATACGTCATTTGATGATATTATGGAAGAGCTTTTCTTTTCCAAAAAAGTTCAACAAGGTTTAACTGAATTGGATAATAATAAAGTTGTTCCTCACGAACAAATTCTTGAAGAAATTAATAAATGGCGAAAGAGATAGTTTGGTCTTTAAGAGCCAAGTCTGACCTCCACGATATTTACGATTACATAACTAAAGATTCTGAAGTTTATGCCTTAAATGTAATAAATCGAATTGTTGACGCGGTAGAAAATATTCCTTTGTTTCCATTGATGGGCAGGGTAGTTCCTGAATTTAATATTGAAAACTTAAGGGAACGAATTTCCGGGAATTATCGCATCGTTTATCGTATAAATAAACTTCACAATATTGAAATTGTTACGATCCATCATTCGGCGAGATTGCTAAATAATCTCTGAAGAAATTTCGGCACCTTCGCCTAACTTCGGCTTCTCGCTCCGTTCGCGACTCACGGTTCCCGCTCGCGCTCACTTCGGGCTAAAGCCACATTGCTTTGTCACTTCGGTTCGCGAGCCGGCGCTAAGGTCGCTCGAACCTCGTGCCAACCGCATCGCGCACAGGCGCTTGCGGACGCAACGTCGAGAAGCCTCTTTCGTTAGGCGGCATCTGCTAAAAATGAATTCTGCAACTTGATTTAATATTTAAAACCGTTTTACTTACTTTTGGAGTTGACATTACATCTTATATGATGTAATTTAATTTGTGGCGAGAAAATGGAAGGTTTACTATTACTCTGAATCTGAGGAAGAAGAGAGTGAAATTGAGACATTTATCAATTCTAAGGATGAACGAAATCAAGCAAAGATTTTAGCTTGGATCGAGAAACTTGAGGAGTTAGGCCCAAATTTACCAAGGCCTTACGCTGATATATTAAGAGACGGCATTCATGAGTTACGAATCAAACTTTCAGGAGATCAGATACGTATTTTATACTTCTTCTGTTATAAAGACTATGTTATACTAACAAATCATTTCATTAAGCGCTCTGATAAAGTTCCAAAGTCTGAAATAGACAAAGCTGTAAAGAGGAGAGAAAAGTTTCTTAAGAAATATCCAGAAAAGGAAATAGGGAAGTTATTATTATGAAATCATTCCAAACCCATTTAAAAACTAAAATTAAGAATGAAAAATTCAAAGAAAAAATTCAAGAAGAAAGGGAATTAATTAGTTTGTCTTTAGAATTACATGATTTACGAGAAAAGAAAGGCCTTTCCCAATCAGAGCTTGCGAAAATGGCTCACGTAACTCAACAGCAACTTTCAAAAATTGAAAATGGGATAAATTGTAATCTTGCTACTTTTTTGAAAGTCTGTCACGCGTTAGATTTGGAAGTAAAGGTTCGATCTCGCAAGAATATCGCTTAAATTTGAAAGCAGACGCCGTCTAACTTCGGCTTCTAACTTCGTTCGCGACTCACGGTTCCCGCTCGCGCTCACTCCGGGCTAAAGCCACATTGCTTTGTCACTTCGGTTCGCGAGACGTTCGCTAAGGCTCACTCGAACCTCGTGCCAACCGCGTCGCGCACAAGCGCTTGCGGCCGCAACGTCGAGAAGCCTCTTTCGTTATGCGACAGTGTTTTAAAATAATTATTAAGGAAAAAAAATGAAAAAAAGAATAACTATTCTTCTTATTCTGGTAAGTATAACTAATTGCCGATTTACTATCGGCGAGGCGGAGGAAGAAAGAAAAATAGAACAATTAGAGCTTTTGTCCCTAATTTCAATAGCTAATTCTAACAGAATTATCACACTTGGCAACACTAGAGTTTACAGAAACATCGTCTCTAATACTGTAAATTCTACACCAATTGCAATTAGCTTTGATAGTGTCGTATATGATACGAATAATATTTTTTCACTTACTGACCCAACTAAGTTAACAATTAAAAATGCCGGGTTATATCATGTATTGGGCCAACTCTCTTATGCTCAGAATGCAACAGGAATTAGAAAAGTAAATATAGTTCTTAATGATTTATCTGTGATAGGATCCACTGCGGTTCCTGCTGCCACAACCGATTTAACTAATATTTCAACAGAATCAATCTACAGATTAGCATCCGGGGATTTTATTAGGCTACAAGGATTTCAATCCTCAGGTGGGAACTTGGATATAGCCGTTAATAGCGGGTACTCTCAAGTGCTTACAGTTACAAAAATTTCAGAATAACAAAACACCGTCGCATAACTACGGCTTCTCACTTCGTTCGCGACTCACGGTTCCCGCTCGCGCTCACTCCGGGCTAAAGCCACATTGCTTTGTCACTTCGGTTCGCGAGACGCGACTAAGGTCGCTCGAACCTCGTGCCAACCGCATCGCGCACAGGCGCTTGCGGACGCAACGTCGAGAAGCCTCTTTCGTTAGACGTAATTGGCCAAGGCTAAAATTGAACGAAAAGTAAGTTCCTGGAGAAAGCTATAAATCGACTCTTTCAATTTGAAGAAAATTCTTAAAAATAGATTAAAAGCAATTGCTTGATTTTTTGGATTGCACCCGCATTGTGTGGTTCATGGACAGAGATTTGGAAAATTTAAAGACGCAGGTTATTAATCTCGTAAATCCTTTAAAAATAGTTCTTTTTGGATCGAGAGCTACAGGCTCATTTAATAAACACAGCGATTACGATATTCTAATCGTTATGCCCAAAGGAACGAATAAAAGAAAAACTGCCCAATTCCTTTATCAAAACATTGAAAACATAGAAAGACCTTACGATTTCGTTGTGGTAACTGAAGAAACGTTAGAAAAATATTCTAATTCGCACCATCTTATTTACTTTCATGCACTTAAAAATGGGATCGAGCTATATGCCGCTTGATGACCCGAGTTTACCGAATACTTGGCTGATTCATGCGAAAAGTGATTTATTGTTATCTAAACTTGGTGATCGTGAAGAGATTCTTTTTAATCAGCTATGTTATCATGCACAGCAATCCGCAGAAAAATCGCTGAAAGCGGTCCTAATAAGTTATAATATAGATTTTGAGTTTACTCATAATATAAAAAATCTTATTTCGTCCCTACCTTTAGAAGTCGAAAGACCAGATTTTTTTAAAGAATTAACTATACTTACGGATTACGCCGTGTCCACTCGATATCCTGGTGATTATGAAGAGATTCTTTTACCTGAGTATGAAAAGGCTATTTCTTTAGCACAACAAGCTTTTGATTGGGCAGAAATATTAATTAGAAAGTGACTTTTTAAAATCGAATGGCCAACTACGTCTAACTTCGGCTTCTCACTCCGTTCGCGACTCACGGTTCCCGCTCGCGCTCACTCCGGGCTAAAGCCACATTGCTTTGTCACTTCGGTTCGCGAGACGCGTCTAAGGACGCTCGAACCTCGTGCCAACCGCGTCGCGCACAGGCGCTTGCGGACGCAACGTCGAGAAGCCTCTTTCGTTAGACGAAATGCCGCAAAATGGAATTGTAATGAATAATAAAATAATATTTCTAGTAATGGTTTTTCTATCCTGTTTTGGCCGTGATCCAAATTTCAAATCGCAGATCATGTATGTAAAAGAAAATCAGATTGTCCCATTTTATTTAGATCCTGAACTTCAAGAAAGTAAGGTCGAAGACTTAAATGAAAGAGTAGGCGTTGCGGTCATTGATCAGCTTACAAGGTTCAACTTGCAAACGTTCAAAATTCTAAAAATATTCAAAATTCAGCATGGCATGGCCGAAGGTTACGCTCTTTCAGAGCATTTTACTAACGAAGTTCCAATTTTAAAAAGAGAATTAAGTAGCTCTAATATTGAATCATTCTTGGGTCAATGGGGATCATTTTCCGAATTCGAAAAAATAGTTGGTTTTGATGAAATCGAAGGTTTAGAGTTCAAAAAGGAAAATGGAAAAATTAAATTATGCTATTTTGGATTAGATCGAAATCGCTACGAAGATATAAATATAAAATGCGAACAGTATGAATGTGAAATAAAACAAGATAGTTATTCACTAGGAAAGTTTAGGATATTAAACAACCGTGTTATCGAGGTAATTGAATTTGAAAAGTATGACTCCAAAAAAAACGGTGAGAATTTTCATTTTCAGGATAATTCTGAAGTTATTCGCACTCCCAATAAATTTTTACTAAATTCTCAAGATTAAAATGAATTCAGATTTTTCAAATATAAGCGAAAGCGGCACTTCGTCTAACTTCGACTTCTCGCTCCGTTCGCGACTCACGGTTCCCGCTCGCGCTCACTCCGGGCTAAAGCCACATTGCTTTGTCGCTTCGGTTCGCGGGACGGCGCTAAGGCGCCTCGAACCTCGTGCCAACCGCATCGCGCAAAAGCGCTTGCGGACGCAACGTCGAGAAGCCTCTTTCGTTATGCGACATTTGCCCAGGGGATGACGGAAGAACGGGCGGGGACGAAGCGGGGCAAGGGGAAATTTCGGATTGTTTCTCTTTGCTAGACTAACTTGATTTCTAATCCAAAGATTAAGTTAGAAATGTTAGGGTTTTTCTGTTTTGGTCTTTCCTTGCAGGAAAAACTTTAAAGTTCAAAAGTTACTTTTTCTGTGATGTATGTTTTTTGAGCCCCAAGCAGTCCCCGCGGTTCACCGTGATTCCGGTTGGGCAAACGATCGCCTAACTAACGCTTGCCGCTTCGTTCGTCACTCACGGTTCCCGTTCGGACTCACTTCGGTCTCCGACACATCGCTTCGCGAACTTGGTTAAATAGTCAAAGAAGAGTTTTTCAGTAAGAGAAGTTCGCGACCCTTTCGCGCGTAGGCGCTCGGGGACGCGACGTCGGCAAGCTTCTTTCGTTAGGCGACATTCCGCTTCGCTTTTCTTTGGGTTGGCTAAGTGTTTTAGGGGGATAACTGCAACTGTTTCATTAGGTTGCAATGGTTTAACGATATATTTTCTTGACGCTCGCGGAACGATCGCCTAACTAACGCTTGCCGCTTCGTTCGTCACTCACGGTTCCCGTTCGGACTCACTTCGGTCTTCGACACATCGCTTCGCGAACTTGGCTAAATAGTAAAAGAAGAGTTTTTCAGTAAGAGAAGTTCGCGACCCTTTCGCGCGCAGGCGCTCGGGGACGCGACGTCGGCAAGCTTCTTTCGTTATGCGTCATGGTTAAACTAAGGAGATAATAAAACTATATGAAATCCAAATATTCGATGCTATTAAAAGTATTAGATAGATTGAATCTGGAAGCGCCTGCATCGTACAAAACATACCATCCTGATGATTCCGATGTTGCTGGCTTGGATAAAGCACGGTCCTTATCGTTTATACACTTATTTCTAAAAGTGAAATTTGGAATTACTGACTTTCTTGATCGTCACAAATTAATTACTGACGGGACACAAGATGGAGGTTTAGATGCTTACTTCATTGATCATGAACAAAAAAAACTATATTTAATTCAAGCAAAGTTTAGAAATAATTCCCAAAATTTTGATTCAAAGTCAATGAGCACTGATGACTTGATAAAAATGGAAGTATCAAATCTGATCAAAGGTGTAAAAGAAGATAGTAATGGTGTGCAATTTAATGCTAAAATTTTAGCTTTTCAAAGCGAATTGCAGCGTATTCGGGATATTGCTAGATATGATTACCAGGTTATTCTTCTGGGAAACCTGTACAAGCTAAATGATTCTCAGATAAGGAAACTTATTGATAATGCAGAATATCAGATATTCGATTCAGAAAAAACATATAATGAACTCCTTTTCCCTTTGGCCACTAGTACTCATTATGACCCTAATGAGATTATTATAAAATTATTACTCTCAAATAAAGAACACCCTCGGTTGAAACAGTTAATAGAAACTGAGTATGGAAATTACAATGTAACAGTAGTGTTTGTTCCTATAATCGAGATAGCCAAAGTTATGAGTCAATATAAAAACTCAATTTTAAAATATAATCCAAGAAATTATCTTCAATTACAGAAGAAGTCAGTAAATGAGAAGATTAAGTCAACCATAATAGATCAAGATAAGAATAGCTTTGCTTTACTAAATAACGGGATAACTTTAATATCCGAGAATTTAAATTTTTCTGATAGCACAGGCAAACAGAATGAAGGACAAATTATTCTAACAAAACCTCAAATTTTAAATGGAGGCCAAACAGCGTTCACAATCAGTAAAATATATGAAGAATCGCTAGGAAAATCGAAAAATCCGCTTATAGGAAAAGAGGTCTTACTGAAAGTGATTACTCCTATTGAAAGTGAAAATAAAATTGATCCAAATTTTATTGAATTAATTTCTAATGCAACAAATCAGCAGAACGAAGTGAGCGAAGGGGATAGGCGGTCAAATCATCCGATTCAAATTGAGCTTCAATCTAGAATATTCGAAACTTTCGGATACTTTTATGAGCGCAAAAAGGGGGAATTCCAAGAAGGATACCAGAGCAAGTTTATTGATGGACAATTCATTATAAATCGATTCGATTTTTTAAAGGCGTACTGGGCCTATAAAGGTGAACCAGCTGCTGCTCGTCGTACTAGTGAAGAGAATATTTTTCAGGAAGACATTTTTTATAGAATATTAAGTGATACGAATAGCTTTAAAGAAATGTTTTTCTCTTATCTATTATTCGAAAAATTGATTAATGAAGAGAAAAAATATCAAAAAAAATCTGATTCGATTTCGGAAGTTGGATATGGGCTTATATACGGTAAATGGGCTGTAATCGCTTCAATAGGTATATTAAAATTACAAATTCCAATAGAATTGGAAGATATAGTTAAACTTGTAGAATTACATACAGTTCATCGTTTAAGAAACTGGAAAGACTTTGATGAGTTTATATCAAAAAAAAGAAAAGGAACAAAGTATTTTCCTAAGACAGGTTCACCAAATTATGAGCTCTTTTATAAAATTAATTTCTTGGACGAAGACATTAGAGAATATTTTCTTAAATAATTAACCACGACGCATAACTTCGGCTTCTCACTTCGTTCGCGACTCACGGTTCCCGCTCGCGCTCACTCCGGCCTTCGGCACATTGCTTTGTCACTTCGGTTCGCAAGACGCGACTAAGGTCGCTCGAACCTCGTGCCAACCGCGTCGCGCACAGGCGCTTGCGGACGCAACGTCGAGAAGCCTACTTCGTTAGACGACATGCGTGCTAAGTAAATTTTGAAATAAAAAATGCACTTATATATTCGTTTTCATAATTAAGTGAAAATCAAAAATTTTATTGACAAAAACGGAAGTGTATTACACACGTAATACAAGAGGCAAGGTATGATTAGTCTTCGATTACCCCCAGAATTAGAAAAGAAATTATCAGAAGTAGCGAAAATTGAGAATAAAAGTAAATCAGAAGTCATTAAAGAATCTTTAGTTTATTATATTGATAACTTTGCTCAGAAACCATCAGCTTATGAATTAGGTGAGAAATACTTTGGCCAATATAAAAGCGGGATTTCAGACAAATCAGTAAATCACCAAAAGCATATTAAAGATGCGATATTGAAAAAGCAAAAAGGTAAATGATAAAAGCAATTATCGATACTGGGCCGATCGTAGCATTCTTCGATGAATCTGATGCATATTGTACCAGAATTCGTTCTTTTCTTAAAGATTTCAAAGGAAGATTATTCACAACTTTAGCAGTTGTAACGGAAGTTTCATATTTGCTATCAGATAATAAGAAAATTCAGAATTCTTTTATCGAATGGATTAAAGACGGTGCAATTACAATTTTAAATCAAGACAATGAGCATTTCACATTGATTTATCATTATATGGAGAAATATTCCGATCGACCTATGGATTTTGCGGATGCTTCTCTTGTAAGTCTTTCCGAAGTTTATGGAATAAAAGATATTTTAACATTAGATAGTGATTTCCTTTTTTACAAAACGAAAAAAGGTAAGGCATTGAATATTATTAATTCTGAGATGATCAAATCTTAAATTAGGGCACGCACGATCGTCTAACTTCGGCTTCTCACTTCGTTCGCGACTCACGGTTCCCGCTCGCGCTCACTCCGGCCTCCGGCACATTGCT
>NZ_JAFFPT010000029.1 GCF_016918785.1 Leptospira ainazelensis | reverse complement strand
ACGCTTGCCGCTCCGTTCGTCACTCACGGTTCCCGTTCGGACTCACTACGGTCTCCGACACATCGCTTCGCGAACTTGGTTAAATAGTAAAAGAAGAGTTTTTCAGTAAGAGAAGTTCACGACCCTTTCGCGCACAAGCGCTCGGGGACGCGACGTCGGCAAGCTTCTTTCGTTAGGCGAACATTTTTGCCGTGGCTTCCCAGGTTTCTTTCGCCGCGTCCTTGCGGCGATTAAAGCCGAAATTTCGTAAAGATTTAGAGATTGACATTCCCCTATTAGATAGGGATAATTGATTTCTTGAAGAGAATATTCATTCACCTTCCAGATTTCGATCTATTTTGGAAGAAAGCTGGACTTGAAGATGAAGAGTTAAAAGAACTCCAAGAGTTTCTTTTAGAAAATCCAAAGTATGGTCCGGTAATTAAAGGTTCTAACGGAATTAGAAAGATACGATGGAAAAAGAAAGGGATAGGTAAGAAGTGGAGGAGTTCGAGTTTTTTACTTAGATATTGAAGAATTCTCTGTATTATTCTTAATAACACTTCTTGAAAAAAACGACAAAGAGAACCTTTCAAAGAAAGAACTTACGAGATTAGCGGATTTAGTAACTTCTTTAAAAGAATTAATTCAATCGAAGAGAGTGCGACATGAAAAAAGAAAGTAGCAAACTATTCAATAGTCTTTCCAAAGGACTTAATGAAGCAATTGAATACACGAAAGGCAAAAAAGTTCCAGGTGTGAAAGCGCAGATTATCGAGATTCAGAAATTACCAACATTTAAAGGTAAAGAAATCAGGAATATTAGGACCAATTTGCATCTTACTCAAAATACTTTTGCTCAAGCATTAGGTGTTTCCGCTAAAACAATTGAAGCTTGGGAATCTGGAAAGAATATTCCACAAGGTCCAGCTCAAAGAATGTTATTCATTCTTAAAAACAATTCTAAAGCATTGAATATTTTAGGGATTAAAAATTAACAACGCCATCCTTGGCGTAATCTGTTAGTGCATCGGCAAAAACGTCGCCTAACTACGGCTTCTCACTTCGTTCGCGACTCACGGTTCCCGCTCGCGCTCACTCCGGGCTAAAGCCACATTGCTTTGTCACGTCGGTTCGCAGGACGTTCGCTAAGGCTCACTCGAACCTCGTGCCAACCGCGTCGCGCACAGGCGCTTGCGGACGCAACGTCGAGAAGCCTATTTCGTTAAGCGCCATGCCAAAAAATTAATTGAAAGAATGAATGTATTTTAGACCTCGAATATTTTTAAGTTCAGTATTATCGCTAATAAATGTTAGAGATAAAATTGCAGAGATTCTTGAAACGTCTGGCGCAGACGTTATGAGGTATGAAAATAATTTAACTCCCTCATCCACTCCAGCAACTTACAGACAAGATGTAATCGAATCTGATTTTATTATATTTATAATTGATAAATCTTATGGAACACTTACGGAGACGGGTAAATCGGGGACGCACGAGGAATGGGAATTAGCTGTTCAAGCAGAAATCCCCAAGCATGTTTATATTAAAAAAACTAATAAATTAGAAGATCCTCTGAAAGTATTTCTTGAAAAAGAAATTACTGCTAAATATGTATCTTTCTTCTATTATAAAAATGATCAGGAATTATTACGACAGGTAAGATCAAGAATTTTCACCGTTGCTCGAGAAATTGCCATAAGGAAATTAGATCCTAAATATTTACCATCTAATAA
This sequence comes from Leptospira ainazelensis, assembly GCF_016918785.1. GTDB lineage: Bacteria > Spirochaetota > Leptospiria > Leptospirales > Leptospiraceae > Leptospira > Leptospira ainazelensis. The sequence goes on along the minus strand of NZ_JAFFPT010000029.1, from coordinate 7,863 downwards.
GATTCGCACATTGGTTCATGAATATGATTATCAGAAAGCTCTGCCAATAATTAGAGGTATGGAAGAATTACTCAAATATCAGGCGAGGGGATTGGTAGATTTTCTTGAAACCACCATATTAACTTCTTACATATCTCGGTGGGAGATGCAGTTTGAATCCGACAATAAGCACTATTTTATTAATGATGAGTTGAACAGGACATTGAACTATTTAATTGAGGACTTTAATAAATTTCACGATTTGCACTCAAAGTGTTACACTTCAATTGGCCTTAGTAAAGAACTTAATCTTTCCAGTATTCAAACAGTAATTGATTACAGATTATTAAAAGTCAATGTTGCTGTGGATCAGAAAAGGTTAAACAAACTTTTAAAAGAATTTCTAAAATGGCATTCAATTTTTAAGAGCGATGTTTTTGAAGCTAAGAAACAGTTTGATACCATCGGATAAAATAGTAAAGATTGGCACAGCGCTTAACTTCGGCTTCTCACTCCGTTCGCGACTCACGGTTCCCGCTCGCGCTCACTCCGGCCTCCGGCCCATTGCTTTGTCACTTCGGTTCGCGAGACGACGTTCGCTAAGGCTCACTCGAACCTCGTGCCAACCGCATCGCGCACAGGCGCTTGCGGACGCAACGTCGAGAAGCCTCTTTCGTTAGGCGACATTCCGCTTCGCTTTTCTTTGGGTTGGCTAAGTGTTTTAAAGGGATAACTGCAACTGTTTCATTAGGTTGCAATGGTTTAACGATATATTTTCTTGGCGCTCGCGGAACGCTCGCCTAACTAACGCTTGCCGCTCCGTTCGTCACTCACGGTTCCCGTTCGGACTCACTTCGGTCTTCGACACATCGCTTCGCGAACTTGGCTAAATAGTAAAAGAAGAGTTTTTCAGTAAGAGAAGAGTTTTTCAGTAAGAAAAGTTCGCGACCCTTTCGCGCGCAGGCGCTCGGGGACGCGACGTCGGCAAGCTTCTTTCGTTATACGACATGTGGGAAAACTCTCCGGTTTCAGATACTTTTCAAAAAACACTTCAATCAGTTTAGATGCATTTAAAGGACTCTTTCAAATAAATTTTGTTAAAATGATTGTATTGACATAAGGCACACGTTTGATATTTAAGACCTGTGGTTTTTGATTGGGATAATATTAAGAATGAAAAATTAAAGGCAGAGCGGAATATCAGTTTCGAGAGGATAGTTATTGAAATTGAGTCAGGATCTGTTCTAGAAATTCTAAAACATCCGAATAAAGAAAAGTATCAAAATCAAATTTTGATTATCATTGAAATTGATAATTACGCTTGGGTAATACCTACAATTGAAAGTAAGAATACATATTTTTTAAAAACTGCATACCCCTCAAGAAAATATACTAGCATCTATTTACCGGAGGCAAATCTATGAAATATAAGCTTAGTCAAGAAGAGAAGAGTTTAGAATCCTCCATTGAGAAAAATGAATGGAAACCGGTTGATAACAAAACGCAGTATTTAAAAAAGTTTAAATCTGCTGCCAAAAATACGTTATTAAAAGATAAAAGGATGAATATTCGAATTGCTGGAAAAGATATTCAATTATTAAAAACGAAGGCCTTGGAAATTGGTATTCCTTATCAAACTTTAGTTTCAAGTATATTACATCAATATGTAACTGGGAAATTGAAAGAACGCTGAGAAAGTTCCCGCACGTCGTCTAACTTCGGCTTCTCACTACGTTCGCGACTCACGGTTCCCGCTCGCGCTCACTCCGGCCTCCGGCACATTGCTTTGTCACTTCGGTTCGCGGGACGGCGCTAAGGCGCCTCGAACCTCGTGCCAACCGCATCGCGCACAGGCGCTTGCGGACGCAACGTCGAGAAGCCTCTTTCGTTAGACGCAATGTTGCAATAAAGATGAAGAATATACCGAGAAGACATCATTGGATTCCACAATTCTACTTAGAATATTTTGCCGTAACAGAATCTATTGGAACAGAAAGTCCAGAAATATGGTGCTTTCAAAGAGGCGATACTGACCAAGCAGAATTTAAAACAGGTATTCGGGCTGTAGCTGCCAAGAATGATTTATATACTAAAAAAATAGAAGGTAGTAAAGATACTACTTTAGAATCGGAGTTTGCAGATATTGAAGGCTTAATAAGCCAAATATGGAAAACTTTAGCTTATGGCTCCTTTAATTTTAATAAATCTGATTCTTATAAAAAAGGATTTTCTCCTTTTTTAGGCTTAATGTTAGTGAGGCACCCAATTCAATTTTCAGATTGGGAAAAATACCATAAAAAAATAGTCAATCTGCTTGATGAGGTTAAAAAAGAATCTAATAAAATGACGATTGAAATATCTGATTCAGAGCTGGAATTGAATTTTGAGGGATATGACTTATATAGAAATCAAAGCACAACCGATTTGAAAAATTCCTTTCTTGATAATATAAAGGGAAACTCAATGCATTTGGTAGAACAATTACTAAAGAAAAGATGGTCAATTCTTCATTGCGATAAACCAGCCTTTGTGACCAGTGATAATCCCGTCCTTATTTTGAATGATAAAAATAAAGGCATAAATAGACCAAATACAAAGATTGTCTTTCCTATATCCCCTCAGCGTGCTTTTTATATAGATGATTTAATAGATGAACCACATTGGCAATATTATCCTATTACAGAGAGTCATGTTCACGAGTTAAATTATCTTCAATGGGTTTCGGATATTAAGTTTATGTTTTCTCCCCGTTCAATACCAGATGTTCTTACTGAAATTCTGAAAGTCTCCGATCGATATTCAGGATAAATGCAACACTGCGTCTAACTTCGGCTTCTCACTTCGTTCGCGACTCACGGTTCCCGCTCGCGCTCACTCCGGCCTCCGGCACATTGCTTTGTCACTTCGGTTCGCGAGCCGGCGCTAAGGCGCCTCGAACCTCGTGCCAACCGCGTCGCGCACAAGCGCTTGCGGACGCAACGTCGAGAAGCCTCTTTCGTTATGCGCCATTTTTAAAAAACAAAGTCGCCAATTGAGAATATTTCTAAAAAATAGGAAAATCAGATCCAAAAGACAATAAAACAAAATGTCCCATTCACTCTTTAATGAAACATACTTTAAAAAGAATAATTATTTTAGAAAGGAACTTCAAATTTCCTCTCAAAAATTGCAAGAGATAAGAGATATAGTTCTTAATTGGCAAAAGAATTGCGAAACATTTAATCCAGACGTAGATAAAGAAAGTACGGATGAAATTGAATTTGTCGATATAGTTTTTAAAAAAATATTGGGCTATATTGGGAAAGGTGAAAATACTGAAAATTTTAACATTTACCCGAAATTTAAAATTGATGGAGCAGGAGTTACAGGTGCACCGGGTTTTGCAGATTTGGCTCTGGGAAATTTTTCGAAAAATATAAATACTTCTGAAGTAGTAATAGAATTTAAAGGACAAAACTCAAATGACTTAGCAAAATTATCCTACCGTCAAGATAAACTTTCTCCAATTGACCAATGTTGGAAATACCTTCTGAATCATCCGTCCGCAAAATGGGGTATAGTCACAAATTTCAACGAAATTAGAATCTATAATCGGGAAAAGGGACAAAACGTCTATGAGACATTTTTCTTTAATGTCCCAACTGAATATCAAGATAAATATTTACCTTTATCTACGGACACAGAAATTTTAAAGTTCATTACGCTTCTTAAAAAAGAAAATCTACTTAGCTTAAACGGAATTTCTAAAACAGAAGAACTTCTTAGAATTAAAGGCTTTGAAGAAACTAAAGTCCAAAAAGAATTTTATTTTGCTTATAAAAATCTAAGAAGTCAAATATTCTATGAAGCTCTGAAACATAATCAGCAATATGAATTAAGCAAGTCTAAATCTGAATTGTTGCAATTAGTTCAAAAGCTTTTAGATCGGATCATATTTTGTTGGTTTTGCGAAGATTCTAGAGAACATCTAATTCCCTCAAATGTACTATCTGCAGACATTATACAATCGCAAATAAAAGAGAAATATTATAATTCTCAACATTTTAGCATATATGCTAAAATAAAAGATTTATTTCAAGCAATAGATGAGGGTAAGGCCTTCGGAATAGAAAATGGTTATAATGGAGAATTATTTAAACCTGATGCGGATCTCGATGCACTTAAGCTACCAAATTTCTTATTTGAAGAAATTGCAGAGATCGGAATGCGGTATGACTTTGGTGACGAGAACGAATTAAACGTAAATATTCTCGGCCACATCTTTGAGCAGAGTATTTCAGATTTAGAGGAAATGCGTGTTAGTTTTCAAGAATTAGATCAGTCCCCGAGAAAACAAGAAAAACAATTTGTATTGGAATTTTTGAAGGAAGTAGATGTCCTTGAACATAAGCATATTAAATTTGATGCTAAGAAAACAAAACGCAAAAAAGAAGGTGTATTTTATACTCCTGATCATATTACTCGATATATAATTGAAAAGACTGTCGGAGCATGGTTAGAAGATAAAAAAACCGAGGTAACTAAGAAGTATTCAAATTTAAAGAAAAATAAAGAATACTCAATCTTACGAGAATATAGAGATGATTACCTGTCTAAAATTAAAATCCTCGACCCTGCTTGCGGTTCGGGAGCATTTTTAATTGCCGCGTTTAACTATCTCTGGAAAGAACATGAAAGAGTGTATGCTGAAATTAAAGAAATCAAAAATAAAACTACACAAGGCGAACTCTTCGATTTCGATTCCATCAGCAAAACAATTTTAGAAAATAATCTCTACGGTGTAGACTTGAACCAGGAATCAGTCGAAATCACAAAGTTAGCACTCTGGCTCAAAACTGCGACTAAAAATAAAAAACTTAATAGCCTTCATAATAATATCAAATGGGGTAACTCATTGATAGAAGATAAATCTGTCGTGGGAGAACTAGCGTTTGATTGGAAGGAAAAGTTTAAGTCTATTATGGACACAGGCGGGTTCGATGTGGTCGTAGGGAACCCTCCCTATGTTTCAAATTGGACTTTATCAAGCTATGATAGAGACAAGGTCAAAATACTGGAGACTAAATTTGCTGATTGGCTTACGGGGCATTGGGATATTTTTATTTGTTTTATTGCTAAAAGCTTGCAATTACTTAATGCACAAGGTTACCAATCATTTATTTTACCAACGTCATTGCTTAAAGAAAAGCATTCGACAAAAGCAAGAGAAAAGCTTTTATCAGAGTATAGCATACTAGAGATTCTCGATTTCGGTGAAAAAATCATTTTTGAAAATGTTGCAAGACAAACGTTCATTTATGTACTGAATAAAAAGCACAATTTAAAAAATAAAATAAAAATTAAGAAAAACGTTGACGAAACCTCTGTCCTTGTTAGCCCGCAATTCTTTCGAAATTTAAAAAATTCAGCGATAAAAACAAATATTAATCCTATTTCAATTAATATTTATGAAAAACTACATGATGATTCGATTTTGCTTGGACAAATTGTATGTATCAATACAGGAGTCGTTGCCCATTCTAAGGAAGGAAGTCCTAAACATTTTACAAAGGATGATGTAATATTTAATGAATATAGAAAGGGATATAAGAAATATATTGTAGGTAGCGATCTTAAGCGATACTATGCGAATTATGAAAATAAATATATTGATTATGATAATAATATCAACCATTTTCATAGAGCTAAATATCCGCTATTATTTGATAGCCCCAAAGTTATTGTAAGAAGGATAAGTGGTGCAAATAATACAATAATAGCCTATTATGATGAGGAAAAGTTTTATTCAAATGATAATTTAATGCATCTAATCCTATGGAATAGCGAAGTATTGAAATTTCAAAAACCGGAAAATAGATGGGAAATTCTTGTTGATTCTGAAATCAATCTTAAATATGTGCTTTTGATCCTTTGCTCAACACTATGCAAATTTTATTTCAGTAGCTTTCTGAGTACTGATACTCTACAAGGCTCTTATTCAAGTATTTATCCCGAAGACTTAAGGGCTATCCCGATCAAAAATATACCACCCGAAGATCAAAAGCCTTTTATTAAACTAGCGGATGTTATGCTCACTAAAAATAAAGAACTAGGGGAAATACAGAAGAGTTTTACAACTCTCTTAGTCTCCGAATTCGAAATTCAAAAAGTTACAGGAAAATTAGAGGATTGGTATCTACTCAATTGGTCAGAGTTCACTAGTGAACTTAAGAAAAAGAAAAAGATTTTATCTACAGAGGAAGAAGAGAAGTGGCTCAATCGCTTTAATCGCTTAAAAAAGGAAGCCCTTGCTGCTAAGGAAGCAATTGACTACACAGATAAAGAAATTGACCAGATGGTTTATCAGTTATATGGCTTGACTAAAGAAGAAATAAACACAATTGAAGTTGATAATTATTAAAAACGGCGCATAACTTCGTCTTCTCGCTCCGTTCGTCACTCACGGCTCTCGCTCGGACTCACTCCGGGCTTCGCCACATTCGCTTTGTCGTTCGGCTTGCGAGACGCGACTAAGGTCGCTCAAGCCTCCGCCAATCCCTTCGCGCACAGGCGCTTCGGGAACGCGAACGTCGAGAAGCCTCTTTCGTTATCTGCCATGCCGCGCCCCTCATTAAGACGCCAGCCGTCCTTGGCTGGCTTAATCCAATAATAGAAGCTTAAGAATAATTAGTATGTTAATCAGAAAATTAGTTATAGAAAACTATAAATCATTAAAAGGTCGATTCACAATCGAGTTTAATAGCGGAATTAATATTCTGGTGGGTGACAATGAAGCGGGGAAGTCAACTATATTAGAAGCCCTACATCTTGTATTGACTGGATTACTTCATGGGAAGTATTTAAAGAATGAATTAACACAATATATATTCAATGACGAAGTTATTAACGAATATATCGAAAATTTGGAGAAAGGATCTCTGCCGATTCCTCCAGCAATATTAATGGAAGTCTTTCTTATCGGAGATGATCTTGCAATTTTGGAAGGAGATGCGAACAGCGATAAAAAGAAGGATTGCGGCATTTCCTTGAAAATTGCTTTCGATGAAAAATTCCAAGACGAATATTGTAGTTACCCCACTTAAAACCGTACACCTGAGTTAGCTCCTAAACAATAGGAGTAAAGCTATGAATAGTACTAGCATTAATGACACGGTTCACGTAATCACCTCTGTCCAACGAAGAAGAAGATGGTCTTCGATGGAGAAGGAACAGATAGTAAAAGAGACGCTGGAAGCTGGAAATTCGGTTTCTTTAGTTGCGAGAAAGTATAACATAGCCCCCAGTCAACTCTTCCAGTGGAGGCGTTTTATGGAAAACGGTGCAAGCAAAGGAATCGAAAATGAAGAGAACCTGGTTCCTGAATCAGAGTATAAAAAGCTCGAACAGAGAATTAAGAACGACTTCTCGGAAGAAAGACTGAAGAGAACGAAATTCTCAAAGAAGCGGTCATCCTTGCTCGTAAAAAAAAACTGATCTCGCAAAAGCCATTGGAAGGGATCGAAGGTTTCCAATGACAAGAATTGCTTCCGCATTAGGAGTTTCCCGTTCGATTTTTTACTACAAGAATCGCCTTCTTCGAACAAAACATTCGATCACCGAATTCAAAGAGCATATCTTGCAAACGATCAAAGATGTCTGCCATGATAGACCTACCTACGGGTATCCAAGAATTACAGCGATCGTCAATCGGATCAATAGAAACAAGGATTTACCACGAGTGAATCATAAACGGATCTACCGAATCATGAAGGAACAAAACCTCCTTTTACAAAGGAATGCTCCAAGGTTAAAACGGATCCATGAAGGGAAAATCATCACATTAAAAAGCAATCTAAGATGGTGTTCCGATATTTTAGGAATACGTTGTTGGGATGGAAGGCTTAT
>NZ_JAFFPT010000063.1 GCF_016918785.1 Leptospira ainazelensis | reverse complement strand
CTGACCTTGATGAACCCAACTCAGAAGAGTGTCAAAGTTGTGAGCTCCGAAGTAACCAAGATAGACCCAGACGGGAACCGAAATGATCGCAGCCATAAAGTCCAAAGTTACAAATCGGTAAAAGGAAATTCGATCCGAGGTTCCTGCTGTGAGATAAATCGGCATTCGGAGACCCGGCATAAATCGAGCCATAAACGTGACCCAGTTTCCGTATTTTGCGATCTTGTCTTGGACTTTCGCAAATCTTTCCGGAGTTACGATTCTGGAAATCATTGGGATTTGTAAAACTCGAATCCCGTAGATTCTTCCGAGTAAAAAAACGGAAGCGTCTCCGATCAAAACTCCCGCCATTCCTACCAAAAACATAAAATGAGGATCCGCCTTTCCGAGTCCGGCGATGACACCGCCGGAAACCAGGGAAATATCCTCCGGAACCGGAAGTCCGAAACCGCAGAGGATCAACACTAAAAAGACGGCGATATATCCGTAATCGGAAAAGATGTGAACAAGAAGATTTAAGAATTCCATTCTTACTGGGTCGCCTTGAAGTTAGAATTTCAGAGACATTAAAATCTGGCTCCTTTAAAATAGCAGTAAACAAACAAAAAAAGTAAGGAGACTTTTTAGAAAAGTTCCCGATTTTGGGGAAAGTGTATTATTCTAGAAACGAATTGATTCAAAAAGAGGAAGCGGGTCTCGCTCCTTATGCTGTCTCCAGCGCGAATAACGGAGGAAGGATCTACGAAGAAGAAGAACATTCTTACCGACTTCCTTTCCAGAGGGATCGGGATCGGGTTCTTCACTCCAGCGCCTTCAAACGTCTCCAATACAAAACCCAGGTTTTTATCTTTTCCGTAGGGGAGAATTATAGAAATCGAATGACTCATACGTTGGAAGTCGCGGGACTTTCTAGGACGATTGCGAGCGCTCTTGGTCTCAATTCTCATCTTTCCGAAACGATTGCGCTCGCTCACGATCTCGGCCATACTCCTTTTGGTCACGCTGGACAAGACGTTCTTTCCGGTTTGATGAAGGATCACGGCGGTTTTGAACACAACAAACAGTCTTTGCGGATCGTAACCGCGATCGAAAAAAAATATCCCGGTTTTCCCGGTTTGAATCTTTGTAGAGAAACTTTGAAGGGATTGATGAAACACGGAGCCGAGTATGAAACTTCGGGAATGTTTTTATCCAGACAGGAAGACGGACCTTCTCTGGAAGGGATGATCGCAGATCTCTCGGACGAGATCGCCTATACGAGTCACGATATCGAAGACGGTTGGGAAATGGGTTATCTGCATCTCGGAGATTTATCCGAAAATCGTTTTTGGAACGAAGTCTACCGGGATTGTAAGACACGTTATCCGGAAGCGGCCGAGAAAATTTTAATCCGAACTTCGATTCGAAATCTCACAAACGCGATGGTCTCCGATCTCATTCGGAATATTTCCTCACAACTGGAAAAAAACCAAGTCCGTTCCAGGGAGGATCTGGGAAGAATTTGGAAACAAGGTGTGAGAGTTGCGAGTTTTTCGGAAGAAGTCGACACCCGGTTTCGCGAGCTCAAATCCTTTCTCTACGAAAGATTGTATCGACACGAAGATCTTGTAAGAATGAGCGATTACGGAAAGAAGGTGATCGAATCCTTATTCGACTATTTTCTCAAACATCCCGAAAAAATTCCGGAAACTTACAAAGAAAGAATCGAGGAAGAATCCTTATACCGGGTGATCAGCGATTACGTGGCGGGAATGACCGATCGATACGCGGAAAAAATCTATCAGTCTTTGCCGTAATCTTCTATTATTGGATTGGCTTCACTTCCGTCTTTTCTTCAACCGCCGTCACCGGTTTTGAACAATAATTTGCGATGATCATGATGGGGATCGTTTTGTTTGGACAATAGTTGACGATTCCGATTTGGAATTCTTCTTTTTTGGATCCTAAATTGAAAATTCCGAAACTAATCGCCCGTTTTTTTTCAGGAGGAACTTCCGCGTTTGAACCTATATTCACAATTCCTAAATTAACCGAACTTCCCTCGTTCAAATTGACGAATCCTACATTGAGACCTTCTGCCCAATTGAACAAACCGAAGTTGAATTTTCCGCTCATCACATTGGCGACGCCAATTGAAAGCCCGAAGTTTTTTTGATCGCGATTTTTATTTTCCTGTTCCTGTTCCTGTTCCTGATCGTAATCTTCATAAGGCCCTGGTCTCGGCATTCCTCTATCCAAGAAAAAATTAAAGTTGAAAAGTCCGATTTTCAAAGTGCCATACGTTGGGTTTGAATTGTTTAGAAGTCCCGCCTGAATTCCGATCGAATTTTCGGCTACGTTAACAATTCCGATCTGGGTTCCGATCAGATGATCAACAGAATTCAATCCTCCTAGATTGATTCCGTAGAGGTGACTTACTTCACCGGAAAGTAGATTCAGTCGAAATACTTCTGTTCCCGTCTTGGGTGGAATTTTCGCGGTCAAGCGAGGTGTGAGAGCAATTCCGCAATTGTAGAAGAGGATCCAGCAAAATGATACGAGAAGAATGGAAAACTGCGATGATCGTTGCATTGATGATCCTAATTTTCGAATGTTTCTTTTTCGGTAGGTTCGATAATAGTTTCGGACTTTTCAGTCGCCTTTGAGTCCGCACAGTAGTTAGCAAAAATCATGATTGGAACCGTATTGTTCGGACAATAGTTGATGATTCCGATTTGCAGTTCGTTTCTCCTGCCACCTACATTGACGAGTCCTAAACTGATTGCCGACTTATCATTATTGTGAACAGAAATGCTCAATGTATTATCGATTAAGTTTAAAACGCCAATGTTAACGGAATTGCCTGCGTTATTATTTAATAGCCCTAGATTGAGGCCGCCTTTTCCCCAATTGTATAAACCGAAGTTGAATTTGCCGCTCATAAGATTGAATACACCGACTGAAATTCCAATGTCTTTTTCGGGCAGTTTTCTGTTCTTATTGTTGGGATCGAGTCCCGATAGGATTAGCGTTACGTTGAGAAGTCCAATTTTTAGAGTGCCATAGGTCGGCTGCGAATTATTGATTATACCAACCTGAACTCCGATTGAATTTTCGGCAAAATTTACGATCCCTACTTGAGCACCGATTAGACGATCCGTTGAATTGATAATTCCTAGATTGATTCCATAGATAGAATCAACCTTTCCATAGAGTAGATTCAGTCGAAACACTTCCGTTTCCGTTTTGGGTGGAATTTTTACGGTTAGCCGCGGCACCAAAGCGACACCGCAGGCGGTGACGAGCGTGGAAACAAGGAAAAGAAAGAGAAACTTTGGTCTAAAAAAAAATAGAATCGTTCCGAATCGCGATTTTAAGTTTGGGTTATGCTCGATACGATTCATCGAATTCGGGTTCAAGTTTTTTTTTAATCAAAATACTAGAATGGGAAATTTCACTTTGAAAAAGATAGATTGCAATTCTTATAATATTCAAAAATTAGACTTTTTTCTTTAGAAGCGCTCATTGTCACTTGATCGGAACGGTCTTGGATTGGGCTTTTTCTTCGACAGGCGCCGATGATTTGATGCAATAGTTGATTCCGATCATGATGGGGAAAGGGCCTTCCGAGCAGAAATTCAAAATCCCAATTTGAAAATTGCCGTCTTCTCCCATGTTGATCGCTCCGATGCTGAGTCCCTTGCCGGAATTGATGATTCCGAGGTTTACCCCGTAGCCGTAGTTAAAGCCGCCCACGTTGATTCCCAATCCTTCGTTGTTGATGAGACCGATCGTCGCTCCGCTGCTACCTTTGTTGTATAGACCGGCGGTAAGATAAACCCCGCCGTTGGAAGCCTTGTTATAAAGCCCGACTTGAATTCCCGCTCCGGTCTCTTCGACTTTATTGACCCCGCCCACTTGGATGGTCAAACCGCTGTTTTTTGCTTCGTTGTAGAGGGAAACCTGGGCGCCGTAGGACTTTCCGTCCGAAAGATTGACCCCGCCCACTTGAACTCCGATCAATCGATCTTTTACGGAATTGATTACCCCGATATTGACTCCGTAAAGATTTTTCACTTCTCCGTAGAGAAGGTTTAATCTTACGAGTTCAGTTTCCGTTTTTGCCGGCGTTCTTACAAAGGATTTCTCTCCCCGCAGTCCCCCGACCCCACAATTCAAGGCGAAGGCCGCAACGGAACTCAGAAGGAAAATGATAAAAGTGTAATTTAAAGAATTCTTATGTTTCATAGTTATTTACAATAGTTAAATCCGATCATGACCGGAAATCTTCCCTTTCCGCAAAAATTAAGAAGTCCGAATTGTATAGTAGGAGGTTCGGTCTCGTCTTCTCCCGCCGAATTGAAAAGGCCGATATGAACTCCGGACCCTCCGTTAAAGACTCCGATACTGACTCCGCCTCCTTGGATGTTCAAAACTCCCAAGTTAAGGCCTTGAGAATTTTCGTTTAAGGCCCCGAGATTGATTCCCTGTGTGGAAAGGTTCGTGACTCCGATCATAAGCCCGCTCGTCTTATAATTGCCGACGCCTATCGTAAGATCGTAACCTCGTTTATCACTTCCTAAGTTGATAATTCCGGCTTGGATTCCTTTGGAATCTCCGTTTGTGGAATTTACGATTCCCGCTTGAATTCCAAAACCTTTGTTCTTTGCCGCATTGACCACGGCCACTTGGAATCCGTAGGTTTTTCCTTCCGAAAAATTCACGATTCCGAGTTGAGCTCCGTAGAGATTTTCCTGGACTTCGTTTAACAATCCTACGTTGATTCCGGCGAGAGTTTTGACTTCTCCGTATAAAAGGTTGAGCCGAAAAATTTCGGTTTCCGTCTTAGGGGGTATTTTCGTCGTTATGCGAGGGGTAAGCGCTAGGCCGCAGTTACTCAAAAGGATCCAGCAGAATAGTACGACGGAGCAATGTTGGTATTTGATTCTAATTTTCATGTGTGGTTTGTGCTGAAATTTGTGAGGGCTTTTTTCACAGAAAATGAAAGTTTGTCAACTTCGTTTTGATTCTCCGATTCTCTAATCCGTCATAGACGGAAAATACGTCCTTGTTTCGAATCGACTGTTTTGATGTTTTAAGATTTTTCTTTAGTAAGATAGCAGTAGTTTGCAAGGATCATAACGGGAATTGGTCCAAATTCACAAAAATTGATTATTCCAAGGGTGAATGTTTTGCCGAATCCGTGATTGATCAATCCGATAGTAAACCCGTTTGTCAAAATGTTGATGAGACCTACATTGAGTCCGCCGACGAAAAGATTGGCGATTCCTACATTCGCACCGCCGTCGGAATCTAAATTGATCACTCCAACCGTGACACCGCCGATCAGATAGATCGGAATATTTCGTGGATTCAAAGAAAATCTTCCACCGTAGTTGATTAAGCCCGTTCGAATCGCATATCCTACGCCATCCAATCGATTATAAACTCCGATTTGAATCGGAATCGTTCCGTTCATCGCTTTATTTAGAATTCCAATTTGAAAACCCGTGAGGTCAGATCTTACCTCATTTGATATTCCGATACTAAGCCCAAATAGTTTCTCCGTTCTTCCATGGATTAAATTGATCCGAAGTATTTCCACATCTGAGTTTTGCGGAATTTTGACTATAGGATTATCCCTTTCGATTCCCCCGATGGCGCAGGAAAATAAAAAGAGAAAACATCCGATCCAGATGCAGATTTGGGTGAGAATTTGCGAATATCGCTTTTTCAAAGTTATGTGCTATTGCCGAAAGACGGTCGACAAAGAACGTTTCCTACGGGACTGTTTTAACTACAAGAGTGTTGGATATATTTTGTTTGATTTTCTTGAAAATTAAAACAGAAGAGAGGATCTGATTTTGAATCGAATTCAAATCAAGTTGAAAAAATTTTTAAACTAAGGCGCTTTGCGCCAATGAAAACTACTTCAAAATCGAAATTCATTTTTCGTTTTTGAACAAAAAGGAGATTCAAAATTTTATAAATCTTAGAACAAGGCTTTTAAAACATCTCGAATCCGAATACAAAGTTTATCCACTTCCTCTTCGGTTGTAAACCATCCGGTCGATATCCGTATCGCGCGCAAGGCTTCTTCTTCGCTAAATCCCATGGACAAAAGAGAAACAGCTGGTTCTCTGGATCTGGACTTACAGGAGGAACCGGTCGATACTACAAAACCGGATTCTTCCAGTCCCATCATAAAAAAATCGACGTCGTCCGTGGGAAGAAGACAAAAGGAGGTGCTCGCGATCCGCGGGGATTCTTTTCCTATGATTTTGCAACCGCATTCTTCCAATACGCTTTCGATTTTGGTTTGATAGGTTTTTAGAATTTCGTCTTTCTTTTTGATCTCGGGAATTCTTCTTTTTAGAATATACGAAAGAGCTAATATTGCGGGAGAATTTTCGGTTCCTGCTCGGTGATTGTTCTCCTGATTTCCTCCGCGAAAAATTCCGAATTCTTTTTCAGAAACCAAATCGGAACGAATCCAAGTGCCGGATGCGCCCATCCCGGCTCCGATTTTATGACCCGAAAACGTTAATCCGCTCAAGATAGAAAAGGGAATTTCTATCTTTCCAAAGGATTGCATCAGATCGGAAAACAAAGGAACGCCGAATTCTTTTGCGAGTGCGGAGATTTTTTCGAGAGGTTGGATGACTCCGGATTCGTTGGCGACGTGTAGGACAAAAATGGGAGCCGGTTTTTCTTCCAAAAGAATTCGAAGATGGGAAAGATCGATTTGTCCGTTCGAAAGGGAAATAATCTTTCTCGTCTCAAAACCTGCGTATTCCAGCGCGGAATACATAGAAGCGTGTTCGAAAGAAGATACGATCGCCGATCCGGCAAACGTTTCGGAGATAGCCTGCGTTAGGAGGTGATTGGCTTCGGTTCCCGTGGAGGAAAAGACAAATTCTTTTGCGGGTTTGCCCGTATATTTTTCTAAAACCTTTCTGGCTTCTTCGATTTTTCCCTGTCTCGCTAAGGAAAATCGGGTCGCGCCGGAAGGATTGTAGAAATCGTTGAGATAGTCGTTTTGAACTTCTACGAGCACATCCGCAAAAGGGGGATGGGTCGCGTTGTAATCAAAATAATGAATCTTCTTCGACATAGAGTTCATCCGCTTCTTCGTATCTTCCTTTTTTTCGGAGAACGTATCGTAAGAGTTTTTTTCTGTCTTCGACAAGGTCACTTCTTCCGGCTCCGGTCGTCCGATACGCTTTATCGATCGTATAAAGTTCGGATTCCAGAGACTGTAACCCCTGTAAGGCTAAATCCAATTCTCCCTTTCGAATCTCGGAACGAATATTCATCAATTGTGCTTCGAATACCGAGCCCTTATCTAAGAAGTTAGACTGTGCGGCTTCTCGAAAGTAGAAGATCGCTTTGTTCCAAAAAAGCGGGTCTCTTTTTCCGAGTTGATAGTTGAGCATTCCTCTTTTGAAAAGGAGTTCGTCGTATTCGACGGTGCCAGGATCGGAGAAGAAAAGAAGTTTTTCTAAAATTCCGTCCGCTTCCAAAGGAGAAATCGAATTGAGTCCGGTTTTGTAGATTCCGAAGGCGAGTAGGTTGAGAGCTTTTTTGAAATCGTTTGCGTTGACTCTGATATTCCGATCCGGATCGATCAAAAAAGAATTGGATTTGATCTGAGACCAAACGCGCATCTGATTTTGTTTTTCGGTCAATACGTTCATCGGATTGGGATCTTGATTGCAGGAGAAAAACGGTTTTTTGGGTTTACTATTTTCGATCGCGACACGAACCGATTCTTCCGTGTTTCGAACATAGTCCGCGTATGCGAGCAAAACTTCTTCGGGGCGACAAACCGCCAGAGCCGTTCGTTCGATTTTTTTGGGAACGGAAAAATCCGGTCCTGAAAAATTCAAAGCCCTCTTATAATAGTCTAACGCCTCTAAGACGGTCGGATATGTGCTTTTCCAGTATTCTCCGGGATTGAGTCCTCCCGTGATCGGGTTTCTCGATCTTGTTTTGGAAGAGATTTTTTTTTCTCCGGAGGATTCTTCTTTTATTCCGGAATCCTTAAATCTCCAGATATGAATCGAATCCGTCCAAGAAGGTTTGTAAAGAACTGAATCTCTCTCGCTCATCGAATAATAATAAAGACAGGCTTCCCTCATCAGATCGAGATCCGGGATTCTTTCCCCTTGATCTTGATAAGCGACTTCCCTTTGCAGGATCGAATCTCCCTTTTCGATAAATTCTTCCGCGGTCTTGCGATCGTAACCGGGCGGTCTCACCATCAGCGCAACTTTACTCAATAATTTATATCGATTGGGAAGGATCCAGGCGGCCGCGGCGGTCCAAGCCAAAAGTAGGATCAGAATGAATTTTTTATTTTCTCGGATGTATGTTAACAAGATGAACCGCTCCGCTCGTTTGGAAAATTGATTCGACTCCTAGACGGATTGTGCGCAGAATGAAATTCCGGACCTATTGACGGGATGGTTCCTGACGTATGGAACATTCTTCTCAAATCTGTCCCGTTACCCGAATGAATCAAGCAAATAATAAAAACGTCTTTCGTAGACTTTCCGGTTTCGTGTCTTTCCATCTTTGGGTCTTGGTTTTTTGTTTTACGGTTTTTCCGTTCTCTCTTTTTTCGGAAGAAGAATGTGAATACTCACAATCCACGGTCGCTCCCGAATTCTTTTTATCTCTCGCCTTCGACAAACAAACCGATGCGACCAAAGGAACTTCTCAGGAAAAATCAAAAAAAGCTTATGAAGAATCCGTAGGTTTTTACGAAAAATACATCCGTTGTTCCGAAATGCTCAAACGGCCCGTTTCTCCCGTTTCCCGAGTCGCCAAGGCAAACGGACATTTCGCATTGGGACAATTTGAATCGGCTGAAAAGGAAGCTGACTTTGCGATTCAAGCCGATCCTCAGTTTCGAGACGCCTATCTTTTGAAAGCGAGGGTTCTCATTCGGATGGGAGAATATCAAAAGGCGAGCGACTATCTGGAAACGAACCTGAGTCGATTTGCGGACGATTCCGATCTTCTTTATCTTTTAGGATCTTTGAATCAGGAACTCAAAAATTTTCCGAGGGCGATTCTTTATCTGACTTCGCTCAGCGATTCCATTCGAAATCGGGAAGGAAATCCGAAATACAGATCCTATGTGGATAAGTCTTTGGGTGAAATGTATTTCGCGAGCGGGCAGACAAAAAAGGCCCTCTATTTTTTAAGCTCCTATCTTCAGCAGAATCCTTCGGATATTTCCACAAGGCTCACGCTCGCGAGAATCTGGAACCAACTCGGAAAATTCGCTTCCGCTCGAAAGGAACTCAATCGAATTCTAAAGGTAAAGAAAAATCTTTCTTCGGTCGAACATCTACTGGCCGAAATGTATTTTATCGAAAGCCGCTCTTACGCATTCGAATATTTTAATATTCTCAATCAACAGTCGAAAATTCCGAAAGGAAGCGTCCTCGACGGATTGTATCTTGTATTGCTCGGAAAATACGCCGAAGCAAAGAAAATTCTTTTGTCCGTAAAGGAAAAATTCCCCGCTCGTCTTGCGGTGCGTCTGGCGATGCTCGATATCTATGAAAAGGAAAAAGATCCACCGAAGTATTTGAGGGAACTCAGAGAAGTTTCGGAAATCGTTTTCGGAATGCAACAGTTCGAACTCGCGGAGAGGACCGCACAAAGAGCGAGTCAAATTCCGAATAAAACTTCCGAATGGAGCTCTGCGGAGATTCATGATTTTTTGGCATCCTGCCACGAACAATCCGGTTTTGTTTATCGTGCGATTTTAGAATCCCGTAGAGCCGTCGAACTTGCCGAGAAAAATTCCGATAAACTCAAATTCCAGTTACATCTTGCTTATTTACTCCGTGCGGATCCTCCTAACAAAAAAGAGGAAGCTGAAAATCTGATCCGTGAAGTTTTGAAATCGGAACCGGAGATGTCTTACGCGAGATATCTTTTGGGAATCGTTCTTGCTTCCAAGGACAAATACAAAGAAGCCTTGGAGGAATTCAATTCCGCGATCGAAAAGGAATCCGGAAACGGGATCTATTATTTTTATCGCGCCTCCGTTCACGAGAAGCTGGGGAATCAGGACGCGATGGAAAACGATCTCAAAAAAGCCATGGAGATCGATCCTACCAACCCGATGGCCTACAACTATTTAGGTTATTATCTTTCCGAAAAGGGAATTCGTTTGGAAGAATCCCTAACTCTCGTCCAAAAAGCCGTGGAACTCGCGCCCGACAACGAGGCTTATCAAGACAGTCTCGGTTGGATTTTTTTTAAGATGGGAAATTTGGAAGAGGCGCTTTTACATCTACAATTGGCGTTTCAGATTTTAAAAGACAAGGGAGAAGAAGACCCCGTGATTTTAGAACATATCGGCGATGTTTACAAAGAAAAAAACGAATTGAGAAACGCGATCGCCTATTGGGAGAAAAGCCTCAAACTTTTTAAGAAAAAAGAAGACACGAATAGAATTCATAAAAAACTTCAGAACGTCGTATTACGACCTTTAAACCCGTAACTAAAAATTCCAAAAAAAAATAAATCAATGAAACTCAAAATACATTCCATTTTATTAATATTTTCGCTTGTGTTCTATGCGTGTATGTCCCCTCAGATCGAAGAAATTTCGTTTCCCGACAAGGGAAATTTGAAATTTTTATCCTCTAAAAATCCGGACGCCGCGCGCATTCTAAAATCGATCAAAGAACTCGAAGACAAAAACAGTTCCTATTCCGGAGAATTCTCCATGAGAATCGAGAACTTTGTCCCGAAAAAGGAAAGTTTTTCCGCGGACGGAAAAATCTATTACGATCGTCCTTCCGGAAAGATGTATATCGAACTTTCGGATCCGTTTTTCGGAATGATCGTTTCCAGAGTGTTTACAGATGGAGTTTCGATTCAGATCAAAACCGCGAATTCGAACACTCAGACGCTTCCGATGGGAGATATCGTCTTTAAGGATCCAAGCGGAAAAAAACAATCCACGATTCCGTTTCCGGTTTTATATTCCCTTCTATCGAACAATAGCTCGGGGCTTGCCGGAGCCGATCCGATCTTTGTGAATCTTTCGGAACGTGCGATTCTTGTAAAAAAACCCGGAGAGGATATTACGTTTTGGATGACCGAGTTTGGGATCAGTTCCGTGGAACTTCTTTCCAAAAAAAGCAATCTAAGAGCGATCACAAAGGTACAGGGGATCGTTTCGTTTCCGCCGAAAACTACGATCACAAGAATCGTAGAACCGAAAACGAATCTGGATCAGAATAAGATCGAAATCAAGATGAAAAAGATCGCTCTTTCGGAGCGGATTCCCGATTCTAAATTTCAGTTTTGAAAGAAGAAGATCGAGGTTTACAGCATTCTTTCTTCCGTCATTTTGGATGAATCTTATTCAAAGATGCGGGTTTAACCATCGAATCCGCGTCGCAGAATTCACATTTTATCGAACTAGGAGCAACCATGCTTTCCGAAATTAGAAACAATCATATCCTGGAACTCTACATTGAAACCAATGAAGTCAATTCTTTGAATGGAGATTTTTTTCGTACGATTTCCTCGAAACTCGAATCGATTGCAAAGGACCCGACGATCAAAGCGGTGATTCTTACATCCAAAAACGAAAAGTTTTTTTCCAACGGATTCAACCCTGAAATTTTCGTGGGGAAAACTCTGGAAGAGATTCAGGAAGTCCTTCGTCTTGCTTTGGACACGGCTTCGAAACTTCTGTTTTTTGAAAGGCCGATCGTATGCGCGATGAACGGTCATTCTATGGGTTTGGGTGCGGTTTACGCGATCTTTTGCGATTATAGAATGATGGTGGAAAAAAAAGGTCGTCTCGGTTTTCCGGAATCCCAGATCGGAATCAACTTTCCTTCGGTTGCGGGTTTTATGTTGAAAGAAACCGTCGGAATCAACGGAGCCAGAGATCTTCTCTATTCCGGAAAAGGGCTCAAAGCGGAAGAAGCCAAAGAGATCGGTCTGATCGACGACGTGGCTGCCTCCACCGAAGAGATGATGGTAAAAGCGAGAAAATACTGCGAGCAATTTAAGGACATGGCGATTGAATCGGTGATCGGCATCAAAGTTTCTCTTCGGGATCCGGTTCGTATGTTTGCCGAAAAAAACGCGGAAAGAGACATCACTCTTCTCTCCAACGCTGTTTTTTCCAAAAACGGTCAAGAGGGGATGAAATCCATTCTTGAAAGAAGAAGACCGGTATTTCAGTAAATTCTAATTTAGAAAAGAAGAATGTTTTAAAGCCGGTGAAATCGCCGGCTTTAATTTGTACAAAGCAAGAATCGGAATCTTTCGGAAAATTCAAATATTGTAGGAGGTTCTACAG
>NZ_JAFFPT010000017.1 GCF_016918785.1 Leptospira ainazelensis | reverse complement strand
TTGCCATCATTTTTGTGTTACCTATGTTCCCGGTCTATTTTGTTACCCATGTCTCCGGTTTGTACCACAGGGCGGGGCTTTCGTTTAACGGAGGATTGTCGTTGTTCCGACAGATTCTTTTAAAGATTCAACCCACTTTGTGGGTAAGGTTATGCAAAATTTCAGGGCGGGGCTTTCGTTTAACGGAGGACTGTCGTTGTTACGACAAATTTTTCTTAAAATTCAAACAACTTTGTGGGTAAGGGTAGGCGTAGCAAGTGGGTGGACCCGCAATCGTTTTTCGTAGAATCCGGAGTTTTGGAAGAATTCCCCTTGAGATTGAGGATAGGGATTGTGAGAATTGGGATCGGAGCTTAAGACGGAAGCACAAAGAGAAAATTGAAATTCTTAGAAATCTATCTACCGATTCTCGGTCTACTGCTATTCTCCACTACTTTCTACTTGGCACTGAAGTTAAAAAGACTGTCCTCTTTTTTAGGTGGAATCTCTTCTCAATACCGCTTGCACCATTGGTTTGGAATTTTTACTACGATTTTCATTTTTGCCCATGTCGTCTTTGAGACCGTTTTATTTCCGGAAATTCTTACGATGTGGGATGATCCTTCCGTTTTAACGGGAGAGATCGGTTTTCTGATCTATTCGTTGAGTATAGTTTTCGCATTTTGGAAATTGGAAAAATATCGCCCCTGGTTTGTGATTCATCTATTTTTGATTCCTTCGTATTTCCTCGCTGTCATTCACGGTTATCTCTTTCTTTCCGACGAATTGTCGCACAAGATCGTATTTTTCTCTGGTGTGATTTTGGGTCTTGGGAGTATTCTTACGATCCTCCTTCGGAACTGGAGTGGAAATCGTTGGAAAATTCAAAAGATCAACAGAATCTCCGATTCTTCCATAGAATTGGATCTGATCCCTGAATCCGAAAAACAAATATCTCGTGAAGAATATATAGCGGGTGCGATTCTTTATCTCCGTTTTTTAGGAAAAGAATACTCTTCTGATTGGCATCCTTTTTCGATCTCATCGTGTTCCAAAAGCGATTTGCTTAGGGTAAGAATCAAAAGTCTGGGAAAGGATACAAGACAGTTGTTAAACTCGATTCCCGGAGACAAAATCGACGTATTGGGTCCGTTTCAAGAACTGAAAACCGATTGGCAAAAGGATCAGGTCTGGATCGCGGGTGGAATCGGAATTGCCCCATTTTTAGGAAGGGCGAGATGTTTAAAATTTCGCTCTTCCGGGAAGATACAACTCTTGTATTTTTTTTCGGATCCAAACGATTTGTCGGTCGGCGCCGAGCTGGAAGAAATTTCAAAAAAATACGTTCAATTTCAGTATCGTATTGAAGAAGTCCCACAAAAACAACATCCGGATCTTTCTATCCTGAATCCGTATCTTTCTGAAAATACAAATGCGGAATATCTGATCTGTGGACCGCCAAAGTTTATGAAGGCCGTTCGAAGATACTTGCACTCTCAAGGTATTTCGAATAAAAAGATTCATTCGGAGGAATTTTCCCCATGGTAAAATATTTGGTTATAATCGGAGTTTGCCTCCTAACGCCGCCCGTCTGGGCGAAAGAAAAAACCGTCTCAATGGAAGAATTAAAACTTCACAACACGAGTGCAAGTTGTTGGATCTTGATTGAAAAAAGCGTTTACGACGTTACGGAATATATAACCGTTCACGATTCCCTTCGATACGATATTCGAAAATGGTGCGGAACCGATTCCACAAGGGCGTATTCAAAAAAAGATCAATCCGGAAAAACTCATTCAAAAAAAGCAGACTTACTTTTGAGAAAATACAAAATCGGATTCTATCAGCTCGATTGATTTTTATTTTTTTGAATTCGAATTCCGGAAACTACTTTTGAACCTTGAGTTTTGCCGCGAACGATCCATCCATTCTCCAAAATAAACTCGATTCAATCGAACTTTTGATTCCAGAGAGAAAGAATGGAGTCGATGACTTCTTCCATTTCCAAGAGCATTACTTGTTCCTTCCAATGGAGAATCATCTTATTCTTTCCAAAACGATTGATTTCCGCCCAATGCGCCTCCACATTTGGAATCAGATTGACCGTCTTTTCCAAAAGATCCTTGATTTCCGATTTGCTTACGGGGCCTTCCTTTCCCGAAAGAAACTGGATGATCGAATGATATAAGATTTTCTTAATTTCTTCGGGTGGGGGTTGAGGAATGGAACCTTCTAAGGAGTCCATGAGACTTGCTCGTCAGCGTGATAAGAACTTCTCACCAAAGGTCCGGAAAAAACTCCCTTAAATCCGATGGACTTTCCGTAAATTCTAAGCTCCTTAAAAATCTCGGGTGAAACATATTCTTTAACGGGAAGGTGGGTAGGGGTCGGTTGTAGATACTGTCCTAACGTGAGGAGAGAAACTCCCGCTGCAACTAGGTCTCGCATACATTCTTTGACTTCTTCTACAGTTTCTCCCATTCCCAAGATCAAACCGCTCTTTGTTAAAAAACCGCGTTCAGAAGCGATCTTTAAAACTTCCAAGGATCGATCGTATCTTTTTTGAGGTGCGACTTCGGGAAAAAGTCTTTGAACGGTTTCGACGTTGTGATTGAAGACGTCAGGTTTGGACTGAAAGATGATCTCTAAAGATTCTAACTTTGCTTTGAGATCGGGAACTAAAAATTCGATCTTACAATCGGGAAGACCTTCCCGGATTCTTACCAATGTTTCCGCAAAATGAGCGGCTCCGCCGTCTTCAAGATCGTCTCGATTCACTGCTGTGAGAACTACGTGTTTTAATTCGAGGGCGATCGCGGATTCAGCGACCCTTTGCGGTTCTCCTTTGTCGAGCGGCTTTGGTTTACCAGAGGCTACGTCGCAATAAGAGCAACGTCTTGTGCAGATATCTCCGCCCAACATATAAGTCGCGGTTTTGCGGGACCAACAATGATTGAGATTGGGACAAGAGGCGCTTTCACAAACCGTGTTGAGCTTTTTTTTCTCCAAAGAATCCCTTACAAGCGCGACCGTATTGTTTTGAGGATCCGGAAAGGTAAGTTTTACTTTGAGCCATTCCGGTTTTTCAGGGGCTTCTTGGATAGAATGAGTGCGCGGCTTTTTTTTAAGAGGATTCATCGTAACTTAGACCGGAAAATCGCCGGATCTTACGCTTCTATCCTGGATCGGTCCGGAGCGCGGTCAACGAAGTTTTAGGTAGAAGATTTTGGGAATCTTTCTGAAATGGATGAATCGATGAAGTCTCAGGATGATTTACCACCCAAGGATGGAATCCGACTCAATCGGTATCTCGCAGACTGTGGTCTCGGCTCCAGACGCAAAGCTGAAGAATGGATCCTTAAGGGATTGATTGAGATCAATGGAAAACAAGTCACCGATCTCGCGGTCCGGGTTTTATCGGAAAAGGACGTAGTATCTTTTCGGGGAAAAGTCGTAAGTCCAAACGGGGAACCGCGACAACTCCTTCTTCTCAATAAACCGGCCGGCTATCTCTGTTCTCATCAGGATCGATTTCACGAAAAGACAGTTTTTTCCCTTCTTCCGGAAGAGTTTAAAAACTACAAGATCGCCGGGAGACTGGATTTGAATTCTCGCGGTCTTCTTCTTTTGACAAACGACGGAGATTTGGCCCAAAAAATCTCGCATCCTTCCAACGGATCCGAGAAAGAATATCTGGTCTGGTTGAAATTTGATCCGGGGGAAAAGGAGATTCAAGCCTCGTTTCGAAAAGGGATTTTGGATGCAGGGGAAATTCTGCGTGCGAAGATGGTTAAACTCGTCCCCGGGAAAGACTGCGTATATCGAGTGATTCTCGGAGAAGGAAAAAAAAGACAAATCAGAAGAATGTTTCACTCTTTGGGAACACACGTGCTGGACCTTCAGAGGATTCGAGTTGGATCGATTCAATTAGAAAAGCTAAATCTTCCGGAAGGTAAGTATCTTCTGAAAGACGCGGTTGGGGTTTGGGAATGAATTTTTTAAGCATAGAATTTCTTTTATTTTTTTTAGTCTTCTACCTGGTCTACTGGAACATTCCGGAGAAGAGTAGAAAGTATCTTCTGATCGTCGGCTCGGCTTTTTTTTACTCGGTTTTCAGTTTTAATTTTTTGCTCCATCTCGTTTTGATCGTTTTAGCGAACTGGGTGCTCTTTCATTTTTGGAAAGAAAAATCATGGTATGTCAAGACTGCGGTCGCACTCAATTTACTCAACCTAGGTCTATTCAAATATTTTTATTTGCTCATGGAGTTTATAGGATTTGTTTTTTCGATTCCTATGCTTCAAGAAAAGACGATGCTCGATGCAAAGTTATCTTCCGTTTTCGGACTAACCGGTTTTGAAGTAGTTCTTCCCGCGACGATCAGCTATTACACGTTTCAATTGATCTCTTTGGCGGTGGATTCCAAAAGGGAAGGTTTTAACAAAGACGTCTCTCTTTCCGGAATTTTTTCTTACGTTTTCTTTTTTCCAGTGATGATCGCCGGCCCGATTCTCAGATACGATCAGGTCTGCGATCAGTTTTCAGCGCCGACCATGAACCCGTCCAAACTTACGGAAGGACTTTGGTTGTTTTTAAGAGGTCTTGTCAAAAAAGGACTTTTGTCCGCGGCAGTAGTACCTTTGATCGCACCCGCGTTTCTTTCTCCGAAGGATTATTCGGGTTTGGCGCTTTTGTTGACCTGTTTTCTTTTCGCGATGAATCTTTATTTCGATTTTTCGGGACTTACCGATATGGCAAGAGGACTTGGGAAACTGATGGGCTTCGATCTTCCGGAAAACTTCAAGGCTCCTTTTTTCTTTCAGAGTTTCGGAGACCTCTGGAGAAGATGGCACTTAACGTTCTCCTATTGGATCCGAGACTATATCTACATTCCCCTCGGAGGTTCGAGAAAGGGAGAATTACGAACTTCCGTCAATTTTATCGTAACGTTTATGTTAGGCGGACTCTGGCACGGAGCGAGTTTGAATTTTCTTTTTTGGGGACTTCTCACCGGGATTTATCTTTCTCTCGAACGGCTTTTTGAAATTCAGAAATGGAAAATTCTTCCGGAGATACCTTACGTCAAACCGGCGCTCCGATATCTTTTCGTTTTGCTCGTATATTCGATCTCCTGGACTTTTTTCTTTACTCCGGATTTTAATTCCGCCATTTCTTCGATCGGAAGAATTCTTACCTTTCAGAAAGGTCAGGAACTCACCGGGTTGGAAAGCGGAGTTTACATGCTGATCTTTGTGGTTCTTTTTCACATTTCGGAGGAATGGCCCGAGAAATATTCGGTCCCCGAAAAATGGCGCGTTAGGTTGTTGCCGATTTTAGGACTCGTGATTTTATTTATTATGGTCGGAATGAACGCGGGCAACGCCGACTTTTTTTACTCTAAGTTTTGAGCGGTACTATGAAACGAATTTATATCTATTATCCTGTTCTTTTTTTGATCTTTGTTTTTTGTTTGGATAAAATCTTTACGATCGAGTATTTTCAGAAGAATTTTATCCAAGCCGGGAACACCGTCTATTACACACAACGTAAGTCCTTGTTTGAAAGAATGGTTCGGGATAAGGATCTAAAAGATCGTTCTCTTGCACTGGCTTTTGGGGATTCGAGGGCTTATCCTTATTCCGCGCTCGGAATGGACAAGAAATTTCAGAAGGATTGGATTCTTTATAATTTTTCAGGTCCACAAGCAGTTCCAGCTTACGGATTCTACTGGTTTGAAAAGATTTTAAAACAGGGTATCAAACCGAAACTGGTTTTTTATGTGGTCAGTCCCGAAGGATTCGACGATACAAAAGGAATGTATTACGATCCGTTTCTAAAATACGGAGCTGACGACGAATTTATCCTGAAGTATTTGGATCAGATTTCCATGGAAGACCGTAAAAAATTATTCTTAGATCGTATGTTTGCCGTTAGACGGATTAATCCCGATCTCAAGTTATTCTTCAAAAGATTTCAGGAAAGAAAGTTATCCGAATACAATCCTGCTCTGAACACGGACTATGTAATTCTTAACTTAAAACACGGGGAACAATTCGCATATACTTCCTTTGTTAACGATCCGGATCGTTTGGAAAAAGACTCGGTTCGAATTCGAAATTTGTATCTTTCTACTTTTACCCTGGGACAAACCCAATTCTACTTCGTGGAACAGTTTCTTAAATTGGCAAAGGAGAACGACGTAAAAGTCTATTTGATCTGGCCGAAAGTGTATGACACTTATCGAAAACGTTTTTATGAATTGGAAATGGAAAAAACGTGGTGGCCGAAGATCCAAGATCTTTCCGTACAATACGGCGCCGTATCCGTGGATCTAAATACTCAGACTTCCTGTAACTTGTTCTACGACGCGTCGCATCAATCTATCATGTGCTTTTTGGAATCGATGAAGTTGATGATGGACGACTACTACGGAATTAAGAAAATACCGTAGACTTTACTATTGGTTTCGTATTAGCAAAGATTCAATCGTTTTTTGAAACAAACCAGGACTGCAATTTTTTTGAAAAACAGTTTTGAAACTAAGGACTTGTCCCAAACCTAAAAGGAAACCACTTACAACACTCAAGTCAGCTCGAAATAAAAGCGCTGGAGTTCCCACAGATTACACCCCTTTGACCGTTTGTAAACTTTCGAACAGACTTCCTTTGTTAAGTTTTGTTAGAGTTCCTACATTTTTGTAAAACTAAGAGTCCTGCTTCTAAGAGAGCGAGACAAACACTCACTCGAGCACCTGAAAACTTAAAAGTGCATTCGGTTTTTGGAATGCAATAGAACTCTTTTTTCAAAGTAGCCCTTGAGAAGCGCATTCCACTGGGAGCGGACTCGAAGTCCGTTTGCAATTATTTTTTAACCTAAAAAGTTAGTCGGAACAAAAGTTGGTAGGCCTGAATGTTTCCACATTGAGACGGGCTTCTGTTCATTTGAACGTTACTTTTTTTTAAAGAAAAGAAAAAGAGGAATCGAGGATTGTATTCGAATTTCATAAAATTCTAAAGCCCTCGTGCAGAGGACTTTAGAACCGGTAAATCACCACTTCAACTTTTTGGCGTCTTCTAAGAATTTTTCCAAACCGATATCGGTGAGGGGATGTTTGAAAAGTTGTAGAAATGCCGAGTGAGGCATGGTCGCACAGTCCGCTCCTCTCAGAGCCGATTCCTTTAAATGCATAGGTCCGCGAATCGAGGCGGCGAGAATTCTCGTGTCATAGCCGTAATTGTCGTAGATCTCCCTGATTTCGGTGATCAGTTCCATTCCATCCCAACTCGTATCATCAACTCT
Source organism: Leptospira ainazelensis (assembly GCF_016918785.1). Lineage (GTDB taxonomy): Bacteria > Spirochaetota > Leptospiria > Leptospirales > Leptospiraceae > Leptospira > Leptospira ainazelensis. The sequence continues at coordinate 7,302 of NZ_JAFFPT010000017.1, read as the reverse complement.
TCCGATAAAAGGAGAAATAAAAGTAGCTCCGGCTTTTGCGGCAAGCAATGCCTGCGGCGCCGAAAAACAAAGAGTCACGTTTGTAGGAATGTTCCTTTTTGTGAGTTCGACGACGGTCTTGAGACCTTCCGGAATTAAGGGTACTTTTACGACAACGTTTTCAGCGATCTCCACGAGTTCCAGAGCTTCCTTTAACATTCCATCGAACTTTGTGGAAAGGACTTCGGCGCTCACAGGACCGGGAACGATCGCGCAGATTTCCTTGATGACTTCTTTAAAGTTTCTTCCGGACTTTGCGATGATGGAAGGATTGGTCGTAACTCCGTCCACAAGACCGTAGGACGCGATCTCTTTGATTTCATCGATGTTGGCTGTATCCAGATATAATTCCATTGATAAGGCTCCTCTAAAATATGTGCTTAGAGCATGGTGGGAAAGGTAGGTTAGGGTCAATAGTATTTTAATGAGAATACTATTCTTTTAAGAAACGCAACGGCTCTCTACGGATCGCGTTGCGGGGTCAATAGAATTTTTGGGGAATCCCTTCTTTTAGAAAACGGTTTTTTGGATGGGTGTCGAATTAGATCGATCGGAGTCCTTGCGATTTGGTAAATCGTTGATCATTCAACGGGAACGTATTTCTCTTTCGTTCTCAATCCTACGCCGCGAATTGATTCGCGCTCCTGTTTTGACCTTCGATAAAAATCAAACAGGATGTAAGGAAGGAATTTTGAAACTTTCTCTTCTTTCGCGCGGATTTACATTTGTTGGATCGCGGAGTATGGCCGCTTCGCTTCCTGAACTCATAACTTCGCTTTTTATGGATCGCGAAGTTATGGAATCAAATCTCGAAGTGTTTTGATTTCTTCGGCGCTGAAGAATTCTTTGTATTCTTTTTCGATTTGGAATTTGATCGAAGAACTGAAATAATCGACTCTTCTCGTAAATGGCATTTTTTTATAAGCCTCTTTCCACTGGACGATAAAACCGCCCTTGGGAGGGGATTGTTTTTCATCGGTTTTTTCCCAGAGAACGGCGCCGCCGATTTTGTTTTCGGCTAAGGCTTCTTTTTTTGGCTTTCCGTATTTCTGTTCTAGTTTTTGCTGCACTTCCTTTCCGGGAAGATAACGAAACAAAACTCCGACTGAAAATAAAACTCCCGGAGCCGAATGAGTTCCTTCTTCCATCTCGGATTTGTTTTCCACGGTTGGGTTTGCGAATTGACCCTTGGGTCTGGAATCCAAAACGATCTTGGGAGTGGAATAAAAACGATAAGAATAAAGAATTCCGTTTCTTCGAATCAGAAGTGTCTTTTCCTTATCCTCGAAAACGATCTCCACCTTTTCGTCGTTCTGCGGATTTGTGGAAAGCGATAAGAATTTTTCACGAAGATTGGCGTAACTTTCTCCCCAAGAGGACTCGGCAAAACCTTCCAGAAGATTGAGAGCTTGTTGCTGGTTATTTGACGGTTGTCTTGGATTCGAAGTTTCGTCCGGCAATTGCGCGAACAAAACCGCAGGTGTGAAACTAAAAGTGAGGAGAAGAACGAGGATTCTCATATTCTAACTATCGGCAGTTTTTTTCGAAACTTATTCAGAATCTTCCTCATAGGAAGGCTTTTTCGGGCCGGAGAAATGAATTCCCCCGATCTTTACCTTTCCATTCCAGCGGAGGATCAGGAGAATCGCGATGATTCCAACATTCGGAAGAACGAATAAGAACGGGATTTCATGAAAAAGTCCGTAGACCGCGAGATTCGACGCGATCACCGAAATCGAACAACCGCTGAGTACCGGAACCTCTTGTTCAAAAAAACGAACCAAAAAGTGATTGGGACTTGTGGATGGAAGATCCTTCAAAATCAGTTCCACCAAAACACCGTAGGTTGTAAAAAGAGTGACCGGAAGTAAAAACGAAAGAAAGAAATAGTTTCCAAATGCGTCCGAATAATGAGGAGCTCCGATGATTCCTCCCATCAAGGTCCACAGATACGAAACAAAGGCGGAAATAAAAAATGCAATCGCTCCGTATTGAAGACTTCCTCCGGATTCCAAAAGTTTGAGTAATTCTTCCGGAAGAATTCGGATCCAGTCCACAAGTTCCATTCTTTCAAAGGAGTCCCTTCCCGAAAGAAACAGAAGTTTGAAGTAATAGCTCACAAGAACTAGAACGCTCGAAACGAATCCGAAAAAGATGAGATAGAGTAGGAATTCCATATCAGTGTCTGAAGTGCCTCATGCCTGTAAAAACCATAATCAATCCGTGTTCGTCCGCCGCTTGGATCACCTCCGGATCCCGTACGGAACCTCCGGGTTGGATGATGGCCTTGGCTCCCGCTTTTGCGAGCGCGTCGATTCCATCTCGGAACGGAAAGAATGCGTCGCTGGCAACATAAGAACCCACAACGGAAAGTCCAACGTTTAACGCTTTGTTCGCGCCCAATTGAACCGAGTCGACTCTTGACATCTGACCCGCGCCGATTCCGAGCGTCGCGTTTTCTTCCGTATAAACGATCGCGTTGGATTTGATAAACCGTACACAGGACCAAGCAAACATCAAACCTCGAATATCTTCCGGAGTCGGTTGTTTTTTACTAACGATTTTCAGATCCTTTTCGGTGATCGTCGTATAATCTCTGTCTTGTATGAGAAGTCCGTGATGGATCGGTCTAAGATCGAGTTCGTCCAAGGCTTCTTTGAAGTCTTCGATTTCGATGAGACGAATGTTCGGCTTCTTCGAAAAAATATCGAGCGCTTCCGGAGTAAACTTTTGTGCGATCACACCTTCCACAAAATTCTCGGTGATGACCGTTGCCAATTCTCCGCTTACGAGTCCCTTGATTCCGATTACGCCGCCGAACGCAGAGATCGGATCCGTTCTTCTCGCGAGTTGATAGGCTTCTAGAGGATCGTCCGCATACGCGATTCCGCAAGGGTTGAGATGTTTGATGATACAGACGGTGTTTTCTGGAAGAAGACTCGAGATGTGAAAGGCCGCGTCGAAGTCCAACATATTGTTAAACGACAATTCCTTTCCTTGTAAGGGAGAAAAATCGCTCTTTGTAAAAAGAGGTTCGTAAAAAGCGGCTGCTTGGTGCGGGTTTTCCCCGTATCTGAGTTTTTGTTTTTTAAGAAAAGAAAGATTGAGAACGTCCGGAAATGTATCACCCGCCTGTCTGTTAAACCAGGAAGAGATCGCGGTGTCATACATCGCCGTATGAGAAAAAGCCTTTCTCATAAACTTCGCTGAAACATCTTCCGAGATCCCACCGGAAGAGATCAAGGATTGTACTTCGGAATAATCGTTCGGATCTGTGAGGACTAACGTATGTTTGTAATTCTTCGCGCCGCTTCGGATCATCGACGGCCCGCCGATATCGATGTTCTCGATCGCTTCTTCCAAAAGAACTCCGGGTTTGGAAACCGTTTTTAAAAACGGATATAAGTTCACTACGACCAAATCGATCTTAGGAATTTTCAGCTCTTCCATCTTTTGTTTGTGAGCCGGATTCGAAATGACTCCTAAAAGTCCGCCGTGGACTTTCGGATGTAAGGTTTTGACCCTTCCGTCTAGGATTTCCGGAAATCCCGTGTAATCGTCGATCGCAATCGCGTTGATTCCTTTTTCTTTGAGAAGTTTGAGAGTTCCGCCTGTGGAAATGATCTCCACTCCGTTTTGATTTAAGAATTGTGCGAACTCGACTAAACCGGATTTGTCGCTGACCGAAATCAGGGCTCTTTTGATTTGTATCATTGTCTATTGAATGCTGACCTTTCTATTTTGGATCTTTAGCCGATCCTCGCAAAAATACTGAACCGCGAGTGGCAGGATTTTATGTTCCTCTTTGAGAATCTCTAGAGTCAAATCTCTTTCCGACATTCCTTCCTTGATTTTCACAACTCCTTGTAAAATCACAGGTCCAGAGTCGACACCTTCGTCCACAAAATGAGCGGTACAACCGGCGATTTTGACTCCATACTCAAAGGCTTGTTTTTGCGCGCCCAGTCCGGGAAATGCAGGCAAAAGAGACGGGTGAATGTTAATGATTCGATGAGGAAAGGCACTGATAATTTCCGGTTTTAGAATTCTCATATATCCGGCTGTGACGATAAGATCGGGTTTTAGTTCGAGCAATCGATCCAAGAGGGCCTTGTGATACGCGGATTTGTCTTCAAAGGATTTGAAATCCAAGACTTGTGCGGGAAGACCGAATTCTTTGGAAATCTCTAAGGCCTTACAACCGGGATTGTCCGTGAGAAGTGAAATTCCAGTGCCTGCGATTTTCCCTTTTTTTAAATTTTCGAGAACGGCCTTCAAATTGGAGCCTCTCCCGGACGCTAAAAATACGATCTTTTTTCTGGGTTTTGTAAACAGACTTGCCAAGGAAATTCTATCCGGGTAAAATCAGAGTTGTTTGTCTTTTCACCCTTTGAGGAAGGGCTTTGACTTTGGGTTTTCAAAATCCAAACAAAGGTTCTTTGTCAGCAAGATCGCGTCCGGTTTGGTATCAAATTCTAAGATCTGATCGGTGATCGGACATAGCTCGGCAAAAGGCCTAGTTGGAGTTCGAATTTGAAAATTCGGACGGTTGGAACGGCTCAAAAACGTGTGAAAGTTTTGAGAGAAACCGTAAGAATGTTCTGACCCAGCATTAAGGAGGCAACCGTTTTTGTCGAAGAGTATTTCAGGAGAGATACATGTCACTTGCCAGAAAATCCACAGCGACCGTTGAACAATATAAATCCAACGAAATCTCGACTGTCAGCCAGGGAAAACTCATCGTCATGCTCTATGATGGGGCGATTCGTTTTCTAAATATCGCTCTGGAGAACAACACTCCCAGAAAATACGATGTGGTTAACAATCATATCCTCAAAGCGGGGGAAATCGTAACCGAACTCATGCTTGCTCTCAACTTGGAACAAGGCGGGGAAGTCGCGAACAACCTTTTGGGAATCTACGTTTATATCAAAAAACGACTGCTCGAAGCGAACATGAAAAAAGATTCCGAGATCATTCAAGAAATTATCAAATACATGGAAGATCTGAAATCGGCTTGGGAAGAAATCGAGAAAAAGGAAAAGTCCAATGTGGTTTCGGCCCCATTTCAGGGAAGCCGCGGAAGCGGATTGTCCATCCAAGGATAAAATTTGTCTTCGGCTGATTTCCAACAAAACGGTTCGGACCTTGTAGTCCTCTTTGGAGAAAAAATTCTTCTTTTGGACGAATTGATCCAAAATCAAAAACGTCAACTGGAAGTTTTCGGTTTTGGAGACGGAGAGACGGGCGCCAAGATCGAAGATTCCAACCTCAAACTCGTTGACAAACTCTGTTCCCTCGACCGTAAGATAGAAAAATTGGAAGAGGGTGTTCCTCAGAATTTAGAACTTATAGAAATTACGGAAACGTTGTTTCAAAAATTGGAAGAATCCAGACTTCTTCATTCTCAAGTGGAAGAAAGAATGAAAGAAATTTTAAAAGAATATCAAAAAGAATTGAACGTCGCTCAGGTTCAGATCCAGCTCAAACGTCATCTTTATCTCAGACAAGACTATTGGAAAACGGGGACCTGTTAGAAAGAGCCCTTGAGTTTCTGGGTTTGGAACCGGGGTTTTCGGAAGAAGAACTCAAAAGTCGTTTTTATCTTCTTTCGAAAAAATACCATCCGGATACGGGAGAATTCTCCAACGATTCTCTTTTTAAGGAATTGATCGAATACAGGGACGTTCTTTATTCTTATCTCGAAAAAGAAACATTCCAAAAAGAGAATGTAGTTTCTCATTCATCCGATGCGAATTTCCAGAAATCGGACTATGATATTTACAAACTCGCCCGTGATTCTTACGATTTTGCGATTCACGAATACTATAAAATCACGGATGGAAACCCGATCTTCTTAAAAGGCGAGGAGAATCCGGCGCTCCGTAAGTTGAGAAACTCCTTGTTAAGCTCAAAGTCTCACTTTGAAGAATTGGTCCGATCTTTTCCGCAGAGTATCTGGATCGCGGACGCAAAAAACACTCTTCAAAAAATCGAGGTTTGGTTTAAGGAACCCTAAGCGAGTTGGACGGCATCGAAAACACGAACCCGGAAGTAGCTCCGTTCGTGATGCTGATTACGAGAACCTCGGAGCGTAGAGTAAGGTATTGTCCCGAAGTGACGGTCACGCTCATCTTGCAGATTCGATTTGTGTTTTCCCCGGTTGCGGGGGTCGCGAGAGGTCCGCTGTTTGTGCTTAATTCGATCGAATATTCGAGAGGCTGGTTCGGTATCAGATTTAAGACGCCGCCGACACAATCGGTCCCCGAGTTCAAGTCCGAAGGAAATCGAGATTCGTTTTCAGTGTTTCCCACAAAAAGGCGGTAGCCGCTAAAAAGAAGTTCGGGGTTTCCCGCTCTCATCCTGAGTTCGTAACCGGTTGCGATCGGCACGACGCTGATCAAGGTCGGAGGTGTGGAAATCAGTCTTGTGGTAGAATAATGGGGGCACCCGAAAAGAAGAGATACTACCGGAAGAAGAAATAAAATAGAAAGACGTTTCAAAAAGAAATATACTCCCGCCAGCCGAACTTCTCCGCCTGCTGATCCGATATTGAGAAGAGTGGAAAGCGTAGCTTGGGTGTCACCCGATTTTCTTCCGGCAAGTTCCACTTCAATTCGGAGAGAAGTTTATTTCCTTTTCGAGTATTGCAGTGTTTACACGCGGCTACCAGATTCTCCCAAGAATTAAAATCCTTAGGTCTGTCTTTTTTAGGAACTCCCTCCCAACGACTTCTGGGAATTACATGATCCAAGGTCAGTTTTGAACTTGGAAATTTTTTTCCACAGTAGACGCAGTGAAAGTTATCTCTTTGAAAGATATTCTCCCGGGAAACCCGATCTTTTCGCGGTGGGACGCGGTAATAGTCTCGGAGGAGAATGATTCGAGGAGCGGTGAATCTCAGTTTTTCGGAACGAATGAGAAGATTTTCATCATCCTTGATCAACTGTGCTTTTTCAAGAATGATAAGGATGAGGGCGTCTTTGACCGACCGGATCCCGATGGGGACGTAACCGGCATTCAGCACAAGCACCGGCTGCGCAAGAATGTCCATAACTGGTCAAACAATAGCCGAATGCAAAAAGATGTAAAGAAATTCTTAAGGAGCCACCGATCGTTTCTTTCGGATCCAATAAGAGATTCCAAAGAATAAAATGACTGCGCCTAAAAGCCCAAAGACCGTTAGCTGACCTTGATGAACCCAACTCAGAAGAGTGTCAAAGTTGTGAGCTCCGAAGTAACCAAGATAGACCCAGACGGGAA
>NZ_JAFFPT010000092.1 GCF_016918785.1 Leptospira ainazelensis | reverse complement strand
ATTAAAACTTTGCAAGGAATATTCTCTCTCAGAGCTTTTGTAGGAACTCCTACAAAAAAATCTTACGGGGATCCTTCTTCATTCTAAATCGCTTTTTTAACTTGTGGGTAAGGTTAAGCTGATTTCGGGTGGAGGTGGCGGGTTAACTCAATGCGACGCTCTTTACGGATCGCGTCGCAGGGAAAAAATCGGTGAACTTTTCTCTATCAGAAAAACCTTATCTTTGCAAGGAAAAAGTTCCCTCTCCCTTTTGTAGGAATTCCTACAAAAATTCTTATCCTTGCGAAAAGGGTAATTTTGTGATCGAGGAAGTTCTTCCGAGTTTTTCCCTGAAACTCCGGTTCGAAGAGGTCGTTGCACTTAATCCCTTTCTTCTCCTTAAGTCGCTCTTCTCGACGAAGAATTCTTTAAATAAAAAAACTTTTCCCTAAGATTGAGAACAAAAGACTGGAAAAAACGAAAAAAGATCAAGAGGCCTATTACTATGACTAAAGTTCCAAATAAACCCTTTGCAGAACTTGCGCCCGGAACGCCCGTTTCCAAGGATCAGGTAAAAAGAAATATCTACGGAAGATATCTGGAAGAATTTACCGAAGGAGAAATTTTCGAACACCCGAGAGAGATCACGATCGATCGTGCTTTCGCTCAAGAATTTGCGACCACCTTTATGGATGCAAACCCCCTTTTCCTTTCCGCCGCTTACGCCCAAGCCCATGGTTTTCAGGATATGCTCGTATCCTCTCTTCAAGTTTTTAATATCGCACTTTCTCTCGGAGTTCAAAATGATTCCGAAAAAGCCCTCGCGAATCTCGGTTATTACAACGTTCAATTTTTAAAACCGGTTTATCCGGGAGACACACTTTCCGCGAAGACAAAAATTCTCAAAGTGGACGACAAAGGACCGGACAAACCCGGGATCGTAAGCGTTCGTACGCTCTGTTTAAATCAAAAGAAAGAATTGGTTCTTCAGTATGAAAGAAAAATTATGATCTATCAATCCAACGGAAAACCGAAAGGAAATCCGAAGCCCGTGATCAAAGATGCTTTTTTTCCGGAAACCGACGCACCCGTTATCGAACTTCCGGCATTAAAATTTCCGAACGACTTCAAATCCGCGACCTGGTCCGATACTTATTTTGAGAGTTTCAAACCAGGACAGATCTATATCCATCAAAACGGAAGAACAATCACAGACGAACATTTCCCTTGGACTTACAGAGTCGGAAACACACACCCTCTTCACTATGACAAACTTTATTCCGCGGGAATTTCCGGCCCTATGGGTGGAGAACCCGTCGTCTACGGAGGACTCGTCTTTGCGTGGTTATGTGGAATGGCGTCCAGAGACATTACGGAAAACATGATCTGGGATCTTGGATTTACGGAAGGATATCACACTCAACCTTCGTTTAGCGGAGACACAGTTACTGCAATCACGAGAGTTCTTTCCGTAGAAGATAGAGGAACCGATTTTGGAATTCCTGCCGGTGCGGTACATCTGCAAATCATCGGTCTGAAAAATATCAAAGCAAACGATGCTTTTGAAAAATTCGGAGAAGACCTTTTTCTAAAAGAAAATGAAAAGAAAAAACACGGAAAAGAAAAACTCGCCGAGAAAATTTTCGAAATCGAACGAAAAATCTTAGTCAAGAAAAAAGGGTAATCTTTTCCCAACGCCTCCGTTGATCAAAACGGGGGCGTTTTTATATCTACGAAGGCGGCCATCCGATGTTCCACTTCCTTATATTCCTATTTTAGAATGTTTTGAGATTCGGATTTTTTAGAGACTTTTTTTTCCTTTAGAGCTTACAAGATCCTTTTATAAAACTTCCCGAAATTCTTATCAAAAGACAAACGTAAGGATTTTTTTTTAGAATCTGTTCTCGCAAATTCCAGAACGTCCGCGCAAAACGATGTAACGATTTTTATGAATGTCTCTCAAGAATTCTTAGAAAACCATTCTTATGGGAGTTCCCACATTCTCACTTTCCAAAATAGAATCCGATTCTTTTCAATTCTTCCAACAAAGGATCCTCCTCCGAAAAATTTTGACACGGACTTTAAGTCCGTTTTTCGATAGAATCACGGGTGATGTCGAATAGGAAGAAATTCGAATTTACAGTCCAAGACCTAAGGACCGCGATGATTCTTCATTTTTTAAAAAACTCTAAGGGGAGCTCCTACAGTTGTGATAGGTAGCAAAGGATTCTCCTATTTTTTCTTACCGCCCAAAACCTCGATCATCTCCGTTTTGAGTTCTTGAAAGTATTCGTTCTTCCCTGTAATCCGGAAAAGTTGCGAACTCCCCTGAAAAAGTTTTAGAATTTTTTTGGCGGCAGCGAGAGAATTTAGAGAAGGATCTAAATTTCCCTTTTTCTTTTCCGATTCAAAATACGATTCAAAAATTCGTATCCAACCTTCGATGATTTTGTCCGCGACAATTTCAAAATCCTCATTCTTCTCTTCTACGCTGTTGATAAAACGTGCGATCGGACAACCTAAAAATTTGCCGCTTTTCACTTGTTTTAAAAGAACTGCGCTCCAGGTGGAAATAAATTCCTCCCAGGAAGGAGCGCGTTCCATCATTCTTTGAAGACCGTTTTCAAAATTCTCACCCTGGAGTTTGAGATATTCCAGGGCGATTTCTTCCTTCGATTGAAAATAACGGTAAAAGCTGGCTTTGTGAGTCCCCGAGTCAGCGATGAGTTGGTTTGTGGAAGTTCCCGAATAACCTCTGTGGTAGAATAGATCCAAGGCAGAGGTCATCAGCCGATCGTAAGGATTACTCTGCTTTTCAAAATTCTGAACCATACAATAATTCAGAATCTCAGAAGCCGAAAAAAGTTCAAGAAAAACAAAAAATTGTAGACTAAATAGTCTACAATCAAATCAATTCAACATAGACCAATTGGTCTACCCAAGGAAACGCCCATGTCGGAACTGATTCTTACGGAAAAAAAAGGCTCCATTCTTCACATCGTCTTTAACAGACCGGAGGAACGAAACGCGTTCAACGTCGATATGCTCTTTGCTCTCAGCCGGGCCTACGATCAAATGGAAGCGGATCCTGAAATCCGAGTCGCTCTCGTTTACGCGAATGGAAAACAATTCACACTCGGCCTAGATCTGAAGAACGTCGCGGAATTCTTAAAAAAGGAAAGAAGATTTCCTCTTCCGGAAGAAAGCGTAAATCCCTGGGGAACCACGGGCCGTCGCCGAACCAAACCGGTAGTAGTCGCCGTTCACGGAATGTGTATCACACTCGGAATCGAACTCATGCTCGCGAGCGATATTCGAATCGCCGCCAAACGTTCAGTCTTTGCACAGGTTGAAGTACAAAGGGGAATTTTTCCTTTCGGCGGAGGAACGATGCGCTGGCCGGCTCAGTGCGGTTGGGGAAACGCGATGAAATACATTCTCACGGGAGAACCTTTCGAGGCGGAAGAAGCGCTCCGCATAGGCCTGATCCAGGAGATCGTAGAAAAAAACGAACTCGTCTCAAGAGGAATTCAACTCGCGGAAAAAATCGCGGCCCAGGCTCCCCTCGGAGTTTTTGCAACCTTAAAATCGGCGATGGATTCGGTTCAATACGGCGAAAAAAAAGCCGCAGAAGACCTTTTCCCGCAGCTTCTCACCCTGATGGATTCCAAGGACGCGGAAGAAGGACTCCAATCCTTTGTGGAAAAAAGACAGGCAGTATTCCATGGAATCTAAATATTCCAATTTAATTATATTTCATAAGAATATGGAACCTACTTGTTTAGACAAAAACGTTTTTCTAAATCGGATCTTCCGTTAAGATCGGAAAAACCCGTATACTTAAAATTTTAAAAAGAAAAGATTCAATCCGTCTTTGGAAAAAAAGCAAGAAAGAACAATGGAAAATCAAAAAGAGCGATCTTACTTTTTCGATTAAGAACCAATTTAAAATCGAACCTATCAAAATTTCAAAAAAAGAAGGAGAACCCATGAAACGAATCGTATTCAAAAAAAGGAATGTTTTAGAATGGGAAGAAGTTCCCGAACCCAGAATCCAGGGAAACAACCAAGCAGTCGTTCGGCCGCTCGCGGTTTCTCGCTGCGATTTGGACATCCCCATTCTCCAAGGTCATACTCTCATGCGCCCCGGATTTCCGATAGGACACGAATTTGTCGGAGAAATTCTGGAATCAAGTCCGGAGATCTCAAACCAATATCCGAAAGGAACCAAGGTCATCATTCCGTTTCAGATCTCTTGCGGCTTTTGTCCGGATTGTACTGGAGGTCATTCGAAAGCCTGTACTTCCGTTCCTTTTGCGAGTCACTACGGAATGGGGGCGTCCGCAAAAGAATTCGGAGGTGCACTTGCCGAAAAGATTTGGATTCCCTACGCAAAACAAATGCTCATCCCCTTGCCTAAAGGACTCGATCCGATCGCACTCGCGGGAATCAGCGACAATATCGTGGAAGCTTGGAAGCTCGTCGGTCAGTGGTTGGAAAAAAAACCGAACTCTCCGGTGATGATTCTCGGAGGTTTTGCTTCCAGCATTTCTCTTTATTCTGCGTCTCTCGCCGTGGGAATGGGTTCTTCGGAGGTTTTGTTTTTAGACAACGATCCGGAAAGACTGAAAATCGCGGAGTCGCTCGGCGCGACCGCCGTTCCTTATTCTACTCTTCCAAAATCCTGGGACAAAAAATTTCCTCTGATCGTAGATTGCCACGGATTAAAGGAAGGGATGAACTTCGCGCTCAAATCCCTTTCCACCGAAGGAATCTACGGAAGTGCGGCCATTTTTTGGACCAATAAATTAGAAATTCCTTATTTAGAATTGTATAATACGGGAGCGACCCTTAAAATCGGAAGGGTAGATTCCAGAGAACACATTCCAAAAATTTTAGAAAAAATCGAAGAGAAAAAAATCCATCCCGAGAAGGTCGTCACCGCGACATGCAATTTCGAGGAAGCGATCCACGCCTGGCCGGAACCGTCGGTGAAACTCGTAGTAAATATGGATTCTTGACCTTGTGAAACCCACTTTGCTCCTTCGGAGGAACCAGATCTCTTCCGGGGAGTCTTTTTTTTTAAGACTTGTAGGAGTTCCTACACGGGACTTTTTACTTGCAAAAAGGGTGATTCTGTGATAAAGGAAAATCTCCCGAATTTTTCCGCCCCCCGCCCCTCCACCCGAAATTTGGGCGGGGCTTTCGTTTTACAGAGGATTGTCGTTGTTACGACTGATTTTTCTTAAGATTTAAGTCCACTTTGAAGCGTAAGGTTTTATGCGAGTTCCGTGCGCGACCTTTACTGCAAGACGTCGTAACTACGACGATTCTTCTAAAAAAATGAAAGTCTATTTTTCGGAAATGGAAACGTTTGTTTTTATCTTTCTAACGTCGCGCTCATCGAACCCTTTGAGTTCGACATTCTCGGATCGGCGCCGTAGGTGAGGATTCTTTCCTGAACGTGTTCTGCGTGTTCAAATTCTCCGGAAAAAACAACGGTTCTTTTTTCCTGATCGACTTGGACCGCGTGTAAGAACGCCTTCTCCACCGACATCGTACAGATTTCCATGAGCATTTCGATTACGTATTCATAGGTATGTTCGTTGTCGTCCCAGAGAACCACTTTCCAAGGCCCCCCGGTAGACTTTGTGGATTCCTCGGTGATTTCGTTTAAGTCAGGAGTTTGTGTGCTCGCCATCTTTCAACTCGATGTCCAAGAAATAAAAAAGGAAGAATTTTGTTCGATTCAACTCCACGGCTTTTCTCGTCGCCCTTGATGGAGCGCCGATCCAAAAACTTCTCCCTTCTTTTTTTGCGATCCATAGAATCTCAGTTTGTAAAAACTCCGGAATCGATCGCAGAAGAATGAGGGGAAACATTATCCTTTGAGTTGAATCGCTTTTTTCGCAGTCTCAACGATATTTTTAGAACGAAGACCGAAATAGTCCAGAAGTTCCTTCCAGGTTCCTGACTTTCCAAACTGGTCCTTCATTCCCACTTTGAGAATGTGAACCGGAAATTCTTCCGAAAGGAATTCACTCACCGCAGAACCGAGTCCACCGACAACGTTGTGTTCTTCACAAGTTACGACTGCCCTGCACTGTTTCGCGTATTTTAAAATCGTTTCTTTGTCGATCGGCTTGATCGTAGCCATATTGAGAAGCGTAGCGGAAATTCCTTCTTTTGAAAGTTCCTCGACCGCTTTCATGGCTTCGCTTACGATCACCCCGTTTGCGATGATGAGAACGTCTTTTCCTTCTCTCATCACTTCGGCCTTACCGATCACGAATTGATAATTTTCCCTCTCGATCACGGGAACATTTGGGCGTCCCACACGAACATAAACCGGACCTTTGTAGTCCGCGATCGCGTGGATGATCTGTTTGCATTCGTTGTAGTCGGCAGGACAGATCACAGTCATTTCAGGAATCGCTCTCATGATAGCGAAATCTTCGATACACTGGTGGGAAGCTCCGTCCTCACCCACAGTGATTCCGCCATGAGACGCTACTAATTTTACATTTAAGAATGGGTAGACGACGCTGTTTCGAACGACTTCCCAGGCTCTTCCCGCGAGAAACATCGCAAAAGAAGAAGCAAACGGAGTCATCCCGGAAAGTGCAAGCCCGGCGGCATGACCGACTAAATTCTGTTCGGCGACACCTACGTTGAAAAAACGTTCCGGAAAGGCTTTTGCAAACTTATTAGTCTTTGTGGATCCGGAAAGATCCGCGTCCAGGACGACTACGTCCGGGCGGGAAACCCCGAGTTCGTGCAGTGCATCCCCGTAACCGTCACGGGTTGCTTTTTCTGTCGCAGTTGCTGTACTGGGGGCTCCCATCTTCTTCTTAACCCTTTAACGCCGCGGCTTTGTCGGTTTCTTCCCAAGTAAAGGTGGAACCCTTTCTTCCGAAGTGACCATAAGACGCAGTCTCTCTGTATTTTCTTCCCTTTTCTAAGAGTTTTAGGGATTCGATGATTCCTCTCGGAGTCAGTCTGAAATTGGCGCGGATTCTTTTTACGAGTTCTTCTTCGGAAATTTTTCCAGTTCCAAAAGTGTCCACGTGAACCGAAACCGGTTCCGCAACTCCGATCGCGTAGGCAAGTTGTACTTCGCACTTGTCCGCAAGCCCGGAAGCCACGACGTTCTTTGCGATATAACGTCCCATATACGCCGCAGAACGGTCCACTTTGGAAGGATCCTTTCCGGAGAAAGCCCCACCACCGTGTCTTCCGTATCCGCCGTAAGTATCTACGATGATCTTTCTTCCCGTTAAACCGGCGTCTCCGTGAGGACCGCCGATGATAAACTGGCCCGTAGGATTGATAAAATATTTCGTGTCCTTGAGGAGATTTGCAGGGATGACCTTTTTGATACACTCTTCGATCAAAGATTCTTCGATCTGTTTGTGAGTTACGTCCGGAGAATGTTGAGTGGAAATTACGACCGTGTCGATTCTCACCGGTTTTCCGTCTTTGTATTCAACGGTGACCTGAGACTTTGCGTCCGGTCTTAAGAATTTAAGTTTATTAGAATGTCTGAGTTCCGCTAAGTGTTTTACCAATTCGTGAGAATAGTAAATCGGCATCGGCATGAGTTCCGGAGTTTCGTTGATCGCGAAACCGAACATCAAACCCTGATCGCCGGCTCCCTGCTCTTTGAAAAGTCCTTCCCCTTCGGTCACACCTTGGGAGATATCGGGACTCTGAGCGTGAACGTGAGCGGAAACTACAGCAAAGTCCGCGTCAAAACCCATCGTAATGTCGTTATAGCCGATATCGCGAATTACGTTTCTCGCGATTTCTTGAGCGTCCACTTTACCTTTACTCGTAATTTCACCCGCGATCACTACTAAATTCGTGGTCACCAAGGTTTCACAAGCAACTCGAGACTTTGGATCTTGCTCCAAATACGCATCTAGAATCGCATCGGAAATTTGGTCGCAAACCTTATCTGGATGGCCTTCTCCGACCGATTCCGAAGTAAAAATAAAATCTTTTAAAGACATCTGTTCTTCCTGATGGGTGAAATTGACAGGGTAACCTTACTAGGAACCCGCTTTCATTCCAAAAACCTATGGATTCCTTCAGTGTCAAGAAGATCCAAACTATGTTCCCAATCGATTCTAGAACAAATTGAACCGTTTAGAGCAGAATTGAATTGAATCGAGAGCCGCCCGAATATTTTTAAGAAAGAATGAAAATCCGAGTCTCCGACATCAAAGTTAAGAATCGTATCCGAAAAGATTTGGGCGATCTTCGTCCCTTAAAAGAATCCATCCAGAAGTTAGGTCTTTTGCATCCGATTCTCATCGATTTGGACAATACCTTGATCTCGGGAGAAAGAAGACTCGAAAGCGTGAAGTTGCTCGGTTGGGAATACGTGGACGTTCGGATTGTAGACATTCGAAATAAAAAAGAAAGAGTCCAGATGGAGGCCGAAGAAAACAATATTCGTTTAGAATTTACTTCGGAAGAGCAAGAAAGAGTCCAGGAACTCCTTAAGAGGTATTCGTATTCAACAATCTTCGGAAGAATCCTTGCTTGGTTTTTGGATCTCTGGGACTGGATCAAACGATTTTTTCAAAAAAGTTGAATTCCACCGGTTCTTTGTTTCCTGATTTACAATTTTTTTCCAAAACGATACCAAGACTTGAATCGGAGCCTGTAACCATTCTCACGGATCTATTGCGACTTTTGATTCTCGTGAAAGTTCCTTTTTAATCGGATTCCATCACTTTCAGGTAAAAAATTATTCAATATTGATTTACAAAAAGTTCACGAGTCCATACCGTGATTTTCCTAACTAAGGAGAGTCTATGAAAAAACTTTCGATTTTGGCTATCTCCGTCGCACTCTTTGCAAGCATCACAGCTTGTGGAGCATTCGGCGGTCTGCCAAGCCTAAAAAGCTCTTTTGTACTGAGCGAGAGCACCATCCCAGGGACAAATGAAACAGTAAAAACCTTACTGCCCTACGGATCTGTAATCCATTACTATGGATACATCAAGCCAGGACAAGCGCCAGACGGTTTAGTCGATGGAAGCAAAAAAGCATACTACCTCTACGTTTGGGTTCCTGCTGTGATCGCTGAGATGGGAGTTCGTATGATTTCCCCAACAGGCGAAATCGGTGAGCCAGGCGACGGAGACCTAGTAAGTGACGCTTTCAAAGCTGCAACTCCAGAAGAAAAATCAATGCCAAGTTGGTTTGATACCTGGATTCGTGTTGAAAGAATGTCCGCTATTATGCCCGACCAAATCGCAAAAGCTGCGAAAGGAAAAGCACTTCAAAAGCTCGATGACGACGATGACGGAGATGATACTTACAAAGAAGAGAGACATGCAAAATACAACTCTCTTACAAGAATTACCATCCCTAATCCTCCAAAATCTTTTGACGAACTGAAAAGTATCGATACTAAAAAACTTTTAGTAAGAGGTCTTTACAGAATTTCTTTCACTACCTACAAACCAGGTGAAGTGAAAGGATCTTTCGTTGCATCAGTTGGTCTGCTCTTCCCACCAGGTATTCCAGGTGTGAGCCCACTGATTCACTCAAATCCTGATGAACTGCAAAAACAAGCAGTAGCTGCCGAAGAGTCTTTGAAAAAAGCTGCAGCTGACGCTACTAAGTAATTCACACTTAGTTTTACAGTTGTTTAAGGTAAAAAGCCGCCGCAAGGCGGCTTTTTTTATTCCATCGTATTTTTGGAATACAATCCTTTTGGAAAGTGGTTTCTAAAAGAAGCGTGATCGCCTCCGGCAATCGGTTTTTCCAAATCGAATCGTAAATCACAAAACTCGCAAATCAAAACGACGGTTCCTTTTTCGTCTCGGAATCAAAGCTGAATCCTTTTTTTTTGAACGGGTTTGTTCAGGGCCTTAACACATCTCGATCTTTCACGCAAGTGGAAAAGGGCCTTGCAATAGGAACGCCAAAAGTTTTTGCAGGAGTTCCCACAAAAGGATTTTAACTTACAAAAAGGAGAATTTTCCGATCGAGAAAATCTCGATGTTCCTACGCCACGCCGCATAGAGTGCTTGCGATTCATAGAGAACCCAGCATCGAGTGATTCCCCCTCGGCCCTGTATTTTGCTTACGATGATCGCCGATGATAGGCGCGTTTTCAGGGTGGTTGCCGTTTTCCGACCGATTGGTCTCGTAGATATTCAGTGTTGTTTGGGCGAAATAAAAACAGAAAGAGAAAAAAATCCGGTTCGAAAATCGGTGACAGTCTTATTGAGGTGAAAAATCGAATCGGGTAAGACGGGAATTTCTCACGATCCAGCTTTGAATCTTCTTGCTTTTCACCTAAATCGGATTCAATCTGAAACCAGGTCTTTAGTTTTCCACGATCCTTCCTTCCCTAAAAAACGGAAGAATTTTGGAGATAAGGAATTCTTCTTCGGAATTCTCCAAACGACGTTCGATAGAAAAGAATTTCGGTTTTCAGAGTTTGGATCCGATTCCGGAGTGACAATAAGACTAAAATCAATCTGAACATAAGTTCACAAAGGATTTGAAATGATAGAGAACAATTATTTTTCAGAAAACGCGGATCTTCAAGAAAACTTTCAATCGATCGTAGATTGGAAGGAAATTATCGACGGTTTTGAAGGCGACTTCGAAGACCACAAAGAATATCAAAAAACCGGAAAAGACGAACTCGCGATGGCGCCCGGTTCTTACGAAGACGCATTAGAATATTATAAATCGATTTTAGAATCCGGAGGAGACATCGCCGGAAAACAGATCGCCCCTCTTGCAAAAGACATGGACCTGGAAGGACTCAAATATTCTTCCGGTAAGGTCACGTTTCCCGAGGCAATGGTAAAAGGAATCAATCAAGTCAAAGAAGCCGGGATTCTTCCTTACAGTATCGGAAGACATCATGGAGGACTCGGGATTCCCGCGACCGTTCAAACCATGATGATGGAAGTATTTTCCAGAGCCGACGCTTCCTTTGCGATCACCTTGGGTTGTCTCAACCTCGCCGAGACGATCGAAAGATTCGGATCTCCGGAAATGGTGGAAGAATACGTTCCAAAGATGGCGAGCGGAGAATTGTTCGGCGCGATGGCTCTCACTGAACCCAACTACGGATCGGACCTTCCCAACCTCCAAACCAAGGCAATCAAAGACGCGAACGGAGTCTGGAGACTCACGGGAGCAAAACGTTTTATCACCCACGGCTGCGGCTTCGAAGGAATTCCTGCGGTGATTCTTACGCTTGCAAGAACCGGAACTCCTACAAGCGGTGCGAGAGGACTTTCTTTTTTCCTCGTTAAAAGTTCCGATGTTTTTATAGCCGGAATCGAGAAAAAGATGGGCCTACACTGTTCACCGACCTGCGAAGTCGTTTATGAAAATTCGCCCGGAATTCTGATCGGAGAAGAAGGTTACGGTTTGGTTCGTTATTCTATGGCGATGATGAACGGAGCGAGACTTTCCATCGCGGCTCAGGCTATGGGAATCGCCACCGCCGCTTATATGGAAGCAAAAAAATACGCTTCCGAGAGAGAACAATTCGGAAAGACGATTCAAAATATCCCTGCGGTAAAAAAGATGCTTTCCGCAATGGACCGCGAAATCGCAGGAATGAGAGCGATTCTTCTCGAGGCTTCCCGTTCGATCGATCTCTATCACTGGAAATCCGAAAGAATGAAAGAACAAGGAGTGGACGAAAAGGAAATTCGAAAGGACGAAACCATTCGTAAATGGGAAAAGTTGGCGAACCTTTTTACTCCATTATCAAAGTATTATATTACAGAACTTGCAAATAAAATCGCTTATGACGGTCTCCAGATCCACGGCGGGGCGGGCTTTACATACGACTATGACATTTCCAGAATTTATAGAGACGTAAGAATTACGAACATCTACGAAGGAACGACTCAACTCCAAGTTGTAGCCGCCATCGGAGGAATCGTTTCCGGAATGTCCGCAAAAGGTCATCTGCGTCAATACTTCGAGGAAGAATTCTCCAGGATTTCGCCTTCTTCCCTTTTGATCGAAAACAAGGAAACGTTTGAGAAAATCGTGGAAGCATATACATCCGTGGAAAATTCCTCTTTGAGAGACGAGATCGCTTTTGAAGTCGTAGAATCGACCGCTCGGATTTTGATCGGACTTCTCCTGGAAAGATCCGTAACCCGCCTGAAGGGAGACGCGAAGGACAAGAAGGTTCTTCTTGCAAGAGAATACAATCTGGAGTCCAAGTCGATTCTCGCGGCAAATAAGATCGAAATCGAAAATCGTCAAGGCCAACTGACTTTCGCTTAACGATTTCCGTGAAAGAATTCTCCGATTTAGTTTGAAGCGATTCGGAGAATTCTTCGCGAGAGGCCTACATCTATGGTTTAAAAAGTCGTTGTGTGATCGAAGCCGCAGATCCGGATAACGCGGAAATTCGGATTCAGATACTTGTATTTATCATATCCATAAAGGATGCCGACATTGTTTGCCGCCGTCTCCATTCATTCCTATTTACAGCGTGTTCACTCCATTCATACAAAATTTATTGATTTTTCCATATTGAAAGCCGTCTTTTTCTCTGTAAAACTTTACTTCTAAGGATATCTACCGTGAATGAAACCGCTATAACGAGTATTGTCGTTGGAATTGGCGTAGCGTTGGCGATGGCGCTGATTGCACGTCGTGGAAAGAAATTAGAGCCGCTAATTGTTAAAGAACTCCAAACTGCCGGAGGCGCGTTGACATTGCCCGAACTTGTTAAACGAATCGGTCTTAAGGATTCATTCATCAACCGAGGTAAAGTGATCCAAGCCGTAACGCCGATGATTTCACGGGGTGAACTCGTTGAAATCGATGATCCGAATGCGACGGTCAAAAATAGATTGGATCTTAAACAATTTCGACTTAAATAGAACTATGGAACGATCCGTTTAAATATATATGGATAACACGGATCGTTTTAGTGTCGCAACTTTCCGAATTCTGAATATATTGGATGAACTCGAAATCGAGACGCTTCATTCATCTGATCGTTAAAGGCAAAACATCGGTTCCAAAAGTTTTTTGGAGACGTCCCGAATCTTCGGACTGAAACTCCCGCAAGGTATATCTCCATGAGAGCTTCTTCCGCCGAACCTCTTACCTGCTTCAATTTTTTTTTGAATTTGCATCCACTTGGATCATTTTCAAGTGCACCTTTTTCTCATTTTGGTTCTTCTTTTTTTGAAATTTGCTCGTCACAATCTCAATCGGAAAAAAAACCTTCTCATGATTCTTAAATTTACGAAAAAGATAAGACGCTATCTTTAGAGAAATAAAAGAAGCGTTTAGGATAACTCTCCGTTTTTTATCCGGCCTCTTCGTTTTCGAAAATCAATTTCCACCGATGGACTCGATTCGATCGGATTCTAAAATACGAACTCCGCTCGGTTCCTTTTGTGCGATCGTAATCATAGCTTTCGCGACGATCCTTCCGTGAATCGATCTGTATTTTCGGGTTCCCCCAAAAAGGAGAGGATTTACGACCTTAAATAAAAAATGTCCAACGGTTTCGCCCAAACGGACCTCTTCTCTTTCTCCTTCCAACAAAGAAGGACGAAAAATTCCCGTAAATGAAAAGCCGACGTTTTTAAGATCTCTTTCCATTTCACCCTTGACCCGATTGTAAAAGACCATCGATTTTATATCGGCGCCGAGCGCGCTTACGACTAAAAAGGATTTGGCTCCCGCCGCTTTTGCGAGTTTTGCAAGTTTGAGAACGTAATCGTAGTCTACCTTTCTAAAATTCTCCTGACTTCCCGCTTTGGAAATCGTGGTCCCCAAACTGCAAAATATATCCGTAATTCCCTTTGGTAACAATGTGGCAGATAACGTGTCATAATCCGCAACAATCTCCTCGGCTCCTTCGGTCGACCCGGATCTTCTTACAAGAGCATAGATCTTGGAATAGTCTCCGGAATGAGACAATTCTTCCAAAAGATATTTTCCGATCAGACCCGAAGCGCCGGCGACCAACGCGATTTTTTGACTCATTCTTCCTTTTTCTCCCGAAGCCTATCCGGAGACTTTGTCCTTGTCCCTTTTTTTATGAAAGAATTTTTTTCAAAAGATGTCCCTCGCCCCGGAAAGAATTGATTTCGAATCGTGAACTTTCTATCTTGAACCTTGTGAATCTATTTCATTCTTTTAAAAACGCGCTGCACATTTTGGACCGAAAGTCCATGCCGGATTCGGTATTGGAAGTATTAAAAAAAGAGGAATTGAACGGGATCGTCATCACCAACTACTTCCGCTATCTCATCGCTTTCTTTTTCGCGATTCAAGTGATCGCCAATCTGGATGCGGGAAGTAAAACGACGAACCTGATCGCGTTTTCGGCTTATCTGATTTTAACCGTTACCCATACGATCGTGATCCGTGCCTTTCCGGATTCTATCATTTCCATTTTTAACTATATCACCCTGATCGCAGAATACATTCTCATTCTGCTCATTCTTCTTTTTTATACCTTTACCGTTCCAAACGTGGATTTCGGATTTACTCTGAAAAATCCGATCAATCTGTTTTATCTCTTCCCGATCATCTATTCCCTGTTACAGTTTCGGATTCGTTTCGTTTTTATCGGTCTTTTTCTTTTTTACGCTTTTTACTTCACGATTCTTTGGCTGGCTGTTTCTTCCGGAAAACTGACCTACGCGCAACACTGGGGAGAATACGTAAGCGGGCCTGCGGTTTTATTGGAGGATATCGTTACCGGGAAACCTACCTTGTATTTCGCGTTTTCCATTGTAATCGCGATGGGGATCTTTCGAACCGTTTCTATGGTTAGAAGAATCGGGATCGCAGAAGGTCAAAAGACTGAGCTCTCCAGATATTTTTCTCCGAAGATCGTTCACGAGATGATGGAGAATCCAAAAACTCTTCAGAGCGGAAATCGCCAGACTGTCAGTATTCTTTTTTTGGACATTCGAAATTTCACTTCCATGTCCGAAAATATGGACCCGAAGGAACTCAGCGAGCTTCTATCAGAATTTCGTAATATTATGATGGAATGTGTTTTTGAAAACAACGGAACCCTGGACAAATATATCGGAGACGCGGTGATGGCGACTTTCGGAACCCCTCATCCTTCTCCTTCCGCGGAAGTGGACGCAAGAAACGCGGTCGGTTGCGGAGTGATCATGCAGAAGCGTCTTTCCGAATGGAACTTTCTGCGCAAGTCCGAGGGGAAAACTCCGATCACGATCGGAATCGGAATTCATACCGGAGAAGTTTTCGCAGGCAACATAGGAAACGACCTTCACAGAGAATACACCGTTATCGGAGACGCCGTCAATACTGCTTCCCGCATCGAATCCCTCTGTAAACTTTTAAAGAAGTCGTTTTTGATTTCTAAGGAAACCATGGAGCTGTTAGGCGGAAAATATACCCTCAATCGAATGCCCCGCGTCAAGGTCAAAGGCAAAGAAGAACCGATCCAGGTTTACGAGGTTCTATGGGGCTAATTCACGACCCATAGGGAGTGAATTAGGCTAAAGCGAAGCGACGGCTCTTTACGAAGTAAAGAAATAGCGACCCATAGAGAGCGAATAACGGACTTGGAAAAACGAAAACTGAACCTCAATAGGAACCGTTTCGAAAGGAATAAATCTTTCGGATCAGATCTTTCACTTCAAAAAATTCTCCAGAAGAATAAATTAAGGCGGCCGATTCTCGAGCGAGAAACGCTTCCAAGGAATCCACCGCGCTCCAATCCTCTTCTCGAATACTCGCGGGATCCACATTGATCGCAAACATCTGAACGGACTTTTCAATCCACTCTACAATTTTTTTGACCTTACCTCCCTTCGGCTCCTCCTCGAGGACTTCCAAAATTTCTTGTTTGGTTTCAAGAAAAGTTTCGTGATCGTTCGCATAAAAAGAAACGAGGAAGGGTTTCTTTTTAGGATCGTAGCGAACTTGCATTTCAAAACCATCGGTGGAAACCTTTGAGACGTATTTCGGCTTCCGATCCCAATAAGCTCCTTCTTCAAAGAATTCTTGAATCAGTTTAGGTTCGATCTGAAGATTTTTTTTGGAGAATAAAAAAATGACAACGCTCATGATTTAGGAATTCGAAATTCCCCTAGCAGGCAACCGATGAAACTTTATTTTTACACCAACTTTTCTCTCGTTCGAGAAAACTAGATTTTTTTGTGGGAACTCCTATGCAAATACAATGGCAGAAAGAATCCGCAAAACGTGGGAACTCCTATGCAAATACAATGGCAGAAAGAATCCGCAAAACGTGGGAACTCCTATGCAAATACAATGCAGAAAGAATCCACGGAAATGTGGGAACTCCTATGCAAATTCTGTGACAGAAAGAATCCACAAAATGTGGGAACTCCTATGCAAATCTTGTGACAGAAAGAATCCACGAAATGTGGGAACTCCTATGCAAATCCTGTGATAGAAAGAATCCACAAAATGTAGGAACTCCTATGCAAATTCTGTGATAGAAAGAATCCACAAAATGTAGGAACTCCTATGCAAATCTTGTGACAGAAAAAATCCACAAAATGTGGGAACTCCTATGCAAATACAATGCAGAAAGAATCCAGGAAACGTGGGAACTCCTATATTTTTCAAACGACTTCCTCATTCAAAGGAATCTTCTTCTCCCGTATCGGAACTCATCGTCCGTTCGCAGTAAGCGAAAGGAGAAAGCCGATTCTCTTCAATGAACTGAAAGGAATCGATGAAATCGATCTTTCGAATCTCGCAGAGAAATTCGGGACTCACCTTTTGATCCGTTTTGATTTCGAAAAAAATCGCTTCTTGAGTTTCTCCGTAAGTGGCCTTCCCGAATTTCATCTCAACCGAACAAATCGTTTCCCTGAGTTTGCATTCTACGGTTTTAAAATCGGTCCCAGACCAAGTCACTTCAAACTGATTCTCCTCGTCTTTAACGAGGATCGAATGATTTTCCAGAACGCTCTTCAGAGGCTTTCGATAGAAATCCGCGTCGTAGTCTCCGTCTGTAAAATGATCTCGTTTCGCCCAACCGGAAAGGGTCCCGTTCGTGACCTTGATAAATGCACGTAAGTCGTGACTCGGCTCGGTTTCGTCGATCAATCGTACGCTTGTATTGAAAGGCAATTCTCCGATCTGTTTTGAATTCGGATCCGGTTTTTCCTGGAGAAGAATTCCGGATTTTGTAAAAACTCGAATCTTCTTGTTATAGGATAGATCGTTCGAGGAAAGAAAAACTTCCTTCCCGTTCCAAAGACATTTTGTATAAAGCGAACCGTATGTCCCACTTGCATTTTGTATTTCCCCGTCGGAATCGACTAACACCAAAATACGAGCACTTTTCGGGACGCGTTCTGCAAGATGTTCTCCGTGTAAGTCCGTCCCCGATCCGAAACCGACCATAAACGTAACGGGACAAGAATTCGTTTTGCGACAATCGTTTTTAAAGAAAAAGCAGTTTAAAAAAACCGAACATGAGAGAATCGGAAAAAAAACGAGGAAGGTTCTTCGAATTTGCATTCCGAAAAATCTGCATTTATTTGGAGTTCTGTCAATGGAAAAGAAAGGGGACCGATCTCTTTCGTTCCATCAAGGAGGAAAGATTTCGGCAAAGGATCAAGAGATTTTTTCAGTTGAAAATGTTCTGATTTTGTGCCCAGACAAAACGTCCTTAGAATCAAATCTCATCGATTGCAAAGTTTTTATTTCCAAATCCTCACTCACAAAGTAGGTTGAATTGCAAGTTCCGTCTTTCGGAAATACGACGAAGATTCAGAGTAAGAGTCGCTCATTCCGGCAGACGTTCCAAAGCAAACTATCTGAGTTTTTGCATACTTTTTCCCCAAATTGGAAAACAATAGAAATTCAACAAGAGTTCCAATCGAAATGTTTGTAGGAGTTACTACAAAAGCTCTGAGAGAGAATATTCCTTGCAAAATTATAATTCTGTGATATAGGAAAATCTCCGGGAGTTTTCCGCCCCCCGCCCCTCCACCCAAGAGCCTGTTGAAAAAGAGGTGCAATATTTACGAACCTGCTAGATTAGCACAATGGCAAAGTTCAAGAATACAGACCCGAA
>NZ_JAFFPT010000037.1 GCF_016918785.1 Leptospira ainazelensis | reverse complement strand
CTTCGTAAAAGTCTTTCGGCTTGCGATCTTGACCGGATTCTTTTTCTTTTTTCTCGATCGACTCAAGCTGTTCTTTGACTGTCTGTTCGAGAGAATATCCCAAGTAGGCGATTCCCGAAGAAAGAATCAAAAGAGGAAAGAAAGGAAGACCCGGAATAAACGCTGAAAATCCCAAACTTCCGGCAACTACATAGAGAACCTTAGAATTACTAAAAAGTTGATTTTTAAATTGAGTCGCGAGATCCGATTCCGAACCGGAACGAGTTACGATGATACCCGTCGCTACCGTCGTGAGGAGCGCAGGAATCTGTGAAACAAGACCGTCGCCGATCGTAAACTTTCCGTAGGTTTCGATCGCTTGTGTGAAGGATTCTCCTCGAATCGAAGCCCCGATGATCACTCCGCCTAACAAGTTGATGGCGGTGATGATCAAACCGGCTCGGACGTCTCCTTGGACGAACTTACTCGCTCCATCCATGGATCCGTAAAAATCGACTTCCGCTTCGATCTTCTTTCTTCTTTTTTTTGCTTCTTCTTCGTTGATATTTCCGGAAGAAAGTTCCATATCAATCGCCATCTGTTTACCGGGCAAGGCGTCCAAAGTAAATCGAGCGGCAACTTCCGAGATCCGAGTCGCGCCTTTTGTGATCACCAAGACCTGAACAAGGACTAAGATGATAAAGATGATAAAACCGACCACATATTTGGAAAGTCCGGATTCGCTTCCGATGATAAACGAACCGAAGGCGTCGATGATACTGCTGTTCATCGCCGGACCTTTGGAAAGAATCTGACGGGTCGTCGATACGTTCAGAGCGAGACGATACAGAGTAGTAATCAAAAGTAAACTCGGAAAGATAGAAAAATCGGCCGGTTCCTTTACGGAAAGCGAAGTCAAAAGGACCAGAAGTCCGATGGCCAAACTCAGAATAATCAAAATATCTAATATAAATCCCGGAAGAGGAATGACCAACATGGCGACGATCGCCACGGCCCCCACCCCCAAGATAACGTCCGATTGATTCCACCATTTCTTTTCCATAGTTTCCTCTTACACAGCTCTCCGGAAAGATTCAAGACGGGAGAGAATGGTTGCGATCGCGCGATAGAATTGTTGTGGAACCTCCGCGCCGAGTTCCACTTCTTCGTAAAGTCCTCTTGCCTGAAGGCGATCCTCGATCGTAGGCACCCCGTTCTCCCTCGCGATGCGGATGATAAGAAGCGCAAAGTCGTCGACACCTTTGGCGATGACGATCGGAGCTTTGTGAATTCCAGGTTTGTATTCCAAAGCGACCGCAAAATGAGTCGGATTGGTGATGACTACGTCCGCATCCGGAACTTTCGCGAGCATCTTGCGTTTGTTCATCATATCTCTTGCGAGTTGCCTTCTTCTCGCCTGGAGGGAACGGTCCCCGTCCGATTCTTTGGCTTCTCTTTTTGCTTCGGAAGGAGTCATCTTTAGGGATTCTTCATATTCGTATCTTTGGTATAAGTAGTCAACGACGCTGATTGCCAGAAGGATGATTCCCACAAAAAGAAAGATCTTAAAGGACGTGCTCATAACAAGCGCGACCGCTTGTTCCAAACCCATTTCTCCCGAAAGAAGAATCGGAAAAAAATCGCGGCTGATGATAATATAGGAAACCCAACCGATAAGCCCGACCTTTGCCAAAGACTTTGCAAGGTTAAAGAGTGTCTGACGTGTCGGGAGGACTTTTTTAAAATTGGGCCGAACCCGGCTGAAGTTAAAACTCAAGGCGCGCGGCGCGAACATAAAGCCGACCTGTGCCACGTTTCCGATAATAGCGCCGACTAACGTGATCCCGAGAAGAGGCCAGAGAAGAGTAAAAAGATCGGTCGATGCATTTTTTAAGAGTTCGGTCACCGATTCGGAACTGATATCGGTGCGTTGTCCGACACCGTGGATG
Organism: Leptospira ainazelensis; assembly: GCF_016918785.1. Lineage (GTDB taxonomy): Bacteria > Spirochaetota > Leptospiria > Leptospirales > Leptospiraceae > Leptospira > Leptospira ainazelensis. The sequence continues at coordinate 19,301 of NZ_JAFFPT010000037.1, read as the reverse complement.
TATTTGCGAAGAATGTAAAACGTCCTCATGAAAAAATATTCTCCCATGAGATAGACAAGGACCACTCCCGCGAGGAGAACGACGGCAGCTGGAAGCTCCGGGGATTTTGGGACGTTTCCTTTTTCGCGCTCTTCCCTCCTTCTTCGTTCGGAACCTGGTTCCGTTCTACCTTCGTCCTCGGCGGCAAAGAGCTGGAGATCGATTCTGAAGTCGGACGCGTTAGGCGAAATCGAAAGAGACTCGTAAAGTAAAAACGGTTTTAAAGTTTTTATGTTTAAAAAATCGAAAACAAAAAGGAGAATCCTTAGGAGCATGTCGGAACTCCTACAAAATTGGCGGAGGAAAATTCTTCTTGAAAGAATGGCGTTTTTGTGATAGAGAAAAATCTCGCGATTCTTCCCGCCAGCCCGCCTCCACCACCCAACGAGGGTGGGGAAATCATGGCTTTACGGAAAAAGTAGGAACTACCACAGATTTCCAAAAACATTCTCCTCATTGTTGTGGCCACTCTTGGAGCATGAGATTCAATTTATCAAATGACAAATCGAACGCCGCTCCCATCTGAGAGACAAGATAGGGAATGATAAAGATCATCACAATCAATCCGATCGTAACTTTGATCGGAAAGGAAAGCTGAAGAATATTCAACTGGGGCGCCGCCTTCCCCATAAGAGCCTCGGAGACGGTCACCAAAAGAATAATTCCCAAAACGGGAAGAGAAAGTTTAAACGCTACCAGAAACATCGCGCCCACGGCGTCTTCGATCGCTTTGTAGATTCCATTTTGAATCTCCGGAGCAAAGTTAAGCACTTGAATCTTTTCAAAAGAATAAGCTAGGCTCTCAAACATGATCCTATACGCGCCTAACGTTAAAAAGAGAACCATCCCGAGAAGATTCTTTAACGTGCTGATCACGGGTAAACTCGTCTGAGTCACCGGATCCAAAATCTCCGCATAACCGAAACCCAGCTGAACGTTAAAAAATTCGCCGGCCATCTGAAAAGAAGCAAAGATCAAGCTGATCAAAAATCCAAGAAGAACGCCGATCAGAGCCTCCCCAATCACCACAAGACCATAACTCCCCATATCTCCGGGAACTGGAGGTAAGAATCCGGCCGTTACGGGAAAAAGAATCACTGAAACCAAAAAGGAAAAAATCATCTTCTGAGGAACGCTGATCGAAGGATAAGAGAAGATCGGCGCAACCGACAAAAGTCCCATCAACCTGGAAAGGATGAGAAGGAAAACTTGAAAATGATTGATAAAGTATTCCATACTATTCTAAAATTTCTCTATCATCATAAACAGGTTTCGGGTATAATCCGTCATCGTCTGGATCATCCAGGAGGAAAAGATTACGATCACGATAAAGATCGCAACGAGTTTTGGAACAAACGCGATCGTCTGTTCCTGAATCGAAGTGGTAGTCTGCAAAATTCCTATGATCAACCCCACGACCAACGCGGTAAGAAGAATCGGAGAAGAAATTTTTAGCGTTATAAAAAGTGCATCCCGAATCAAAGACATCGCTTCCAGTTCCGTCATTTATAACTCCTTACGAGTTCGTAGACGATCAGATTCCAACCGTCCACAAGGACGAAAAGAATCAGTTTAAATGGAAGACTCACCATCACGGGTGGAAGCATCATCAAACCCATAGAAAGAAGAGCGGAAGCGACTACGAGGTCGATCACGATAAACGGAATAAAAATGATGATCCCGATCCAAAATGCTTTTTTGATTTCGCTTAACATAAACGCAGGAATCAAAACGTAGGAAGGAACGTCGTCAAAGGATTCTACCTTTTCCACTTTTCCGATTTTTAAAAAAAGCGCGACGTCCTTTGCTCCGGAAGTTCCGATCTGACGCATCATAAACTCTCGGATCGGAACCATTCCTTTTTCAAAAAAGGCGTTCGTGTCGATCTTCCCTTCGAGATAGGGAGTTAAAGCCCTTTCGTTCACGACGTTCAGAGTCGGAGCCATGATAAAGAAGGTCATAAAAAGAGCGAGGCCCATCATCACCTGGTTAGGCGGAAGGTTCTGAATCGAAAGCGCCCTCCTCACAAAATCCAAAACGATCACAATCTTTGTAAATGAAGTCAAAGACATCACGATCGCGGGGGCGAGAGAAAGAATCGTCACAAGAAAAAGAACCATCAGAGAAAGACTCGTCTCTCTTGGGCTCTTCGCTTCGTTCACGTTGATATTCAGATTGGGAATCGGGATTCTTGTCCCCGAAGACTGGGCTTCCAAAGTGAAAAAAGAACCGGCGGACAATCCTATCACAAACAGGAGTATCCAAGTTACGTTCTTTATAATTTTTTTATGTCTCATTTTCACCTGAAAAATTTCCCTAAAACTTAAGCCTTGGATTACGATCTCAAATCGAAAAGCCCGCTTTCGAGCGAGCTTGTTTTTTCTTTGAGTTCATCGAGTTTTTTGCGTGTCTGCCTTCGTTTTTCATCCCGAGCGGCCTCCGCTTTTTCAGTCCCACCGGGCGGACCTTCCTGATTTCCGGAGATCCTCGAATTTAAGTCCTTGATCTGTTCGAGGACCGTGACCAAAAATCCGCCTTCCGGAGGATCAAAGGTTTCTTTCTTTTGAAGAATTCTATGTCTTACTTCGGGATCGGAAATTTCGGTGATCAGGTTGATCCCGCTGTCCGCCACGCCTAACACGAGAATACGACCCGAAACTTCCACGATCTGAAGTTGTTTGTTCGGCCCGAGCATAAGACTTGAAAGAACGTTCATCTCTCCGCGAACGGGAAGACGACCTTCCCGATTCTTCGCAACGTATTTTAGAATATAATAAAGTCCTACACAAAGAAGAGCTAATATAAAGACGACCCGAAAGAGTGTGCCCGCAATCCCCGGCCCCTCGTCGGTGGTTTTATATCTTTCCGCAACCGGATTTGTTTCGACCGCTTCCGAAGAATTCGAATTCTCTTGAGGTTTTACGACTGTTGACGGATTTTCCGTTTTGGAGGAATCATTCTTTTTGGATTCTTCTTTGGGCGTCGGAGATTGTCCCAATTCTTTTTTGAGAGCCTCGTCCATGAGTTCCCTTTCCGATTGGGCTTCGAGCGTCGAAACGGAAAGAATGGATACGAGAAGAATCAGAAAAACAGAAACGGTCGTCTTTCTGAAATCCCGGAAAGTTTCCAGAGACTTCACTTGCCCTCCGGCTTGATCCGATCGGTAGGGCTTACGATATCCGTTACACGCACCCCGAAGTTTTCGTCGATGACAACGACCTCGCCCTTTGCGATCAATTTTCCGTTTACCAAAAGATCCACCGGCTCACCCGCAAGTTTATCCAACTCGATGATCGAACCTTCTCCCAAGCCCAAGATGTCTTTGATGTACATCTTGGTTCTTCCCAATTCCACCGTGACGCTCATCTGAACGTCCATGAGAAGATTTAAGTTTGGCGTGCTGGAAGCCCCGCTCGCGGTTCCTAAATTCGGAAACGCGACCGACTTGACCGACATGGATCCGGCGGACATTCCCATTCCGCCCATGCCCCCCATTCCCATCCCTCCCATATCTCCTCCGCCGCTTCCGGAACGACGGTAAAGATTTAAAAGATCTGCGGCGGTAGAAAGGGAGAGTAAGAATTGAACTCGAAAAGAAGGAATACTTTCGATCGTAAGATTAAAAAAGACTCTTACGATACTTTCCCCGTCCGGCAAAACCAAAGCCGCAGGAGAAGTTACGTTTCTCGTTTCGGAAGGAGATCCGTTGACCCCGCCTCCGGTTTTTGTGCTGATCTGTGAAATCAAAGCTCCCATCACGGGAGTCAAAGAATCTCGAAGCGTCTGCATCTGCGCCTCGTCGAGGTCTCCGGAATCAAAACCGCCCATCATAGAATTTGCGATCTTGACCGCGTTCTCCGCCGACATTGCAAGAACAACTCTTCCGTTTACGCTTCCGGACAACGTAGAATACAAAAGAAAAGATCCGGATTTGAGTTCGGATTCGATATCTTTGCGCGACTTGGTCTCGGCGTTTGGATTTAAGAATGCGGAAGAGCGGGAAAGAACGGCGCCTAACGTGTTCCCTGCGACTTGAAAACAAGAAGAAAGCAGATCCGATAAAATATCCCGGTCCACGGGGGACATTCCCGGAACATCTTTTTGTGCGGCTGTGGAAGCTACCGCCCCCGGGTCAAACGAATCGCTCGCTCCGGCTAGTAGTGCATCAATTTCTTCCTGTGAAAGGGAACCTTCGCCCATTTTGGGAACTCTCCCGGGAATTTTAGTTAATGGGACATAAGAAAAGGGTTTTTGTCACCTCATTTTTTTCTCCCTCACTGGATTCCACTGGGTTTTCGGGTTAAAACAACCCTTTTTCTAAAAAAAAGCTCTCTTTCAGAGAGTGAGATCGCCTCCGAGTCCATCAGCCAGCATTCTCAGGGAATCAAAGGAGTAAATTCCCGTTTGGTGATTGTCGCTCCAGACGGGATTGATCGCGTAACGGCCTACTTTGTTAACGCTGTAGAGAGAAATCTTTTGAATTCCTCCGGTGGTAGTTCCTACTTTTCCGCCGTGCCCGCCCTTGCAGACGACACAAGGACAACGTTTTCTCAAGTCCAAAAGATCATAAACGGAAGTGACCCCGTCCTTCCAGGTAATCTTCAGAGTCGTATCATCAAAGTCGATGAGATCGGGTGTGGTCGCCTTTAAACTGAGTTGAGTCATTTTGTATGAGTTCCTACATTTTCAAGATCGCACGAATCCGTGTGAGTTCCTAAATTTCCCGGAATCGTAAGAGTTCCCACGGTTTTCCAAAGGTTGCATTCACTTCGGAAGTTTACACTTCTTCTCGATGAATTTTCCGATCGGAGTTCCGTAAGTGATCTTCTCGTTCAGAGGAAGAGAATCAAAGGTGAACGTTTCCTTTTCCATAAGAAGAATCACGGTGGATCCCATCTCGAATCTTCCGAGTTCGGCGCCTTTGTCGATCATGATCGAAACGTCCTTGTATTCCACGGTTCTTGCGCTTCGAATGAGTGTGTTCGTCACGATCTTATTGTCGTAGGTGACTCGGATTCTTCCCACGTTGGAAGCTCCCACTTTGATCACGGCGACCTTTCCGTATTCGGTTTGGAGATAGGTAATCAATCGTTCGTTTTTTGGAAAAAGTCCTCTGATACCGAAAACTGCGAGTTCGTTGACGGGAAAGAGTTTCCCAGGTTCATAATAATATCCTAATATTCTTCCGTAAGCGGGAGAATGGATTCTATGATAGTCCTGAGGAGAAAGATAGAACGTGATGTATTTTCCGTTGGAGAAATCGTCCAGGTATTTGGAAGCCCCTCCTCCTAAGAGTTCTTTGAGATTATAATCCACTCCCTTGGCTTGGATGATGATTCTCTGATTGATGTCTCCGTATCCCGTAATCTTTGCGTCCACGGGTGAAACCATCTCGTTCTCTGCGGATTCTATGATTCTTGCTTCCGCCTTTAAGGCTCTTGTGAAGAATGCGTTGAGAGAATTGTATTCCTGAATTTCCAATTCCGCCTCGTCGAGATTGATCTTATAAGCCCTTGAAAAGGCCTTTAAAATCGGAATCAGGATAAAACGCGGAAGTCTGGAAGAAGCGAGAAGTCCGAACAAAAGAGAAAGTAAATTTTTGGGAACGATCGAAAGAACGAGAAGATAAAAGTCTTTTAATACTTCGTATCTCGCTCCGCTTTCGGTAAGAAAACGTTTTAGCTCGGCCCTTGCGATCTTTTCTAAAAGCACCAGAGAAATGAGAACCGGCACCGCCGTGATAATGGAGAGAGAATATCCCAAACCGAACGCGTCATAGAGAATCCCTTCCCCATTCTTTACATAGAGATAGGCCGCGGAAAGAATCGTAACTAAGAAGAGAATCCGAAAGAAGTTTGCAAACTTTTCTCCGAGAATGTAGAGCGCGTTTTGTTCTCCCGTATAAAACCACCCCGTGATCGACACGATTCCGAATAGAAGAAAGGAGGTAAAAAAGGCGGCGTTAACCGGGTTGGTATGTCCTTGAAAAAGAGTGTTTAAGAAAAACATCTGCTCTTCCATCTTGAAAGCTCCGTATGAAGAAAGCGCGTAGATCACAAGTGTGGATACGATAAATCCTTCGAAAAAAGTCGCGAGCATACTCACGAGTCCTTGTTTTGCCGGAAAATCCGTTCTTACAACGCCCGAAACTCCCGCGCTCTTTCCGATTCCGGTTTCTGTGGCGACAAAGAAAATTCCCGAAGCCATGCTAAAGGTTCTCGCGAGAACAAAACTTCCTCCCGCGATCGCAGTTACCGGCTGAAACGCCTCCTGAAGAGAGAGCCAGAGAAAATGCTGGAAGTTCATGAGAGAATTCTTAAATAAAAAAAAGTAACCCGCAAAAAAAAGAAGGATCCCGATCGGTGCGAGATAGGCCGAAATTTTTCCGACCCTTCTCACTCCTCCCAAAACGATAAAAACAAGAATTACGGACAACAAAAACGGAACCGTCATTCCCGTGACTTCAAAGGCCTTACTCGCGATATGAGTCACATACAACATCGGGACCGCCCCTCCCATCACAAGAACCGTAAAAAGTCCCGCGATGGAAAAACTCACAGCGAGCCATCTCGCTTTCAGCGCCTTTTCGATAAAATACATAGGACCGGAAAGATATCTTCCCGTCGCAGTCTTGGTCCGAAAACGGATCGCGAGAGTCGAGGAAACAAAACGAAGAGGCATGATGAGGAATGTTGAAATCCAAATCCAGAGAAGAACTCCCGGGCCTCCGATCATAAGCGCAAGCGCGGAACCGATGATCGCTCCCGGAAGAAGCGAAGACGCCGTCCCGGAGAAAAATGCTTGGGAATGAACGAGTCTTCCTCTGGAACCTTTGTAGTCCATATTCCCCGAAAAAATCTTCACGGCGAGGAAAAGAAAACGAACCTGTGGAAACCGAAGACGAAGGGTCAGATAGATTCCGATAAAACTCAAAAAGTAAAAGAAAGGTTTGAGTAAATCCCAATCAAAAAATTGAAAAAAATGAAGTTGAAACATGGTCCCACCCGATATGAAAGAAAATCCGCTTTTTTTGGAAGTCCTTGCTAGAAATCCTGTAATTATGAGGGCTACCAGCAAAATTTTCGGGATCTCATTCCGCGTTCTACTTTTTTTCCCTTTCTGTCTTGCCCTCTGGTTTTCCCAGTCTTCTCTGGAGGCTCAGAATTCTTATCCAAAAACAAAAGAATATTCAAACAAACCGCAGATCGAGTTGGAGAGTGAAGAGAAACTCTATTGGGAACTCGGAATCAGAGCCGGGTTCGGATACAAGGGAGAAGACAGACTCAATTCTTACCTGAGAGGTTTTACGGATACGTACGATCCGAGAGTTCTCTCCAAAACGAAATTGGATCCTCCAAAATACGTCGCTCAAGGGGAGATTTTTCTCCGAAGAACGATCGGGAGCGAAAGTAAGGTCGGCTTTATCGGAGGTTATCGGGAATGGCAAAGATTCGGTTTGAAACAAGTTTCTTCCGAACCTTTTTACACGGACCTGAGTTTTAAACTCTCTAACCCTTACTTTCTTTTGATGTATTGGCAGGAATGGAATTATAAACGTTGGACCTTTGAAGGCGGTCTCGGAGTGGGAATGTCTCAGGTCTATTGGGATTCGACGGGCTTTGGAACCTCGGGAAAAGAATACTTTCAACAAGAAGGTTCCCTTACGGGAACCGGAATCGAGTTTCGAGCGGAAGGAGCGGTGAGTAGAAAGGTTACCGATTCAACGAGTCTTCAACTGGGACTCGCGCTTTCCTGGATCAATATTCCCTCTCTTTCCGGGAACTTCAACGGAGAGACCGCAAGTTTTTATCTGAGAGAAGACGGTCGAGTCACCCCTCTGACGGAGGCCACCAATCAAACGGCAATCATCGCCACCAATCAATTTTCGAGAAAGCTCGAGTTCCAGGCCCTGACTACTACCTTGTTCTTTGGAGTCGCTCAGAAGTTTTAATTTTTTGTGAGAGTTCCCACAGTTGAAGAATCGTCCGTGGAAGTTTTAGTTTTTTGTGAGAGTTCCCACGTTTTAAGAATCGTCCGCGGAAGTTTTAGTTTTTTGTGAGAGTTCCCACGTTTTAAAAATCGTCCGCGGAAGTTTTAGTTTTTTTGTGAGAGTTCCCACAGTTGAAGAATCGTCCGTGGAAGTTTTAGCCTTTTTGTGAGAGTTCCCACAGTTGAAGAATCGTCCGTAGAAGTTTTAGTTTTTTGTGAGAGTTCCCACGTTTTAAGAATCGTCCGTGGAAGTTTTAGCTTTTTTGTGAGAGTTCCCACAGTTGAAAAATCGTCCGTGGAAGTTTTAGTTTTTTTGTGAGAGTTCCCACGTTTTAAGAATCGTTCGTGGAAGTTTTAGCCTTTTTGTGAGAGTTCCCACAGTTGAAGAATCGTTCGTGGAAGTTTTAGCCTTTTTGTGAGAGTTCCCACAGTTGAACAATTCTCCGACAAAACTTCCCGCAAAAAACTCAAACGTCAAAAGAAGTTTTTTCCCTTTTATAACGAAGCGGTTTTTTGAGATACTTGATCAAAAGAACCTTGTTTCCCTTTTCGTTAAACCGAACGATATCAAAAACCCTCCGGGTCATCACGATCCCTCGCCCGTGAGTCAGACTCGTCTCGTTCAGCTTCTCGATATCCAAGTTTAGAATTTTTTTAGAATCGAAACCCTCTCCTTCGTCGGAGATCAAAAAGCCGATCCTTCTTGCGTTTAAAGAATAAGAGACTTTTACCGTTCGATAGTTATAAAACGGTTCCTTTTGACGTTTCTGAATAAATTCCAGATAACGACCTTCCGCTAGCGCTTCGGTTTTTTCGTCAAAGCTGATCGCAAGATTCCCGTGTTCAATCGAATTGATGATGATTTCCCGGATACAGGTACGAATCGCAATGATGATCTCGGTTCCGACGAATGAGGAAAGATTCACCGTTAAAAGACGGCTTAAAAGATCAGCGTTTCTCAGATAATTATTTAACGTAAAATGCATGGATTCGCTGACGATAAACTTGGAAAGAATATCCTCGTTTAGCTCATAAGCTTTTCCTAATATTCCTTTTTTTTCACCTAAATCCAAAAGCTGAAGACGGACGCGGATTTGTCTCGGTTCTAAAACGTATTTCTGCCGAAACTCAACCGTGAACTCTGAACTTTTTCCGCGGCGTAAAAGTTCGTCGATCTTTTCCTGAGCGAGAATTTTAGGAAAAGAAGTTTCCACACCGCTCTGAACATAAATCAAATCCAGAAAATTCCAACCGATCACTTCTTCAGGATCAAAACCTAAAAGACGGCCCAGGGATTTATTCGCGCTTCGGATTCTTCCATCCGTGTCCATCGTAAACAAAAACTCTTCCGATTCCTCAAAAAGATTTCTAAATCTTTTTTCGGAATGTTCAGCAACGAGTTTTGTGGATTCGAGTTCGTCAATTTTAGAAGAAAGAACCCGAGACAAGACCTTAACACGATCCGCAAGCCCCAACCCCATTAAAACTACATGGAGAATCGAAACCAATTCTACGATCCAAAAACGAAAACCCCAATTTGGAATCCAACCGCTTTGTAGAAACAAAAAAAGAATCGCGCCTCCGCCCAAAACCGCCCATGCAAAAAGAAAATAAAAGGCGCTGCCTTGATTCCAAAAAATGCTCCGAACGCCGTTTATAAAAAGAAGAATTACGCAAATACAAGATAAAAACAAACCGAAAAAAATGCTGAATTTCGGAGGAATCCACAGAGAAATCGTTGCAAGGACCAAAAAGAGAATCTGAGAGGATTTAAAAAAACGATACGAATTTTTGGCGCGGTTTTTTAAATCCAAATATATATTTACAAACAAACACATCAAAGAAAGACAAATCAAAAAGAAGAATGGAACACTCGGACCGGTCCAAACCACCGCGTTCGGCCAAAGGACTTGAAATCCGAAACCTTCCAAAACAAACTGAAAAAAAGAAAAACCTAAAATATAAATCGAAAAGAAAAAATAATTCTTCTCCTTGGTATAAACAAAAAGAAGAAGATTATAAAAAACAAGAATCAACATTGAACCGAAAAAAAGACCGAATAAAAGCTGTTCATAAATTACTTTATTATAATATCCCAAAGCGCTATAGTATCGAAACGCGATTTGAATCCGAGAAGTAGATTGAATTTTTAAAAAGATATCTTTTTTAGAATTCGGAAGTCCGACGGAAGGAAACGCAGGAGTTCTATTTTGAACGGGTCTCACCGCGAAAGGAATCGAATCTCCGGCGCGGTAAAACGGAGTTTCTCCTTTTTTTTCGTCGTAGTATTCGATAAGATCGACGTTGGGAAACTGATATTCCACAATCCATCGAATCGGAATTTTGGAAGAATTCTCCACTCGAACTCGAACCCAAATCGAAGCCTTTGAATATCCCAAAAAACCCGAATTGGAAACCGAAAACTTTCCTTTTTCTGCCAGACTTCGAATCTGTGAAAAACTCAAAACGCCGTTTTCATCCGCAAAAAATTCGAGAGATTCTTCCTTACCGACCGACGAGTCCTCGAGCTGAACTAGGTCGATCCCAAACAAGGGAAAGGAGACCAGGCTCAAAAAAAGAACGGTTGCAAAGAATTGAATTTTTCGCTGAAACATATTCCGACCTTTGCTCCCAGGTCATCCTTTCAGAATGGATTCTACTTTCAATCCCGGTTCAAAGGAAAAAAAGAATCCAGGAAAGAATCATCAAACCTGCGGCGAGGATTCCAAAAGACGTTTTCTTGAACACGGTTCCGTCCAAAACCCGAGAAGTATGATGAAAGCCGTAGATCAAATAAACGATAACGGGAAAAAGTTTCCAAAGCGCAACATTTCCCGATTTAAAAAAGCGCAAAGCCAAAAGGGAAAAAATCGTCCAAACAAAAAATTCAACCACACCTGCGATCGTCCTTCCTTTGGAAACGAGCGGATCATATTTCGTATAACGTTTCCGATCGACTTCCGCGGCAACCATGGAAGGGCCAAGACTCGCGGGACGCCAACCCGGGGGTTTTAGAAGAATAAGAATTCGATCCTTCCAACTTTTTGTTTTTCCTATCAATTCTCCCATCTCTTCGTAAACGTGAAGATTTGTATAAATCGGATCAAAGGTAGTCACAGGTTTTGTAAGTCCGTAAACCGGCTCCTCTTCCTCTCTTGCAAAGGAGCCGAAAATTCTATCCCAAAAAATCAAAATTCCGCCGTGATTTTTATCGATATATTTCGGATCCCTTCCGTGGTGCACCCTGTGATGCGCCGGAGTCACAAGAATTTCCTCTAAAAATCCGAGCTTCCCGATCAAACGAGTATGAACCCAGAACTGATAGATTTTTAGAATTCCGTGAACCAGAAGAAACGCCTGCCACGGAACTCCGCAAAATGCAATCGATAGATTGAATATGTATTCGAAAATTCTCTGAAAACTGGATTGTCTCAGCGCCACGGAAAGGTTAAATTCCTCGCTCGAATGATGAGTAACGTGACAAGCCCAAAGAAAGTTGATCTCGTGTGTCGCCCGGTGAAACCAATAATAGACAAAATCGACCGCGATAAAAACAAAAACCCAGCCCCCGAGATTCGCTAAATACAACCGAAAATTTCCGTTTTCAAAACCGAACGGATTTCCAAGAGGAATTTCCGGAATTCCGAACAATGCTTGCAAAGAAAAGAATATTCTAAACTTCTCATACATCCAAAGGGAAACGATCGTGACCAGAATTCCGGTTAGAGAAAACAGAATTCCCGTGCTCAGATCCGCAACGGTATCGTTCCAACGATAGACTTTTTTACCGGAGAAATACGAATAGAAGACCTCGATTCCGATCAGAACGAGAAAAAAAGGAACCGCTAAATCGATGATGGATCCTTGCATTTTTTTATCCGTTTTGATTTAAGGTCTTTGCGATCTTACGAATGATAAATCGAGGAGTGATTCTAACGCTTTGCGCCAAAATTTTATTTAAAAATCCCGCGACTACGACAGGCTTTCCTTTTTTGAGAGCGTTGTAACCGATTTCCGCCACGTCCTTCGCGCTCATGATCGGAGCCATCGGGTTATTGAGTAATCTCGACTTTGTGATTTCCGCTCTTTCAAAAAATTCGGTTTTAGTCGGTCCCGGACAAAGAGTTGTAACCGTAACTCCGTCCTTACGAACGTCCTCGTAGATTCCTTCCGAAAGAGAAAGTACGTAGGCCTTGGTCGCATAATAATTCGCCATGTTCGGACCCGGTTGAAAGGCGGCGGTCGACGCCACGTTGAGAATTTTTCCGGTCTTTCTTTCCACCATTCCTTTGAGAAAAAGATGTGTGAGTTCCGCGAGAGCCGTAACGTTAACCTGTATCATCGCGAGTTCTTTTTTAAGATCCATACGATCGAATCTTCCGCTCGTTCCGAAACCCGCGTTGTTCACCAAAACTTCCACAGTGGCTTTCGATTTTTTTGCAAAATCAAAAATTTTCTTCGGAGATTTCGGATCAGCGAGATCCAGGGAAAGAGTTTCTACTTTTACTTTATACTCGCCTTCGATTTCTTTTTTTACGGCTCTTAATGTTTTTTCGTTTCTTGCCACAAGAATCAGATTGTATCCGTCCGCCGCGATCAGTTTGCTCAATTCATAACCGATTCCTACGGTCCCGCCGGTGATAACTGCAGTTTTTGCCATTTTTAAGAATTCCTTTTGAAGGTCGAAATTAGACCAAGGAAAAAAGAGAGAAAGACTTTTTTGAACGATTCTACGGAAGAGAGAAAAAGAAAAACCTCCCGTGAGAAAAACTCGCAGGAGGTTTCACAATACATCCTTTAAAAACGGATTTGTTTTTTAGGATTCCGGAGGAAAAATTCCCCGAACCAAAATTAAAATTCCTTCGTCGAACTTCGGTTTTGTGGCGTCGATATTATTCCAAGGAATGTAGATATTGGAAATTTTTTCACTTTCCCCGGTTTCAACTTCGATCAACTGAAGACGAATCCCTACGATCGCGCCGCCTTCCAGAGTGCTGGTACTCTTGGTTTGAGTCTGAGTACCGCCACCGCCGCTATTGTTATCGTTGTTTTGTTGTACCGAGACCGACATGGAAAAGATTTCGTTTCCGGGACTGCTATAGGCGTACGGAACCAAAACATACTGTATGTTTTTCTTTTTTAACTCGTCTCTCAGAGCCGTGCTGATGGGAACAAACGGGTTTTTAAAAGTTTTTTTCAACTCGGGAGCTAAACGTTTTTCGTCTTTCTCTTCCAAAAACTGAACGGAAGGATTTGCCGTAGAAAGAGCGTTTTTCAAAGAAGAATACAAGGCTCCGTCTAAAAACATCTTAAAACTTCTTCTCGCCGGACCGTCCTGGAATTGTTTTCGCGGGTCCACCATCACTTCCACGATTCCACCTTTCTTTTGTTTGGTGAGAGCGTTTTTTCTTTGGTTTTCCAAAAACGGAGTAAAGTAAACTTCTTCGGAAAGGTGATCGCTAAAACCCGGTACGATCATAAGAATTTTGGATCCTTTGATGTCCTTTCCTTCCGCCATATAACTTGCCTTATAATGAGCAAAGGAAATGCAGTTTACCGCGATCAGAGCAAAACAACCTAAAACTACGCTTACTATATAATTTTTTTTCATCTTAATTCTCCAAAACTTGAGCAAGCATCGCGTCGATCTGCTCGTTTGAATCTTCCACACCACCGGCTCCCAAAACGGTCCGGATCGTACGAACGTTTTTACCGGTTTTTAAATCCACGACAAAATAAGTCATCGTATAATTCTCAAGAACGGTCTTTCCGATATAAAAAGGAATGATCACGAAAAAAACATCCGTGGTGGACACAAGAGGTCTATAGTCCAGAAGAACCGGAAGAATCGCGTAGTCTTGTTTGAGTTTGAGACTTTTGAAATCTCCTTCCAAACCTTTTAGATCGGTAACGTGAAAATCATCGTCGGCTTCGATTGTCTGAGCCGCATTGGCTGCAGGCGCGCCTTTCGAATCACTCATAGACTTTACCAATTGGGCTTGTAGAAGTTCTTTTCCGGAAGTCAAAACGACTCGATCCGCTTTTTCCTTTTCCCAAACGGATGTGTAAATTTTAGAAAGGGATTTCGTAAACGAAACATCGGAAAGGGACTTTTTTATATCCGCAGGAGTAACCTGCACATAACTCGATCTTGTCGATTTAAAAAGATCCAGACGGGCGTCGATCTCGTTTCCAACCGCAGCCGTAGGATAAACGTTTAGAGTGGGAAGAATCGCCCATTTTTTTGATTTTAATTCGTTCATTTTAGGAGAAGGAGCGGAGGCATAAACTCTCGCACGATACGGAAAATGAATACAAGCAGTGTTGAGGATCGCAAGAAAACTTAAAATCAGAATCGGTCGCATATTAATTTGCCTCCTTGGCGCTCAAAAGTCCGTCCACAAGAATCGAAGCTAAATTTTTTCCTCTTCCGGGTCCGCCGATCGGAGCCTCCTCTGACGAAACGAATTCTTGAAAAAGTAGTTCGGAAGATTTTAATTGAATCAAGGTTGCGACGTGAAAAAGTCCTCTGCCGATCCCGGTTCTGGAAGAATAATAAAAGGCGCCGGAAAACATAAAAAGGGAATCGTTCAAAGGAAATGCGTCTTCGTCGGAATAGACGACAACCACGTTTTCAGTACCGAGAGCTTGGCCTAACTTGGAAAGAAGGACCGGATTAGCTTTCAGTGATACGGGATCATGCAGATTTATTTTTTGAAGTTCGGAATCCAGTTTTGCGTCTAGAATTCTTTTACGGCTTTCACGAAAGGGAATAATTTCTAAACCTTTCGCGTCCTTGAGTTCGTCTTCAAACTTACTCAAAAACACCTTTTCATCGACAAAGCCGAATCGTTTTGCAATATGATTTTCGTGGATCAGAGCTACTTTTCCATCGAGCTTTACGACTGGCTGCGGTTTGTACTGTTTTCCGATCCTAAAACGATGGCAATTCGGTAAGAATGTCATTGCAACGAGGATTAGAATCAGAATTTGGCATGCGGTTTTTAATTTCATACAATCCTTCAATTCAATTTTTTTCTAAGTAGGACATGATTTTCGAATTTGAATACTTTTTTTTTAGAAAAATCACTGTAATTCGAAACCTCAGATAAAAAAAGAAGGTCTGAAGCCCTTCAATTCGTATAACCGTTGTATGCGATTCCCATCGGATCACAGACAGACTTCGATAAAAAACACTTTTCCTCTCGATGAGGAAAGATTACGTTCCTCTCTTATGATCAAACTTCACGGCGCCAGCATCAGCAATTATGTAAACAAGGTAAAACTGGGAATTTTGGAAAAGGGATTGGAATACGAACAGATCCGAGTCGCCCCGTCACAGGAAGAAACCTTTTTAAGGATCAGCCCGATGGGAAAAATTCCCGTCTTAGAAGTGGACGGAAAGTTCATTTTCGAATCCGGGGCCATTTTAGAATTTTTAGATACGGTCTATCCGCAAGAACCAAAACTCTTACCGAACGATCCTTGGGAAGCAGCGCGTGTGAGAGAGATCACGACTATCATAGAAACATATTTGGATATCCCCGCAAGAAGGGTCTATATCTCCTCATCGAGAGGAAAAGAAGTCGGGCAAACACTCATAGACGAAGTTCATTCGACACTGACAAAAGGAGTTAAGGCGCTTCAGAGAGTCGTCAATTTTTCTCCTTATATCGCCGGAGAAACATTTACGATGGCGGATTGTTCCGCGTTCGCCAACCTAACGGTGATCGACGAAGAACTCAGAAAATTTTATCCAAACAATCATCCCTTGGATTCCCTCCAAGGTTGGAAAGAATACGTCGAGTTTATGAAAACAAAGGAAGGTCCGGCGATCGTGGAGAAGGAAAAAGAAAGGCTTCGAAAGATCATCGCAAGGGCAAAAGTCAAAGTGGAATAAGAACCAAAGGAAATTCTTATTTTCTTCTTCTAAAATTGATTTGACTCCCTTGTTGCGGGAATTAGCCTGCTCTGGTCTTTATGGAACCCGAAAAAGTAATTTCTATCCCGATCCGGGAACTTCCACATCTCAAAGTTCTCTTGGCCGGCTGGTATAATTTTCTAAAAGAAAGTTACGATCAAAAACAGATCAACCAGAACGAGTTCAAAGACGCTCTCCGAAGCAACGTAGTCTACAATATCGATCAGGATCAGGTGGAAGTTCTCTTAGCGGGAAAAGAATCCTTGTTGCTCAACTTTCGAAAGAGTCTTTCCTAATTCTTCTTTAAGCCGCCTTGAGACCGTAGAGTTTGAGAAGGGAACTTACCTTGGGTTCTCTTCCTAAAAATCTTTTAAAAAGAATCATCGCGTTTTCGCTTCCCCCCTTCTCCAAAATTTCTTTAAAGTAAGCGCCGCTCAACTCCGGATCAAAAACTCCCTTATCGACAAACGCGAAAAAGGCGTCCGCGCTCATAACCTCCGCCCATTTGTAACTGTAGTAACCCGCCGCGTAACCCCCTGAAAAGATATGGGAGAATCCGTTTTGAAAACGATTGTAAGAAGGAGGAATCACAACGCTCACTTCTTTTCTTACTTCTTGAAGAATCCGGTGAACATCCTCTTCGGAATGACTCTTTTGATGGATGAGAATGTCGAAAAGGGAGAATTCGAGTTGTCTCACGATTCCCATCGCCGAAAGAAAGTTTTTTGTTTCTTTCAACTTCGCGATCATAGAATCCGGGATCGTTTCCCCGGTAATATGATGTTTTCCGAATATCTTTAGAACTCCGGACTCGGTCGCAAAATTTTCCAGAAACTGGGAAGGAAATTCCACGGCGTCCCATTCCACTCCGTTGATCCCGCTGACCGGAGGTTCTTCGATCTTCGTACAGAGATGGTGTAAGGCATGGCCTATCTCGTGAAAAAAAGTGACCACGTCGTTGTGTTTCAAAAGCGAAGGAG
Organism: Leptospira ainazelensis; assembly: GCF_016918785.1. Classification (GTDB taxonomy): domain Bacteria; phylum Spirochaetota; class Leptospiria; order Leptospirales; family Leptospiraceae; genus Leptospira; species Leptospira ainazelensis. The sequence continues at coordinate 2,372 of NZ_JAFFPT010000037.1, read as the reverse complement.
AATCGGGTGTGGAAACCGGAAAATTGCAGACCACAAAGGCGGTCGGAAGAATTTCTTCTCCGGAGATACGATTTCTGGAATACCAGTTGTGCATCCAGGCTCCGCCTTGTTTGTCCTTTCTAGCCTCGAGATCCAGGTACAAACGGGAAAGAAGAATTCCGTTTGTATAGAGGTCGAAAACCTGCACCTTTTCTTCCCAGATTTTTGCCGATGTCTTTTTAAATTCAAGACCCAAGAGTTGTTGCAGGAATTGGAATGTTCCCGAAACCACTTTTTCCTTTTCGAAAAAAGGACGGGTTTGTTCCTCGTCGAAGTCGAATCTTGATTTCATGAGTTTTTCACTCGCATAAGCGGTGTCATACGCTTCGAGAGAAGAAATTCCCAATGTTTTGGCGAACTCGGCGAGATCGGAAAATTCTTTTTGTGCGATCGGTTTGGCTTCTGCTGCGAGGTCTTTCAAAAACTTGAGAACGGTTTCTCCGGAATCGGCAACTTTCGTCGCGAGGGAAAGTTCCACGAAGTTCGGATAGCCTATAAGTTTTGCGAGTTCGTCCCGGAGCGCGAGAATCGATTCGATGAGTTTCCCATTCTGCGGAGCTCTGGTAGTATAAGCCTTATATAATGTTTCTCGAATGGAACGATTTGGGCCGTGGGTCATATAAGCGATGTAACTCGGCATCTGGAGCGTAAATCTGAATTTCCCGTCTTCAGTTTTGGCCGTATTCAGATCGGATTCCGGAATACCTTCCACGTCCTCTTTTTTATCCAGGATCAGTTCGTAGGAGTTGGTCGCATCCAGAAGATTCTGCGAGAATTGATTGTCGAGATCGCTCAGTTGGATGGAAATTTCTTGGATTCTTTTTTTGGTTTTTTCCGGAAGTCCGATCCCGCTTAACTTGAATTGGATGATCGCGTCCTTTAAGACTTTTTTTTGCGGAACGCTCAAACTGGATTCTTCTTTAATTAGAATTTCCTGATATACCCTGTTGAGATCCTCGTTTTGTCCTAGATCGGAATAAAAAGCGGTGATTTCCGGAAGCACTTCCGTATAAAGAGCCTGGATCTCTTTCGAATTTTTGACGCTGTTGAGATGCGAAAGAACCGTGAATTCGATCTGCATTCCCTGGACGAGATCGTTCAAAGGACGGATGACGGAATCATAGGTTCTTTCTTTTTTTTCGAGAAGTTTCGGAAGTTCCTCTCGGATCGTTTTGATTTTTTGAAGGATGACGTTTTTTGTAAGTTCGGGTTGATCTGCTTTGAATTCGGGTAACATCTCCACCAATCTCCTCCGGCCTTTGGATACTTCATCCATTTTTTCAAAGAATGAATCTTCCATTCTGCAGAAGAAATATCGGAAAATTCTTCGGCCGCTCCCAAAAGCGATTCAAAACCGGGAGTTTACGATTTGACCAAAACGAAGCCCGGACTAAAACACGAATCTATGTCCTTTCACAAAATTCTTATCTTCGCCTTCTCGCTTTTCTGGATTTCCAGTTGTAGCATTGGAAAAAACGAACTTCCCAACTTCGCGGGGAAACCCGAATGCCGATCCGAGGAACTCCCGATCTTCGTCCAACCCGAGAACGATATCGCCGATGGAAATCCTCTGGAAGTAGTTTATTGTTCTGCGAGAGAAACCCAATCCGGAAAAAGAATCGAACTGAGTCTTGTGTTTCGAGACGAAAGACATCCTTCCCCTTGGAAAGATTTTATTTATAGAATCTATAGAAAGTTTCGATACGGAAGATCCAAGGACATCGAAAGTCTTCGGATTCAACTTTCTCAATCGGGAGAATGGAACGCGATCCATCTGAAAAATGTCTACGGCGGCGATCAGGTTTTCAATTCCGATCCCGTTGAACATTTTGATTCTATTCTCAAACCCGGACCGGTGACCTTGGAAGGAAAACGACCGATTCTTTTTGTGAACACTTGGAATCACATGTTTTCGGAAAAGGATTCCAATCCTTCTCTCTCGAAAAAGAAAGTGGCCGACTACGAAATTCGTTTCGGGACCAGAGAGGCTCTCGACGGATTTTACGGCGGAAAATGATTTTTAAACGCGGGATTGCGGGAGATCCTACGATCCATTTTTCACCTTTTCAAAAGGGGCTTTTGTTTTAATGAACGGTCTCTCGGATTTCTCCTATAACCTTAACTAAAGGCGGATTGAATCTTTCAAAGAATTTGTCGTAACAACGACAATCCTCCGTGAAAGCCGCGCGCCCCACCCGATTTTCGGGTGGAGGGGCGGGAGGCGGAAGACTCCCGGAGATTTTCCTATATCACAGAATTAAAACTTTGCAAGGAATATTCTCTCTCAGAGCTTTTGTAGGAACTCCTACAAAAAAATCTTACGGGGATCCTTC
>NZ_JAFFPT010000077.1 GCF_016918785.1 Leptospira ainazelensis | reverse complement strand
AAATCGCCGGCTTTAATTTGTACAAAGCAAGAATCGGAATCTTTCGGAAAATTCAAATATTGTAGGAGGTTCTACAGTCTGAGAAAGGTTTTTGTTCTTGTGGACAAGTTGATTTTTCCCTGTGTCGCGATCCGTAGAGAGCGGCGCATTGAGTTGTCGCGGAGAATCTGTAGGAGCTCCTACAGATTTGAAGAAAGAATCTACTTGCAAAAAGGTTAATTTTCTGATAGAGCAAAGTCACCGGGAGTTTTCCCACGGACCCGCCTCCACCACCCGAAATTTGGGCGGGGCGCGCGGCTTTCACGGAGAAGCGTCGTTGTTCCGACATTTTTTTTATGATTCAGTGCCTTTTTTGTGAAACGATTCTTATTCTTAGTAGAAAACTTTTCCAGGATTCAAAATCTCTTTTTTATCGATTTCTTTCTTAAACGCTTTCAAACCCAAGAGTGCAGGTTTGGAAGTTGATTTTTCATACCAAGACTTGTGATCAAAGCCGACTCCGTGGTGGTGGGAAATCGGAGCGCCGTTTTGGATAAAACAATCCGAAACGGTTCGTTTCATTCTAAACCATTGGTCCTCCGGTTTTTTTGAGTCCATCGGAAAAATGATCGTGTAATACAAACAGGCACCTTCGTGATAGCTGTGGGAGATATGACACATCGCGATAGAACCCGGAATCGATTTTTCCAGAGCGGCGACACCTTCCTTATGAAGATGAAGAACACGATCGTAGGTCGTGGAGGTTTCCATCGTATCCACACCGATTCCGTTTTCCATCACGTGATTCCGTAGGAAGGGCATATTGTATCTGGAATGAATCCATTGTTCCCCAAGATGAGTTCCCGCATACAGCCCGCCGAACATAGGGATGAACTTTTTGATTTTAGAAAAATTTTGAGAAACGTCCTCTTTGGTGCCGTCCATTCCGAGAAGAATCACACATTTATCCTCTCCGATCGATTTAAAACTTAGGACCGCGTTTTGGATCTTGTTTTTCAACCAACGGCCCGGGGTGTTTTTTTTACCAAGAGTGCCTAACGTCTGATACAAACGAGTTTCGTTTGTATCAGAAAGTCGAATCATAGAAGTAGGGATTTCCCTGTGATTTACTTCCTTGATAAAGTTCAAACCCGCGGAAAAATTCGGAAATACGATTCCAAAATACTTTCTTGTCTCCGGAAGTTTATGAACCTTAATCGTGACTTCGGTGATAATACCGAGAAGCCCCTCGCTTCCCGCAAAAATTTGGTTCAGATTCGGTCCGGTGGAAGAGGCCGGGTCTCTCAGAGTTTCCACAATTCCCGAAGGAGTTACTACTTTTAGACAGGTAAGAATTTCCTCAATTTTCCCGTACCGATTGGACTGTTGTCCCGCGCTTCTCGCTGCGATCCAACCTCCGAGTGTGGAATATTCAAAAGACTGTGGAAAATGTCCGAGAGTAAATCCCTGATCGTTTAGGAGTTTTTCCAATTTGGGTCCGTAGACTCCGGCTTGGAATGTCGCAAGATGACTTTCCTTATCCAAACGAACGAGCGCATCCATTCGGGTAGTATCTAAGGAAAGAACCGCTTTTTGTCCTTTTCCTTTTAGAACTTCCAAACCTCCCACAACGGAAGAGCCTCCGCCAAACGGAATGACTGTGATTTGATTTTTGGAACAGTATTCTAAAATTTTTGCGATTTCCGATTCTTTGCCGGGATAGATAACCCCGTCCACAAAGTGTTTGAGATTGTCAAAGGAAAGTCGGAGAACGTCGTAGTAACTTTTCCCCGCGGAATGAAAAACTCTCTCTCTGCGCTCGGTAGAGAAATGTTTGGACCCGCTGATCTTACTCAATTCTCGGATTTGAGCGGGACTGAGATTGGATTTAGGAAGAGTAACTTCTTCCAGAGCTACGGGAGGAGTTTTGCGAATTTCAGTGACCTGGAATTCGTCGGAAAGAAATGCAAGAATTTCCTGCATCTGACCCACTCTGAAAAAGTCTTGGCCATAGGCTCCCCAGGCGTTCCATCTCAAGTTATCTCTTGAATAATCTATTTTTGCATTGAGTTCGGTATAAAACATATTCTTTCTAATTCTCCGAAGGAAGGATAAAACTGTCCGAAGCACAAGAATCTGGATTCGATCGAATTTCGCAACAGAATTCTGGGTAGTTTAAGAATGAAGAAGTTCTTTGAGTTCTTTGACTCGCTCGTTTTCGGGTTCCAGTTCCCCGGCTCTTTGGATCAAAAAGGAAGCTCGGTTCCGATTTCCTTGGAGTCGGTAAACGTCAGCGAGATGGATCAGATTCTTAACGTGATCGGGAAATCGAAGTCGAAATCGTTCTCCGAGTTCTTCGGCCTTTTGGAGAAGTGAAACATCCTTTGTTTGGGAATAATTTCTTTTGGAAAGGAGTGAAGTGTAGAGGAGAAGTTCATGGTCCGCCGGATCCTGGGTAAGAGCTTGATTCGCTTTGGAAAGAGCTTCGGAGACTTTTCCGGCTTTATCCAGAAGTCTCGCGAAAAATTTGAGCTCTTCGGAGGAAAGATCGTTTTTGCCGTTTGATTCTTCATAGACCGTAAGAGCTCCTACAAAATCTTTCGAAAGAGCCGCCTTCTTGGCTCTGGAGAATCGATCCTGTTGGATTGGAGTCGAAGGATTTCCCAAAAATTGGATCGATAAGAGGCTGTAGTCGTCCGAAAAACTCCCTACCGTCAAAAGGAGATCCTCGATTTTGGACAATTCTCCGTCGGCTTCTTCCACTCTTCGTAAGAATTCGGTTTCGTCTTCGTTGATCTTTCTCTTTCCTTCGAAGTTCGCATCCAGGATAAGATCATCCTTACCGTCGGAACCGCAGAAAATCTTATCACCCGATTTCATCTGAAAAACTTTGACAAACACTTGTCCGTTGATTCCTCCCACTCCCAATTTATAAAAATGGGTCTCCGGATCGATAAAGGAGGCCTTACCGTCGCGGTAGAGAACCAACCACGGATGTTCTATATTCAAATAGTATAATGTTCCGGTATCTTCTTCCACAAGACCGAGAACTGCGGATACGAGCATACTTCCGTCAAAGGTTTCGAAAACTTTTTGAAGATCCGTAAAACAATCCTTCAGCCATCGTTCCGGCGAACGGTTTGCGGAATCGGGATCCATTCTAGATCTTATAATTACCGAATTGTAGACCGCACCTAACACCAAAGCTCCGCCGGCTCCTTGGATCGATTTCCCCATCGCATCGCCGTTGATAAACGCTTTGAATTTTTTTCCTTGAAGAGTCAGATCGTAAGCGCTGAGATAATCTCCACCCAATTCGTATTCTTTTTCTCTAAACTGGAATTTTTTATATTGGTTTAAGGCGAAATCGATTTGGACCGCACCGGTCTCGGTTTTTTTTGCGATCAACGGATCCAAAAGGAGAGAGGTAAGAAAGTAATCCCCGTCTTGTTTTTCCTTCAATCCTTGGATCTGTTCCATGTTCTCCGAAATTTCCCGGTTTTTTTCCAAAATTTTGAAATGACTCACGAAGTTGGAAAATCGATACCGCTCTACGATAAAACCGCTGAAAAAACCGAGGAGGTAGCTGATTGCAAGATTCTGCATGGAATAGGAAGCCTGATCGGTGGAAAGATTCGGGCGATATAAAAAAACCGCCGCCAAAAAACTGAGAATGGAAAAGGAATAGAGTAGAATCAAAATCCTCCTTGGAAAGGGCATAAAGACCATGGACATCACAACGATCTGAAGTCCGGAAACGTAATTCGGGTCGTCTGCAATTCTCCCTGTAAAAAAAGCGGTTACGTTTAAAAGATAGACGAATACGATGTAGGCCCATTCCAATCCTTTTCCTCGCAGACGAGTACCGACAAACCGATCAATCGCTATCGAAATCAAAAAGAAGACGCTGAGCAGACTCAATCCGATTCGAAAGTAGAATAGTTCCGGAAATTCAGGATGAAGTTTTCGATCGGTGTCTAACGCGAAACCCAACCAGACAAAAGTTCCGATGATCGATCCTGGATAATGGAGAAGCCGAGCTTGTCTGTGGAGATCGTCCACGTATTCTTTCGCGTAACGGATTCTATCCTCATGAATATCAAAGAAAAGTCGGAAATACTTTTTGACAGTTTGGATCAAGGGCATCGTATCCCTAAGGTTACTTCATTTCGTATTTTTTCAATCAGGTTTTCGGATTTATACACTCTAATATCATTTTATAAAATTCTTGATTTTTCGGGATCCGGCTAAAAGCGATTGACCCCGCCATTTTTAAAAAAATCAATACTAGTTATGGCAACAAAAACAAAGTCAACTTCTACCAAATCAATTGTTTCTAAAGGCTCTACTTCTTCCGTATACGATCTTTTGATTGTCGGCGGGGGAATTACCGGCGCAAACGTTCTTTGGGATGCGACGTTACGAGGTTTGAAATCGATTTTGTTGGAAAAAAACGACTACGCGTCCGGAACAAGTCAGGCCACTTCTAAACTGATCCACGGCGGTTTACGTTATTTAAAAAATTTTGAATTGAGTCTAGTTCGCGAGTCTCTTCGAGAACGAGCCACTCTCGCCAGAATCACGCCAAACGCCGTGCAGACGATGGGTTTTCTTGTGCCCGTGTATTCTCAAGCGGAAAGAATTGTTTTGAAACTCGGAATGGAAATGTACAACGCCTTGTCTTTTGATCGTAATCAGAATATTTCGGAAGACCGTTTGATTCCAAAATACAGCTTTTTATCGAAAGAACAGACTATCATGGAATCCCCGACACTGGAAAGGGCAAAACTAAAAGGTTCTTATCTTTACTACGATTATCTCAATCTCAATCCGGAACGCCATACTTCCGAATTTATCTTCTCCGCAAGGGAAAAAGGAGCTGAGGCTAAAAATTATACGGAAGTCATTTCCATAACGCGCAATAACGATTCCACCTATCAAGTCGTCGCCAAAGACAAGTTAACCGGTAAAGAAAGTTCTTTCCGAACGAAATGTGTAGTCAATGCCGCCGGCCCTTGGGCTGATTTTGTCGAATCCCTGGCGGGAGTACCTGCCGATAAAAATTTGGTTCGTTCCAAGGGGATCCACGTCGTCACACGAAAGATCTGCGGAGACAAAACGATCGTTACCAAAAAAAAAGACGGAACCCATATTTTCATCATTCCTTGGAGAAATAAAACGATCATCGGTACGACGGACACCGAGTATCCTGATAATCCGGACGCATTTCGAGTGACCAAAAAGGATATCGAAGATTTGTTAAGCGAAGTCAACTTTTCCTTTGGTTATACGGATCTAACGCTTCAGGACGTGGATTTTTATTACGGTGGTTTGAGACCTTTGGTGGAAGATCCGAGCGAAAAGACCTCCACTTACAACGCATCCCGAAAGACCGAGATCTTTGATCACAAGGACGCCGGGTTCCCCGGATTTTTTACCGCGATGGGAGGTAAATACACAACGAGCCGAGCCGTCGGCGAAGCGGTGGTTAACAAGATTGTGGAATTTTTACCCGGAGAATATCGAGCCTGTGAAACCGAAATTATTCCTCCTGCGACCGGAGACTATTCGGATCTTTCTTCCTTGATAAACGATTTGAGTCGAAAATTTCCAAAGTTAAGAGGAGAATTGGTTGAAACCGTTGCGGCACGTTACGGATCCCAGTCGTATTCCATTCTTTCTAAAAGCGGTTCCCAAGAAGAATTTTATACTTTGCAGAATGGGGAAAAATTCTTTGAAAGCGAATTGAAATTTATCGCGGGAAGGGAAGACATTCGATTTGCTACCGATTTTTTCTTCCGTAGGTCCGGAGTCGGAGTTCCGGGGCTTCCCGAAGAAAAGGAAACGAACCGTTTGATTCGTTCCCTTGCTAAAAATCTCAAGTGGAATCCGAGTCGGATTCAAAAAGAAACAAAGGCAGTGTTAGAGCGATATCGGATTTTTTGAGTTTAGAATGTAAAGGAATTGGAAAGAATCACCGCCATAAAATCTTTGATGACTTCCGAGGTGTCGCCTAAGCTGATCGCCTCTCCGTCTACGATTCTTTGAACCACGGTTCCTAAAATTACGCTGATCAAAATCCGATTTAAGGTCGGATTTGTAACTCCTAGATGTTTTGTGATGATGTTCACGTATTCTTTCATCGCGTCGGCGATCAGAACTTTTTCTTCCTCGTGATTTTTGAGTCTGGAAACGTCGCAAATGATGTAGAGCAGATTTTGAAAATAGGATTCTCTCGATTGGATCATCTGAAAAAGAGAATCGACTCTGGTTTCAAGCGTCTGCCCGGGATTGCCCTTTGAGTAGAGTTGTAATTCTTCTATGTCCTTCATAAGGACGAACTTCACCAATTCTTTAAAAATATCCTCTTTGGTCGCGAAGTAGTGATAGAGAGTTCCGGTGGAAACATCCAACTCGGTTGCAATTTCTCTCATGGAAACCGCAGAATATCCCCTTCTTGCGAGGATATCCACACACTTGGATAGAATTTCTATTTTGTATTTTTCGTGATTGACTATCTTTGGCATTGGAACCCCTCGATCTATTTTTTATCCACAACTCGTATACGTGATGATGGAAGCGCTTCCACCGGTCAAGAAGATTGGGTGGAAACGATTCCGAAGAGATCGACTGAAACGATCAGTATGCGATTTTCAGTTTTTGATAAACGAAACCTAAGAGCCAGATCGGTCCGATCATCAGAAATTGAATGTCTTTAAAAAAGGAAGGCTTTTTACCTTCTATCTTGTGGCCGATAAATTGTCCGATCCACGCCAATACAAAGATTGTGATCGAAAGATCGACAAGTCCATACGCGTAAGTTCCTATCATTACCGGAAGAACGGTCGCTTGTAAAAGAACGATCAGATAGATCATAAGCGAAGTAAGAAGCAACATTCCAAAGGCAAGGGCCGGCGAGAGTCGAATGTAAAACGCAAAAGCCAACACGAACGCGATGGTCGCGAAGTTTAAATAGGGAACGGATGCAAAAACAGAAGGAACCGGAATCGACCAAAGAAGACCGATGACGGTAAAGTAAATCAAGGGAACGCAGATCCAATGGATATTTTTATTGATTGGATTTCTGTGACTGTCGGCGTATTCGCCAAACCAAGTTTCTACGGATTTCATAAATCAAACACTCCTCTCGGTTAAAAATTTTAAACGTTCGAAAAAGATTCGCAAGTGTTTTTTATCGAACCCTTTGAATAAAATCGAAAATCTCATTTATCCGATTTTTGAGTTTTTGTCTCCGCATTCCAAGGCGTTTTGGACCCCGAGAGGATTTGTAAAATCGAAAGAACTTTGGGTTGAAAGGAGCGAAGGATTTCAAAAGTCGGTTGTCGGTAAGACGGTCATGATTCCGATTCGGTCAAATTCTCCGAAGAACCTTCCTCTTTTTTAAGAATCGTCTGTGTCTCCTGCAAAGAACTTTCGACTTCGAGAGGACGTGTGATTCTTTCGATCGGAAGTTTTTTTACGTGATTCGCCATTTCCTTGAGAATCGCTTCCGTGATTTGTTTCATGATCTCGCCCGTAACCTCGTTTTCGAGAACGTCCGTAATCATCGTACTGATATCCTCTCCGAGTCGTTTGGAAATTTCTCCCATAAACGGAATGCGGGACAATTCTCCCAATAAGAATTTGGACTGAAGAGATTCGTTCACCTTTGCGTTAAACTGAGTTTGGTGGAGTTCAAACGCGCGTTTGGCGAGTTGGCTATAATCGAGACGGATCATCACTTCTTCCACTCTTTCCAAAGAATGCAGAAAGACGGCGTCCGCAATCGTATCTACGATCACATCCCGAAATCGAAAGGTAATTTCTCTCGTAACGATATCGCTTAGATTTTGTCCGGATTGACCTAACTTGTAGAATGCGATGATAATCTTAATTCCTCTCAAAAGTAAAAAGGGCCTCAAAAAGTAGAATGGAATCACTCCCACAACTTCGTACCAATTCATCGAGAAGTAAGTTCCGGGATCCTTGGATTTTCGAAACTTTGTGATGAGCTCCACTCCCCAAATCACAAGAACAAAAAAGTCAAAACCGATGACGTAGGCATAGAGTTCTTTGGGAAGAAATTCTTTATAAGAATTGTAGATCAAAAGAAGAAGAACGTCGAAGGCCGCAAGAGAAAGTAAAAACAGATCTCTCCCGGATCCAGGCAAAGCGCGGAGCCAAAGATAAAAATGCCAGACGTTAAATTTGTTGACCCGGACCGGATTACGTTCGGAATCAGCCATTTTACTCATAATCTCCCTGGAAAGGTTGGTTTACAGTATTTACGAGAATGGGATTCTGGTCACTACAATTCCATGTATTCACAAGTGGCGATTGACGGTTTCAATCTGATTTATAAGTTTCCGGAAACGGAAGAATTGATGTATCAGAACCAACTCAAAAAAGCCAGAGCGGCGGTTTTGGAATTGATCGAGTTGTATTCAAAAAAAAAGAAAAACCTAACGTTTCACGTTTTCTTCGACGGTAAAAAGGAAATCGCTAGCGAAGTATATCAGGAAACGTTCGGAAAACTGCATGTATATTTTAGTCGAGAAAGAAAGGCGGACGACTTGATCAAAGAGTTTGTTCGTACACAAGCTCGACCTTCGGATGTGCAAGTGGTCAGTTCGGACAAAGAGATTTTTTTTCACGCAAAAAAATGGGGAGCTCGTCCGATCTCTTCGGAAGAATTTGCGGTTTTGGTTCTCGCAGAAGCCGTTCCTAAAAAGGCAGAGCCTGACAGCGAAGAATTCAAAGATAAAAAACTGAATTCGGACGAACTGGAATATTGGAAAAATTTATTTAGGAAGGGCAGATAAACAGTGCTGTTCAACTCCGTTACCTTTGCGATTTTTTTCGCGGTTGTTTATACGATCTATTGGTTGATTCCCAAGAAGAATCGTCCCGATTTTTTGATTCTTTCCAGCGCCTTTTTTTATATCTGGTTTTCCTGGATTTTTTTCTTTCACTTCGTTTTCGTAATTCTTCTCAATTACTTTTTTTATAAGAAGATCAAACTCGATCGCGAGAATTCCAAAAAGTGGATGATCGCCGCCGTTCTTTTTAACTGTATCAATCTCGGATTTTTTAAATACTTCTATTTCTTTTCGAGAGTTCTTGCGGATCTTACGGGTTATCCATTCTTTCAAGAGATCCAGGGAATCGTTCACATCATTCTTCCGCTTGCGATCAGTTTTTACAGCTTTCAGATGATCGCCGCCGCCGTCGACGCGAGAAGAAATCCGGAAAGCGAACTCATTTCGATCCAAGGATATTTCCTTTTTGTTTTGTTTTTTCCGGTTTTGATCGCGGGGCCGATCATGAGAACGGGGGATTTTTTTCCGAACTTAAAAAATTTGGAACCCGATCGGGACAAAATCTATAACGGAAGTTATTTGATGATCAGCGGCCTTGTCAAAAAAGTTTTGATCGCGGATCCTGCTTCCGGTTTAATTTCTCCGATTTTTTCCAACCCGGAAGTTTACGATTCCACATCTTTGATACTCGCTGGAATCGGTTATTCGATTCAGGTCTTTTGCGATTTTTCGGGTCTTACGGATATGGCGAGGGGAGTGGGTGCGTTGCTCGGGTTTTCTCTTCCTGAAAATTTCAAGGCTCCGTTCTTTTCCTTAAGCGGAAGGGAACTCTGGCAGAGATGGCATATAACGTTGTCTTTTTGGCTGCGGGATTACATCTATTTCTCGTTAGGCGGCAGTAGAGCGGCTCAGTGGAGAACCCATCTCAATCTGATTCTTACGATGACGATCGGAGGATTTTGGCACGGAGCGGATTATACTTTTATAGCCTGGGGTTTTTATTGGGGAGTTTTGCTCGCGGGAGAACGTTATCTGGAGAATACTCTCGGTTGGAAATTAACTCCGGAAAAAAACGCGGTTCTAAAAGTTTTAAAAGCCGTAACCGTCTTTCTATTATTCTCCTTTAGCGCCGTATTGTTTCGGGCGAATAACGCGACCACGATGGTGCAACACGTACTTGGGATTTTTAAAAATGCTCCGAATTCGATCGAGTCGGAAATTTCAAGTTCGGTAAATACGGCCTGGATCGGAGAAGCGGGGCGACTTGTGGACGGTAATTCTTTTTTTCTTCTCAATCAAATGGAGAATGTGGAGAAATTCTTCTATCTATTCTTAGCGCTTGTTCTTTTTAACTGGGTTCAGTATGTTCCCGATTTTTGGAAACGTTTTCGAAAGTATGATCCTTGGCTCCTTACGTGTGTAGGAGTTCTTACACTTTTTCTGCTCGCTTTGTTTTCGGAAGATTCGGGCGCGTTTATCTATTACAAGTTTTAGGAAAATTGAATGTTGCGAAATCGTTTTCTAATCGTTCCCTTTGTCATCTTTATCATTGCCTTTAGCATCGATAAGATGATCAGTTCCACGACTTTAGAGCCGTACTATTCTCTCACACTTTCCGATCTCAACTTTCGTCATAAAGAATTTTTATTCGAAGAACTAAAAGGTTATCTCAAAGAAAAAGAGCGAAAGAAGGTTCTGGTTTATTTTGGAAATTCCAGAGCCCTTCTTTTTAGAAACGATTATATAGAGAAAAAATATCCAAACTGGATTTTGTTTAATTTTTCGGTTCCGGGTGGATCTCCCGATTATTATCTTTTTTGGTTGGAACGGTTTCAATCCGAAGGAATCAAGCCTGATTTTATCTTGATGGACGAATCGATCGAAATCTTCAATTCTTCTTCCGTTTTGACCTTGGACGAGGTCTTGTTTTACGGACTCAGCCCTTCGTTTGTTTTTCGTCACGCGGATCGTTATTCGTCCTCCGATCTAACCGGTTATATTGGAAAAAAATTGTTTCATACACTTAAGAATAGACCTCGTTGGAACGTCATTCGAGCCCGTGCAAAGGACGGGGGTTTGATGGCAAAGGGTTATACCAAACTTCGGGACGAAATTACGGAGAATCTAAAAAAGCAGAGGGGAAGTGCAACCTCCGATTCGAGTCCGAAGATCGTCTTGTCGCCGGAATTACTCAAAAAAAGATCGAATACGGATTTTAAATCATATCTGACTCCGTTTACGTTCAATCCGAAGATGTTGTCCAATCAGGAAAACGCGATTTCCATCGCAAAAGGATTGGGAGTTCCTTACGCGACAATCTGGGTGCGCGTCTCCCGTCCTTACTTTGAACTCTATAAGACGAGAAAGGTTTTAACCAACGAGAAAGACGAAAAAACTCCATACGAAATTATGATTCCGATATTGGATCGATTGCATCAATCGACCGGAACCGCGTTTTGGAATATGAACGAGGATCCTGGTTATCATTGCGACGATTTCAGCGATCCGGGACACATGTCGCCGAGTTGTTTTAACGACTACGCGGATTTTATCTTCACACGATTACCGAAGTAAGAATCGGATGAAGATCGCGAAATATTTTCATACAAAAAAAGGAAATAGGAGAAACAGTGGAACTTTTTGAATTTGCCGTTTCCGGAAACTGTCACAAGGTCCGGATGCTATTGTCTATGCTGAATTTGGAATATACGAGTCGAATAGTAAACGGCGCGGAACGAGAACAGAAATCCGAAAATTTTTTGACGATGAATCCGTTTGGACAAGTACCCGTTTTGAAAGATAAGGAAGTTGTTATCCGGGATAGCCAGGCGATCCTAGTCTATCTTGCGATCGAATACGGAAAAGAAGAATGGTTTCCAATATCCGGGATCGGAAGCGCAAAGGTGATGGAATGGCTTTCGACGGCGGCAAACGAAGTCGCCAGAGGACCGGCGGCGTTACGTTCTCACTATAAATTTGGGAGACCGTTAAATCTGGAAGAAGCGACGGCAATTTCGAATCAACTTCTTCATCTTCTGGAAATTCACTTGGAAAAGAATTTTTGGCTTGTGGATAAAAAACCTACGATTGCGGACCTAGCAATGTATCCGTATATTGCTTTGGCGCCGGAAGCTAAGATCGATTTAAAACCTTATGACAAAATTCGACAATGGTTGCAACGTGTTGAAAGTTTGCCGGGTTATGTTTCTATGCCCGGAATCGAGTTGCAAAAAAATTAATATACCGTGTTTTACGATTACCTCTGTTTTCCTCGAAAAATCTACGTGGTTTTTGAGACAGAGAGGCTTAACGGAGCTCGATTAACGCGCTCACAAGAATCGGAAGAATTTCCCCCGATTTTCCCGGTATAAAAAGATCTACCGAAGAGGAAAAGGAACTCTTTTCGGGATTGATCTCTACAAGAAGGGCGCCGCCCTTTTTTGCTATTTCGGCGAGATAGACCGGCATACCTACCGCGCCGGATGTGCCAACAATCAAAAGAAGATCCGTTTTTTGCATCCTTTGAATCGAGAGATCGAGTTTGAATTCTTCATACGATTCCCCAAACCAGAGAACTCCCGGTCGAAAAAGAGAACCGCAGAGATTACATTTCGGAAGTTTTTCCTTGGAATCGTTCGTAAGGGTCTTGATTTCGTTTCCGCAGGATTTGCAACGATTGATAAAGATATTTCCGTGAATTTCGACAAGATTCTTTGAACCTGCGCTGGAATGAAGACCGTCTACGTTTTGAGTGACAAGAAAAAAATCGGGATGACTTTTTTCCAATTCGGCGAGGGCACGATGACCCGCATTCGGATGTTTGCTTTCGATGATACTTCTTCTCCAGTGATACCATTCCCAGACCAGTTCCGGATCTTTTTGAAACGCCTGCGGGGTCGCCAATTCTTCCGCACGAAAACTTTTCCAAAGTCCATCCGCTCCTCGAAATGTTGGAACCCCGCTTTCGGCTGAAATCCCGGCTCCTGTGATCGCAGTGATTCTTTTTAATTTTTCGGAATGGGACTTTAGGAAGTTTTTCATTTCGGTAATTGAAGCCCTGCCTTTACATCCAACATCGTTTTCTCGTCGCAAAGAATTCTTATTAGTTCCAAGGAAAACTCAAAGGCGGATCCGGGCCCGACGCTGGTGACGATCTTTCCTGAAATTTCAAGTCTTGATCCCGTAAAACCAGGCGCGTCGGAAACAACTCCCGGAAAGGCGGTAAACCTATCCTTCTTTGAAAGAATATTCTGATGTACTAATATACTTGGGGCTGCGCAGATCGCGGCGATCCATTTTCCGTTCTTCTTAGCTTCTTGTAGGAGCTCCTCGATTTTAGGATCGACGGAAAGGGCCTTTGTGCCGCCGTTTCCACCCGGTAGAACGATCATGTCGAAATCCTTAAAATCGATTTCTTTTAGAGTGGTATCGGCAAGGATACGAACCCCTCTCGAAGAAGTGACGGCACCTTCCTTGAGCGATGCGCTTGTGACTTCGATTTTTGCTCTTCGAAGAACGTCGATGATGATGACGGCTTCCATTTCCTCCATTCCTTCAGCGAATGGAACCAAAACTTTAGGCATAAGAATTCCTTCAAAAACGAGATTCGTCCCTGGAACCTTTCCAAGTAACGTTTAAGTTTAAGAAGTAATTTGTAATCATCGCGGCTAAAATAGCAAGCGAATCTGAGAAGAATTTAATCAGAAGTCCGGAAGAATTGAACTCGGGGATAAAGATTCTATGATATAAGAATTGAAAAACGCTGATTTGAATGAGAAGTCCGAGAAGACTTACTAAATGAAATAGAACAAAACCTTGAATAATTCTGAATCCATCGTATCTTTTTTCATAGAACGTAAGATAGTTGTTGAGGAAAAAATTGGAAAGAATGGAGATTTCAATTCCGAAAAGAACGGAGCTGTGCAGAGGGTTTAAAAACTGAAACGGAGTGGTTATTTCCGGAAACCGAAAAGTTTCCCCGATCAAAAGACCGAAAAGATTTACGAAAACGCCGGAGGAGCCGACCAAGGAATAGAGTAAAAACGTAGGGGAGATCCATTTTCCAAAACGGAGATCCAGAAGCGCGACTAAATAATTACGGATCACGGAACCGTCTAATTTTGTCTTACCGAATTTTCGATTTTGGAAGGTAAAGGGAATTTCAGAAATTCTCGGACTCACTTTCGATCTATGCAAAAATTCTAATAGAATTTTAAAACCTCTCGGATTGATATTCTCGGCGGTTTTTTCAAAATACTCTTTCGAGATCGCAAAAAAACCGCTCATAGGATCCGAAACCGGAATCGGTAAAAAAAGTTTTGCAAGAACCGTGGCGGAAACGCTAAAACCTTTTCGAATCCAAGACCAGTTTGAAGTGGAGCCTCCGTCTGTGTATCTGGTCCCGATACTTACGTCCGATTTTTGCTCCAAAATAGGTTTTACTAAATCGGGAAGAATGGATTCATCGTGTTGGAGATCGGCGTCCATCACTACAAAAACTTTTCCCTTTGCAATGGACATTCCTGCAAGGACGGCGGAGGAAAGACCGCGACCTTCCATTCTTCGAAGAACAAAAAGTTCTTTGTGATCTTTTTTTAGATTCTCAGCGACTTCCCAGGTCCGATCGGGACTGTTGTCGTCCACGAGTAGGATCTCATACTTGTATTTTTCAAGCGCCTTTCCGATTTTTGGGAGAAGAATCGGAACATTCTCCTTTTCATTAAAAGTTGGCAGGATAACGGAAATCTCAGGCGCTGTCATTAGAGTTCAGAATTTATAACCTGGCAAATTCTGTAAATCCATTAATTAAGTGTACACTTACTTAGTTTTTTATCTAAGAATAAAATTCCGAATCTTTTAGAAGGACGAAGAACTGTTCCCATTTCAAAAATTACAAATCCCTGACATTTTGAAAAAGAGAAAAAAAAAGAAGAATGTAAAAAACAAAAGGAAAACGAAAAACTTTTTTCATTTTGAGCAAGACTTTTGAAATGGAATGGAAATGGTTTTCAAAAAAAGAATCAATCCAAAGGTCTGGTTTCGAATCCTCGGAATTCTTTTATTCTTATTTTTTATGCACCTTTTGGTTTCCTGGTTTTTGAGTAGTCCTCTGAGATCGGAAAAGGTTGTCCCTTTTCACGGCTCCTTTATTCATTCTCCTTATTCCCAGACAAAACAAAGGTGGTTAAAGACGGCTTTTCATCTTCATTCCGATCGAGACGGCTTTTCTCCGTTTAGAAGCAATCCGAAAGAGATTCAAGAACGATATCTCGAAAAAAAATACGATCTCATCGGGATCACCGACTATTTAAAGGTGAGCGGAATCGAATCTGGAAATCCAAAGTTTTTTCCCGGTTATGAATGGGGAAGGGACTTCAATCGAAAACATATTCTCGCGTTAGGCGCTCATGATGCAGTATTCGATTTTTTTCCGGTTTATTCTACCATAGGAAATCTTCAATGGACCATTGATCGGATGCAAAGGGAAGGATCTTTCGTAATCGTATCACATCCAACTCTGGAAGGTTCTATTTCTTATCGTGACGTCGAGAAACTTCGCAATTTAGATGCGGTAGAGGTTTTTTCGCCGTTTGGAGATTCCGTTTCCGAGTGGATTCGGCTTTTGGATCAAGGGTATTCCGTTTTAGCCGTGAGTGGGGACGATCTTCATTATTTCCCGGGAGAATTGATTCGCGCGATGAAACTTCCGTTGTATGAAAGAATTTTTCACGAACTCACTTTTTCCAATCAAAACGAGGGGGAAGCGTTTACTCGTTATATTCTTCTCAACGTCGATTCCACCGATAGAAAAGAAGTAATAAAAAATCTAAAACGGGGAAATTACGTATCCGTACTCAAACTCGTTGATTACATGGATGATCCCGGAATCCTAAATTTAAAGATCCAAGATAAGAAAATTTCAGTGGAATTCCCTGAAAAATTCCTAAAGTTGGAATTTCTCGGGAAAGGTGGGCGAATTTTGAAAGAAGAATTTCAAAAGACGCGCGGCGAATACATGTTTCTACCAGAAGACGAATACGTCCTTGTGAAAGCGACATTTCCCTCCGGATTTCTTTATTCAAATCCTTTTTATCGAACCGAAACACCGAAAGAAGATTAAAAGTAAATTATAAAATTCTAATCTACTGAAAGAAAGGGATACCGGCGATTCTCCAAGAGTTTTTGAGAAGTCGGAATCACAGAAAGTCCGAGAAAATATTCCCACCCAAACCCAATCGATTTTCAGAATCATATCTTACCACAAATGAATTGAATCTTAGAATCTGTCCTAACGACGGCAAGGGCTTGCTTTTGCGTGCCGGAGTAAGGAAACGATACGTTAAAGTTTTTGGCGTCATGGGAGGTCGAGGAGGCGGATACTAGGAAAGTGATTTGGAATGAATTCCATCTCAACCGGAAATTTTGTAGGAGTTTCTACTAGTGCGACTTTCTAATTGCAACAGTATGGTTTTTTGGCAGTTGTTTTTTATGTTCCGGTTGAATAAAGAATTCTCTCTCGAATGATGTGTTTCGCTCTGGGCGATCTATTTTGCCGCAGTCCGAGCGAGCCGAGGGTTAAGAGTTACGGGCTGTGTCGATAAATATCAAGACAAACGAAGGCGCGTGTTTTCGGTTTTAGTCAAATCTGCGTTAGACGAAAAGGAATAAGAGTTGGATATGTCATTCCTTCCTATCGGAATAAAAACCAATCCAATCCACATGAACGAATGCGGAGTCGGACTTTGTTCCTCAGTAAGACATCGAATTCTTAGAAGGAGAAAATAGTAGAAATTCTTCCTCGGGGTATTGATTGCTAAATAATACCGTTTCCGAAATCGATTAATAACCGATTTTTCAGATCTTGTTCTATTGCGGTTCCGATATTTCCGGCTACAATTTGTGAAATTAAACAATATTATAAAATACTAATTTATTAAAATTCATTGTTATTTGAAATTAGAAAGGAATAACTGACAAACATAGGAGAAGATAACGTTGGGGATCCGCTTGACTCTTTTGATTTATAAACTCCAAGTATAAAAAAACTTCGGAGACTTATCGAATGAAAATAGTTAAAAAAATTGGGGTCTGCATCGTATTGATCGGACTTCTTTCTGCGTGCAAATCAAAAGAAGAGGATGATAATACATCTTATTTGGCTTTGTTGCTGGCGGCCGGCGGCTACAACAATACTTGTTCATTTTCACCGGCGGGAACTTTTGTGCCGATTGCTTCTATGACTGCGATTGCAAACGGAGTGCCGTATACGCTTTCGTTTACTCAAATCGATAGACAATACAGCGCGATCCAAATTCCTGTAGCAGTGGCAGGTAGCGTAGCTAGATTTCAAGTAAATTCCGGAACTCTGGGCGTTGCCGTTTATAAGGGAGGTTGCCCGGTCACCAGAGGGGTGAATCTTGCGGCAGCGGGAACGGATTTCGTTTTTACCGTGGGCGCCGCAGCGATTACAAACACGGCACAAATTCAGTTTAATGTTCCCGGATCCTATACGATTATCGTAAATACGGTGGATGCTGGAACGGGGACTTTTCAATTCAACTAATCAAATCCTTTTAAGCAGTTGATATAAAGAGAACCTCTATCCTAAGGATTGGAGGTTCTCTTTATAAATCTCTCTCTAAAAAAAATCGGATCTTGTAAGGTTTTTGAAAATGAATTGGTTTAGAATATGAAGTAAGCTTTCGCGAATGAGGCTGAAGCTCTTTAAAGGATAGAAAAGCAAAACCGTTTGAGTTCGGAATGGACTTTCGAAATTCTTTGAAGAACATTACACAGCAGAAGACCTTTCAAAAACAGTTTGGAGTAGATTCTTATGTGATGCAACAGGCCGACTTGCATCAAGAAAAAACGACTCGAAAGAGCAGAGGGGAATCATATAAAATCTACTCCAAATATAGGGGCAAATTTGAAAGGCGTAAACTACTTTCTGTTGTTCCAGACTTTTTCACTTGCTCGTCTTAATTCTTCGATTCTTTGTCTTTCGATAAAAGGATTTTTGGTTTCTGAATTAATTTCTCTTCTCCAGACCGGGATGGTATGGGTAATACCTTTCTTTCTTCTGATTCTAACTTTTTCGATTGGATTTCTGATCGGTGCGGCTGACCGAACGATCTGTGCTTGCAATTGATTGATTTTTTCTTTGAGTTCGAAAATATTTAAGGAGGAATAGAAAGAGGTCAATTCCTTCTTTGCGATTTTCGAAACTTCTTTTTTTTCTAAAACTCTAGTGTAAGGGGATTTTGGGTTGTCGTATTTTCGAATGCCTTTGGATCCGATGCGATGTTTTTCTACCAGAATCATCACGGGTAAGAAGAAGTTGTTGTAAAGATTCAGATACGAATATAGGGCTTTTAAGGATTCTGCGTGTTCCGGTTTATCGAATCTGAGATAGCCAGTATTTCTTCGAACGACTGAATAGTTTTTCTGTTCGATGTGCGGGTTATCATTCTTTTTGTAAGGGCGCCCACGAGTGAAAGTAAGTTGGTATTTTGCCGCAAAGCGAAGAATCGTATCATTGATAAATTCAGAACCATTGTCTGAATGAATTCCGAGCAAAGGGAATGGGAATGCCTTCCTGAGCCTGGAAAAGGCCTTTAGCATTTGAAATTCGGTCTTGTTCTTTACTAAGATACAAATTGTCCAGCCGGTGCAAACGTCTGTTGCACAGAGAGTTGAGAAAAAACCTCCGTACACATTCCCGCCGTTATGAGCGATTAGATCGACTTGGGTAAAACCGGGAGAGGTATCTTTCCATTCTCCGAAAGTTTTGATCGGGATTTTATCAATGAGAAACCGAGGTTGCCTTGTAGTGGAAGTGCCACGTCCTCTGAATTTGAATCGAATGCGTTTGAGTAACCGATCAATGGTTGCCGAGCTGATAGATAGAAGTCTTGTTTTGAGATGTTTGTTGAGCGGATAGTTTTGTAGGTGTTCGATTTGTTTTAGGACTTCCGGAATTGCGGCTTTCATTCTCCTTGAACAAATTCGATCCAGAACTTCCCAGATAAATTCCAAGGCTTTCCGTACGTCTTCGTCATAAACAGGATTCTTTTTTCTAAGTTGCTTTGAAGGAGATTTTTTCTCTCCAGAGCCTCGTAAAACCGTTCTTGCATAGGATCGATTGTATCCTGTAACTTCTACGAATTCATCGAGGATCAGACTTTTTTCTTTCTTGAAAGCCCAACGGTATCTCTCCTTGAAGATCTTCGTGACCATGTGTCTCTCCCGTAGATTCAGTTTCATAACGCACCTCAACCATCTAAGGGAAAGTATGCACTATGCTGATTCTTTAAGATTTGGAGTAGATTTTTAGGTGATTCTCAAAAACAGTTTGGAGTAGATTCTTATGTGATGCAACAGGCAACTTCCGATAATACATATTATGTCGCATTGGCCCGGATGCAAGGTTGTACCGTTAAAAAGGTTCCCATTTGAGTGTGTTCAAATATTTCTCCGTACGCGAATTTTGTAAGACATCCTACGCAATTCCTTCGGAAGATTTCCCTAAAAGGATAAAAAAATTCCCAATGATTTCATTCCATGAAATCTAAACTGTTACCGTTTTAGTTGTAAGATGCGAAACAAATTGAGGATTCTTTTGGAAAAAACTCTCATTTGATATCTAAAACGAGAGTTTTATATATCAATAGTACTGACCCAATGTGATCGTGACGATCGTTTTACCGTTGTCTTTTTTATTGATACATTCACACTTGATCTGCGCGGATTGGCTGTAGTAGCCTTGAGATGCGGAAAATCCCGGTGCCGCCTTACAGCTCTTATAGAGTCCCTCGTTCACCAAACGACCGCAAGCTTCTTGAATCGCCGCCGCAGCGTCGCTTGCTTGTGACGATACCTTACCGGGAACGAGAAATCCTAATAAGATAAGAGTTAAAAAGAACGCCGTTTGTAACCATTTTTGAAACACTGAAATTCCCCCGCTTATTGACCTGAAAATAGATAAAACTCTCGTCTAAATTTTCAAGATATTATTTTCTGAATTATAGAATTATCAACAAATTTACGAAATAAATTTTCATATAAAAAAGGAACTCGGAACTCATGACTCTAAGAAATGGCGGATTTTTCTTTTGTATCTTCTCCCTTTTGATTTCCTTTTCGCTCTTTTCACAGAGCGCTGCATCCAATCCGGACGAAAAAACCTTGGAAGAATATAAGGTTAAAAAGAACGATTCTCTTACAAAGATCGCAAAGGAAGTCCTGAACGATCCCGGAAAATGGAAAGAATTTTTAAAATACAATCAGATTCAAAACCCTTCTCTGATAAAGGAAGGAATGGTTTTAAAGGTTCCTTCTCATTTGAGAAAGATCGTGGAACCGGAAGCTCAACCGATTGCGTCTCTTGAAATTTTTTTCGGCTCGGTTGAATATTCAAAAAAAGGAAAGGATGGGAATAATCCGAATTGGAATTCCGTTTCTAAAAATCAAATCCTCAGAGACGGTGAAAGTCTGAAAACGGGAAATAAATCCGGAGCCTCTCTGGTGTTTTTGGAAAATGAAACAAAGGTTAAAATTTATGAGAAGTCCAGTTTCTCAGTTTCAAAAAAAGGATCCCCCGAAATTTTTCTGGAAAAAGGACAACTTCAAGCGAACGTTAGGTCTTCGTTGCTCAAAAGTAGTAAAAAGAACGTATCTGCAACAAAGCTCGTAATCAGTACTCCGATGGCGGTTGTTGGAGTTCGGGGAACGAAATTTTATGTAGGGAACGAGGAAGACCAACGAACGGATGTGGGTTGTTTCGAAGGTGTTGTGAATGTGGAGGGCGCCGGAAAAGGTGTCGAGGTAAAAGCGGGTTTTGGCACATACGTTGAAAAGGGAAAAGCCCCCGTGGAACCATTCCCGATTCCAAGTAAAATTCAGATTGATAAGGAATTTGAAAATAAATGAGTTTTGTCAGAATTTTTTGGATCGTACTTCTTTTTTTACACATTGGAAACGTGAATGCACAAGATAAGAAGGAATTCGAACTTTCTTGGAAATCGGACCCGGCAGCGCAATCGTATGACGTGGAATTCTCCGATAGTTCCGATTTTAAGATCATTCTTCGCACCTTAAACGTTAAGGAAAAGAGGATTCTATTTTACCAGGAAGCTAACGAGCGTTATGTGAGAGTGATAGGTATTGGAAGAATGTCGTCTAAGGGGGAACCTTCCGACTCCATTCTGATCGATTCTCTCCGTCCCTTTGTTCGATTGGAAAGAAAAACTCCCCCAAATACAAATGCGATTCTCTTATCCCCTACCCAAAACGAAAAATTGGTTTTAGACAATCCAAGCGTCGGCAGAAACGGAGTGAGAGTTTTTTTTCGCGTCAACGAAGGAGAATGGAAAGAATACCAAGGATCGATTTCGGGTCTTCAAGAAGGAAAAAACGATGTTGAATTTTATTCCGAAACCGCGTCGGGAGTAAAAGAAAGGACACGTTTGATGGAAGTC
Organism: Leptospira ainazelensis; assembly: GCF_016918785.1. GTDB lineage: Bacteria > Spirochaetota > Leptospiria > Leptospirales > Leptospiraceae > Leptospira > Leptospira ainazelensis. The sequence goes on along the minus strand of NZ_JAFFPT010000077.1, from coordinate 4,897 downwards.
GTTCAAGATACTAGAAAACCGCAGATTCGCGCCGAAATCGGAAAAGGATTTCGTCTCGAATCGATTCCCGTAACGCGGAAAGACCAAAGTCTGCAGGTGGAAGTTGTGGATCTTGTTTCCGGAGTCGCGGAAACTGAATTTTTCTTTTTACAAAACGGAAGGAAAATACCGGTAAATCCCAATTCCCAAGAAAGAAATACTTATAAGTTTCAGATTCCGGAAAGTTTAGAAGACGGAAGTTTTGGAATTCAGATTCGCGCAAAAGACTTTGCAGGAAACCAAGCCGAAGAAACAATCTTTGGAATTTTAGATTCAAGTCCGCCGATATGTAGGGTGAGTCCACAGCCGATTTCCGGAAATTTGTTGCCCGTTCAATCCGAAATACAAATCCAATGCGAAGACTTGATTTCGGGAACTAGGTCGATTCAATTTCAGCAGAACGGAAACGAATTTAGAAACTACGCGGAAGGGCTTGTTTTGAACCCTGGAAAACACAGTTTTGAATTTAAGGTGACTGATAAAGTAGGAAACTCATTAAACATAAAAACGGAATATACGGTCTTAACCCCTACTCTAAAATCGAACGTAAAAATCCAACAGAAGTAAAAAAGGTTAGAGTAGAATTCCTAACGAAGAAATCTGCAGTTCCATAACTCGCGGCTTCCGACTAACCCCGTTTAGTCTACGGTCTGGATACTTAAAACTCTCAGCTCGGACGCCTGGGTTTTGATTTTGATGATTTCTTCCTGCAATAAACCGGAATCGTCGTTTATCCCGTTGATTTCCATACCAAGATGTCCCATCGTTTGAACCATCTCCCCCTGACCTAACATTTGCTCTTTTGTGGATCTGAGAATTTCTTCCGATGTCGTTTTGATTCGATTCACTTCGGAAACGAACTTTTGAATGATCGATTTTTGTTCCAGATAAAAAACGTTCATTCTATCGATCCTTTCTACAGTGTCTAAAATTTTCATCTTTTGGTTTTCGGTCATGTTCCCCGTTTCAGTGGAAGCGATTCGCGCCTCTTCGATAAATTTACGAGATTGATTTACGATTACAGAAATCGACTTTGCATTGGCCGAAGTAAATTCCGCCAGTTTACTGACTTCGTTTGCTACGACCGCAAAACCCCTTCCCGCGTCTCCGGCGCGAGCTGCTTCTATGGAAGCGTTGAGGGCTAAGAGATTTGTCTTATCGGCGATCTCGCTCATGATACGATTGATTTCGTCCACTCGGTTAAAAGAATTCGTAATATCTACGAGATAAGATTTCGTTTTTTCGGCGGCGATCATAACGTTATCCATATCGACTTTATTCTCCTTAGCAAAAACGGTAAGCGCTTCGTTAAGAGACGCGCTGTTTTTTAGAATTTCTCCCAATTTTTCCGAGTCCGTCGCGAGTTCTACAAGACTTACGTTTTGTGTTTCGATCGAATGAGCCGTGTTAGACGAAGAAGAGGAAAGTTCCTCCAAAACGGCGTTGACTTCTTCCAGAGCTGCGGCTTGAGATTCCATTTTCTGACTCGTATTATTGATAAAATCCGCAAATTTACGAATCGAATTTTCCAAACTTTCTGCGGAATTCTCCAATTTATGGCGATCTTCTTTGAGTTTAGAAAGAATGATTTGGGAATCTTCGTAAAGTCTGGAACCTTCGTCCGTGAGTTTTGCAAAGAGACTCATCAGTTGTGCGAGGATAACGCTTGCCGTGAAAACGAAAGTGATCTTAACGATCTGAACCGAAAAAATCATATTTCCGGGAATTTTTCCCTGTTCCGGATTTTCGGTAAGAATCATACCTCCTTTCCATGCGACAAAAATCGCAGCAGCGATTCCAAGTGCGGCGAAAACTCCGACCAAAAGGACAAAACTCCTCTGTCCCAAAAAAGAAGAGTAGATCATCACATAAAAATAAATAAAAAAAAGCAACATATTCGAAAGTATGCCGGAAGAAACTGCTGGTTCGATCGAACAATCGGCAATGAGCGTGAGCGTAAGAATATTGACGTCCAAAAGGACTAACGTCTTTTGAAAACGAACTCCCACTTTACCGGTTCTATGAAGAATAAATTCCAAAAGACAATAACTCGCCATAAGTCCGGTGCCGATAATATGCGCAATCACTTGAGTGGGATGATTCGTTTTGGAAACACTAATAAGAGTAAGGCTAAAAAGGATCACTAAGCCAAGACGAATCCGGTTGATCACAACGGCGCCGTCGTTCCAAATCTGGTGAATCGAAGATTTTTTGGTTTGAGATCCAGTCCCCATGAGAATTCTCCTTTGAAGAAGTTCACGCTAATGAAAGTGATTAAAAAGAAAAGCAAAACTTTCGAGTTATAGACTGGTATTCCAATAAGGGGCTGGAGATTTTCTAAGAATCCGATAAATGCAAAGGATCTAATATTCGAAACTCGGAAAAATCAAATGCCCATTTCGCAATTTCAAAATGTTTAAGCTCCGGAACAACGCGAAGAAAAGCAAAAAAATGCACTCAAAAGATTCCTAACGCGCGTTTTTATAGCGGTAATTCGGATTCTTCCAGCCAATTGGAGAAATGGATTTTTCACTGGAGAAAAGACCTTTGATTAGATAGATTTTTTACCGCCGATTCGCAGTGACGAGTTTAGAAGAATGAGAGTTTTTAATTCTCTGAGAAAGTTGGTATTGACGGAATGGTTTCAAAATGTAGAAACGAAAACGAGTACCCAGTAAAACAAATTTATTTTGTATAAAAAATTGGAAAAGATTTCCAAAGGAAAAAAATGAAACTAACTTTTAGAATTCTCATGATTTTGTCTTTTCTCGGAGTCGGGTTTGTACTTTTGGGTTATTTTTCAAATCCAAAGTTCGATGGTGAAATCATAACGACGATCCATGCTCCGATTTCAAAAGTTTATCAGCACCTTTTAGATTTGGAAAGTGTACCCAAATATAGAAAGGAAATAACTAAAATTCTTCGCGAGGGAAAAAATGCGAAGGGGTTGCCTGTTTGGAAGGAAGAAACGGATACGGGTGGGTCTATTTCATTTGAGATGACTGAGTCGATAGAAAACGAAAGGATTCAAATTCTTATGAAAGAATCCAGCTTTGGGATGAAAGGAACCTGGGAATACCGACTCCGAGCCAAAGGAGATAGGACGGAAGTCAGGATTTTTGAAAAATCCGAAAATCAAAATATTTTCATTCGCGCGATTTTTGCCCTTATCGGAAAAGATGCGAATCTCAGAAAGGAAATCGAAATTTTACAGATCGTTTTTCCTAACGAAAAATAGTTTTTTACTTTTGTTTTAAATACAGTCTTCTTTGCAAAATCCAATCGTAGAGATTCTTTCCGGAATCCTTCCAAACAAATTCAGAACTGTGAAAGTATTTTTTTTCCGGTTCAAAATAGATGAGATCGTTTTCGAGGCTTCCGTTTTCCCGAAGAGTTAGGATCGAAACTTTTGATTCTTTTTGTGTGGGAAGGTGAATGAAGGAAAGGACTCGGTTATCTCCTTCGGATAATTTCAGAGGAGAGGAAGGAATTCTGTTTAGACCTTTTGATTTCAGGAACTGAAAGAATTCCTGATCTTTTTTGGATCGAACTCCTACGCTTGTAAACCAAAGTTCGAGTTCATTCTCACCTGTGAGCGGATTATAGATTTCGATCGAGGCTCCCCTTTGGATTAGATACTTTGCAAGGTCGTATTTACGATTCAAGATCGCAACGTAAAGTGGGGATTGATAAAAGGAAAGGCCTTTTCCCGATGGATCGTTTTGTCTGTATCCTCCGAAATTGGGATTTGCGCCGGCAGCTATTAAGATTTTTGCAACTTCCGAGTTCACAGCCTGGGAAAGAGGAGTATGTGTCGCGGTAAAAAATCGATCTTTGGAGATCAAAACCCCTTCCAAGATCAAAGCGGATTCTTGAGCGCAACCCTTGGCTCGGAAATTAGGATCCGCTCCTTTTGAAAGAAGAATTTTTAAAAGCTCCATATTCCCAAATCGGGCCGCAGTAGAAAGAGGTGGTTCGCATTCATTACTTTTGTTCCAGCCGCTCTCTTTTTCCAAAACAGCGATTACTTTTTGATTTTCCCCTCTTTGAATCAGTTCGGAGACGGAAGCGGAACAGGCGATCAAAAAACACAAAGAGAGAATTAGAAAAAGCTGATAAAGGGATCTCGCCCAAATTCTACCAATGTAGGGCTGGATTTTAAAAGAGTGGTTTTGATTCGAGGTTCTTTTTCGCATTTAAAGAAGGAGACTTTTCGTTCTTTTGATTTTTCTTTTTTTGCAAATGAAAAATCCCTCTACTTTCCGGTTCTTTCTAAGTGGACAGGAATGATTCATTTATATATTTTGCGCGTCTCAAAATGATTTGTTTTTCAGGTTTTTCTTTGGCCTTAAGGGAAGACGAGTCCGGAAAGCAGATCGATTCTGAATTTTCTCAAAAATACTTCAGAATCGGTTTCTGAAAATCGAAAAAGGAAGCATTTTTAAAAAAGATTCGGAGTAACTCTAATGTAAGCCACACCGCGATGAACTGTTAAACCCCTGTTCCGTATTTTGCTTTCTCATTTTGAAGATAAAAAAATCCCGCCATTGTTTGCAGTGCTTTCATCTAACTTTGATAACAAAAAAGAAGTGGTCACTCCATCGATCTGTCGAGCGCCAAAAGAAGCGATACGCTGAGTTAGAGACGAGATGGACGTAAATGCGAAGCGTTTTGGCTTTCAGTGAAGCAGAAAACTAATCTCGGGTGCGACTTTTAAAATTCTTCTGCGGAAAATAAAAAAGCTCGGCAATTTCTTACCGAGCTTTCATGAGACTTTGAAGACAGAAAAAGTAGCGTGACCTAACACCCCGGATCCTTCCTTGCGAAAGGATCCGGTTTTTGTCGTGGCTCCGAAGAG
>NZ_JAFFPT010000074.1 GCF_016918785.1 Leptospira ainazelensis | reverse complement strand
CTGTGATATAGGAAAATGTCCGGGAGTCTTCCGCCTCCCGCCCCTCCACCCAAAATTTCAGGGCGGGGCTTTCGTTTCACGGAGGATTGTCGTAGTTCCGACAGATTCTTCTTAAGATTCAAAGAACTTTGTGGGTAAGGTTATGCGAAATTTGGGCGGGGCCCCGCGACTTTCACAGAGGATCGTCGTTGTTACGACAGATTTTCTTAAGATCCTCCAGGCAACTTCTGGGTGAGGCTATGGAT
>NZ_JAFFPT010000048.1 GCF_016918785.1 Leptospira ainazelensis | reverse complement strand
TGGATCGCTATTTCTTAGCTTCGCTAAGAGCCAACCGCAATCGCTTCGCGGCTTTTGGCCACAACGCTCTCTATGGATCGCTATTTCTTAGCTTCGCTAAGAGCCAACCGCAATCGCTTCGCGGCTTTTGGCCACAACGCTCTCTATGGATCGCGTTGTGTACGGCTTCTTTTTCTTGACAGGGGGCCTGTTTCAAAACCAATAGAAGGTGCGCAATCTATTCTTAGGAAAATCCATGACTCTTGGTATCACAGAAGTAAAAAAAGGTATGGTTCTCAAAGTGGAAGGGGATCTCTATTCGGTGGTAAAAACCGAATTCGTAAACCCGGGTAAGGGCTCGGCTTTTATCCGAACAAAACTCAAAAACCTCACCAGAAACAGTTCCATCGAACGCACCTTCAAGGCGGCGGAAAAATTGGAAAGTGTCGAGTTAGAAAAAAGAAATATGACCATCTGTTACACCGAAGGGGATGATATTATCTTCATGGATTCGAACGACTTCGAGCAAATGCCGGTGTCTAAAGAATATGTCGAAGACATTCTTCCATTCTTAAAAGAAGAAACCGCGATGGAAGTTACGTTCTATGAAGGAAAGCCGATCGGAGTGATTCCACCGAACTTCGCCATCTTGGAAGTTACATATGCGGAAGAAGGTCTCAAAGGCGACACTTCCGGAACCGCACAAAAACGAGTCACGGTCGAAACCGGCGGTGAAATCAACGTTCCTATTTTCGTTAAGCAGGGCGACGTCGTAAAAATAGACCTGCGAGATCTCACTTACGTAGAAAGGGTCAACAAATAACATCTGCGGAGTATCTACTATGGCAACGATAGTAAGACAAAACGGTCTACCTGAAATCAAGGAGACAAACGAAGTAAAATCCTTTCTCAAAGAAAGAGGGATTGATTACGATCACTGGAAAGTTCCCGCGAACGCTACCGAACTTACCGACAAAGAAGTTTTGGCGGACGCGGAAAAAGAAAGTCTTTTAAACAAACTCGACGATCGTTTTCAGACCTTAAAAGAAAAAGAAGGATATCAATCAAGAGATCTGATCGTTCTTCATCCGAACGTTTCCGGTTTGAACGAAATGTTAGCAAAGTTCGATCGAGTCCACTATCATACCGACGAAGAAGTCCGTTATATCGTGGACGGGTCCGGAGTTTTCGGCTTTGCACTCAAGGGTGAAAAATTTTTAGTTCGTGTGGTCAAAGACGATTTTATTTCAGTTCCGAGAAATACCAATCACTGGTTTTATCTCGACGATCAAAAAAGAATCAAGGCAGTTCGTTACTTCCAAGACATGAGCGGTTGGGTTCCGAACTACGTGGAAGAAACCAATTCTCTGGACTGATATGTCCGTCAAAAAACAATTGGAACGGCTCTCAGAGTTGGGAGCCGCTTATCACAAAAACGGATGGATGCCCGGAACAGCAGGTAATCTCTCAGTCCGTTTTCCGGGAGAATCCGGATTCTGGGTCAGCGGAAGCGGACTCGACAAAAATCGATTAAACAAACGTAATTTTCTCTTTGTCGATTTAGAATCGGGAAAACCCGCGTATTCCAAGGACGCAAAACCCGAAAAGGGGTTGAAGCCGAGCGCGGAAACCTCGATCCATCGAGCGGTGTATCGGGCTGTGGAAAACGCCGGGTGCGGACTTCACGTTCATACGTTGGAATCCAATCTGATCGGAGCCAACACTTCGAACGCGGATCCGATCGCACTTCTCGAACTCCCTTCCATTGAAATTCTCAAGGCATACGGAATTTGGGATGAGAATCCAAAGGTTTATGTTCCTGTAATATACAATTTTTCGAATGTTCAGGATATTTCCGATTGTCTGGAAAAATATCTAAAAGTTTATCAACCCGTAGTTCCGTTTTGTATCATCGAAAAACACGGGATCACGGTCTGGGGAAAAGATATAATCCAAACAAATCGAAACCTTGAAGCTACAGACTTTATTCTCAAATATATGGTTTCTTGGAAGAGTTTGTCTTATCCCGGAGAAACAAAAGTGGTCCGCCAAGAACAGACTTCCGCAGATCGGGATCGGGCCGAAGTTTTCTCCACGGAATTCCCGGTATATCCGGCGACCTTTTCGTAAGAGGAGACGAACTTGTCATTTTCCGAAGAAATTTCGCCCATTCTTGTTGCCGGAGCCGGTTCGGGCATCGGCAAATCAGTATTAGAAAATTTGAATGCGCTCGGCCGGAACGCGCTCGGAATTTCCAGAACAGGCGTCGTCCGAGAACCGAAGTCCCCATTCGAGTTCGGAAAGAATTATCATTGTAATCTTTCCAGAACTTCGGAAGTTCCCGAGTTTGTGTCCTCTTTGCAGAAACAATTTTCGACTTTATCCGGGGTTTATTTTACGTTCGGGAGCGGTCTTTTTAAACCCGTAGAAAAAATCACATTAGAAGAATGGAATGCACATTTTGTCCTCAATCTGAACTCTCTTTTTATACTAACAAAGGAAATTCTTCCTTTGTTAAAACCCGGAGCTTTTCTTTGTTATCTTTCTTCCACGGCCGGTTATCAGGGATTTCCGGAATCGACCGCGTATTGCGCGAGTAGACACGCGATCGCCGGTTTTGCAAAAGCTCTTCGGGAAGAATTAAAACCGAAGGGAATCCGAGTGATCACGGTTTATCCCGGCGCGGTTTATACTGACATTTGGAAGGGAAGAGAAGGTTTTGATCAGGACGATATGATTCCCGTGGACGATTTTGGAAAGTGGTTGGCGACTCTTTCCACGCTTCCCGACGCTGTATATCCGGACGAGATCCGCCTTCTTCCTCGAAAGGGGATTTTATAGTTCCATGTCGCTTAACAAAAAAATCTAAGAATGTCGATAGGGGAGCCGCACGGTAAACACGGTCTTTCCCGGTTGTGATTCGAATCCGATTTTTCCGTTGTGTTTTTCCACGATCTTTTGACAGATATCAAGTCCTAAGCCGCTTCCTTCTCCCGGCGGTTTGGTCGTAAAAAAAGGATCAAAAATTTTATCTCTCAAAGAATCGGGAATTCCCGGTCCCGAATCTTCCACCTTTATAACGGCGTAGCCGTTTTCCCGAAGACCGACAATATTCAATTTTCCCGAATAGTTCATCGCTTGGACTGCGTTCATGATGAGATTGGTCCAGAGATGAAGAAGGTCGTCCCGGTAAATTGGAACCGGAGGAAGTTCTTCAAATTCGACGGAAAGATCCACTCCGTGACGGAATAGATTTTGATAGAGTGCGAGAACAATTTCTATGTTTTCTCGAATATTAGATTCTTCTAAAATACTATTGCTTTCGAAATGGGCGAGGCTTTTGAGCGCGTAAAGAATTTTGGACGATCTTTCCACGGCGGTCTGAATCGTGTGGGAATTTCTTTCCGGACCTAAAAGATCGGTAATCAATTCCAAAATCGGAATCACTTCAGTGTGATTTAGAATATCGGAGAATTCCTCTTCTCTTCCGTAGAGGCCGCTTTCGATAGCGATCTCGCAGAGATCGTTTGAAGGATCGGTAATTCCGATCTTTTCAAGATTACTTCTTACTTCCTTGACCCGTTTTCGTCTTTCCAGACCGAGTACAAGATCGGAACGGTTGCCTGCAAGTTCGATAAGAGTAGAAATCTGATCCCGAATTTTTTGCGGGACTTGGTTTAAGAGTCGAAAGTAGTCTTTAGACTTTTCTCGAAAGGATTTAGTATAGTGTTGAATGTTCTGATTGGACGCTTGAATGGCGCCTAACGGATTGTTGATTTCGTGAGCGATCCCGGAGACGAGTTGTCCTAGGTCGGCGAGTTTGGCGGCTTGAACGAGTTGAGCCTGGGTTTTTGTCAGTGTGTTGATGATTTCTTCGAGTTCTTTTTTTTGATCTTCGATCAACTGGTTTTTTTTTGAAATTTCCGCGTACGCCGATCTCAGGTTTGCGATTTCATTCTCCGCGTTGTACACGTCGGTGAGGTCGGCTCCGGCGGAAATGATATAATTTGTTTTTCCGTTTTTATCCTTGATCTCTCTGTTTTCCCATTGGATGAGTTTCCTTTCTTTGTATTTTCCGATCCATTGTTCTTGGGTTTTGGGAAGAAACTTTCCTCGAACCATTCTTAGATAAATCTTTTTGATTTGGTCTTTTTTGTGGACTTCCGCAAAAATATCCCAGAAAGGATATCCTCGAACTTCTTCGGAACGATATCCGAATGCGTTTTCGCAGGCTTTGTTGAATCGAAGAATTTTTCCCTCCTTATCGAGCGCGACAAAAAGAACTCGGGTAGAATCCAGGATCATATTGAGAAAGTTTTTCTCTTCGATCGCCCTTTCTTCCCCTAATTTTCTTTCAGTGATATTTCTTAGGGTAAGAATCCAGAAGTCGCTTCGATCGGATTGTGCCGAGAAGTTTCTGAGAATGACTTCGTAGTATCTCGCTTCTCCGTTTACCAAAAGACGTAAATCCGGAATCGAATCGGTTTTTTCCTTCTTAAATTTTTGGATCAGTTGATCCAATTCGGGATGAACCTCCCCCAGAGCGACCCCGACAGTATCGATGCGGTTTGGAAAGAGGTTTAGAGCTTCCTCGTTGTAGTCGAGAACTATATTATTCTTATCGAATATAAGGATTCCATCCTGAATTAAGTTAAAAACTCTATCTCTTGCGACCGGAATCAAATCCATCATCCGAAAGTAGAATAATCCATAGGCCCAAATCAAAGCGGCGATGCAGCCCGTGATCGGGAATACGTCGAGATGTGGATCGAGGAAGGGAAACAATCCCGCGACGGTCATCAACTCTCCCAAAAACGGGAAAAGGATTCCGATGAGAAGTAAGAACATTTGAGCCTTACGAAAACCCTTGAGCGTTACGAACTTCCAAATCAGGATAGCGATGGCTAGGAATTGGGCCGAAAGATAATAAGCTATAAAAAGTCGCATCCAAGGTCCGTAGTCGTATGTCAGAGCCTTCCAGGGGAAATCGGTAAGATAACGGACGTCGGTTCGTATCCATTCCGGATGAAACCCGGACCATATTAGAATTTCATTACAGATCGGAAACAGGACTAAAAAAATCACCAGCGGAAATTTATAGACAAACGTAAGAGAAGTAACCCTGGGTATAAAAAGTGAAATCGCGATTACGATGATATCGTTTCCTATAAACTGAAAGTCGTCCCAGAATAAGATCCATCTTTCGTTTCCCGAAAGTATTTCGAAAAAACTTCCGAAAGAGTAAATCGAAAATCCCAAAAGAACTAATAAGAATTCCTTACTTCCCTGTATCCTCAGGTTTTTATAAGTGATATAAAGATTGAAAGTGAAGATGAAAAAGGAAAGCCCGGCGTAGAACGCGAACGAAGACCAGGTAAGATCCATTGTTTCGTGCAGAGGGGGAAAGTTCATAATGGCTCTACTTGACAAAGCGTCCAGGGATCGATTCTTCCTTTCGCTATGGTTCGTAGCCTAAGGGAAAATCATCCGACTGGGAAGTAGAAAAACGAGTTCGCATTAAAAATCGGAATTTTTTATCTTATTACGGGATTCCTCGGCCCAATCCAAAAATCCTTTTGCGGTTGTGATTCCAAAATCGAGAGTGATCAGACTCAGCGTTCTGTTTGTTTCCGGAGTTTCGAGTTCGTTTACGAATTTTCGAATATTTTCGTAAATGTCCATCAGACGAAGCACTTCTTCCTTCGTATCCTCAAGATGTTTGATCAATACTTCTTTTTTTACGTGATTTCCGAAAAAAAGTTTTAGAAGAAGTTCATTTCGATACGGGGATTTTTCGACCGGTTTTTCGAGCCATTCCTTTAGTTCTTTTTTCCCCTTGGGTGTTATTTTATAGATCGTCGTTTCGGATCCGCTTTCTTTTTTTTCTTTCGATGATTTGAGACAAGCCTCTTTCTCGAGTTGTTTGAGGATCGGGTAGATCTGTCCGAAACTTTCCTGCCAAAAAAAACCGATACTCTGTTCTATAGTTTTTTTAATTCCATAGGCATTCATCGGAGCTTCTCCCAGAATGCCCAAGAGCGCATAACGTGTTTTATTGATTCTTGCCATTTAAAAAAACATCCGGGGAGGAGAGTAGTTGTTCAGATGGAATCGGATGGGAAATAAATTGTGGTTTGGAGAGCTTTTGAAAAACTTCATCTCTGTATTATAAAAACTAAACTCCTAAAAAAGAGTTCTATATCTGTTAGATACTATCTGGCAGATAGATCAAGCAAAATTTGTTTAGTTACAATACGATAGAAAAAGAGAGGCATTTTTGCGTGACGCGAGTAATGCCTCCCTCAAAGGTTTGTTATCTTTTTTTACCTGCTTCGCGGAAAATCTGGATCATTTTTAAGCCGTCCGTGAGATGAGCGACGGCGCTGATTCCACCCATCATTGCTCCGCTCATTCCCGGAGAAGCTGCGTCGGCTCCCGTAAGAAATAAGTTTTTTATCGGAGTTACGGGAGAAAACCAAGGGGCCTCCTTTTCGCGAAAACGATCGGGAACACAAGGAAGTCCGTAGATGGTCCCTCTTTTGTGAAGTGTAAAGTGTTCAGTTGTGAGAGGTGTGGAAACTTCGCTATATTCTACGTTTGCCTTAAAACCGGGAAAACGTTCTTCGAGATAATCCAACAGTCGGTCTCGGATCGACTCTTTTAGTTTTTTATAGTCTTCATCCCTTTCTTTCCAAGGTTGGTCCTTCCACTTTGCGAAAGGTGTATAGTCGCTAAACGCGATGACCTCGGCCGTATGTCCGTGTGCGTGAGGGTCTTTGAGAGATGGAAAGGAAAGATAAGCGCCCGGAACCTTGTTGTTTCCTTCGATCCAATTGATTCCCTCCTTAAAGTTTTGATCGTGATCAAAGGAACTATAGATCCAGTAGTTTTCGCCTAAAAATCCCATTTTTTTAGGGTCGTCCTTTAGACCGAGATATAAGGTTACGTTCGTAGTCAACGGAAATTGATCCGTAAACGTTTTGAGTTTTTCCAAAAATGGAATTGGATATCGGGAAGGGATCAACTTCGTATAAGTGTTGTAAGCTCCCGCGTTGGATACGATTGCATCCGCAGTGTATTCTTCGATGACTTCCTGATTGGTCTCCTCGGATTTTTTTCGGTTTTTCACCTTCACTCCGACGGCCTTACCGTCTTGAATGAGGATCTCCTGTACTTCTCTGGAAAGAAGAATTCTTCCTCCCTTTTCCTGGATGATCTTTTGGATCGATTGTGAGATCACTCCGGAACCTCCGATCGGATAATAACCGCCTTTGAGATAGTGTGCGACGATCAGTGCGTGGATTGCAAAGGCGCTGAGAGAAGGGGGAAGACCGTAGTCGCCCCACTGCGAAACAAGAATCGCTTTGAGTTTGGGAGATTTAAAATTCTTATCCATGTATTCTTTGGTCGTGATCAACGCGGAATCTGCGCCGATCAGATCGATCGCGTGTCCGAATTTATCTAAGAATGGAGGAAGAGCCTTGAGCATCATGTGTCTGCCGTGCCAGCTCGCGACTTTTTGAACGTCTTCGAAATAATGTCCGATCGCTTTTGTTTCGTCGGGGAATAAGGATATTAGATCTTTCTTATATATTTCCGGGTCGCTGTTTTCTCCAAATGTGATTCCAGGGTAGACGAACTTTTCGAAGATCTGAGGCATCTGAAACCATTCGATTTCGTTTCTTGTGATGAGATCGAAGATCTTCCGAAGCATGGAATTCTCATCCATATCTCCGATATAATGGATTCCCACGTCCCAGAGAAACTTTCCTTCCCTTTTGAAGACGTGTGTAAAACCGCCGGCCTTGAAGTGTTGTTCGAGGATGAGAACTTTTTTGTCTCGGAACTGCGCCATCAAAGAAGCCACGGTCAGCGCGCCGATACCGGATCCGATCAGTATGAGATCGTAGTGTTTTTCTTTGATGTCCATCGTTTCCATTCTCCCGAAAAAGTTTCCGGACAGATTGTTCGGATGAGCAGGATTCTGTCTTCTTAAAAATCGAAACGGATTTTATAATCTAAAGGCTGGAAAGTTACTTAAGGACGAACGGATGGAGACGATCCAAAAATCGAACTCAAAGTCTTGATTTGGAATTTTCGAATCGAACCTTTTTTTTGGATGTAAGAGCTCCTACGAAAAAGGAGTTAAGCGGGAAGAGAATCTATTCATTTGCGAGATTTCTCCGGAAGGATTTTGTAGTTCGGTTGAAAAGAAAAAAGCCGGGTTTAAACCCCGACTTCTTCTTCCTCGGTTTCGGATTCTTCTTCGCCTTCGCTCATCAATTCCTTGAGTTCGTTGTAGGCTTTGTCCTTTTCTTGGACTCCGGTTTTTTTGATCGCTTTCCGAAGCACATTTTCCCATTGCTTTTCCGGGAGGTTTGCTTGGATATCTTCTAAGAGTTCCAAGATTGCAATGTCGTCTCCGGTGTTGAAGATTTCCGTTGCATCGTATCGAAAGAGTGCGGATAACTCATCGATGTATTCACCCACGCTAGATCCTTTTCCGGAGGCGAGCCTCTTGTCTTGAAGCTGTGTCTTTTTTTCTGCCTTGCGGAGGTCTCTTTCTCTTCTTTCCAGTTCAGTGCGTTTCATAGAAAAACCCTCGATTTAGCTGATAAGCCAGTTTTTTACGGGGGCTTTTCGTGTATAGGAGATTCCCGGGAGGCCCCCAGGACCGGTTGCAAAAACGCTTGTTATAAATTCCATTCTCTTTGTACTATAGACTCATCGAACAAACGTTATGGTCTATAGAAACACTGAAAGAAGGGAAACTTGGGGGAATTAAAATGTCTATCGGCACAATGGAGCAATCGGGCTCTAAAATGAATGGAAACTATATCGGAAGCGGTTTTCAGGTGGCGCAGAATCCAGCCACCCTGGAAGAAATCGGCAAGGTTCCGAACACAGATCTGACAAAGATGTCTGAAATTTTTCGCAAAGCAAGAGAGGCTCAAAAACAATGGGCATCCACTAAATTTGCGGTTCGTAAAAAACACATTCTAAGGATGCGCGATTATATCGTAGAACACGCGGAAGAATTGGCGGAGATCGTAAGCAAGGACAACGGAAAGTCGAGAATGGACGCGCTTTCCACCGAAGTTCTTCCCGCTGCTCTCGCGGCGGATTGGTATGCGAAGAATGCAAGACACCATCTGCAACCGAAAAAACTTCCGATGTCCACATTCTTATTTTTTAATAAGAAGAATGAACTTCACAGAGTTCCTCTCGGCGTCGTGGGAATCATCAGTCCTTGGAATTATCCTCTTTCAATTCCTTTTGGAGAGATCGCGATGGGTTTGATGGCGGGGAACGCGATTCTTTTGAAAGTCGCTCAGTCCACGATTCTTGTCGGAGACGCGATCGAAAAGATCGTGAGAGCGGGAAATCTTCCCGAAGGATTGTTCTATCATATCGTAGGTTCCGGCGGAGCCGTTTCGAAAACTTTTTTTGAAAATCGTGTGGATAAGATTTTTTTTACCGGTTCCGTTGCTACGGGCAAAACTCTGATGGCCGCCGCAGTAAACACGTTAACTCCCTTGTCTTTGGAATTGGGCGGTAAGGATCCGATGATCGTTTTGGAAGACGCGGATCTCGAACGCGCCGCGAACGGTGCGGCTTGGGCCGGTTATCAGAACGCCGGTCAATCCTGCGGAGGAGTGGAAAGGGTTTATGTTCAGGAAAAAGTATATGATAAATTTGTAAACTTACTCTCCGCGAAAACAAAAGCGATCCGTCACGGAGCCGATGTAAACTTCGACGTGGATATGGGTTCCATGACGACCGAAGAACAGTTGAATACCGTAAAACACCAAGTAGACGACGCGATCAAACACGGCGCGAAAATTGTCGCACAGTCTCAACCTTCCGCGAATACGAAGGGATTTTTCTATCCCGCGACTCTGATGGTCGACGTGAATCACGATATGGAATTGATGAAGGAAGAAAATTTCGGTCCTGTCATTCCGGTGATGAAATTCAAAACGATAGAAGACGCGATCGAACTCGCAAACGATTCTACGATGGCTCTGACTTCCTCCGTCTGGACGAAAAACATAGGTTTGGGGAAAAGGATCGCACAAAAATTAGAATCGGGTGTCACTACAATCAACGATCATCTTTACACTCACGGTCAATCCGAAACTCCTTGGGGCGGTTGGAAAGATTCCGGATTGGGGAGAACTCATTCCGGGCTTGGGTTTGACGAGATGACACAACCGAAACTCGTGAACTGGGATATCATTCCTTCGAAACGGAATATTTGGTGGTATCCGTTTAACAAGACCTCCTACGAAGCGATCCTTGCGGCGATGAGATTCAACTTTACGAAGAATCCGATTTCTTGGCTGATCAACGGAACAAAACTTTCCGTCTTTATGATCGGGAAGATGTTTACTTCTTGGAAGGTTTGATTTCGGAAGTTTGGAAAAGAATCGAGTCTTTCCGATGTTCTCATTTTACGGGCTTTAAGTCCGGATCAAGAAATTTTCGGTCGGACTTGGTTTGTCGGTAGAATCGTGGCTTTGGCCTTCGGAAAACGAGTTTTCCGTGATTTTTTCTTTTGAATGGAGGGCCGTCCCCGAAATTTAAAAAGTAGGAACTCACACGTCTTTGGAATACACAGAAAGGATTCAAAATTTCTAAGAATTCGAGTCCCTCTTAGGTTGTTTCTTTGTAGGACCTCTTACAAAGGATTGGAATTTTGCAAAACGGAATTTTTCAGTCCTTTCCGGGTTTCGCGGCAGGCGTTTTAAGAATATTTTAAAAAACGCGAAGGCCGACCGGGAAAGCAGAAGTTCAGAGTTTGTTCCGAAATTCTTAAGTTGTAGGAGCTCTTACAAAAAAAGAACTAAACTGTGGAGTTCCTCAATATACCGACCTGCCTCGTCCTAATTTGTAGGACCTCTTACAAATACGAAGCGATCATCGAAACGAAAGGGTTAAATAATCTGTAGGAGCTTCTACAAATACCCCGGAATAACAAAAGAACGCCGCGCATTCTTTGAGACTAAGAGACAATCGTCAAAGGCCTTTTGGTGCGGACGCGTCCGTTCAGTTCATTCTTAAAATGCAAGTTTCGAAAAATCGAATATTCAATTTGAATGATGATCTTGAGTTTTACTGAAAAATTTTTCGAAATCCTTCCGGAAGATTTCCCAGTTTTCGAGTGGAATAGTCCATAAAAACAACTCCCGTCTTCGCCTCACAGATGATCTTTCCGTTTGCCGGACCGTCCGCGTGAGACATCCTATAATAGATATCGCATCCTCTCGGATTAAAATCACCCGCCGTTATCTCCACGCGAATCTTATCCCTAAAAAACGCCTCGGCCTTGTAGACGACCGCGATGTCCGTCATAATAATCCCGAGACCTTCCACATTGAGTTCGTTATAATTGTGTTCCAAAAAGAAACGAGCTCTTGCTTCATGAAGAAGGGAAATGACTCGGTCGTGCGCCAAATGATCCGCAAAGTTGACGTCGTAAATTCGAACGTCCAGATCGACCGACCAGACAAACTTGTTGGGGAGTTCTAATTGAATTCTTGGCATTCTATTCCTCTGTTTGGTTTTCTTCCGATCTTGCTTTTTCCATCGCCTTCCGAATGATTTCGGCGGCTTCTTGTTCGCCTTGTTCTTCCTCTTCTCTGGAAAGAGGTTTGTGTGAGTTCCTGTTTTCAATCAATTGATAGTCTCCGATATAAGAAACCATTCTTGAATATTGAATGTAGAATAGGATCGATGTAAAAACCGCGAGTACAATCGCGGTTCTTTGGATTGGGGCTTCCAAATACGAAGTCAATGCGACGTAGAATAAGAAAGGAATGTATGCGGTAAAGGCCACGCCGATCCCGATTCCGATATATACGTGGATCAATCCGCCGAAACTCTGTAGAATGATGGCAAGCCAGAATGTGCCGAAGACCGCCGTGCTCGCCCGGAAATTTCGACTCCAGTTCGTGATTCCTCCGCAGATCCAAGAGACGAACATATAAAGAAAACCTAAAATAGGGAATGCGATAAAACTCGCCAAAAAATAAGCGAAGGGCATTTCCAAAAATAAGAATGAGACCGGCGGGTTCGGCATATCGAGCGGAGTAAAAAGAGTCATGCTTAAAACCGCGCCGATATATAAGAATCCGAGAAAGGTCAAAAAACGAAAGTAAATGGTGAGAATCGAGTCTTGAGTTTTCGGAAGGTTTTTAAAAAAAGAAATCGGTCTGATTAAAATGTCCCGCGTTTCCGTCAGGATGGATTGAAATGAATAAGAAAACTGAAACATGGGATCTCCGCTTTCGAACAGATTTTTCCGCAAAAGCGAGATGGCAAGACGAAAAGAATTCTGTTCAAGCTCCTTCGAATCCGATCTTTTTTTCGGACTCAAAGAACTCTCGATCTTCTATCAATGAGAAGACGGTTCCTCTTTGGTAAGGCCGTTCATATATTCTTCCAAATACGTGTGATCGGTATAATCCAACATTTTTGTAAAGTGAACGTGATCTCTTTGATATCCTAGAATCGTCTCCAAGGTTTTAAAAATATTGAGACCGGCGCTGATCTCGATATCGGTTCCTCGAAATTGCAGAGGATGTTCGTAACCTGCTGCGTGAGTGACGGAGAGAACTTCTTTTCGAAGTCCTTTGATATAATTCGCGTTTCTTTCGGCTTTGAGTTCGATATCGAGACCGGCTTGTAACCAGCGATTCTGCGTGGCAACGCCTGCGGGGCAGTGGTCCGTGTGACATCTCTGCGCCTGAATACAACCGATCGAAATCATCGCTTCTCTCGCGACGTTGATGAGATCGCATCCCATCGCGAAAGCAACGATCGCTCTATCAGGAAAACCTAATTTACCACTTCCGATCCAAGCCATTCTTTCGGAAAGGTTCTCGTTTTGAAAGATCTGATAGACCCTCGCAAAACCAACTTTAAAAGGAAGAGAAACGTGATCCGCAAACGCCAAAGGAGCGGCTCCGGTTCCACCTTCTCCTCCGTCGATCGTGATAAAGTCGGGGCCCTTGTTGGTTTCTTTCATTCTCTCTGCGAGCTCGTTCCAAAAATTGATTTCTCCAATGGCGCTTTTGATCCCGATCGGAAGTCCGCTTACGGAATGAAGTCTTTCGATAAAGTCTATGAGTTCGCTTACCGTACTGAACTCGGAATGTGCGTTAGGCGAAATGCAATCTTGTCCCGCGGGAACTCCACGGATCTTTGCGATCTGTTCGGTAACTTTTTTTCCGGGGAGAATTCCTCCTTTTCCGGGTTTGGCGCCTTGTGAAAGTTTGATCTCGATCATCCTTATTTGAGGATTCTCTTGAATCTTTTGCGCGAACATATCAAGTGAGAAGTTTCCTTTTTCGTCTCTTGTGCCGAAATATCCGGTTCCGATCTGCCAGACGATATCACCGCCTAACTTGTGATAGGGGCTGATCCCACCTTCTCCGGTGTTCTGATAACAGTGGGCCATCATCGCGCCTTTGTTCAGAGCCGAAACCGCATTCTTACCCAAGGATCCGTAAGACATTGCGGATATATTTACGACGGAAGGAGGGCGAAACGGTTTTTTCCGGTTGTGAAATTCTCCGATGACCTTGAGACAAGGGATCATGGAAGAATCGTTCTTGAGATGTTTTACTTTGGATTCCGGAAACGGGAACGTACTGTGTTTGATGATCGGATATCCGGCTTCGTATAATAGTTCGGTAGTTCCGAATCCGAAGTTGTTGTTTTGTTTTTTTGCGGTCGCGTAAACCCAAGAACGTTCCGCTCTGCTGAAGGGCATTTCTTCTTTGTCGTTTGCGACCCAGTATTGTCTGAGTTCGGGCCCGATCATCTCGAAAAGATATCGGATTCTTCCCACCAAAGGAAAGTTGTGTTTGATTGCGTGTCTTCTCTGAAAGATGTCGTGTAGAAGTGCGATGAGAGTATAAATCCCGATCGAGGAGAACAAGGAAGACCAGGGGTTTTCCAAAACAAATTGAATTAGAATGTGATAATCCGGAATTTGCATCCGGCAATTCTGCACCTTTTGAAAGCGTTCCGCAAGAAATATTTTTACTAACTCGCGGATTCTTCCCTGTGCTTGTAAACAAATTCTTTCGAGAATTCTCCACGTTTGTTCATCCGAGCGCCGATAAAGTTCGTTCCGTCTTGAAAAACAAAACTATTGCTCTTTACCCAATCTCCCGTGTTGATGATTTTTAAATTGGGAATGCAGAGAAAGTCGTGTGTGTGACCCGAAATCAACACTTTTTGACCCTGGTGAGAAATTCTGGAAAGGCGTTCGTAGTATTTTAAAATTTCTTCCGTCGTAGTCGGATCCTGTCTGTTGAGATGTTTTTGATAAAACGCCTCCGAAAAACGGAATAGATTCGGCAAAAGAAGCGCAATCATATGCAAAAAACGTAATAAAAAGATGGAGCCGATCCACGTGAATCGGTTGTATTGACCTTGGTGACCGTGCAAAGCGATTAGGATATCGGTTTCGGCTTTTTCGCAGATCTCCCAGTCTCTTTCTTTGAGATACTTTTCGATTTTCGGAGGAAGATTCATCAGATACGAAGTGGAATCGTGATTCCCCACGATATAGATTTTATCTCCGCCGCCCGCTGAAAGCGCGTCCAACCGGTCAAAAAGTTTGTTAAATCTTTTTTTACTTCTTCGGAGCCTTCGCGATGCGCTGAAGAACCAGTTCTCGATGATATCTCCCACAAGATAGATCGTTCGAAACCGTATGTTCTTTTTTTCCAGATGATCTAAAAATTGGAAGAGTTCCTTGTGTTTGTGGGCTTTGATCTTCTTGTTGAGAAGGTAGTGAACGTCCGAAAGAAAAATTCCTTCATAGACTTTGTCACGTTCAAATTTCATTGAGTTCCGATTTCAAGTTCAATCTGACGAAGGGATCGGTCTCTGTCAAACGATTCCGTCCAAATTCTCAAACAAGAAGAATAAAATTGAGTTACAAGGTTTTGTTTTTCAAAGCACTTGGAATCTTTCGATCGCTTCTTTTTCCAATCTCTCTCGATGATCGGGATGTGCGATCGCGATCAACGCCTTCGCCCTTTGTCTGAGATTCTTCCCATATAAATTTGCGATTCCGTATTCGGTCACGATATAGTGAACATGAGCTCTGGTTGTGACCACGTCGGCTCCGGGTTTAAGAATGGAAACGATTCTGGATTCTCCCTTTGCGGTTGCGGAAGGAAGTGCGATGATCGGTTTGCCGCCTTCCGAAAGAGAAGCGCCTCGAATAAAATCCATTTGCCCTCCGACTCCTGAGAATTGTCTGGTTCCGATCGTGTCCGCGCAGACTTGTCCAGTGAGATCGACTTCCACCGCCGAGTTGATGGCGGTGACTTTCGGGTTTTTTCGGATTACGTGAGGATCGTTGATATAACCGATATCGAGCATCGCAACTTGAGGATTGTCGTCGATGAAATCGTAGAGTTTTTTTGTACCCATCACAAAACCGGAAACGATTTTTCCCGGATGTTTTTTCTTATGAATTCCGGTGATGATTCCTTTTTGTACGAGATCCATAACACCGTCCGAAAACATCTCCGTATGGATTCCCAAATCCTTGTGAGAAGTGAGACAGGTGAGAACCGCGTCCGGAATCGCTCCGATTCCCATCTGAAGAGTGGCGCCGTCTTCCACAAGAGACGCCACGTTTTTTCCGATCGCGATTTCGATCGCCGTAAGAGGCGCGGATTTGTGTTCGTGTAAGGGCATATTTCCTTCCACAAAAGAATGAATTTGATTTACGTGAACAATCCCGTCTCCGTGGGTTCGAGGCATGTTTTCGTTGACCTGCGCGATTACGATCTTAGCAGTTTCCACGGCGGCCTTGCTGATATCGATCGAAACTCCGAGAGAACAAAATCCGTGTTTGTCGGGAGGAGATACTTGGACAAGAGCGACGTCTAACGGAAGAATGTTTTTTCTAAAAAGAAGAGGGCATTCGCTTAAGAACATTGGAATGTAGTCCGCCCTTCCTTCTTCCACTGCCTTTCTCGTGTTGGCGCAGACAAAAAGTGAATTTACAAAAAAACGACCTTCCATTCCGGGTTGAGCATACGGGGCCGTTCCTTCCGTATGAAGATGAATCATTTCCACGTTAGTCAGTTCGGGGGCCCTTGCCGTCAAAGCGTCTATCAGCAACTGAGGAGAAGCCGCAACGCTGTGTACAAAAACTCTTTGGCCCGATTGGACCGAGGAAAGAGCTGAATCAGCGGAAATATATTTAACTTTCATTGAATTTCGGAACCTTTTTTAAAAGAATTCTCATTTGGAGCCGAGGCTCTTCAACCTATTTTTTTGATTTTTCTATCTACAGGAAAATGATATTTCTCAAGCTATCCATATAATGTCATCACAACCGACTCGTAACATATACGTAAAATCCGAAGGAATGTTGATCTTCGTTTTAGCGGCGATTCAATTTACTCACATTCTCGACTTCGTGATTATGATGCCCTTGGGGAGTTATTTTCAAGAGGCGTTTCACATCAATCCGAGGGAATTCTCATTCTTAATATCCGCATATACATACAGCGCGTTTGCCGCAGGAATTGTGGGGGCGCTTTTTATCGATCGATTCAATCGAAAAACGGCGGCTCTTTTTTTGTATGCGGGGTTTATCATAGGAACCGCGTTGTGCGCGGTAGCGGATTCTTACATTTTTCTTTTGTTTGCAAGAATTTTGTCGGGAGCTTTTGGCGGGGTTCTCAGTTCCGTAACGTTCGCCGTAGTAGGAGACGCAATCGCGATGGAAAGAAGGGGAAGGGCGACCGGTGCCATCATGGGCGCTTTCTCGGTTGCCTCTGTGATCGGAATTCCTCTGGGTTTAAAGATCGCTTCCTTCTATGGATGGAACATGTCTTTTGCCGGAATCGCCTTAGTGAGTCTTCCGATCCTGGTTATGATGTATTATCATCTTCCTCACATTCCTCCGTTTCAATCCGCAGGAGACAATCCGGTTCTGAACTTCCTCCGAATTCTTACTTATAAAAAATATACGGCTTCGTATATGCTCATGATGTTCGTGATCTTGGGCGGCTTTACCGTGATTCCGTTTATCGCTCCTTATATGGAAAGAAATGTGGGAATTCCAAAAGAAGAAATTCCTTGGATCTATTTTTTCGGAGGTTTGGTGACTCTTTTCTCTTCGAGACTGATCGGGATTCTCTCGGATAAGATCGGAAAACACAAGGTATTCTATATTCTGGTTCCCTTATCCTTTGTTCCCATTTTTATCATGACGCATTTGGGAAAAACCTCGCTGGTCAACGTCGTGATTTTAACTACCTTTTTTATGGTTCTTGTTTCAGGGAGATGGATTCCGGCATTGGCTCTGATCACTTCCAGTACGGAGCCGAGGGACCGAGGACGTTTTATGACCGTTATCTCCTCGTTTCAAAACCTGGCATCCGGTCTGGGGGCGACCATCGGGGGAAGTATTCTTTACGCGGCGACTCCGACGGCTCCATACGAAAACTATGATATAGCCGGATACCTCGCGATAGGGTTTAACGTGTTTGCGCTGATTCTGATTTCCAGAGTGAAAGCGGTTTCTTAGGAAAGAAAATTCCCGAAAAAAATCGCTCTAATTCTTGACATTTTAATGAGACAGAATATTTTGCAGCCACACGAAAAGGAGGTGGTCTAGTGAATGATAGTTGTTGTAAACAATTGACCTGTGAGGTGGCTGAGCAATAGCCCGGGTTTCACTTGCAATACAGCCGTAGTCGGGGCATTGCAATACAATCAGACCACTGACCTTTCTGAGTTTCGCGAACTGGTCATTCTCGAGCTTCCGATCCCGGCAGTTTGATGCCGGAGAAACGATGCAGTCGCTCAGAAGGTTTCCCTCAAATTCTTTCAGAACTCTCCAGTGTCTTCCTCACAGATCAGCCGAAAATTCTTCTCTTTTTTAGAACCTTTTGAGATTCAGGTAGAATGAAACGTGCCCTGATATTATCCGGAGGAGGAGCCCGAGGCGCTTATCAAGCCGGGGTCCTTCGATATTTAGAAGAAATTCAATTCAAACCGGATGTCATCTGTGGAACTTCCGTAGGAGCTATTACAGCCACCGCGATGGGTTGCGGAATGAACGCGGCCGAAATCACAAAACTCTGGAAGTCGATCGAAGCGAAGAAAGTGATGCGTTATTCGATCTGGAACGATCTTGTAGACATCTTTGTAAAAAGTTATTCTCCTTTAACCGATACGACACCGCTTAAAAATCTTCTCTATTCCCATTTGGACTTTCGAAACCTAAGAAAGAATCCGACTGAAGTGATCATCACGGCGGTAAACATTCTCACTGCGGAACTTGTCTTTTTTCGAAACAAGGAAATCGATATCGAGCACGTGATGGCTTCTTCTGCAATTCCTATGTTTTTTCCCTGGCAGTATGTGGACGGAGCCCCTCACTGGGACGGGGGTGTGATGGCCAATACCCCGATTCTTCCTGCGGTGGAAAGAGGGGCGACCGATATCGTAGTCGTTTTACTTTCTCCGGTCGGCGGGATCGACATGGGACTTCCTAGAACCAGAAGGGAGGGATTGGAAAGAGTCTTCGAACTTTCGCTGATCGGTTCTTTTCAAACGGTGATGGCCAATATGAATTTCGAGAAAAAAAAGAGAAAGGGTAAAAAA
The DNA here is from genome assembly GCF_016918785.1 of Leptospira ainazelensis. Taxonomy (GTDB): domain Bacteria; phylum Spirochaetota; class Leptospiria; order Leptospirales; family Leptospiraceae; genus Leptospira; species Leptospira ainazelensis. Next base: position 8,673 of record NZ_JAFFPT010000048.1, on the reverse strand, counting down.
TCGAAACTTTCTTCGCTTTTATCCATTCCGAGCGCGGATCGACCGGAATTAAAAATCAGAACGATCGGTCCGAGAACCTCGCTCGGCTTTGGTAGTATATTAAATTTTTCGCAAGTACAGGCGGACTATTTGATCAGCAGAGGTTATGAGGACGCAAGAATTCAATTTAATGAATAAAACGGCGATCACCGACTCGTCGTTTGCGTTGTTGAAAAAGATATAAGAAGAATTCAATTCAGGAAATATATATGGAAGAATTATTTGTAAAGAACGGACATTTCGCCGGGAAAGACGGGACGATCTATCAGTTGAGAGGAGTCAATCTTTCCGGATCTGCGAAAGTCCCCGCCAAACCCGATGGAACCACACACTTCGATCAGACTCTTACATTCTACAATCATAGAAACGTCTCCTTTGTGGGAAGGCCTTTGGAAGAAAGCCAGGCCGCGGAACATTTCGATCGGCTTCGAAAATGGGGATTCAATTTTTTAAGATTTATCATTACTTGGGAAGCGATCGAACATAAGGGTCCGGGAAAGTATGATACGGAATACATCGATTACATAGAAAGAATGGTCGCGCTCGCGGGGCAAAAAGGGCTCTATCTTTTTATCGATCCTCACCAGGACGTTTGGTCTCGTTTTACCGGAGGAGACGGAGCGCCCGGATGGACTTTGGAAGAGGTGGGAATGGACATCGGGAAAATCCGGGATTCCGAAACGGCGATCGTACATCATCACCAGGGAAGAAATTATAGAAGAATGTCCTGGCCTCTCAATTATCAGAAGTATGCTTGTGGAACGATGTTTTCTTTATTCTTCGGAGGAAAAGAATTCGCGCCGGATACGAAGATCGGCGGAAAAAACGTTCAGGATTTTTTACAAGATCACTATATCGAATCCGTTCTCAAGATCGTAAAAAAACTAAAAAAATACAAACACGTAGTCGGTTTCGATTCTTTGAACGAGCCTTCTCCCGGATGGATCGGAAAGAAGAATCTTGGTGAATTCGAGGCCTTCGGTTTTGGAAAGGTGATCAAAACTCCTCCGTTCAAAGAAATGTATCTATCGGAAGGTCGCGCCGTTTCTGCGGAGCAGGCCTACATGCTTGGGTTCTGGAGTCTTCCTTGGGGAAAGGTCCGTTTGAACGCGGGTGGAGTTCCTCTTTGGAAACGGGGACAACAGTGCGTTTGGAGAAATCACGGAGTCTGGGATTACGATCCGAATGGAGCCCCGATGCTTCTCAAACCGGAATATTTCTACAAGAAGAATGGAAGAAAATACGAATTCTATTCGGACTTTATGCAACCCTTTATCAAGAAGTTCAAAGAAAGAGTGCAGAAAGTAGAAAGCAGATTTCATATTTTTATAGAAAGCGATCCTTCCAAACTCGAATTGGAATGGAAGGAAACACCTAAAAAGAATCACGGTTCCGTCGTAAACGCGACTCACTGGTATGACGTTTCCGTTCTTATGCTCAAACGTTATTTTCCTTGGTTCGGAGTTCATGTCTTTAAAGCAAAGCCGGTTTTTGGAAAGGAGAATATCGATAAGGCTTACGAAGAAACGATTCGAATGATTCGCGAGATGTCTGAAAAAAATATGGGGAATTGCCCGACCGTAATCGGAGAAACGGGGCTCCCGATGGATTTGAATCAAAGAGTCGCGTATCTCAAAAAAGACTATGGTGTTTTGGAAAAAGCCTTGGATCGAATCATGAAGGCGATCGAAAAAAATTTCGTAAACCTTGCGCTCTGGAATTATACTCCGGACCACACTCACAGTTTGGGAGACCGCTGGAACGAGGAAGATCTTTCGATCTATTCTTTGGATACTCCCGTTGCTTACGACGAAGACGGGGGGCGGGCGGTGAGGGCGTTTAGTAGACCGTATCCGGTTCGGACCAAGGGTTTGCCCGTGGCCTTGTCCTTTGATATGGAACGGTCTCTTTTCAAATTCTCCTTTCGCCAAGAAGGAGAATTATTTCCGGAAACTGAAATTTTCATTCCGGAGATTCACTATAAGAATGGGTTTGAAGTTCTGGTGAATGCCGGTTCGTATCAGTATGACGCCCGTGCCAGAACTCTAAAGTTCAAAGGGGAAAAGGGAATTTTACATTACGGAATAACTATTTTACCGTCGAAAAAATCACTTTTCAGGGAACAAGATCGGACTAAAGTGGTTCCGAATACTCAAAAGAGGAAGATTAGATGAAAAAAGTTCTCATGATTACCCTAAGCGCAGTAGCAGTTCTATCTTTGACTGTTATGTGCGGTGGACCAAAACATTCTGCGGAAGAATGCGCTCCTATCGTTGAAGAAATGTTAACCAACCTGACGGCAGGTCAAAAAGCAGATGACACTGCAAACATTGCGACTATGAAAGCGACATTAGTTCCTGTTTTGCAAAAAGAGTGTATGTCTGGAAAATTTGATCTGACTTGTCTCAAGTCCGCGAAAAGTATTCCTGCGATTCAGGCTTGTAAGAAATAAGATTTTTCCTATCAAAAAAGCGGGGGAGAAATTTTTCTTCTCTGCTTTTGGTTGTCTCCACTTTTTCGCCGTCTTCTTTCGGCCTTAATCTTCTAAAAGAAAAAAACCTTCCTCTTCTGAATAACATCCATGTTCTCGATAAGGTCCGGATGGATAGAAATGGATCTTCTGAGCGTATCTTCTCCCGATTTTTAAACAATTCAAACAAATATCCCAGCGAATTGCCCAATCACATTCTTCCTTTCTAAAAGAAGGAAAAACCCGAAGGAGCGGTTTCGATTCCGGTTGCTCCCGAGATTTTTGATCGGTTTCGTTTTGAGAAAAGATTGGAACAGAGGAGTCAAACAAAAGGCCGAAACTAAACAGTCCGAGAAGACAAAATTTTCCGATCCAGATTGAATTTCCGGAAGGAAATATTTTATCTCGAACTTTGCGATCGTTTTTGAAAGCGGAGGACATCTAAGATTTGTATCGAAAGAATTCGTTTCAACCAGAGAGAGAAATTTTCTTTAGTTCCGATTTTTAGAATCAATTCCGGTTTTAGGAAGACGCGAGTCTTGTTCTTTTCTACGCGCATACCAAATTTTGAATAGGGAAAATACGAAAAGAAAGATTCCGATTCCGTTTGCGATATGACTTCCCACCGAAGGAGTCGGTCCGTGTTCCCCTTGCATCAAAACTTGAATCGTCGCGATCAGGATCAGGCTGCTCAAAAAACCGAACACCCATTTGCCGCCGGGCCTTTTTGATTCTGATCGAATCCAGAATGAAAGTGGAATCAAAATTCCTACAAAGATCGCGTTTCCCCAAAGTTCGTTCCTCTCCCGAACTACAAGTCCGACCCCGCAGAATCCGACGAGCCAAGCCGGGATCAAAAAAAAATAACGTGGGCGGTTTTTTTCGTCCAGAGTCACTTCTAAGATTCCTCCTACAAGAGCGAGTATGGAACAGAAAATCAATAAGCCCCAAGGATTCCAGGTTACATCGAAAAAGCTCAAAATGATAGAGATCAGTATGGCGAAAATTCCTAACGCTCCGCCAGTTCCATTATAAACGATCGTCATGAGAAAAAACCTCGATTCGAATAACAAGCGGCTTGCATTTTTATTCTTATAAAAAAAGAGAAGTCAGGCTTCCGTTCCATTCTTTCCAAAAGAAGAATTTGTTTCGTAAGACGTCGACTTTTTGTGAGCTTTGAAAATCCAAAGCGGTCTTGTGGGTCGGTCGCAAAGCTAAGAACAAAAAGTAAGGAAAATAGAATGTAAAAAATTGATTTGTTGGATTCTCAGGTAAAACGGAGCAAAAAAATTTTCAAAAAAAAAGAATTTTAAATTCTGAAATCCGCTGCCGAAAGCGATCTAAGGAACCGTCTTGTGTATGGGAAACATTTTGATTGCTCCGATGAAAAAAGTAGAAGATCGCCTTGCAGTAGACGGGAAGACAAACGTAGAGACCTTTCTCATTCCTGAAGAATATTGGAAGAGATTGAATGCGGACGAAAAGGTCTTTCTTCGAAAGAAAATTCCGGTTTTGATGAGAAGATATGGAAAGTATCTTCTTTCGTTAAGAAGGATCAATCCGGAAGTCGGAAAAACGATGTATCAAAAAAATCAAGGCCCCCTTATTCGAATCAATGTAAGAATGGACTTTGGAACTTGGGCGATTTTGAGTTCCTACGCAACGGCTCACGGTGTCTCCCGTTGTTTTCTCGTCAACTATATGCTTTGGTTGGAAGAGATCGGGGTTGGAGAATCTATCAGTGAAACTTTAAATGTGGGAACTCCCTCATTTCATGACTTTTACTGCAATATTCTGACCCTCGATCTGGGCTCAAACATGATTACGCGAGAATTTATCTTCGACCCGAATCCGATCTACGCAAAGGATCGCATTCAGTATTCCTAAAATTCTCAGAATTTCAGATTCCAATCCTCTTTTTCTTTTTTTACGCGAAAGAGAAGGATTGAAGATTCTCAAAACCTCCATTGACTTTTTTTCAAAGAGAAGATCCAATGGATTCTTAACTCAGTCCAAGAGTAAGAATAGGGAGAATAGGAAAGCAAAAATGCACAATAGACGAAATCATTCTCTTTCAATGAATCTTTTTTTTCTTGCCTTTCTCATCTCCGCCCTCCTTACCGGACCATTGTCCGCTTTTGATCACACCCACTCGAAGTTTTCAAACGAACTCAAAAAATACGTTCAGAACGGTCTTGTGGATTATTCCGCTTGGAAGGTAAACCGTACCTCGTTGGATTCTTATCTCCAAACATTGAGCGCAGTTGAGGAAAAGGAATATTCTTCTTTTACCAATTCCGAAAAACTGAGCTTTCTGATCAATGCGTATAACGCGTTTACGATTCGATTGATTCTTGATCACCATCCCCTCAAAAGTATCAAGGATCTCGGCGGCATTTTTTCCGGACCTTGGAAAATAGAATTTTTTACACTTCTTGGAACTAAGAAGAATTTGGATTGGATCGAACATGAGAAGCTCAGGAAAGATTTTCAGGAGCCGAGAATTCATTTTGCAATCAACTGTGCGTCCAAAGGTTGTCCGCCGATTCTCAACGAATCTTTTCAAGCGTCCAAACTCGAAGAACAATTGAACTCAGTGACTAAGAAGTTTCTCTCGGATTCAAAATTCAATCGATACGATATGTCTGCAAAGATTCTCTATCTTTCTAAGATCTTTCAGTGGTTCCAGTCGGATTTTACTCGTAAAAACGGGAATCTCCTCTCCTTCATCAACGCAAATTCCGGACTTCCTCCGATACCAGCTTCTGCGGAAATCCATTATCTCGACTACGATTGGAATCTAAATCAAAGGAAATAATCGGATTGATTTGGAAAAAAAACCGTAATTCTGAAAAAAAGCCGAATTCCCTCTGTTAACTCAGGATAGAAGGCAGGAGCGGCAAAGGAATTTACTTGAAATCGGGTTTCCCATCTTCAACTTAGTTCCAATGACCTCCCGGAAAGATTTTATGGATGCTCTCTATCGAGAGTACAGCGGAAAGATTTTTGATTTCCTCTATAAATATTCTTCCGGAAATCCTGAAGTAGCCATGGACCTCATGCAGGATACATTCCTGAATTTTTTTAGGAAGTATTCGGATTCGGATCTGGATAAGGAACAAGCGATTCGCTTGCTCTACACGATCGCTCGAAACCGTTCCATCAATCATTCGCGGAAATTCTCGACCGTAAAGGAAACGGGGAATTCCGAGATGCAGGACTTTCAGGAAAAGAAACTTTCCTTCGTTAGAAAAGCCGAACTCAAAGATCTGGAAGAACGTCTTCTGGTTTGTTTGGATGAACTGGAAGAAGACGAAAAGTATGCTTTGATCCTTCGGTTTATGGAAGATTATAATTTGTCTACGATTGCTGAAATTATGGACATTTCGGTTTCTACCGCCTCTCGATTGATCGTAAAAGCGACGGCGAAAGTGACAGAGATCGCGGAAAAAAAGAATTTGAAGCCCTGATTGAATCAAATAAAAAAAAGTTGGAAGCATCGGGAATGGAAAGGGAAGAGAAGATAAAAGAAATTCTGCTGGAAGGTAAGCAGAACGAACTTAGTCCTTCTGTGGAATGGCTCGGCAAAAGTTTGAGCAGTTCTTGGGTTGAATATTCAGCCAAACAGTCGGATTTTGAGTCGCTCTATGCCCGCGCCCAGGCCTCGAACGTTGTTTCCTTTTCCAACTTTGCAAAAAATAAAATCGTTATTTCTCTCTCTGCAGCGGCCATTTTTTTGATGGCAATCACATTAGGATATTATTCTATTTTTAAAAATAATTCTCCGCTAAACGTCGAAAAGGGCGGAGTTGAAATTTCACAGGTCGAAGGGGAAGCGTATCTGACTTCTTCCGATCCGAAAGACAAAATTCTTCTCAAACCCGGAGTTCGGATTCAAGAAGGGCAGAAAGTGATCACGGGCCCGACCGCATTCTTAAATCTCAAGGTGTCCGAGGGAATCGCCGTCCGCGTCCTCGGCGATTCTCAGGTTTCCTTTCCAAAAATCGATCTCTCGACCCATTACAAAATCGGAATCGACCTGGAAAAAGGCGAACTTCTCGCTCACATTCACAAGAATCTGAAAAAGGAAGAATTTATCATCCGTTCGGAAACGGTCAGCGCCGAAGTTCGCGGAACGAGTTTTAGCTTTCAAAACCTCCCAGGAGATGGAACTAAAATTCAAGTTTTAGAAGGCCGTGTCGCCGTGAGCGCGAGAGCGGATTCTCAAAAGACCGCTCCGGAAGGGGAGCAAGTTTTGGAACCCAACCAAGCGATCTTTGTGAATCAAAAAGGTTTTGTTCGGAGCCGTCTGAAAGATTCCGAAAAAGATCTTCTCAATACCGAATTTGATAAATTGCCGATCGAAAGCATTCCACGCGACAAAAACAAGGCCTATTCCAGCAAACAAGATCTCTTGACTGAGTTTCAAAGAATGGAACGGCTTGTTCTCGTAGACGGAAAGACGATCGAAGGTGTCATCGTGGACATGGACGAAAAGGCGATGTATGTTCAAACGCTGGAAAAGGAAATTACGATTCCTCGTGAGTCCGTATCCGAAGTGATTCAAGTCCATTAAACGAAATTCTCTTTGACATCGAGCGGGTAAATCGGGAAATTTAGTCCTCGAGGACCCCGCATGACACAAGATGACCCCGGTAAAAAAAGGATTTTTAGTAACTACCTCATAGACCGGGACTTCCAACTCAAATTCTTACTGAATTATTCCTTACTGATTCTCTTCGGACTTCTTTTGACGGTCGGTTTTCTCTACTGGTTGAATTACACCAAATTTGACAAGGGCGTGGTTTTCCGTTTGAGAAACGATCCCGTCAAAGTGTATCAAAAAGGTTTTGAAGAACTCAACGGTGTGGAAAAAGAAAAATTCGTCGAGAGGGAAGTTTTTCTTCCGGACTACGATCATAGGCTCGATATGTTTACGATCCAAGTGAATGGAATTCTTCTTTTGTCCGGTTTGTTTTTAGGAATGACCGCGATTTTTACCGTCATCTATTCTCATAAAATGGCCGGTCCGGTTTACAATATCAAAAATCACCTCAAAAGATTGGCAGACGGCGAAAACGTCAAAAAGATCAAAATTCGAAAAGGGGATGAGTTTCAAGAACTCGCCGATCTTCTCAACCAGGTTATCGAAAAAAGAATCAATTCGAAAGGTTGATTTTTTTTATTCGAACCGAAGAAAGCCTTAGGACTTATGTTTCAAATCGGGGTTCTTCTTTGCCGGAGCCTCGAAGTCATTAGGAAATTAATTGTAGATTTTTTCCCGAACCTATGTAAACCTTCTCGGTATGATCCGAAACGTTTTACTCCTGACCTCTATCTTTTTAACTTTTCCACAGATTGTTTTTGCCGACGAAGAAGTTGCAATCGCTCTCTTCGTTACCGGTAAGGTGCATTATACTTTGGGAGGAAAGACTGAAACTCTCAAAAAGAATGTAGTTTTAACAAAGAGCGCGAAGGTAGAAACTGGAGACGGTAAAGCAGACCTTCAATTGGGTGCAAACGCAGTGATCCGGCTTGCTCCTTTTACCAAGATTGAAATTTCGGAACTCTATTCCGACGGGACCAAAAATAAAACCAAGGTCAATCTGGTTTCCGGCAAACTTTTTGCCAATGTTCAGAAATCGAATAAAAAGGAAGATCTGGAAGTCACTTCGGTTTCTTATACCGCGGGTGTTCGCGGAACTCAATTTGTGATCAGCGAAGATAAAGAGAAGGCTCCAAAAAATGAAGATTCTTCGATTCCGGACGGCGTTTTTGTAAACGAAGGCGCGGTTGCCGTCAATACTTCTTCCGGAGGCGAACTGGATCTAAAAGCGGGAGAACAGGCTTCCTGGAACGGTAAGGAGTTGCTTCTCGAACCTCTCAAGGAATTTATGAAAGAGAAGATGAAAATCATTCAAACCTTCAAGACGATCAAGGCTGAGAATTATCAGATGCTCAAAGATCAGAAACTAAAAAACAAGGAACTTCTCGAAAACTTTCCAAAATCATAATACTCTATAAATTGAATGTCTCGGGGGGGGGGGGGGGGGGGGGGGCCCCGGGGGGGGTTTTTACGACTGATTTTAAAAAAAAAACACGTGGGGGTGGGGGGGGGGGTTTAGTTGGTGGGGATTGTGTTAATGAATAAACAAAAGATTAAT
>NZ_JAFFPT010000051.1 GCF_016918785.1 Leptospira ainazelensis | reverse complement strand
AAAAAACACACCAAACTCCCCCAAAACTCCCAAAAAAAAAAAAAAAAAAAAATACCACGGCCGGGCCCGGGCGCTCCCCCGGCGCCCGCTTCGGTTTTATTCCCCTCTTTTTAACAAACTCCGATCCGTTTGTCGGGTCCGGGTTTTTAACGGATAGCCTAATTCTTCCGAAATCACCTCAAGGATTTTCTGAGATAAATTTTTGAAGTATCTCGGCCAATTCTTCTCCCTTGTCTTCTTGGAGAAAGTGTCCCGCATTTGCAATCGTGACGTGTTTCTGACCTTTGGTTCCAGGGATGAGTCTTCGAAAAAAAATATCGGCTCCCTTTGTGATCGGATCGCTATCGCTGAAAGCGACGAGAAAGGGTTTTTTCCACGTTTTTAGAACTTCCCATGCTTTTCGATTTGGCTCCGATGCTGGGTCTTCCGGTGAGATCGGAACTAAAGCGGGAAATTTGCGGGCCGCCGCCTTAAACTTTTCCTCGGGATAAGGGGCGTCATAGGCCGCGACGACCTCTTTGGAAAGATCGGAAACACATCCGTTTTTTACGATCGTTCCGATCGAAAGACGTTTTACGTTTTGCGAAAATTGTCTCCATTTCAAAAAATCTTCTTTGGGTGGGATGTCCCCCGTGGGAAGAAACGTATTCGCCGCTACAATTCTCGAGAATCGTTCCTGATTTTCGGCGGCCAGGCGAAGACCCAAAAGTCCTCCCCAGTCCTGACAAAAGAGAGTAACGTTCTTAAGGTCGAGTGCGAAAAAGAATTCTTTCAGCCAATCCATATGGCTCTGATAGGAAAAAAAATCGGGGTCGTCGGGTTTATCCGATTTCCCGAATCCGATGAGATCGGGCGCGATCACACGATAACCGGCCTCGACTAAGGACGGAATCATTTTGCGATAGAGATAGGACCAAGACGGTTCTCCATGGAGCAAAAGTAAGGTCTCGAGTGAGTCCTTTTTTCCTTCGTCGACGTAGTGCATTCTCATGTTTTGAATTTGAATGTAGTTCGGTTGAAAGGTATAATCAGGCAGATTTTCAAAAGCGGAATCCGGTGTTCTTAAAATTTCCATGGGGCATTAGAATTCCCGAGATCGCCTTTCGGGGAAAGTACTTTTCGAAACGTTTTCTTCCTCGTTTTTGGAAAAGAATTCTTCTGCCGATTTTTGGTCAGCTGAGTTGAAACCGGATCAAACTGAATTCTGAGACGATCCAATCTAAGTTTTTCGAGAGTCGGGCGTTTTGTCTGAAAGTTTTGAAAGTCGGAGCTCTTGTTTTTCTTGAAAGAATTTTTAGAAGTTCCCTTGTGTAGGATGTCTTACAAAATTCGAATTCCGAGAGGGGTACTCTCAAGCGGTACATACAAACCTGTAGCCGGATTAATGCGACATAATGTACATTATCGGAAGTTGCCTGTTATGTCTACTTTATCCGTTTATCCCCCCTCGACAAAAGATTCTTATACCTTTCACGGAAAGAAAGAGCGTCCCAGATCATCTTTTAGGGCTCGAACGATCTTTGAAAACTGAATTTTTTAGATTTGTAATTCTTCCTAAAATTCTTCTTAAAAACAAAGGAACGTTAAGAAGTCTTTGGTAAGACGAGATAACGCAGTCTCGGAAAATGAACGTGAACCAGACCGGTTTTGGGAGACTCGTTCGCAAGGACGATTGTCTCGTCGTCGAGATGGACCAACTTCCCGAAAATTCTTTCATGATCGTAGTGTTCAGGATGAACGATCACTTCTTGTCCCGATTTGAGGTCGTAAGGTTCCGGTAACACATTTGCGGAAACGATCGGTTCCGGAGAACTCGTCGCAGCCGTTTTTAAGGCGTCTTCGGCGGTTAACAAAATTGATTCTCCGGAGCCGAACGTTTTCATTCTTGCAAACCATTCGTGCAAGTTTTCATTTCCGGGAACGAGAGGTTTGAACTTTCGAATCGTATTTAAAAACCAGAAAATTTGGTAGATAGCAAAATCGCCTCGGGCCGGAATCTCTCCTCCGAAAAACTGTTTTTTCGCCAAGACCTTTGCGAACTCGGGAAGTATTTTGGAAAGACTGAGTTGGAGATACGGAACCAGCTTTTCCATATTCTCCCTCGTCATTTTTTCCTGAGGTTGCATCGCGGCCCGGTCGTCGACGAGTTCCTGTGGAAGTTTTTGCGCGTAAGATCCCATCACAAATTTGGCGACTTTTAAGAATACGTCTGCGTCGACCAATTCAGCCAAAAGATTGGCGGACGCTGCGTCTGCGTTTTCGAGCGAGATCGGAGGTTCAGGGAAAATTCGATTGAGTTCTCCGAGGATCAATCTTGAATCACAATAGATATCGGATCCGATCTGTAAGACGGGCGCCCTTCTGTATCCTCCGGTCAAAATCGTTTGATCCGGTTTCGGCATGGTGATCGGAGTGATTACGGACAACCAAGTCGCTTTTTTGTATCCTAAAAAAAGCCGAACCCTTTCCGAGTATGGAGAGGCCGGATAATGGTGGAGAATGATTTCTTTTTTTGCAGTCATTCTTCAGAAGGTGGAACAGCGCTCTCTTTCCGACAAATCAAATTCTCATTCAAGGACGATTTAACGTTTGAAAAATAAGGCGGAGAATTTTTCGATTCGCCGTAAGTGGAACTCATAAGCCCCCTCCCAGAATTTTCCATAACCTTTTACCCAGAAGTTTTAAAGCTATTTAGAATGAAGAAGGATCCCCGTAAGAGCTTTTGTAGGAGTTCCTACGAAAACTCTGAGAGAGAATTTTCCTTGCAAAATTATAATTCTGTGATATAGGAAAATCACCCGGAGTTTTCCGCCCCCCGCCCCTCCACCCAAAATTTCAGCATAACCTTACCCACAAGTTAAAAAAGCGATTTCGAATGAAGAAGGATCCCAGTATGACTTTTTGTAGGAGTTCCTACAAAA
>NZ_JAFFPT010000067.1 GCF_016918785.1 Leptospira ainazelensis | reverse complement strand
GGATTTCGTTTCACGGAGGATTGTCGTAGTTCCGACAGATTCTTTTAAAGATTCAGTCCACTTTGTGGGTAAGGTTACGCCCAATCAGGATGGGGCCGCGCGACTTTCACGGAAAGAACGTAGGAGTTCCGACTGATATCCTTAAAAGTATTTTGGATTTTTGAATGGTTCTGAAAGAGGAGAGTTTAGTAAAGAAAACGGGTGTTCACAAAAAAACACCCTTCCTTTAAGAGTAGAGATTTATTCGACAAAGGAAATGGATTCGATCACAACGGTCTTAGTTGGTTTGTCTTGAAAACCGGTTTCCGTCTCCGAAATCGTTTCTACGATATCGGTTCCTTCTGTCACCTTACCAAAAACTGCGTGACGATTGTCCAGATAGAAGTTGTCTCGGACGTTGATAAAAAACTGAGATCCTCCTGTGTTCGGACCGGCGTTTGCCATGGAGAGCGTATATTTCTCGTTTTTCAAATCTTTGTGAAATTCATCTTTAATCTTGTATCCGGGTCCGCCCGTTCCGTTTCCGGTCGGACAACCGCCTTGAATCATAAAATTTTTGATAACTCGGTGAAATGTAAGACCATTGTAAAATCCTTCTTTTGCGAGTTTGATAAAGTTCCCCGCAGTGATCGGAGCCCGTTCTTCGTCTAAGAAGACCGAAAAATTTCCGAAATTTGTCTTAAATACCGCAGTTGCCATGACAGTTTATCCTCTCTTTTAAGAATTCATCTCCACTTTCCGAAACTATAGTATGGCAGAAAGCGATTTCTTGCGAAAATCGAACAAAAACACAGATTTCAGAGATTATAATAGATAAGAGGAAATCCGGTCAAAATAGAATATTCCTCCCAGTGGAATTCTTTTTTTCTGGAATAGAGAACCGTCATTCATGTTAGAAATCAATCATCGTTATCTTCCTTTTGGCACCACCGGGGCGCTCATTTTTATTTCCGGCGCCGAATCCGACGGGAAAACAGGCGCATCCGTCCTGAATGAAGAAATCGGCAAAAAGGAAATCGGAACGATCTGTGTCGTCGCGAGTAAATCGGTTTCCAATCCGGAGACGTTAGACTCCGTTGATCCGTTGGTCGCGATTCTTTCCGTAATTCTTCCTCCCGGTCCCGAGACAAACGACTCGGTCTACGGAGCGTTTCTGAAAATCAAAAAGTTCTTAAAAAGGGGAAATCTTCTTTTTCTCATCGAACCGGATTGTGAAAGCAGATTTCCTTTGTTTCTTTCCAAACTTTTAATCGCGGGAGATCCTTCCATCGACGACAAAGAATTGGAAGATAGAATCTCTCATTTCGGTTATTCATTTCAGGATTCCGATCACGCCGCCTTTCGGAAATTTCTTTCCAGACACAAGGAAGGATCTTCCTTTCACGAACCTCCTCCGGGAGAATTTTCAGTTTCCTCGCAGCTGATCCGAGAAGGTAAAAGAAACTCGGTTCTAAAATACAAAATTCAATACGAACCCGGCGTCGAGAATCTAACCAAGATCAACGCGGTCCCGATCACAGATCCAAATACTTCGACTCGTTCTTATCAATCTCTTGCGATCCACGCGATCGAAATCGAAAACTTGGAAGGAAAAGAGAAGCCGAAGGAATTTGCCGTGCTCGCTCCTTCCATTCCAATTCCGGAAATAAAACAGGAATCGCCTTCGCCGCCGATTTCGGCGGAGCCGGCTAAAATCGAGACAACTCAACCGATAGCGGAAAATTCTCCAAAACCGGAAACAAAAGTAGAATCGACCCCGACAAAATCGGAAGCCGCGCCTACTCCCGCACCTGCGTTAGACGAAACTAAGAAAAAACCCAAGGAAGTAAAACCCGTCGCGGCCGAACCGGAAGTTCCGAAAGAAAAAACGAATCCCGGAGCCAAAACAAAACTTCCTCTTCAGATCAAATTGATGGCGGTCATTTCCCTTTTGATGACCTTGACCGTTTCCACGATCATCTTCTTTGCGTCTTCCGCGTTTCGAGGAGACTCCGAACTTCGAGTTCTTCAGAACAATTTAAATTTAGTGAATATTCTCGGACTCAAGATCAAAACCGATATCAACGACATTCTTTCCAACGGAAAACAGATCGCAAACGCCCTTCACCAGGGAAAGGATGGGATTTCTTTCGCTGATATATTTTTCCAAAACGATCCAGACTTTATTTATGCGGGACTTTTTCAAGTCGTACAAAACAATCCGGCTAAGATCAACGAATTCTTCAACGAACCGTATCTGAGCGAAATCAAATCCTCTCAGAAAGAAATTTCCGATCTTGTTTCCTCGCGCACCAATCTGATTCAAAAATCGATTTTAACCGGCGGTCGAATCGAAAACTTAAGCGCAGACTTTAAGGAGCCGATCTTTGCGATCGCGATCCCTTCTTCTTCCGGTTCCGATCCGAAAGTTTTAGTTTTGATCCTGAGACTCGAAAAATTCTTAAACGCGTTTCAAAAACAGGATATCTCCGAAGTATTTCTCGTAAACGGAGAAGGAGATCTGATAGCACATTCGGATCCGAAACTCCTTCAATCCAACACGAACTTTATGAGCTTACCGATCGTCGAGATGATGGTCAACAGTTCCGAGAACACAAAACAAACCGAATACAAGGATAAGGACGGAAAGTCCTGGTTCGGTTCGTTTCAAAAACTCGGCTTCGGCGGGGGCGCCGTGGTTTCCATCGTTCCCGAAGACAAGGCCTTCGAAGCGGTATATCGGATTCAAAAAACGAATCTTCTCATCATGGGAATCGCTCTTTGTTTGGCGCTCATCATCGTATTCTTCTTTGCTAAAACGATCACAAAACCTATATTAAATCTTTTGCAAGCGACTACCGAAATCGCGAGAGGAAATTTTAAGATCGGGATTCGTTCTTCCACAAGAGACGAAGTCGGTTTGTTAACCGACTACTTTGTGGATATGGGTAAAGGTCTCGAAGAAAGGGAAAAAGTTAAGGACGCTCTCGGAAGGTTCGTAAACAAAGAAATCGCCGAGATGGTTTTAAAACAGGAACTCACCCTCGGCGGAGAAAGAAAGATGTGTGCGATCTTTTTTTCCGATATCCGGAGTTTTACCGCGATTTCCGAAAAACTCGAACCGGAAGAAGTGGTGGAATTCTTAAACGAATACATGACCGAGATGGTCCACTGCGTAAACGAAACGCACGGGATCGTGGACAAGTTTATCGGAGACGCGATTATGGCGACTTGGGGCGCGGCAAAAACCTCGGATCAAGACGCGGAAAACGCGGTCAACGGTGCGCTTATGATGAGGGCAGCGCTTCTTCGTTTTAACCAAGGAAGAGGCGGAGACAAACGACCGATCATCAAAATCGGTTGTGGTCTCAACTACGGCCCCGTGATTGCGGGTCAAATCGGATCGGAACAAAGATTGGAATACACCGTGATCGGAGACGCGGACAACCTCGCTTCCCGCGTCGAGGCTCTTAACAAACCGTTTGGAACCGACGTCCTCATCACGCAGGATATGCTCAATCACGTTTCTCATCTTTTCAACGTCGAAAAGATGCAGTCGATCAAGGTAAAAGGAAAAGAAGAACCGCAGACGATCTACGCGGTTTTAGGAAGAAAGGACGACCCGGATTGTCCGAAATCCGTGGAAGAACTCAGAGCCAAAATAGGAATCGTCTGGGAACCTCCTAAGAAAAAGGAAAGCGGAGACGGCGAACCGGGAGAAGAAGTTAAGTATGAGATACTTGACTGAAGGAAAATACGTAGTCAGCTTTCTGATCGGACTGATCGTCCTCTTTAGTATATTACTGTATCTTCATCTTTACTACGGACAAAAAACCGGGAACAATCCCGAAATCGGAACCATCATCTTTAAGAATAAAAAGGCCCAAAGAAAATACGACTCCGAAGTCGTCTGGGAAGAAATCGAAACTTCGATGAAAGTAAGAAACCGCGACACGGTTCGTACGGACGACGGGGCCGAGGCCGTTTTGGTTTTGAACGACGGAACCGAAATCAAACTCGATCAGAAAAGTATGATCTTTCTCGACTTCTCCGAAAAAAATCTTTCGATCAATTTTGCGTATGGATCCGTATCCGCGAACAAAGACAGCGGAACGGCGCTTATGATCAAAAGTGGAACCGAAACGGTCGAGGTCAACAAAGGCGACTTAAAACTTTCCAAATCGGACGACCAGGCGTTGAATCTGGAAGTTTCGAAAGGAAACGCAAAAGTGATTTCCGGAAATCAGGAATCGAACGTCACAAACAACCAAGCCCTGGAAGTAAAGAATGGGAAAACGGCGATTCGCGCCTTATCGATCTCGCTCAATTCTCCGACCGAAAGAAAATTCATCCAAGCGGATTCTAAATTGGTTCCGGTTGCATTCAGTTGGAACAAAGCGGAATCCGTAAAAGACTATACGTTAGAAATTTCGAATCATCCTAGCTTTTCCAAAAACGTGATCCGCACAAAGGCAAACGGAGTTTCCGCGATCAAGTCCTTGGAAAAAGGAACTTTCTTTTGGAGAATCACCGCGATCCATCCGACGACTCAAAAATCGGAATACAGCGAAACGCGTTCTCTTACGATTTTGGGAGGACTCAAACCCTCCGTTTTCACGCCGACCAAGTCCGAAGAATTTCGATTTACCAATTCTCTTCCGAGTGTGGTTATCCAATGGACTCCTGTCGACTTTACAAAAAGTTATATTTTGGAAATCGCAAAGGACAAGGGTTTTTCCGATGTGATTCTCAACCAAGAAGTCAACGGCACCTTATATCGATGGGATAAAACAAAAGAAGGCGCTTTTTTTGCTCGGGTCACACCAAGGCCTTCGATGTCGGAGCTAAAAGCCAACGTTTCCGATTCGGTCGGATTCTCCATAAAAAAATTGGAAAAACCGGAGCCTCCTTCTTTGAAACGTCCTGCGGATCAGGAAGAAATTTCTCTTAGAAAAATTTCAAAAGAAGGAGCTTTGTTTGTTTGGTCGGCTTCCACCGAGTCCAACGATTATACCCTCGAAATCGCAAACGATTCCGATTTTAAGAATCTGGTCTGGAACAAAAAAACAAACACGACCTCTCTCACCTCGGCTCCGATCTCCAATGCGGGGACTTATTTCTGGAGGGTCAAATCAAACTCTAAGGATGGAGAATCGATTCTTTCCTCATCCAGACAGTTTCGGGTAGCCGCTCTGGAAAATTTGGATCTTTTATACCCTTCTCATCAGCAAGAATTGGGCCATCCATCCAATCATAAATTGACTTTGCGTTGGCAAAGACCGGAGCCCTCGGGTGTTTATAGATTAGAAGTGGCAAAAAATTCCGAATTCACAAACGGACTTATCCGTGAAAACTTCCGTGCTTCCTCCGGGACGATCAACCTTCCTATACCCGGAGAGTACTTTTGGAGGGTTTCTCTCTTGAGCGGTCAAGGTGAGAATTTATTGACGAGCAAGACACAATCGTTTAAAACTTCGGACAACGCTCCTTTTTTAAGTCAGAACAGTCCTGCAACGGAAGAAGTCATCGACATTTCCAACCGAGAGAGTATCGACTTCCGATGGGAATCCGAAGGAAACACGGACGGAGTCTTTTTGGAATTATTCGAAGTGAAAGCGAAGGGAAACAAATCGATTTGGAAACGGGAAATCAAATCGGATTCTTATTCGTTTAAGGATTTTTCTATATTAGAAGAAGGTAAATTTCAATGGAGAATCTCCGCCCAGTATAAGGATAAGAACGGCGCGGTGAAACATACGATTCCCGTTTCCAGAAATTTTGAAATCAAGTTGAGTAAAACGATCCGGCCGCCGGAGATTCTCACACCGAAGGAAATTTATGTGGAATAAAATTTGCAAATGGATTCTTCTCTTTTTTTGTATCTTTTTTTCCTTTTCAGTTTTTGGAGAAGAGGACGCTCAGTATTTAGAGTGGAAGTCAGTTCCCGAAGCAAGCGCTTATATGATTGAAATCAAGGATCCGAGCGGAAGAATCACCCGTGAAAAAACGAAAGCCACAAAATTCGAGGTCAATCTTCCGCCGGGAATCTACGAACACAGGATCGGAGTTCTCAATAAGTTCGGACGTGTTTCCGTGTTTTCGGAATGGAGCGCCTTTGAAGTCATTCTTTCCAGAGCTCCGGTTTTGGACGCTGATTCTTCCATAAAACGTCTTCGCGAAAAGTTAGGAACTCATCTCACTATCAAAGGGGATAATTTTACCGAAGCGATGAACGTTACTCTTCTTCTTCCGAACGGAGAAACGATCAAACCCGAATTTGAATTTATCAATTCGAAAGAAATTAAGATTCGAATCGAAAACCTAAATCTAAAAGACGGAAGTTATACACTTTCTCTGGAAAACCCGAGAAACAAAAAAACTGCGAAACAAGGATTTCTGGTGATCGCCGAAACCGAAAAACAACTCGCGGAAATGGTAAAACAGAACGAAAGGGAAACTCAAGTTTCCTCTTCCGGTTCGATTCAGTTTGGTCCGGCCTGGAGATCGGCAGTCCTCCCGGGCTGGGGTCAGTCCACGCAGGATAAAAAATACAAAAGTTGGATCTTTCCGATTCTGATGGCGGGTGCAGTCGCCTATTCCGCGCAACAGTATAGCGAATACAATTCCAGCCTTGCGGCCTTGGATCAGAGTAAAAATCTCAATCAGTCCCTTTTGCTTTTGGACAATCCGACCTTCATCCCTTTTGCCACCTACAATTATCTTCAGGTTCAGTCCGATTACGGAAACGCGGTCTCTCACTACAATTCTTTTAACATTTCGCTAGGAATTGTGGCCCTCCTCTACTTCCTAAATGTGTCAGATGCGGCATTCGTGAGTCCATCTTCTTCCAAAACGGGGTATTTTGAATCGGAGAAACGAATCGTCCCCTTTTTCAAAACGGGTTCAACAGAAGCTAAAAACGGAGTCAAATCCCCGAACGATTTTTTTCCCACATCTTTTGAATTAGGGATGAAAATATTCTTCTGACCTGAGGTTATTATTTATAGAGTAGGAATTTTGTGTACAAAATAATAGAACAGATTCTCCCCAAACTTGGATGGTTCCTCCTGACTGTTCTGATCTTCCTAACTCAAAATTGTATTCCAAAACCAAACGGAAGTTCTTTAGCGGACACTTCCATTTTAGCAAATTTTATTTCCGTTTCTCAAACTCCGATCGATCTGAAAGTTAAGGTTTCGGGCCTCACAGCGGGAACCCTAGTTTTACAAAATGATTCGGATGAAACCTTATCCATCGCCACAAACGGAGAAACAAAGTTCCCAAACCAAAAGGCTAAATACTCGGCTTATAAAGTTTCAGTCCTGACTCAACCGGATGCGAGCCCCGGTCCGGCAATCCAATGCTCGATCACAAACCCAAACGGAATTTTAGAACCCTTTTTTGCATTTGTGGAAGTTGTCTGTGCCGCAAAAAAGTATCCCGTATCTTTGCAAGTGTTTGGAATTTCCTCTTCGGTCACCGGAAGTCTCCAAGTTCGTAGCGGTTCTGTGGATTCGCTCTCGATCACTTCGGACGGCACTTACGCATTCTCCGCTGAAATCCCGGATCAGTCAGGTTACTCCATTCAAATCCTTTCCCGTCCCCAAGATCATGTTTGCCAATTCGAAACACCGGCTTCTGCCACCGGTGTCATCGCCAATGCCCCGGTGATTCTCAACATAAACTGTTTGAGCGTTACAAACGCGGTCCCCGTAAGTCAAACGGTTCTTAAGACCGCAGACGCGATCAATCTTACCTTTTCCAAAAACGTAACGGGTTGTGTGCTCGACGGGGTCAATACTCCGGCCGGAAATCTCAAATTTTTACAGGCTCCGTCCAACTTGACGTTTCCCGCTTCCAATCAGGTTCGTGTCAACTCCGGTGGAGCTTGGCCGGCGGGAACCGGATTGTATGTTCGTCTGACCGGTTGTACCGATCCGGGAACGGGAAAGGCTTACAACAACGGAACTCCGTTGCTCTTTACATATACCGTCACCAACGAAGTAAAATACGTGATCCCATCCGGATTACCGGCGGGTTTGTGTGATACGGTGGCGAACGCCTGTTCTTCGATTCGGTACGCGATCACCACTTGTGCCGCGGTGCCTTGTTTTGTTTTGGTAGCCGGTGGAACCTATTCGATTTCGGATAACGCAACGGAAAGGATCGAACTTAGAGACGGTGTAAATCTTTTAGGCGCTTTTAATTCCACGTTCACCCAAAGAAACGTAAATTCGTTTCCTTCGACGATCCAGGACATTTCTCCTTTTGGCAATTGCGGAGCGGTCGAAGGAAATACCTGTACCCCGATCTTTATCGGAGCTCCTCTCGCGAATTTGACGGCGAATATCTTAATCAACCAATTTACGATTCGATCCAATCCGAACAACCCTTGGTCGACGGGTGTTTTTCTAAACGGCGTCAATACGGGAGTGAATCAAGCGATTATCGCGGGCAACGTGATTCAAGGAACCGATTCCGGCAGCGCTTATGCGGTGGGAACCGTTCGTTCCGCTATCGCGTCTTACGGAATTTCTCCCAATCTCAATATCTCCTATAACTACATTCTCGGAGGATCCGGAAACAGCGGGTCCGCGGGTATCCATATAAACAACAGCGTCGGAGTGATTTTTGCAAACTGGATCAACGGAAATTCGCACGTAGGAGCAACCGCCGGCGACTTCTCGACTGCAATCTTTGCGAGAAACCTTACGGCCGCACAATCTTTGGCGATCGCGAATAACGTGATCAATTCCTATCATCTGACCGGAACCCCCGCCGTAATGCCCGCAAATACTTCGGGAATTCGAACCCTCAATGTAAACGCGACAAACGTTCATATCATTCACAATACCATTTTCGGCGGAATCGGAACCGTAGATTCTTTCGGGATCGATTCTCTCGGATTGGGCGTAGAACATAAAATCGCAAACAATCAGATCTTTGCCAATCCGAGCGCAACCAATTCGATTTGTCTGAACTTTACTCCTCTTCCGGGTGCGAGTGCGGAAGTCAAAGGAAACAATCTGTTCAACTGTTCGATCCTGGGAAAAACCCCGGCCTTTAATTTCGGTCTTACTTGTTTAGGAAATCCCGGCCCTCTCAGAAATGCGGCCTGCACTACCGATATCGCGGCAGGAGTAAACGCGCAGAACTTCAGCGGAAACCCATTCTTCTTACCCGCAACCGGAATTTTGAATTACTTTCAGTTGGGCGGAGGAGCTTCTCCTTCCGCGTGCGCGTCCGTTTACGGAGGTTTGGACCCGCTCTATGCGCCTTATTTGACTTTGTATCAAAACGACAAAAACGGAAACGCCCGTACCACAAACGTCACTCCGGCCTTTCCCGTTCCATTGGGTTCGTTCGGCTATTCGATCGGCGCGTATGAATTCAACGGGGTTTGTCAATAACCCGTCCGCCTCAGATCTTTTTTTGACTTCGTCTTTTTAGAGTAAGTTTTGTAATTCTTCCCAACGTTCGAGTTTTGCGGGAAGAATCGAATGAATTTCCGTGAGACGATTTCCGGAAGTTACGAGATCTTCGGGTTTTCCGGTTCCGGATTGAAGAATTTTCGTCAAACCCTGCTCCTCTTTTTCCAGAACCGCGATCTCCTCTTCCAAGGAGTCCAATTCTTTTTTCTGTTGAAAGTTGAGTCCTTTTTTGGAGACCTTTTGTTTTTCGGGTTCGGCTTCCTTGATTGCGATTTCCGGGACTTTTTTATCCTTCTGCTTATTTAGATAATTCTTATATTCTAAATATTCGGAATAGTTGCCTGGGAATTTTTCGATCACTCCGTTTCCCTGGAAGACAAAAAGATAATCCACGGTTCGATCCATAAAATACCGATCGTGGGAAACGACCAGGATACAACCTCCGTATTCCGAAAGAAATTCTTCCAAAACCGAAAGAGTTCGTATGTCTAAGTCGTTTGTAGGTTCGTCGAGAATGAGAAAGTTCGGGTTGGACATCAGAATCGAAACAAGATAAAGTCTTCTTTTTTCTCCACCCGAAAGATTTCGGATGAAGTTCGCCTGAAGCCTCCCGTCAAAAAGAAAAAGTTCCAGCATGTCGGCCGCGCTGAGGATCGAACCGTCGCTCATCTTTACGGAGACTCCGCATTCTTTTTTGATATATTCAATAACCCGCATGTCCCCTGAAAGTTCTCGGGAGACTTGATCGAAATAACCGAAACTCGTATTCATCCCGACGCTCACGTCTCCGGAATCGGGAGTTTCTCTTCCCGTAATCAAGTTGAGCAAGGTGGATTTGCCGGCTCCGTTAGGACCGACGACTCCGATTCTTTCTCCATTCTTAAACGTATAAGAAAAACCTCCGATCAGGGGGGACTTGTAGGACTTCGTCAGATTCTTCAATTCAAGAATTTTTTTACCAAGCCTTCTACCCGAGACCGAAAAATCCAAAACGATTTCTTTTCCGGTTTTTTTCCGATTCATCACTTCGAGGGCGCGATCGGTTCTACCTTTTTGTTTGGTTCCTCTCGCTTTAGGTTGTCTTCGCAACCACTCCAATTCTTTTTTGAGAAATCGTTTTTCCTTATGTTCGGTTTTTTCTTTTATGATTTCGGCTTCGGCTTTTTTTTCGAGATAGAATCCGAAGTTTCCGGGAAAAGAAAATAAATTTCCGTTCTCAAGTTCGATGATTCGATCCGTCACCTCTTCCAAAAAATAACGATCGTGGGTTACGAGTAAAACGGCCTTTTTGGTTTCGGTCAGATAATCCTGGAGCCATACGATCGTATCCACGTCCAAGTGGTTGGTCGGTTCGTCGAGGACAAGAAGATTAGATTCTTCGATCAGAGTTTGAACCAGGGCGACTTTTTTGAGCATCCCGCCGGAAAGAGAATTCATCTTCAAAGAAAGATCGGGAAGATCCAATTCTTTTAGGAGGGAACGAAACCAGGCTTCGAGTTCCCAAGCGCCGAGACGATCCATCTCCTGCATGATTTTTTCGTATTCTCTTTCAATCTCGGGATCTCCCGATCCGAGTTTTTCACAAAGGTCTTCGTAGGTTCGAATCGTTCCAAGGATCGGACTTTTGCTGGAAAAGATATGCTCTAAGATCGTATGTTCCGGATCGTAAACGGGCGACTGCGAAAGGACCGCGATCTGAAGAATTTTATTTTTGAGAATCTGCCCCGAATCGGGAACGTCCAGACCCGCGAGCATTTTGAGAAGAGTCGATTTACCGGAACCGTTGATTCCTAAAATTCCGATCTTTTCTCCTTCGTTGATACCAAAACTGATTTGATTAAAAAGGACTTTTTCACCGATCTCTTTCGAGATCTTATCTACGGAAATTAAATTCATGGGACAGTTGCAGAGTCCTTATGAGAACGTAAGAGGACAAGTGTTTTTAAACTTTAAATTGAACCTGAAACCGAGTTCCCTTTCCGTCTACGGGCGGCAAAAACAAAGATTTACCTCGAAGTTGTCTGGAAAGAATTTCGACAAGTCTTAAGCCCAGAGATTCCGATTTGGAAAGATCAAAATTTTCGGGCATACCGATTCCGTTGTCGCTGACTTCCAAAAAGGATTCCCCGCCGTCGGTTCTGAGTTTTACGGAGATCATTCCCTGACTTCCGTTTTGAAACGCGTATTTCAAAGAATTTGTGACGAGTTCGTTTACGATCAAACCGAGAGGAATCGCGGTTTCGATAGAAACAAAATTCGGCTTGGAAGAAATTCTAAATTCCACCTTCTTTTCCTTTCCAAAAGAATGAAGAAGACTTACAAGGAGAGTATTTAGATAATCATAAAAATCAATTTTTGTAATATTCTCGGACTGATAGAGTTCCTTATGAATCAAGGCCATCGATTGGATTCTGCGTTCGCATTCGCGGAGAATCTGAGAAATTTTTTCGTTATCCGAATGTTCAGCCTGGAGCCCCAAAAGACTCGCCACCACTTGAAGATTGTTTTTTACACGATGATGAATCTCCTTCAACATCACTTCTTTTTCTTCCAGGGTTTTTTTGAGTTTTTCCTCCCCTCGTTTTCTTTCTGTGATGTCTCGGATGATCTGAGTCGCTCCGATCAGATTATGTGAAGCGTCTCGAATCGAGCTATAACTGATTTCTAAAATCGCGACGTCTTGGACAAAACCTCTCATCGTCCTTTCCGTCGTATAAACTTCTCCTCGCAAAGCCCGGCTCCAGTTTTCGATGACCACGCTCCTTTCCAAAGGATCGAAAATTAAGTCGGGTAACAAATTCCCTTCTTCGATTTTTTTACCGTAGAGTTTCCAGAAGTTGAGTTCAAAGGAAGAATTAAAAGCGATCACCCGAAAGTTGATATCCACCGCGCAGATCGAATCCTTCGTACCTTCGATCACACCGAGGAGACGATCCCTCGTAACCTGAAGTTTGGAACGTAACCTTTCAAGTTCCAATTCCACTCGTTTTCTAGTATTGATATCTCGAATAATCACTTGAACATACTGACGTCCGCTTTCAAAAAAAGCAGTGGCGAGCACTTCCACAAAAAGAGTAGAGCCGTCTTTTCGAATAAATTCTTCTTCCAGAATTCCGACGCCGGAACCCTCTTTGCTCATTTTATGAATCCGTTCTTTCACAACACCTTGTGATCTCTGGTGCACAAACTGGAGAACCGGTTTCCCTATGATTTCGTCTAACGAATCATACCCCAACATCTTGAGGAGAGCCGGATTGGCTCGGAGAATTTTGCCTTCGGAATGGACGGCGAGCCCGTCCCTAGAAAGATCGAAAAGGAGTCCGTAACGTTCTTCTGTGATGGGGATGGGTTCCATGTTTTTAAGTCAATACCAAGGAGACTGAGGGAAGTCAATCAAACCGAGACAGAGATCCTTTCTCATATTATCAAACAGAATGAAATTCACCCCAAAATGAAAAAAGGAATTCTTGTTTTCAAATATAAAAAATTCGAAACAATCCTAAAAAATTAAGAGAACGTTTCCGGATGTCCTTTTTCCACAATGTTTTTTGAATTGTGTAGAATCAAAGTATACTCGGTATTTTTGCTTTTATTTTGCTTGTTTAGTGATCCAATTCATTCAATTATACTACTCTTTTATCTTTAATTATAGAACGCAAATGACTCATTTCGGATCGGAATCAAACTTTTTACTTCTCAATTCCTTGGGAGAAACGGTTACCTGGCATTTTAATCCCGAGTGGGAGGAATTTTCGGCGAATCTAGAAAAAGCCGCAAAGCCGGCGGATTGGGCCTGGGTTCAACCTCAGGAGTGGATTTCCTTTTGGGAAGAAGCGCGAACAAATGAGAATTCCAAAATCGCCAAGGAACTGCAGTATCGCACAAAGGAAGGAAAGATATTCTACGTATCCCTTCAGATTTTTTCTGTGGAAAATAGACACAAACTGATCCTTTTTTCCAAAAACTCTTGGATCGAAGAATCGAGTATTTTCTCTCAGGACACAGAACTCAGATCGATGATCTTCCAAAGGTCGGCTAACGCGATCTTTCTTTTGAATCCGGAAACGGATTGTGTGATCGAAAACAATCAGACCGCGATTCAATCCTTTGGAGCGGAATCCGCTTCCGATTTTATAGGAATTCCTTTTACGTCACTTCTCGTCGACGGATTTTCTCTTTTGGATTTTCAGTCGATGAGAAAGAAAGTTTTCGAGGGAGAACCTTACACTTGGGAAGCGGAATTCAAAACGTTTGATCGGAAAAAATTTTGGGGAAGCGCCTCGTTCCGGATTTTGACCTCCAGACTTCATAAAGTAGTTCTCGTTCAGATCAAGGATATTACGGACAAAGTCAACTCACGAAATTCCCTGATAGAACAATCTGTCAAAATCGCGGAACACGAAGCAAATCTAAACGCCGTAGTCGAAAATTCAGACGCAATGATCTGGTCGATCAACAAAAATTACGAAATTCTTATATTCAATTCCTCTTTTTATCGGGAAATGAAAAAAACATTTAATCTTGAGATTTCCACGGGTACTAACATCTTTGAAGCGGGAATTCCGGAGGAAGAGATTCAAAGATGGAAAGGCTATTACCAACGAGCTTTTTCTGGAGAACGTTTTCAAATCGCAGGTTCCAGATCTCGCCAAAACGGAATCGTATTTACTGAAACCTTTTTTAATCCGATTAAAAATTCGGCAAACGACATTATGGGAGTGAGCGCGTTTTCAGTAGACATCACTGAAAAAAAGTTGGCGGAAGAAAAATTCAAACTTCTTTTCGAACATTCGAGCGAACCCCACGTACTGTATGACGATTCCGGAATTTTCGAATGTAATCCGGCGACCTTAAACATGCTTCGGTGCGAAGATAAAAATCAGATCTTGGGTAAACATCCTTCTTATTTTGCAGCCGAAAAACAATCCGACGGAATACGCGGAGACGAAACCGAAACTATCGCCCGCAGAAGGGGAGTTTATACGTTTGAAAGAAACTACAGACGTTGTAACGGAGAGGAATTCCCGACCGAAATCACTCTGACCCCGATGAAGATGTATCAGAAAAACGTTTTTCTGGCCGTTTGGCACGAAATCACCGAAAGAAAAGTATATGAGGATTCTCTAAAGCGCGCCAAAGAAACCGCGGAGGCGGCGTCCAAAGCGAAGTCGGATTTTCTGGCGATGATGAGTCACGAAATCAGAACCCCGCTCAACGGCGTGATCGGAACCGTAAGTCTTTTGGAAGGCACCTCGTTAAACCTGGAACAAAAAGAATATCTGGACATCATCAAGTCCAGCGGGCAAAATTTATTAATTTTATTAAACGACATCTTGGATCTTTCCCGTATAGAATCCGGACAACTCAAACTCGAGATGCAACCCGTTTCTCCGCAAAAACTGAGCGAAGAAGTTTGTAATCTTTTCCGTCCCATGGCGGAGGAAAAGGGCCTAATCGTTGAATGCAAAATTTCATCCTCGGTTCCAAACTGGATCATTTCCGATCCTTATCGTTTGAGACAGATTCTTATGAATCTTTTAGGAAACTCGATTAAGTTTACCGAAAAAGGAAAAATCGTTCTTTTTGTGGACTCAGAGAAATTTCCGAACGATAAACTAAGAATCGTCTTTCGACTACAAGATACCGGAATCGGGATTCCGGAAGAAAAATTAGAACTTTTATTCAAAGCTTTCAGCCAAGTAGATTCTTCCACTACGAGAAGATACGGAGGTTCGGGTCTCGGACTGACAATCAGCAAAAAGTTGGCGGAGTTGATGAAAGGAGAGATCATCGTAAGAAGCGAGGTCGGACGAGGTTCGGAGTTCACCCTTTCCATCATCAGCGAAAGACTGGACTATAAAATTCCGGTCGGAGTTTTAGAATTACATTCCAAAAACCTGGCTAAAATCGCGGTAGTTTCGATTCAGGACTACGCGTTCAAAGAACAGATCAAAAAATTCTGCGAAAGAAACGGCTTTTTGGTTAAACTCGCCCGAAACGCGAAAGAAACGATCCGGATCATCTCCGAAGAGGAAAGAATCGGAATTTTTCTCACGGATCTAAATCTTTCGGATATGAATCTTCCGGAAATTTTGGACGAACTCAAAAATCGAACGCCGAATATTAAACTTACGATCATCCTTTTTATGGAAAACGGACTACAAAGTTCTTATCATCATGTGACACAGGGCCTTTTCAATCGACCCGGTTTTAAAATATTCATGATGTTTAAACCGATTCTTTTGGACGAACTGAGCAGAAATTTTGAAAAGGCGTTCCCCACTCGAACTTCGAAAGAAGAACAAACGAGCGAAAAAGAAAAAACTCTCTCCGAAAGAATTCCTCTCAAAATTCTTTTGGTCGAAGACAACGTGATCAATCAAAAAATCGCGATCCGACTTTTGAGTAAACTCGGTTATTCAGTCGACACTGCGAATAACGGCGTCGAGGCCTTATCAAGTCTCAAAAACCAATTCTATCAATTGATTTTTATGGACATCCAAATGCCAGAGATGGACGGATTTGAAACAACCTATCATATCAGAAAAGATTTCACAAATCCGAATCCGGTGATCGTCGCGATGACTGCGAACGCGATGGAAGGAGACAAGGAAAAATGTATCGACGCTGGTATGGACGCCTATATCGCAAAGCCGATTCAAATTCAAGATATTGAATCTACGATCTCGCATTTATTTCAATCCTGAAGATAAATCCGTTTCTCCTTTTAAAAATTTTGAGTAAATCTCGGCGGTCTCGCCCGGTCTTTCCAGCATCGGGCTATGACCGCAATCTTTTAGGATCACTCGAGTCGAATTTCGAATCCCTTTTAACAAAACGTCCGAAGAACTGATATGAATGACCCGATCCGTATCCCCCCAAACGATTAACGTTCTTGTCTGAATCAATTTCATTCTCTCTTCCAATACGGACGGCTGGGAACGGATTTCTTTGTAGATCTTTTCGTTAAATTCCCGATTTCGAATCGACTTGTCCGAAAAATATCCCTTTAAAAAGGAAGGAATTGTCGGCGGTTTTACAAAGATAAAGTTCATCAAATAATCGAATTCTTCATTATTGTTCGCAACGAGAGGATTTTTTCCTTTGGAAAGATGAACCGAAAACTCACTTGGAATCGGAGACTTTACTCCTGCGGAATCAAAAAGTCCAAGCGTTAGAATTTTATCCGGAAACGTAGCCGTGTAAACTCCAGAGATCGAACCTCCCATCGAATTGCCGATGATATGGAATTTACTCAAGCCTAAGGCTTTTGCAAATTCATCCAAACGAGCAACCTGAGTGAGAATCGAATATTCGTCTTCGGGCTTTCGGTCATTCTCTCCAAAACCGGGAAGATCCGGAAGGACGACGTGATACGATCCCGTAAGAGTTCTTACAAAACGAGTCCAGTTGTCCTTATCTCCGCCGAATCCGTGGATCAAAAGGATCGTCTCCCCTTTGCCGCCTTCGAGATAAGTCCATCTGTAAGAGCCAACTTGAATTTCTTTTTTTTCTAAGCCCGACTGAAAACGTTCGTAATAAAGAGCGGAAGAAACAAGGGCCGCCGAACAGGAGTAAAACGACAGCGTAAGCGAGATTAAAACAAGGAAGACTATCGTTGAGCGGGTGAAAAGACGCGCGGAAAATTTCATTCTTATTGTCCTTATCTTACCCGAAAAACGGACTGGATCCGATTTTCGAATCCAGTCCGTTTAATAATCAGATCGTAAATCGTTTTCTCAGTTCTCTCGCGTAAGTCAAATCGTGAGTGAGCATTCTCAAACGTTTCGCCAAAAAATGAGAGATTGATTGATAGAATTTTAAAGACGCCTTTGCGTCCTTCGCGAATATATCGTTGAGATGATCGTATGGAATTCTTAAAAGTTCCGATCTTTCCATCGCTTCCACCGAAGCTGATCGTTTTCCCGGATCTAAAAACGGAAGTTCTCCGAAATGATCTCCAGTCGCTATGGTCGTTACGTTTACGTCGTCTCCTTTTTCCGTAGAGGTTAGCACCTTTAACGTGCCGTAGATGACCACAAAAAACGCCTTGGCTTCGTTGCCTTCGTGAAAGACGGCGTCGCCTTGTTCGTATACTTTATATTCCGTCTTCTCCGCAATCGAACTCAATTCGTCTTCCGTAAAATTGGAAAATAGATAAATCTGTTTTAGAATTTCTTCTTTTGTATGTTGCATAATATTTCCCGAAATGCGAGTGTAATTCCCAGTTTAAATAATGCAAGCAGGTTCCACAGCCTATCCATCATTACAACCAAATTTCATTCCTTCCAACCGTCAAAAAGCATCCGAAGAAAAAAACCTTTTTCGGTCTTGAAAGAAAGTTTCGCGTGCAGTTGTTGAGAAAGCATATCGATCAATTTTAGACCGAGTCCGTTCTGCAAGTTTTGCGCCTGATCCATATCGAAACCGATTCCGGTGTCTCTATATCCCAACTCCACCTGTTCGTTAGTTTTTTTTAATTCCAAAAAAATCTCTCCGTTCTTTTGATCCTCAAACGCGTATTTTAAGGAATTGGTAAGGAGTTCGTTGAGAATCAAACCGATCGGAATCGCACGGTCGATGGACATAAAAAAAGAATCCTCCAGATCGTGAATTCGAATCTTCTCGGATTGACCGTAAATCGAAAGCAGATTGGAAGAAAGGGAAAAATAATAACTCTTGAGATCCACTTTCGCAAGATCGTCCGAACGATAGAGTTCTTCGTGAACGAGAGCCATCGACTTAACCCGCAGCTCGCATTCCCGCAAAACCTTTTGTAAATAGGAATCCTCGTTAAATTCGGAATGAAGACTCAAAAGACTCGAAACGATCTGAAGATTGTTTTTTACACGATGATGAATCTCTTGCAACATCAGTTCTTTTTCTTTTAAAGAATTCTCCATTCTTTCTTGAATCAGTTTTCTTTCCCGGATGTCTCGAATGACGGCAAGAAGACGTCCGTTTTCCAGACGGACCGCGTTGATCTCTACCGGAATCTTAGTTCCGTCCGCGCGACGGATCACCCTTTCCCGAATGAGCGTCGTTCCCTCCTCCAAGTCGAGATTGAGGGGGAGTTTTAAAAGATTGTCCGAATCGATCATATCGAATGCGGTCATCCCAAGCATCCGCTCTTTGGAATAACCGGTAAGTTCCGAAGACATCGGATTGGCTTCTTCGATGATCCCTTCGGGTCCGATCAAAACGATTCCATCCGCCGCGAGTTCTATCAGATTTCTATATTTTTTTTCGCTGACGGCCCTTGCTTCCAAGGCGCGGTTTCTTTCGGTAACGTCGTGAATGATAGAATAAAGATAGGTTTTATTGTTTAAGGAAATGGGTCCGGAAAAAACCTCAACGTCTCGATGGATTCCGGATTTCAGTCGATGAATAAAATTGAAGTGGAGTCTGTTTTCGGAACTTGCGAGTAACATTTCAGTTTTGATCTGTTCCGGATTTAGAATATTGAGATCGCTGATTCTCAGTTTTAGAAATTCCTCTCGGGAGTATCCGTAAAACTCGAGGGCGGATTCGCTTACGTTTATGATACTTCCCGTTTCAACGTCTATGATGAGTTTGATCGCAAGATTCTTATGAAAAATTTGAAAGAACAAGTCCTCGATTTTTTTTTCGAATTGGAAATGAAAGATACGAAAAAGATAGAAGTCTTCGTTTAACAATTCTATGGAGCCTTCCAGAGAAATTTCCCGTTCTTTTGAATCCAAAAAAATCAAACTTCCCCTCCAGGGAAAATTCCGACTCTGAAATGAACTCCAATCCCGGATCAGTTTAGAAGCCGTGAGAGTTTCCAAATTCGGATAACCTAGACTTTCGATCAGATTGGAATCCGCGCTCAGAATTTCCCCGTTTTTGCGAAGAAGCAGATTCCATTGGATGGGAAATTCCCCCTTAGGATTCAAGGTTGCATTGATTTGTCGATTTGGACTCATGAGAACGGAATCCTTACAGTGACTCCCTTTCTATAATCCTGCAATTGAAAATTCAAATGAGACATCGGTTGCAAGGCTAAAATCATCTCAAAGATTCTGCTCCGATTGAACGGGTGGGAGCTCAAAACTAGCTTCTTTTTTCCTTATTTTATTCTACTTGTTAGAAAAAAAGGGTTTGCTCTCCCTGATTCGACCCCCGAAGTTGCAAGAAGTTGAAAAGTATAGCGTTTGCTACAGGAAATTTTATGGAATTTTTCGAACAGAACAAAGAGTTACTCGGAATCTTAATGATGCCTGTTACCTACGGGTTCGTCGGTTGGTTTACAAACGTCGTCGCCTTAAAGATGACCTTCTATCCCTTGGAATTTGTGGGAATTCCCCCGTATTTAGGATGGCAGGGAATCGTTCCGAGGAAGTCCCAAAAGTTAGCGCTCAAATCCGTGAACATCATGACCGAACGATTGATCAAGGTGGAGGATTTTTTTTCCAAGGTGGATCCAGATCAATTGGAAAAAGAATTTCAACCGGTTTTGGACCGACTCATTCCGGAAGCCACTCGAGAAATCATTCATCATATCAACCCTTCCCTTCGTTCCCGATTGGAAGGCGAAGAGGAAGCTAAAATCATCTCCGGTGTTCGGAAAAAAAACGAACATACGGTTAAGAATATTATGATACAGGTAAAGGAAAACGTTTCGAGCGTTTTCAACTTCAAGTCCCTTGTTCTTCGCAAACTGACCGGCCCGAACGTAAAACGAATCGTGGACATCTTTCAAGAAGTGGGAGCTAAGGAGTTTAAGTTTATCGAACACTGCGGTTGGTATCTCGGCGGCGCAATGGGAATCTTACAAGCCCTCGCGTGGAATCTTTTCCCGTATTGGTGGACCCTTCCGATCCAAGGTGTCGTAGTCGGCTATATCACAAACTGGGTCGCATTGACGATGATCTTTCGTCCCTTATATGAAAAAAAAATCGGTCCCATCCGTTATCAGGGACTTTTTCTCAAACGCCAAGAAGACGTTTCCAAAAAGTATTCCAACGTATTTGCGACCCAAGTGTTGACCGCAAGAAACGTCCTCGAAGAAATCTTATACAAACGCGCGGCCCGCTCTCTTGTGGAAACGATCCAAGCTGAGACCGAAACCGCCGCCGAACGTCTGCACTTAAACGGAACCTTGGACAACGAGACCAGTAACGAAAATTCCGAGTTTGAAACCTCAAAAAAAGAAGTGATTTCGAGAGTTTCCGATTCTCTGGCAAACAGTTCCAATAAACTCGAAACTTATATGGGAAGAGCGATGTCGATCGAGAACAATATGTTCAAAAGAATGAAAGACCTTCCTCCGGAAGAGTTCGAACCCATCTTACGTTCCGCCTTTCAAGAAGACGAATACGTTTTGATTTTAATCGGCTCCGTTTTGGGCGCAATCGTAGGTCTTCTCCAAGGGATTTACATGCTCTATGTTTCTTAAGGACGAAGATAGAATGAAAACGATCCGTTTGACAGAAGATTCTCCCGAACTCTTTCTCAAAAAAATGCAGAAAGCATTAAACGGAAAAGAACTCGGCTCCATCGTAAGTTTTTATCTCGAAGATCAAAAACTTACGATCCGTTTTGCGGGTTTTGGAGAATCCAAGATCTGGTATACGATTCGAAAATCGGAAACCGGTTTTTACGAAGCGATCAAACTCAAAGAAAAGATCGCATTTACCCATCTCGCGTTTCGTTCGGGAATAGAATCCGAATTAAGAAGCTTGATGGAACGCTTTGGGGCAAAAATATCGGACGAATGAAGAATCGGTCCAACGCGTCGAATCCAAAGTTTATTTCAAAACCGTTACAAATTCCGATCGGAGATTCTCAAGTTATCGCGGCGGAAGTCTACGGCCCCTTTCCTCTTTCAAAAAATTCTCCCGCGCCCGTACTCTGCATTCACGGTCTTACGGGAAATCTCAAAAACTTCGCTCCACTCGCAAGAGATCTCGTCAAACAAGGTCTTACGGTGATCACATACGACCTTCGCGGAAGAGGACAATCCTCTAAGCCGGAAATAACTTACTCTCACGCGCTGCACGCCGACGATCTTTTAAAGATCCTCGATTTTCTAAAAATTGAAAAAGCAAATTTGCTCGCACATTCATTAGGCTGTTGGATCTCTCTGGCGTTTGCAAAAAAATATCCGCAAAGAACGGGCAAACTCTGTTTGATCGACGGAGGCGGACAACTTTCCATCCAAAGAAAGCTTTCCAATCTTCTCATGATTCAGGAATCCTTACAAAGACTCGGAAAAACGTTTTCATCCAAGGAGGAATACTTAGATCTTGCAAAACGATCGCCTATCTTAAGTTCCTGGAACGAAGATGTTGCAAATTTCCTAATATACGAATTAACTCCGATCGGCGAAGGAAAAAATCCTTCCTACCGATGTAATATTCCGGAACAAGTCATCGATTCCGAATTGATTCAGATGGGAGGCGCGAGAAATCCGGGAAAAATTCTGATCAACTTCTTAAAAAATCCGATCGACAGCATTCGAATTTTAAGGAAGAATCGAGTCCTTCCCTATTCTCAAATTTCAGCGCCGGCGCTGATAGTTCGCGCTGGAAAACCGAATTTTAAAAAAGGAGACGAACTTCTCCCGGATTCCGCGATTCTTATCTTTCAAAAGTTTTGGAAAGACGCCGTGTTTCTCACTCTTCCCGATAAAAATCATTACGAAACGATCTTACTCCCGGACTTAAAACGCGACGAAACGATTTCCTGGTTTTTTTCTAAAACATAATCCGTCAAAGATGGATCGTATCCCCTTCTTCCTTTCCTAACGAAATCCAAGGAGAAAATTTCCAGATCAAAAAACAGATCAGCAAAAAGAGAAGTCCGGAAAGCCAACGGTTTTTTGTTTTTGTATAAAGAAGATCGGAAGTTCCGGGTTTTGGAATTTGTCCTTTTTTATACCGCATACCGGATTCTTCGGAGATGGATTCGATTCCGATTACGTGAAGGACCGGAATTTTTTTTTCGAGATAGTATTTTAGAATCGAATCGGGTAACTCGGAAAATTCTTCGAGCGTCTTTACAAGGCCCCTCGGTATTTTCTTTTTTCCCAGACTGGTCCCGGTGGAAACGGTCCCACCCCCTACGTTGACGTAAAGCGATACCTTCGAATTTTCATAGATATCAATTCTTTTCAAAAGGGAATCTTCAAACGAGGAGACCGACAAATACGGATATCCGTTTTTTCGGATCGAATCACGGATTTGTTTTACGCCGATTTCGCCGATGCCGATCCCTTGGTCGTCTATCCCTCCGGTTGAAAATACATTCGTTTTTTGGAATATTATACCCTCTTGAAATAGAAAATTCTCCATATCAGGCCATAAAAGATCGGGAAGGTTTGCTCCGTATTGAGAGGAGGACACGCTTCCGATCGTGTTTATTTTGATTCCCATCGTATCCGCGGCCGTATACAAAGCGATATTCAGAGCGGGAAAAGATCCTGAAATTCCGACGGCGATCACGTCGTCTTTTTTTAAACCGGCTTCTAAGAAACGATCCACAAACCAAATCGCAAAATCGGGATGGATCGACGCCTGTTTCGAAGTCAATTTGCCGGAAGAACTCGTAACCGAGGAAAGTTCAACCCCGATCAAACCGCTTCGACTCGGATCCAAAACGGGATCGAGTTTCAAACCCCTTTTTTCTCGAATCTCCGCGATTTTTTGAAAACAGCGAAACGCCCTTTGACTCGCTCTTTGTTTGATCTCGAATTCGGCAGTCGGTTTTACGTCCGGAAAAAACTCGACGATTCCCCAGCAAAAAAACGAAAACAAACTCAGTGAAAGGATAAGAATAGAAGAACGATTTTGTAAAACCCAAACCTTCATCGTGAAATCGAATCTCCCAATAAAAGAATCAGCAAAAGTCTCACCAAAGAGGAACAAATTACCGTCGCGGAGATCGTGCGGAAGAATCCCTGTTTTTCGGCGGAAATGGCGAGTAGACCGGGGATAATATGACCGATCCATCTATATTCAAAATTCATTATGGATTGGAAAAAAAGTTTTTCCATTTCCTGAAGACTCAAGGAAATCAGAATCGAGAGCAAAAGAAAAAAAACGACTTTTCTTTGTCCAAAGGACAAAAAGGAAGTTTCAACAACTTTATAAACGCCGAGAGTGAGCAGACAACTCAACAAAATAAAAAATAGGTTCCAGGGTTGTAAAAGGGAAAGCGCCAAATAACCGGGAACCACCCATCCTCCCGGATAAAGTCCGGTTTTCTCCCAAAGAAAAAATCCTAGGAAAATTCCGATTCCGATCGAAAGGATCAAAATTTCCATTCTTCCATCCGCATTTTGTTCAAAGACCGCATTTGATTCAGCAGCCAAACCCTCCCTTCTCCCTCGAAGTTTCCGGCGCCGATCCAGATTGCAGAATTAGGAATATTCAAATTCCATTGTTTGTTATCGGATATTTTTTTTAAAACCGTCTCACACGTTCCTTTATACGAGGAAGTAAAAAGACGATATCCGCTTCCGAAAAAAAAGATCGTTTCCAAATCGGGGATTTTGGAAAGATAAGACGCAAATTCCTTTGTCCTCGACGGTCTTTCCCTTTTGGAACTAAAGACTACGTTCACCCGATAAGAAGGATATTTTGTTTTCATAGAAAGAAGAATTTTTTCCCAAGAGGTCGTATCGTTGGCGGCAAACGCAAAGACAAAAATCTGCGCAAAATTTTCATAGAAAAATTCCCGGATCTCAAGAGCGCCCGGGTCGGGAACGGTTTTGGAAATTCCACGAAGAATCAAGGACTCTTCGATTCCTAAACTTTCACAAAGGGCGACTGCGATTTCGATGTTTTCGAGATGTTCCGGATAACTCATCGAATTTGCAGTTTTTTGAATGGAGTCTTCGGAAGTTTTCGGAACTCCGAGAATTGCGATCGTATTTTTTTGTTTTGCGGGAGTCTGCCAGTCAAAGTTTTTCAAAGACTTTCCGTAGAGAAGGGTTCCATCTTTCGGGATCGTCAGTAAAAATCCGTTTCGAATCTCCTCTTCCGAATTTGTATATTCACCGTGATCCGGTCTTATGTTTGTGATCACGGTATGAGTCGCTTGGATCAGAAGCGATTCCGAATCCTTTTGATACTGGGGTTGAACGGCCATACATTCCACGATAACGGCGCGGGGTTTGTTTTTTGCTACAAAGTTTAAAAATTCAATCTGTTCGGAAACTGAAACCTTATTTCGAAAGATTCGATTCTCGTTTCGATCCGGAAACAAAAGACTCGGAGCGGAACCCGTGGTTTTAGCAAAAACGTTCCAACCCGCTTCCACAAGGATGGAATGAATCAGACGGGTCACGGAAGACTTTCCTCTTGTTCCGTTTACGTGAATCCGAATCGGAATTTGTTTTAGGGATTTTGAATGTGTTATTTTTTCCAGAACGAGGATAAAAAAGAAGAATAGTATCAAAACCGTTAAAATCGAAAAGATCATTTTTGATTCAGGATGGAGATTCTAAAGAAATCAGAATCGCCGTGATGTCGTCTTGAATTTTTTGTCTTCCGAGATGATCCATCAGAGCTTGTAAAATCGAAGGAATCGTTTCTTCCATCGGTTCCTTGAACTTTTTCGCGAGAAGAGTTTGAACCGCAAGTTCGCCAAACTGCTGTTTATCGGAGTTGAATTCCTCGTAAATTCCGTCGGTGAGTAAAAAAAGACGATCCCCTTCCTGATAACTCAAGGAGAATATTCCGTAACCGTTGTTCGGATCCAGTCCTAAAAGAGAACCGGTTCGATCGAGTCCCATCACAAGATCCTCGGAGAGAAAAAACTGGGGAGGATGTCCCCCGGATGAATACACGATCTTCCTTTGGTTTGTATCGATGTCGGCGAGAAAACAGGAAAAGAACATTCCTATATTTCCGAAATTCTTACAGTATTCTTGATTGAATTCGGTGAGAATTTTTCCCGGATCCTGATCCTTTTTTTTGATCGATTCTAAGATTCCCTTGAGGGTCATCGTCAGAAGCGCGGCTTGAATCCCGTGCCCGGTCGCATCCGCGAGAAAAACGCGCAAAACTCCGGGTTTGATTTCGAAAAGATCGTAGAGATCGCCTCCCACTTCCATCATCGGAAGATAGGCGGAATGCACTTTGATTCCCGGGATCGAAGGGATATCCGAAAGAATTTCGGATTGCAGCCGTTTGGCGAGACTCAGTTCCTCCTTCATGGATTTGTAATATCCCGCGAGCAATCTGGATCTTTGTCTTACTTTTTCTTCGAGCCGTTCCAGGAGTTCCTCTTTTTCGCGATCCATTTTTTTGAGGGTTTGGTTTGCTCTTTTGAGCTCTATTAGAATTCTATGTTTTTCTGATATATCGCGGATGATGATATGGTATTGATAAGAATCCTCCGGCCCCGTTACTGATACTGAAACTTCCGAGATCAGAATCGACTTGTCTTTTCGAATGAGTCGAATCGGACCGAAAGGTTTTTTTCTTTTTTTGTCGGGAAGTTTGGCTACGTTTTTTAAGATTCTGTAAAAACGATTTCGAATCCGAAGCGGAAACTGGTGTTCGATCGTTTTACCGAGAAGTTCCGAAGCCAAATAGCCGGACATATTCTCCGCAGCCGGGTTGATCAGAAAAACCCGAAAATCCTTGTCCAAGGAAACGATCGCGTCGATCGCGGAATGAAACAAGAGCGAATATCGTTCCTCGGGGTCGTAACCTTTCTGTTCGAAACTCGTGGAAACTGTCATAGCGTGTCGGAAGAGAGTCTATAAGAATGAAGCCTGTGTATCGTAAAGTCAAGGATCTTTCAGAAAGATTCCGGAAGATCCACGTAAAAGCGAGTTATACCGTTCTCGGATTGAAAGGAAAGTTCCCCTCCCATCTCCCGAACCAAGTTATAAGAAACGGTAAGTCCGAGACCCGTACCTTTTCCGATTTCTTTTGTCGTGTAGAACGGATCAAAGAGTTTATGTCTGTTTTCTTCAGAGATTCCGATCCCGGAATCTTCCACGGTAGTCCTTACAAACTTTCTGCCTTCTTTTTGGATTTTTGTCCAAGAAACTCTAAGAATCCTTGCCTTTGCCGGGTCCGAGTTGCTTTCGATCGCGTCTTTTGCGTTGGTAAGTAGATTGAGATAAACCTGTCTGAGTCTTCCTGCGGAACAAACCGCATAAACCGGAACTCCCAAATCGGGGACCACAGTTTCAATTTCCGATTTTCGAAAACCATTCTTCAAAAGACCGAAGGTGCAACAGAAGATCGAAGTCAGATCGTGGATCTTGGCTTCCTCTTTTTCCAAACGGGTAAACGTAAGCATGTCTCGAACGATCTCCGAGATTCGATTGCTTTCTTGAAGAATGATACCCGCGTATTTTCGAAGCGGGTTCCCGCTTTCGATTCCGTTAAAGACCATTTCGGCGTAGTTGATCACACCCATCAGAGGATTGTTGATTTCGTGTGCGACTCCCGCGGAAAGAGTTCCGATCGCTTCCAGTTTTTGCCGCTGGACCCAGGAATCGGTCGGTTTTTCCAAACCCGGAAAGGGAGCGGTTTCGAAAGAATGCGGACCGAGTGAAGAAACGTTTGCAGAAGAAAAAGAAGGTTCCAAATACGCAAAAATTTGAAGTTCTTCCAGATCGAACGCAAAGGTGACAGAAAAATCTTTTTGAAAACCGTCTTTTGTGAGAATTAGAATTTCATAATTTGGATTGTTCTCCAAATGTTTGAGATCGGGCCAGAGAGAAGGAACGGAAAAATCCGGAATTCTATTCTTAAACTCGCAGACGGAAGTCCAATTCTTACGATCTTCCAATTCCGATTTGGAAAAACCGGAGGCCTTACAAAAAGCGGAATTGGCTTTTTTGATTTGAAAGGACGGCTCTAAAATACAGGCCGGAACCGGGGAAAGTTCAAAGAAGTTGTATGGCATCCGGTTCTAAGCGTTCACAGTTTGGAAAAGCTCCTCCAATCTATGAAGATTAGAACCGGAAACGGATCAGAATCTAACGTCAGAATCCGGTAAAATCTGTTTCAAAACGATAGAATCTTCAGTACACTTTTAGTAATTCGACTTCAAATACGAGAGTCGAATTGGGAGGAATGGAAGCGCCGGCTCCTCTGGATCCGTATCCTAACTCGGGAGGAATCGTAAGTTTGCGAATTCCGCCTTCTTTCATTCCTCTTACGCCTCGGTCCCATCCTTTGATAACTTCCCCCGCGCCAAGATTGAAAGTAAACGGAGCTCTTCGATCTCTTGAACTATCAAATTTTTTTCCGTTTGTGAGAGTTCCCACATAGTGAACCGTAACGTTGGATCCGGAGAAGGCTTCCTTTCCGGTTCCGACACGAATGTCTTTGATGATCAGATCTTCCGCGAATGTCGGGACAAACGACAGAACCAAAAAACTAACTACAACGCTCAAACGAATCCATTTCATTTTCCTCTCCCTCCGGTTCTTCTTACTCCGGCTCCTGAAAATCCCCCTGCCTTTGCTTGGCTTCCGTGAACCTTGCCCGAACCGGAAAGTCCTTTGAGGGATTGTTTTCTTTCGAATTCTTTCTTCAATTCTTCGGAATCTACAACGGCGATCTGTTTGCCGGAGATTTCTTTTTTATTCAACGCCGCGATTGCTTTTTCTCCCGCGGAGTCTTCCATCTCAACGGACCCATAGGATAAAGAACGACCTGTGGTTTTGTCTTTTTTAATATTTACTTCCTGAACCGTTCCAAACTCCGAAAAAATCTTTTTCAACTCGTCTTCGGTAAGTTCCTGGGGCAAATTTCCTACTGATATCTTCATGATTTTTCCTTCTCGGGAATCAATTTGCAAAATCCAATTCTATTGAAAACCAAATTCCAGAATGGCAACATACAAAACTCTCCGGTTCTTAAGACAAGTTTCGATCGGAAAAAATCCATTCTAAAACGAAATGGAGAACCGAAAAGAATCCGAAGTTTTTGTCTTGGAAGCAGATCGAAAACGGGAATCCTGGAGAGGAAATGGCCGATTTTTTTCAACTCAACCCCGGCGAAATTCTTACCCTGGTGGAAAAGGCCGGATATGAACCTTCCGGTCATTGTATGGCGCTCAACAGTCTGGAGAACCGAGTCTTTGATCTTCGTCTGGAAGACGGAACTCATATCATTTCCAAATTCTACAGACCCGGAAGATGGACTCGGGAACAAATCCTGGAAGAACACCAATTCCTTTTGGATCTCAGAGAAGAAGAAATCCCAGTTTGCGCCCCTCTTTTGTTCCCGGATGGAAATAGCCTCGCCGTCTTTCAGGATGAGATCTTTTATTCTTTCTGGCCTCGGGTCGGAGGAAGATCCCCCGACGAACTGAGTCCGGATCATTTCAGAATTCTCGGAAGGCTTTTGGGGAGAATCCACAACGTAGGCCAATCGAAAACCCTAAAACATAGAATCACTCTCGATTCAAAAACATACGGCACGACACCTCTGGAAATTTTGATCCAAGGAGATTGGGTTCCTTCGAGTTGTAGAAAAGAATACGAGGAAACCGCTCTGAGAATCTTGGATCTTTTCCAGGAAAAAATCGTCTCGGTTCCGATGTTGAGAATTCACGGAGACTGTCATAAGGGAAATCTTCTGAACGGAAAGGACGGTTGGTTCTTTGTGGATTTCGACGATTCCTTAAACGGCCCTGCGGTTCAGGATTTCTGGATGCTCCTCTCCCGAGGACAAGAAGGAATCGAAGAAAGAGAACATCTTGTTTCCGGTTATAGAGAATTCCGGGATTTTGACGAACGCTGGTTTGATCTCATCGAAATTTTGAGAGCCATGCGATTTATCCACTACTCGGCTTGGATTTCCACTCGGTTTGAAACCGACCCTTCCTTTCCGACCGCCTTTCCGCACTTTGTCGGTAACGAATACTGGGAAAAAGAAACCCTGGAACTCAAAGAACAATACAAACTCGTCTTAGGTTCCTTAGGGGATAAACATTTCTTTTCCGTTACAGAGTCTCAGCCAAAGGAAGAAGAACTTACCAACAAGGATTTTTTTTGGGACCTTGAGGATTAACCGATTGCTTTTGTCATAAAAAAGTAATAAACACAATTGGGTCGGGGACAAAATTTCAGTTGTCCGACTCCCCCTATCAAAAAGACTAAAAAAGAACTCGATATTCAAGATTTAATGCGAAAACTGTAGATTTTACAAAACTATAAACGGAAGCGTTTCATGGACTTTTTCCTCATTATCGTAATCCTCATGGCCATCCTCGGAGTCGGCGACCTTTTAGTCGGGGTTTCGAACGACGCCGTAAACTTCACAAACTCAGCCGTCGGTGCAAAGGCCTCGTCCAAAAGAATCATTCTGGTTGTAGCGGGGATCGGGATTATTTTGGGCGCGCTTTCCTCCACCGGCATGATGGAAGTTGCAAGAAAGGGAATCTTTCATCCGGGCGGTTTTGCGCTTCAAGATCTTATGTTCTTATTCTTGGCGGTGATGTTGACGGATATCGTCCTCTTGGATCTTTACAACACACTCGGACTTCCTACTTCTACTACAGTTTCCCTCGTCTTTGAACTTTTGGGCGCGGCTCTTGCCATCGCATTCTTGAAAACGGGGACTTTGAACGGAGCCTTTCAGATCATCAACTCGGAAAGCGCCTTGAAGATCATCTTCGGAATCGTGACGAGCGTGATCGTCGCATTTTTTTCCGGGATGATTTTGCAATTCTTCTTTCGATTTATCTTTTCCTTTGATCTCAAAAGAACTATGAAATACTTCGGAGGACTTTTCGGAGGTCTTTCGGTTACGACCGTAATCTTTTTCACCCTTTTGACGGCGATGAAAGGTTCGGCCTTAATCACTCCGGAGATGAGTAAATTTTTAAACGAAAATTTTACGAACATCCTTTTGATCTGTTTTTTCGGATTTTCGATTCTTTTTCAAATCTTAGTATTATTAGAATGGAATATTCTAAAATTCTTAGTTTTAATAGGAACCGGTTCCCTCGCGATGGCTTTTGCGAGCAACGACTTGGTAAACTTTATCGGAGTCCCTCTCGCGAGTTTTTCTACCTGGACCTTGATTCAACAAGGCGGCGATCCGAGCGCGCTCGCAACCGGTCTTGCGGGAAACGTGGGAACTCCTAGTTTTATCCTATTGGGCGCGGCTTGTGTGATGCTTTTTCCGCTCTGGTTTTCGAAAAAGGCTCAATCCGTCACTCAGACTGAAGTCACCTTAGGTTCTCAGGGAGAAACTTTAGAAACGTTTAACACAAGTTTAGTGGCTCGCGTTTTTGTTCAGATCGCTCTGGGAATCTATCTTCCGATCAAAGCGATTCTTCCCGCGAGAATAAGAAACTTTATAGGAAAACGTTTTGAAAACAGAAATACATTAGAAATCGTGAAAGTTCACGAGACCGAAGCGTTCGACCTACTCAGAGCTTCCGTAAACATCCAGATCTCAAGCGCTTTGATTCTGATCGGAACTCTCTACAAACTTCCGCTTTCCACGACGTTCGTAACCTTTATGGTCGCGATGGGAACTTCCTTAACGGACGGGGCTTGGAACAAGGAGAATTCGGTCAATCGTGTAAGCGGAGTTCTTACCGTCGTAGGCGGTTGGTTTTTTACTGCGATCATCGCATCGACGACTGCGGGAATCATAGGTTCCATTCTTTACATCTTCGGATTTTCTTCGGTCTTTGTTCTTGTAATCGTCGCCGGTCTTTTGATCTTTCTTTTTGGAAGAATTCATAAAAAACGCCAGGACACTTACGATGAGGATCTTGAAAAGCTGATCACTCTCAGAAAACATCCGGAAAGAGCCCTTTCTCGGACGATCTCTTCCATGCTCGCGAGCCTGAGTGTTGCCAGAAAAGCACTCAACAACGCTTGTGCGGGTTATGTAAACGGGAAAAAAAAGAATTTCAGACAGACTCAAAAACTTCTCAAAGACTTAAAGAAGATGAGAGAGAATTCGCTTTCCAGCTTTTTATCGATCGCAAATAAACACCTTGAAGAGGAAGATTTGGCTTCCATCCATCCGATTACGGATTCGATCAATCACTTGGATAGAATCACGGAAAGTATCTGGAATATTTTGAGAACCTCCGCGAATGGAATCAATTCTTTCCACGAAGTTTCGAAGGATGAAAAGGAAGAAGTCAAGGAACTCAGAAAGTCGGCTACCAATCTGATGGAGCTCCTCGCGGATTCCGATAAGTTTCCCGATCTTTTGGAAAAAGCGAGATCCGAGAAAAAGACAAAAAATCTCGAAAAATCAAAACAGAACATCTACAAAAGCCAGATGAAACGGATCAAAAAAGGAGACAGCAAACTGAAATCCAGCGTCTCCTACTTCGTGATCATCGATGAACTGATCGACATCAACGAAAATCTCCTCGCTCTTGCGGAACAACTGAGTGTCGCGATTCCTTGGGCCGAAAAGAAAAAGTTGGAGTTACAAGGTAAATCCGTTCTCGCTTCCAAAGCCGAAGAAAAGAAAAAGAAGAAGTAAACCGTTTCTTCCGCAACTTGCCCCTCGATAGGACATACGACTTTGTCCTACTCGGGGCAGGCCTTTTTTTCTTTGCGTTCCAAGCATTGATTGAAACTTGAAAGCGTTCCACCATATCAAAGCCCTACCAAAATAAGTATATCTCTTGAAAGGAGGATCAGCCCGAGGTGAACTCAAAATCGCTTGTATTGAAGGGTTAATCCAAAACAAGTACATCTTTTTAAAGGATCATCAAACTCCCTCAATTCAACATTAGAATATTTTAATTTACGATATCCTTTGTTTTGTCCGTATCCTTTTCCGGGAGCAAAGGAGAGTTTTCTGTAGGAGTTCCGACATAGCAAAAGTCGAGTTTTTTGCTTGGAAAATTACAGTTTTCTGATAGAGAAAAATCTCCCGAGTTTTTCCCGCCACCCGCCCCTCCACCCAAAATTTTGCATAACCTTACCCACAAGTTAAAAAAGCGATTTCGAATCAGGGCGATCCAATCAAAATTTTTGTAGGAGTTCCTAC
>NZ_JAFFPT010000034.1 GCF_016918785.1 Leptospira ainazelensis | reverse complement strand
CGAAGAAAGTAACAAGGACTTTAAAAGTGTAACCCATGTCTCTGGTCTAAAGTGTTACCTATGTCCCAGGATGTACACAGGCTCGAGGGGCGGGGGGCGGGTGGTGGAAAACTACGGGCGACTTTTCTCTATCAGAAAATTAACCTTTTTGCAAGTAAA
This sequence comes from Leptospira ainazelensis, assembly GCF_016918785.1. Classification (GTDB taxonomy): domain Bacteria; phylum Spirochaetota; class Leptospiria; order Leptospirales; family Leptospiraceae; genus Leptospira; species Leptospira ainazelensis. The sequence goes on along the minus strand of NZ_JAFFPT010000034.1, from coordinate 33,226 downwards.
AAGGCTCGAATGTAGGAACTCCTACTAAAATCCCCAGTGGGATCTTTTTGATTCTCAATAACTTTCCAACTTGCGGGTAAGGTTATGCAATCAGGGCGGGGTGCGTGACTTTCACGGAAAGACCGTCGGAGTTCCGACAAATTGTATACAAGATTAGACTTTTGAAGCATTCATTTTTACTAATATACCAAAATCAATAGTTTTTCTAGTAGACGATCCAAAATAAATCTTAATTCGGTGAATCGCCGATTTATTTCACCGGAACGACTTCTCTTAAGTAAAAAGTTATTAAGCTGAAAAAATTTCCAAACATGCAGTCGTTGATATAAATTGCCATACTTCACCAAACGATTAGGACAAGAGTCCGAATAATTGCGACTCTTGTCCTAATTATTTTGGAATAAAGTTGTATATAACCAAATCGCTCGTAGTTTTTTTAGAGAACGAACAAACTCAGTTTTCCTCCATGCGAACTATTGTAAGTTAGAATGAGATATTTCCCATTTATAAAATCGATCAACCCGAACGGATGATGAGCGGACTGAAACCCTTGATCGGCGGTTTGGTTTATAGCCTGCACCCGTGAAGTGCCCGTAAGGCTCGTACGAAGAATTTGGTTTTGATAGCCGTTTCCAAGGTAACTAAAAATCAACTTCGAGTTCACAAAATCTATATTCATCGCAAGTGTAGCACTTCCAAGTGTAGTTGGTGAATTCGAAACCGTCCAGATGGATTGGGAGTTCGACGTTCCATCAAAATTACTTCGATAAAATGCGATCTCATCAAGACTGGAGACTCCGAACGTTGACATCAAAAGGGTTCCGTTACTTCGGTCGACCGCAATTGCGGGCAATATAAATCCAAGAAATGACAACCCGGCCGAATAATCAGAGTGTGTACAATTGTTTCCATCCAAATCGCAACGAAACAAGGACGGCTTATTGGAATTCCCTTGATTCCGGGAAATCACCAATAATTTTTCATTGTAATAATCGATCTCTGCAACGGGGGTATAGCCCGATTGAATTCCCTGGCCGGCAGAAATATCCCTCTGAGCGCAGTTAGTTCCGTCCATATCACAACGAAACAAAGATGGACGAATACCGTTTGAAACATTATTCGTGACAACTAAGAGTTTTCGATTTAGCTGATCGATCAGAATTTTCGGATTCACCCAAGGTCCGGAACCGTATCCGGCTGATAACTCGATATGCACGCAATTGGTTCCGTCCAAGGCACAACGAAATAAGGAAGTCTTCGAAGTAGTTGAACCATTTTCCGTCGCAACCAAAATTTTTCCGCCGATTTCGTCCACTACGATCGACGGATTTCTTCCCGATTCGCTTCCTTGACCGGAGGAAATATCAAAGTGTTGGCAGGAGTTCCCGTTTAAATCGCAACGAAATAAAGAAGGCTTATTCCCATTGCTCCCATTTTGCGTAACGACCAACAGCTTCTTGTTGACGGGATCAATCGCTGCGGATGGATATTTTCCTGAATCGGTTCCCTGCCCCACCGCCCCGGAAATATCTTTATGAACCGCCGTCGTCGCGGCTGGAATCGAAGTAGTGGGAATTCCGCTTCTTTCGACGCTCAGAGAACTTTCTCCTCCGTTATGAATCGCTGTCATCGTAACGTACTGCATGGTTCCATTCGTCAAACCGGAAATGGTAATCGGATTATTCGCTCCGGTGACCGAACTTGCTGTAGTTGTAACTCCGCTCGAATTTGCGTAATAGACCTTGTAACTCGTGGCACCTGCAACCGGGATGAATGAAACTACCAATTTCGCATTCCCCGCGCCGACGAGAACTCCTTTCGGAGGCGGAGGCGGACCAACGTTCACGGTTTGACTTGCGATCAAGGAAATGTTTCCGGCCTTATCCATTCCGATCACTTTGATCTGAAACTGACCCGCCGTCGATAGACTTACCGAGCCGGAGTAGAGGTTTCCGTTCGCGATCCCTCGGGACGCATTGAAGCTCGGAGCTGTTCCGTCTAACGTATAAACGATCTTATCGCACCCAGCATTGCCGACGTCCGTGCAAGAAGCGATAAAACTCGTTCCAATGGGAAAAGGTCCTGTGCTGGTCGGCGAGGTTAAGGTAACGTTTGGCGCCGACTGATCCTTTGTGATCGTAGCCGTTGTGCTTCCAACATTGATTGCGCTGGCGACGCAGATACGAATCGTGTTGTTTCCAACACTTAACCTCGTATTATCGATTGCAGTCACGGTATCCGGACCTCCGGCGGAAATGGAACCAGATGCGAGTACGATTCCGGTTGTACAACTGGATCCCCCCAGAATGACTTGGTAGTTTCCGTTTCGATCCGATTGCCAGGCGATCGAACCGTCCTCTCCGGATACGTAACGAAGATTCGAATTGATCGTTACGTTCGGAGTCGCAAGGTCGACTGTATATCGCTTTTGTGTAACAGAGGAAACATTCCCTGCTTTGTCTCTTGCAATAAACTTTATGGAAGTGGTGGCATTGTCTACGGTCGAAATAGCGGTTCCGGAATAGTTGCTTCCCGTGCCGATCGTACCTGAGAGCGCGTCGATCGTCGGATTGGCAGGAGTTCCATTGACCAAAGAATTAATAACAGTCTCTTCACAACCGCTTCCCGAATCCGAGCAAGAAAGAGAAACGTTCGTAATCGTTCCGAAATTACCTTCGTCCGGACTTATGGAAACCGAAGGAGGAGTATCGTCCCTTTGAATAGAAATCGAACTCGAGCCGATTCGATCCGATCCGGGATTGCAAACTCCGTCTCCGTCCAAATCGACATATCCGAAAATCGTAAAGTGTTTCGTTCCTTCTCCCGAAAAATTTCCTCCTGCCGTAACCGAGAAAAGAGAATTTGTTCCGGAAGACAAAACTCCCCTGTCAACCTCCACTCCGGAACCACAATCGGACGCACCGGAACGAATCGTAAAAGATATTGAAACATTGGAAGACCAGGTAATATCCGACCGACCGATCGCGCCCGTTTGATTGCTGATAAAACGGGACGTCGCATTAGCGACGATCACAGGTAGAGTAGTATCGATTCGATACAAAGCCTCCTGAATCGGACTCACATTCCCGGCTAAATCTCGGCAAATATATTTGATTCTAAAATCCCCGCTCACCGAGTCGGATCCTACGTTGAAATTTACGCTCGGCGCATTCGAGTAGTTACCTTGAAAAGGGGAAAAATTGGGAACACTACCGTCGAGAGTATAAACAATCGAACCTGGACCGACGTTATCCGTACAAGTAAGTTTTACTTTCTGAGCATTTCCATAAATCCCTGGAAGATTGTTTGAAGAAATAGAAATTGAAGGGGGATCTAAATCTTCCTGAATTTTTTTAAGAATCGGATCGTTGATCGATCCGTCGTTATCAACATCAAATCCGTCCGCAATTCCATCGTTACCGAGATCTATAAATGCGAGAGGATTTCCGGTACAATTCTTACCTGTTCTGGAAGAATAGTGGGATATCTGATAACATAGATAATGATTCGTTATACCATCCCCGTCTGTGTCAATGGAATCCAAGATTCCGTCCCGGTCCGTATCCGATACGAGCATATCAATGACGTCGTTTTTGTTGGTGTCGATTCCGTCGGCGATACCGTCACCATTTACGTCCAGGAATGTTCCTTTGATCCTTGCGGTGCCTTCCATATCAATGATCATGAACGGGATATTGTTCCCTATTCCGGATTGACCGGGTTTCAAACAACCGAAGCAGAAGATGAGGAATAAAACAAATAGGGGGAATGCATTTTTCATAGATTTACGACAAAGGAAGAACACGTTATACACGCTGACCTCCCTTTCTTTTCTCCAGTCTCTAACTTAATCTTATTTATCGATTCAAGCGTTCATACCCGGTTAGGAGCATTATAATTATTGAATTTTCAAACCTAGGACTAAGACCAGTTCAAAAAAACGACTCTATAAAAATAAAAATTTCTTAAAATGACGTCCAAAGAGAACCAAAAGATAAGAAAGAAATTTCTTTATCAACCAATCCAAATGTTATTATAATTCAGAGAGGAGATCGGAAAATAGAACCTCAACCTATGCGCTTCGAAGCCTTTCTCTACTTTATTCGGATCTATAAAAAACCGAATGGGCTAATTGAAATCGATGCCTTTTGATAAAACGAAAAATCATTTTTAAATTGGAATCTACGTTTGGACAAAATATAAAAAAGAATCAAGCTCTGATGGAAAAATCGGTCGTTAACAAGTTTTTTTGAAGAAGAGGCAGAAGATTAACGGAGATTGGGTTTGGGAAGAATTGAGCGTCTTTTTCAGTCCAGTCGAACCGAGATTCCCATCTCTTGCATCGCTCTCTTCGTTTCTCGAATTGAATATTCTCCGAAGTGAAAGATCGAAGCCGCAAGAACCGCATCTGCCTTTCCGCGAAGAATCGCTTCCACCATATGCTCCGGATTTCCTGCACCACCGGAAGCGATGATTGGAATTTCCAGAGCCGAAGAAAAATTTTTTAAAAGATTGATATCAAACCCGTTTCTCGTTCCATCCCGGTCCATCGAAGTGAGAAGAATCTCTCCAGCGCCTTTTTCTGCAGCTTCTTGCGCCCAATCCAAAGCTTCCCTTCCGGTTTCAGTTCTTCCGCCGTGCAAAAAAATCTCGTATCGATCTCTCTCTTTTTGGAATTTAACGTCGATCGCACAGACGATACACTGAGAACCGTAGATCTCGGAAGATTCCCGGAGAAGTTCCGGATTTTGAAACGCAGCCGTATTGATGGAAACCTTATCTGCCCCTTTTTCTAAAACGGCCCTTACGTCGGCGACGGTCCGAATTCCCCCGCCTACCGTAAACGGAATGAAGATTTTTTCGGCGATCCTCTCCACGAGATGAAGAAGAATTTCCCTTCGATCCGACGACGCGGTAATATCTAAAAAACAAAGTTCATCCGCAAGATTCTCCTCGTAAATCGCGGCCGATTCCACGGGATCACCGGCATCGACGAGATTTACGAAGTTCACTCCCTTAACTACCCTTCCATCCTTTATGTCCAGGCAGGGAATGACTCTCGCGGTCAGGTTACTCATCCGATCTTTTCCGGAAATTGAATATTCAAACCTTCTAATTTAGAAACGGCTTGTGAAACTCCGAATAATTTTGCTTCCTCGAAATAAGGCGCCGTAATCTGCAAACCGATCGGAAGACCTTTTGTATCTTTCCCCATCGGAACGCTGATCGCAGGTAAACCGGCGAGATTGACGCTGGTAGTCCAAATGTCAGCCTTATACATCTGTACCGGGTCCTTGGTTTTTTCTCCGACCTTAAACGCGGTCGTAGGAGAAGTCGGTTGAAGAATGAAGTCCACTTTGGAAAAGAAAGATTCGTATTCTTTCTTTATCAAAACTCTCGCTTTTTGAGCGGTTCCATAGTATGCGTCGTAATAACCGGCGGAAAGGGAAAACGTTCCTAGAAGAATTCTTCTCTTTACTTCGGCTCCGAATCCTTCCGTTCTAGAATCGACATAGAGATCTTCCAATTTTCCGGTCGGATCCTTTCTCGCTCCAAAACGAATTCCGTCAAAACGGGAAAGGTTGGAGGAACATTCCGCGGTAGCAATGATATAATAGATCGGGATCGCGTAACTGAATTTTGAAAAATCCAATTCGATAAGGGTTGCACCCTTTTCTTTGAGTTGATTCAAAAGCGTTTCGTATGCTTTTGTAACTTCGGGATCGATCTCCGGAGTCATCTTGATCACTCCGACTTTCAATCCTTTGAAGTCGACTTCCTTCACGGAGTCCGCTGAAAAACCGGGACGATTCACCGAGGTGGAATCTTTCTGATCCTTTCCTGAAATCACCGAATACAAATCGATACATCCCTGAACGTCTTTTGAAAACGGCCCGATCTGATCCAAGCTGGAAGCATAGGCGACAAGCCCGTAACGGGAAACGCTTCCATACGTGGGTTTGAGTCCGTAGAGTCCGCAAAGAGAAGCCGGTTGTCTCACCGAACCGCCCGTATCGGATCCGAGCGCGAGCGGTACCATTGACGCGGCCACTGCCGCGGCGGATCCTCCGCTGGATCCTCCGGGAATTCTTTCCAAGTCGAATGGATTGCGTGTCGTCTGAAACGCGGAATTCTCGGTGGAAGAACCCATCGCAAACTCGTCCATGTTAGTTCTTGGAAACAGGATAAAACCTTTTTCAAGAAGTCTTTCCACGACGGTCGCGTTAAAAGGAGATTTATAATTTTCTAATATTTTGGAAGAACAAGAAGTGATCGAATCCTGAATGCAGATATTGTCCTTGATTGCTACCGGTATTCCGTCGAATTCCGAAAGCGGCTTTCCCGCTTTCCTTCTCGCGTCGCTTTCCGCCGCCGCGTCTAAAATTGTCTTCTCATCTAAGGATAAAAACGCTTTTACGGAACCGTCGACTTCCTTGATTCTTTCGATACAAGCCTTAGCTAAATCCGTCGCGCTGAGTTTACCCTCGCCGAGAGCGGCTTTTAATTCTGTATAAGATTTTTTTAATATTTCGTTCATGTCTCGATCACCTTAGGAACGACGAAGTAGCCGTTTTGAAAGGAGGGTGCGAACTTTTCGATTTCTTCCCGAGAGAGGTGTTTTCCCGCAAGATCCGGGCGAATTGCGTTTTCGTGTTGAAAGTAGATCTCGTCTTCTCCGATCGAAGATACGTCCAGTCCTTTTACTTGATCCACATATTCCAAAACCTTGTTAAAGTCTCTCAGAGTGGATTCTTTTTCTTCGGAGCGGATTTTTAAACGCGAGAGGTCGGCGATTTTTTGCAAAGAATCTTCGTTCAGGTTCATGATTCTCTCCCTTGCAGTCAGAGTGTTTTAGTAGGCATTTTTGTCCATGATTCCTTTAAATGGAGTCAGGAGAATAATCTTTAGGTCGAGCCAGAGCGACCAATTTTCGATATAATAAATGTCGGCGGCGATACGATCGTCGATAGACGTGTCCCCTCGGAGCCCTTTAACCTGAGCGAGTCCGGTGATTCCGGCTTTGACGGCGTGTCTTCTCATATAGTGTCTGTGGTCGTTCTTAAACTTTTCCACAAAGTGAGGACGTTCCGGTCTCGGCCCCACGACCGACATATCTCCGAAAAGAACGTTGAAAAACTGAGGAGTTTCGTCCAAGGAAAGTTTTCTAAGAATTTTGCCGATTCCGGTGACCCGAGGATCGTTCTGTATCGTCCATGTCGTCTCCGATTGAGACTTTGCCTGAACTACCATCGTTCGAAACTTGATCATCTTAAACTTTTTGTTGTCCAGGCCTACTCTTTCCTGATAGTAAAAAACCGGACCGGGAGAAGAAAGTTTTACGAACAAGGCCATCAAAAGATAGAACGGAGAAAAGAAGAGAATAAAAAGAATCGAGAACGTAAGATCGAAAAGACGCTTTATGAATTTGTTATATCCCAAACGGATCGGAATGTTTCGAATCGAGATGACCGGAAGTCCTTCCATCTCTTCCACCCTTCCCCGAGCCTTGATGAATTCTTGAAAACCCGGAACAATTTTGAGATCGATCCCTTCGTGATCGCAAGCGTCCAAAACCTCTTTGAGATAATCCCCTTCTGAAGGTTCGAGAGTATAAACCACCAAGTCCGGTCTTTCCGTTTCGAGAATTTTAGCGATCTTACTTATCTTTCCGATCACCTTCATATCCTTTCGAATCGGCTTTACCGTGTTAGCCTGAACAAAGCCGAGAATTTTATAACCGTATATTCCGTGTTTAATGACCGCGTCGTTAAAACGTTTCGAGGTTTCCGAAACTCCCACCACCAAAACGCTTCTCAGATTGTATCCTCGTTTGCGAAGGGTTCTTAAAAGAATTCTCGCGGAATAGTGAAGAAGACTCGTGGTGATCGTATTGATGACGGTATAAGCAAGAATGACCGACCTGGAAAAGCGTTCGCTTCCAAGATCGCCTCGAAAGAAAAATAAAACCGCCAAAACGAAAACGAGATTGAGAAAAACTCCGCCGACGATCGTAAGGAATTCATCGATAAAAGAAAGACCGCGTCTCGGATGATAGAGATCTATCGCGATAAAAACGATCACTTGAAAAAAAGCCAGTAAAAAGAAGAGAAAAATATAACTCTGAACGTCCACGTATCGAACGTCCATTCCGGATTCGTCTACAAGGTAGAATCGAAACAAAAAAGCGAGCGCTCCCCCGAGAAGAGCCGTCACAAAATCCAAAATCGTAAAGATCAACTTGAACGTCTGACTTCTTTCTTTAAGCATATTAAGGATTCTCCGAAGATATTCCAGCGCGATCGCCGGCTTGGAACGGACGTTTTCTAAATCGGAACAGACGGATTCTTGTAAGCTCGGAAGAATCCTGTTGGCCCAAGGAGAAGTCCGTGATCGATATGGAGAAGAATACGGACTGATCGTAAAAGGATACGAGCCCATCGGTTCTGCCGCCCGGGACGGAGCGGAGATCCATGCTGTATCCAAGTCTGAAGTTTGCGGTATGAAGGTTGTATTTGATCGTCCCCATAAAACGGTTTATGTTGAGGGCGGTATTTTGTTTTGCCCCGTTGCCGTTGACACCGGTTCCGTCGAGCAAATCCCTCTGAAGAGTGCTTCTTTCCAAATTCAGAGTGGACGCGGAAATCGTAGGGTCGTTTCCGTAAAAGAAGGTATCAAAGGTATTTCCGACCTGATTGGTGTATCTCCAAGGCTGACTGACTCTCGAATCCAACTCGGCTTCGATCCCGAGATGTCTCGTAAAGTCTACATTCGCTTTTACGAATATTCTATATCCGTCAAGTATCGGACTGTTATAGACGTGATACCAGGTCCCGCCCAATTCCAATTCCCGGATCAAACGAACAAAAGGAAGCGTAAAACCTCCCATCTTGTATGAGGCGGTAAAACTATTGGAAAGCGGTTTTGCTTTGGGTGTATGATGAACGTAATCGTTGTTGATAAAAAGACCGGAATAGAAACTTCTTTTTTTTTCGAGTAAGGAAGCTCGTTTCGGGCGAAGTCCGTCCAAAAAATCGAAATAACCTGAAAAACGGGCCACCGTAAAATACCAGCGTTCTTGATTTGTAGGCTGCGGTTGATAATCCGGAGAAAAACTTCTCAAATCCCGGATGGTTCGAATCGAAATTTCGAAATTCTCAAGCGCATAACTTTCGAGAGAAACTTCCAGCTCGTGTTGTCTCGTTTTTGCAAGAATCGGATCTTCCAGTTCCGGTTTGTAGGCTTCTAACTTTCGATAGATTGCGTTGAAAAAGATCAAAGGAATCCCGATTCTCAAATTGGAAGCGGTTCTTACGTATCCGTAGGATTCTCTCGCGAGATAACGTTCCAAAGAAGTAAACGCGTTATCCGTAACACCCGTTACCGCCGCGTTGTTTCGGACCGTCGCTGATTGTTTTTTAGCTCCGAAAAATGCGTTCGGAGTAAAGGTCATATAACTTCCAAAGTTCAAGGTGGTACGAAGACCGCTTTCACCTTGTGTGAAGTATTGGGTTCTGAGAACATTCTCCTTATAATTTCCGTAAGGATCCTGAAAATTACCGTCGAGCGTTGGAACTCCCAAATTCTCCCGTGTAGGAACCCCATAATAACGAAGAATGGTGTTGTTCAAGTAAGCGTCCCAATAAACGGCCGAGTTAAAATAGGGAAGCCTTCCGATTTCGGAAGAATTTCGAATCGTCGTCGTTGGAAGAACGTCGACCGTAGGAAAGTAACCGGATTTATCCGTCGGACTCAGGATATAATAGAGAAGATTTCTTTTCATCCCTACGTTGATGGAAAGATCGCCGCGGTTTTCCGTGTAATCAAACTTCCACTCCAAGGTATTTCGGATATAACCCTGGCGGACGTTCCTTGCGGTGTATAAGGACTGAAGCGTGTTTGCGGGTTCGTAACGATTCCCGTATTCGTAGTCGAAAAGCCGGTTCGAATAATTTTCGTATTGAAAGCTGAAATTTCGGGTAACGTCTTTCTCCGTGTTATTCATCTTCGAGTTTAAAAGAATTCTTCCCTTCCACCAAGGTTCCACGTCTTGTCCGATTTTTCGGTAAGGACTGCTCGGATCCGCCGAATAAAGCGGGCCGTTATCCACTTGGTTGGTAACCGCGGTTGTCCCGATTCCGAAATTATGAAATCGATCCTCAAAGGCGCCGGAGATCGCGTATTTTCTATAATTCGCATATCCGATATCGATCAAGTAGTTCAAAGAGGGACTTTGTTTCCACATCTCGAGTTGAAACGCCTGTCCCGTTTTTTCGTAAAAGTCGGCGCGGAATTTATATCCCATCGGCGCAAGGGCGATCGTAGGCATCACCGACCACTGATACGAATTCTGCATAAACAAACCTTGTGTGTTGTTCTTACCCGCTTGAGTAATCCATCCGTTTCCTAAGTTGCTATTGTAGAGAAAGGGCAGCCAAAGAACCGTAGTTCCTCCGACCTGGTAACGAACGTTAGTCGCCATTACCGTCTTATCGTCGTAGATATAAAGCCGGTTTACTTTAAAGGAATAGTGGGGTTTTTCCGCGTTACAGATCGTAAAATAACCCATCTCAAGCGCATAACGTTTGTCGTCTAATTTTTTGAGTTTTTCGCCTATAAAGTGAGCGGGTGCAAAGGTTCCCTTTGTTTTGTAGACTACCCCTTTTTCCAGACGAAAGTCATAGATAAACTTGTCGCCTTCGATGATCGCGCGTCCGTCTTTGTATACGATTCCACCTTCGGCGTAGATCTCTTGTCTTTCGCTATCGACGGTAATCGTTTCGGCTTCGATCGAACCCGATCTCAATTTCAAACGAACCCGACCTCTCAAAACGAGAACCCCGGATTTATTCTTATCCACTTGTAGGAGCTCCCCTTCGGAAGCATTCTCGATGGAAATCGGAAGCGCTTTTTTGCTTTGAGGCAAATTTGCGAGCGGATCGGCGGCGATCGGAAGTGTTTCTTCCAGAGCGGAACGAAGACGTTTTCTTCTGCTAAACAAAGAACCTTCCCGGGTCAAACCCAGGGAAAGAAGAAGGTCGTCCACCTCTCGATCCGGGAGATTGTCGACCGACTTTCCTAAAAGCCGATTTTTGGCTCTGAGAATCGCGAGTTTTTTTTCATCATTGGGAGAAGAAGACTGAGTTTGGTCCGCGCTCGCTCCGCCGGTAATCAAACGAAGCATCTGCTCGTCCGTCTGACCGAAGATTGGAATTCCGAGCAGAAATAAAAATAGAATCAGAATAAGGCGGAGGTGCATTCCGGTACCGGTGTCAGATTATTCTCGGGAATTAGATTTTCATCTAATAATTTTTGTGAAAACGAGAACGCAAACCCCCAAGAGAATTCTATACACACCAAAGGCTGAAAAAGAATGCCTCTGAAGATAGCGTAAAAACCAGCGGATGACGAGTGTGCAGAGAAGAAAGGAAACTAAAAATCCAAAAGCCAAAACGGGAATCGTATCCCCGTTCAAAATAGAACGGTATTTGTAGAGTTTATAAATTCCCGCAGCCAACAAAACGGGAACCGCAAGAAAGAACGAAAACTCGGCGCTACTTTTCGTATCCTTTCCTAAGAATCGAGCGGTGATAATCGTCGCCGCAGAACGGGAAATCCCCGGAATCAAAGCGACACACTGAAAAATTCCGATGAGAATCGCATCCTTCAATTCCACCGATTTTCGTTCGTGAGTGGCTTGTTTTTTATGAAAGAACCATTCCGCGATCAAAATCAGAATTCCGCCGAAGATCCAAGCTCCGGCGAGGATGTCTAAAAGATCCGGTCTTGCTTTGATCGTATCCAAAAAATTCTTTGCTATAAACCCCGCCGCCAAAATCGGAAGCGCGCCGACTACGATCTGAATTACAAAATGAAATCCTTGTGGATCCTGATTCTTCTTTGTTAAATACAAAAAGGAAGAGGTAATATGCGATTTGAATTTTTCTCGATAGAGAAAGAGCACCGATAGAATTGCTCCACTCTGGATAAAAATATCAAATAGATCGTCGAATTCAATTCCGAAGTTTTCTCCCGAAAACGGAAAAAAGGAACTGAATAAAAACAAGTGTCCCGTCGAGGACACCGGTAGGAATTCGGTGATCGCCTCAATGATACTTCTCAGAAAGGCGTTCAGGTAATGGTTCAAAGGAGCTTACTGTCCGGGAGTTTTTGGGGCTTCCGTATTAGGAGCGGTCGTAGTCGGAGCCGTTTCTTCTTTTTTCTCTGTTCCGGTCGCCGGAGTAATCTTTCTTTTTAGAAAAGCATCCAGGTCAAACTTGTCATTGTGTTTGATCGAAACTTGTTCTTTGATTCTTTCCAAAACCTTTGGAAGAATTTCTTGAGATTTGTCTTTTTTGAGTTTGGCTCTTGCAAAAAGAATACAACGATCGATCGGAAGAGAACTCACCTGCGGTTCTTTTGCGCGGAGTTTTTGACATTCTTCCATCGCCTCTTCTTCCGAAATTTTGATTTTGCTTTCCACAAGGTGCATAACGTAAAGCTGGGAAACGATCTGCATTTCCTGGAATTTCAAAATCTTTTTGATATCGTCGCGTTTGGTAAATCCGTCTTTTTCGGCGGCGATTGTAGTGATCATCATATCTCTATACTGATCATAAAAATTCTTTTTTTGGAATTGGTAGTTCAGAGCTCTCATCTGCTCAGGAACTTCGGCGATATCTTTGGAAATAAATTCGAGAAGATTTTCTTTCTCGATATTTTGAACCCGACTCATCGCGTCGATGGCGACATTGTATGTGTCTTCAAAGCTGTTGACTGTGATCTTGTTTCCGTCAAGAGTCTCGATCACTTCGGAGTTATCTCCGCAACCCGCAAAAAAAGCGGGAAAAAGAATAAGAGAAATTAAAATAATGTTTTTTTTCATCGGACTTAGGGTTCCTGTGCAAAGGATAGGATTCGGGGTTTGGTCGTCTATACTTTTTTGGAAGGGAGCATTTCCGAAAGAAGAAAGATGAGATAGTTCAGTTTTTCCTTTTCCGATTTTTTTCCCGTCTGAAAAATGAGCACGTTCGGTTCTCTCGGATTGATCGTCAGACCGGTTTTTGCCGAAATCAAATTAATAATTTTTTCGTTGTCCCCTCTAAAATAAGAACCCGACTTCATCTTGATCTCGTCTTTCATTTCCGCCACCGATTCGAATCCGAGATTGGAAGCAAGGGTACGAATTTTTTCCAGAAGGATAAACGTTTTTGCATCTTCCGGAGGTTCTCCGAAACGATCCGTCATTTCGTTATAAACCTCTTCGATTTCTTCGAGATCTCTCGCGCCTTCGAACTTTTTATAGAATTCGATCTTTTGTCGAGTGTCCCCGATATAAGTTTCCGGAATAAAGAAGTTTGTGTTGAGAGTGACTGAAGTCCTGACTTCGACAGCGACTTCCTCTCCCTTGATTCTCGCGATCGCTTCTTCGAGCATGTGAACATAGAGATCGAAACCGACTTCCATGATATCGCCGGATTGTTCTTTTCCGAGAAGATTCCCCGCTCCTCGAATTTCCAAATCCCGCATCGCCACCTTAAAACCGGATCCGAGTTCTTGGTATTCGTAGATCGTGTTGAGACGTTTTTCCGCCAACTCTGAAACGACCCGATCCTTGGGAAGAAGCAAGTAAGCGTACGCTTTTCTGTCGCTTCGCCCCACTCTTCCCCGGATCTGATACAACTGGGAAAGACCGAAAAGATCGGCTCTTTTTACAAAAAGAGTGTTCACGTTCGGCATATCGATCCCGGATTCAATGATGGTAGTAGTTACAAGAATGTCATACTTCCGATTGTAAAAATCCAAGAGCGTTTCTTCGATCTCGTCCTCGGTCATCTGTCCGTGTAAAACTCCGATGGAAACCTCGGGAACGATTCCGTTGAGATATTTGGTTTCTTGTTCGATCGTTTCCACTCGATTGTAGAGATAAAAAACCTGTCCGTCCCGTTTGATTTCGTTTCGAATCGCTTCCGCAATGAGATCTTCGTCCTCTTCGATCACGTAGGTTTCGACCGACTGACGATTCTTAGGCGGAGTTGCGATAATGGAAAGTTCCCGAATTCCCGTAAGAGCCATATGAAGAGTTCGGGGAATCGGAGTCGCGGTAAGGGTGAGAACGTCCACGAGATTTTTAAACTTCTTGATCGCTTCCTTGTGGTTGACCCCGAATCTTTGTTCCTCGTCTATGATAAGAAGACCAAGGTTTTTCGGTTTTAATTTGGGAGAAAGAATCGCGTGGGTTCCAATGATCATGTCCACTTTTCCGTTGGTAAAATCCTCCAGGATCGCGCGCACTTCGGAAGGACTTTTAAAACGGGAGACGAGTTCCACACGAACGGGGTAGTTTTCAAAACGATTCTTAAACGTATTATAATGTTGTAATGCTAGGATCGTGGTGGGAGCGAGCATCATGATCTGACGTCCGGCGATCGCGACCTTAAAAGCTGCGCGGATCGCAACCTCGGTTTTTCCGTAACCCACGTCCCCGCAAACGAGACGATCCATCGGGCGCGGAGATTCCAGATCCTTTTTAACGGCTTCGATCGCGTCGATCTGATCCGGAGTTTCCTCGTATTCGAATTCCGCTTCGAATTCTTCTTGATAGACGGTGTCCGCGGGAAAGGCGTAACCTTGGAGTTTGAGACGGTTGGAATACATGAGGACAAGATCTTCGGCGAGTTCTTCGACCGCTTTTTGAACCCGTTCCTTTGTCTTTTTCCAGGTGCTCTTGCCAAGACTGTCCAAACGAGGAGATTCGGTTCCGCCGATATATCTCTGAACGAGGGAGATCTGATCGAGAGGAACAAAAAGGGAATCCCCTCCGTTGTATTCGAGTTTTAGAAAGTCCCTTTCCTTACCGCCTGCGTTGGTCCTTTCTATCTTTAAGAATTTTCCAACCCCGTGATGAATATGAACTACGAAGTCCCCTTCCTTTAAGTCGATAAAACTCTGAAGGGCTTTGCTGTTTTGTTTTTTAAAACGTGTTTTACGTTTGTATTCCCTTCCGAAAATATCATTTTCGGATAATATTAGAATTTTCTGATCTTCGTAGAGAAATCCGTTTCGAAGTTCGGAAAGGACAAGAAAGGCGTCCTTTTTCGATTTGCCGAGATGAAACGGGACCGGTTCAGTCGCTTCTTCGTTTAACAATACGATTCCTTCTTTTTCGAACAAACTCTGAAGACGTTTTGTCTGGGCTTCGAAAGAGGAAGTGAGAACGATCTTCCATCCGCCTTCGTTTCTGAGTTCGGCGATCTTTTCACGAACTTCTCGAATTTTTCCCCGGAACGTGGGAGCTTCTTTCAGAGAAGAAACTAAATCTTTTTCGTTTCGAGGCGGAAGACCGTAAAAGGAAAGACCGACTAAGTCGCGCAGAACTCCGTGTTCTTCTCCAAAGGAAAGAAGTTTTTCCGGAGGCGCACAAAGCACTTCCTTGGAACGTTTTTCAAAAAGAGAAGCATACTCCCTTTCGAGATGAAGCATCCTTTCTTTTACGGAATTCGGAGACGGAAAAAGAAGAACCGGATGTTCGGGGAAGTAGGAAAGAATTCCGTGATTCTCTCGTACGAGTGGAACGAGTTCCTCGTAATAGATTCCGTAGTTTCCATCCGGAATTTCGGGAATGTGCAAAGAAGAATCGGCCGACTTTAGAAGATTCTGATATTCTTTTTTTTGATCCTCGGAGAGGATGTATTCGTCCGCGGGAAGTAAGATCGCTTTTTTCAAATCGGCTACGGATCTTTGTGTGTCCGGATCAAAGGTTCGAATGGATTCGATCTCTTCCCCGAAAAGGTCGATCCGTACCGGCTCGGAAGAATACGAAGAATAGATATCTAAGATCCCGCCCTTGAGACTGAATTCGCCGAAGGTTTCGCAGACGTCCGCGCGTTTGTAACCGAGATCGATCAATTCGATAAGAAGAAGTTCAAGATCGATTTCTTTTCCCTTCTCCAAAGTGATCGCGCGGCCCTGCATCGTCGCGACCGGAGGAAGCGTTTTTAAAAAACCGGCGACGGAAGTAAAGATCAGCGCGGGTTCACCGCTCAAAATTCTCGCGATCGCCTTGATCCGTTCCCGTTTCATCTCCGCGGGATAACGAAGATATTCGTAGGGAAGAACTTCTTGTCCCGGTAAATAGACGAGATCGCTACTTGGAAGAAAACTCAAGGATTCTCTGTATAAAAACTCGGCGGCGGTATTGTTTTCGGAAACCACCACGATCGTTTGATTCAATTTTTGAAATAAAGAAGAAGCTAATATAGAATGGCTTCCACCCGCGACGGAATAAATACTTCCCGTGACAGTTTCGTCCACGGATGTTTTACCCTGGGTCGCCCAAGAAACTGCAGCTTTACCCTGGGTCGCGCTTTTCGTGGAAACCGAGGTTCTTGCCGAAGTATTCTTTTTTTTGGAATGGGAAGTTCCAAAAGAAGAAAAAAGTTCCTCGCCTACGATTTCGAGAAGATCCTTCATTCGGTGACGCTCAACGTAAGATTGTCGATCAAACGGACCGGGCCTATAAAAACCGCGACCGCGAGAAGCACGTTACCCGCGATGTGTTCCAGGTTTTCCAAAGTATCGGCGTTTAGAACTTCGAGATAATCCAATTTGATTTTTGAGGAAGAATCCAGAACGTCCTTCATGATTTCTCTTACCAAAACCGGATCCTTCACTCCGGAAAGAATCTGGGATTCTCCCAGACGAAGCGCCCGCGAAACCAGAAGCGCTTCTTCCTTTTCGGCTTCGCCGAGACGCGCGTTACGCGAGCTTAGAGCCAGTCCCTTTTCGGAACGAATCGTTTCACAGCCGGCGACTTCGACGGGAAACGCCATCATTTTGCAGAATTCCCGGATGAGAAGATATTGCTGATAATCCTTTTTTCCAAAAAATGCAAAATCCGGTTCGACAAAGTGAAAGAGTCTCGAAATCACAAGAAGCACTCCTTCAAAATGTCCCGGTCTGGAAACCGCGCAAAGATTGTTCATCAGATGCGGAATTTTTAATACGATATCTGGAATCCCGCCCGGATACATCGTGTCCTTATCGGGTAAAAAGACAAGATCCACCTTTTTGGACTCGCAGAGTTTGAGATCTCCTTCCGTGTTGACCGGATACTTTGTATAGTCTTCCGGATCGTTGAACTGGGCGGGATTGACAAAGATGGAAACCACAGTTTTGTCCGCGCTGGAAACCGACTTTTCAAAAAGGGTAGTATGCCCTTCGTGCAAAAAACCCATCGTGGGAACAAAGCCGACTTTTTTTCCTTCTTTTTTCCAGGCGCGGACTTGGGCGTTTACTTCTTCGGGAGTTCTACAGATAATCATAAATTTCGAATATTCTCAGGTTCTAATTTTTACGGAGGTTCCGTGTTCCTCGTCCAAACCTTCGAACTCGGAGAGGGTTTTTACGTGAGGATAGAGTTCCGCGAGCGATTCTTTGGAAACCTCCTGCCAGGTGACTCGTTTTAAGAATGTGGAAACTCCGAGAGAGGAATAGATTCTCGCGGCGCCCGCAGTCGGAAGGATATGATTGGTCCCACTGATATAATCCCCCATTGCAACTGGGGAATAATTCCCCAAAAAGACGGAACCGGCGTGTCTTACTTTTTTAAGATCTTCTTTGTAAGTTCTAGTCTGGATTTCCAGATGTTCCGGAGCAAAAAGATCCGAAAACGCAAAACATTCTTCTAAATTAGGAAAAACGAATATTCTTCCGTGATCTTCGATGGACTTTCGTTTCATGTCGCCTCGTTTCGGACGTTCGATCAAAGCCTTGTCCACTTCTTTCTGCACTTCTTTCGCAAGGGTTAAA
This sequence comes from Leptospira ainazelensis, assembly GCF_016918785.1. GTDB lineage: Bacteria > Spirochaetota > Leptospiria > Leptospirales > Leptospiraceae > Leptospira > Leptospira ainazelensis. The sequence goes on along the minus strand of NZ_JAFFPT010000034.1, from coordinate 15,418 downwards.
GAATCGGTGCAGAGAATCGCGACTGAATCTTCTCCGTGTTCTGCTTGGGATAAAAGATCGGCGGCGACCCAGATGGGATTTGCGGAATCGTCCGCGATGACAAGAACTTCACTCGGTCCGGCGGGACTGTCGATCCCGATCACACCGAGTCCGCTCAAATACACTTTTGCGGCTGTCACAAATTTACTTCCCGGTCCGATGACAAACTCCGAGGCGGAGATCGATTCAGTTCCATAGGAGACCGCGGCGATTCCTTGTGCGCCTCCCGCGAGAACGATTCGATCCGCGCCTGCGATTTTTGCGGCTGCTATGAGTCCGTCGGGAAGTTGACCGCCTTGTGGTGGTGTTACGATTTGAACATTTTTGACCCCGGCGAGTTTGGCCGGGATGACTCCCATAAGAATTGTGGAAGGATACAATGCTTTTCCGCCGGGAGCGTAGACCGAAACGGATTCGACCGCGGTGTGACGGATGCCGAGACGATTTCCGTTTACAAGAATTTCCTTATCTTCCGGAATTTGAATCTGATGAAAGGCACGGATGTTTTCCGCAGCCTTTTGAAGAGCCGCTTCGAGTGCGGAGTCGATCTTCGGATTGAGCTTGGAAAGATCTAAAACAAAAGAATCCGGAACGATTCCGTCAAACTTACGAGTGTATTCTCGGAGCGCGGAGTCCCCGTTTTTTTGAATGTCTTCGATGATCGGTTGGACCAAGGCCAAGGTGGAACTCAGATCCTCTCTGGCTCGTTTCAGAACCGGATCCAGGATTTCTCGATCTTTCAAACTGACTGGAAGAATTGGAATCGCCATCTGAAAACCAGGATTTCGGAAAGAACTCTTCCTGCATCTGAAATTTACTTAAAAAAACAATTGCCCCAAGAAAGAATTCGAGCAGCTTATCTTTTGCCTATGAAACTCATCTCACTCAATTGTAACGGAATCCGCTCTTCTCTCGAGAAAGGACTTTCCGATTATATCCAAGAAACCAAACCCGACTTTATCTGTTTTCAGGAAACCAAGGCGATGCAGGATCAAGTTCCGAGTTCTCTCTGGGAAGAAGGCGGTTATACACCGGTCTTTCACAGCGCGGAGAAGAAGGGTTACAGCGGAGTCGCGATTCTTTACAAAAAACCGCCTGAGAAAGTCACGATCGGAATCGGAGATCCATTCTTTGACTCCGAAGGAAGGAGTATCTATTTAGAATATCCTGATTTTGCGCTCTGGAATCTCTACTTTCCCTCGGGAACTACCGGCGACGTAAGACAGGCCGCAAAGATGAAATTTCTCGATCTCTTTCAGAAGGAAGCCGCGAAGCGAAAAAAGAAACAACCCAATCTCATTGTCTGCGGGGACGTAAACATCGCACATACTCCGCAGGACATTCACGATCCAAAAGGAAACGCAAAGAGCAGCGGCTTTTTACCGGAAGAACGGGAATGGCTGACCGGCTTTTTAAAACAAGGTTGGGTCGATACGTTTCGATTTCTCTATCCGGATAAACAGGAATATTCCTGGTGGACGTTTCGAGCGGGCGCCCGGGCCAAAAACAAAGGCTGGAGAATCGACTACTTCTTTGTCACAGAAGAATTGAAGAAGAATGTAAAAAGTCATACGATCTACCGAGACAAACCCTTTTCGGATCATGCGCCCCTGACTCTCGAGGTCAAACTATAGAGTCCATTTTCGATCAAAGGATTGTTCCTACAGATTACGTCCCTTTCACGGAGAACGTTTTTTCCGGCGACTCATTCTTGTGAAATTCTTATAGGAGTTCCCACAAATCCGTCTCGCACGGTTTTGACATTCTCGAAAAGAGGTTTTCTCGCAAAATTCGGATGGAGTTCCCACATTTAGAAATTTTACGCAGTCTTCCATCTTCTCTAACATATTTACCCCTGCAAAATTTTCATAGGAGTTCCCACATTTGGAGATCTACCAAGTTGGAAAGATTCTTCGAAATCCGAATTCGAAAAAAATTAAAATAGAACTGCTACTTTCCAATTTTAGAATATTCAGAATGTAGAATTTTTTAAAGAGTCGGGGCGTTTTCCCGCCTCGACTCCAAGCAAAAATTATCTGCGACGGCGAGGACGGTCTTTCATCTGATCCAAATGGGTTTTGCATTCCGGCGAAAGTTGAGCTTCGTTTTTCCGAAGACAATCTCTCATCGCTCCCCCTCTCCGATCCACATCCTTGCAGAATTTTTCCCGATCTTCATAACAAGGTTTTCCCTTTTGACTCCAAGAAGGATTTCCTCCTCCGTTCCCTTGTGCGGAAAGACCAAGGACCGAAAGAAAGAACAAGCCGAAGACTAAAATCTTTTTCATAAGATTCTCCTCATAGATTTTTCGCGCGAAACAAAAACACAACCCTTACTCCAATCGGATTCGACCCAAAACGTTTCCGGATCACGAGTCTCACGAATTTCGTCAGCGAAGGGAGAATCCCAAAGAGAAGCGCGAACCCTAAGAATGCACAAAGAAAAAATGAAAGTCAAATGGGAATTTTAATCCATTCCAAGAATCGAAATTGATAATTATCAACGGAAGGATTCAATTCTTGATTGAATCGAAATTTTATTTTGATCAAACTTGAAAGAATGAATCCGGAATTTTGGAACAAACGATACGCATCGCAAGAATGGGTTTACGGACTTCTGGAAAACGACTTTCTCCGCGAGGAAATCTCCCGAGTGCAAAAAGGAGGTTCCGTGTTGGACTTAGCGAGCGGAGAAGGAAGAAATTCGCTCTTTCTTGCGCGTCAAGGTTACTCCGTAACGGCGGTCGAACAATCATTTGTGGGATTGGAGAAACTCAAAAAACAAAGTAAGGCCGAGGGTTTGCCTGTGATCTGTATCGAGTCCGATGTTCTTGCATATAAAACGGATCAGAAATTTGACGCGATCGTAATCACGTTTCTCCATCTTTCCCCTACCGAAAGAGAAACCTTGTATCACTTGCTACCTTCGTTCCTCAAACCCGAAGGAATTTTTATCGCGGAATGGTTTCACCCCGACCAAAGGATCAAGGACTTTCCGAGCGGAGGTCCCGAAGACCCGAATTTTATGGTAACCCTCGAAGAGCTTCAAAAAGAATTTCAAAACGGCTGGAAAGTGTTTCGATTGGAACACGTGGAAAGGGATTTAGACGAGGGAGAAAAACACAGCGGAAAAGGGTCCGTGGTCCGGATTTGCGCTCAGAAAACGATCGATTCAAGAAAATCATAAAATTCTAATAAACTAAAAAGGATAAAACCAATGAAATTCATCGTGGAAACCAAAAAGTCGGTGGAAAAAAGCGTTCAGGATTTGGAAACGGAGATCGCGAATCAGAAATACGGAGTTCTCCATATCCACAATCTCAAAGAAACGATGAAAAAGAAAGGTGTCGATTTTTCGGAAGAATGTCGGATTCTGGAAGTCTGCAATCCTCAAAAAGCGAATCAGGTGTTAAACGAAGACATGGAAATGAACCTCGTTCTTCCTTGTAGAATCTCCGTTTATTCCGAAAAGGGAAAAACTAAAATCGGAATGATTCGACCGACGTCCCTTCTCGGGCTTTTTTCCGATTCTAAAAAATTAGGTGAAATCGCTAAACAAGTCGAAGAGGACCTGATAAAAGCGATTCAAAGTTCCATCCTTTAGAAAGTCAGCCAAAACAAAGGGCGGGGATTTTGAATTCGTTTTTCCTACTTTTGTTTTTGAGGACTTGTCCCAAAATCTTAAATACCCGCGCACAAAACGCAGTGAGCCCGTGGTCGGAACGAAGGAGTTCCCACAGATTAAGTCTCTTTAACGGCATTTCATCTTTCTAACAGAACATACTTTATGGGAGTTCCTACAGATTCTGTCTCTTTAACGGCATTTCATCATTCTAACGGAACATACTTTATGGGAGTTCCTACTTTCCGGGGTTTTGGCAAAAACTTTTAACAAAAGTCTCGCCCGAACGGACCCAAAGTCCGATTGCAAATCTTTTTCGAAATCGTATTTTATACGAACAACGACTGAAAACGTAAAATCGTTCCTGACGGAAACATTCTAAACTTAGAACATATTATTTTTTGAATATAATAGTATCACCGAATTCTTCCTTTTTGAATCAAATAGGCCTTACAATCCGGCGAAAGATAATATGCGTTTTGACTCATACACTCTCGGGTGATTCCACGTCGGCTCGGTTGATTTTCACAGAATTTTTTTCTGTCTTCGATACAAGGATCTTCTTTCGCGTCCGTCTTCGGAATTTCTTTTGGTCCGACAGGATCGCCGGAAGAACAACTCAAAAAGAGAAAATAAATGCCGAATAGAATCTGTGTTTTCATTGTCTTCAATTTTTGAAAAGCTGAGGTTCAACTTGCCAGGAACAGCACTTTCTCTAAGACGAAAAAGGGACGCACGGAGCGTCCCTTTTGAGAATCGGTTTGTCTTAGCCGGCTTTTTTCGGAAATTCCGGAATTTTCCAATCCTTCAAATCGAGCGGAAGTTTTGGTAAGAATTTTTTGACCAACCCGATCGCGTCCGATTCAAAAAGAAGCACGTTATCCGTAATTCTTTCCTGAGATTTGGAGCGAACGATTTTTTTCTCCGTAATCGTTCCATGGATCAGGATCGGATCCTTCCAAAAAGGAATTCGGATTTCTAAAGTCGCGGATTCCCCAACTGCGTCTCCGTTGAATCGACCTAGGTTGAGGCTCATGGAAGTACCTTCCCAGCCCCCGATCTCTGCGGTATAATTTCCGGTTTTGCTATGAACCTCTAAGGGGATGCGTACCGACTTCACCGACTCTTTTACAGAATCTTTGATGTCTTCGATCATTTTTTCGAGCATTTCGCGCCTCCCTTCTAAGGAGAAAAGAACATTATTTTGTCCCATATGTATGTTCCTATTAGACGTGGTGCGGCGCAACAATAAAACAAACTTTTAGCTCTGTTGCGCGTTTTCCCGTTTTCCGTTTCTATTAAAAACAACTGAATTTAGCGATTTTTTCAATTTTTCAGTCATTTTTATACTTAGACGATTATAAATTGAAGAGAATTTGATTCTTAGATCCCTAAGAAGTTAAAAATCGTTCCATTTTAGAAATCGGACCATTTCTCCTTTTTATCCCCCGAAAAAATCGCTTTTGCTTTCCTTTGCAAATGCCTCCGGGAGACTCAGATATATTTCCATGTCAGCTTTTTTACCGGGAAACTTAAATATCCATACGATCCTTTCCGGATTTATCGGTTTTAGTTCCGCCTTATCGTTTCTCTTTGTATTGGGAGAGATCCCTCTCGCTCTCCGAGGTCATAGAAATCGAATTCTTCTCCTCCTTTTTATTTCAGTTTTTATCTTTGAGTTTCACGCTTATCTTCTCGTAAGCGAATCCATCCGTCATTTTCCGTATCTCTATGCGATTCACATTCCTATATCAGCCCTCTTCGGTCCGCTTTTACGTTCTTACATTTCAGCGCTCTGGGAAGAAGAAAACTCGATTCCGATCTTTCGGTTTTCGGATTGGATCCCCTGTTTCATTATTTTTCTGATCCTCGGACCGTTCTATCTTTCTTCCAACGAGGACAAACTCGAATGTTTGAGAATGGCGCAACAAGGAAAACTCGGCTGGGACATACGAATCGGAATCGCGACGATGTCGCTCTCTCTTTTCGGATATCTTTTCAACATCACTTGGAACCTTTTACATCGGATCCGTTGGACCACGATCTTTTCTCAACCGCAGGTGCGTCTGATTCTTTTTATTCTTTCCACCGCGACCGCTTCTTCCTTGTTAGGACTGACAACGAGCATTCGGCAAGACGGGGTTGTTCGTTTGGAGATTTCTTCCATCCTCGTCGGAATTCTGCTCTGTGGAATCTATATCGTTCGTCAAAGCCATCCCGAAATTTTCAGCGCAGTAAGAAGAATCGTCGAAGACGAGAAAAAATACAAGAACACCCAGCTTCGATCCGTGGATTTAGATTCTCTGGAAAAAAATCTAAATTCTCTCTTAAGTGAAAAAAAGATTTATAAGGAGGAGAATCTCGGTCTTTCCAAACTCGCGGAAGAACTGGAAATTTCTCCGCATCAGCTTTCGGAATATCTCAATCTGCATCTCAAAAGAAATTTCTTTCAGTTGATCAACGGTTGTAGAATCGCGGAAGCAAAACATCTTTTACTACATTCTCCCAAAGAAACCGTTCTTTCGATCGCATACGAGGTCGGGTTTCAGTCAAAGTCCTCCTTTAACGACGCGTTTCGAAAGGAGGTTGGTTTGAGTCCGACCGAATTTAGAAAAAAAGGAGAATCGAACGGCCTGATTGATAAGTCAGGTCGCTTTTTTCCGACCGTTTCGACCAAGTCGGACGATTGATTTCCGAAAAAAAAGTAAACTCTCTCCATACAAAAGGAGATTCTTTTTTATGAATCCAATCCAGTGTGAATTAGTTATCGAGTGTGTCCAAAAAATCGGACTTTTTCAATTTACGATGAATATCCTGCGCTATTATCCGATCGCGGGTCTTGCCTTTCTGATTCTTTACGTCTGGAAAAAAGAAGGTTTCCATCGGTTTAGAATTCAATCCGTATATCCTAAAATCGATAAGATCAAAAACGAATTCAGACAATCGGCCGTGACTCTTTTTGTTTTTACGATCATCGCAACTACAAACATAGTGAGCGCAAGAATGGGTTTGATTCCGAATAACGTTTACTTCGGAGATTACTCGTCGCACGGAGGATATCTCTATCTATTTTTTTCCTTCGTGATGATCACGATTTGGCACGAAACCTGGTTTTACTGGGCTCACAGATGGATGCACCGTAAAAAGGTATATTCCCTCGTACATTCGGTTCATCATCAATCGGTGAATCCTTCTCCTCTCGCGGCGTATCACTTTCACATTCTCGAAGCTTTTTTAGAAGGAATTTATATCGTATTCTTCGTTCTTTTTATACCGATCCATTTTCACGTACTGCTTTTTCATACCGTCTACGCAATGGTCATGAACATCTGGTGGCATTTGGGTTACGAGTTTTTACCGAAGGGTTGGGTGAAACATCCGATTCTAAAATGGGTGAACACATCCACACATCACAATCTCCATCATCAGAAGTTTCACGGAAACTACAGTCTCTACTTTAATTTTTGGGATAGAATCATGGGAACCAACTTTCCGAATTACGAAGAATACTTTGAATCCTTAGCGGACAAACGTTCGGTTCGCGGTAACGATTCCGATCCCAAAATCCGCTGGTCGGAAACTCCCGCCGAAGGCTAAGAAAAGAAGCCTCATAACTTCTACTTGCGAAACAACATTTCCCCGCGCTCGAAGAAAATTTTCGAGCGCGGTTTTTTACATTCTTCTTATTTAGAATCCAATTTCAAAAATGATAATATTTCCTGAGCTACGATTTCCGGAGCTTCGAGCGGTAAAAAGTGACCCGCGTTGTTTACTATCTTAAACAAAACACGAGAATAAAATTCGGATTCTAATCCTCGAAATACGTTCGGCGAAATACATTCGTCCTTTTCACCCGTTAGTACCAGAGTAGGAACTCCAATCTTTTGAAATACGATCTCTCGGCTCGAATTCCAGAGAGAAACGTTGCTCGGAGTTAAAAGACCACGGTAATACCCGAGGGCCGTCGAAAGATTTTCGGGAACTTTTAGATTCTCCGATACTTCCTTAAATCTTTCCTCCGGAATTTTCCAACCCGGACTCCAATCTTCCCAGAGTCTTCGAAGGAGTTCGTTTTTCAAAAGGGCGGACTCCGGAATTCCGGCACGGAGCTGAAAGAATAGAATATACCAACTCCGAACGATCTGAGAAGGATAGATCCAGAGATTTTTTAAAAAAGTAGGCAACGGAGGTACGGAAAGAGCGACTAATGTATCCAAAGAAGCCGGTGATAGATTTGCAAACGCGTAGGAGGCGATCGCACCCCAGTCGTGTCCTACTACGGTCGTGTTTTCCGGTTTGTATTTTGCCTTGAGAGTTTCCACGATAAACTTGAGATCTCCCGCGAGCTCCGCTATACTCACCGTCGGAGAAAAAGGAACATTCGAACCGGGAGAATATCCTCTCATATATGGAGCGATACAAGTAAAGTCGCGTTCGGCGAAAATACGCATCAGATCTTTCATGGAACCGGCGTCGTCGGGAAATCCGTGAAAGAAGAAGATCAATTTTTTTCCGTTTCCTAAACTCAGGTATTTGGTTTCTCTTTCCCCGTTTTTGACGGATGCGGTTTTGATCTCGGACATGAAAGCTCCTGTTTTTGCAGACTTTTGATTTTTAAAGACCACGTTGTGTGAGATCCTACATTCGGTTTACAGAACGGATTGTCAAAATAAAATAAGCCCATGTTCCATTTGGATTTTTTAAAACCGCCGGGTCCGAAGATGGATTCTCCCGAATCCATCCTTCTCCATCTCGGAGCCAAGGCGATCCGGACCGCCCTTCCGCAAGACGCAGTTTTGAAATTTCTTCGTTCCCTTTCTCTTTCGGGTAACGTGGTTTTACTCTCGATCGGAAAAGCCGCGTATCCGATGGCCCTGGCCGCGGTGGAAATCTGCAGGGATCAAATTCAAAGAGGACTCATTCTTACCAAATACGGACACTCCGGAAAACCGATTCCTCCTTTGGAAATCGTCGAAGCAGGCCACCCGATCCCGGACAATAACAGTCTTTTAGGCGGTGAAAAAATTTTGGAACTCTGTAAGGATCTGAAACCGGAAGATACGGTCCTCCTTCTTTTATCCGGAGGGGGTTCTTCGCTTGCGGAAATCCCGGCCGGAGATCTGACGCTTGAGGATCTCGTTTTCTGGAATCAAAAACTTCTGGCGAGCGGCGCGCCGATCCAGGACGTAAACGAAATTCGAACTCTTCTTTCTTCTCTAAAAGGAGGGGGGCTTTTATCCAAAATTTTCCCGGCAAAGTCGGTGACTCTGATTCTTTCGGACGTCATCGGAGACGACCTATCAAAAGTCGCTTCCGGCCCCACGATTCCCTGCCACACTTCAAAAGATTCTATTTTTAGAATATTCCAACAATACGATATTCTTCCCGACGAGAAGATTGAAAAAATTCTGATGCAAAAAGAAAAAATCGATAAAGAAGTTTTCCCTTTTCGATCGGATCCGAACCGGCAGAAGGTTTTTTGTATCGGGAACCTATCCCTCGCCCTGGAAGCCGTCCAAAAAGAGTGCAATCATTTGGGAATTCAGGTCCTATTCTTAACCTCCTCCTTGTCCTGCGAAGCGAAAGAAGCGGGTTCGTTTTTGGCCGAAATCGCAAAAGAATATTCTAAAATTCTAAATTCTCCGCTTCTGATCCTTTGTGGAGGAGAAACCACGGTCACACACGACGGATCGGGTAAAGGAGGAAGAAACCAGGAACTCGCGCTCTCCTTTGCAAAACGAATCTCCGGTTGTTCGGGAATTTTTCTTTTTTCACTGGCGACCGACGGAACCGACGGGCCGACCGATGTCGCGGGAGCTCTCGTGAATGGAACCACTTGGAAAAAGATTCAAACAAAAACGGAGAACGAAGCGGACCGTCTTCTCAAAGAACATCGTTCCTACGAGGCCTTACAATCCGGAGAAGCCCATGTGATCACGGGACCGACCGGGACCAACGTAAATGATATTCAATTTTTGTGGATTTCTTCGAAAGGGAAAGAATGAGATAAAATCAATCACCTTGCGGATAAAAACGAAGACAGTTTCTTCCTTCTTCTTTCGCGAGATACAGGGCCTTGTCGGCTCTTTCGATCAATTCCGGAATCGAATTCTCCGGACTTGGACTCAAAGTGGCCATTCCGATACTCACCGTCACGATAGGACTGCTCTTGGAAGCGGAATGAGGAATTCCGAGTTTTTCGATTTTTTCCAATATATTGCGACTGACGATCACGGCGTTTGACTCGCTAGTTTCGGGAAGAATCACCGCAAATTCTTCTCCGCCGTATCGTGCGGCCACGTCACCCGCTCTTCTTGCACATTCCCGAATCGCCCCGGAAACTTGTTTGAGACATTGGTCCCCCGCCTGATGACCGTATGCGTCGTTGTAGAGTTTGAAATGATCGATATCCAACATCAACAACGCAACGCTGTTCCCCGTTCTCCAACAACGTTTCCACTCCGTAGCCAGAACCTCGTCAAAGTATCTTCGATTGAAAAGACCAGTAAGCCCGTCGGTTCTCGCGATCGCCAAAAGATAAGCGTTCACTTCTTGGAGTTGGTCGGTAAGTTTTTCCAATTCTTTTTCGCGTTCTTTACGATGAGTCATCTCCTCAAAAAGTCGAAGAGCCGATCTTACCCTCGCTAAAAGTTCTATGGAATCAAAAGGTTTAACCACGTAATCGATCGCTCCGGTATCAAACGCTTCTTGGAGGACGCTGGGTTCCTTGAGGGCTGTAATCATAATGACTGGGATATCTTTGAGTTCCGGCTTTTCGCGAATCATTCTAAGAATTTCGATTCCCGTGATACCGGGAAGAAGGATGTCCAAAAGAATGAGGGAAAAAACTTTTTTCGGCGGTTCATCCGATTTGAGGCTCAACCAATCAAGGACTTCTTCCGGGGACTGGCTTGTCTGAGTATTCTTGTAACCCGATCTCCTCAGGATTCCCTGCATGAGCATACAATTTTCCTGAGCATCATCTAATATGAGAATCGAATGCATCTAACAAGTAGCTCCCGGGATTATTCAAAAAACGGCGCTGAAAGGATACAAAGCTTGCATCAAATACGAATGAAATCAAACGAATTTTTTAAAAACTTCTTGCTCCATTCCACGGATCGGCAAAGTCTAATTCACAAATGAGCAGAAATACAAAACGATGGACTGCTTTTTTCGGAACGATCGGTTTTACGACCGCGCTTCTCTGCTTTACCATCATGCTCTCCGGCGAAAATTGTCCTGCGTTTCCGATCTCGGAAAAAACCGCCTCTTCCGATCTTCCTCCGTGTCATCAGCAGGAAAAACCGGATCCTAACGGCGAAACTTCTCCGAATTGTTCTTCTTGTCATTTTGAAGTTTCTCAAGAATCCATTCAACCGAAAACGCCGGATTTACATCCGAACTGGGAAACCGTTCTCTCTACGTTTTCCGAACTTTTTTTTCAAGGATGGAAACTTGGAAAGAATTTCGAATTTTCTTTAATGGAAACTCGATCCTTCAATCCCCATAAATTCGTTCTTTTATCCATCGCGTCGATTCGAATTTTGACCTGATCCAAACCGGCTTTTATCCAATCGTTTTCTCATATTTTAATTTTACAATTTAGGAATATTTTATGTTAACTAGAAAAGAACTTCTGACTCAATCCGCGGCCGTGCTTGCGTTTGCCGGCGCAGGAACTCTCTTTGCAAAAGATTCTTCCGGTCACAACGGCCACAAACATCCGGATTCTTCCAAAAAGACCGAAAAAGAACCCGCAAAAAAAGGAAACAGAAAAGCCCTGGAAGCCGCCTCCAAGTGTATCCTGAACGCTGAAATCTGTTTGGCCCACTGTGAGGAAAATCTTTCCACGGGAGATACGATGCTCGCGGATTGTCTAAAAACCGTGAAGGATACATTAGCTCTTTGTAAAGCGTATGTTAGCCTCGGCGCGTCTAACTCCGTATATGCGAAAGACGTCGCCGTTCTTTGTATCAAAGCCTGCGAAGCCTGCGAAAAAGAATGCAGAGTTCACGAATCCCATCACGAAATCTGTAAGAATTGCGCCGATAGCTGCAAAGAATGTATCGTCGAACTGAAAAAAGCGGTATAAGGAAGGAATAAATCGATATGAAGAAAAAAATTCTCATTCTTTCAATCTTTTGCTTTTTTCTGACCGGTTTCCTCGAAACGAAGTCGATCCTTCCGGTTCGACCTATGATTCTAAACGAACTCGACCAGATTCACCAATCCCTGTTGAACCAAAAAGAGGTTTCCGCGGATCGATTGATCGCAAGTCTCAAACAGGAATTTTCCAGGGATAAGAGTCTTGCTCCGGCTCTGCAAGCCGCGGAAAAACTAAAAGCGGCGACGTCGGAAAAAGAAAGATTGGATGCTTATGCGGAACTCTCCGATTCTCTAAAAGAATATATTCAAAAAGACGAATCTTCCGGAGTTCACGTTTTTTACTGTCCGATGGTAAAAAAGAAATGGATCGCTTCCGGAGAGAAGGTCCAAAATCCATACGATCCTTCCATGAAAGGTTGTGGGAAAAAAATCTAACTCCTTCCGACGGAAAAAATCGTTTATTCCCGAACCGGGAACTGAATCTGAAATTTGGTTCCCGGTTTTGTGTCTTCCACGCTCAATTCCCCCGAAATTTGTTTTGTAAGAATTTTCACGAGTTGTAAACCCAAGGTTTCATGATCCGGAAAGGAAAGCTCTTGAGGAATTCCTTTTCCGTTGTCGCAGATCGTCACCGTGATCTTTCCGTCTTTTTCTTCCGCTTTGATATTGACCTCTCCGTTCGAACCTTCGCTAAACGCGTGTTTAATGGCATTCGTCACTAGTTCGCAAGCGATGAGTCCAAGAGGAATCGCGGTGTCCATGTTTAGAATCAAACCTCGGGCGTCGATCACGTGGCGCACTTTTGGATCCACACCGTAGAGGTTCCAGAGATTTTGCAAAAGCATACTCAGATAACTTTCAAAATCGACGTGTGAAAGATCACTCGATTTATAGAGTTCGTTATGAACGAGCGACATTGAAAAAACCCGACTTTCCGTGTCCTTTAACAAACCGTAAAGTTCCTTGGAAGTGAGTTCACGGGACATCGCGTTGTCGGCTTGAAGATTCAAAAGAGAGACCATAATCTGCATATTGTTTTTCACACGATGATGAATCTCCTGGATCAGAGTGTCTTTTTCTGCAAGAGAAGCCAGAATCGATTCTCTGTTCCTAACCATTTCAGTGACGTCGGTGATTACCGCGAGATCCAGAACCTGATTTCGAAAACGGAATTTATAAATCGTTGATTCGGTGATGATTTCGTTTCCGTCTTTTTTTTTGTGATAAAAGGAACCGCCCTTATTTACTCCGAACTGATACAAGGCGATCTCTTCCCGTAAACGGTCCAAATCTTTTGAGTCTATGATTTCAAAGATCCGTTTTCCGATCAGTTCATTCTCTTTATAGCCGTATTTTTCAAGAACCGCTTGGTTCACTTCCACGATCCGAAACGAATCGTCTTCGAAAAGGAAAGCCGGATGCGGATTGAATTGAAAAAAAAGCCGATATCGTTCTTCGTTTTCCTGTTCAAAGACGTTTTTCTTTTCGAGTTCTAAAGCGAGTCGGTTTCTTTCATACGCGAAGATCAAGGAACGGCTGAGCGAATAGGAATCGAATTTGCCTTTGTAAACGTAGTCCTGAGCGCCGATCTGAAGTGCGTTGACCGTGATCTCCTTGTCTTCAGCCCCGCTGCAGATGATGACCGGAATCTGAGGAAATTTATTCTTGATTTCGGTAAGAGCTTCTAAACCGGCACAATCCGGAAGAGAAAGATCGAGAAGTACAAGATCAGGTCTCTCTAACGAGATAAGATCCAAACCCGAGGAAAAATTTGAGCTTCGACTGACTTGAAAAGAAGGACTCTCCGATTCTCCGAGATATTCCTGGATCAATCGAAAATCGGCGTTCGAATCTTCTATCAAAAGAACTGAAAATGAATCTTTAAACATAGGAAGGGCTCTCTCTAATTCTATTTATAGAAACTCTAACTTAAACTCAGGGGAAGCGAGATCGTAACCGAAAAACCGACGTTAGCCGAGGTTTCGATTTCCAATCTTCCTCCGTGAAGTTCCGCGATCTTCTTACAAAAAAATAGGCCGGTTCCGGCGCCTTCAATTTCATCGGCGTTCGGGTAACGATGGAACAATTCTATGAAATAATTATTCTCCTTAAGATCCACACCAACTCCCTCGTCTTGGATCCGAATTTTATGAACTCCCGAGAGATTTTGATAGGAAACGAGAACTCGTCCGGGTATATTCGGTTTTCGAAAACGAATCGAGTTTTGAAAAAGGTTGAAAAAAAGTTCGCGGAGAAGCGGACCATTCCCGTTAATCTCCGGAAATTCTCCTTCCCACTCGACTCTCAAAGCGGAGGTTTCCAGGTCTTCTTTCAGATCGTTGAGACCGTCTTGGATCGTTTGTTTTAAAGAAATTTTATGAAAAAGACGTTGTTCCTTTTCGATTCTTATAAAAGAAAGAAGTGCGTTGATGCGATTCCAGAGACGATCGGCGCTTGCGAGACTGAACCGTAAAAACTCCTGTCCCTTCGGACTCAATTCCTTTGCCGATCGTTTTTCCAAAAGTTTTAGAAACGAAGTCAGATTTCGAATCGGCTCCTGCAGATCGTGATACATTCTGGAGACGACCGCGTTCACTTCCCTTTCCTTCTTTCGAAATAATTCTTCTTTAGAAATTTCTAATAACAAAACCTCTGAGTTTGAAAAACGAATTCGGGTAAGAATTCCCTTATATTCAGCTTCCCTTTCCGAAGAGTCACAAAAAAGATCCTGAAATACAATCGGTTTTTCTAATTTAGAATTTCGGAATTCTTCCAAGAGGGCAACGTTTCGAATTCTTAAAATCCCCTCTAAGGGCTTTCCGACACAGCGCTCTCCATTTGATTCCCCGCTGAAGGAGGCAAAGGAATCATTGCAAGCTATAACTTGCAAATTATTGTCTAAAATTCCGATCGGAGTTCGGATATGAGACAAAAGTGAAAATGCGGCCTCAGTCAAGAATGCCATTCCATCGGTAAGAATGATTGTATTCACGATCCATCCGTTTGTCCCTGGCCTTTGATTCCACTGTTGCAAAGAAAATCCCATAGAATTCTTTGAAATATCGAATCTTTGTCTCAAAAAATGGACGAATCAAATTAAATTGTCAATCCGGGTTTTTCGGTTTTTTTCTTTTTTCGAATGTAAGAATATTCTTTTTTTCGAAATTAGGAACCTCTAAAGCGTGGGAATTAATACGAACGGTTTATAAAAGAATTTTAAACCCTGCCAGAATTCAGGAACAGAATCTTTCTCCGAAATCGGGTGAGTTTTTGGATTCGATACTATCCCAAGAGGGATCTTTGTTGGAGTTCCTACAAGTATTAAAAAGGGGATTCTAATTGCAAAAAATGGAATTTTCCGAATGAGAAAAGCGCTGCGACGCGATCCGTAGAGTGAGGCGCTTTCATTTGCGAGCACGTTGTCGGAGTTCCGACAAGATTTTGGAGGTGCGATTTGTTGTTGCCGGAAATGCTTTTTTGTGATAGGGAGATTTCGCCGGAGTTTTTCCCTGCGACGCGATCCGTAAAGAGCGTCGCATTGAGTTAATCCACCTCTCCTCCTCCACCCAATCAGCATAACCTTACCCACAAGTTAAAAAAGCGATTTCGAATCAGGGCGATCCAATCAAAATTTTTGTAGGAGTTCCTA
>NZ_JAFFPT010000080.1 GCF_016918785.1 Leptospira ainazelensis | reverse complement strand
TGTAGCCCGTCTTTCGACTGATCCCAAATGTCTCGCAAAGGGAAGTCATCGACACCGTTCCATCGCAGACCGCCGCTATGAATTTTACTCTCTCGTCCATGGGTGACACCTCTTTCCAGGGCAAAGGTTTTCTCCTCCTTTGCCATCATTTTTGTGTTACCTATGTTCCCGGTCTATTTTGTTACCCATGTCTCCGGTTTGTACCACAGGGCGGGGATTTCGTTTTACGGATGACTGTCGTTGTTACGACAGATTCTTTTAAAGATTCAGTCCACTTGTGGGTAAGGTTATGCAATCGGGTGGAGGCGGCGGGCCGCCTCGTGGGAAAATTCCGAAAAATCCCTATATCACAAAAGAAATCTTCTGACAAGTATTCTTCTCTTAGAAAATTTGTCGTAACTCCTACAGAGTCACAAAAAAATGAAACAAAATCAGCCGTCTTTCTCACAATCACCTTCCTATCCAAACGCCCGCGAGCGCGAACCCGATTCCTCCAAAAATGCTGACTGCGATATATGCAAAAAAAAGAATATAATTTCCGGTTTTCAACATCTGAAGACTTTCGAAAGAAAACGTGGAAAAAGTAGTAAAACCTCCGCAGAGTCCTGACGCTAAAAAAAATCTCCATTCAGGATGAATCGCCGGAAATTTTTCCGAAACCGCATAGATGATTCCGATCAAAAAAGAGCCGAGAAGATTTGCCGTCAGAGTTCCTACCGGCCACTTAAAACCAAGCGTCGTTCCAAACCAATATTGTACTAAATAACGGAGGACGCTTCCTAACGCGCCTCCGATTCCGATTAAAACGAGTGTTCGTTCGAAGCTCATTTATCCTACTCTTTAAGAAGATGCGTTAGACGCGCTCTCCTCTTTTTTTCTTTCCGCAAAGTAACGATAGATCTGATAGATTCCGACCGCGAGAGTTACGAGCGAATCATCGACGGGTCCGGGAAGCAGGTTGGGTGCGATCCAATAGATAAGAATGATCAAAACCGGCCAAAAGATTCTGAGAGTTTCGACGGGCTTTGAATCCTTGATTCCAAACCAAAGTCCTAACAATAACGATAGAATCAAACCGACGATAATTCCTCCGAATAGAAGAATGTGTTTTCCCGCCAGAATCATCCAATCGGTGAAAGAAGCGGCTCTTTCATAGTCGTCTTTGAAAAGTAGAATCGTAATTCCTATGGATAAGAAAAGTGTAAGGAAGGGGATCAGCATTCCCCAGAGACAGCCGTATTTGATTTTACCGGTAAAAAAAGACATATTCAACTCTCCTAATATTTTGGATTGTAGGCTCGTTTTGCGAAGTTCATTGAACTCGAGCATGACCGCAAATTATGGTCGCAGCGCCCGCTCACGATGTTCGCTGAACTCAGCGTCACTGCTCCCTATGAGTCGCAGCGCCAGGGATCAGAGCGACGCGGAACGCGGTCACGAAGTGACCGGAGCGTAAGCGGAGTCGCGTCAGAGCCCGGTCCTTCTGATTGAAAATCAGAAGGAGGCGCCCAAAATCTTATAACGTTTTCAAATACGCCAGAATAAACGGTTCTATTTCTCCGTCCATCACCGCTGCGACGTTTCCGGTTTCGTGATCCGTTCTGTGATCTTTTACGAGATTGTAAGGGTGGAACACATAACTACGAATTTGCGAACCCCAGGAAATATCTTTTTTCTCCCCGGACTTCTTTTCCAATTCTTCCTTTGCCTTTTCTTGTTCCATCTCATAGAGTCTCGCCTTTAACATCTTGAACGCGGTGTCTCTGTTTTTGATTTGAGATCTTTCATTCTGACAAGCGACTACGATTCCGGAAGGCATGTGTGTGATCCGAACCGCGGAGTCAGTCGTATTTACGTGCTGACCACCCGCTCCGGATGAACGATAGACGTCCACTCGTATGTCCTTCTCTTCGATCTTGATGTCGATGTCGTCGTCGATCTCTGGGCTTACGTGAACGGAAACGAAAGAAGTATGTCTTCTTTTGTTCGCGTCAAAAGGAGAAATTCTTACCAAACGATGAACTCCGTTTTCTCCTTTTAAGAATCCGAACGCCCAATCTCCGACTACGTGTATCGTCGCGTTTTTGATTCCCGCGCCGTCTCCCGCTTGTATATCCACCAAAGAATACTGATATCCTTTCTTCTCAAAGAATCTCATATACATTCTCAGAAGCATCTCGGCCCAATCTTGACTTTCGGTTCCGCCTGCACCCGGATGGATGTTGATAAACGCGGATTTGATATCTTCCGGATTTTTTAGAGCGCCGAGCAATTCGAGTTCTTCGAACTTTTCCTGGAGCCTTTGGTATTCGGAAGAAAGTTCGCTTACTCCGTTTTCTCCTTTTTCATCCAGGGTCATGTCGACTAAATCAGGAAAATCTAATATATCTTGCTGAATCGAAAACCATGGCGTGAGCTTTTTTTCCAGTTCGTTTTTTTTCTGGCTTACGATTCTGGCTTCTTCCGGATTGTTCCAGAGGTCCGGATCTTCGGCTTTCTCGCTGAGAGACTTTAGGCGGTCTTTGTCCTGCTCCAAGTTTAGGAGTTTCCAGCGATTCTGAAAATTCTCCTGTAATTCTTTGGAAACTCTCTTGAGTTCTTTTGCTGATTTTACTTCCATATTATTTGCTTTTTTATCGATTTAAAATTTTTCAAACGTTAGGCGCGTTTGAATTTATTGAAAAAGAAAGTCTTCTTTGTTTTCTCTTTCTTGTTCCCAGGAAAATACCGTATCTCGAAGTTGTGGTGTGTTGCCTTCCACCGTCGCTACCAGAATGTATTCTTCCTTTTTTCGAAATTCTTCCGGATTCTTCTTTAGGATGAATTTTCCGGATCGAATCAGATCCAAGACGTGAAGTAAAAACGGATCTTTTTCCGATCTGGATAGTTCCTTCATCGCGGTGTAGAAGGGCGTTATACCTTTGTGAAACCAATCCACGATCTCATTTTTACCGAACGGCCAGAGCTGTGAAAGTTGAATCGTCTCCTCGCGAAGGAGCGACTTTCCTTGAAAGGGTTTTTGGAGATGTCTGCACTGAAAGTAGAGTTCGTGATTGATTTCCCTTGGAAAAGTTTTTCCGTATCCGGAACCGATCCATTCGATCCAGGCTTTTTTTTCCTTTGCGGGTAGGGAAGGGATGAGTGCGAAGAGATAATTCTGATTTTTGAATATTCGAGAAGTGGAAAGATGATCCAATACTTCGTAAGGAATCATGTATTGACCTTTTTGCCATTCTAAAACGAGGGGAACTTTTTCTATGTCCAGATATTCAACGGGAGTTTCGGTCCTTACTACGTCCCCGAATTGTGTGAGAATATAGATAAACGATAGAAGTTCCTGCCGATTCATCTTTCGGATCAGAGTATCGGGATCGAGATTTCTATGCAACGCGTGTCTCAATAGATTGTATTGTTCGACGGGGAATTGTCCCGGAGACAATATGATCCCAAGAAATTTTTCCATCTTCTTGAGGCTATGTCGATCCACGAGATCCAGGTTTCCAGAAATCAAAAATGGCATAGGTTTAAAGGGCTCTGTGTCCGATGTCTTTTCTATAAAACGTTTTGGGAGCCTGGATATTTTCCAGGAAGGAATAAGCTTGAGATACCGAACTCTTTAGATCGGGTCCATAGGCTACTACTCCGAGAATTCTCCCCCCGGATGAAAAAACTTTTCCATCTTTTTTTAAAGTTCCGGCGTGAAAAAGATAAGTGTTTTGACCAGTCGTTTTCGGCAGTTCTAAGGAAATATTTTTTTCGTAAGAATCCGGATATCCTTGCGCGGCGAGTACTACTACGGTAGCGGCGCCATTTTTTACGGAGTTTTGGAGTCCTTGGATCTTCCCGGTGGAAGCTGTATAAAGAAGTTCTAATAGATCTCCTTCCAGCATCGCAAGAACACATTGTGTTTCGGGGTCTCCAAATCTACAGTTGAATTCCACAACACGAGGTTCTCCATCCGAAGAAATCATAAGCCCCGCATAAAGAAGTCCTCTGTAAGGATGTCCTTTTTTGCGAAAGACTTCGAACATTCTGTCAAAAACTTGTTCCTTAACTTTTTCTAAGATAGAATCCGTTACGACCGGCGCAGGGCAATATGCTCCCATTCCTCCGGTGTTCGGTCCTTGATCTCCGTCATACGCTCTTTTGTGATCCTGTGCCGCCGGTAATAGAAAGTAAGAATCTCCGTCCGACACCGCGAAGATGGAAGCTTCTTGTCCGTCCATGAACTCTTCGATCACGACTTGGTTGCCGCTTTCTCCGAATTTTTTGTCCTCAAAAATCTCTTTGAGCGCGTTAACCGCCATCTCTTTCGTCGTCGCAACGGTGACACCTTTGCCCGCAGCGAGTCCGTCGGCTTTAATCACGATCGGGATCGTTTTGGATTCCATATATTTTAAAGAAGTTGAATATTCGGTAAACGTTGAATATTCTGCCGTGGGAACCTTCGCTTCCGTCATCAAAGATTTTGCAAAGTCCTTGGATCCTTCGACTTGCGCGCAGTAAGAATCGGGTCCAAACGTCGGAATTTTAAGCTCCGCGGTCCAATCGGCAAAACCCGCCACGAGCGGATCTTCCGGGCCGACTATGATAAAATCAAAAGGATTTTGTTTTAAAAAAGACTGAACCGATTCTTTGGATAAAACGTTAAACGAATTTGGAGGTAGAATCTCCTGATCCGGGAAACCTCCGTTTCCGGGAAACACTTTCAATTCGCTTAACAAAGACGATTTACGGATGTGAAAGGCGATCGCGCTTTCTCTTCCCCCCGAACCGATCAGAAGAACTTTCAACTTAGCCTGCAAGATTTTGGATCCCCTTTTTGAGAACTTCCACTTTATCTATTAAGGTGTTTAGCTTTTCTCTTTCTTTCTCCACGACGTCGGGAGCGGCCTTGGAAAGAAATCCGGGATTTGCCAGTTTTGTTTCCAGCTTTTCCTTTTCGATCTCGGATTTTTGAAGTTCCTTTTCGAGCCGCGCTTTCTCTTTTTCGACGTCGATCAATCCTTCCAGTGGAAGAACGATTTCACCTTTCGTAAAATGAGAAACCGAATCCGTTTTCTGCACTTCGTAAGCAGCGTCGACTTTGATAGATTCCAATCTTGCGAGTTGCAAAAGAGAAACTTCGTTTTCTTGGATCGCGGACTGAGCTAACGAATCCGCCGATTTTACGATCGCCTTACACTTCTTATCCGGTGTGACTCCGTTTTCGGCGCGCATAACGCGGATCTTGGTTACGATATCCTGAAGAAGATTGAGTTTTTGAACTCCGAGCGCGTCGGGAGAAATCGGATAAACCTCCGGATACGGAGTCGTCGCGAGAAATTGATCCGAGAATACGGAATGAACTTCTTCGGTTAAAAAAGGCATAAAAGGATGCAAAAGTCCTAATGCACGAGTTAGGACGTCCACGAGAACTTGTTTTGCCACTTCGGCGGAACGAGGAGATACTTTTCCGTAAGCTCTCGGTTTTACGAGTTCGATATACCAGTCGCAAAAATCACCCCAGACAAATTCGTAGATCGACGCCGCCATTTCATAAAAATGAAATTTAGAATGAGCTTTGTCGTATTCTTCCAGACAATGATTGAATCTGGAAAGAATCCACTGATCCATCGGTTCCAGATCTTTTTCTATTTCAGGAGTGATTCCGGTCGGAGTAAAAGTTTCTTCCAGGTTCATAAGAATAAAACGGGAAGAATTCCAGATCTTATTGCAGAAGGAACGATAACCGTCTAACCGCGATTCGTCGAAAAGAATGTCTTTTCCTTCGGGAAGAGTCGCGGCCAAGAAAAAACGGAAAGAATCGGTTCCGTATTTTTCCATCATCACGAGCGGATCAATTACGTTTCCGATCGACTTGGAGAATTTTTTTCCGTCCTTATCTCTGACAAGTCCGTGTATGAGTACTTTATGAAACGGTGGTGCTTCCATAAATTTCATTCCCATCATGATCATTCTGGAAACCCAGAAGAAGATGATGTCGAAGCCGGTCACTAAAACGGAAGTAGGGTAGTATCTTTTTAGATCGGCGGTTTGTTCCGGCCATCCCATTGAAGAGAAGGGCCAGAGCTGAGAAGAAAACCAAGTATCGAGAACGTCCGGGTCGGGTTCTACTTCTTTAGATCCACAAGAAGGACAGGTCGTCACGGGAGTTTCCGATACTTCTATATGTTTACAAGTTTTACAATGATATGCGGGAATCTTATGACCCCACCAGAGTTGTCTGGAAATACACCAATCTCTAATATTGTTCATCCATTCGAAGAAGGTTTTTTCCCACATCTTAGGAACAAATTCTACCTGACCCGTTTGAACGGCTTTCACAGCGAGGTCGGCGAGCGGCCGGATCTTTACGAACCACTGGGTGGAAAGATACGGTTCGATCACCGCTCCGCCTCTAGAGTTGTGCCCGACTGCGTGGACGTGATCTTCTATTTTTTCGATAAGTCCTTGGGCTTCGAGATCCGCCACGACTTTTTTGCGAGCGTCAAAACGATCCAGACCTTGATAGGCGCCTGCGTTCTCGTTCATCGTTCCGTCAGGATTCATGATGAGAAGAGGTTTGAGTCCGAGTCTTTGTCCGGCTTCGAAGTCGTTTGCGTCGTGGGCCGGAGTGATTTTGACGAGTCCGGATCCGAATTCTTTATCCACGAATGAATCGAAGAGAAGAGAAATCTGTCTATTCGTAAGAGGAAGATCCAAGACGATATCCTTTAAAGACGAATAACGTGTATCGTCCGGATTTGCACAAACCGCCACGTCTCCGAGCATCGTTTCCGGTCTTGTGGTTGCTACGACTACGTATTGATCTTTTTTTCCGTGGATGGGATATTTGATATGATAGAGTTTTCCTTTAGTTTCTCTGAATTCTACTTCTAGATCGGATATCGCGGTTTGCGAAGAAGGGCACCAGTTGATGATTCTTTCTCCGCGATAGATCAAACCTTCGTCGAAGAGAGATTTAAAAACTTTGAATACCGCTTTGGAAAGCCCTTCGTCAAAAGTGAATCTTTCTCTGGACCAATCGACCGATTCTCCTAAGAGTCTTTGTTGACGAGTGATCATTCCGCCCGAATGGTCTTTCCAATCCCAGACTTTATTTTCGAATTCTTCTCTCGTAAAATCGGTGCGTTTTTTCCCTTCTTTTGCGAGCTCTCGTTCGACGACCATTTGGGTCGCGATTCCCGCGTGGTCCATTCCCGGAAGCCAAAGAGTCGACTTTCCTTTTTTACGTTCGATGCGGATAAGAATGTCTTGGATCGTATGATTGAGTGCGTGGCCTATGTGTAAAGAGCCGGTGACGTTCGGAGGAGGGATGACTATAGAGAAAGATTCTTTTGAATTCGGATTCGGTACAAAGGACTTCCTCTCTTCCCAGAGTGAAATCCATTTATTCTCGACTTCTTTCGGTTCGTAACGATCGCCTATCTGTTTTTTCATGGCCGTAAAAAACAGGTTTTCCTGCATTTTCCCGGGGTCAAGAGGATTCAAACTGATCCACCTTTTACGCGGGAAAAATTGATTCGGTCTTACTTTTTTCGATAAGCGGATTTTGTCTCAAAGCGCTTTTTAGAGATAGATTTTCCGCGAGACAATACCTTTTCGTTTAGAATTCTTAACTTCGTTTTGGGTTTTAGGGCGGAACGTATAAAAGACTGAATCGCTTTGAGAGGAAAGACGTCGTTATCTTTGACGTTGAGACAGGTTTTTCCAAAAAGAAGTTTTGGAAATTTCTTTTTGAGTTCTTTTAAAGAATCCGGACGACAAAGATAGATCGAAATATGATTTTTTTGGGAAGCGAAAGCGATCCAGTTTTCATCGACTTGATATGTCGGCATTCTAAATTTCATCGATTCCTGGATATCCGGGAACGTATCAATGAGCCAAGTGCGAAGAGAGAGAAGTCTTTCCTTTCGAATCGAAGATTGAGAATCGAGATAGTGGTGGATTTCCGAAGACATAATAAATGTCGGGATCGGAATAAAAGAAAAAAGATGCATATTCGTTTTCGGTCGTTATAAAAATCAAAATGAAAATTACTCGACCTTTCCTCCTATCAGAGTTGGAGACTGGAGAGGTTTTTGTTTCGCATTATTTTTGGTCAAATTTTGTCTTTCGAATCCTTGTGAGAACTTTCGTAAATTTTCCACGGAAGCAATAATTTCATCCTTAGGGAATGGAAGCGCCGTGGGATTTTTGATTCCGAGGATCATAGAAAAGAGGTCGTGAGAATACTGTTCGTTTTCATAGATCAGATTTGGAGAAATATCGTTGAATCCCAACATATAGAGCGAAAATTTTTCGTTCTGAACACTTTTGATGGAAAGGATCGATTCCGCCAAAAATTCCGCGGGCATCGTGTTGGAAAAGGAGCCGTCGTTTTGACCTTCTTTGATCAGTTCGGTAAGAAAGAGGATATCTCTTTTGATCATTTCTTTTTCGAGTTTTGCTTTGAGGGAAAGATTCTCGGGAAGATAGATCGCTTTCAAAAAAAAGAAAACCATCTCCGGGTTTTTGTTTACCCAGTCGAAATGGATTTCGTGTATAATTTTAAGTTTATCTAATGTATTTTTGGGACGTCTGGATTCGATTTCGGAGAGAAGTCCCGAAGTAATCTCATCGGAAAGGGCGGTCGTCAATTCCACGAGAAGTTCTTCCTTGGAATTGAAATGATGATAGAAAGTTCCTTTGGCGATTCCGAGCTCGTCGATGATATCGTTGACCGATGTGGAATCGTAACCCTTGGAAAAGAAGAATTTTCGAGCGCATTGTAGGATGTCCTCTTTTCGCGCCTTGCCCTTCTGTTTATTTAAATTGACCTTTCCCATAAAACCGACCGACCGTCGGTCAATTTTTTAAGAGGTCGAGTCTTTTGGTCAATCAGAAATCTCAGGAAATGTAGGAACTCCCTCGTTTTTCCGATTTTTACAAAGCGATTTCAGTCTTAAACTGCTGGTTTTCCCATTTCAAATCTCGTTCTTGCTCAAAAATGAATGGTTTCGGTGCACAGAACAAAACCTACACCAAGGAGGTTTACTTTGAGATGAGTTAGAATGATGCCAATGAAGGATTTTGGTCGGAGTTCCGACAGCGCGCTTGAGAGGGAATTTTACTTGCAAAAAGGGTGATTTTCTGATAGAGCAAAGTCGGCCGGAGTTTTCCACCACCCGCCCCTCCACCCAAAAAAATCAGGGCGGGGCGCGATTTTCACAGAGGATTGTCGTATCTCCGACATAGACGCATGACTTAGCGAAACATGCGTTTTCAAGTCGGAACTCCGAGAAATTTCGAAAAACCGAACGGCAAAAACAATCCGGAGATTTTTGCAGAGAGTTCAAAGAAAGAGATGAGATAAGGAAAGTTCGAACCCGCATAAAACGGCCAGTTCGATTTAGGAATATAAGAATTTTTTGATTTCGCTTAACAAAATGGAATAACCGTTTCCGGAAACCGGCATCGCACTTTTTCTCAAGTCCAAGTTTTTCCCGAAATCGGAAGAACCGAGTTCTCCGGCAAAAGGAATTCCGTATTTTTCTTCGGACAGGATGGAAAGAGCGGAGTGGACCGGACTTATGGAAAAGCTCGCGATCTTTTTTTCCAAGAAAACGGCTTCGAACAAGGATTGTCCGAAGTAGCCGATAAAACCTCCGGATCCCGCAAGGAGGTCTTGAAATTGAAACGTCGAGATTCTAGACAAAAATTCGATCGTCTTCAAATCGGAAACTTCTCCTCCGATTCTCACAACTTTGGAAAAACCTTCCTTGGATCTTATAGTTTCCAAATAGGAATCTAAAGCGGACGTGAATCTTGGTTCCAAGTTTCCCGCATAACAAAGCAAATACGGACCGTTCTTTTTTTGGAAGGAATTCAGTCTCGGCGAGATTAAAATTCGATCGAGAGAGAATGTATCTTTGATTTCCGGGTGGGGAAGAATTTCGAAATGATCGTATTTCTTTCTTTCCGAGCCGAAATGGTCCAGAAGAAATATTTTAGTTTTAGAATATTCTGGAATCGGAATGTCTCTGGAATCTACGACGAGAAGGTCGATTTCACCGTCCTTTGGGAATTCGTTTTTCCAAGTTGTGATGAATCCATCCGCGGAAAGAAGAGAGAACAGAATTCTGGAACGTTCAAAGTGACCGCTCCCGAACAAAACGGGATCTCCCGCCAAAAGCCCGATCGTTTTCCGAGAGGAACTTTGTCCTTTCGGAGTTTCAAAACGGACTTGTTCCACTTCCCGATTTCCTTCGAGAACCTCGGGGGATTCTTGAAACAAACGGATGACCTCTTTGGCTCCGAAAAAAGGAACTCGATCTCCGAGCGCCTTAAAAACTTGGGAATTCGTTTCAAAATCCTTGGGTTCGTCGATCGTAAGTCTGAGATGAGGAAGAACCTTCTTTTCATCTTCGTTTAACAAAGGAGCTAATTTTAGAATTCTAAAACGATCCGGATTTTCCTTGATATGAAGACTAACGTGCTCCCTGTGTCTTTCTTCCAAAATATTCGGAGTCCAGTCGAGAGCGTCCCTTTTGAAAATTTCTCCTCCCATTCCCAACGGAAGATCGATCACGTGAGCCAGATCCGGTTTCGAATACTGAAACGTTTGTAAGAGTTGATCCAGGTGAAGAGTGTCGTAAAAAGGGTTGTCTCCGGTCAAACGCAGGATCCATTCCGCCTGAAGAGTTTTCGCCGCTTTCAGATAACGTTCCCTTACGTCCGAAAGACTTCCCGTTAGAAAGTTGTATTTTCTTTTCTTCAGAAATGTTCGAAGTCGATCGTCGTTTTCCGGGATCAGATAAAAAATCCGTTCTTCGGGAAGGAGTGTTTGAATTCTTTCTTGAATTCTATCGAGAAGAGTTTTTCCGGAGCCGAACGGAAATTCTTTTAATACCTTTCCGGGAAGTCTGGTAGAATCGGTTCGAGCCTGGATAAAAGCGAATATTTTAGGCGTTGAAGGTATACCACTCATCGCAGGTTAAACAAGGCGCCCCCGTTGTTTCGTGTTTTCCGTTTAGAGAGTCACCGAAAGAAGGAAGTCCTTTTCGCCAAATATCTATTAGACTTTCATTGTGTAGATTTCCGAATTCCTTTCCGGGAGTTTGTCTGCAAATAGAAACGGTTCCGTTCGAATTTACAAAAAGATCCCTGTTGAGGTGCCAGCAAAATTCTCTCTGAATCGGAGTTAAGTCCGTAACTCTTTTTTCGGGCATTAAACCCGCGAATCGATTGTATTTTTGAAGAATGACTCCGTAACCTTGTTTTTCGGTTTCGTCGACCCAGGCTTCCACTTCGTCCTCGACTTCTTGTATCTTTAAGAATTGAAGGTGGATCCGATTCTTAGAAAATACTTTTTCCAGTTTTTCCAAGTTGGAAAGAATTTTCTCCAACACTTTTTTACCGTAAAGGTTTTTGTATTTTTCCGGATTTCGAGTCGTGAGATTGACGATCCAAGTGATCTTTTCTTTTTCATACGATGAAAGTTTATCTAAAGATTCTAAGATCGGATCCAAGTCGGAATAGAGCGCGGTCTCGATCATCAATTCCTGCAAAAGAGGAAATGAAATCGTTTTTGTAATCAACGCTTCGAGTTGAGGATGCAAAAGCGGTTCTCCCATTCCTCCGAAACAAACGCTGTATTCATTGGAAAAAGAAGTTTCTTGTTGTCCGAGAAGATTCTCCAAAAAATCGGAAGTAAGAAAATCACCGTCGTGATCGTTTCCGCTAAACTGTCTCGGACAAAAGGTGCAGGAGAGTTCGCAACCTCTGTAAACCTCGAGTTCCAAATAAGAAGGGCCGGTTCTGAAAACTTCCGGATGATCCGCGATCCAAGGAAGAATTTCCTGATACGACCAATTCTCTTTTGTTTCGAGAAAACCGCGGACTAAGTTTAAGGATCTTTTGTTTTTTAAGGAGAAATCCAGACGATATTGTCTCAGATCCGGAGCGTGATAAAAAATTTCCACGTCGTAGTGGTTTATGTTTTTGAGAAGATATTCCTGCGCGGTGGTTTTGACGGTTTCCGGAAGTCCGTTCGTAAATTCTCTGCTCAAAATCATCGGGACGATTCCCGCGGGAAGATTCTCACTGTAAGAATACTGAGAAAGATAACGGTCGTGTCTTTCGTACAATTCCTTGCTCAGATTCTCGTCCAAACAAGGGAAAAGACCGGAGAAATAAAAAAAAGAAGCGTCGTCCCAGTCGGGATCTTGAGTTCTGGAACCCGGAAGTTTTTCGGCCGTTTTTTTTAAAAAAGCAGTCTCGTTCTCGGATTCTAAAATTTGAATATTCAAAGAACTGTATGTATTTTCGTTTTCTCCGAAAGGCCAGGAGTTGAAAAAAACCTGCGACGAAGGAAGAATTTTGGAAAGTTTAAAAAGGGAAAGTTGAAGTAATTGTCGGCTTTCGTCCGGAGATAAGGATCGAAGAAGTGTAACCGTTTCGGAGTTTAAGAAAACGGCGGAATGTGAAATCGGAAATTTCATGTCTCGTTTTGAATATCGGTTCGGCTTTTGAATTTCGAAATACTCAAAATCAATCTATGTGGAAAGTCTCTTCTTTGAGAGTGATTTTGTTTTCTTTTCTATAGCTTTCATCGAAGATCTGGATCGGTATTTCGGCTCTGGATTCTTTCAGCCATTTATGAAAGGTATCTTCTTCTTTGTCACGATAGAGAATATTCTGGATTCCTCCCCGAAGATTTTCCATCGGAGTCGCCCTTTTTCCTTCGATTTTTAAAATACAATAACGTTTTCTTTCGTCTCGAAATACGTCCGAAACTCCGCCGTTGGAAAGAGGGGCAGCGATCGTCGCCGTGATCTTACTGTATTTGTAAAGATCAAAGGAGGAAATCCATTCCACCATTCCTCTTCTGGAACGAAGCGTTGGATCGTTTCTGGGAGAACCGGCGATGAGCGCGAAGGAAGAAGGATCCGCGAGAATGGATTTTCTGATCTCGGAAACTTCTTTGAAAAGTTTGTTTTCTTCTTGGACGGAATCGTTTTCGGGAGCGATCGCGATGATTCTATAACGAATTTCGAATCCTACCTTATCCTTATTTTGATTATACCAAGTGCGGATTTCCTGTTCGTTCGGTGGAGGAACCGCGATCTTCAATTGAAGAAGTTGTCCCTTTTTGATTTGATACGGAAGTTCGGTAACCCAAAGTTCGAAAGGCATACTCGAAGAAGCTTCCATCGCTTTTTCGAACTGCTTTCGACTTGTGATTCCCATCACTTCCATTCTTTTTTCGATTTCGGCTTCCACTCTTTGTTCGTTGACTTGAACGGATTCTTCCTCCGCGACCACGTCGACGATGGCGCGATCTATGAGAAAGTCTATGATTCTGGTTCGAAGCGATTTTCGGAAGTCTTCGTGTTTTAGATGTTTTTGAAGGCGATTGTATTTTTCGCCGGCGTCATCCAAATCCAATTCCGAAATGGAAACGGTGCCGACGGTCGCGATGACTCGGTTCAAAGATTCCGCGGTTTGTATCGGAGTTTGAAAGAAAAGGGAAACAAACATTCCTGCGACTAAAAAGGGTCTGGCGTATGTTTGTTTTTTTTTCATCCACGGTTCTCCAAAGGAAAGAATACCTTTGATCTGTAAGATCCTCAGTCCTTTCCCTTGGTTCAACCGTTTTTCTAAGGCTTTTAGTTTGTTCTAAACTTTCCTATGAGTTGTCCCAACTGTTCGGCTTGTCCGTGCATTTCCCCCGAAAAGGAAGTGAGGTCGTCCGCTCCAGCGGCGATTTCCTGGGTTCCGTCCGAAATGCTCACGATCGTTTTTGTGATTTCATCCGTGGCTCTTTTTTGTTCCAGAACTGCCTCTTCGATTTGAATGCTGAAGGTCATGAGTTCGTTCGCACTCTGGGAAATTTCTTTCGTATTCTCTTCCTGATTTTTTACTGAGGAAAGGACGTTTTTTGCGTAACGATCGAATTCTTCCACTTGTTCCCTGAGTTTGCGGAGAATGGAGGACGCTTCGGAAACTTTTGAATTTCCGTTTAATACCGCGGTGTTTGTGGAGTTTACCAAGGCCCCGATCTCTTGTACGCTTGTGGAAGTCTGAGAAGCGAGTTTTCCGATTTCTTCGGCGACGACCGCAAAACCTTTACCGGCTTCTCCTGCTCTTGCAGCTTCGATGGCCGCGTTGAGAGCGAGGAGATTCGTTTTCTCCGAAATCTCGGTGATGATGGAAAGAATCTCGGTAATCCGAGAAGCGCTTTCGCCTATCGCGCCCATCGCGCTGGTAGAAGCGATCATCGCATTTTCGCCGGTAATCCCTTGTTCTTTCGATTGAGCCGCGAGTTGGACAAGACCTTGCATTTCGTTGTTGATGTTTGTGATCTGTTCTTTGAGACGATCGACGTTTCCGTCGATTTCTTTCATACTGGAGACTGCCTTCTCCATCGACTTACCGACGTTTTGCGCGGAGGCCGCCAATTCTTCAACTGCCGCCGAGGATTCTTCCGCTGCGGAAGCCTGTGTCTGCGCTACATCGGAAAAACTTCTCGAAGAATCCGCCATCTTCTGCGAAGTATTTTTGAGTCTGGAGGCGGAGGCTCCGATCTCCCGAACCACTTGGAGAAGATTTTCCCGCATCTGATTCATGGATCCTAGAAGAGTTCCGATTTCGTCCTCTCTGCTGTGTTCCTTTTCCGCTACAAGATTTCCCTTTGCGATTTCTTCCGAAAAACCGATCGCTTTTAGAAGTCCGGAAGTAATCAATTTTTGGAATATAAAATTCAGACTGAGAAGGACGACGATCAAGATCACCAGTGTAGAGAGGAAACCTCGGATCAAAATTCCCGCGATATCGTCTCGATAGATCGAATCCGGGATGCTGACCTGCATCACCCAATATCTTTTTTCTTTCCCGATATGAAAAGGAAAGAAATAATGACTGTGACCGCGGGAGCTGAAATTGAATTTTTTTCCTTCCTGACTTTTGACAAGATAAGAATCGAGTTCTTCCTTTTCAGGAATGGGCTTTCCGACTAAACTTTTATCCAATCCGTTAACCGCATAAATTCCCTTAGGCGAAAGGAGAGCGACGTATCCTTGATTGCGAAAGGGTTTTGTATTTCCGATAAGAGTTTGTAATTCTTCCAGTTGATAGTCTAAGCCGGCCGCGCCGTAAAAATTTTCATCGACGCTAATCGGGACCACCAAAGAAATCATTAGAATGTTGATCTTACCTTCCACTTCGTAATAATACGGATCGGTGACCAATGGAGAATTTGTTTTTTTGGGAATCTGATACCAATCTCCGTCCGGTCCGGGGTTATCGTAATTTTTCGCCGCTTCTAAGACGATGTCTTCTTTTGTTTTTCCTCTGTGAAGATACGGAATGAATCTTCCGGTCGCGTCGTGTCCTTCCGTATTCTTAAATTGAGAATCCTTTCCGTCAAAGCCGTTCGGTTCGTACGCGACCCAGGAGCCGTAGTAGTTTTCATTTCGTTTTAATATTTCTTTGAGGGATACGATGACCTGGTTTCTTGTCGGAGTTGCGTACATTAGAGGAAAACGAAATCCTCTAATGAGGGCCATCGTCGTGTCCAGATGATCCTTCACTTCGAATGTCCAACGTTCCGCGGTAACATTGGAACTGTTGATGACCTCGGTTTTTAGATTCTGATAAGCAGAATAAGAATTTGTGGCGGCGAGAATCGTAAAGCCGGCAAAAAGAACGATGGAAAGATAAAGAGAAATGCGAAAACGAATGCTCATAATAAGACTCCGGAATCGTTACTCAAGAAATGGGAAAGGGTAATTAAAAGAGGATAGGACGAAAAGCTCGAGCAAAATATTGCCAAGTTATAAAAAATTCCTGATTGCGGTGGAAGAAAGGGTTCCGACCTTTCCTATGTCACATCGGAATCTTCTTTTGGATCCTAAGAAAGTGGAAGTGTTTCTCTTTCGATTTTAAGAGAAGATAAAGATTAGAAGGTCGGAACTCCGGATTGGCGCTTTCTCTGAAGTTTGTTCTCCGGTTTAAAAAGGAATCGGGAGAATTACGGGAGTTCCCGCAAAGTTTGCTTTTGCAAAGGAATGCAGAGAAGCCTCGTCCTAGGAAAAGGTGTTCTTTTTGAAATTCTTCTTTTCCTGGGAATGGGGGCCTTTTTTAGAAAGAAGGAGATCCTACTTTTCTAAATTTTACAAACAAACTAACAACTTTGAGAAGGAAGACTGGAATCGGAGGAAGTCCGCGAGAGGAAGCGCTGACCCAACAAGGGGAGAATTCAGATTTTTCCCGGATTCTTAAACAACCCGGGAATTCGAAAGAGGAGCCTAAACTTAGTTGGAAAGGCCGAAAACTTCGTGAATCTTGTTGATCGCGATCTTTGCTTGGTCTTCCGGAATCACACAGGAAATTTTAATTTCGGAAGTGGAAATCATCTCGATATTGATTCCGTTGTCCGCGAGGGCTTTGAACATTCCGGCCGCAACTCCCACGTGAGATTTCATTCCGACTCCGACGGCTGAAACGATCGCGATACTTTCGTTGATCTCCGGTTCTTGTGCTCCTTGCGCTTTTGAGAACGATTGAAGAATCGGCTTCGCTTCCAGAACGTCCTTTTTAGGAATCGTAAAGGAGATCGTATTGATTCCGTTATGCGGAGAAGACTGGACGATCATATCCACGAGAATGTGTTTGGAACTCAATTCTCCAAAAAGTCCCGCCGCTAAACCTGGTTTATCCGGAACTCCCGCGATGGTGATTCTTGCCTGATCGCTTTTCGCGGTGACTCCGCTGACTTTTAATTTTTCCATAATTTTATCCTCACTCACCACAAGTGTTCCTGGGTTGTCATTGAAGCTGGAGCGGACGTGGATGACGACGTCGTAATTCATTCCCAATTCTACGCTTCTGGAATGAAGAACTCCCGCTCCTAAACTCGCAAGTTCGAGCATCTCTTCGTAAGTGATCTGCGAATGTTTTTTTGCGTTAGGAACTACTCTCGGATCCGCAGTGTAAACTCCGTCCACATCGGTATAAATTTCACATTCTTTCGCGCCGAGAACGGCGGCAATCGCGACTGCGGAAGTATCGGAACCGCCTCTTCCTAGGGTGGTTATGTTTTCATCAGCGTCGATTCCCTGGAAGCCCGCGATGATGACTACCTTTCCTTCTTCGAAGGCGGAGTCGATACGGGAGCGATCGATCATCTTGATCTTTGCGTTCGAAAAATTTCCGTCCGTAAGAAGTTTGATCTGAGAACCCGTAAAGGAAGTTGCGGGAACTCCGATCTCCCAAAGGGCCATGGCGAGGAGGGCCGTTGAAATTTGTTCTCCCGTTGAAAGGAGCATATCCATTTCCCGCTTCGGAGGATTCTTAGAAATTTTGCCCGCGAGTTCGACGAGTTCGTCCGTTGTATGTCCCATTGCGGAAACGACGACTGCTACTTGTTGACCCTTGTCGTGATAGGATTTGATTCTTCTTGCAACGTTCTGGATTCTTTCCGGGGTTCCCACGGAAGTTCCGCCGTATTTCTGAACGATGATATTTGCCATAACCTTGAGGGTCATATTTTTCTTTCAGGGCGGGGGATCAAGAGAATTCGATTTTGATTCTCCGATTTTGGAAAGAGGGTTTCGTTCTCAGGGAACGACACAAAACTGACGAAAGTTTTACCGATACCGGGCAAGAACAACTTTCGAAATATTTCCCATTTTACGTTCAAAGAAGAAAACATGTTTAGCATCCTTGATTGGTCCATTCTTTCGCTTTATCTCCTTTTTGCATTCGGCGCAGGCGTTATCCTTTCACCCAAAGCCGGTAAAAGTTTGGTTTCTTACTTCGTCGCCGATCGCAAACTTCCTTGGTGGTGGCTCGGAACGTCGATGGTCGCGACTACCTTCGCAGCAGATACGCCTCTCGTGATTACGGGTTTTGTCGCAGCCGACGGAATTTCCGCCAATTGGTTTTGGTGGAGCTGGGCCATCGGTTATATGGCCATGACCGTTTTTTTTGCGGGGAAATGGAGAAAAATGGAAGTTCTCACCGACGTGGAGTTTGTCGAACTTCGTTACGGCGGGAAACCCGCGATGATCTTAAGAATGGTCAAAGCGTTCTACTTGAGTATATTAGTAAATTCGATTGTACTGGGTTGGGTTTTTAAAGCGATGTCCAAGATCACGGGCCCCTTTTTGGATTGGAACGAACTCCTCGGCGCGGAAAGTTTTTCCATGATTCAGAATCTCTGGCCTTCCTTTTTGGTATTCGATTCTTTGAATAACACGATCACCGTTTTGATTCTTTTCTTTGTCGTCGTGATTTACAGTAGTATGGGCGGAATTCAGGGGGTGATCTTAACGGATCTTGTACAGTTTGCTCTGGGAATGGGGGGAGCGATTCTTTTTGCATTCTACGCGGTCTCGAGTCAGGGAGGAATTTCCGGTCTTCTTTTGAAGATGGAGGAGGTTTATCCCGATAAACACGAATCGATTTTGAGTTTTTGGCCCGACTTTCAAGACGCTTCCTTGCCGTTTACGGTTTTTCTAATATTCATAGGAGTTCAGTGGTGGGCTCAATACTATTCGGACGGTTCCGGATATTTGGCGCAAAGAATTCACACCGCCAGAAATCCGAAAGAAGCCGAGAAGGGCTCTCTTTGGTTCAACATCGCAAACTTCATCATTCGAACCTGGCCTTGGGTTTTGACGGCGCTTGTAACGTTAGTTGTCTTTCCTCTCCACGACCCGACCCGATATTTCGCCGAGGGGCAAATCGTGGGAAGCGATCGAGAGATGGGTTATCCCGTATTGATGAAACTCATTCTACCGACCGGAGTTTTGGGAATCGTCTTTGCGAGTTTGATGGCGGCCTTTATGTCGACCGCCGACACACATATCAACTGGGGAGCGAGTTATCTCGTAAACGATTTCTATCTTCGTTTTATTCATCCTTCCGCGAGCGATAAAACATTGGTGAGGGTGAGTAGAATCGCGGTCGTCCTCATGTCCATCATTGCGATTTTGGTCGCGACTCAGATTCAATCCATAGCGAGCGCTTGGAAGTTCCTGCTCGCCTTCGCTTCGGGAATGGGATTGCCTCAGATTCTAAGATGGATCTGGTGGAGAGCCAACGCATGGACGGAACTTTCCGGAATGATCACCGCCTTGATTCTGTCCATGATTCTTTATCCCGCTTATCCGGAAGTAAGATCCGAATAT
The DNA here is from genome assembly GCF_016918785.1 of Leptospira ainazelensis. Lineage (GTDB taxonomy): Bacteria > Spirochaetota > Leptospiria > Leptospirales > Leptospiraceae > Leptospira > Leptospira ainazelensis. The sequence continues at coordinate 7,254 of NZ_JAFFPT010000080.1, read as the reverse complement.
CTTCTTTTTTGGGTTGCGATGGGTTCGGTTGTCGTATCGATCGCGGTGACGTTGCTCACACCTCCGGTTCCGAAGGAAACGTTAGACGCGTTTATCGAAAGGGTCAATCCCTTCGGATTCTGGCAGGGGAAGGAAAACGATGTTCGATTAAAGGAATTTCGAGAAAGAATTTATCTTTGGATCTTGGGAACAACCGCTCTCTTTTTCGGAATGTTTTCCCTTGGATATTTCCTTCTTTTGCAACCTTGGCAGGGTCTTGTTTCTTTGATCGGTTTTTCGGTTTTCGGAACCGTCTATTGGAAAAAAGAATTTAATAAGAATAAGACGGATTGAGCGATTCAGTTTTTGTCCATTTTAGAATATTCTAAAAATAGAATGATACGTGTGAAGATTTTTTAAAAAAAAGTTCCGGATAAAGTTCACGACGGAATTTCTATGTCTTTGGAAATGCAGAGTAGGGCCATCAAGGCAAAAATCGGCGAAACGTTAGTTTTTTTCGGGTCTTGCATCGAATGAAGGACCGATTCCAAAAGGTTCGTTATTTTGCTGAAACCAAAAGACTCGGACCGTTGGATCAATCGCTCCCATAAATGAATTTGTTCGTATCTTTTAAATCCGATCAGACAGAGATCGGAGATGGCGGATTCGACTTCGACGATCCATTCTTTCAAAGGATCGCGTTCGAAAAAAAATCCCTCGGATTCGGAAAAATGATCTGGGTTCGCGGTTTGTCGATCTAAGTAAGGTTGTAACATCGTAAGTTTTCCGTTTTGTTCGATCACTGCCGAAACCGGTTGAATGTGAAGTTGGCCGGATATGTTACTTACTGCACCGCATAGATAACGAAGGGAAGAATCCGCCAAGCAGTGACGAAGATTCTCCAGACCATCCGAAGCTCTGCTATAATACGGAAAAGAAACGTCCGCAACGGTTCCGTTTTTGTCCTGAACTTCGAATCTCAATCGTTGGAAGACTTCGTCAAAATACGGCTCTTCGAATCGATGAGTTTTTAATACTAAAAAGTTTCCGGCCGCTGAACGGGGGCCCAAAGCTCGGGGAGGTCGCTTTGAAATCGTTCGGATTGCATTTTTGAAGTCGTCGTAATAGATTTCTTCGTGTAAAAATTCGAAACGGAACGTATGAGGATTGGAAATCGCCTTATTCCCGAATTGTAATATACCGGATGCCGTTTTTTTTATGGAAGCGGCGACGACCGAACTTCTTCCGAACTCTAAATGAGTGATTCCTTTTATCGCAGGAAGATTTCCTACTGCGTGAAACGGTTCTTCGACAGGACATTCTAAAAAACGTTCAGATAACAATACTTCGTCGGAATTCGGATCCGTAAAATAGGAACTCACGACAATGCCATTCTTGAGAGCCCTGACCCCTGATCCGAGACCGATTAGGGTTCTGGCGGTCAGTTCGGAAGAATATTTTTTTGAGTCTCCGGCGATCACAGAGAAAGGAATTTCTCCCTTGTTTTCTTTTAAGGCGTCTGCTCGAACGAACCATTCTCCCAAAAGATAAACGATTCTGTCGGGATCGAACCGAGAATCGTGCATAAGATATTTTGCATATTCTTCCCGTAATTCGGATAATATATCGGCGGGCCATAACAATCCTTCTTGGAGGCAGGAACGCTCCAATTCGGACAAGGAGGTTTTAATATGTTCCGGTACGCTTTGAAAACCGTATTCCACGATTTCCTTAAGGATCGTATCCGCGCGCTCGGTGATATAAATCGGAATTCCGATTTTTCGAACTTCGGTTGAAACAAACCCGGTTTTTTCTTTCGTTAGACGAAATGCCCATACCGCGATCGCGATCGTTTGTTCTCCGAGGGATCCTCTAAGCTCGGAACGCGCGTAACGGATATCGTTTGGAACCGGAAAATGGACGGTCCCGAGTCCTTGAATTTTCGCGATCGGAGCCTCCGTTCGATCAAGTTCGATCGTTACGCCCGAATCGAAAACGGATTTTGCTTTTGCAATCGAAGGAGCCGATAAAAATGATTTTAGAATTTCGTCTTCTATATCACCGGGATTCCAGGAAATTTGCGATTCTCCTATTTTTACGATGGAACGTTTTTGATAAGCGACAACGGTTCGAACGATATGTCTGCAAATTCCCGTCGAGGGACAATTACAGACAAAGTCTTGTATCGAAGCGTTTTCCGGTAGAACGCAAGCGACCGAGTCTTCCCAGTTGACCTCCGTATTACCGTCTTGGGTTTCCTTCCATTCTCCTTGGATTCCGGATTCGACCTCTTTTACGGCGCGGTTTACGGTTCCCTTGCTGGTTAGTATTTCCAGTTCCTGTAAAGATAAGGAGAGAATGTCTTGGCGCATCTTTGTGTTATCCTATTTTTTCGCTCACCCATTGTGCGAGTTCGCCCGGAGTCATCGCTCCGACTTCCGCTCCCGCTTTGACGAGTTTTTCGGCCATTCCCCTGTCGTAGTTAGGGTTGGCAGTTTCGTCTAACGCTGCTAGTCCGAGAATTTTTACGCCGCCCTCCGCCAATCGATGAACCGCCGAGACGAGTCTGGAAGGGGGAGACCCTTCGAAAAAATCGCTGATCAGGATGATCATCGTTTTGCGCGGATTCTCGATTTTCCCTTCCGCATATAGGACAGCCGAGCCTATATCCGTTCCTCCGCCTAACTGCACTTTCATGAGAGTTTCCACAGGATCGGAACAATGATCGGTCACATCCACGATGTTCGTATCGAAAAGCACCAAAGTCGTTTTGAGCGTTTTGATTCCCCAAAAGATAGAAGCCGTAACCGCTGAATGAATCACGCTGTCCGCCATACTTCCGGATTGATCGACTAGGATAATCAACTGCCAGCGATCGATTATGGAACGATGAATTCTCGAATGAAACAAGGGTTTCTGCAGGATCAATTTTTTGGAGAGAGGATCGAAATGTTTTAGATTGGCGCGGATCGTACCTTGTACGTCGAAGTTCTTATAAATCCTTAGCGAAGAACGTCGATTTCGGTTTTTCGCGCCTCGAAAAGAAGTTAGGACGGAAGTCTGTAATTTTTTCATCAGCTCTTCCACTACTTTGCGGACGAGTTCGCGCGCAAGGTTTAATACGTGCGGTTCCATCAGATGACGCGTATGTAAGACCGCCTTGAGAAGGGTCTTGTTCGGGGAAGCTCGTTTCAAAAGTTCCGGATTTGTAACCACCTCCAAGATCTGATAACGTTCCAATGCGTCTTTTTCGATTCGTTCGATCGTCTTTTTGGGAAACAATTCGTGTATTTCATTGATCCAGCGAGGTACTGTTAGATTGGATTCTTCCAGACCTCCCGTTCGCGTATTTCGATCCTTACCGTATTCCCGCCCGTAAAGATATTCGACGGCCTGTTCCATCCTTTTTTGATCTTCGGAGAGGTTCGGGTCGCCTAAGGATTGTTTGGAGTTTTTGCCTAAAATCAAGCGCCAGCGAACTAAGATTCCTATGTCATTTTTATTATATTCCATATAATGAATTCGTTTTGCGGTTGTGGCCTCCGCTTCGAAACCCCCGTTTAAGTCGTCCGAATGCCGTATCGAAAAGCGGTTTCAAAAAGAATTCTTTCAAATTCCACCGCCCTCAGAGCCGTTTCCGGATCTTCAAGACTCAAAATTGTTTTCGATTGAGGAATTTCGAATAAGCTGATTCCGATATTGTGTTTTTCTCTCGGAGTAAAAAAAGTAAAGGCCGAATGGAGTGCGGGAAGCGCCTCCAAAAATTCCGTGTAAGATAATTCCGAAATCTTAGCGTTTAATGCAGTCAAAAGATTTTTGTTCCTTTGAACGGTTTCCCTCGCGATTAAAAAGAGTCCCGATAAAAAATCTCCCAGTCGGTTCGAATCATAGAATGAGTTCAACTGATCCAGGATCGTGTCCCCAAAATTCAATTTCCACCTCCCCCCGCAAATTGCTCCTCTAACAAAAGGATCGATTTCGGATTCTGCGCCGGCTCTCGACAAAACTCCTTCGATCTCGTCCGGAGACAAGGCTAAGGATTCTGAAAAATATTCGTAGGTGTGTATGACGGTATTAATTCCGCGCGCCTGTTCCAATCCTTCGGAGGAAGTTACACCCAATCGATCCAAAAGATTGAGCGATCTGAGATAGGCTTCCCTGACAATTTCTTCGAAACCTTTCCTTCCTTCTAACTTTAGAATTTCATCATATGTATATAGATGAACGATTCTTTCTAAGACCGAGGTGATCTTTAGGAAATCGCTTTCCAACGGAATCATTTCCAAAAGCCGCTTCAGAAGAAAGGTAAGGTGTTTTCCCAAACCGGCTAACGCGGCGTCGGCGAGACATTCGGTTGCGAGTTCCAAGTCCATTTCCGAACTGATCCGATGATTCAAAATTCCGATGGAGGCTTCGGAGAGTGTTCCTCCATAACGGGAGGCTTCGATACAGGACGCGTGAAAATCCGCTTCCATCGAAATTTTCCATTCTTCCTTTATGTCTTCGTGATCTTTACGGGAGAATGTGTCGGTGTGTTTCAACAAGCCGTATCCGGCGATTTTCAGAAGATTTAATCGGTGTAAAATCCTGCTCTGTTTCTTTTGCTCTGGTTGCAAAAGGTCAAGTTCGAGAGTCCGCGTTTCCTTTTCGGACAAAATATTAAATTTTATTAATGTAGTTTCTATATCCGAAACGATCGGAGGCAGAGAAGTTCCTTCCGCCAATCTACCGATACGATTTCCACGCATCACTTCCGAAATCGTATCGAGAAGGGGATGTCCCACGTCCCTCGCGATTTCGTCCTTGATAAGAGTCGCACGAAAACCATCGATCAGATCCCTTCTCCATAGATCTTTGTGACCTCTGAGGTCCGCGAGAACTCGGCTCATCGTTTCGAATGCGATTCTATCCGCGGTGCCGATCGTTTGTCCTTTTTTTCGCAGAGACATTATGATTTTTCGAACCAACGGACGATGATCAAAATATTCGTTTTTTTGAATGCTTTCCCAAACAAAATCGTAAAAGCCGGGATTTTCAATTCTCGAGCCGTTCGGTGATTCGAGTCTTAGGTTGGAGTAGGGAGTCAGCGCGATTCCGTGATCATAGGATTCTTCTTTGCGCTCTTTCCAGGATAACTCGTCCGGCTCGGGAGATTTTGACATTCTTTCTCTCAGAGCTGAAGAATGAAAACCACCCGTTACGACGAAGGTGAGTCCTTGAAACCGGGTCATAGCGGATCGAATTTGAAAAGCCATGAAGGCTTCTCTCATTCGAGTGGTCTTGTCCGAAAAATTTGCCAACTGATTGCAAAAGATCGAAACACGTTCCAGATACGTTTGCGTCCGGTAATCGACTTCGAAAAGTTCTTCCCATAATTCCGGAAACCCGGAGACTCCCATCTTTTTACAAAGAACCTCGACTAAATCCTCTTTTTGAATCGGATTATATTCGTTAGAAGGTTCGACGGTATTGTTGGGAATGTCTTCGATCGAACAACGATCACCCCAAGGCAGATCGATAAAAAAAGCCGGGATCCCTAAAATTTTTGCGGTTTGTAGCGCGATCCATTCGGGGGAATAATCACATAACGGGAAATAGGCGCTTTGAGAAAAACCCAGTCCGTCCCGAACGAAACTGTAGATCGCGATCGGTAGAGTATGCGGTAAATACAGTTCCCTTATCTTAGGATTGAAATCGGAAGGGCCTTCAATCAGAACAACGGAAGGTTTCAGCTCGTGTATCGATTTGCGAAGCGCAATAGATGCGGCCACGCTGTGATGCCGGATCGGAAAAAAGAAAATGGAATTCATCGTAGTTCGACTTCGCTTATCATTTTGGAATCGTATTTAGGTCGGTCGGTTTTTCGGATCGTAGATTCGGATGTTTCATTAGAATCTTGAGTTCCTATCCAAAAGTTTTCGCGACTCGTAAAATTCCCTCCAAGGTTGCTCGTTCCGAAACGCCACAACTTGATCGAAATAGTGTCTGATCTTTTTCAAATCCTCGGTCGAATCCTTTGCGCCGGAACCGAGCATGTTGGAAACGATATGACCCGCGCTTACGTTTCCTTCGTCGTAGTAATAAGCGTGTAGAGCGGCGGAGAATCCCACGCTGACTGCTTCCGCCGTACTCAAGGCTGAACCGAGCGGTTCCAGAGCCTTGCCTGAAATCGTTTTAGAATTTCTTAATTCATGAAAACAGGTTACGAGGACCTGGGTCAGATCACGGGGAAGTCTAACGGGAACGTTCGCCTGTTTGAGAAGGCGATCCATTTCTCTCTCAACTAACTTCTGTTCTTCGGAGACGCTCGAAATCGGAGCCACGGTCTCGAAGTTAAATCTTCGTTTTAAAGCCGAACTCATCTCGTTTGTTCCACGGTCGCGCGTATTGGATGTTGCGATGATATTGAATCCTTGTTTGGCGAAAAGTACACTTTCACCTCCGTTCAATTCCGGAATGTGTAGAACCCTGTCGCTTAATATCGATAACAATGTGTCTTGAATTTCTCCGGGACAGCGGGAAAGTTCCTCAAAACGAACTATCTTACCGAACTTCATTCCTTCGTAAACAGGAGCGGGTACGAGCGATCGTTCGGATGGCCCTTCGGAAAGCATCAACGCGTAATTCCAGGAATAACGGATCTGATCTTCGGTAGTCCCCGCGCTTCCCTGGATAGTAAGGGAAGAATCTCCAGAAATCGCCGCGGCTAAAAGTTCGCTCAGATAACTTTTTGCGGTTCCCGGTTCTCCGATCAACATCAACCCGCGATTGGTTGCGAGGGCTACGATACAACATTCGATAAAATTTCGCTCGCCTACAAATTTAGGAGAAATTTCGGAACTTTCATCGCCTAACACAAAGTCTATGACTGCCTGCGGCGAAAGTCTCCAGCCTGGAGGTTTGGGTTTTGTTTCGTCCTTTTTTTGCAACCGGTCTAATTCTTCCGCAAAGAGTTTTTCGGCCGGTGGTTTTTGGATCGATGTTAACGTGTTGTGTTTTTCCATCATGTCGTAATTTCCTGGGTTTTACTAAGAATCGAATTCGACTCTTTGTTTAAATTTCATAAATTCTCTATCAAGTGGGAACTCCTGTAAAATTTGGATCTTCAAATCAAAGTAGGAACTCCTGTAAAATTTAGATCTTCAAATCAAAGTAGGAACTCCTGTAAAATTTAGATCTTCAAATCAAAGTAGGAACTCCTGTAAAATTTAGATCTTCAAATCAAAGTAGGAACTCCTGTAAAATTTAGATCTTCAAATCAAAGTAGGAACTAAA
>NZ_JAFFPT010000044.1 GCF_016918785.1 Leptospira ainazelensis | reverse complement strand
ACTCCTCACTTCTTCGTTTTACGATGAAAAGACTGAAATCAAAGAAGTCTCCCCGCGAGGGATCGACGCGGAGTCAAGTTATTGCCTTTTAAAGAGAGTCTTTTCTGCTCTAAAAAATTGTAATAACTTGACTGGAGCCGAGAGCCCGACCCGCCAAACTAAAACATATCTTACACGTTCTATTCGATCGGGGCGGGACGCGGCCCAAATTTTTCAGATACCTGAACTTCTATTCGATCGCATTTAAAAAGTCCGGATCTTTTTTGTAAAAGTTGAAATCGTTTTCGCCGGTAAATTCATCCTTTTTTTTACCCAATTCTCTCGCCTTTCGAATTGCGTTTAACATCGGTTCTTTTTGTTGAGTTAATGCGAAATAGCAGGCTTGATTGAACGGCACCCTCGCGTTTGCATTTTTGTCTCCGATCATTTTTGCGGCTATGGAATAGATCTCTTCGTCCTTTAGGATTGCGGCTAACGCGTAGACGTCCGCGGCAAAGACCTCCGCCTTACGGTAGTATCCGTCGGAGATTTTTAATTTCACTTCCCATTGATTGAGTTTTAAAAAGTCCTCCGCCTTGGTAAGAAACAAATGTTTAATCTTAGTCGCGGCCTCCGGATACTTTCTTCCATGGAGAAGGTTCATATATTTTGAATATTCGAATTCGCACCATTTTTTCAGTCTTTCGAATTCTTCGCTTTCGAAACGGATATCAGTCAGGGAATTTATCTCCGCAAGAAAATCGGGATATTCTTTGATTTTTGTTTTTCTCAAATCGATTGTTTTTAACCCTGCCATTTTTTTGATGTTAGGCGGCAAGGACTCAATCAGCGTGCTATCGACTATCAGCGTTTTAAGAGAGTCCAGTTTTTCTATTTTTTCGGGTAAAGTGCGAAGCGGATTCTCTCCGATATCTAATTTTTCTAGATTCTTGAGGTTCAGAATCGTTTCGGGAAATTCTGAAAGCATATTTTTGGATAAATCCAAATCGTTCAAGGAATCCAATTCTTGAATCGATCCGGGAATCGAAGAAAGTCGATTCCCGTGCATACTAAAATCGGTCAGAGATTTAAGATTTCCGATTCCCTCCGGTAAGGAAGCGACCGGATTCCATCGCACCCAGAGAGTTTTGAGATTTTTAAGCAAACACACAGTTTTCGGAAATTCCGAAAACTGATTCGAGTCCAAGTACAACTCGGTCAATTCTTCTAAGGTTTCTAAACTTGCAGGCAATGCGGTCAGCTGATTTCTACTTAGTTCCAACTTGGTAAGTCGTTTTAGGCTTCCGATACTTTCGTCTATTTCCGTTAGATTACAATCCCGCAGACAAAGCGAAGTTAGGCTTTTGAAAGTCGTAACGGATTTCGGAAAACGTTCGAATTTTATATTACTTAGATCTAACTCGATTTCCGCCTTTGAGTCGTTGAACAAATCGCTGCAATCGAAATCGGATTCGAAACCTTGAATATATCTTAGTTCTACTTTTTCTAATTGAGTGCAGGAAGAAAGGACGGCAAGGTCTTTTACGTTCCATTCGCGTAGTTCGATTTTTTTTAGGTTTTTCAATTCCGCCAAAGGAGACGCATCTTTTACGGATCCGATAATCGTTAATTCTTCCAATTTGGTAAAAAACTTAAATTCTTCAATTGTAGAAATTTTATCAGAACTTCTGATATATAGTTTTGTAATTTTCGCGATGTTCTTATGATTTTTCGATCTTGTGATTCCGTGAGAATCGGAAAGAAGTTTTTTCAAAGCCGCCGGGAATCCGTTGTAGATTTCGGTATAATCGATTTCGTCGAATACTTCCTCTTTCTTCTCAGGAGTTTTGAGATTTTCCAAGACGGTCTTTGCAGCTTCCAATAGAGAATCCTCGTTCGAAGCGGGATATGTAAAACCAGTGACCTGGACTAAACCGTGAACGGTTTCGCTGAATGCGACGGGATGAATCTCCTCCAATGAAAGTTTCTCTTCCTTGTCTTCGTAACAAGACGGTTCTCGAAGTCCTTTCACGAAATAAGCCCCTTCCAATTCCAAATCCTGCCCGCCTATGTTTCCGTAAGCGAGATCGTCTCCGTCGTATCGTATAACAGCGGTTACATCGTCCGCCAAAAACTGATGCGAATGTTCGTCGAATCCACCGCCGTCTCCCGCCGAACCTCGGGACCAGCCCAACTTTTCCAGCCCGAACACGAGAGTTTCCGCTTTGATCTTAGAATTCCTAAATCCCGGGATCTCCCGCGCTTGTTTGTCCGATTCGGAAAGAACGTATACGGGTCTTCCCAATTGTTGAAACGGAGGAAGGATCTCGTAATCGGAAAACAATTGTCCCCAGCTTTTTTTCTCCTCTTGCGAAAGCAACAAGGGATGAACGAGTCCGATATAGGAGCCTCCTTGAAGTTCTAAGGAATGATCCTGTATGTCCGCGTAGTCCCTTTCTTCGGTTAGTCTGAAAACTTCGATCGACTTTTCGCGATCCGGAAAACAAACCCACCAAAGAAGAGTTTTAGCGATATGATTCATTAACGGTTGTTTGGCGAGGAGTATTTCCCATTCTTCCGCCTTCCATCTTCTTCCGGTGACCATCGCGTGCTCCATTCTCCGGACGTGAATTTTACCGATTTCGCGGATCTGCTTTTTCATCAGCTTCCATTCTTCCAAGGAAGCGTTCGCCAAGTCCTCATCGTCTTTGGAATTCGGTTTTGGAAGATCGTCCTTTAACTTGCCGTCCTCGTCTTTTATCATCGGTTTCATATCGGGACCGAATACGAATTGAAACTTACGCGGACCAAAATCGAATTCCCGTTTTCCTTCTTCATCCAAACCGCAATCCGGAACAACTCGATCTTCGAGTTCCGATTTTCTAAGTCCTTTTTTCTTGGCGATGGATTCCATAAAGGTGTTGGCCATTTCTTTGAGACCTTTGAACTTCACCTTTTGAGCGATTCCGTTTAATTGCATCAGCGCCGTATCCGAACCGATCGTTTTTAGAATTTCCAATCCCAAAACCGCACGCTGGTGCTGGGATTCTCCCGGCCAAACTTTGATAAGCGGGGTTAGCTTGAGAGCTATACGATCTCCGCCTAATCGACCCAAGGCGGTAAACGCCCATTTGTCCTTGCTGGGCGCGCCTAAGGAAATCCAGAGTTCGAAAAGTTTCCAGACGAAGTCGTCTAAAGCGACTTGATCGGCGTGTTCCTTCAGACCTTTCAAAAGGGGAGAATTTCCTTCCAGACCTTTTTCCTTCAGCTCCGATAATACCGCCGAGGTTTGCAAAACTGAGAGCTTTTGTTTTTGAACGAGGATCGGAGGAAGTTCCTCGGGCACGAGCCAAGCGATCGGTTTACTTTTGGGAACTTCGCGGATGGCGTCGAAAAGCCAAGCCGGAGTCGTAGATTCGTCGAAAGCCTCAGCGTTTAGTGTAGAATTTTCTAATATTCTGTTTTTGACGATTTCTTGGATTTCCGAGGAATGTTTTTCCGTTTCTCGAATGATTTCGTTTCCGTAACCCCTTGCAAATAAGGATTGAAGAATGTCGATCGCCGCCTCGGAAATTTTTTTGTTCTCGTCTAGGACCGAAGCTGTCAGACCTTCGATGGCAAAGTAAGGATATTCCACGAACCAATTTTTGGTCTCAGCAGCCAGCTTTGGAATCGTATAAAGAAACAACATCGGACGCGCCGCCTCGGCGGCCCTGATTCCCAAAAATAACTTGAGCATTTCCTTATATGGTTCGTTGTAATAAGAACCGAAAACTTCCCTTATGGAAAGCGCGACCCATTCTAGATCGGAAAAACCGGTGATTCCGAGCCATCGTTTTATTTCCTCGGCGGATTTCAGTAAATGTCCGATTTTGCGCATATTACGTTTTACAATTTCAGAATCTTCTAAAAGAAAGATGATCTTTTTTCTGTATTCCGAATACGTATAGTTGATCGCGGGTTTTTCCAGCTTCCAGGATTCCACGATCGCTAATAGTTCCTCTTTCATTTTCAGATCCAGAGCGATCAGGAAAGGTGAAATGATTTGACCGTATTTTAATTCTTCTTGTTTTAGATGAGGTCTGATCAGTTCTTTAGAAAGGTTTCTTTCGGATTCGTCCAAAATCGGAAGCAGTCTTGCAAAACCTTCATAGTAGCTCCCGTTGGTGGAATCCTCTTTTTTCATATCTTCAGGATGATTGTAGGTCGCCAGAAAATGGATCGTCTTTTCCAAACCGAATAAGTGATAAAAAGGGAGCGCGATATAGGAGGGAGGTGTGGTTCTTTTTTCTTCCCAGGTGCCTTCTTTTCTTTCCAAAAGAATCATCGCGTTTTCGAGAGAAAGATTCCCGTCGATCGTCTGGGAGTTTAGAAAACTTTGAAGTTTCTGAATGGTACGCGTCTTTTTTTTATCTTCGTACTCGTCCAGGACATCCATACAAGCGAGGGCTAAAAACCAGAAATGAGCTTCTTCTTTGCTCATAAACAGAGGAATGTTCTGTTTTGTCCAATCCACGGTCCACCAGTTGGAGGCTCGATCGAGGGAGGAGAGTTTTTCGATCCTTGATTGCAGATCAAAAGGTTGGTCGTTTTCCTTAGAACGAATCGGGACTTCGTTGGATCGGATCAAAAGATCCTCCTCAGAAATACCCAAAGTTTTTTCGACCGGTTCTTTGAGTTTTTTTTCCTCGATTTGATAAATTCCATTTTTTGAATGTGATTTTTCCGATGAGCCGTTTGTGGAAGAAGTTTCGGTTTTGTTCCTTTTTTCTTCCGCGATCTTTGGAAGAGTAGCCCCGTTGTTCATAACGTCAGGCTTTATTTGGATTTTTGTGTCCTTGTCTTCCGTTTTACCTTTTACCGTTTTTTTCTCCCCGCTTTCGAAAGAGTCGAAGGAAGTAATCCCACCGACATCTCCGGAATTTTGATAGCCCTTCTTTAACTTTTCGCTTAAAAGTTTCTGAGCTTCTTTTAGACATTTTTCATCGGTGTCGAAACTTTTTGTCTGAGTCTGACCACCGGTTCCGATTTTTCCGTAAGTAACCGTGAACGTATTTCCTGCGACTTCGATGTTCCAGAATTTATTCGAGCTTGCGTCTTGATAGATGAGTTGTTCTTTCATGTGCTTCCTTGGATTGGGGAATATAGGATTTTTTTTCAGCTTAATCGGATTCTAAAATTTCCATATTGTCCGTCTCAAAAACGTTTGAAAAAGCGAATGCGGTAGAAGACATTCTAATCTATTTACAGTTAATTTCTGATTTTTTTCCCGGTAAAATTTATCAAGATATAATTTGATTTATCGTTTGAGGATTCAAAAAATTAAGTAAGACCAATAAAGAAACTTGTTCGGATTTGAGTGAAAAAAAATGAGCGGATATACGTTAGCCGCAATCAGGTAAGTGATTTTTTGAGCGTTTGAAAAGTATCAAACGCCGTTTGTGTTGAGTTCGACCTTTCCTTTGAAAGAGCGCTGGGGCTTTCTTCGGATATAGATCGTTTTTTCGACCTTTGCTATCAATTCTCCTTTCGCTTCCAAGATCGGAATTTCGATTTTAAAATGGGTCTTTTTCTTTTGAGTACAGGTTTGATGGATGTCGATTAGATCTTCGGGAAGAATTCTTAAATCTGCAAAGACATCCTGAGAAGTCGCCTTCACGTATTCGATCGAGCCGTTGATATCCCAGAGGATATAATCTTCGCCTAAATTTTTTTTGAGCATAAGAAGTGGGATCGGATCGACAAAAGCGTAGAGTGAACCTCCGAAGTGGGTTCCCATCAAACCTCTGGTCTTACGATTGAAGGGGAGTTTTACCCTGATCTCTCTAAGATCTTCTGAAAATTGAAGAATTCTTCCTCCACATCTCCAGTAGATCGGGTATTTCAAAAACATTTTCCATTGGAAGAATCGGGTTGTCCAGAAAGAACTTTGTTTCATCTTGTTCACCATTATTAGTTTTATATAAAACTAATAATGGTTTGATGTCAAATAAAAACTGAGTCCAAAAGCGAAGGTGTAAAAAATAGGGAAGGGATCGTTTTTGCGGACCGTTCCGACTTTAAGAATCGTTTTTGTCAACTCCATGGCGAGGACGGTATTTGGAACGACAAACTTTTCGACGTGGAATAAAATCTTGATTCCGAATTTCCCGTTGCTGCAGTCGGAAATAGAGTTTTCATTTTCCTTTGATTGGCTTCGGAGCCTGCCCCAAAAACTCAAGATGTAGGAACTCCAATAAGAATATTAGAAAAATCAGTCTCGCAGAAAGTTTATAAACCTCTCAAGAGAAGTAATCTGCGGGAACTCCCTCGTTTTTATTACGGGTTTACCGAAAGTCGTGGCGGTTTCCTTTAAATTTTTGAACGAGATCCCGAATGAATCCTAATTTGATTTTTGTTTTGCCTGAGGGCCCGAAAGGATCGGGCTTTTTAGTTCTCAAAAGGTCTTTTGGGAGATTCCGAGTATCTACGATCCTCAAGGAATTGGTTTTTTAGAAAGAATAATGGATTGAAAAACAAGTCCGCATTTGTTTTTTGAAGTTTCCGATCCAGAAATGAAAATCTTTGCAAGACATACGATCGATCGATTCTTTTCTTTTTTGAAAACCTTCCTTTTTTTGGGAACCTCCTTGCCGTCTCGTCGTTTCCGACTCGGAATTTCAAATCGAAGTCTTTTTGTTTTTCTTTTTCTTTGTGAATTCTTTTCAAACCCTCTTTTTGCGGAAAAACCTTTGCAAGTCGAAGTTGTGATTACGGAAGAATCCGGAAACAACGCAGTCGCAAATACTCCCGTCGTATTTCAGGAAATCGGAAAGTATTTGATCACAAACGGAGAAGGAGTCGTGAAGGCGTCGTTCCCCGGACCCGGAACTTATAATCTGAGAATTATGACGTCGGAGCGCGTATTCAAAAAGAGCATAACGGTGGAATACGACGGTCAGAAAAAATTCCTTTTTATCCGTAAACCCGTAGCCGGTGAAATCAACGTGATCGGAGATAAGGACTTGGAATCCCTCTCCCGATATACGCTTCATCAGGAAGAGATTCGAAGGCTTCCCGGAGCTCAGAACGACGCTCTCAAAGCCATACAAACTTTACCCGGAATCGTCGCGGTTCCGCCGATCGGACTTTCTTCCTCTTCGTTTAACAGTCTTGTCAATAGCGTAGGAAGTTCGAATCCGTATTCCAATAGTGAAAGAGGGTTTCTGGTGATGCGGGGAGGAGGGGCTCTCGCGAACGGTTATTATCTCGACGGTTTTCCAATGTCCTATCCGTATCACCTCGGAGACCAATCTTCCGTACTAAATAATAATATTATAAAGTCGTTTAACATTTATTCGGGGGCCTTTCCAGTTCAGTTCGGTTTTGCCACGGGTGGAATCATCGATATTCGAACGCCGGACGCGGTTGCGAAAACATTCTCCATCGTAAACTTAAATACGTTTCTTTCGGACGTCTATCACCAGAACAAAATCACGGATAATCTTTTTGCGATCGTTTCGGCCAGGAAATCGTATCCGAACGTAGCCCTTTTAAAACTCTATCCGGACGGAATTCCTCCCGACGCGAAATACGCGGACTACGAAGATTATCAGGCAAAGTTTAACTGGAAACCCGGAAACAATCATACCTTTAACGTTCTTCTTTTTGGAGCCAAAGATAAACAGAAATACACAAAGGCACAAGACGACTTTGAGAACAGCAAAAAGGAATTTCTCGGCCTTTCCTCTCTCCAAGAAGCGGCCTCGGGCCGTCCGCCTGTCGGTTTGGAAAGATTGTTCCGAACTTCAGGTTTTCGATATTCTTACAACAATAAGTCTTGGTTTGAAACTTCTATTTCCATTTCCAATAATTACTTTCGGGAAAATTTCGAAGTGGATTTTAAGAATCCGCTCACAGCAGAACAGATCTTCGGGCTTTCCAACGTAACGACACAAAATCTAAACTTCGTGGAAAACAACACTCGGATCACTCTCCTGGAAAGACATCTAACGTTTCGTTTCGGGGGACAACTTCGGGATAAAAGGATTCAACTTCAGGGTGAAGACATTAAGTCGTCTAACGCGACTTTTTTGGATTTTTTCAACAGTCTTTTGGATTCCAATCGTCAGTTTAGAGCTCTTATCGAAGGGGACCAGATTCACACGAGAGAGATCGCGGGGTTTGCGGAATTGGAATTTAAGATCGGAGGATTCAGCGTTCTTCCCGGTTATCGTCACGACTACTACGATAAGGCTCACGAAAAACGGGACGCGTTTCGAGGAAGGGCGGAATACGAAATTCTTAAAACCGGAACCAAATTTTTAGCGGGAACCGGAGAACACTACAACGCGCCTCTTCAGATCGAACAATTCTCCTCTCGATCCGGAAATCCGAATCTAAAGATGGAGCATTCGATTCATTCTTCGGTCGGAATCGAACAAAGAGTGACTTCCGATTATTTGATCAAGGTGGAGGGTTTTCACAATCAATATTCCAATCTTGTCACTCCGGATTCTTACATCCAAGATCCGTATCAACCTAACAATGAAAAACGGGACATCGTAAACCGTCCCGACGACGTGAATAAAAATCCTTTGATCGTAAGAAATATGAATTATTCGAATGCAAGGGACGGATTCTCCAGAGGTGTGGAAGTTTTTTTAAAGGCGAATCAGGGTTCTCATAGAAGATTTTTCGGTTGGATTTCCTATACAAACTCCATTTCCAAAAGAAACAATCATCAGCCTCAGTTGACCGACGACGAGGAAAACGAGCGTACTCGGAACAACCGAAATCGGAAACTTCAATATCAGCTTCACGAAGGAGGAAATTATCTCAATTACTACGACGACGGAAATTTCGAACTCCTCGTGGATAACGATAAACTTCTTCTCTACGATTACGATAGAACACATATTTTGAATATAGTTTTCGCGTGGAAAATCGGTCAGGATTGGCAGATTGGAAGTAAATATACTTATCTTACAAACGTTCCGATTACGCCGATCGTCGGCTCGGACAAAGCCGCGGGGATCGCGTCGACCGGAATCAATCTCTACAATCCGAAATACGCTGATTATTATAATTCCGGAAGATGGCCCGACTTTCACCAGCTCGATATTCGGATCGATCGATTTATGAACTATCAGTGGGGATATGTGAACACTTATCTGGAGTTTATCAATTTTTTCGGAAACCGAAATCAGATCAGCGAAACTTACAATAATTTCGGTCCGTATTCAAGAAGTTCTTCCACTAATCCTTTAACGGGAATTACAACTCCGAGTAATCCTTCTCCTATCTACAATTCCAATTATATCGAATCTACCGCTTTCGGCGGCAAGGTGAAATACTATCCTCTGATCAGCATCGGCATACAGATCAAATTCTAAATTTCGAAAACTAAAAAACGAATTTGGAAGGGCTATGCGCCGTATTTTAAATAACTTTTGAATTTTAGAATATTCTAAAATTCAAATATATCTGTGGGTTCGAGAGCAATCACCAAGTCGCCGAGAAAGCTCCTCTGAGATCTCCGAGTTTATATCCCGTAGCCTTGTCTTTCGGATAAAGTTCGGCGATCTTTTTTGCGACTGCCGGGCTGATATCGGTAGGTCCGCCGTGACATTTTAGACAGGTCGGATTCTCCAAGACGATCGGTTTGAGAATTTTGATTTGATTGTTCTCGTTGAGAATTACCGTGTAAGGGGGCATTCCCGTTTTACCCGCTTCGGCCCATTCTTTAAAAATACGAGCTTCCCATTCTTCCGGTTTGTGATCCGGATTTCTCGGTTTTTCCGAAACTCTCCGTATTCTCATAGCCGGAAATTCTTCGCTTAGTTCCTTTTCTTTCCGAGGAGAAATCGTTCTGCAAACTTCGAGGGCGCCGACAACTCCCTGTTTTTGAATCGCGGTTTGTAGATTTTTTTGGAGGTCAACCTGAAAGTCCCCGATGAGTTTGAGGAGAATTTCCTTTTGTTCCTGGTTTTGGCTTCGATCACAGACGATAAAAAATTGCACAAAAAGAAAGAAGGCCAGAGCTCTTGCGAGAAGATTTTTTCCGAAAAGAAATTGCGAAAGATTCTTTTTAGAATCGGTTGAAAACGAGTCCATTTGTCTATTCTAAGCAAGGGAATCGGGAAAGAAAAGAATTTTCCATTCTTCTTTCCGAACGAAATTCATTTCTGAAAAGGATGGACAGAATGTCTTTTTTTTGATTTTTGGAAAGTATCATCCTGAATCAACCTCGTTTGATTCCAGTCATCAAAAGCAAATCTTAGGGGATAGGAAAGCATGTCCGGACATTCGAAATGGGCGACGATCAAACGTAAAAAAGACGCGATCGATTCAAAACGCGGAGCCATATTTACTAGAGTAGGAAAAGAAATCACGGTCGCTGCAAGAATGGGCGGAGGAGATCCGGAAGGGAATCCAAGACTCAGACTCGCGGTGCTGAAGGCCAAGTCAGTGAACATGCCCAAAGACAATATAGAAAGGGCAATCAAAAAAGGAACGGGAGATTTAGAAGGTGTAACATACGAAGAATGTCTCTACGAGTGTTTCGGTCCGGGAGGAATCGCGATTATGGTTTCTGCGGTCACCGATAAAAAGTCGAGAACAACTCCCGAAGTCAAAAGTATTCTCACAAAACTCGGAGGCTCTCTTGCTACCTCGGGTTCGGTCAGCAGGCTTTTTGAAAAAAAAGGAGTGATCGTTTTAGAATCCTCTCAGATCAGCGAAGACGAACTCGTGGACCTTGCGGTCGGAGCCGGCGCGGAAGACGTAGTCAACGAAGGAGAAGTTTTTCGAGTGATCACCGCTCCGGACGACTACGAAGCCGTTATGCACGCTTTGAACGAAAAGGGGCTTAAATCGGAAGAATCGGAAATCCGTTATATAGCCCTCGTGAGTTCGGAAATCGCCGACAAAGAAACCGCAGAAAAAGTGATGAAGTTGATCGATCAGTTGGACGGTCACGACGACGTTACTTCGGTGACTTCCAACTTCGAACTCGCCCCTTCTCTCGAAAAAGAATTTGAATGATTCTTTTTTAAACCCTGAAATTCTTCTTTTCCTGAACGCTCGAGGAAAAGAAGAATCGAACGCCTTCCTCAAAACGATACTTTTTTCGGAAAACTCAAAGTGAGAATCATAGGAATCGATCCCGGTTCGCATAGAGCCGGTTATGCGGTATTGGAAAAGATATCTTCGCAGATTCGGATTCTAACTTACGGAACGGTCGAGGTTCCATCGAGGACGCCGAGTCCGGAAAATCTTCTCCTCTTAAAAAAGGGATTGAACGAAGTATTGGAAGAATTCGAACCCACGATCGCCTCTGTCGAAGAAATGTTTTTCGCGAAAAATAAAAAGACTGCTTCCCGGGTTTTTGAGTCGAGGGGGGTTCTTCTGATTACATTAGCGGAAAAGAATATTCAAATTTTGGAACCTACCGTTTCTCAGATCAAAAAAGGAACTACGGGAAGCGGAACAGCCGATAAAAAACAAATTCGTCACGCGCTGAAACTTCTTTTGAATATTGATCTTTTGAAAGGACACGACGATTCCTGGGACGCGGTCGCCGCCGCTTATGTGGGGCTTTCCATGAGTTCGAGTCCTTTGTTGAGAATTTCAAGTTAGAAAAGCGATTTAGAATGAGGAAGGATCCCCGTAAGATTTTTTTGTAGGAGTTCCTACAAAAGCCTTGAAAGAGAATATTCCTTGCAAAGTTTTAAT
>NZ_JAFFPT010000020.1 GCF_016918785.1 Leptospira ainazelensis | reverse complement strand
GTTTCCAAAGAATCTCGAAGCTGGAAGAATCCGTCGATCTTTCCGGAAAGCATCACGTCCACTTCTGCGAGCGACGGATGAGAAGGACCGAGTTTTAATTTTTCCATTCTTGTAGAAATCAGAACATCGGAAGGATTTCCTCCGTCTCGAAAGATTCTATATAAACTTTTTTCCCTTCCATCCTCGGACGAAGAAGAAGACGGTTTCTCCTCCGGAAAAACGGAAGTCGCGTTTCCCTGGGCATCCAAATCCAAAAGAAGAACACGTTCTCCTTTCTGCGCAAGTCCGAAGGCAAGATGAACCGCCGTAGTCGTCTTGCCTACTCCGCCTTTCTGGTTTGCTATACAGAGGATCTGTTTCATAAAAAATCCGTTGCCCGTAGATTCCGCTTTCCCGAGACTACATTTAGAGATCGTCTTCCGAGGATTAGGGATAGAATCCCCGATCGGTTTAGGATGACAATCCGGAAAAGGAGATACAGTTGGCAGAATTTGAAACAGTCATCGGACTGGAAGTGCACGCACAACTCAATACGGAATCGAAGATATTCTCAACCAGCGCAACCAAGTTCGGCGCTCCTCCGAACTCACAGACAAATCCGGTCTGTTTGGGTCTTCCGGGCGCTCTTCCGGTTCTGAACGAACTGGCGTTGGAAAAGGCGATTATGGCAGGTCTTGCGTTCGGTTGTGATATTACCCTTTTTACAAAATTCGACCGGAAGAATTATTTTTATCCGGATCTTCCCAAAGGTTATCAAATCTCCCAGTTTGACAAACCGATCTGCACGGGCGGCGGCGTCACCTTTACGATCAAGGGAGAAGAATCCTCACGTTATGTGCGTTTGACAAGGATTCACATGGAAGAAGACGCGGGGAAATTGATTCACTCCGCCGACCCGAACGTTCCGCAATCTTATGTCGATTTAAACAGAGCCGGAACTCCGCTGATTGAAATCGTTTCCGAACCGGACATGAGATCCTCGGACGAAGCATACTATTATCTAAATTCTTTAAAGTCGGTTCTGAAATACATTCGAGTTTCAGACTGTAATATGGAAGAAGGTTCTCTTCGTTGCGACGCGAACGTTTCCATTCGTCCAAAAGGTTCCGAAAAATTCGGAACAAGAGTTGAAATTAAGAACCTCAATTCTTTCAAAGCGGTCAAAGCAGCGATCGACTACGAAGTGGAATGGCAAAAAGAAATGGCCTTGGAAGGAAAAACCTTTCAACAACAGACAAAACTTTGGGATTCCGTTGCAAACAAAACGGTAACGATGAGAACCAAAGAGATGAGTCATGATTATCGCTATTTTCCGGATCCGGATCTTCCCGTCATCATTCTCCAAAAAGAAACGATCGATCACGTTCGCACCAAACTTCCCGAACTTCCGAACGAAAGAAAAACCCGTTTTATCGAAAAATTAGGACTTCCGAAATACGACGCGGAAGTTCTGACAGCGGAAAGAGAAATCGCGGATTATTTTGAAGACTCACTCAAAGTTTCCGGAGACGCGAAAAGAACTTCGAACTGGGTAAAAGACGAAATTCTCGGAATCGTAAACAAAGAAAGTATTACAATATCGGAGTTTTCTGTTTCTGCGGAAAGAATCGGCGCGCTTGTAAAGTTGATCGCCGACGGAAAAATTTCGGGGAAGATCGCTAAAACGGTTTTCGAAGAAATGCTGAATTCTCCCAAAGACGCGGAAACGATCGTAACCGAAAAAAATCTTCTCGTAGTTCGAGACGACAAGGAGATCGAAAGAATCGTCGAAGAAGCGATCGCCAACAATCAGGACGCGGTTGCGAAATACAAAAGCGGAAAAGATCGTGCGTTAGGCGCCATCGTAGGTTATGTGATGAAGATTTCCAAAGGAAAGGCGGATCCGGAATTGGTCAACCAACTGCTTTTGGACAAACTCGGCCCTTTGCCTCCGAAAAGTTGAGGATTTGTTTTTCGTCTGTTTTAACTTTAATATGGATTCTACTGGGAATGAAATTCAAATTTGAGTTCCAGTAGAATTCAGTGAATCCGTTCTAAAAATCAAATTCTTCCGCTTGGGTTCTTTTCCGCAAAAAAATCGCACCGTAAAAAATTCCCCCATTTTATGAAACGAAAAGAATCCGGTCGAAGACGCATTTGACCGCGCGAATTTCCCTTAAAATCTGCGCTTCCATTTTCTATAGAGTCCTCGAAATTTCTTCCTCGCAAAAAGTTTCGGAAATCGGTCTAACTTATAAATTTCGGACGATTAGACTCTTGACGTCGCGTTCGCCAAAATTCTATTATGTCCCTTACAATGCAGGATTTCGCCCACCTTCATCTGCACACAAACTACTCCATGCTGGACGGGGCTATCCGTATCAAAGAGCTCATGCAACACGTCAAAGAACTTGGCATGACCTCGGTGGCAATGACCGATCACGGAAACATGTTCGGGGCGGTAGAATTTTATAACGAAGCCACAAAACAAGGCGTAAAACCCATTATAGGAAGCGAATTCTACGTTTCTCCCAACCGCAAACAAGAAACCGAAATGGTTAAGATCGCGGATGGAAACGCATACCACCTCATTCTTCTTGCGAAGAATGAAGAAGGTTACAAAAATCTAATACGTCTTTCCAGCAAATCTTATACCGAAGGTTTTTATAAAAAGGCAAGAATCGACTACGATCTTCTGGATCGACACAGCGAGGGGCTCGTTTGTTTGACCGCGTGCCTCGCGGGTGAAGTCAATCGGAAGATTCTTGAAGGGAAGATCGATGAGTCTTTTCAACTCGCCGGTAAACTTCATGAAATTTTTCGCAAAGAAGATTTTTATCTCGAAATTCAGAATCACGGAATTCCCGAACAGATGGTCGTCGCAAAACAGATCTATGAATTCGGGAAAAAAACCGGCATTCCTCTTGTAGTGACGAATGATTCTCACTTTTTAAAAAAGACGGACCAGGAAGCTCAGGACATTCTTCTTAGAATCGGGATGCAAAAAAGAATCACCGATCCGATGGAGTTCGGCTTCAACGGAGAATTTTACGTTAAGAGTCCGGACGAGATGGCGAGAATTTTTCCGGAAATCCCGGAAGCATTTCATAATACATTAGAAATTAGTAATAAAGTAAATCTTAAACTCACTTTCGGCAATTATCTGCTTCCGGAATTCGAGGTTCCCGAAGGTTTTGACGCGGATTCTTATCTTGAAAAATTGATCTGGGAAGGGATCGAAAGAAAATACCCGAGTTTAACTCCGGTAATCAAGGATCGAGTTGTATTCGAACTCAACACGATCAAGAACATGAAGTTCGCCGGTTACTTCCTTATCGTTCAGGATTATATCAACTACGCAAAAAGAAACGGAATTCCGGTCGGTCCGGGAAGAGGTTCCGCCGCAGGTTCCATCGTAGCCTTCGCGCTCGGGATCACGAACGTGGAACCTCTGCAACACAATCTTCTCTTTGAAAGATTCTTAAATCCGGATCGTAAGGACATGCCCGATATCGATACCGACTTCTGCGTAGAACGAAGAGAAGAAGTCATCAACTATATCCGCAGACGTTACGGTGAAGAAAGAGTCGGTCAAATTATCACGTTCAACTCGCTTGCCGCCAAAGCGGCGTTAAAAGACGTTGCCAGAGTTTTGAATCTTCCGTTTGGAGAAGCCAACGATATGACGAAGGCGTTCCCGAACAAATTAGGAATGTCGATCGCGGAGGCTCTCAATACTTCTTCGGAACTCAAAAACTTTTCCGAAAAAGACGATATCAATCATAAGATTTTCGCGATCGCACAGAGATTGGAGGGGAATTACCGTCAGCCCGGAAGACACGCCGCCGGAGTCGTAATTTCTCCTTATCCCCTCGAAGAAGTAGTTCCTCTTTCCACGGTCGCTGAAAAGGAAAGACCTGGTTTTCGATCCATCGTAACTCAATACGATAAAAACAACTTGGAAAGTATCGGATTGATCAAGATGGATATCTTGGGTCTTAAAAACTTAACGACCCTGGATCACGCAATCAAACTCATTGAAAAGAGAAGAGGAAATCGGATCGATCTGGATGAGATTTCCTATGAAGATCAGAACACGTATGCGCTTCTTCGAAAGGCGAACACTCTCGGGATCTTCCAGTTGGAATCCACGGGTATCACGGATCTGGTTGCAAAAAGTCAGGTCAGCAACTTCGAAGAAATCGTCGCCTTGATCGCCTTGTATCGCCCCGGCCCGATGGGGGAAGGGATGTTGGACGAATACTTGGATCGTAAATCAGGTAGAAAACCCGTTACTTATCCACATCCGGCTTGTGAACCCATTCTAAAAGAAACCTTTGGTGTTCCCGTTTATCAGGAACAGGTGATGAGTATTTCCCGCGTTGTAGGAGGTTTTTCCGTCGGAGATTCAGACATGCTTCGTAAAGCGATGGCTAAGAAAAAAGCCGACCTTATGGAAAAACTAAAAGGGCAATTCGTGGAAGGCGCTGTAAAACAAGGAACTCAAGAAAAAGTCGCCAAGGATATTTTCGAACAGCTCGAAAGATTCGGTGGTTACGGATTTAACAAATCACACTCGGTAGCCTACGCGATGATCACGTATCAAACCGCGTATTTGAAAGCGAATTATACAATCGAATATTTGACCGCATTGCTTGCATCCGATCACGGAAAAACAACCGATATCGTAAAATACATCAACAACGCGAGGGAGATGGGAGTTCGAATTCTCAACCCGGACGTCTCCGAATCTCAAACATCCTTCAGCGTAATCGACGATACTACGATTCGTTTTGGACTTTCTGCAATGAAAGGTGTTGGAGAATCCGCCGGTGATAGTATCATTCAAGCGAGAGAAAGGGCGGGCGGATTCAAATCGATCCAAGATTTCGCGCTCAATATCGATACAAGATTGATCAATAAAAAAGTATTCGAGGCCCTCATCCAAGCGGGAGCATTGGACTCTTTCGGTTTTACGAGAAAATGTCTTTTCGAGTCAGTGGATTCGATTCTTACTTTTGCGCAAAAGGAACAGGAAAGAGCCAACGAAGGACAGTTTTCTCTTTTTGGAGGAAACGAAGGATCTTTTACCCTGAATCTTCCGAAAGACGCTCTTGAATGGGAAATCGACGAAAAGTTGAAAAGGGAAAAGGCGGTTGCGGGTCTTTATCTTTCCGGCCATCCATTGGATAAATATGAAAAACAACTTCAAAGTTTGCGCACGATTCCGATCGAAAAGTTCGACGATCTCAAATCCGGAACCAAGGTGGAAGTCGCCGGAGTGATCTCTTCCAAAAACGTAAAACTCAGTAAACGAAACGAAGAATTCGCAAACTTTAAACTCGAAGACAGAACCGGTGAAATCGAATGTGTTGCCTTCGCAAGAACCTATCAGAAGTATAAGGATTTTATAAAGGAAGACCAAGCCATCTTTATCAAGGGCGATCTCGATAAGATCGAAGTCGGAGACGCGGAACTTAGGGGTCAGATCAAAGTCAATAGTATCGAAATTTTAGACGACGCAACGATCGAAGAACGATTGGAAAAATCCCTTCACCTTCGTCTGGAAGAAAGACACACCGAAGATCCAGAGTTGATTCCTAAACTCTATTCACTTCTTGCTTGTTACAAAGGAGAATCTCCCGTCTTCTTTCATATCGTGGAAAACTCCGAAGAAAAAAGAGTGATCCGGGCGCACGATACGTATTCGATTCAACCGGTGCAGGAACTTTTTTTAAGGCTCGCCGATCTTTTAGGGGACCGCTCCGTTTTTTATTCCATCGGCGAACAACTCAAAGCAATTAACAAAAATAAAATCGCGGGCAACGTAGGCTAAATTCTTTTTCGAATCTCTTTTTCACCGTGATTTTATTTCAAACCGATTTAAAGTCAGTATTGAACTTTTTCAATGGGATTTTTGTCGGAACAAATTGTCCCGGCAAAGTCAAACTTTACAAATAACTACTTCGTCCGTTTTCGAAATCCGTATAACAATGATAAGTCGGTCCTCTGCCTAAAACTTTTGGAGATTAGAATCTAAAGCCGGCTCACATAAAAAGTAAAACTTCTCTCGTTTACGTTGCCTCGAAAATCCCAAGCCACGACCTTGATCGTATTTTCACCCGATCTCAAATTGAGATTCCCGACCAAATACTGATCTTTATGATATAGATTCGTAAACGCAAAACCGTCCGGATTCTTCCATTCGGATGCTGAATATTGTAAGGAACCGAAGTCGGCGGAACGCAGAGCTTCTCCGTTTAAAAAATATTGAACCTTATTGATTCCTCTTCTCTGTGATTTTTTTTCGCCCGCATCCACGATAGAAACCGTGAATGGAAATTCTTTGGAAAGATTGATATTATCTCCGTCGTTGATATTCGTAAACTTGCCGTTCACGTGAACGAGAAGGCTTGAAATTTCAGGAACCGCGCCATCCGGAATCGGAGAAAGAAATTTTAGAGGATCCAGAATTTCCAGTCCGTATTTCCGAAGTACAACAAAGTGGAGATGGGCTCCGCTTGAGTGACCGGAATTTCCAGTGACTCCGATTTTTTCTCCGGCTTTGATCAAATCAGGTTTTAGTAATTTAGAAATTCTACCATCTTTTAAATGGTAATAGGCCGTAAAGTTGCCCGCTCCGTGATCCAACCAAACCGAATTCCCGGTGCCAAGCTCGTCTTCAAAAGGATGATCTTCCGCGTAACGGCTGTATAAGACTTTTCCGTCCGCCATCGCAAGAACGGACTCATTCGCGGAAGAAATGTCCATTCCATTGTGGAAATGGTCGCCTCGGGATTCTC
The DNA here is from genome assembly GCF_016918785.1 of Leptospira ainazelensis. Classification (GTDB taxonomy): domain Bacteria; phylum Spirochaetota; class Leptospiria; order Leptospirales; family Leptospiraceae; genus Leptospira; species Leptospira ainazelensis. The sequence continues at coordinate 31,912 of NZ_JAFFPT010000020.1, read as the reverse complement.
CAAACGTTGAGGTAATTTTGTTTTCCAGTTGATCGGTTTTGACTGGAACTAGATAATTTATTACTTTATTATTTTCCGCTTCCATGCTCAGATGGAACGCGGTCCAGATTACGATAAAGAGAATTCTTTTCATTCGGACTTAAACCTAGTGCAAGTAACTCATACAAAATGAATTTGTCAAAAGATAAAACCATAGACCTCGTCACCCGCTGCGGAGAAGGAGATGAAGAGGCGCTCAAACAGTTTTTCGAAATCTATTCGGAAGATATTTACAATTTTCCGATGAAGATTTTCCATCTGAGCGAGGACGACGCAGGAGACTTTTTCATCTACGCCTTCGAAAGATTGAAAACCGGCTCCCGTTTTGGGAGTTTCCGAGGAAAATCCAGTTTTCGAACCTGGTTTTATTCCGTTTTACGGAACATGCTCATCGATTGGCAGAGAACCAAACGAGAACTAAAAGTAACCAACCTCGGCAAGATCAGCAAAGAAGGGAAAGAATACGCAACAATCGAAGACGAGCCTGACACTCGTCCTACAATGCACGAAGAAGCCGTCGAACTCTCGGATCGATTCAACCAAGCGCTGGAAGAAATCGGCGTTGATAAAAGGGTCATTTTTAAACTTTCCTATATCTATTACCTCAATCTCAACGAAGATGAAGTCCAGTATCTCATAGAAAAAACCGGACATACGGCGCAGACTCTCAAAGACAAAATTCTCGAGCTCAGATCCGAGCTTTCCAATCGTGAGGAAGAAAATATTCGAATGGAGGACAAAATTACGTCCCTTTATTTGAACATCCTCGATCTTAAGGAAAAACAACAGAATACTGCGAAAATATCCCCCATTCTTCCCATGGAAGTGGATAAAACTTCACACGCACTGAAAAAGAAATACGAGCAGCGTAAAAAGCTTCTGGATAAGAAGAAAAAGGGACATTTCCTGGCCAGAACCCCTTACAGAGAAGTTGCCGATCTGATCGGAATTTCGGAAGGAAACGTAAGCGTTACTCTTTTACGTTTAATTGAAAAAATTCAGAAAAAGCTAGATTTTAGTGATTTGGATTTCTAAAAAATTCCGTCTTTTTAACCTATTGGAGAACCAACATGGATTCGGGATCAGAAATGAATCAAAATAACGAGCTTTTGCTCTCACTCTTGAACGGAGAGTCGAGCAACGCAGAAACAGATATAAATTTGCAGAAACAGCTCATACAAATGGAAGAATCGATCCAAGCGGGAATTAATTCCGCAACCGTATCGTATCTAAACCAGGCCGCTCAACAAGGAAAGTATTCTGAGTTTCAGGAAGCTCTAGATTTGCAAAAAGCGGATCTAAAGGGATATCTGACAAAAGATGTGCCGGAGTATTTAAAACGTTATGTCACTCTGGAATTGGCGAGAAAAACTCCGTCCAAAGAGTCCATCGTAGTAAAGCTGGGGAAGTCCGGCGCCCGTATCTTTGAAAGTCTTGTAGAATCTCTTCAAATCAATACGAGAGTAGACTATGCGCCTTCTATGCGATCCGCAGTCACCAAGGATCCGTCCGAATTCGTAGTTTTTGAGGAAAAGGTGCTCGATAACTCGAAATTCACTTATCAATTGGTTCAAGAAACTCCGGAAACCGCGTTTTTAAGTGTTAAAATTGAATCTCCGGACGCAGATTCTTTTCAAAGAGTGAATCTCTATAAAGATACGAGATTTATCCTTTCCAATCAGTTCAACAACGAAGGAATTGCGAATTTCTCCGGACTGAGAGAAGGAAAATACACCGTAGAATTTCAAGGAAAAGACCATTCCAAATCTTTGGATTTGTTCATCCTACTCGAAGCCTAAAATTTCAAAAAGAAAATCCCGAATACAAACCTCCACAGCGAAAAATTCAAAATTTCGCCGTGAAGGTTTTTGTTTTTTATTTCAGTCTAAAAAAAGAATTTCTGGAAAAATCACTCCGTTGTTATAATCTGATCCTGGATTTACATTTATGTTAAACTTGATCATAGACAGAGTCGGAACCGTTAATGTATTTAACATTTTAGATACGTCGGGAAGCGGGTCCGAGTCTCACCTGCAGTCTACGATCGACGAAGATCTTATCTTAGAGTATATTAAGGAAATTGAAAACTTAGTCAGAGTTTCCAACGCGGTAAACTCCAAAGGAATGAGTCAAAAAACTCTAGAGACCGAAATTCTTCACGAGTTGAAGATCCTTGGAGAAACCTTTTACGATCAATTTTTCCCGGCCCCGATCCAAGAAAAACTTCGGCTTACGACTGAAAAATATCTTCACCTGAATATCGATCCTAAACTCGGAGTGATTCCGTGGGAACTACTCCACGACGGAACCTGTTTCTTATCCGATAAATTCTTCATTGGAAAAACGGTAAGGGGAGAATCCAGCCAAGGCTCTTATAAAGAAAAAGAAAAGTTGAGAATGCTCATCATCGCCGATCCTACCGAAGATTTAGAATGGGCCCAAAAGGAAGGGGAACAACTTTTCAAAGTCTTGAGCGAAAAAGTTTCTCCTTCCCGACTTGAAATCGAATTCATCGGAGGAAAACAAGTCACGAAGTTGAAACTTCTTTCTCTGATCAAAGGGAAGAATATCATCCACTACTCCGGACATCTTTTTTTCTCCGATGATCCTTTGGAAAACGGATGGCAGATCTCCGAAGGTAAAATTCTTAAAGCGAGAGAAATCAAGAATTCGGGGTTTAACACCGATTTGGTGTTCAGCAATTCGTGTCAATCCAACTCGAACGCGTCAAGAACTCTTAACTCCGATTTGATGAACAACTTTGCCGGCGCTTTTCTCATGTCCGGAATCAAAAGTTTTATCGGAACTAATTGGGAAATTATAGATAACCAGAATACGATCGACTTCACGATTCAATTCTATTCTTACTTATTCAGCGATAGAAGTATCGGAGAGTCGCTATTCTTAGCGAAAGAATATGCGAGAAGAATTTTTGACACGAACGATCTAACGTGGACCAATTATTCTCTACATGGAATACCAAATCAACAGGTGATGACGGATCCGACCAAAGGAAAGCCGATTCAAAAAATAATAAATCCTTCCCTGATTTCAAAATTCTATCCTTCCAACATTGCGGCTTCCTATTATAGCTTTACTCAAAAACAAAAAGAAGAATCGGAATCCTCCTTCGAACTCATTCAATCTTTGATTTATTCATTTGAAGAGTTTTCCAAGATCGTCGGGGGAATCATTTTCAGCGACCACCAACATCATTCTTTGGGAAAATATATTCCGAACAACCCGGATGACGCCGTTGAAATCAAAAAATGGTGGGATCTGATTTATCAGTGTTTGAGCGATTTTAAAAAATTGGAAATCAGCCCTTTGATCAGCAACGTTCAGGAAGTTCTCCAGATCAATAAAGATACGATTCAAAAAATGATTCAGTGGATAGAACTTTACAGACGCGGTCAAATTCTTAAAGATTCAGCGGACGGATATCTGATCTCGTTTCAATACTACTATGAGAATTTGCTAATGGAGTTGGAGGAACTGGAAAAAACCAGTATCTTCCTTGTTTCAACGAATTCGAACAACCATCTCTTTTTTCGCGGACTCAAACCGGAGACTTCTCTCGTTGTCGCCCCGGTCGTAAAACAGGATTATATCGGCGAACAGATCGAAAAGTTCCGTGGAAAAGTGATAGTCTTCAACGAAAATAGAATGACGATCATTCCTATGCTTTGCAGCGTTATTGAAAATCCGGAAACAAAAGAATTAGAACTTAGCTTTCCCGGATTCAAGTCCGAAAAAAACTCCATTCAGAATCGTTAAACCTTGAGTCTTTGCCAACCCGAGAAGGGTAATTTTTCCTGCGGTTCCTGTTGCGGAATATTCAATCTCGATATCGATCCGGATGGAATACGAAATCTCATCTCGGAAAGAACGAAAGAATTTAAAACTTTAGTTGACTTTCAGAAATCCTGGACAATGGCCGAATACCGCAAAATCCGGGAGAAAAAAGAAGAAAACATAAAACGAAAAGACGAACAAACTTACAATTGTCCGTTTCTTGGAGCATTTGATAAAAAAATCGGTTGTATGATTCATCCGATTTTTAGCGGAGATCCCCTCAGTCAGAATTATTCCTTCTATGGAACTTCTATCTGTCAAGGATACGAATGTAGAAACATGGAACGGAAAACGGCCAAACTCTGGGAGATTCTCCTAGGGGAAATGGAACTGGATTCTTTTACATATTCGGCGATAGCTTCCGATTACAAGACTATCGATCTCATCGAAAAAACGTTTCTGGACTTAGGAATTTTTAAAGAAGAACTTTTTGATAAAAAAAGAGAGACCTTGAAAAAACTAATTCAAAGAAAAATCGATCAAAACGTCGCGATGATGAATACTTCGTTTGAAATTCCGATGGAAGAAGAGAAACTTTCTCCGAAGGAATCTTTGATTCTAAGATTAAACTTAGAATCTCAACCTGATTTACTTGTCGAAATCGAAAACTAAAGATCACATCCTTGAATCGATTTCGAAAAAGGACTAAAGGACGTAAAGAGTTCCACGACCCATTTTCAACTATCCAGCCGATCGATTTATTTGGAAAAACGATTTTGCAACTATATTCTAACTTTATAATATGTTGGATTTACACAAATGAGAAAACCTTTGTAGGGAAAATATCCTTAATCGTCGTTTAAGGTGAAAAAATTTATCGAGAATTCGATTGGAGGAAAGTATTTCTTTGAAATTGAAACTTCAGAAAATTGACGAAGACCAAAATCCTTCCTGCATTTTAGAAACACAGGAAGGAAAACGTTTAGTTTTTAGGGGTAGTAGAGTCTGCTTTAGACTTTGAAGCTCCGTTCAAAGATGCTTTTGCAGATGAAACGCCTTGTTCTACTTTAGATTTGACTTCCTCTACCTTAGAGTTGACTTGACCAGCAACGCCCTCAACCGAGTGAAGAGCTTCTTCGATATATTTTCTGAGATTGTTAGCGACCTCGGATTGATCTTGAGCTCCTTTCGATGCAAGTTCTTTGAATTCTTTTTCAACTTTTAGAAGAATGCTGTCAGCTTGCTCACGGAGGGATTTAGCCGCTCCAATTGCAAAGTTAAGCGCTTCTTTTATTTCTTTTTCCATAATTGTTTCCTCTGTTTTCTTCACTGAGAATAAACCAATTTTATGCAGCGCACAATAACTTGTCAAGTGGGTTTTAGAAAGGAGAAAGGAAGCATTAAAATCCAGGGATTTTTAAGGTTTTCATTCCTATCTTTCGAGACTTTCAAATGAGACATAAAGAATCGATCTTACAATTCAAAATGAGCTAAATGAAATGTTTAAGAAACTTTTATTTCACACTGTTTATAATAAATTTGAAATTTTAAAGACCGATCCTACAGCTGAGTAACATTTCATAACCGTCACTTTCTACATTTAAAGTCCTTCAAAGAAGTTTCCTTAATTTTTCACTTTACCCGATGTGTTTATAAAATCACCCTTTCCAAAATAAAATTTCAATTTAATAAATATTGAGGTAAACTTTGCGTTATTTACATATTCTTTCTTTATTAGGCTTTAGCCTGTTATTTCTTTTCGACTGTAGTTCGGTTAAAAGTCTGCGAGATTTAAGATCTGCACAATTAGACATCGAACTAGATAAGTTCTCGAACCCAGCTTCAAGTATAAAACGAAATTCCTTTGTGTTTGCAGCATTTTCTTTACCAACACTTATGGTTTCCAACTACGCATCTTTACCGGAAGTTAGAATCATTCGGGTCGGAGGATATCCATGGGATAGTGCTAATATATCTCTTTTGCAAACTTCAAAAGATTGTGTGGCTCTAAGCGTTGAATCGGGAGCCTATATTTTAACCGGATATAGTCAGCAAGCCTTTTCTGGGAATGTTAAAACTACGGCTTTCTTGAAAAGAGTGACGCCAAAAAAATTTAGAATAGAGGAAAGTGGAGTTTATTATTTGGGAACGATAAAAACAAAATACGGAGATTTAATCGTAGAACCCACAAAAGAAGAAAAGGGATTTTGCATTGAGGAGCTTAATCGCAAATATCCGGGCATAAATTGGACACAATCAAATGACTTATCTACGATTAAATACTATGAATAAAAAAATTCTAATTCTTTTTTTATTATTTCTATTTTCCAATTGTGCAACATTCGAAAAACCCAAAACTTTCAAAGAATTCAAACCTGATTCCGCTAAACAATTGGATAAATCCACTTTTGTTATTCTCACTGATGACCAATATGATGCGTGGTATTCAGCAGAAATCTGGAAGGAATTTAATAACGCGATCGGAAGAAAGAATATGTTCTCGGATTTTAATGTTTATCTCAATTCCGATCCAGATCCTATGGATAAACATCCGTTCCTAATTCGTTTCGATGTTAGAACGCCAAAAAAAGGAAACTACAAAGATGCATTATTAGGGATAATAACTGGCTTATCTTTAGGATTAATTCCCATCTGGTTAGATGATACCGTAAGTTATTCGGCTGAGGTATTGGATTCTTCCAGTGGAAAGATTCTTAAAACCTTTCATTATGAAAATAAGAGAAGAATATATGTGCATTTGTTCTTAACCCCATTTTCAGCTATGCCAAAATATTCTTACACAGATCTAATCTTTGAACATTTTTTAGAATCGATCTACAAAGATGGGTCAATTCCTTTTGAAAATGGAAATTCCCCTCCAATTGCAGAGGTTATAAAATAAAGAAAATGACATTAAAGCAAAAAAAGAGGAGATCATTTTGATCTCCTCTTTTTAAAGACCGATTGGGAATCGATTCTTAAACCTTTGGTCCGAAAGCGGTGAAGTCGTAGTCTTTAGAACCTTCCGCATACTGTTTGAAGTTCTTAATGAACATTTCTCCCAATTTTTTGGCGGTTTCGTCATAAGCGGATTTGTCGGCCCAAGCCTCTCTCGGATCCAAGATCGCGCTATCCACACCTTCAATTACTTTTGGATATTGAACTTGGAAAACCGGATGCGTTACAAACTCGGATTTTTCGATGTTTCCATTGAGAATTTCATCGATGATCTTTCGAGTAGAAGGAAGATTCATACGTTTTCCAACACCGTAAGAACCGCCCACCAAACCGGTGTTCATCAGATAAGCTCTTACGTTGTGTTTCTTCATTTTCTCGCCTAACAACTTTGCATAAGAAGTAGGATGAAGAGTCATAAACGCAGCTCCAAAACAAGCGGAGAAAGTCGCAGTAGGTTCTTTGATTCCTCTTTCAGTTCCGGCTACTTTCGCAGTATATCCGGAAAGAAAATGATACATCGCTTGTTCGATACTCAACTTGGAGACAGGAGGAAGAACTCCAAATGCATCATACGTTAAGAAAATGATCGTCTTTGGATGATCGCCTTTCGAAGGAACTTGGATATTATTGATGTGGAAAATCGGATAAGAAACGCGGGTATTCTCAGTTTTCGCTGCAGAAGAATAATCTACCACCTTTGTCTGAGGATCGTAAACGACGTTCTCCAAAAGAGCATCTTTGCGAATCGCTTCATAGATGTCCGGTTCGGTCTTCGGATCTAAGTTAATTACCTTCGCGTAACAACCGCCTTCAATGTTGAAGATCCCGTTGTTATCCCAACCGTGCTCATCGTCACCGATCAGTTTACGGTTTGGATCCGTAGAAAGAGTCGTCTTTCCAGTTCCGGAAAGACCAAAAAAGAGAGCAGTGTCTCCGTCCTTACCGACATTCGCAGAACAATGCATGCTAAGAATGCCTTGCAAAGGAAGTTTGTAATTCATTACGGAGAAAATTCCTTTTTTCATCTCTCCGCCGTATTCAGTTCCGCCGATGATGCAGAGTTTTTTAGCAAGATGAAAGATTACGAAAACTTCGGAATTCATTCCGTGTTTTTTGAAATCTTCATTCTTAACGCCGCACGCATTGATAATCGTAAATTCAGGATCGAGACCGGCCAATTCTTCCTTGGAAGGACGAAGAAACATATTGGTGCAAAAGTGATGTTGCCATGCTTTTTCAGAAACGACGCGCAAGCTCATTCTTGTTTCCGGATTCGCACCCGCAAAACCGTCAAAAACGTAGAGTTTTTTCTGACTCAGATAATTGACGCATTTTTTATAAAGTTCGTCAAAGATCGATTCGGATACCTTAAAGTTGATATGACTCCACCAAATGTTTCCGTTAGAAGAAGATTCATCTACGAAATACTTATCTTTTGGGGATCTACCGGTAAAAATTCCGGTGTCTACCATCATGGTTCCGTTGCTGGATACTACGGTTTCTCCGTTCTTTTTCTCATGCTCATAAATTTCGTCATAGGAAAGGTTATGGAAAATTTCAGAAGGTTCGAGTCCGAGTTCCTTCAAGCCTTTTACCTGAGTCTGGGCCTGCATTTGATTGCTCCTTGGGAATTCTATTTCAATTATTTTACGATAAAGTGGAAAGTCAACTGATTCAAGAGGAATGCGGTTGGCGATTCCCCTTGTCTCCAGCCCCATTCTGATTGGCCTTCGTGAAAATCATCTTTCCTGCGGCGGTTTGGATAATAGAAGTTACTGTCACTTTGACCTCTTTCCCTACCAGATGACCGCCGTTTTCAATCACGACCATCGTTCCGTCTTCTAAATATCCGATTCCTTGATTCTCGTCCTTCCCTTCTTTGATCACTTGGATTCCAAGTTCTTCTCCGGGCAGAACTACCGGTTTGAGCGCATTTGCGAGGGTATTGAGATTGAGAACTTTGACTCCTTGAAGTTCGGCTACTTTGTTCAAGTTGAAGTCGTTCGTAACGATCTTTCCGCCCGTATCGCGGGCCAATTTGATCAGCTTTGCATCCACTTCTCGAGTATCAGAATAGTCTTTGTAAGTAATTTTTACTTCTATGGATCCTTTCCGTTGAAGTTTGTTCAACATCTCGAGACCTCTTCTTCCTCTCGCTCTTTTGATAGGATCCGAAGAATCGCTGATCAACTGGATTTCTCTCAAAACGAAGTTAGGGAGAATCAGGGGACCGTCCAAGAAATGCGTATCTGCGATGTCTAAAATTCTTCCGTCGATCACGACCGAAGTATCCAGAATTTTGTCTCGAACTTCCTCTTTTTCGATTCCAACTCCAAATCCGGCGCCGGCTCCACCGCCGCCTCCGAAAATTCCGAGACCCGGTTCTTTTGCAAAGGAGATTCCGGAAAGAATTCCAAAAAGAGCGAAAAGAAAGTAAAGTGCGGAATTCAATTCTTCAAAATGAACGACCGCGCCCACAAACCAAGCAATTGCAAGTCCGAGTAGTGCCCCAAGTCCGGCACAAAAAAGTACGTCAGCCTTGAGTTTAGGAAAAAGGTTGGATTCTCCATAGAGAAGAATGAAAGAGATTACCAGAACAACTCCGGCGATAGGACCGGATAAGTAAATGTCAGCGGATTGCTTGTGAGTAACTGCAAATGTAATTCCGGAGAGGAATAGAGAAGTGAGTACTTTATAGAGATGAATCATAACTCAAATCCTTAATTGTATTTGAGTTTTGGCGGAATTTATTCTTCTTCGTCTGACTTTTTTTCACCGGGAGAAAGTGTGCTAGCGAGCACGTCGGAAACTAAATTTCCGGCTTCTTCCTGCGTAACACCTTTGCTCAAAGCAACTTCCATTTTCACAAGATTATAGGCGCTTTCGTACAGCTTTCTCTCCATGATAGAGAGTTCTTTTCCATTTGCTCTACGAAATAGGTTTCTGCAGACTTCTCCGACCTCATAAATCGATCCGGATTTGATCTTGTTGAGGTTATTTTGGTAGCGGATCTTCCAGTCTTCTTCTGTATCGACTTCATCCTTTTTTAGGAGTGCGATGACTTTCTTGATCTCTTTTTTATCGATGATAGGGCGGATTCGAACCTGTTCTGCTTTGTCAACAGGTATCATAACCTTCATCTTACTACCCTGGATTTCGAGAACGTAGCAATCCTTCTTCTTACCAAGGATATTTTTCTTGGAGATTTCCAGTATCTCTCCAACTCCATGGATGGGATAGACTACGTAGTCGCCTACCTTGTGTTCGATTTCGGAATTTTTCTTTTTGGCAGCCAAGTAAGTATGATAACTTCCGTTAAAACTCTGCTTAAGAAAATAGCACAAATTTGGCGAAAGTCAACAAAATAATCCCAAAAGGTAACTAAAGTTTAAGAGAACGAACTTTTGCGGTGTGAAATGCGGGATCATTGAGAGGTTGAATTTTTTCCAAGGCCTCTTTGGCCTCCTCTTCCGAGTAAAAATATCCTAAGTAGAGTTCTCCTTTGGAAGAACGAAAGATTCTCCCTTTGAACTCGCCCCTTGCCATCAAAAGTCTCTTTCCCAATTCCACGGCTTTTAAGGAGTCCGAAGTTCCGATGACGATCAAATAGTTCGTCTCTCCGGTCTGAGGAGGATAGAGAATTTTAGAATCGTTTGTAGAAGTGGATTCTCGTTTTGTAAGCTGAGAGAGAGATTCCGGATTTTTCAAAGAATCCGTAGAACCGGATTCTCCGGAGGAAAACAAAGATTTGATCCCGCCTGACTCATTCTTCTTTTCCTGAGAAGAAACGTTTCGGAATGTCTGAAGCTCATTTTGTGCAAATGTTTCCTCTTTTTGATCCAGTTTGAGTCCTACGACAAGACCGGCGGTAAAAAGGGAAATCGAACCTAATAATAAAATGAAAACGGAACGAGTGGAAGAAAAAATCTGAATCGGCGAGCCGGACTTCTTGCTGTGTTGAACCATCTGAATCGTTCGATCGAAATCAGCAGGTTCCCGAACCGGAGTTCGGATCGAGGATTGTTTGAGTCTTCTGGAATAGTCGATATTTTGCATTTAGCAATCCTAAATTCTATCTTTAAAATCGGCCTAAATGCCCAAATTCAGTCGAAAAAAAATGATAAACCAAGATAAGAACCGGTTTCAGTTTTTAGGTTTTCCGATCGCAAAGATCCAGAAAACCCAAAGAAAACAGGCGCCGATTACACAATAGAATCCTACAACTCCGTTTCTTCCGAAAAGATCATACAAAAATTCTAATTTACCAAGATAGAGACTTTTCTTCTCTCCGCTTTCCCATTCTAAAATCCAAGAACGCCAATAGAAGGCGTAGATAAAAAGTATAATGGAAGGTATAAGATTTAAAAAGGGATATTTGGCGACAAACTGAACCCATTTGGGAGAACCTAAAATCGGTTTTACTTCATCATTGATCCAACGAATTTTCATAACGACTATTTCAGTAACAAATCGTTTCTTTTTCTTTGGTTCGTTTTTAGAAAGGTTTCAAAAAACGACCTTGGATTTCCAAGGCCGTTTTGGTTCTCGAGTGTTGAGGGAAAATTCCCCGATCAAAAGTTTTGGATTCGATCGACGATTATTGAACCGCTTTTTTTATCGGCACGATCAAGGTTTCATAATTTGACGACAAACCTTGACAAGCCTGCGCGTTTCGCTCCAACAATCCTACATTTTCGAGGACAGCAGAGATCAACTTTCTTCTTCCGGAACGATATTCATCTTGGTCTTCCGGGGGCAAACCGGGTTTTCCTAAACTTTTCCACTTCTCACACTTTTCTCCGAGATCAGCGCAAATCTTAGTTTCCAAATCGGAGCAAGGCTTGCAACCAACCAATAACACTAACAGTACGAATACGGACATGATGATTCTTTTCATAAAGCGACACCGTTCTTCCTTGATTGTTTTTTTGAAATTTACTGAGAGTTTTTTCGGTAAGGATACCAAAACTCTTGCGACTGAAGTTACATTTTTTAAATACGAGTAAACTCTAAAAATACATATTAAATATTCATGTTATAGTTTAAATTCCTTTCTGAGGAATCAAAAAATCAGGAGGATCACTTCGAATCTTTGTATAAACATCAAATCCAAGAAGAATGGCTTTCTAAAATATTCTTCCTTGATATAAAACAAAAAACCCCGGGATCAAACCGGGGTTTTATGATTTCGGGATTTCTCCCGGTTTCAGATTCTAAGATCGGACTTTAACCCACCAAATAAAGGAGAGGAAAAAGATAGATCCAGATTAAGTCGACTACGTGCCAGAAAAGACCCACACCTTCCAAGGGAGTGTAATAAGAAGAATTCAATTCTCCTTTGATTACTTTGATCATCACCCAGATGATCAATCCGGCTCCGATCAATACGTGAGATCCGTGAATCCCGGTCATTACGAAGTAAAAACCGAAAAACATCGCTAAGTTCTTAACGTCGGGCATTTCGGTATTGGTGAAAAATTTACCGGGAAGAAGTCCGTGATGAATCTTTGCGGTATATTCAAAATACTTCACTACCATAAACGTAAGAGCGCAGAGAACGGTAATTGCCAGAGCAATCACCGCTTCTTTTTTCTTGTCTACTTGAACGTAGTGAATCCCAAGCGCCATCGTAAACGAACTAAAAAGAAGAACCACAGTGTTGAACGCTCCCATCGGAACGGACAAGTGATGGCTTCCTGCGTGGAACACTTCAGGATACAAAGAATGATAAATGGTATAACCCACAAAAAGGGCGCCAAACATTAGAATTTCCGTAACAAGGAATAACCAGATTCCTTGTTTAGAAGCGTCATACTGATGCTCAGCACTGTCAAAGTGATGAGCATGGTGGAATTCCGCGTGCTTAGCGGTACTCATAAGGTCCTCCTGAGACGACTGGAGTTTTTTCAAAATTTTCGTGAGTTGGCGGAGAAGGAATGGTCCACTCGAGAGTTTTTCCACCCCAAGGGTTGTCTCCTGCCTCTTTTCCTGCGATCAATCCGTGAATCACGGCCGCAAGTCCTACCAAAAATCCAACTGCGATCAACCAAGATCCAACGGTAGAAATTTGGTTCAAGCTGGTGAATTCAGGTAAGTAGTCATAATATCTTCTCGGCATTCCCATCGATCCAAGAATGAACTGCGGAAAAAAAGTTACGTTAAATCCGGTGAAGATAAAGACCCAAGAAATTCTTCCTAAAAGATCGGAAGTCATTTTACCGGTAACTTTTGGAAACCAGTAGATGATCGCTCCCATAACGGCCATCAAAGTTCCACCCACCATCACGTAATGGAAGTGAGCCACTACGAAATAGGTATCATGGAAGTGAACGTCCATCCCGGTAGACGCAAGGAAAACTCCTGTCAAACCGCCGATGGTGAAAAGAAACATAAATCCAATCGCGAACAACATGGGAGCGTCCAAACGAACGGATCCTTTGTACATCGTCGAAATCCAGTTGAAGAGTTTGATCGCCGTAGGAACCCCCACGAGCATCGTGATAAAGGAGAATAAAACTCCCGCAAACTCGGACTGACCGGAAACAAACATGTGATGTCCCCAGACCAAAAAAGATACCGCGGCAATCGCAAGCGAAGAATACGCAATCGCAGTGTATCCGAAGATGATCTTTCTGGAGAACGTTGCCACGAGTTCGGAAATCACGCCCATCGCCGGGAGAATCATGATATAAACCGCAGGGTGAGAATAAAACCAGAAGAAGTGTTGGAAAAGAACCGGATCTCCGCCGAGAGTCGGATCAAAAATTCCCACACCGAGAGTTCTTTCGGCGACGAGAAGAAGAAGTGTGATCGCTAAAACCGGAGTCGCCAAAACCTGAATGATCGAAGTCGCGTAAAGCGCCCAAACCATCAGAGGAATTCGGTTCATCGTCATTCCGGGAGCTCTCAACTTGTGAGTCGTTACGATAAAATTCAATCCGGTCAGAATGGAAGAAAATCCCATTACGAACGCGCCCATAACCAGCAAAATAACGCCGTTGGAAACGGAATTAGAGATGGAATACGGAGTATAAAAGGTCCAACCGGTGTCCACTTTTTGCGTAAAAAGCGAGATTGCCGCAATAGCCGCGCCGGACATAAAGATATACCAGCTTGCTAAGTTCAATCTCGGAAACGCGACGTCCTTTGCTCCCACTTGGATGGGAAGAATGAAGTTTCCAAAAATCGCGGGAATACCGGGAACGATTACCATAAACACCATGATGGCGCCGTGATAGGTCATCATACGGTTGTAGATATCCGGAGTTACGAAACCGAGAGTTTGTCCCGGAGTAAAAAGTTCGATACGAACCAGAAGCGCGAAAATCCCTCCCAAAAGGAAGAATGACATAATCGCAAAGAAATACATGATCCCGATCCGCTTGTGATCGATTGTCGTGAGCCAGGACCAGATTCCCTTTTCGTGGTTGAGGTAGTTGTCAGTATGACTTGCAGTTGCTGTAGACATAGTTCCTCTCCTATTTAAGGGTTTTAATATACTCGATCAGAGCGTTGATTTCGTCGTCGGAAAGCTGTCCTTGGTAAGAAGGCATCGCAGGCGGATAACCTTTTACGACTTGAGCTGTCGGCTGAAGAATCGATTTACGAAGATAGTTTTCATCCGCATTTGCTCCAGGACCGGCCTCGAATTCTCTCGCGCTTCCAAAAAGACCTTTGTAAGAAGGCCCGACCAGACGAGAACCGTCGATCGAGTGACATCCTGCACAAGCTTTTTCGGCATAGAGTTTTTTTCCGAGCTCCGCAGGAGGAATCTTAGAGAGATCCACGTTACCCGCAGCGGCATACCATTTATCGTAAGTTTCGGAATCCACGACACGAATCGCGGAAAGCATATTCGAGTGAGAGGTTCCACAAAACTCGGTACAATAAACTACGAAATCGCCCTTTTCAGTCGGAGTAAAAGTGAAGGTGGTATAACGTCCAGGGATCGCATCCATTTTATTCCGGAAGGCTGGAACATAAAAGGAGTGAAGAACATCCTGAGAAGTCATAACAAGACGAACCGTTTTTCCAACGGGAACGTAGATTCCGTTCGGCTGAAAGAGGGTGTTTAATTTTTCAGTGGCATTCGGAGAAACAACGGTCACTCCGTTCGGATATTTGAAGGTCCATTGCCACTGTCTCGCAGTAACGTGAATTTCAATATCACCTTTATCATGTACTTTTCTTAGGTCCGCAAAAATCACCCAACCCCACCAGAAAATCACAATCATGATTACTAAGGGGATAAAGGACCAAAGAAATTCTGCCAATGTATTATGTGTAATATAGGCAGTCTTATCAGTGTCGGTCTTTCTCCTGTATTTAAAAATAAACCATGTCATTCCCCCGATGAGAATGACAAAGGAGATCAGACTGGACACGAGTAGAAAGAGATAGAGGTTATCTACGTTCTTTGCTACTTCGGAAGCCTGAACCGGCATGAAACTTGTTGCCGTAATGAGGTTCAACCAGGTCATTTGTTTGAAGTTACTCCTTCCTAATGAGTTCGGAATTTCTGTTATGCCTGATCCAGAATGGGATCAAGAACGCCGCCAGAATGAGAAGAGTGAAGAAACCACCCAACTTCATAATATTATAAGCGTACAAAGTATATGTATTTTTTCCTGGGTCAAATTGAAAGCAAAAAAGGGCGAATTGATCGGTGAAATCCCCTATTTTACCGTCTGAAGCTTCCAAAAGAGAAAGTCTCAACGTTCTTTCATCAAAAGTGATTCCGTGAAGATAACGAGAAATCTTTCCGGATGGAGTGATGATATAAGCGACGGAAGAATGAATCCACTGTTCGTTCTCAGGATTCCACTTATAAGAAAATCCGACCGAATCGGCAAGAGCCGTAATTTCTTTTTGATCTCCGGTAAGAAAATGCCAACCGCTTCCGTTGCCGCGAGCATATTCTTTTAGATAAGAATTCTTTTTAGCCGAAGCTAAGTCCGGAGTTTCTTTCGGATCAAAAGAAACAGCAACGTATTCAAATTCGTTTCCGACTTGCCAAGGAAGTTTTTTGAGAGTGTCGGTAATTCCATTGAGATGAAAATTACAGAGCGTCGGACATTTGTAGTAAACGAGGGAAAGAAGAACGGGTTTATCTTTTTTGAAAAAAGAACTCAGCAAGATACGTTTGCCGGTTTCATCGCGAAACGTTAAGGAAAGATCCAGCTGGTTTCCTAATTTCTCCTTTACTCCGACTCCTTCCAGCTCTTTCGGTTTTTCGTTTTTGTCAAACCGAGCGGAAGGGTCGTAAGAATAAAGAGAAGCGGTTGAAAGGAAAAGTAAAATCCCCAATGACGAGGAAATTTTAAAAACCAAGGTTTAGCTCCTGGGATTTTTCCCAGATATTATTTAGCCTGTGAAGTTCCAGGAAGATTGAGAGAGTGTTCTTTCACTCCCGGATGAAAGAAAGAAATATAAGTAAAGAATACTAAATTTCCTACGAGAACGATTACGAAAGTCCAGAATCCTGGTTTATTATATCCTTCTTTTTGTGCCATAGAAAAGGCTCCTGTATTTGATTCTCATTCTCTTATGGAGAAGAAAATCGGAAGATTCAAGGACAAGATCGGATGAATCTGTTTTTTTGGAAGTAATATTTAAATTTTACTTTCACATTGCCCTTAAGAACCATTTTTCGAGTATGGTAAATTCAGAACCTCTTTCGAGGTCTTAAGGAAAGAATGAACTCTAACTTGGACCTTTCTTCTAAATTTCGCCTATTCTATAAAATCTCTCTCTTTCTGAGCATTCTCATTTTTTTAAATTTGCTCTACGGCCCCTTAGTGAGAGCTACCGGATCCGGCCTCGCTTGTCCGGATTGGCCTTTCTGTTTTGGAAAAATTTTTCCAACTTTCGACTTTCAAATTTTTATGGAGGTTTCCCATCGTTATTATTCGGGCTTTCTGGGTTTGATTCTTTTAGCCCTAACGATCTGGACTTTCGCCGATAAAATTTTAAGAGAAGAATTCGGAATTTATTTAGGACTTGCGGTCCTCCTTCTTATCTCCCAAATCAACTTAGGAAGACTGACGGTGACTTTGAAGTTGGATCCGACTTCGGTAAATTTGCATCTTCTCAATGCGATCGCATTCTTCTTGGTAATATTGACCGTTTCCATCGACGCGAGAAACAAATCGCGGAATCATAAAGAGTCATTTATCAAACCCGACTCTTTATTCAGAAAAGATAATATTCTTCTTTTTCTCCTTTTAATAGGAATCGTAATTCAGATCATTCTCGGAGGACGCGTTAGTTCTCATTACGCCGGCTTGGCCTGTCCGGATTTTCCTACCTGTTGGGGACAATGGATTCCGGATCATCCATTGGAAATCGTAAGAATTCAAATTTTTCATAGATTCGGAGCTTATTCCGTGGCTCTCCTTCTCGCGCTCGCGTTGGGATTCGCAATTTGGAAAAGATTCCCGACCACGAGCAAACGTTTTCTTCAGATATCCATGTATCTTTTGGTCGCACAGATCATTTTAGGAATTCTGAATGTTTTTTTCGGACTTCCTAAATTAGTAACGGCGCTTCACACGGGTTTTGCGGTTCTACTGCTTACTTTCTCATATCTTTCTTTAATCTCCAGGGCTATCGTTTTAACCGCGGAGATGGAACGGGGGCCTGAAAGATAATTTCAGGATATTATAATCATGGCAAGCTCGACCTTCCTTTCCGATTGGAATCAAATGATCAAACCGAGGGTGACAACTCTCGTTTTGGCGACCATCATTCCCGGCTTGTATCTCGCAGGAAACCAATCTCCTTCCGGCTTTTTAATTGCGATCACCCTTTTGGGAACATTCTTTATGTCCTCGGCTTCCTTTATTTTCAATCAAGTGATCGAAAAGGACAGGGACGCGAAGATGAAAAGGACCTCCAATCGTCCCATTCCTGCGGGAAGAATCGGCACACTACAAGCAACGTTAGTCGGCTTTGCAATGATGGGAGTGTCCTTTTATCTCCTTACTGTCTACGTAAACCTTCTTACGGCTCTCTGCGCGTTTGCAGCGCTGATATCTTACGTATTTTTATATACGATTCTTCTCAAACCTAGAACTCCGCAGAATATCGTAATCGGCGGCGTTGCGGGTTGTGTGGGGCCTTTGATCGGCTACGCTGCAATGGGAAATTCCCTCCCGATTCAGGCATGGATTCTTTTTTCGATGATCTTCCTATGGACTCCGGCGCATTTCTGGGCGCTCGCGATCTTTCTAAAAGAAGATTATTCAGACGCTGACTTTCCGATGCTGCCCGTCGTAAAGGGAATCGAACAAACGGCTCGTTCCATCTTTTTTTATACGATTCTCTATTCGATTTCCTGCATCGGTTTTTATTTTTTCGAACCTTCGATGGGACTTCTCTATTTGATTTCCACCGTGCTCGTTTGTATTTGGATGGGAGTTCTATCCTTTCAACTGATGAAAAATCCGGAAAGACAATCCGCGAGAAGGTTCTTTTTCTTTTCCATCTTTCATTTGTTTTTGATCAATGCTATGATCGTCGTCGATCACAGTCTCTGATTAAAGATAAAGAACAGTCGGTCTGGAAAATCGAACTCTTTTCATTTTTAGAATATTCAATTTTATTAAATCATCGCACTTTATGAATTGAATTCGAGAATACTTTTGGAACCGGATTCCGTAAAAATTCTAAAATTACCTCGTATCTGTTTTGTTAGAATCTGAATCAGAGTAAATCCTGCTGTATTCGGTTTTAGCCAAACTTTAGAATCACGAATTCCCGAGCCGTTATCCGCGACCTTCAAAGAATAAGTATTCCCTTCTTTCTTAAATAGAATTTCAATCGCCCCCTCTTCCGTAGGAAAGGCGTGTTTTAAAGAATTAGAAAGAAGTTCGCTAAAAATAATCGCGCACGGAATGGCGATTTCGATCCTAACAAAAGTTTGAGAAGTGTCGTTTTCGATTTGGATCTTCTGTTTTCCAAGTTTGTTCAGAAGGTTTACCGTGATCTTTTCGATCACGTCGGCAAAGTCTATTTCCGAATAATTTTCGGATTTATAAAGGTAATTATGAACTTCAGAAATTGCTAATATTCTATCCTGAAAATCGGAAAGAATGATTTGAGTATTTCCCTTGTCAGAGCTACTATGCATTTCCAACAAACCGGAAAGAACCTGCAAATTGTTTCGGACTCTGTGGTGGATCTCCTGAATCAGCTCGTTCTTTTCCCGAACCGAACCGTGCAGGGTTCGCACCGCCAAAATAGAAATCACCGCGAACATTAAGAACAATCCGATTCTATCCGCTATATGGAGAATGTCGTTTACCTTTTTTAAATAAAACTCGTCGAGGACAATCAATAACAGACAATATAAAGTAACCAAAATCGTCTTTTTGATATCGGAAAAATATAAGAAAATCATAATGAATATGTTTAGGACCTGGTTTTTGCCCACCGTATCCAAACCGATGTTCGGAGGAGGAAAAAACCAGCCCAAGGTGATGGAACAAACGCTCGAAACCAAAATGATACGAAGCGCGACTTCGAATTTTTTTCTCAAAAGAAAGATCAAGGAAAGCAGGGACGCGAAGGTCATTATCAAAAAGCCGAAACGGAGAAATTGGCCTCTTGTAAACCAAAGAAAAAAGTAGGATGAAACACTTAATAAAAAGAAGGAAACGTTAAATACAAAAAAATGAAAAACGCGGCTTCTTGTCAGATAATCTCGATCCTTATAAATTCCGTTAATCCACGCGGAGATTTTCATATTTTTCTATCCAAACTGTAAGATTCGATTGTTGAAGTTTATTTATTCTACAACAAATCGGCAAAGACAATAGGAAAAATATTTCTTCCTAGATAAAATACTTTCAGCAAAACCTAAAATACCATAGAGCGCAAAACTTGTTTTTGAACTCTTTGATCGAATTCTATTCTAAAAATGGAAATTCGGTTTCAGAACGCCCATTTACTATCATTGAAATTTCCACCCGCTTTCTTTAAAAACAAATGCAGGTTCCTAAGAAATTCTAAATCGAAAAAAAATTGGATTCGCGGGTTTCTTTTTACACAGAAACAAATGGAGCCGACTTTATTGCGATCGATAGGAAGACGGGGAACAACCGAACCTTTCCTGAAAAAGTTTATGAAATGCCGATTTGGAATTGAATCCGGAAGCATAAAGGATCGAAAGAACCGAACGATCCGATTCTTCCTTTAAAAGTTTTGCGGCTTCCTCAAGTCGAAACTGAGTGATATAATCGCGAAACGTTAGATGCAATCGGGCGTTGAGAATTTCGGAAAGCTGATGTGTATGAATATCCATTTCTTTTGCTAGTTTTGCAAGAGTCAGAGTTTCATCCAAAAAAATTCTTTTGATTCTCATCCTATCATCCAGACGAATCAAAATGGCGTCCACGTCCAATCCTACAAGGCGGCTTTCTTTATAACGGGCTTCCCTGGATTCTTTTTGAAAGTTAAGGACGACGGAAGAATGAGTTGCACTCATGAGAAAGATCGCCGATATCAAAAACGTCAATGCATCGGCGGCGATTAAAAACAAAGGCATATAAAATGTCTGTGCGATTACGAATAAAAATAAGATCGCAAGAGTCGCCGCGAACAAAATTAGAAACGGTGAAAATACTTTACGAAGTTCTTTAACCGTTTTTTTTCTCCATCTCCATACCTTAAAAAATAAAACCGCCGGATACAAAAAGTTCGACAAAGTTCCAAGGATCAAAAGTGAAAGAACAATCCGGTGAAACGGGTCTTCCGAATTCGGATTTGCCAGAAATACTCTTTTGGTTTCTATATCGCGAAAATAAAAAGGAAACATTAGAATGAATGAAAAAAGAGCGGGTAAAAAATGAAAGAATCGAATCCGAGTCTGTTTCGCTCCGCTCAATTCTTCAAAGTATAGATATGTAAAAGGTCCGATTAAAAAAAGGAAAGGAACGTTCCATTCCGCAAACCACGAAACTTTTTTCAATTCGTCCGAGAGCTCCAAATAAATATGAAATTGAACGATCGCCACGCAGAAAAAAAGGATCGAAGTGGAATTTTGATCGAATAAACGAAACCGCGATGGTTCGAGTTTCGAATTCTTAGGATGAAATTTGTTTCCGCCGTTTATTAGATTTGCAAGAGCCAGCAAGAACGCAAGTCCCGAACCAAAGGCTACTAATATAAGCATAAAATGATTGAAGGGAATCCTTTCACTCTGTCCATATTTTTTTACGATTCGAAAAATTTCGGTCCTTCCGGATACGGAAGGACGACTCTTTTCCAAAGTTATGACAGACTGATGAGCATGAAACAAAACGATACAAACATTTCATCCGCGAAAAAACGAAACTCAAAAAGAATCTTTTTCTTTCTTGTTCTCTTTCAACTCGTAGATTCTATATTTTTTTTCAGCTGCGCAAACCCTTCGGAAAAAATCGCCGAACCTAATTCCGAATCCTTTGTCGAAGAAAAAATCCAAACCTTCAAACCGAGGTTCGACAGAAAACGTCCGGTCGTCGCGGTTATTGGCGAGAACGAATACACGGAACTTTCGGACTTTATCGTTCCCTACGGCGTTTTCAGGAGATCGGAAGTCGCGGACGTATACGCTCTTGGAACAAACTCAGGTACGATGCGGATGTTTCCAACGTTGGAAATTGAAATTGAAAAAACGCTTTCGGACTTTGATCGATCCTTTCCGGAAGGGGCGGATTTTGTAATCGTTCCCGCCGTTCACGACTCGGAGAATTCTAATCTGATCCGCTGGATTCAATCACAAACGTCGAAAGGAGCAACCATCGTCGGAATCTGCGACGGAGCCTGGCTCCTCGCAAACGCGGGAATTCTCAAAGGAAAACGAGCAACGGGACATTGGTATTCGCTTAACGATTTGGAAAAAAAATTTACCGAAACCAAATGGGTTCGAAATCGGCATTACGTCGTGGATGAGAAGATCATCACTACGACCGGCGTCACCGCTTCCATTCCGATATCGATAGCCCTCGTTGAATCCATTGCCGGAAAAAAAAGAGCACAACAGGTTGCAAAAGAATTCGGCGTAGTCGACTGGGGAACCGAGCACAACACGTCGAATTTTAAATTTGAAAATAAACACTATTGGACTGCGGCGAAAAATTTTCTGTCCTTTTGGTCTCGTGAAAACATCGGAATTCAAGCGGCTCCCGGAATCGACGAGGTGACCCTCGCATTGGTTACGGATTCTTATGCCCGTACTTATAGAACTAACGTCTTTGTTATTTCAAAGTCCGAGCCAAAAATTCGGACAAAAGGGGGATTAACACTTTTCACGACGGAAACCAAGGACCAAAAAAAATCCTTCGATCGAATATTAGAAAATATCGATATTTCTCCGGCGGTAATCGCCCTTGACAAAACCTTATCCCAAATTTCGTCTCTCTACGGAACCGCAACTTCGTCCTTCGTGGCGATTCAAATCGAATATCGGTTTCATTAAAATCGATTCAAAAACAAATCTTTTTTTTATTGCCATCGTCTCGACAATGAGTTTTAATAATCCGAAATTAAATGAAAACTTCATCTTGGGGAATTCGGATTCAAGGAACCGGTAGATATCTTCCCGGACCGCCTGTGTCAAACTTGGAACTCATTTCCTACTCGGGACTCAATACATCCGATGATTGGATCGTATCCAATCTTGGCATTCGACAAAGACATTGGGCCCCGGAAGGAATCGCGACCAGTCATATCGCTGCGGAAGCCTCTTTCATTGCATTAGAAGAAGCAAATATTCCTTCGGGGGATTTGGATCGAATCATTCTTTGTACTTCGACGGGAGATTGGACTTCTCCGGCCGCCGCATCCAAGGTTCAAAGTTTAATCGGCGCGACTTGTCCGGCGGAAGATAAACAAGTCGCCTGCTCCGGATTTTTATTCGGCTTGGATCACGCGGCGCGACTGATCTATTCCGGTGAACGGAATGTTCTTGTGATCGGAGCCGACGTAAAATCTCGTTTTGTCCGCAAAAACGATCTAAGACTTTTTCCGATTTTCGGGGATGGAGCCGGCGCGGTAATCCTTAGCAAAGGAAAACCTGGAGAAGGTTTGATCGCATCTAAACTCTGGACCGACGGCTCGAAGTCGGAACACCTCTATACGCCGGCCGGAGGAAGCGCGATGCCGGCTTCTATGGAATCCGTTCGGAATGACCTTCATTCAACGATTATGCAAGTGGAAGGAAAGATCATTTTTGACGATGCAATTTCCATCATGACTTTGATGTCGCAAAAGATTTGCGAAGAGGCCGGACTTTCTCTCGATGAAATCGATGTCTTTATTCCTCACCAAGCGAATATAAGAATTATGAGTTCGGTTGCCAAGAATCTGAGAATTTCTCCCGAAAAAGTGATCACCACGATCGATCACACGGGAAATATCGTAGCAGGAACGATTCCTTACGCCCTCGACTTTGCAAGAAAACAAGGAAGAATCAAACCGGGTCATAAGATTCTATTCGTCTGTGCGGGTGCGGGTTATTCCGCCGCTGCGGCGATTTATATAGAACCCGCGATATGAATCAAACAAATCGGAACTTTCATGAACTTTCCGGAAAAACCGCTCTCGTCACAGGCGGAAGTCGAGGAATCGGAAAGGCGATTTCAATCCAGCTAGCACAGTGCGGAGTCAAAATTCTCGCGGTTGCAAGAAACAAGGAAGATTTGGATTCGTTATTCAAAGAATTACCCGGAACCGGACACTGCGTTTATACATGCGACCTTTCTAATATTCAAGAAATCGATTCCCTGGAAGAAAAAATAAAAGTTTGGGGAATTCCTGACATTGTAGTCGCAAATTTCTATTCCAGAACGGAGCCAAAAAAACTTAGCGAGTACGACCTAAAAAAAAATCCCTTACCGAAAGGAAGCGCAGAATATTTACTTCGATTGATTCCGCTTTGTATCCCAATACAAAGAGAAAAAGGGTTTGGCAGATGGATTGCAATCGGATCACTCGTTGCGGAATTTGCAGGCCCCGGACAGGCCTGGTACTCGATGGAAAAAAAGACGATCGAATCCTTATTTCTAACTCTCGCGCTCGAGGAAGGAAGATACGGAGTCACCGCAAACGTCGTAGTTCCCGGCTTCGTAGACACGCCCGGAACCAAAACCAATTATTCAAAGGAAAAATATTCGGATCTAGAATCTCTCAACCTTTTGGGAAGGGCCGCTCGTCCGGAAGAGATCGCCTATGCGGTTCAATTTTTAGCCTCACCTAACGCATCTTATATTACCGGAATCAAACTTCCGGTTACGGGCGGCGCCCATATCAACTGGCCACTTAGAAACAAAACAAAGGATAATCTCAAAGGATGAAATCGATAACAATTCCTGAGTTTATGGATTTCAGAGCACTTTCCCAAAAGGATCGAATTGCTTTACAATTCGAGGGCAGAACTTGGACATATTCCGAAATTAAAAAAGAATCGATTGGAGCGATGTCGAAACTCGAAAATCTTGATCTCAAGGAAGGGGATCGATTCGGAATTCTCGACTTTAATTCTCCCGAGTCTCTCTTTTTGTTTTTAGGAGCGGTCCGAATCGGCGTTGTTCCGGTGATAATCAATTGGAGACTAACCCCGACGGAAATTCGTTTTATCTTGAAAGACTCGAATTCTAAAATACTTTTTTATGGAAAAGAATTTCAGGAGAACGCCTCGGCTTCCGTTCAATCGGAATCCGATATAAAGTTAATTAATATATCAGAATATACGCATAGATCCGAAAATGAAGAAAGCCGATTATTCGATCCCGAGACAACAATCGTTCAACTTTATACTTCCGGAACGACCGGATTTCCGAAAGGTGTTCTGCTCAATCACAACAATCTTATCAACACTTTAAGAAACCTCGCTTTAGAACTACCCGGATTCGGATCCGATTCTAAAAATCTTGTCTGTTGTCCTTTCTATCATATCGGCGGTCTTGGTTATATGATGCTCGGTTTTATTCCGGGCGGCACCAACTATCTTGTGAGAAAATTTGAAACCTTGGAAATCGTAAATCTGATCCAATCCGAAAAAATTACGAACGCACTTTTAGTTCCTGCTATGATTCAAACGATAGTATTAGATCCGGAAACAAAACATTTCGATTTTTCAAGTCTTCGGAATATTCAATACGGAGGATCCGGAATTCCGGAGGTAATTCTTAGAAAAGCTTCCGATCTGTTTCGATGCGATTTTACACAGGCATACGGATTGACTGAGACAACGGGAATTGCCACCTTACTTCGATTTGACGATCATAAAAAAATTCTTGAATCGGATCCCTCCGAAGTTTGGAAGGACAGGGTTCGTTCCGCAGGAAGAATCATCGGAGAAATGGAAATCTCCATTTTAAATTCCGATTTCGAAGAATTAAAACCCGGAGTTCCCGGGGAGATTTGTTTAAAAGGAATCAACCTCGGAAAAGGCTATTGGAATCGGCCCGAGGATAATCAAAAATCATTCGATTCTAACGGATGGTTTCATACGGGCGATATCGGTTTTTTGGATTCAGACGGATTCTTATATGTGATCGATCGAAAAAACGATATGATTCTTTCAAAAGGAGAAAATCTATCACCTGCTGAAATCGAAAGAACTCTATTCGAATATCCGGATTGTTCGGACTTAGCCGTGTTCGGATTAACGGATCCGGAATACGGAGAAGTAGTCTGCGTCGCAGTGGTGCCGAATGAAAACAAAAACGTAAACCTAGATCATCTTTTATCCTGGGCAAAAGGGAAAATCGCCGGCTACAAAATGCCGCGGAAATTATTTTTAATGGATCAACTTCCTCGTAATCCGTCCGGTAAAGTTTTAAGAAGAGAACTTCGATCCTTATTTTCCAATGTGTCATGAAGATTACTAAAGTGGATCTACTAAAGCACAAAAGTTTATTATATCCGATCCTGCTTCTGTTTTTTGTTTGGGGATTATTTAGAGTGATCTCGATGGATGTTTTTCTCTCCTACTTTCTGCCCTATTCTAATATAGAAAGAATCGCATACGAATCTAGATTAGAAATATTAAATCAGCTAAAAACCGATGTAGGATCTTCGAAGGAAATACAATACGCAGTCATTTTTGGAACTTCGAAATCAAGCGCTTTCGATCCCAATCTGATCCGTGAAAAAACGAAAATTCGGAATTTACAAACATACAATTTCTGTGCGCCGGCCGCGTCCGTCGGTTTTCATCATTTCTGGTGGAAACAAATTCTTTCTTTCGCGGAGGAGAGCGGTAACTATCCAAAATTTATTCTTTTAGAATCGGACACATATCAATTAGAGGAGTATTCCACGCAGATTTCTCTGGATCATGCCCTTACTACTTCCTATTTAATCGAAGATTCTTGGAATCGTATTTCAAATTTCAAAAAACCGAATTGGAACATCGAAGATATTCAATATTCTGCAATCAAAAGAATATTTCCCATTTTTAAATATGGAATTAAATTCTCCGCAATTCTCAAAAACTTGAAAAAAGTAAAACTGGACGATGGAAGAACGGAACGAATCGTAAATCTCAAAAAAGAATTCAGCCGGGAATTTATCGCTACCACAAAAGAAAAAAACGGATCCTATCCGAATCAATTTATTGTAAATACCCCATCGAACGAGTTGGAT
The DNA here is from genome assembly GCF_016918785.1 of Leptospira ainazelensis. Taxonomy (GTDB): domain Bacteria; phylum Spirochaetota; class Leptospiria; order Leptospirales; family Leptospiraceae; genus Leptospira; species Leptospira ainazelensis. The sequence continues at coordinate 5,488 of NZ_JAFFPT010000020.1, read as the reverse complement.
CGAAAAGCCGAAGAGGCGATTACAAACCATTTCTTGAAATTTAAAGAAAAGGAAAACCAAATTCATATCTTTCGTCAACTTGTGGAAGAATTTTCCATTTTAAAAATTCCGACGATCATCTATTGGCCGCTTTTCCATCCTCAATTAACGGCGGGATTAAATAAACTTCCAAGGATCAGTAAATTGAAAAATAAAATGATCACGACCGCCTTGGACATTCAAGCCAATAATCCGGATTGGGTTCTTCAAATTTCCGATCCTGAAAGATTCGGAAGATTAGAATGTGATTCTTTTATAGATCCTTTTCATTTGAGCGGGGGCTGTTTTCCCGAATTGACAAATTTTATTTTTAAGGATTTTTCTAATTTTTTAAAAAACTAAAAGAAATGAAAAATCGCCCTCTTACAATTTCCTTTGGCGAAATTCCGTACCCGGACCGGATTCCGAAATATATGATCGCTCAAGTCATACGGCCCGATCGTTTTGGAGAACCCGAACACGCGTTTGTCGAGGAAGAAGTCCCAGTACCACAATTAGCGCCTAACGAAGTCTTAATCGCCGTAAAGGCGGCCGGGGTCAACTTCAACAATGTTTGGGCCGCAGCCGGTTATCCGTTAGACGTAATCAACCACAGGATCAAAGAAGGAGAATTAGAAAATTATCATATAGGTGGCTCCGACGCCGCAGGTATCGTAGTTCAGATCGGGAGCAAAGTGCAAGAATTCAAAATCGGCGAAGAAGTTGTAATTCAGCCCGGAAGTTTTGATTCGGAAGAGCCTTGCGTCAAAAACGGAGGCGACCCCACATTCTCCTCAAAGTTCAAAGCCTGGGGTTATGAAACAAATTTCGGAGCGTTTGCACAATTTTGCAAAGTAAAATCCACGCAATGTCTTCCTAAACCTTCCAATCTTAGTTGGGAAGAATCGGCTTGTTTTATGCTCACGGGCGCCACCGCATTCAGGATGTTAACCCATTGGAATCCGAATCATATCCGGAAAAACGATTTGGTTCTTATCTGGGGCGGTTCCGGAGGACTCGGCGCGATGGCAATCCAACTAACGCGGAAATTCGAAGCGGTCCCGATTGCGGTAGTAAACTCTTTGGAAAAGGGAAAATTTTGTCTTTCCTTAGGAGCCGAAGGATACATTCTACGAAATGAATATTCTCATTGGGGTTCGATAAATAAATCCGAATCCTCCGATTTCAGGGAAGAACAAATGAGATCATTTCAAAGATCGGTCCGAAATATAGGATTCAAAAATCCTAATATTGTAATAGAACATCCGGGAGAGGACACTATACCTACCTCTCTTTTTGTCTGCGACCGAGAGGGAATGGTAGTCATCTGCGGCGGGACGACGGGTTATCTTGGAAGTTTTGGATTAAGCGATTTTTTTAAATATCAAAAGCGGCTGCAAGGATCTCATTTTGCCAATCCCGAAGAATGCAAAAAAGTATTAAAACTCGTAGGGGATCGGGAAATTTCTCCGGCGCTCACAAAAGTTTTTTCCTTTCAAGAGATCCCCAAAGTCCATCAGCAAATGAAGGAAAACGTTCATCCTTACGGAAATATCGCGATCAGCTTTGTTTGATCAAAATTGGAAATAGAAAAAATCTTGGCTTCCGGAAGGAATCTGGGTCAAACCGAATACAACCAAAACTACCGTTAACGGCAAAAGCCAAACTTCCCTTTTTTTAAACGGATTGAGAACATTCGGATATTCTTCAATGATCTGAAAGAAAAAAGTTGCGACCACCGCTAAAAAAAAGCTGGAATATTTTACGATTTCCGCGCCGGAAAAGTAATCTCCGTTAAAGAAAAACATTCTGATAATCGCATTTTTTCCCCATTGCCAATCCGGAGCGAAGAAGAATACACCCGAACTAAGATAAAGAATCCATATTAGAATTCTTTTAAATATTTTTGCGGGAACTCCATTCCATTCATACATACCCCTTTTACTCAAAAACACTTCGACACTTAGAAAAACTCCCATACAAAGACCCCAAACCGCAAATGGAATTTTAGCGCCGTGCCAAAGTCCTCCTAAGAAAAAAGTAAAACAAAGATTAAACCATAACCTCGTTTCGCTTACTCGACTTCCTCCCAGTGGAATAAAAATATAATCTCGTATCCAGGAAGAAAAAGTAAGGTGCCACCGTTTCCACAAATCGCTAAAAGAAGAAAAGAAAAAGGGAGCCTTAAAATTAATCGGAAGTTCGAATCCCAGTAATTTCCCAAGACCTCGCGCGATGTCCGAATATCCCGAAAAATCCGCGTATAACATCACAAGAAAGCTGATTGAAAGAATCCAGAGGGACGCGGGTTTGATTTCAAAGACGGAAGGACTATCGGGCAAAAGAAGCGGTTGAATATTCAATAACAGCTGATTCGCTATAAATATTTTTTTTATCACTCCCGATAGAAGGAGCCAAAGGCCGTTTTTGACATTGGAAGTAATAGGAATCGGTAGTGTTCCTTCCCTTAACGACTGAATCTGGGGTAAAAGATCCTGCGATCTCACGATCGGTCCGGCAATCAGTTGTGGAAAGAATGAAATAAAAAGTAAGAATTCTGCGAGCGAATGTTTCCGAACGTAGATTCCATTTTTTAAATCGAAACCGTAAGACATGATTTGAAACGTATAAAAACTGATTGCAAGAGGGAGTAAAATTTCAAAGCCCATTTCGTTATGTGAATGCCGGAGGTTTTGTTCTAACCAAGCTGGATTTCGCAAAGGAACGGAGATTAGATCCGCCAAAAAATAGAAATACTTAAAAAAGGCGAGATTCGATAGATTCAAACATTGGATGATAAAGAATAATGTTTGATTGCGGTTGATTCTATAAAGATTCCATAAATAATAGTTGAGAACGAGGATAAAGAGGAAATGAAGCAGAAATGCGAAACTCCAACTCCCATAAAAAACCAAGGAAGATGCAAGTAAGAAATACATTCGATACTTTGATGGAATCGTCCAATAAGTCAGATAAACGAAAGTAAAAAAGATGAAAAATTGATAACTTACAAAAAGCATAAAACAAGCAGGCTTTCTAATTTATTCGGAATGATCAAATCAACAATTCATTTTTTAAAAATGAAAAAACAATAAAGTTTAGAATATTCATAAAATTCAATTTAGGAAAATCAAATTCATGAAACTTCAGACTGGAATTTTAGGAAAACCGATTCCAGGCATAAAAATATCGGGAACCGGCTCCGCGTTTCCTCTTCATTGCGGAAGATTTTGGACAAATAATGAGATTCACGAACTTTTGTACGGTAAAAATTGGGAAAAATTTTTCGCCGAAAACAAAATGGATTCGGATTATTTTCAAAAGAATTACGGCTTTGAAAAAAGATATTGGGTACATGCTCCCGGTTCTCCCTTAAGTGAAAACGAAGCTACTTCGGCGGATCTCATGGAAATCGCCGCGCGAGAAGCTTTAGAATCGTCCAAATTATCAGGTCTTGAAATCGATGTTTTTATCGCCGTAAGTACGACCTCTCCAAAATATACGACCTCGCTCGGTGCAATCGTCGGCGGTCGTTTGAATATTTCTTCCGCAACGTTGGAAATAAAATCGGGTTGTTCTTCCTCCATTTATGCCGGCGTATTAGCGGCTCAATTTATTTCCAACGGCGCCGAACACGTATTAGTCGCGGCCGCTGAAACACTCTCAAAAGTTGCAAGCAGCGAACCGGGAATATTGTATTCCGCTTCGGACGGCGCAGGAGCAGTCGTTTTTTCCAGGAGTGAAAACCCAAAACAAGGAATTCTTTCCTGGTATCTGGATTCCGATGGAAGTTATACGAAGGTTATGGGAGTGCCGGGACTTCTTCCTCCGATTTCTAACTTTGAAAAAAAGGATTTTTTATTTCAGTATAAGGATATTCCAGAAGAGTTTATTCTCAATGCCTGGAAAAAAGCCGCCGGTTATTGGAAGGAAATTCCAAACTCGAAAAAGCCGGATGTTTTGCTTCCTCATCAGGTAAATCGGAAAATAATACGAATCGTTTCCGAATTCTTAGAAATGAAATCCGAGGACGTATTGGATAGGGTGGACAAAGTTGCCAATTGCGGGTCCGCGAGTATTCTCGCCGTTTTAGATCATTCTTATCGCGATAAAAAAATCAAAGCTGGGGATACGATTTTATTTGCCGCTGCCGGAGGAGGTATCTCATGGGGAGGATTTTTATTACAAACCTAACGCGTAGCACGAATTCTAATCCGAAAGTATTTCTTTATTCGTTAGAATCGGATTTGATTCGAATAACGAAGTTCAAAAACTTAAAAAATTCAATATTTATGATATTCTAATGTTTGCGAAAACTTCCTTTGAAAATAAATAAAGCCCGCGAAGATGCTCCCATTTCCTATTTTGAGATACGGTTCTTTGTTTTTGCAAATTCTAAAATGTAAGAATCCCTCCGCCACCATGACCTCCGCCGCCGTGCCCTCCTCCACTTCCACCGCTGCCTCCGCCGCCGCTCCCTCCTCCACTTCCACCACCGCCGCTACTTCTTCCTCCACTGCCGCCTCCGGTCCTAGTGCTCGGAGATCTGGTTGAAGTTCCGGAAGACGATCTAGATGTACAGTTGTTTTTACAGGCGTTGCAAAGCTCGTAACAGATAAGCGAAATCGCCGCCGATTGATTCGGAGTTTGATCGTTTAAGGCAATCAATAAACAAGCGGAAAGTTGTTCATCACAACCCTTCTCACAGTTTACCGTTTGCACACTACAACCTTCGAAAAAAATAAAAAGAATCCCAAATAATAAAAGTTTTTTCAGTTTCATTATTTTTTACCCGCGCCCGCTTGCTGAAGAATTTCTTGAACTCTTTTAGAATCTTCTAATGTTGATTCGGACCAAGCGGTATGTCCTTGAACCGTCGTAGCGTAAACATCCGCGCCTGAGCGGATGAGAAGTTTGACTATTTCGGGGTATCGATTCGTTGACGCCATCATCAAGGCGGTGTGTCCGTCGCGAGTTCTTGCGTTGACGTCTGCACCGTTTCGAATCAGATATTCGGCGATCAAATACTCTCCCTCTCGAGCCGCCACCATCAACGGTGTGAAATTTCTAAAAAAAGGATCTCTTTGGTTGATTCCTTGTCCGCTCCGAAGCGAATTCTCAAGTCCTTGAAGATCGCCTTTATAGACGTAATCGGTCGGGCTCAACGGTTGTGTTCCGTATCTTTCCTGCGGGAGAACACAACCCGTAAAACCAAACGTCGCAAGGAATAGGTAAAAGAGCGCATACCGTTTCCAAAAGAAAAATTTTTCCCCAACTTGTCGAACTGTGAATAGAAGCCGTTTCATAACTTTAATCCTCGAATACCCTTAAAGAATACTCGTTTTAGGATTTCGAACAATAGGTAGGGACAGCAACTGCGGCAATTACCTACGAATCGATTGTGTATTAGTGGTTTTTACCCAAGGAATTTTGAAACTTTATATCCCGCTTGACTCTTGAATCGAAAAAA
>NZ_JAFFPT010000040.1 GCF_016918785.1 Leptospira ainazelensis | reverse complement strand
AGAGGGATATCCTTGAAAGAAGTTGGAAAACATGAGTCGCTTCCCGGAACGGCCAAAGGGACAAAACTACCAAGATTCGTAGTAGTCGACATGAGCGTTATTTGCTGATTCGGAACGTAATTTTCGATTTTTACAATCGCTATGGAAGTTGCCCCTTCAAAATCAAATGACATAGGTTTAATAGTCGTGCTTGCAATGATAGGAGTTTTACAAATTGCCTTTGAATCCAAAGAAACCGAAATATCTGTTGGAATAACTTTAGGACTAAATTTTGAGGAACTCATCACCATTAAATTTCCAGTTAAGGGAGTAACGGTCGTATTTATGTTGGTCCCCCGAGCCAAGAAGTAACGATATGAAGACACAAAATTAAAATAGTTTTGAGGAACATCACAGGGACTATTTGCTTTATAGAAAAGTGGTGAGTATTTAGTCGGGTCCGAGGTTGTCATCTTTAGATTTATCCTTCGCCCGAATTCTAAATTTTCTACATAAGCCAAGCCGCCGACATACGGGGTGGTTAATATCGAAAAAGAAATAAACTTTAACGGCAAATCGGACGTCGTTATTTTTGGTGTTGCACAACCCGCGACGTAATTCGACGTAAAAAGCAAGGCCAACATAGAAGTGTTATCGTCTCCGTCATTTTGCTTACAATTTTGCATAGAAAGAGAAATTACAAAAATAAACAACAATAGAATCTTTCTTGTTTTCATACTAGAAATCCTTATGAGAATCTAAAACAGAAGCAAACGTCCACATATACTTTTTGATATTAAAAATTAGGACGTCATCATTCCACTTAACAAATGATAGCTTTTGGACTAATACATTTTGGCTAGAACAGTTAATATCAATGTTACAATCCAGACTTATAAATAACTCTACGGCTTGACTGATAAAAAATCATACAGCCCTCTTCATTTTTTAAGCGGATTGCACAATTATCGCGACATTCTGCATTAAGGGGATCTATTGCTTTTGAATACTCAGGATATAGACTATTGCAATTTGCCAAACATCGATCCAAACGAATGTTGCAATTTTTTATTTTTTCCTTATTGGCATTGTTTATTATTCGAATATCAGAGCTTGAATATCTTACGGATTCATTGCGATAAGGACGATAAGCTTCACAAAACTCGAATCCAATTACAAGTATTATTATGAATCTTTTCATGCGAAGGGTATATTGACACCTTATTATATTTTACAACTGAATCCATTTGAACAATAGAACCTGTTGCTCCTTGCAAGAAGAGCCTATTCCGTTTTTTCCACAATTTAAACAGAACAAAAGAATTGAAGTTATTAATTTAATAGTATTCATCTTCTTTTTAATATTCGGATAATTTCAACTTCTTCATTAACCACCACCAATGAAGGATATTATTTTTCGTTTTAAATAACCCAATTCCCTCACTTTTTCTCGAATTCATGTTCCCGCAAGCATCATACGCATAGTTCATTGTTCCCGTGCTTGCGCTTGTCGCCGTCGTCACTGCGTTCGCATGGTTTAAATAAGTTCCGTTGATCATGTAATCTGGCGCTTCCGCTACGCGGACCAGGCTCTCAGCTCCGGTCAAGTTTTCGATATTACACAAAAAGTGTGGTTCAAAATAAAACACAATAACTTGACCACGCTTCGATCCTTAATGCGAGGGAAGGTCACCTAATGCAAGAAATGCAATACTCGAATATTGAGCCCCCCGGAAGTTTTATTAAAACCGTTGCATCCTCAATATTTTTTATTTTGCTCACACTTCTCATAGCATGGATAAGTTTTCCATTTTTATCATTACATTTTTTAGAGTATTCAGATCGTGGCCAAACATTCGGACTACGTGAAAAGTCATTAGAACTTTCACCTCTGTTAAAAACCCAAATTAAAGACGGATTATCTGAACAGAACGGGTATTCATAATTAAAACGTAAATGTTCGTAGAAACTAATTCCAGAATAAGCTATTTTCTCCAAATAATTATATTCTATTTTCTTTCTTGAATACAATTCCAAAATTAGAAAGCGTGCATTGAAATCTTTATCATTTTCAATCTCTTTCAATAATTCTACATTCAGTGCTTTAAATTTATTATTTCGATCGTACAATACTTCAGTTATGTCTTCCTTGCCAACCAAGTAAATTGCAATTTCATAATTTGGCGATATATCAATCTCCGAAATAGATCGACTCCCACTCTTTAGAGGGATAAAATTCTTGTAATTGAGAGATTTAGAAACTTGAAATTCTTTCTCATTTATTTCAAATTTTACGCTACAATTACTAATCATTAATGCAAAAACAAATCCAAAAATAAAGTTAACTTTCATCTTCCGGTCCCCCATCTCCTTCAGTAGGGTCTTGTCCACCCCCGCCGCTACCCGATCCAGCATTAGAAAACCTTTGATTTATCAAATAATTAAATATAAATATTTTTATTGAATCATTAAATAAATCAGATCCATTGAATTTAAAATAAGGTTCTACCCATTTATTAAGAATCTTATCAATTTCTGGTGGGAGTATCCACGAAACAGAAAGACTTCTTAATTTAGAGATTTCAAAATTACTATTGAAATCTCTAAATTGATTCTTTAAGATTTTTTCATTCGATCTCAAATGCTTATTCACAAGGTTCAAGGATTGATTGATTTTATTCATACTTAATTGAGAACGAAAATTACTTAAATTTATTTTCCCGAAACTATTTTTAACTCCGCCCGAACTAACCCTCTTGTTAGGATTCTTCGAATCAAAGTCCTTTCCCATCGCATGACCGACAATCCTGTTAAACATGTGGATCAAACCCTTGAGACCCACATGACCGCTCGGATCACGAAAGTTCACAGGATTCCCATCCACATACATGTATCGATTCATTCCGTTAGGCGAATTCGGCATCACCAGACTGTCCGCTTGCAAAAATCTTCCCAAGGTCGGCTCGTAATATCTTGCTTTGTAAAAGTATAGACCGGATTCCTTGTCTTCAACCTGACCCGTGTATTTGTAACGGAAAATATCGGGACCATAGGAATCGTTTCTGTTGATGGAACCATAAGGTTCGTAAGAAACGTAACTCACTCCAGGTTCTGGTCCGCTCGCAGGGTTTCCGTATCCGTCGGTGATCATATTCACAGAACCCAAATGATCCGGGTGATAGAAAAACATTCCGTTCACAGGAGTTCCTCCGTTAATTCCGCCACCGGATGCACCGGAGTTTCCGTTTTGAATACTCGGAACACTCGGGTTCACGTTAGCTCCCATCGCCAAAACCCAAGGTGGATCGCCTTGACCACTTCCTCCCGGCAAGATCCCACAACCGGGAAGAGAAGTAATCACAAACATAGCCAAGAGTAACGCTGGAGTAGCCGTTCCTTTCCATGAAAGTTCATGCAGGAGCGTGTTTCCTCTTAGGAAGTAAGGATACGCGAGATAAAGAACTCCGAGTAAAATCAGAAAGTAAAGTGCGTTGTAGAGTTTTGTGGGAACTCCCTCTTGAAAGTAAGAAGAATATCCGATGAACGAATAGATCTCTTTTCCAAACCAATTCTTCCAGTAGTCTCCACAATCGATGGAAACGTCCTTGCAAAACCGTTTTGTGAGAGTTCCCACAATCGAAGTTGCAACTTGGCTTCCGTCTTCTGTCGCTGAATCACTGAGTTGTAGTGTCGCATCTTCTCTCGTCCACTGCGCCACGATCTCTCCTTCAATTCCTTTGACATACACAGTGTGTTTTTCCGGTAATCCAGAAGCTCTTACGATCTCGTAACTGTCTCCGAACGAGTAAGTTGTTGTCAGGGCCGCATCCGACACTGCCTTGATTCGATTTCCTGAATAGTCGTAGTTGTAATTGATAGAAGACGTTCCGCCGTTCGGAGTGATTTCGATCAGCTTTCCAAAGCTGTCATATCGAAGAACGTCTCCGTTTCTCGAAATCATGTTCCCGCTTGCATCATACGCATAGTTCATTGTTCCCGTGCTTGCGCTTGTTGCCGTCGTCACTGCGTTCGCATGGTTTCCGTCTGAATAGTTCAGTGTGAGATTCCCTTTTTGAAGTAAGTTCCCGTTTGCAGAGTACGAATAATTCTGGGTTCCGTATTTTCCAATCGCACTTGTGACTCTATCTAAGTTGTCTAACGTGAAATTTTGGGTTCGATTTGGGTTTAACTTGTCTTCAATCTTGGTGATGTTTCTCTTTCCGTCGTAGGTGTATTCCGTATTTCCGATCACGCTTCCATCCGGCTTTTTCGTTACGATTGCGATGGGTTTTCTTTCGATCGGTTCGTAAGCAATTTCCATTGTCACTCCGTTTCCCGTTACTCTTTTAATCTTCTTTTCGGGCGTTTCCGCTACGCGGACCAGGCTCTCAGCTCCGGTCAAGTTATTCAATCTTACACAAAAAGTGTGGTTCAAAATAAAACACAATAACTTGACCACGCTTCGATCCTTAACGCGGGATTTATTCTTCTGTGGGACTTTTGATCGAGAATAACAATGAAAAAGATTTCAATTTACGAATATGATAAACATTCAATTTTACATTAGGAAAATAACATTTGTTGCTCTACAAATCACTGAATCGATCAATGATAATAATAAGATTTTCATAGCTCCCCGAATAGTAATGTTGAAGAAAATTGATTAAAATCAAATACTTCGGAGGACTTATTTGCTACTGGGATACCGGAAGAAAAGTCGACACTATCAAAGCCGGAAGTTATCAAAACTTTCGATCCCAAAACTAAATTGGTTGTATGGAAAGATCTCTTCGATTGCATTTGTCCAGATCCCACAACTGCCATGTTTCCTGTATCATATAACTCGCAGGAAGACAAAATGGGCGTGCCTTTAAGAATTTGATGACCTCCACATAATAAAACTCTATTCGAAGATGTAGTGATAGCGGTATGCCCCACCCTAAACTCACTAATATTCCCGACCGTTGAGAATGTATTCAATCCTGAATCATACAGTTCTACTACCTTAGTATTTGAGGCGAATGGTGGAGTAGTTACTTTATAACCTCCGGTTACCAATACATTTCCATTGGCAAGAAGATTCGCCGCATGGAGAGTTCGAGAAACGCTTAAATTCCCTGATCCGGAAAATGTCAATGTACCTGGATCGAAGAGCTCGGAAGTCGCGATTGTTACTTGGCTATCGTCCAATCCCCCGATAATTAATATTTTACCATTGTTTAATTTGGTAGAAGTATGGAGACAACGATTGAAATTTAAATTTCCTACTGGAACGATTGAAAGGTTATTTGGATCGAAGAGCTCAGCACTTTTTAAAATAGAACTGGCTTTTCCCCCTGAAATTAACACTCTTCCATCGTTTAATAAGTCCATACTAAAATCTGAACGGCCTTGTATTAAATTTGGTCCACTTATTATATTATTAGTTAAAGGATCGTAAATTTCAGTTTGGGTTAAGGGAGGATCTGCATTCGAAGCCGCGCTTAATGGACTAGGATTTCCGCCGACTATGAAAACTCTTCCATCCAATAGGCGAATAGATTTAAAATTTGAACGGGCAAACTTCATGCTATTTACGTGAATAAATGAATTTTGAATAGGATCAAATTGGAAAATATCATTCAATACATTGTAACCATTTTGACCTCCTAATATCAAAATATTATTCCCGATCGGTACAGAAACGTGGCCATATCTTCCGTTCTTTTGTTTGCTAATTAATAAAAGAGAAATCAGGCCTAACTCATTATTATCACTATTTCCAGATGGATTACATTGCAGAAAAAGATAGATCCCGATTAAAAGATAAACAAATTTTATAAACATGAACTTATATAATACAAATTTAACACTTACAAGGCTCGACTCAATGCTTAATTACCAAATTCGATATTTATTTGACCGAACACTTTTATAATGAATTATACATCCGTCTACGCCCGTAAATTTTTGTATGCAACTATCTTTGCAACTTCCCCATTTCGAATAACGAATACTCATGTCCGGATTTTCTTTTTTACACTTATTGATACATAAATCCAATTTAATATTGCATGCTTTAATTTCTTCCATTTCAGCCCTCGAAATGGATTCATTTGAGTTCCGATATGTTTTCAAATCAGGAGAATGTTTCGTTTCCGAAACGGAGCAAAAATTAAGACTTACAGCTAAGAGGATTAAAATGAATATTTTCATCTGCAATTATTCACTGCGAACAATTTCAATTTATTTAATCAATCTTTGCATGATTGTTTTACTAATAAAATCAACAAGCATGAATCTAATGCCAATTGACTCGCCTCTGCTGAATTCTGCGAAGAAGACAATAAACCAGGAGCACATACACCTTCAATTAAAGCATCCTTCTGCTCTTTGCATGAAGTGAAATCAATTCCAAGTTTACCGCAGTTTAAATTATGTACAAGAATCAAAAACCAAATTAATAATTTTATTTTTTTAAATACTTTCTCCATAATCAATCATTAACGTGTGCTATAAGCCCTAAAAACATGGTTTCTTGAAGATCTAAAATAAACATGGCAACCTTCATTTAATTGTATTCTATCGGCACATTGATCTTTACAAACTTCCCGATCGGAATTTTCGAGATAGGAATAAGGATAATCAGTATTACATTTCTTAAAGCATTTATCCAATTTTATGCCGCACTCTTTAATTGCATTTACGTTTTGAATTTGTAGTTTACTAAAATTTTGTGAATTGGATGGAATAGCATTGTCTTTTCTGTTGTCGCCTATGCCACAACTATTTCCTGTGCAGAATAATAATTGAATCAATACGATTTTGAATTTCATTGGCTACATTTCTTAAATTTTTACTGTCTTGGATTAATTGGAAAGGTATTCCCTTCGTTGGGGCAACTAAATTCTTTCGTAAAGTAGCTTAAGCAAGTAGTTAAGATTAAATTAGGATTGCTTGAGTCTGCAGCTCCTGTCTGCAAAGTTAATTCTAAGTTAATCAAACAATTTTTAAATTCTTTTGAGCTTCGCGAATAGCAGCTTTGCTTGTCAGTCATACAACTTGCAAAAAGCCATGTTAAGCACACAAAAATAATTACATAACAATTTTTTTTTCATTTTGAATCTCCTTCAAAACCACAAAGGTGGCCTTCAGTTATATTATAGTAAACGCATATCAGAGCCAGCTTTCTTTTTTCGTCATCTTCTGGGGTAGGTCTAATTTTCCAATCCCACCACCCCGTTGCAAAAGTATTGATCGGCGACCTGTCGTGCTTGTCTGCTTCTCGATTATAAACCAATGCAGACGCTAAGGCCAGCGTATCGCAGAATTCTTTGCTATTATTTTTGTTGCATGTTGTATTTGCATATATTCTAACATACTCCCATGCCATCCCCCTCGAAGTTTCTAAATATTCACCTTGACCCTGAAGCATCCAACGATTCATTTTCTTAATCCCAAGGAGCTTATTTCCATTAATAGATTTAGCATTAAAATAATAACGACCCTTACCTGCAAATGTAGCATTCTGCAAAAATCTATTCCCCCCAGTCGAAATACCATTCGTTGACAGTTTCTTGTCATTACCTTTCGAATCAAAATCCTTCCCCATCGCATGACCGACAATCCTGTTAAACATGTGGATCAAACCCTTGAGACCCACATGACCGCTCGGATCACGAAAGTTCACAGGATTCCCATCCACATACATGTATCGATTCATTCCGTTAGGCGAATCCGGCATCACTTGGCTGTCCGCTTGCAAAAATCTTCCGAGAGTCGGTTCGTAATACCTTGCTTTGTAAAAGTAAAGACCGGATTCCTTGTCTTCAACCTGGCCCGTGTATTTGTAACGGAAAATATCAGGACCATAAGAATCGTTTCTGTTGATGGAACCATAAGGTTCGTAAGAAACGTAACTCACTCCAGGTTCTGGTCCAGAGGCAGGGTTTCCGTATCCGTCGGTGATCATTGTTACAGAACCAAGATGATCCGGGTGATAGAAAAACATTCCGTTTACAGGAGTTCCTCCGTTGATTCCGCCACCGGATGCACCGGAGTTTCCGTTTTGAATACTCGGAACACTTGGGTTCACGTTAGCTCCCATCGCTAAAACCCAAGGTGGATCGCCTTGACCACTTCCTCCCGGTAGAATTCCACAACCGGGAAGAGAAGTAATCACAAACATAGCCAAGAGTAACGCTGGAGTAGCCGTTCCTTTCCATGAAAGTTCATGCAGGAGCGTGTTTCCTCTTAGGAAGTAAGGATACGCGAGATAAAGAACTCCGAGTAAAATCAGAAAGTAAAGTGCGTTGTAGAGTTTTGTGGGAACTCCCTCTTGAAAGTAAGAAGAATATCCGATGAACGAATAGATCTCTTTTCCTACCCGATTCTTCCAGTAGTCTCCACAATCGATGGAAACGTCCTTGCAAAAAGGTTTTGTGAGAGTTCCCACAATCGAAGTTGCAACTTGGCTTCCGTCTTCTGTCACTGAATCACTGAGTTGAAGTGTCGCATCTTCTCTCGTCCACTGCGCCACGATCTCTCCTTCGATTCCTTTGACATACACAGTGTGTTTTTCCGGTAATCCAGAAGCTCTTACGATCTCGTAACTGTCTCCGAAAGAGTAAGTTGTTGTCAGGGCCGCATCCGACACTGCCTTGATTCGATTTCCTGAATAGTCGTAGTTGTAATTGATAGAAGCCGTTCCGCCGTTCGGAGTGATTTCGATCAATTTTCCAAAGCTGTCATATCGAAGAACGTCTCCGTTTCTCGAAACCATGTTCCCGCTTGCATCATACGCATAGTTCATTGTTCCCGTGCTTGCGCTTGTCGCAGTCGTCACTGCGTTCGCATGGTTTAAATAAGCTCCGTTGATCATGTATTCGGGCGTTTCCGCTACGCGGACCAGGCTCTCAGCTCCGGTCAAGTTATTCAATCTTACACAAAAAGTGTGGTTCAAAATAAAACGCAATAACTTGACCACGCTTCGATCCTTAACGCGGGGGAACTGAAGAAATGCAATTAATCATCTAATAATTACTAAGATCTTGGGACAAGATCTTAGTAATATTTTTAATTCAAGTATCCCAAGTGGCCAATTTTACAATTAATAGTAAATGGTTGGCCGCTATTTACTCCGACCAAAGTAGTCGTGGTCGCACTTTCAATACAATTATCCACATCACTTTCATAATAGTATCCATTATCCTTTAATCCTGAAACCACGACTACCAAAGAAATAATAAAACTATTTGGATTCTTAATATTTACAGCAAGCGGGAGCGTTGCTGACAAAATTTTTCTTTTCGCTTCAGATCCAGTGACACCTTTATATCCTGTAAATGAACAACTTGATAGGACCAAAATAATTAAAACAAAACTAACCTTTGTCATTTTCATTTCTATTATTGAATTCTCACATACAACACCAATCCTAAAATAGAAACCTTGGACTGATGTAAGCATAACCGACGATCCAGACTTTATAAGGATATTCTAGAAAATGTATCCCGCACCGAAATACCATAATTGCAGCGAGTCCGTCTTTTCCTGTGTATATTCGTGCTTTTTAATTTCAGAAGATAAGGCTGTCTGGATATCGACCGAACTATTTAACTCATTATATTGTCTGTATTTAGATCTTGATACTATCAATTCGTATCCTAAAAACAATCGGAGCCTATCAAAAAATAAATAAGAAATTTCTGAATTAAAATCAAATCCATGAAATTGGATCACATTATTTCCTTTGGAAATATAAATGTAATTTATATTGATTGTTTCAAAATTGTATTTAGCTTGGCCTTGCGTATAAAAATAATCTAAATTTAACCGAAAGAATAACGAAGAAATCAAATGTAACTCAGATCGAAAGCTAACTTGAGGACCATAAGTATTTATTATATTTGAATAATTTGAAACAGACGCTACATATCTAATATATTCTGGAATGAAATCTGGATATTGTCGCTCCCGTATTATGGATAATTTTCTTATACCCCCTCCAATTCCAAATGTTAATCGACCGTTATTGAATACCTCCTTTGTGATCGCGAATTTATTCTCGACTCTGTACGGATGTATATCGTAAATAAATGCTGTGCCCACTTCGGATTGCTCTGAACCTCGTGGACCAAGCACTCCAGCATATTTGAAGTTTATTTTAAAATACTGGGAATAAACTAAATAATTATAATCGAAGGTGAGTTTACGAGAGTGATTCTTATATATAAAACCTAAACTAGTATAACCAGGATTCTCAAATTTTCTATCTCGGCTCGGCTTATCATAACTGCTTAAATAACCATTGCTTGCAGAGTTTCCTAATGAAGAGTTTGAATCCGATTCTCTCTGCAGTGATTCAGAAGACCAGGTTCCTGAGTTCAATCGAAAATAAGGCTCGAAAGAATGCTTTTTTTGATTTTTAAGGTCAGAAGTATCGGCATTCAAATTCTCTAATTTTTGTGAATACGTTCGTGTCGAGAATAGCAGAAAGAATACTATCAAATACATTGAATTATTTTTCATTTTAATTTCCTATTGTTGTTAGTTACGAAAATCTCTTCCCATCTTAAGATCCGCCACCTTGCTGTAATGAACAAGCAAATATCCACAACGATATGAATTGCGCCTGCTTTGTCGCTTCTGTTGAGCTACCTGGGGACGTTGTTTGCGAGCCTGCGCTTCCTGAGGTACCTGTATTATCACCTGAAGTTGTTCCTCCACCATTATTTGAATTTGCAGCATTTTGAACATTCGGATTAAACAAAAATATCGCAGCTGACTGAGATGCCCCACAAGAAGCACCGGCGTCTACATTTTCATCAGGTGAAGGAAACGCTCTTTGGGAAAATTTTTCAAAATTCCAATTTTGTCGACTTTTTGGAATGTACGTCGCTCTTTGAATACCTTTTCCTACTCCACCTACTGTTTTTTCAAGATCCGATTTCTTGTTATCTCGATGAATTTTATTTCCAATACCATAACCTAACATAAAGCCTTGCTCTGGGGTTAGACCGAATTGCGGAGCCGTGATGGCTCCCATAAGTCCCCAAGCAAGTGGCGTTGATATGCTATTCCCACTAACATCACGAAAGTTCACAGGATTTCCATCCACATACATGTATCGATTCATTCCGTTCGGTGAATCCGGCATCACTTGACTGTCTGCTTGCAAAAATCTTCCGAGAGTTGGTTCGTAATACCTTGCTTTGTAAAAGTAAAGTCCTGACTCTTTGTCTTCAACCTGACCCGTATATTTGTAACGGAAAATATCGGGACCATAAGAATCATTTCTGTTGATGGAACCATAAGGTTCATAAGAAACGTAACTCACTCCAGGTTCAGGCCCGCTCGCTGGGTTTCCGTATCCGTCGGTGATCATATTCACAGAACCAAGATGATCCGGGTGATAGAAAAACATTCCGTTTACAGGAGTTCCACCGTTGATTCCTCCACCGGATGCGCCGGAGTTTCCGTTTTGGATACTCGGAACACTCGGGTTCACGTTAGCTCCCATCGCCAAAACCCACGGTGGATCGCCTTGACCACTTCCTCCCGGTAGAATTCCACAACCGGGAAGAGAAGTAATCACAAACATAGCCAAGAGTAATGCTGGAGTAGCCGTTCCTTTCCATGAAAGCTCTTGCAGAAGCGTGTTTCCTCTTAGGAAGTAAGGATACGCGAGATAAAGAACTCCGAGTAAAATCAGAAAGTAAAGTGCGTTGTAGAGTTTTGTGGGAACTCCCTCTTGAAAGTAAGAAGAATATCCGATGAACGAATAGATCTCTTTTCCTACCCGATTCTTCCAGTAGTCTCCACAATCGATGGAAACGTCCTTGCAAAACCGTTTTGTCAGAGTTCCTACGATCGAGGTTGCAACTTGATTCTTCTCGTCTGTCGCTAAATCACTGAGTTGTAGTGTCGCATCTTCTCTCGTCCATTGCGCCACAATCTCTCCTTCGATTCCTTTGACATACACAGTGTGTTTTTCCGGTAATCCAGAAGCTCTTACGATCTCGTAACTGTCTCCAAAGGAGTAAGTTGTTGTCAGGGCCGCATCCGACACTGCCTTGATTCGATTTCCTGAATAGTCGTAGTTGTAATTGATAGAAGCCGTTCCGCCATTTGGTGTGATTTCGATCAGTTTTCCAAAGCTGTCATATCGAAGAACGTCTCCGTTTCTCGAAACCATGTTCCCGCTTGCATCATACGCATAGTTCATTGTTCCCGTGCTTGCGCTTGTCGCAGTCGTCACTGCGTTCGCATGGTTTCCGTCTGAATAGTTCAGTGTGAGATTCCCTTTTTGAAGTAAGTTCCCGTTTGCAGAGTAAGAATAATTCTGGGTTCCGTATTTTCCAATCGCACTTGTGACTCTATCCAAGTTGTCTAACGTGAAATTTTGGGTTCGATTTGGGTTTAACTTGTCTTCAATCTTGGTGATGTTTCTCTTTCCGTCGTAGGTGTATTCCGTATTTCCGATCACGCTTCCATCCGGCTTTTTCGTTACGATTGCGATGGGTTTTCTTTCGATCGGTTCGTAAGCAATTTCCATTGTCACTCCGTTTCCTGTTACTCTTCGGATCGATGGATTTCCGTTCGTATCCAGATACGGTCCTTGATAACTTACGACGCTGTGGCCAATGCTCGTTCCGTCTGCCGAATCCATCGTGATATTTCCAATCGTTCCATTGATCGTATATTGATTGTGAGTTTTCGTTCCATCGGGATATGTTTGAGTCAGCGGTCTACTCAAGGAATCGTAATCCGTTTTGAAAATCGCGATGATGTCATCGACGAACTTTTTCTTTTGAGTGACTTCTCCCCTTTGACTGTAAGAGAATTCTGTTTTCCCCGTTCCGTCGGTAACTTGTGTTACACGTCCTCTGGAAAAGGGAACGCTTCCGTCATCATACACAAACTGAATCGGTGCCTCGGGCCCATTTGTGCTTTGGGTAAGAATTCTTCCCAAACCGTCATAGGTAAAGCTGTTCGTCTTTCCTCTTGCGTCGGTTTGACTCGCGATTCTCCAATTCGTATCATAGGTAAGAGAAATCGTTCCAGAATTTGGATCTTGCGTTGAGATTTTTCGTCCTAACGAATCGTAGCCGAACGTTGTCACGAGTCCTCCCGGATCGGTAATACTCGCAATTCCACCAAACGGAGAATACGAATACTGAGTCGTTCTTCCTTGATTGACTCGGCTTACAACCTGCCCCAGTTCGTTTTTTGTCTCGCTCACAGTGGAAGTAAGACCGTCGGGATACAAAGTCGATTTTGTTTCCGTAAAACCGGAACGGGTCACATTGGTTTGAATCGTTCCGTTAGCGCTCGGCTCCAAGATCGTAGTCAAATTTCCATCTGGATCATTGTATTGATATCTTGTCTGTTGCGGAGCCTGAATACTCAAATATGAATTGGATTGTTGAACCAATTGTCCATGGGTATAATCATAGACGCTATCCTGGATCTGACTCACGCCTGAAAGCGACGTATTGCTAACAGAGCGGATCGTTTTGCCCATCGGATCTTCGAAAATTTGAGTCGTGCTTGTATTTCCACTGTTTGCATCGATGACATTCTTTGTAACTGATTCGTTATTCGAAAGATCATTCAGATCAAAAAGACCAGTATTCGAGTAAGAAAACGTTTCATTCGGACTGGAGTTTCCAGGATAGGTAACGCTCAAAATTCTTCCATACGCGTCATACGACATCGAAGTTGTCGCGCCGTTCGGATCGGTTTTGGAAAGTTCCAAACCAAGCTCGGGATCATAGACACAAGTTGAGCTGTGGCCCAGAGCGTTGGTCTTTGCGATAGGAAAAAGATTTAAGGAAGAATCATAAACGATCGTGCTCACTCCACCACCCGCGTCCGTAACCGAAGTCACATTCCCAAACGAATCATAACCAAAAGTCGAAGGCAAAGGAGATGCACTCGAAGGAAATTGAGTTTGGGTAAGAATCTTGTCTCCCGAATAAATCAGTTGTGTGTCACTCACCCAGGTTCCGTCTACATTCTTTCTTGATCTTAATACTCTTCCGATTCTCCAAGCCGCCGTATCATGCACATACTGAGTCGTATTTGTAACCGTATGAGAACCTAAAGAATCAGTCTCGCTCGTAACAAAGCCGAAGGAATCATAGGCGATGGATTTGGAAGAGGTGGTGACTAAGTTTCCATTTTGATAAACGTTCGAGGTAACGGCACCCGCAACCGCAATCTCTGTCCCAAATGGATTTGGAAAACTAAAGGAAGAATTGTTCGAAGAACTCAAGAGATTGTTGAGCGCGTTGTAACTTCTCGTGTTTTGTGGAATCCCAGCCAAACGAAAGTCGTTCTGAAAATAATCCGTAATCGAATAAAACCCCGTATCCACATCGGTTTCTTTCACGGAAGCAAAACCCAAACCTCTTGCAACTCCTCTTGTACCGAGAAACATTCGATTGTTTGAATATTGATAATTTGTTCTTTTGACAATCCCTGCGGAAAGCTCCTGGGTCGTTTGAACCGCTAGATAACTCGGAGAAGTGTTGGGAAGATTTGGATAATTCCCGGAACCTGCAACCACAGCTCCCGTATGTAGGTTTGCAAGACCGTATTGAATCAAAGACCTTTGACCACCGGAGTTGTTCGAAACGATTTGGAGCATATCTTCTCCTGAGTTTCGAGCCGCATTGTAACGATAGGAGATTTGTCCGGCTGTTTTGTCCGCCGAAATGTAGGCGACACTGAGATCGGAAATACCGTCGTTATTCATATCTTGAAGCCAGATTTGATACGAGTCGGAACGTTTGATTCCGGAAGCGTCGTTGAATTCATTAAAGGAAAAACTTCCAAAAGAATACGAAGAATTCAGTGCAAAACTTCCATCCCCTCTGGAAAGATAGGTTTCGTATTGGTTGTTTGTCAAATTCATCAAAACCAAATCCGGAAAACCGTCTCCGTTCACTTCCCCAAAATTAAACTGAATCAATTTAGTAGGATCTCCAGAGTTCAAAGAAGTAGAGATCGGACCGGTGAATCCGTTTCCGGTAAAAAGAGAAACAAAAGCTTGGGTTCCGGAAAACGTGATCAAGTCCAAATTTCCGTCTCCGTTTGTATCTACAAGAGTACTTTTGTGCGGATCAACTGGACCACTGATCGGAAAGCTTCTCACCTGAGATGTTCCGTTGCTTACATTAAAAGATCGGATTTGAATTGAGTAAGTTGCATTCCCCCCGGTTCCTGCGGCAAGGATCGCGCCGATCTGCGTACTAATCGTCTGACTCTGTTGAGCCAAGGGTCCAATTTCTGCCGCTACGATATTTTGAAGGTCACTTGTTAGACTTGCGGCATTGGCCGGAGTCAAAGTGGTTCCTCCACTCGAACCTTGCAAAGCAAGAACGATCTGAAAACAACCCAAACCGCAATGAGTATCAAAGTAGTCGATCAAATACTGAAACTCGGTCGGGTTGATCGAGGTCGCATTTCCAGACCCAATCAAATCCACAACGTCCTGCGCTCTTTGATTTTGTTGTTGGAAAGTATTCATCTGACCATTCAGTGCATCTCTTTGTCCGCTGAGACCAATCAAAACCGAATTGTCATACGATTGAACCAACTGAATGTGATCCGCTTTTCCATCCCCCGTCATGTCAATCATCGCATTGATAAAAAAGTCGGAAGAACCTGCGACAGATATCGGATTGTCAAAAAAAGTTTTCCGGTTGATATAGATTTGATAAGAACCTCCGGAGAAGTGAACAAAATCAACCAGATCGTCTCCGTTCAAATCTGCAAAATAATCTTTTAACGCTCTGTCATTCGTAACCGGGGTCGGGTTCTGTGGAGAATATTGAAATTGATATTCGTAAGGACTAAAAATCGTCATGTTCCGATTGGCTCCGTCCATACTCACGTTCCCAAATGGAGTCGGAGAAGAAAAAGAATTTCCATTCGAATACACTACCCAAAGGTTTCCGTTGTATTCATAAGCAAAATCCGTTTTACCGTCCCCGTTCAGATCAACTGCTTGATAGAATGTGTTGTAATAAATGGGAAGACTTGCGCTATTCGCAAACGCAGCAGAAGACCCGTTGGCTAAAATCAAATTCCCGGAAAGATGAATGTTTCCGCTATTCTGATCGCCGTTTAACGTCGCAAAGTCGCTAACTCCGTCACCGTTTACGTCCATCGACACCCACGCGACGAGTGCAGTATCAATTCCGTTTAGACATCCATTCACACCACCCCAGCCTTGAAAGGCCGCGCAGTTTGTCGCCACGTAGTTAAAGAATGCGGGATTGCCGCCCGTACACATTGGAATAATCGCACACAAACAAGAAGCAAGACCTGCGTTACAAGCGTTCCTGTCGGGGACAGGCATTTTCACGATGAACTGCATAGCAAGATTCACGTTGGAATCCAAAAAAGTCGGGTGATACGGTAACTCTTGGTTGAAAAATACGTTGGCGATATCCAATAAAAAGTCCGGAACAAACACAGGAACCGTACCAAGATTCGATCGATTTGTGGTATTGACTCCAACGATAGAAAACTCACCCGCGTGATCGGAATAAGAAAATGTAAGATCATCAAAATTTTCGGCTCCGAAGTTGTTGCTCCCAGAACGTTTGAGAGTTTGCAAAATCGAACGACCCGTAACCGGACCCGTTGTATAGTCCAGGTCGTATTTTCTAAAAGAACTTCCTGCAATAAAGACCTCGATCGTATCGAGTCTCCTCTGAGTTCTTACAATCGAACCTTGGGTATAATTAGGAAACTTGTCGTTTCGATTTTCATAAGTGAAATCGATCGTGCGATCATTGTAAGAAATCTGAGAAGGATAATAATCTCCGTTTGAATTGTCCATCGGAGTATAAGTGACGTTGTAACCGTTTCCAAAAGAATCTTCTTCCCGACTCAAAGCCCATTCCCGGATAGAACCCGCAGTTCTTCCAATCGCAAGAATTTTAGAATCCGGAGTTCCGCCAAAGGTAAATTTTCTTCCGTCTTTGTCAGTTGCCACCCAAGAACAAGGACCGTCCCCGCAGTTTCCTTGAGGAACAAATAAAATCCAGGATTCTTTCCTGGAATGAAAAGCCGAACGATTTCCGCTAACATCGATTAGCTCCCCTGCTAAAGAGGACGAGTAAGAATCGGTTCCGTTATACGAAATTCCAAAAGATGGATTTCTTGATATTGTATGAATGCCTGAAAGATCCCAACCGACACCCACGACTCCATTTCCACCTCTTGAATTGTAAGTGAGAACAAGAGAAGGAACCACACCTTTCGTTCCTTGGGGAACTCCAATCGGAATCGATGTGGAGGCAGAACCATCGTGATTTACTTCGATGACGGGAAGTTTTTGAGGAATCCCCGTTGTAACGGCCGCCGCCATCGTGCTAAAAAAGTTTTGAACCGAACGAATGAGAGAAAAGTTAAGAACAAAGAGGATAACAAAGCTTAAAGTAAAAATGCGAAGTCCGCGTGATTTCATCCAAAAACTCCAGTTCTATTTGTATCAAAGTAACTATTTCACCCAGAATTTCTAAAAACAGAAACGCCTAGATAATGATACTATTTTGACACTTTTAAAAACTTACGACGAACTAGGAAATATTTTTTGTAATTTATACATTCTTAGAAGTTTTTGAATTATAATAAACGTTGTACTAAGGAATAAACAACAATCCTTAGTACAACCTTTCGCTAATTGTAGTTGGTATCCAATAATATTCTGCTATACTAAAACAGACTTGCCTATCGGCAAAACAACAATATCTACTAACGTTGCTGCCACATAATTTACTCACGCTAAAATCGATTTCCCCGTGACCCGAAGGATATCATAACTCTTCGGAAGCGCATCTTATTCTCGATCCTAAGCCGCCCTTTGTTCATTGATCGAATAAAAATTGCCCCAGGATTGTATGATCCACTCTCCATTCGCGCGAATCGCTACTTACTATATGAGCAATCATGTTCTTCATCATGATTGCGATTCTTGAACGATCAATTATAGTCAAAGCAAAGTTTAGTTAAATTGGAGAAGAGATAAAAACCCTACGTTCTAAATCCAAAAAGAAAAAGAAAGCTTTGTCAACTCGATTCGAACCCAGAAATTCGTGCTGAGTATTTCATTCCTTACTATAAATTGCTGGAAGATATTTTTTTACCTCTTTATTGCATTCTTTAAGTTTTTCATAATATTGATAGCAATTAAGTATTTGAAATGAAATTCGGGCTTCTCGACTTTGATTAGCTTCTGCTGTTGCATTAGCACCCAATGGAGAGGCTAAAAGTAGTTGCAACGCATTACAACTGTCATCACTAGCATCAAAAATACCTCCTTTTTTTAAGTTATTTTTACATGCATCTCTTGCTGTTCCAATGGAACAATTTAAGAATAAGAGAATGAACAATATTAATATTGCTACTTTATTTCTGTTCTTCATTTCACAATCTCCATTTCTTTGGTTTCCATATATTATTGTATCTTCCTTTCGGAACAAACAAAGCTCGATTAGCGCCTAACCACAAATAACCGTAGCCGTTTTGTATCGAAAAGATTGTTGTGCCAACTACGAACGCATGCGCATCGAAAATCGTTGTCGGCGTAGCCGAGCTTATTTCCCAGAAAAATTTAGAGGACTTCAAGCATTTCATAAAGCATTAAAGATTACGAATGTTCTGACAAATGTTTATAAATCGTTTGTGAGTAAAATTTAAAATACGAAATACGGGAATACTATTTCAAATCCTTTGACTCAGGGGAAAATAGCTTAATGATAAAGTCGCCTTCACATCTCTGCTCCTTTTCAAGTGATTTCTCGTTTAAAAAATAGTAATATGCGAAATTCACTGACTTGTTTGTTGCATATTGCTCCTCGTTTACTTTGTCCTTTCCTGCCTCCGATAGCAACAACGTCAAGATCATATCCCTTTCGAAAGTAATACTAGCTAAATCCTCTCGACAATTTACCCTCTCTGAATCGGCAACACAAGAAACCAAAAGCAAAAGAATCAAAGGTAAGATCTTTAAATTCATAGAATCATTTTCCTGCTATCCATTGAGCAAAAGTGTCCGATGCAGGATTTGAATTGATGCCGTAAATACTCGGAATAAAACGATTTTCTTCTTTATTGCACTCTTGAAGTCGTTCGTAGTAACGATAACAATTAAGAAGTAAAAAATTTAAAGTTTCTCCTCTGCTCTGAATCATCTCAGCAGTATCATTAGGTAATGGCAATCCAGCAGTTAACTGCAAAAGTTCACAACTGTCGGGACTGGGGCCAAATGCTCCATTTTCTTTTAAATTATATCTACAAGAATCTCTCTGTGTTCCAATGTAACAACTCACATTAAAATAAACTGATAAAACGATCATAAATAACTTAGGTAAGGTCGTATTCATCCTCTTTCTCCTTTTATCATAATTTCCATTTATTCGGTTTCCAAAAATTGTTATATCGGCCTTTTTTAACAAAGGTCGCACTCTTAGCAAATTGGAGTTGATATCCAATTATATTCTGTGAGGCAAATATTGAAGTGCCTATCGGTAAAACAACCATATCTACCAAAGTGGTCCCTGCGTAATTCACTCCGGCTATTATCGATTTACCTGTACCACCATACCGATCGTAACTCTTCGGTAACGCGTCATATTCTCGATTGTAAGCCGCCCTTTGTTCATTGATCGAATAAAAATTGCCCCAGGATTGTTTGATCCACTCTTCGTTTGCGTGAATCGCTACTTACTATATGAGCAATGCCGGAACGATCAATTATAGTCAAAGCAAAGTTTAGTTAAATTGGAGAAGAGATAAAAACTCTACGTTCTAAATCCAAAAAAGAGAAAGAAAGTTTTGTCAACTCGATTCGAACCTAGAAATTCGTGCTGAGTATTTCATTCCTTACTATAAATTGCTGGAAGATATTTTTTTACCTCTTTATTGCATTCTTTAAGTTTTTCATAATATTGATAGCAATTAATTATTTGAAATGAAATTCGGGCTTCTCGACTTTGATTAGCTTCTGCTGTTGCATTAGCACCCAATGGAGAGGCTAAAAGTAGTTGCAACGCATTACAACTGTCATCACTAGCATCAAAAATACCTCCTTTTTTTAAGTTATTTTTACATGCATCTCTTGCTGTTCCAATGGAACAATTTAAGAATAAGAGAATGAACAATATTAATATTGCTACTTTATTTCTGTTCTTCATTTCACAATCTCCATTTCTTTGGTTTCCATATATTATTGTATCTTCCTTTCGGTACGAACAACGCTCGATTAGCGCCTAACCACAAATAACCGTAGCCGTTTTGTATCGAAAAGATTGTTGTGCCAACTACGAACGCATGCGCATCGAAAATCGTTGTCGGCGTAGCCGAGCTTATTTCCCAGAAAAATTTAGAGGACTTCAAGCATTTCATAAAGCATTAAAGATTACGAATGTTCTGACAAATGTTTATAAATCGTTTGTGAGTAAAATTTAAAATACGAAATACGGGAATACTATTTCAAATCCTTTGACTCAGGGGAAAATAGCTTAATGATAAAGTCGCCTTCACATCTCTGCTCCTTTTCAAGTGATTTCTCGTTTAAAAAATAGTAATATGCGAAATTCACTGACTTGTTTGTTGCATATTGCTCCTCGTTTACTTTGTCCTTTCCTGCCTCCGATAGCAACAACGTCAAGATCATATCCCTTTCGAAAGTAATACTAGCTAAATCCTCTCGACAATTTACCCTCTCTGAATCGGCAACACAAGAAACCAAAAGCAAAAGAATCAAAGGTAAGATCTTTAAATTCATAGAATCATTTTCCTGCTATCCATTGAGCAAAAGTGTCCGATGCAGGATTTGAATTGATGCCGTAAATACTCGGAATAAAACGATTTTCTTCTTTATTGCACTCTTGAAGTCGTTCGTAGTAACGATAACAATTAAGAAGTAAAAAATTTAAAGTTTCTCCTCTGCTCTGAATCATCTCAGCAGTATCATTAGGTAATGGCAATCCAGCAGTTAACTGCAAAAGTTCACAACTGTCGGGACTGGGGCCAAATGCTCCATTTTCTTTTAAATTATATCTACAAGAATCTCTCTGTGTTCCAATGTAACAACTCACATTAAAATAAACTGATAAAACGATCATAAATAACTTAGGTAAGGTCGTATTCATCCTCTTTCTCCTTTTATCATAATTTCCATTTATTCGGTTTCCAAAAATTGTTATATCGGCCTTTTTTAACAAAGGTCGCACTCTTAGCAAATTGGAGTTGATATCCAATTATATTCTGTGAGGCAAATATTGAAGTGCCTATCGGTAAAACAACCATATCTACCAAAGTGGTCCCTGCGTAATTCACTCCGGCTATTATCGATTTACCTGTACCACCATACCGATCATAACTTTTCGGTAACGCGTCATATTCTCGATTGTAAGCCGCCCTTTGTTCATTGATCGAATAAAAATTGCCCCAGGATTGTTTGATCCACTCTTCGTTTGCATGGAGAGCCTGCTTACTCGATGACCAATCATGTTCTTCATCATGCGCGATTCCTGAACGGTCAATAATGGTCAACGCTGAGTTCGGTTTATTTAGAAAATAATATGCCAGTGCAACTGTTGGCCCTAAATCAGCTCTTGAAAGTGCAATCAACATATACTCCATTACTTGTTTAGGCAACTTCCCTCCACACAAACCGGCCCCTTGAAAATTTCCCCATACGAGAGAATTCTTTCCGCTCACAGGACAACCAGGACCAGACGTATTCCGAATTTGTTGATTGTGAAGATACAACAACATCAGATTGTTTGATTCCTTTTGAGGATTGTTAGGAAGCTGAGCGTATTGATACAAAGCAGCGTAGAACATCAGATCCAAACTGTGACCCGAAGGATCCGTCGCTCCAACAGGATTGCCTTCTACATACATATAACGATTCTGACCATTCACTGAATGAGGATCCACTACCGAATCCGCTTGTAAGTATCTTCCCAAGACCGGATCGTAATACCGAGATTTGTAAAAGTAAAGACCTGTCTCCTTGTCCTCCGACTGACCCGTGTATTTGTAACGGAAAATATCGGGACCATAAGAATCATTTCGATTGATCGATCCATATGGTTCGTAAGAAACGTAACTCACTCCAGGTTCCGGACCGCTCGCAGGGTTTCCATATCCATCTGTGATCATTGTCACCGATCCCAAATGATCCGGGTGATAAAAAAACATACCGTTGACTGGGGTTCCACCCGCTTCTCCTCCTCCTGAAGAATTGATTCCCGGATTCTGAATATTCGGCGTTCCCGAATTTACATTCGATCCCATCGCTAAAAGCCAAGGTGGATCACCTTCTTTGCTTCCGGTTCCTGGAAGAATTCCGCATCCGGGAAGAGACGTCATCACAAATACGGCCACAATGACTGCAGGAGTTCCAGCACCTCGCCATGATAGGTTTTGTAATAGTTCATTTCCTCTCAGGAAGTACGGATATGCGAAATAGAAGAATACCAAAAGAATCAAGAAATATATCGCATTGTAAAGATGCGTAGGCACCCCTCCTTGAAAATAAGAGGAATTGCTGAAGATTGAGACAATTGCTCCCTGCATCCGATTCTTGTAAAAGTTCCCGCAATCTCCTGCCACGTCCTTACAGAAAGGTGCGGTCGAAGCTCCTACAACATTACTTACGATCATACCGATCGAATATCTTTCCATTGAAACGGATTCCGGATCACCTACGCTTTCGCCAAGTAACAACGTTGCATCCTCTCTAGTCAGCTGTGCGACGGTTTCCCCTTGGATTCCTTTCACATACAACGTATGTCTTTCAGGGATTCCCGAATTTCTTACGATCTCGTAGTCGCTTCCGAAAAAATAACTCGTCGTCAATGAATTGTTAGTAATCGATTTGATTCTGCTTCCGGTATAGTCGTAAAAATAACGGATCATTTCCGCGGTTCCGTTAGGAGTCATCTCGATCAATTTTCCATAACTGTCGTAGCGCAGGACATCGCCGTTGCGGTTGGTCATGTTCCCGCTTGCGTCATACGAATAATTCAAAGTTCCAGTATTCGCGCTCGAAGCGGTTGTGACTGCGTTCGCATGTTGCGGATCGCCATAGCTCAAGGTATAATTCCCTTTTTGTAATAAGTTACCGTTCGCAGAATACGAATATACATGAGAACCGTATTTTCCCGTAGCATGCGTGACTCTACCGAAATTGTCCAAAGTAAAGTTCTGACTTCTGGATGGATTCAACTTGTCTTCGATTCTAGTCAGCTGACCTTTTCCGTCATAGGAATATTCAACGTTACCAATCATCGTTCCGTCCGGTTTGCGAGTTGTAAGCGCAAGCGGCTTTTGTTCCGTCGGTTCGAATGCAATTTCCATGGTCACGCCGTTTCCGGTCACTCGCCTAACAACGGGATCTCCGTTTCCATTCAAAGTTGGACCCTCATACCGAACCACTGAGTGACCCACACTAGTGCCGTCCGCGCTATCCATCGTGATGTTCGAAACACTCCCTGTTGGAGTATATAAAGTATGGAGTTTTGTTCCGTCCGGATATGTGTTAGTCGCCACTCTTCCTAAAGAATCGTAGTCCGTTTTAAAAATCGCAACAATGTCGTCAACGACCTTCGTTTTTTGTATCGTTTCCCCTCGCTGATTAAAGCGAAATTCCGCCTGACCGCTTTCATCCACAACCTTCGTTAGTCTGCCCTTGGAAAAAGGAACACTTGCGTCGTCGTATGTAAATTGTATCGACGCTTCACCGCCGTTTGTATTCTGAGTGAGAATTCTTCCCAAAGCGTCATAGGTAAATTGAATGCTCTTCCCTCTCGCGTCCGTCTGACTCGAAATTCTACCCTGAGAATCGTAGCCGAACGAAATAATGCCCGAGTTCGGATCTTGTGTGGATATCCTTCTGCCGATGCTGTCATAGGTAATATTCGTAGTGACCCCAGAAACGTCGGTGATCGTCCGAACCTCACCAAACGGAGAATAGACGAACGAAATTGTCCTTCCGTTTTCCGTTCGGCTTACGGTTTGTCCGAGTTCGTTTATGGTTTCACTCCGGCTTTCCGTTTGCCCGTCCGGATAAGTGGTCGATTTCGCTTCAGTATAACCGCTTTTGGATACTGTCGTCAATATCGATCCCATGGAGGCGGGCTCCACCATGGAGGATAAGTCTCCGTCCGGATGATTGTATTGA
Source organism: Leptospira ainazelensis (assembly GCF_016918785.1). Classification (GTDB taxonomy): domain Bacteria; phylum Spirochaetota; class Leptospiria; order Leptospirales; family Leptospiraceae; genus Leptospira; species Leptospira ainazelensis. The sequence continues at coordinate 15,329 of NZ_JAFFPT010000040.1, read as the reverse complement.
AACATGACGTATTGAGGAGTTTGCACACTGAGATACGGAAGCGATTTTCGAATCAACTTTCCGATCGAATAATCGAACTGAAACTCTTCGATCGTATTCACTCCGGAAACGGCCGTATTGTTTTCGGTCCGGATCGTATTGCCGAATGGATCGCGGTAAATTTTAGAAACATTCTCGCTTCCGCTCACCGTATCCCGAACGCTTTTAGCAACCGATTCGTTATTCGTATGATTGTTTACGTCGTAAATTCCGGTATTATCGTATTGATACGTTTCGTTCGGGCTCGATTCTCCAGGATAGATCACACTCAACTTTCTACCATAAGCGTCGTAATTCGTAGAAGTAACCGCACCGTTTGGATCGACTATGGAAAGTTCAAGACCGGTCGCAAAATCATAACTCGCAGTCGTAACGTGACCGAGTGCGTTCGTTTTTGAAATCGGAAAATGATTGAGAACCGGGTCGTATGTGATCGTGCTCAATCCGCTTGAAGGATCGTTGACTGAAATCACATTCCCATAGGAATCATAACCGAACGTGGTCGTCAAAGGCGATGAGCTCGCTGGAAATTGAGTCTTAGAAGTAAGATTATCTCCCGTATAATAGAATTGCGAATCTTCCACCCAGGTTCCATCCACGTTCTTTCTGGATCGAACGGCTCTTCCAATTCTCCATGTGGTCGTATCATGCAAATACTGAGTTGTATTCGTAATCGAGTGAGAGCCGATGACTTCGGAATCACTCGTCGTAAAACCATAGGAGTCATAGACAACCGATTTAGCGGATGAAGTCAGCAGGTTCCCGTTTTGATAAAGATTAAAAGTTACCGATCCCGGAACTGCGATTTCAGTTCCGAAAGGATTGGGGAAAGAATGAGCCGAATAAACGGTAGATCGAAGTATATTATCGGATGCATTATAATTTCGTTCGGATTGTGGAGAACCCGACAAACGATAATCATTTTGAAAAAAATCCGTGATTTTGTAAAACCCCGTATTCACATCAGTCTCTCGGATTGATGCAAACCCAAGACTTCTCGCAACCCCCCTCGTTCCTTGATTGTATCTCAGGTTAGAATAGGAATAATTCTTACGATGAATATTTCCCGTAGACATGTCTATCTCTGATTGAACTACCAAAAATCCGGAAGACACGTTAGGCACATTCGGATAGTTCCCGGTTCCAGGTTGAGTTGCTCCCGGATGTTGGTTCGTTAGAGCGTATTGCACTCTCGAACTTTGATTCCCGGAAGCATTGGATGCGACCTGGAGTAAATCTTCTCCGGAGTTTCTCGCAGAACTGTATCGATAATAAACCTTTCCCATCGTTTTTCCGACATTTAAAAAAACGAGACTTAGGTCGGATATACCGTCCAAATTCATGTCCTGTAAAGAAATTTGAAACTGATCCCCCCTCTCGATGCCGTTCGAATCCGTATACTCCTGCGGAGAAAATCCGCCGAAAGAATAATCATTGTTCAAAGTGAAATTACCGTTCCCGTTAGAAAGGTAGGTTTCAAATCTCTGTGATTCTCGATTGAAAAGCACCAAATCGGACAGCCCGTCTCCGTTTACTTCACCAAAATTAAACTGGGATAAGTTCTTACCGTTACTTGCATTTAAGTTTGTTACAATCGGATTGGAAAAACCGTTACCCATAAAAATTGAGACAACACTTTGCGTTCCTGTAAACGAAACAAAGTCTAAGACGCCGTCTCCATTTACATCCGCTAATGTGCTTTTTTCAGGATCGACTGAATTAGACATAGAATACGTATTTACTTGTGATGTGCCATTACTCAGATTAAAACTTCTGATTTGCAAAGCATAAGTAGCTTGACCAACAGTTCCTTGAGCATAGATCGCTCCGATCTGGGCGTTGATTGCATAGCTTTGTTCTCCTACGAAATTCATTTTAGCGCTAACTATATTTTCCAGAGCAGTTTGAAGATTTGCCAAGTCTACACTATCATAATTGAATGTACTGCCGTTCAGCTCATAATAATCTGCGAGGAAGCTATTCCCGTTCGAATCTAAATAGGCAACAAATTCTTGAAAATCCTCCTCAGAGATCGTATCCCCTGTCGTCGAAACGGGAAGAGAATCGGCAACCGATTTCGCTCTTGTATGTTCCGCTTGATACTGGGCCATCAAAGTGTCCAGTGCGGCCTTTTGAGATTGAAGAGCACTCAAAGTCGGATTATCATAAGTCTGGATTAATTGAAGATAATCAGCTTTTCCATCTCCGGTTATATCGACCATTGCGTTCAGAAAAAAATCGTTCCCTCCCGCAATCACGATCGGATTATCGAAATAAGTTTCACGGTTGATATAAATGGAAAAACTGCCACCGTTTGCATGAACGAAATCGGTCAATTCATCTCCGTTCATATCAGCAAAAAAGTCAGCCGCAGGACGATTGCTCGCTAACGGGGAAGTACTATTCGGGCCATAATGGAATCGATATTCGTAAGGACTAAAAATACTCATATTTCGATTTGCGCCCGCTAAACTTACGTTTCCAAAGAGCACGGGTGCGCTAAAACTGGAACCGTTCGAGTAAATTCCCCATAACTTCCCTCCGTCTTCATAAGCGAAATCGGTTTTCCCGTCCCCGTTTAGATCGACAGGTTGGTAGAAAGTATTATAGTGAATCGGAATATTCCAGCTAGTGAATGTACTCGGGTTTTGACCTATTCGCTGGATATGCCCTGTTAAATGAATAGATCCAGTCTCTTCAGTTCCGTTAATGGCGACAAAATCAGATATGCCGTCACCATTTAAATCCATCGGCAACCACGCAGTCAGTGCAGAGTTTACTCCATTCACACAGGCATCCGGTCCGCCCCAACCTAAAAATCCGGCACAGTTCCCAGCCAAATATTCAAAGAACCCTTGATTTCCACCCCAACAGGGAACCAGCAAAGCACAAAGGCAAGATGCAAGTCCTAAATTACAAGCATTCCGATCCGGGACCGGAACTTTAACTACATATTGAAGAGACGCATCGATATTTGTATCCAATGCCGAAGGGTGATAAGGAAGGCTAGTATTGAAAAAGACGTTTAAAAAATCGACGGCGATATTTGGAATAAACACATTCATCGTTGTCGTATCCGTGAAAACTTGATAATCGAGACTACCGATCGAAAAGCTACCTGCTTGATTCGTATAAGTAAAATCTATGTCGTCAAAACTTTCAGTGCCAAATGTATTATTTCCGGACCTTTTAATCTTGCGAAGAATTGATCTACCGGTCCCCGGACCGTAAGAATAGTCAAGATCATAGGTTCTAAAAACATTCCCCCCGACCGAAATTTCGATTTTATCAAGTCTCTTTTGGATTCTTTCTAATGTTCCTAAAATGTAATTCGGTGTTTTGTCGTTTCGATTTTCAAAAATGAACCTTATGATTCGATCGTTATAAGTGATAGATTCCGGATAAGAATCGCCATTGGAAACGTCGATTGAAGAATATTGAATATCATAACCATTGCCGTGGCCGTCCTCTTCACGATTCAAAGTCCACTCTCGAATCGATCCGGCCGTCCGTCCTAAAGCTGGAATTCTAGAATCTAAACTTGCTCCAAAGAAAAATTTTCTACCGGACTTGTCCGTTGCGACCCAAGAGCATGGACCGTCCCCGCAGGTTCCTTGCGGCTCGAATAAGATCCAAGATTCTTTTCTGCTATGATATTTCGTTTTATTTCCACTAACATCGATTAACTCTCCAGCTAGTGTGGAGACATATTGATCGAATCCGTTGTACGAAATTCCATAAGAAGGATTTCTGGAAATAGTATGAAGTCCGTTTAGGTCCCAACCCATTCCTACGAGTCCGTTTCTTCCATTCGAATTGTAGGAAAGTGATAATCTCGGAGTTATGTCCTTTGTGCCCGGCGGAAGCTCAATTTCGTATTGAGTGTTGGCTGAACCATCCGGACCCGCTTGCAATATGGGTAACTTTTGGGGAATGCTGCTAGCAAAAGCTGTAGCAAGCGTATTAAAGAAGTTTTGAACCGAACGGATCAAAGAAAAATTAAGAACGAAAAGGATAACGAAGCACAAAGTAAGAATGCGAAGTCCGCGTGATTTCATCCAAAAACTCCAGTTCTATTCGTATCAGAGTAACTATTTCACCCAGAATCTCTTAGAACAGAAACGCCTAGGGAATGATACTATTCTGACACTTTTAATAACTTGCGACGAATTAGGAAATATTTTTTGTATTTTTTACATCCATAGAAATTTTTGAATTATAAAATTCATTGTACTAAGGAATAAACAACAATCCTTAGTACAATGAATCTTCTCTGTGATTTATTGTACTAAGAACTTCTGAACTGAAACAAAATCTTAATTTCATTTACAAAAATGATACACTTCCGACTTGCTGATCGAAGGAAAAATTGGCAAAGGTACAGTGAAAATTACCAGATACGTTATTGTCTCTTTAATAGTGTTAGCAACTCCCCTTCTCTCTTCCGAGCTTCTTCTCAAATCAGGCGACGCATTCCTCATCGAAGAGATCAACGAAAGCGCAGACACCGTTAGTCTCCGTTGGAAAGGAAGATTGTATAGAATCCCGAAGTTTGAGATTCAAAGAATAGATTACTCAAGGAAAGGCCCCGAGTCTTCGTATCAATATTCGGAATTCCAACTTACAGACGGAAGTTCCGTTCGCGGGATCATCGTAGAGAGGAAGAAAGACAAAATTACTTTTAAAACTGAACTCGGCTTTGTTGAAATCGAGAAAGTTAAAATTCAGAATTCCAATTCTAAATCTTTGGAAAACGACAACGAAAGTCCAGATTTGCCTGATAAATATCTTTCGGGTCGGTCGGGCGAGAATCAACTCTATGTCGGCGGTAGTTTTTTTGCTCAGGCAAACCACGGAGCTTGGTTTCATACGAATCCTGCCACCGCAGGAGCGGGACTCTTTTTAGAAAAAGGATTTTTAAATCGTCCTCTTTGGTTTTTTGGATTTCTTTCAGAATATGCAGTGGCTCCTTCCACGACACAAGGTTCTATCAGCCTCTGGAATCAATCCTTCTATCTCGGAAAACAATTTGGTTCCTCTGCCCCCTACTTCTTGTTTGGCGGAGGAGTTACCGCAATTCAATGGAAGAGCGATTCCAAATCCGCAAACGGAACCGATCCGGAATTGTTAGGCGAAGTCGGCTGGGCCTGGGATTTAAACAATGGATCCCGGCTTAGGCTCGGAGTTCGCTCACAGTGCACGATTGAATCCGGTGATTCACTTTGCAGAACCGGTTTTAGAATCTCTTGGGGTCTTCTTTTATGAACTATTCTTTCAAAATTACTTTTTTCTTTCTCATTTCCTTTTTTCTGAAATGCAAAACTTCTCGTTTTTCCATTTCCTTTGCAAGAAAGAAGGCTTTTAAAAAAAGACGATCTCATCTTTTAACCTTGATAAAAAATACATTCCAGAACATGCAAAAAAGGATATATTCTATTCTAATCTTATTCCTTGGCATTTTCTTTGTTGAGTGCCAGAACTCTCCTCTTTCGAATATTCACGACTCCGAAACGGCAAAGGTAACACTTGCACTCGTGACTCAGCTAGGACCAAAATCGGCAACGATCAGTTGGGAATGTTCTTCTTCCCAACCCGGTTCCGTTGTCTACGGAAGAGGTGGAATTGAATCCGCAAGCATTAGTTTAGAAAATGCAAAGATTCATTCGATGATTCTTCAAAATTTAGAATCGAACGCGGATTATATAGCTTCGGTTTTTTGTTCTTCGGATATAAACAATCTGAAAGGGGTTCCGATTGCATTCAAAACTTGGGTAAGTGATTTTCCAAATAGAACCCGAGGACTTTGGGTTGTGGGAGGAATCGGGGCCGATGCAAACCCTGTTTCGCAAATTGATTTTTTTGATCCGGTAACTTCCACTTGGTATCCAGCGGCGACTTCGATTCCAACTCCTCGCGCATTCGCAAACGTTGTTTCGCACAAAGAAAAAATCTACGTGATTGGTGGTTTGGAAAAACAAGCCGGGATCTATGTTGCTTCTCGAAAAACCGAAGTGTACGATCCTTACCTGGACCAATGGAAGACGTTAGCTGAAATGCCAACCGCAAATCAAGGAGGAGTCATTGCTTCCGTAGGTGAGGAAATCTTTATCATTGCAGGAACCACAACAACGGACATGACGACTGGAACCGTTTTAAATACAGTTTCCAGATTCTTCCCCGGAATCGGACCAACGGGTGTTTGGCAAAGTTATGTTTCACTCACTGCGATCTTCGCAAGAATTGATATGGCCGGTTGCGGATTGAATGGATCGATCCTTTTCACCGGTGGGAGATTCAACGCGGATGGCTCGGCTCAAGTCACGTCAGACGGATACGTTCCTTCCGTAAATTCAACCACAAGCGCGGGTGAACCATCGATCAACTTAGCAAGACACGGATCCGGTTCCGCTTGTGTAAAACCTCTAAACTCGGATTCATTCCCCACTGATCCAGAATGGTTTGCAGTCATCGGTGGTTCCACCGGAACAAGCACCTTGCAACCCGTCGGCTCAATCACGCCTTCCAACAGAACGGACTTTTCTCAAATCGGAACGGGTCTTTTCACCATCGGTCCCATTCTTCCGGTTTCCGTTTATTATCCAGGAACCCAAGCCTCGTATGAAACAAGAAAGTTATTCGTCCTTGGTGGTGCTACAGCTCTAAACATTCCCACCGATACCGTTTACTCGATTGGACTTCAAAATCCAATCGCGAGCACTTGGACTACTGAAACCCAGAAAATGCCAAGAGCGCGTTATGCTCACAAAGTCATTCGAATCGACAGGTAAGAAACAATGAAATCGATCTTTCAAATACTTCCCTATTCCCTACTCTTTCTCATCCTTTCTTTTGGCCTCTTTCCCGAAGAAAACGTAATGGCAGGAAGTCATGAAGACGGTGAACGCCTCCTTGAAGAAAACCAATACTCAAAAGCGGAAAGTCTCGCGATTTCGCTTCTCACAAACAATCCATCGGATCCAAAAGCAGAATTTATTCTAACAAGAGCCTGGATCGGAATCGCAAAAGAAGAAAAGAAAAGGGGAAATTATGACCGCGCTAAACAGTTTTTTCAGAAAGCATATCTAAAATGGCCACTCAATCAAGAGCTGAAATCGGAAATTGAGAATCTCCGAAAAATGCCGAGTCAGAGAAGTTTAGGGCAAACTTCTTTCGGAAAAGGATCGGGGTCAAATACTGTGATTCTTTTGGATTCGGAGATTTATCGATCGGTTCAGGAAATTAAGGATGAATTAAACTCTATTCTTTTGCAGACGAGGGGTTACAATCAAGAAAATGAAAAGAGCAATTCGAAAGAGAAATATTATCAAGTAGCAATCATCCTGCTAACGGCCTTTTCTTCTTTGAATCTGATTCTTACGATTTTCATTTGGAGAAGAAAATGACTAAGACAATTAAATTCTCTGTAATCGGAATCATGTTTATTTCGTACGGATTATTAGCGGAAAACAAAAGAGGTCCTTTCTTCTTTGAAGCTGCTTACGGAGAAGGACTTAAATATCTGAACGCGACCCCAAACAAAATTGATGGTAGCTCTATGGACCGGGAAGTAAAATACGATAGTGTCGATATTATCGGGCCTTACGCGAATGAGCTTGGAACACCAGGAGACAAAGTCGCCAGTGTTTATGCATTTGATAAGGCGCCGAAACCAAAAGTTACCGGACAAAACTCCTCCTTTCTTTTTGAGTATCTAATTCAATCCAGATTTGGGTTAGGCTTCAGCTTGAACAATTCTCAGTTTCAAGCTTCTAATCTATCGTTTTCAAAACTCGAATATCTTTTTGACCTTGGAATACTTCGTTATATTTCTCCAGCGGCTCAAAATATACCTACTGATCAACTTATTAAGTTAGAAATTGCTCTTCCCTATATTACCTACCATGATAATTCATTCTTAAGGATTCGCACTTTTAATTTTCATCTTTCGTATCACTTTCTTGAAAACTCCGTTTTTGATCCCTATATTCGCCTTTCCGTCGGTTATGGAAGAGATTCGATTCAGAATACTAAAATAATACAATCGAGCATTATCATCGGCTCACGTTTTTTTATCACCGAAAAAGTCTACTTATTAGGAGAAGCTGTTGGGAACAATTACGATGCTTATGCTGAAACAACCGGAAGCTTTCATAACTTGCTCGATGTGAAACAAAGGCACATTTGGTCTTTCCAGGAATATTCCGCAAAGTTTGGAATAGGATTTAGTCTTTAATAAAATATTTGGTTATAGCCTTTTGAATAACCGGACAACGACTAGGATGGCAATTACATTGCTCATCTGCTTTCAACTTAATTGCTTTTATCGCTATCAACACGAAACACTTGAGAATATCGAGTTACGCGAGAAGAAAGAAATAAAATCGCTTACCCTCAATTTCGAGAAAAATCCAGATGATTCCTTTCGCTTCAATGCAATGTTCCTTGCCTTTCTTCCTCTTGTTTTATCAGCACCGAATGAAAATTATTCTCCTTTCGATGATGTAAACGAAGAACGAATTCCCGTTGAAATTCTACTAAAAAAATACTTAAAAATTAATTTGAAAAAGCGATTCATAATAGATGAAATAAACGATTCCGATTCAGGGAAAGAAATTAGCTCAGAGTTATTAATTATCGGAAAAACGAAACATTATTTTTGTCAAGAAACCTTACACACATTCGCCATTAGCTTTGCGGCTCTGTTTTTAGGTTTTTTTGGAGTGCCTTTAATTCACCAAAATTGCACCGTTGAAGTGAATTTTAGCATCAAGAAAAACAAATCAAATACTGAAGTTTTTCAAAAAGATTATCACGGTTACTTTTCGATTTTTAGAGGATTCTATTACAATAATTCCAATGAGGAGGTTTTACGAATTCACAATAGAATGATCATAAAACTCGTTCGAAGGTTTATATTAGATTCGGAAAGCTACATGATTAAGTAGCTATTTGGAAACGAAAATAATTTTAAGAAACGTGTTGAAGTTATAATAAAATATAACCCTGCTTAGTCGTTCAATTCAATAGCCATTTCATCAGTTTAAGGATAAAACATTCGAATAATTTAACCTAAAATTTAAGTTGTCTAATATAAAATTTCATTTTCCTTGTCTCCATGGGAATTTTGAAAGATAAAATGATTTCGGATATGTACGTGTTCGGATACTCCAAGAAGACGATCAAATCGTATACGGAATGTGTTTCAAGACTTACAGAATTCTTCAAACAATCCCCTTTGACGTTAAAGCCAACTGATATCTATAATTTCTTCTTACATCTCCGAAAACAGGAACTAAGCGATTCTACAGTTCTTGTCTACTACAGCGCGTTATCATTGTTTTATACGCTTGCAAAGAAGAAATCTACGATGAAATTGATTCCTACTCCGAAGAAAAAAACCAAAGTCGCTACCGTTCTGAATAAGACAGAAATAACTAATTTCTTAAAGCATTGTACTTCAATAAAAGAAAAAACAATCTTCACACTGCTATACTCTTCAGGAATAAGAATTGGAGAATTAGAACAATTGAAAGTAAGTCACATAGATTTCGAACGGAAATCAATTTTCATTGAAGAAGGGAAAGGAAGCAAACAAAGATATGCAATATTATCCGACCAGGCTGCATATTTACTGAATCAATACATTCAAAGTTACCGTCCAACTTCTTATATCTTTTTCTCGTTTACTAAAGGAAGAAGTTATCGAATTAACGTTCGATGGATCCAGATAAAATTTAAAGAAATTAGCAAGGCCTCCGGGATTCTCAAGAAAGCCAGCGTCCACAGCTTAAGGCACTCGTTCGCAACTCACCTGTTAGAAGATGGATATAGTATATTTTATATTCAGAAATTATTGGGCCACACCGCCTTGAATAGTACGCTTATTTATCTTCATGTAAGCCCACAGTATTTACTACAAATACCAAGTCCGATGGAAAAGATAGATTCTGCAAAAATGAGCGTTTTCGAAACGCATACACAGCATGGCTTAGAATTGCGACTTCAATAGGTAGGAAGAACGATATATAGATTCATTCTTAATTCAGACAGAGTATGACCATTAGAAATCAATCGGAATTGAAAGAGTTTAACTTCCTTCTTCTTTAAAAAACTCAGAATTATTCCAGTTTAATTTTGCTTGGTCGAGGATAACAAACTCAGCAGTTTTTAAGCCGCAAGAATTACAAGCTACGTGAAACAACCAATGATTCTTTTCTCTAAGATATCTTTTTTTAGTAACGATGCCGTACCAATGGTTACAATTAGGCCAAACCTTTAGATTAGCTTTTGCATGTAAGAACTTCATCCTTCACCTCAGGACTTTAGCTCCAAAAGAAGCACATACATGAACGTTTCGTTTTCCTTCTAATATTACATAGGTCAACCACATTTATGGGAGGACCAATATCGAACTCTTTGCAAAAGGTCAGTCTCAAAGAAATAGATAGAATTGAATAATTAGGTTTTGATCATACAATAGCCCTGATATCTTTTCAGCGGGAATTCAGCTCTTCTTTAATAATCGAATCCAAGTATCGAATTTCATACTTGTGCCTTATGTCCTCTCTCCAATCGGATTTGAGTCCCAGATATTTATTGAGCATACCAGAATTCTTATAATTTTCGTAAATAGTCTTTTCTATTTCGGTCTTTCGACTTTCAAGATTAGGGTCAATGGTCCGCAAATGTGTAGAATAGATTTTAAAGATCCTCTTAACCAGAATGTCCTGTTTATTAAATATATATACTTTCTTATTAAGTTTATTTTTACCTTTAATAAACCATCGCAAAGCCATTGGGTATTTTTCAATAAGCTTTAGATATTCCCTATTTGAAAGAGTAATCTTCGGAGGATTTAACTCCTTGGCTTTCTTGAGGGTCTTTGTTTTGCTATGCACGGCGTATTCACTGACGATAAATTTATACTCGGCCAAATACTTAGATGTGGTAAGTTTTACCTCCCAACCGATTGCATACGAATGAAAAACAGGCTTCGGGAGTGGTGACAAAGGAAGAGAATAGATTTTTTTCCGTATAGCATCTAACTCCCTCTCAAGCCTTAATAGCTCCTTTTGTTTCTTTGTGATATCAAAGCCCTTACTATTCCTCATGAATCCAAAATTAAAAGAATATTAAGTTTAATCAATATTTTTGAAATCTTGAAAAGGATAAAATTCTCCGTTTGTTTACATAAACGGAGATATGTAAATAAGTAGATTTCCATATTTCATTGAAAAATATATTACCTATTTTTTTAAATTAATAAATTGTGCCTTTAATCCTACTTGTAAGTTTAGAAATAAGATCGCCTTCATTGGTCCATACAACATGATTATATTGCCTAGTATCGAAATGAACTTTATTAAGCTCATCTTCGCGGCAACACCAAATAACAGGCAACCCAAGTGCTAACGCATAACCGGCTTCGAAATAAACTCCAGGTCTTTGCCCCGTGACTTCAGATATTAAAAATCTACTTTTACGAATTTCCGCTAATATTTCTCCGGAAATTTCATTATTATGCTCTTTATTATCAATGCGAAAAGCCTTGAATCCATTTTTATCACAGGCCTCTTCAATTGCAAAAAATGCATCATTCATTTTGGAATTAAACCACATTGCAACAAATACTTGTTTAGATACATACGACTTTTCTATTTCTTCGATCTGAATCCAACCTTTTTCTTCGATTCTAATTCCTCCTTTCATTGTTGCGGCATTTTTACCGCTTAGGGTCAAGCCGTTAAAAATAAGCTCTTTCTTATATAGAATATTTAATAAAAAAACCGTTTCATTAACATCCTTTGCGAAACAATCGTAAATTTCGATTTCATAAATGAATTCGCCATATAGAGGCTGGATTCTAAATAAGTTCAGACGTACGCGATTTTGTTTTTCTACAATGTTTTTCGGATATTCGTTTATTAATTTAACCAAAGAAGAATATTGTCGTCCGTCCTCACCTAAATCAAGATGCTTATCTTGCTCCTCTTTTGTACAGATAATAAGTTCCCGTTTCTTAAGATGATATTCGCGTAGAACAGATTGAATAGTATGACATGACTCATCTTTAGTCATTCGCGAACATTCGTATTGAGCCTGAAAAGTTACTCGGATAGATCCAAATTTTTTATGAAAATACTCATAAGTAATTCCGTCATTAGTTGGAATTTCTTGAACAGAGCCCCAATTTATATTAAATAAATTCTCCATCCTTAACCTTAACTATTTTAACTTTTGAAACTTTATCAAATTCGAACCAAACCATCAACTGCACCTTTTGAGTAATTTTATGCAGTGAAATATTTTGATCGTACGTTCATCATTCAAATCTAAAATCATTCAGTCGTTCTTTGGCTTCAGATCTTTTTCTATCTACAATCCTCTCTTTATAAATTACTTCCTGCGCTTTAGCCCAACTCGAAACGATCTCATTATTGTGTGCTTTTAAATTTTCAAATAATTTTAACCGACCTTCCATAATTGTCGAAAGTTGTCCTACCCATGCCGTCGGGTCTATTTTATCTTCATATATTTTTTAGATATTTACTGGATTATTCGATAAATCAATCAGACTAAGACTTAACTTCGTCCAGCCTAACCCAAAGCCGCTTTGATCTTTTTCGAATGGAGAAATTATCGAAGCAATGATTTTCGTTCTGAAATCTGGGTCTTGCTTGCACCAGTGTAATATCAATTCCTCATCAATTGAATTTAAAGGATTTTTAGAGAATTTATAATCGTAAGAGAAGTAATCTCCCATTTCATCAAATAAATTTTGTTCAGCATTTAAAAATTTTTCTATAAAAACGTTCGGATACTGTTTTGCAACTATTTGGATAAATAGGTTAAATTGACTTACTGGCAAATTAGATCCTATAAATCTATCGCACAAATCCCGAATAAACAGCTCGGCATCTTTTCCCGATAAGGAAACCGTAGATATTTCTTCCAAAAAATAATGAATTTGGCTATTCTGGTCTTCATCCTCTATTCTATTTTCATAATGTAAATATATAAGCCGAATTAATTTTCGACCCAATATTATGAACTTTGAGTTTAATGTTAATTCCGGATTAGCTTGCGCAAGGTATACGAATAAACCTGGAACTACTTTATCTGCACCTTCCAATGTTAATAATCTATCTAATATATCACTAATGTTAATATTTAAGTTCTTTGCATCTTCATATTTAAATATTAAGCCCTTGAACGCTTCTATTTGCGGCAATCTGCTATCAATACAATGTTCCAATCGTTTCAATGCTCTGAAATCCAATGGAGTCGCTAATTGAAAGCAGGGAAATATTAAGCTATAATTATTATCCTGAAGTAGATCATCATAAATCTGATTAATCAAATCTAAATTCAGTTTATATAACTCAAATAGAAAACCGTTAATCACCCCTATTTCACTTTCGTTCGGCTTTCTATATTTACTAAGAAGCAACTGCCATATTTCTAATGGATCATTTGCGTTTAGGGCGAGACCCTGTCCTAGCCTATTGGAAAGGCTTGAACCATTTTTAGATACTTCACCTAAGATGATTTCTAAGATTGATTTATCAAATGTCAACTCGCGAGTTAAATTTAAAAATTCATTTTCGAAAGAAAAGCCTCCGGAAATAACATCTTCTCCTCTCCCTTTTTTTAAATTCCAAACATTCCCTAAAAATAAATAGGTTCTTAATCTATCCAAAAGAGTTTTAGGTTTTAATAAATCTTCGATAACCAGCAAACGTGATAACAAGTTTTGTTCCATTTCTGCAGAGTCGTAAATAATAACATTACTAACTGTGACCCAACCCTCTCCCCAATAATCCAGAGAAAATATTTCAATCAAAGCTGCTAATTCTTCTATCACATAGCCACAATTCCAAAGATTCCTAAATTTTTCCGCAATCAAACTTCTTATCTGTTTAGAATGTTCCAAATTTTCAGAATATAACTTCATTAAATATTTTAGAAAAAAGCTATACCATTCCCGTATTTCTTCCGCATTGGCTGGGTAATAACCATAATCACGTTGAAGGGCTCCGAACTCAAAATTCATAATACTGCCATACGCATTTGTTTCCAAAGCGGAGCCCATCAAGAGAAGACCCAATTCACATTCGGCTGTAATCGTAGACTGCAATAAAGAATCAATTATTTTCAATCTCTGATCTGCCAATGCATGCGTTCCTGAATATCTTAAATAAAATAAAGAACTCAACAATTTTCTGGAGGAATCAGAAGTGTAATTGGCTTTTTCCATAAGAGCGAATTTAACAAGTAATTTGATGCATCTCTCGAAATAGATTTGTTCGTACGCAATCAGCCTAAGTAATCTTGTTATCTCTATCCGGTCTTCATTCGAAATAGAAAAATAAGTATCTGCGGTATCTATACTGGCAGTTTTTTCTATAGTATCTAAGACGATTCCTGGAACAATCGGGGCAACATTCCTAAGTATTGAAAGCTTTATACTTCCTAACTCAGATAAGTTATGAAGCATTCCCCCAAAAGAAAACCACTTATTAGCTATATTCTTTGAATTAAGAGACTCATGAAGAAATCCTAATCTTCTAGAAAATGAAAGCAAAAGTCTTTCAGAGCCACCATTTTCAAAAATATTCAAAATATTATCCATCGGGATATTTTCTAACGCACGGATAGCAAGCCTATTGGCAATTGCATGGGGTAAAACTGCTCTCCAAAAACCTCTTTGTTGTATAAGGTCTCTTCTTTTTAATTCTGAAATATCAGCGAATAAATCTTCTAAGGGTTTACTTGCTAGCTTGCTCAGTAGATTTATTTCTAATTCATTTCCCTCACTCGTTTGAATATCGAAGGAATATATTAGAGAACAAACCTCCGCCGATCTCAATAGATTATGGCTTTGCGAATGACGTTGATAGAATAGTCTTTCAAAAAGATCTTCATCACGTAAAATTGTCATCTTTTGTCCCTTTACAATTGTATTAGCAAGTGCAATGGCAATCCGAGCATTCCCTCCCGCAAATTCAGCAATTTTGCGAACATTTATCTCATGAATATATTCAAATCTAGTCCTGAGTAGCTGTTCAATTAACTCCGATGACGCAGGCTCGAGTTTATATACATCCGTTTCATCAGGTTGATCATCCCTAATATCATATTCAACTGTAATTAAACATCCCTGATTTTGTATCGAAGTGATTATTGAAGATAGCTTTCGGTGCAACAGAGAGCTACAATTATCTATTATTAGAATGAATCGTTTATTTAAACTAATAAGTTGATGTAATAAATCTAATGGAGATGGATCC
>NZ_JAFFPT010000073.1 GCF_016918785.1 Leptospira ainazelensis | reverse complement strand
GGATTTCGTTTCACGGAGGATTGTCGTAGTTCCGACAGATTCTTTTAAAGATTCAGTCCACTTTGTGGGTAAGGTTATGCAAAATCAGGGTGGGGCCAGCCCGTTTTTGACGGTAGGTTGTAGGTCCTACGAAATGATCGTGAGATTAAGATCTGCGAGAGGAAAATCTGTAATCAAAAGAGCTAAAGGTTAAAACGCGAAGCGAACTCGACGAGTCCACCGGATGAAACCAATACTTAGCTATCTTTGAGATGACCCGGTCAAAGATTAAGCGATCTTAGATTCTTTTTTTAGAATGAGAGTCGGCATCACACGATCGGAAATCACTTCGCCCGTGATGATCACTTCCTCGATGTCTTTTCGAGAAGGGATATCAAACATCAGATCTAACATGATATTTTCCACGATCGCTCTGAGTCCTCTTGCGCCCGATTCTCTTTTGATCGCAAGTTCCGCGATCCTATCGATGGCGTCTTCGCGAAAGGTGAGTTTTACATTCTCGAGTTCTAATAAACGAGTGTATTGTTTGAGAACTGAATTTTTCGGCTCCCGAAAGATTTGTTTGAGCATATCCACATCCAATTCTTGGAGCGTGGCCACGATCGGCAATCTTCCGATAAACTCGGGGATCAGACCAAATTTGATCAAATCTTCCGGAATCACCTGTCCCATCAAAGCGTCCTTGTTGTCGGATTGAGGTCTTGTCTCTTCGGATCCGAAACCGATTGTCTTCACTCCGGTTCTAGACTTGATGATATTCGGAAGATCCACAAAAGCCCCTCCGAGAATAAAAAGGATATTTTTTGTATCTACTTGTAAGTATTCCTGATGTGGATGTTTTCTTCCACCCTGTGGAGGAACGTTTGCGACGGTTCCTTCGATGATCTTGAGAAGAGCTTGCTGAACACCTTCCCCGCTCACGTCTCTTGTGATCGAAGCGCTGTCGGACTTGCGCGCAATCTTGTCGACCTCGTCGATATAGATGATTCCGATCTCCGCTTTTTTGATATCGTTGTCCGCGTTTTGGATCAATTTGAGAATGATGTTCTCAACGTCTTCTCCCACATATCCGGCTTCTGTCAATGCGGTCGCATCCACGATCGCGAAAGGAACCTTGATGATTCTTGCAAGAGTTTGGGCGAGAAGAGTTTTCCCGCTTCCCGTCGGTCCAATGAGAAGAATATTCGATTTTTCGATTTCGATATCGGATTTCTTTTCTTTCAGATTTACGCGTTTGTAGTGGTTGTAAACCGCTACGGAGAGGGCCTTCTTTGCGTGATCCTGTCCGATGACATACTGATCTAAGATAGCTTTGATGTCGGCCGGGCTTGGAACCTCGCTGAAAACTTCCGATTTTTCGTGAGTATGATCGTGGTCTTCCGCGATGATTTCATTGCAGAGAGAAATACACTCGTCGCAGATGTAAACACCCGGGCCGGCGACTAAACGTTTTACTGCATCCTGTTCTTTTCCGCAAAAAGAGCAGAATAGTTTTTGTTTACCGTTCGTTCCCGGTGTTTTCTTCGCCAAGGGAGTATCTCCTGATTAAGCTGGGGTTGCGACTTGCGCAGGTTTACTACGGTCTATATCGATCACGGTATCTAAGATTCCGTAATTTTTCGCCTCTTCCGCGGTCATATAGAAATTTCTTTCGGTGTCTTTTTGAATTTGCTCCACACTCTTTCCTGTGTGTTTGTGATAGATAGAATTTAGAATTTCTTTGAGTTTTAGAACTTCCCGCGCTTGGATCTCGATATCACTCGCCTGACCGGTCGCGCCACCCATCGGTTGGTGCATCATAATTCTGGAATTCGGAAGCGCCGAACGTTTTCCGTGAGCGCCGCCTGCGAGAAGCAAAGCCGCCATCGAAGAGGCCTGTCCTAAACAAAGAGTTCTCACATCGGGCTTAATGTATTGCATGGTATCGTAAATGGCTAGACCGGAAGAAACATAACCTCCGGGAGAATTGAGATACAAATAAATATCTCTCTCCGGATTTTCGGCTTCCAAGAATAACAATTGGGCTGTAATCACGTTTGCGTAATCGTCGTTGATTGCATTCCCGAGAAAGATGATTCTATCTTTTAAAAGACGGGAAAAGATATCATAGGATCTTTCTCCCCTGCTCGTTTGCTCGATCACATACGGAATTACACTCATGCTTTCTGCTCTTCCTTTTGGTTCAGATAATCTTTTACCTGGCCAATGCTCAATTTGTCAGTATATTTCTTTTCTACAAGATCAAAGAGGATATCGTCCACTTTTTTCGCGAAAAAATTCTCTCGATAATTATCCATGAGTTTTCCCTTTTCCAGCTCTTTTTTAAGATCGGACAGAGAAATCTGGTAACTTGACGCAAGTTTTTCTAGATCTGCATCAAAATCCGAATCGGAATACACGATGTTCTCCGTCTGAGCGATCTTTTGACGGGTGAAAAAGTGCTTCAGGCGAGTTTCGGCAAGATTTTTGAAAGATTCTTGCACTTCTTTTAGATCTTTTTTGATCATCTCCGCGTATTTTTCCATCGTAATGTGAGGAAGGCGGAATTCGTGGATCATATTGTGAAAAACGTGTTCGGATTCTTCTTTTACATAGGATTCCGGGAAGATATACTTAGAGTCGTCGATGACTTCCTTGTAAATCTCCTCCATCTTCTTATTCTTCACTCCATCCTCAAAACGTTCCTTGAGATTTTTCCGGATTTTGTCCTTGAGGGCGTTTAGAGACTCGGATCCGTCGAACTCGGAAGCAAGATCGTCGTCAATCGGAGGGAGAATGTTTGCATATTGGGCTTTTACGGTTACGGAATATTCGAAAGATTTGCCCGCAACTTCGTTCTGAGCGTAGTCCTCAGGGAATGCATGCACAAAATCCTTACTTTCTCCGGTTTTCAAACCGTAGAGATTCTCATCAAAACCTTTTAGATTGCTTTCATGGCCTAAATGATAGTCGTTCGAAGTGTTGCTCGCGTTCTTGGGCTCTTGGCCGGATTCGCGAACCACATATTCCATATCGATAATGTCTCCGGTCGCGGTGATTTGGCCCTCTTCCTTGAGTTGTTTGCGAGCCAATTGTTTGCGAATGGTTTCGATCTCTTCTTGAACATCGGCGTCAGAGACCACAACTTCGGGAAGTTTTATTTTGACCTTCTTATATTTTCCGAGGGTGATTTCCGGGTTGGTTTCATAGACCGCGGTTGCGATCAGAGTTTTTCCGGGCTGATAGTCTTGGATTTCGAATTTTGGAAATCGAACCATCGGATGTTCTAATTTTGTGATGATGGAAGTCATCCCGTCCACGATCAAAGTGTTGATCGCGTCACTCGCCACCGCGTCCCCGAGGTGACGTTTCACCATTTGCAGAGGGGCCTTGCCTTGGCGGAAGCCGGGAATTTTTACGTCTTTTTGTTTTTCAGCGTAGGTTTTTTCAAAAGCCTTCTCGATATCGGAAGCTTCGAAGGTAAGTTTAATATCAACGGTCGCGTTAGAATTCTTTTTTGTTTTATAATCCATGATGTAAATGGGCCTGGAGGAGAAAGAGTATAGAAGAAAAAGCGGGAAACGGGATTCGAACCCGCGACCCCCTCCTTGGCAAGGAGGTGCTCTACCACTGAGCTATTCCCGCGATTATTCAGGTAGATCCATGATTTTCGGCAAAAGTCCGGTGTAAACTCACTTTTTGGAGAATCATCTTTTCCTTAGAATTTTTTGAAAGAAGGGCAAAAGATTTTTCGCAAGGATCCGATGTCCTTCGGCAGTCGGATGAATTCCGTCTTTTTGATTGAGTTTTTTATTTCCAGCTACCCCGTTCAAAAAAAACGGAACCAGAGGAATGTTTTCTTCCTTTGCGATCTTTGGAAAAATGGATTCGAATTTTTTTCGATATTCTTTTCCTAAATTTGGAAACGTTTTCATTCCGATGAGGAGGATCTTTGCCTTCGGATTTTTTTTTCTTACTTTCGAAAGAATTTCTTTTAGATTTTTCTCCGTTTGATCCGGAGAAATTCCCCGCATAGAATCATTGGCTCCGAGTTCGAGGACAAAGAGGTCGAAGGGATTGGTAAGAGCCCAATCGAGACGGGACAAACCGCCCGAACTTGTGTCCCCGCTCATGCCCGCGTTGACTGACTTTACTGAAATTCCTTGTTTGGAAAGTTCTTTCTCCAAAACCGCAGGATAGGCTTCCTCCGGAGAATTTAACCCAAGCCCCGCCGTGAGACTGTCTCCAAAAAAGAGAATTCGAATCGGAGAAACTTCGGGATCGGCGGAGATGGATGTAAACCACAAAGAACAAAAGATAAGAAGAACCTTTCCCAAAACTGCGAAAGAACCCTTCAGCTTGATCTTTCTAACAAAGTACAACCGAGTTTTGGGACGCGCTGCAAGTAAGAATCGAAAACGAATCATAACGACGACCTACCGAAAGGAATTTGTTTTTACAGAATTCAACGTTCTTATATCCTGTCAAACTATGATCCGACGTTTTCTCTTTGTGTTCCTTCTTCTTTTGGCTTTCCTTACCGCGTTTTACTACATTCCTTCTTACCAACAAGAACTCCAGGCGGACGGTTGGGACGGTTATTTAGAATCTCAGGCAAAGTCCATCGTGGACAAGATGACTCCCGAAGAGCTGGCGGGTCAGGTCATCCACGTCGCAATCCCGGGCAAAACCTTGGATCAGACCGCTGAAAAAGAAATCGAGGAGATTCTTCCGGGAGGAATCATTCTTTTTGGAATGAATCTGGGGACCAAACAGGAAATTCTCAAACTCAACTTCGAACTTCAGAGAAAAAGTTTAAAACATTCTAAACTTCCTCTTCTGATTTCCGTGGATCAAGAGGGCGGAAGAGTGCTTCGTGTAAAAGACGGAGTCACTCAGTTTCCGGGTGCGATGGCGCTCGGACAAACGAAGAACGCGGACTACGCTTATAAAGTGGGTTTTGTGACTTCGTATCAGCTCCGTAAACTCGGGCTCAACTTTGTCTTCGCGCCCGACTTGGACATCAATAACAATCCGGACAATCCTGTGATCAACACTCGTTCTCTGGGAAGTTCTCCCGAGATGGTTTCGAAAGCGGGAATCGGTTATGAAAAAGGAGCGAGACTCGGGGGGGCGATTCCTACGATCAAACATTTCCCCGGACACGGCGATACGAACGTAGACAGTCACTTAGGACTTCCTAAGATCGATAAGAATCTGGAAGAATTGGAAAAGATGGAACTCATTCCTTTCAAGGAATCCATAGAACAAGGCGCGGAAGTGGTGATGAGCGCTCATATCTTGTATCCGAAACTGGATCCGAATCTTCCGGCGACGCTCTCTTCCAAAATTCTTACGGGAATTTTAAGAGAAAGAATGGGATTCAAAGGTGTGATCATCACGGATGCGATGGAGATGAACGCGATTTCCGTTCACTACAAAGACGTGGATCCGGGCGTTCTTGCTATATTAGCAGGCGCTGATATTCTTCTTATGACGAGCTGGGGAAAAACCACACACGACATGAGAGACCAAATTTTGAACGCCTACAAAAAAGGAACCTTTCAAAAAGGGGAAAGGGATCTTTTGAAAGAAGCGGCTTATAGACAAATTCTTCTCAAACTCAAACACGGAATCATCTACGAATTCTCCGCTAAAAAATCGAATCCAAAAGAATTATCTCCGATGGAAGAAAAAGAAATGTCGTTCTTTCAAGATCAGATTGCGGAAAGGGAAAGAATCTTTTTGGAAATTTTTTCTCCAACTCTGAACGCCGACGTTTCCAAAGCTTCCATCGTTTCCTTTCCGGAGGCCTTTGTTCCAAACTCGGTTAAGGCTGAAGAAACGATCTTCGTCGTCAGAGGAAAAGAATTTGAAGGCGTTCTTGGAGAAAAAAATCTAACCAACTCAAACGGAGGAAGAATAACGTCGCTCGTCAAAGAAAATAAATTCAGAAGAATCGTTCTTACCTCTTTTAGTCAGTTGGAACTCGATCTTGCGGCCGGATTGGCAAAACGTTATCCGACACTGGAGATCGTTACCCTTCATTATGGAACTCCATTCTTAAAATTGAATACTCTTCCCAATTTAAAAATTCTTTTTTCGTTTTCCCCGACGTTGGAATCCAAAAAGGCTCTTCTTTATACTGTTTTGGAAAGAACCACTCCGGTTCCGGTCGTGGATTTAATCTTAAAAAACACAAACGAAAAGACGGCGGTGAAATAAGGATAGGAGCTCCTACAGTTTGCCGCGGAAGAATTCTTCTTGGCTAAAAGGCATTTTTGTGATAGAGAGAAATCTCCCCGAGTTTTTCCCGCCACCGCTCCCCTCCACCCTAGTTCAGGGCGGGGCGCGCGACTTTCACAGTGGATTGTTGGAGTTCCTACAATTCTTTTCATTTTAGAAATTCCATAGGCAGGTTATGAAGGACAATCTAACAGACTCGGTAAAGCCAATTTTCAGAACCGGTCTCCCGGGAATCTATCTCCACTACCCCTACTGCATTCAAAAATGTGAATATTGTGATTTTTTCTCGGTCGGAAACGGAAAAGCGGCGATCCCGGACGAAGAAGGTCTTTTCTCCAAATATAAAGAGGAGATTATAAAGCGAATCTCCGACAATCCATCACTCTCCCAATTCCAATTCGATACGATCTTCTTCGGAGGCGGAACCCCTAGCCGTGCCGATCTCAATCAAATCCAAGACCTCGTTCGATTCTTAAAACAAAATCTTTCGATTTCTTCCGGCGCCGAAGTCACGATGGAATGCAATCCGGAAGATATCACTCCCGACTTTTTGGATTCCCTCTCGCGAGCCGGAATCAATCGAATCTCGGTAGGAATCCAGAGCTTTCAACCCGAAAGACTTCGATTTTTAGGAAGACATTACGATCCGGAGCGTTACGGAACCATCTTAGAAACCGTAAAGAATTCTCCGATCCAAAACTTTTCCGCCGATTTGATCTACGGAATTCCGGGTCAAACGGTGGAAGAAATCCTAAAGGACATTCGACAGGTTCTCTCCTACGGAGGCAAACATATCAGTCTCTACGCTCTCACCGTGGAAAAAGGAACAGAATATTCCAGAAAGGTAATGGACTCTCTTCTCCCCGGCCCCGAAGAAGAGGTCCAAGAGGAAATTTTGAAACAACTCCCAAAACTGCTTTCTCCTTACGGAATGTCTCAGTATGAGGTAAGCAATTATTCAAAACCGGGATATCAATCCAGGCACAACCTCAAGTATTGGACTATGGAATATTATTTGGGAATCGGGCCCGGAGCTCACGGCTATCTCCCAAAAGGAAGATATTCGAATCCGAGAAACGTGGAAACTTACAAACGAAAAGAAATTTCCGGAGAATACTCCGCACCGGATATCTTTGAAGAATTGGTCCTTTCTCTTTTTCGTTTGTTTCAACCCGTCGATTTGAATTCCTTTTACGGACTCATTCCCGACAAAAAAGGAAAACTGGAACAATCCCTAAAATCTCTCGAAACCGCGGGACTAGCCGCGTTTCAAAACGGAATCTTTACTTGGAAACCGGAATCCATTCTTTTTCTAGATTCTGAAATCCTAAAACTCGCTTCCTTATAAATCGGTTTCTTTTTTTCGAAACCGATCCGATAAAAAAGAAACAATTGCCCTACCTCTTCTTATAATTACATTCAAAAATAATTGTATACAATTTTTAACATATACGAAAACGATACCCTTGCGACCAAAGGACGGTGTAGAATGTTTCAATTCCATACGATCGATTTGTATTCAAAACCAAGACAACACTTTGTTCAAAATCCGTTTCGATTCCCTCTCTTCGTTCTTTATTGATTATGATTATTAGTTAGAAAAGAGACAACCACGATGACCAAAACAAAAACACACGAATATGAAACATCCATCCTGGATTCGCAAATTGCAGGGTATGAGAAATTGACCTTTGAAAAGGTTCAGATGATATTAAACGAAGCAAGAAAAGAAGCCCTGCAGAATATAGAGCTGCATTCTTTTTCTTCGGGAGTAAGTACGATCCAGCCCTTGGTTCTCTGGTCGGAGAGCAATTTCACTGAAATTCCTTCTTTTTCGGATTCGGTCCTCGTTCAAACCGAACTCCAAAAACTGACCGGTCCCCGATACAAGATTCTACAGAGGATGATCCGAAAATCGGATTATAAGATTCTCTGTCAATCCAGCTCTCTTTGTATTCTTTTTGATTCCCATAAAAAGAAACCTTGGAAAAAAAGAGAATCGTTGTTAGCTGGTTGAACTAAAAAAGGATCCGAAATCCAATCGCCGAAAATAAATCCTTCTACACGGCGAACCGATTTCCATTCTATGGTTTAGAATTCCAATTCTTTCTAAAAAAGGAATTCCTAATTAAGATCCGATACTTCTATAACGAAGCGCAATCTGACCAGTCCTCACGATTTCTTCGATTCCATATTTGGACATGATTTCCACGATCGCATTCACCTTTCTTGAATTTCCGGAATACTCAATCGTCAAAGAAGAATGTGTTAAGTCCGCAATCTTGGCTTCAAAAACTTCGCAAACGGAAAGAATCTCGGTTCTTGTAGTCTCCGAAAGTTTGACCACCAGAAGCACCAACTCTCTGCTCACACAATCGTGATACGCCAAATCTTCGACTTCCAGAACGTCCGGCAGTTTGAAAAGTTGTCTTTTGACTTGATCCACCGTGGATTCGTCGCCTTTGACAACGATCACCATACTCGAAACTTCGGGGTTCACCGTAACTCCGACCGCGATCGAATCAATATTATAACTTCTGCGAGTAAATAGACCGGAAACATGACTCATGACTCCGGGATGATTGTTTACCAGAATTTTCAGAATATGTTTCATGGTTTTTTTAGCCCGGCCAGATCCTTAAATTCAATCATATCCTTTTGCGACTTTCCCGCCGGGATCATAGGGAACACTTTTTCTTCGGCGGGAATCATTACTTCCAAAAGCGCAGCCCCGTCGTCTTTGATAAAAAAATCGATCGCCTTGTCTATCTCCGATTTATCGGAAACTTTCATCGCAGGAATCGAATACGCTTCAGCGAGTTTAACAAAGTCGGGATTGAAGTTCCATTCCGATTGAGAAAATCGTTCTTCGTAAAAGAGCTCCTGCCACTGACGGACCATTCCGAGAAAGTTATTGTTGAAGATAAGAATTTTGACTCCCAGTTTGTTGGCCGCGATCGTCGCCAACTCCTGAATGTTCATCTGAATCGAACCGTCTCCGGAAACACAAATCGTCATCTTATCCGGTCTTCCAAACTTTGCGCCGATCGCAGCGGGAAGTCCGTAACCCATAGTTCCGAGTCCGCCCGAAGTGAGCCAGTTGTTCGGTTCGTCAAAAAGATAATACTGAGCCGCCCACATCTGGTGTTGTCCGACGTCCGTCGAAACGATCGCCTTACCTTGTGTTCTTTTGTAGAGACGATCCAGAAAGTCCTGGGGTTTGATCGTGGATCCGGAATTATCAAAATCCAGAGGATGATCTTTTTTGAGCCCTTGGAGATAATTGGTCCAAGAAGAATGATCCTGTTTTTTTACAAAGGGAAGAATCGCCTGGATTGCGTCTTTCAAATCCCCGTGCAAAAGATGATCCACTTGAATTCGTTTATTAAATTCTGCGGTATCGATATCGATATGAGCGCGAACCGCTTTTTCCGCAAATTCTCCGATCTTAGCGACACGGTCGTCAAAACGAGCTCCCAGATTGAGAATATAATCGCATTCTAATACCGCTTTGTTTGCCGCGGCGGTTCCGTGCATTCCCAACATTCCCACACTGAGCGCGTGTGTTCCGGGAAAAGCTCCGATCCCCATCAGAGTTGTAGTCACCGGAATTCCGGCCTTTGTCGCGAGTTCGAAAATTTCCTTGTGAGCGTTTGCGTTGATCGCCCCCCCGCCTATATAAAGAAGAGGTTTTTTTGCGGAGTTTAAAACTTCCGCAAACTCTTCCACGTTTCCTTTGACTTCGGGTTTTTTATAGTGATGAGGAGCAATTTTAAGACGAGCCGCCTTTCGCACGTTAGTCAACTCGGTTTGAACGTCTTTCGGAAAATCCAAAAGAACGGGGCCGGGACGACCGCCTAACGCGATTAAGGTTGCTTCTTCGAAATGTCTCGCGATATCGTCCGCGGACTTCATAAGTGCGTTGTATTTTGTAATGGGAATTGTGATCCCGAAGATATCGGCTTCTTGAAAAGCGTCGGTCCCGATCGTGTTTGTCGCGACTTGACCCGTGATCGCAAGCACCGGAACAGAGTCCATCTTCGCGTCGGTAAGACCGGTCACAAGATTTGTGGCTCCCGGTCCGGATGTTGCAATGCACACACCGAGTTTACCGGTCGCTCTCGCATAACCTTCGGCCATATGAACGGCGCCTTGCTCGTGTCGAACGAGAATGTGTTTTATTTTCTTACTTTTGTAGATCTCGTCATAAAAGGGTAGAATGGCTCCGCCCGGGTATCCAAAGACGATATCCACTCCGTATTCTTCCAGAAGTTCCACCATCAGTCTGGCGCCCGTAATTCTTCCTGATTCTGAGGACATGGTCCCTCCCCTTACGTCCATAAAGATACCGGAAAGGCTACTGTCAAGAGGAACCGAATCCTATGCTCCTCATTCCAAGGTCTCGAAATAGGAGTTTTATCCCGTCTCCTTATTCTCAAATATAATATGCAAAGAAGGTTCAATCCGATGGTTTCTAATTTGTAAGAAGGGACTTGCTTTGTTCATTTTGAAAGCTTAATATCAAAATTGCTCTCGAAATGAACATCTTTGAAATTCGAGATTCGCAAAAAGAAATACCTGTTCGATAAAAATGAATCCGCAATAAAACAAGAATCCGGAGTTCACAATGTACGATTCGGAATGAACGGTAAAAAATTGACCGATCCGCCCCGAATGAGTTAGTTTATCCGAGAGAATCCGCCGTTCTTTGCGGATCCGGAACCGAGTTCCAAGGAGATCGTTCTAAGAAAAACAGAACGGAAATTTTTTTCCAAAACTAAATAGATAGAAAGGACTAATTTTCGGTCCGGTTTACATTTTACTTTCGGATTCTTGCAATCTGTTCTTATTTTCTTTACAGAATATTTAAGCCTCAAAAGAATATTCAATCAAAGTCGAACGTCGAAAATAATAATGCGAATTCAAAAATTGGAAGAGAGTAAACTTTAAAAAGAGAGAATCAAATGGAAAATCCTAATATTGAAAAAGAAGAAGAGGACAAACAATTCGCGGTCATCAAAAGTCTCGCGAAAGAGGCCTATAAATTATTAGATTCTCATCAATTTCCAAAGGCGGAAGCGAAGCTCAAAGAGCTTTTGGAAAAAGATCCTCACAACACATACGGTCTCGTCGGAATGGGAGATCTCTTTTTTAAGAAAAAAGACTATAAGAATGCCATAGAATATTATCATAAATGTATACAAGAAGATCCTTCGAACAAGTTTTCCCTCATGGGACTTATGAACTGCTATCGGGAAATGAATCTTCTTTCCCGAGTGATCGAAGTCGCCGAAGATTACAGACATATCACGATCACCGACGCCTCCATTCTCAGCCGTGTTGCGGACGCTCATAGAAAACTCAAAAACTTTAAAGAATCGGAAATTTATTATATGCAGGCTCTTCAGATCAACCCGAAAGATCAGTATGTGATCGTCGGTTTGGGTCACCTCTACTTCGCCTGTCAAAAATATAAGGACGCCATCCATTGGTGGGAAAAACTCCTCCTCATCCAACCGGACAATATCAAAATATTAACCGAAATCGGGAATTCCTACCGCAAGATCAAGGACTACGACGAAGCGATCCAGTATTACCACAGAGCCGCGGAACTGGATCGAAAGAATTTTTTCGCGTTATACGGTCTTGCCGAAAGTTATCGCGGTAAAAAGGATTTCCACAAAGCCAACCAGTATTGGGAAAGAATTTTGGAATTCGATCCCGATAACAAACTCATCATCAACCGTTACGCGGACAGTCTGCGGGGAATGGGAGAATTCGACAAGGCGCTCGAATGTTTTAACAGAATTCTCGCTGAAGGTGAGGATTACTTTGCGCTGCTTGGAAAGGCCTCTTCTCTCAAGTTGATCGGAAAAAGAGACAAGGCCGAAGAAATCTATCTCGACCTTCACAAAAAGTTCCCGATGGATCCGAGACCTCTTCTTGAATTGTCCGATCTTTATGTGGAAGTGGAAAAACCTACGGAAGCGGTTCGTTTACTGGAGGACTTTCAGAAAAAACAACCTCTCAACGAGGAAGTCAAACTCAAGTTAGAAAGTATCAGAGGAGAATAAAAGTTCCTCGTTCGGGAGGGAAATTTTTTCCTCCCCTTTCTCTCCTACAAAAATCTCCTTACAATCCCAAACTCCGTTTTTTCGTTCGAGGCGAACGTGATGACGGTAAAAATTTCCCTTTTTGTCTTTTAGAATTCTCGGAACCTTCGCCGCATTGATCGTGTGTAAAGAATTCTCGCTGATCTTCCAAGTTCGATCCCTTTGTAGATCCTTGATTCTATGATGCATGTGACCCGCGAGAACGAGGGAAACCTTTTCTTCTCTTTCTTTTAGAAAATCCAAAAAACGACGAAGATCTCCGTCTCCCCAATCCCCGCCCTTTTTTCTAAAATCACAACCCCAGATATCGTCTCGTTTGGAACCGTATCCGGCGGGTCCGTTGTGAGCTAAAATTATACATTCCTTTCCTTTGATTTTTGGATAAAGAGACTTCATCTTTTCGAACGATTCTTTCATCGAAGAGACTCCATACACTTTTTTGAGTAAGGGAAGAAAACTCAAAGTCCCTCCCATGGAAAAAGGACGAGCTCCGATCAAAACGGTTTTAGAATCCAGATCCGTCGCGGAATATCCCACACAAATGGAGTCGCCCATTCTTCTTTGGAGACGAGTTAGACGAAATCGATGTCCGATACTTCCGGTTCGTATCATCCATTTTGAATGTAGAATTTCTCCGAGTAACTGAACTACGTTAGTCGAATCGTGATTACCCGGAATCCAATAGACTTTCTTTTTAAGGTCCGCTATTCCTCGAGTCACCTTTCTTTCCGAAAAAGGAAGATATCCGGGAAAATCGCCCGTTACTAAGAGGGCGTCGTAATCGGAATTGTCGAAATACTCGTTGTCCTTCCGATCCCAAAAACCGTGAATGTCTCCGATCAGAGCTAACTTAAGATTTTCCATCGGCGATTTAGTTTCTCCTTGTATTCAAGCGCGTAAACCTGGAAATTTACCGAAAAGAAGTAAAAACCGATGCGTGTTTCGCAACGGTGGATATCGGGAACCCGCCTCATGGATGAAATTACAAAGTCGATCCGCAAATTTATATTTCAATTTATTCTTATCACCGAAGGAATCAGTTACCTAATCGCGGTTGGAACCGCGATCCTTTTTTACCAGACGTTTCTGGAAATGGAACCGGAGCATCTAAAAATCGCGGTATATATCACTCTCGGAACCACATTTTTTACTCTGATCTACACCGTATTCGCGGACAAACGCAGGTTAAAACCGATCCAGAATTACGTTCATACGGTCGACCAAGGAATCATCGATAAGGACACGGCCATCGGCGCACAAAAGGCGGTCTTAAGACTTCCATTCGGACATTCGATTGAAATCGCTTTGAGAATTTTTATCACCGGATTGGTCATCGTGATTTTGCTCGGCCGTTTTACCGTTCTGGATAAATCGGATTATTACAATCTTTTTTCGATCATTCTTATGCTTTCGCTTTCTTTGGGAGTCTATTCGTTTCTTGTTTCGGAAAGACTTACCTCCAAGTTGATCGAATCCGGCGCGTTCAGTAATATCGATACTTCCAGTCTCGTAAAAATCAAACTGACAAGATCTCTCACGATCACTTTTATCTTTATCGTAATCATTCTAGCGATCGGTGTTTCGAGTCTTGTCTTCAAACTCAATTACACCGCGATTCGAAAGTCGTATTTCAATCAGATGATCAACGTAAACGAAACGCTTCACATTCTTACCGAAACGATTTTTGAGGAAGTGCAAGGAGACGCGGATAGACTTCGTAACGATCCGAACTTTCTTTTTTCGGTCTCGGGTGGAAAAGAAAAGGAAACCCAGAGACATTTTGAGAATCTTCTGGAAAGAACTTCGAAATACGAGTCTCTCGCGCTCGTTCGAGCCGAGGGGAAGAATTGGAAAATTCTCGCGGCAACGGGAACTCTTGCCTCTAACGGAACCTCCAAACTTTCCGAGTATGAACTTCCGCCCGAAGAAAAAGTGATCGAAGCGCTTTCCTCCGAAAAAATGTTCCTAAGCAAACCGATCGCGTCTTCGGTATCGGGGACTCCCGTGGTTTTGGCTCTGGAGTCGATTCCGGGAGAAAAGTCCACGTATTTAGCGCTCGGTCTTAGAATCGCGGATCTCACGAGCAAATTGATCGGTTCGATCCAAATCGGAAAGTCGGGTTATCCCGGTCTTCTCAATCACGGAGAAGTGATCATCAATCACGTAAACCCGGCTCTCAATTTAAAAAAACTTACTGACTTTCCGTTTTACGAGCAGGTTAAGAATTATAAGGACAACGTTCCCATCCGTTATCTATTCAACGGAAAGTATAAGTATATGATTCTTCGTAAAAATCCAAAATACGACTTTATCACGTTCGCCTCGATCGAAAACGAAGAAATCGCGGACGACGCGATCATATCAGTCCTTGCGATGGCGGCGATTTCCACGCTGGGAATGTTGTTTATCGGATTTTTGATCTACATCATCCTGCAAAAAAGACTTCGACCTCTGGAAGAAAGTAAGAACGTTTTGGAAGCGATGGCGGAAGGAGATCTTACAAAAGGTCTCAAGGTTTTATCGATGGATGAAATCGGAGAGATGTCCATCTCCATCAATTCGTTTAACAAAAAGGTGAAAATGATTCTCGGTAAAATCATCGAAGCCTCGGGAAATCTCGCCTCCTCTTCCGATGAAATGTCGGGCGCACTCAATTTTATCTCCGACAACGCGCAGAATCAAGCCGCGTCCTCCGAGGAAATTTCGGCTTCGATCGAAGAAATCTCCGCAGGAATGGACGGAGTCGAAACTCAAACCAGGGAACAGGTCGGTCTTTTGGACAGACTGGGTCTTGATATGAATAAATTTTCCAATTCCATCCATGAAACCTCGACTAATCTCGAAAAGACGATGTCGGACGTGGAACGAATTACCGAAGAAGCCAAAAAAGGAGGAAACGCCCTCGAACTCACGAACCAATCGATCACAAAGATCAGCCGTAGTTCGGAAGATATCTCCGGCGTCATAGAAATCATCAATACGATCTCGGAACAGATTCACCTGTTGGCGTTAAACGCGGCGATCGAAGCGGCAAGAGCCGGATCCGCAGGAAAAGGATTTGCCGTCGTCGCCGATGAAATTTCAAAACTCGCGGACAAAACCACCAACAGCATCAAGGACATCGAGGAAATCATCCAGAGTAACGAAACCGAAATCGGAAACGGAATCAGAAACATCACAAACACCGTAACCGTCATCTCGGGAATCATCCAAGGGATTTCCGAGATCAATCGTCAGATGAAGATCGTAAATCAATTTATGGAAGATCAACTTTCCAAAAATGATCAGATGAATCTTACGGCAAAAGAAGTCAAAGGAAGATCGGACGTGATCCAGGTCGCAGTGAGAGAACAAAAAATCGCGATCGAAGAAATTTCAAGAACGATCACGATGATAAACGATCTCAATCAGTCCTCGGCCGCTTCTTCCGAAGAGCTGAGTTCGAGTTCGATCGGTCTTGCGAGACTCGCAGAGGATCTAAAAAAAGAAGTGGAATTTTTCAAACTCTAAAGAGGAAGAAAGAGAGTCGCAGGGTCCGCAAAAACCCTTGATTTTTCCCCCCTTCCTTTTAGTTTGCACTTTATGGAATGGGAAAAGATACTCAGAGACTCCGTTAAGGACAATAAGATCAAGGAGTTGCATCTCAGAAAAGTCCCGACTCTCAAGACGTGTGACGACTGGAGCAAGGTCAGAGAAATCGGACTGATCGATCATAAGACCAAATACGCTCACTACAAAGGTGGTCTGGTAAAATACGGAGAGGCTCTTTTTTTCGTGACCGACGAAAGACTCCAAGCGATTGCTCCCTATCGCAAATGGGAATTCAAAGGAAAAATCAAAGTAGAAGAATGATTCTTCCACATCTTTTTCGAGCTTTCGAGCTCGGAAAATGAGATTCGTTTTTTTCTTCGTATCTCGTTTCTTCTGTTCCCTTCCTTTTGATTCTTCCGCCGTCCGAATTATCGATTTATATTTCCGTCTTTAAATTCCAGCCCCGGAAACAATTCTACAAAGGTTGTTTTGTAGATTCTTACAAAAAGAAACAAAAACTAAAAGTGTCCTTATCCGAGGGGAGCGCTTTTCTACGTCTTGTGGAATACACTCATTGCCAATTTTTGGGAGAGTTTTTTGTCGCGAAAAAAATTCGAAGTCCATTGATTGGCTTTGAAAAGCCTCGCCAATTTCGGATTGCGAGTATGTTTTCGGAGAATTTTGTTTTATAAGCAGTTGCGGACGGAAGAATCGCCGTTTCACAAAAGCAAAAACGAAGGATAAGAATTGTCGAGAATCGGAATTTTTAACGAGTGAGATTAACGATCAGATTCAGCTTTTCGGAAACGGTGATCACGTCTTGCACCCGATTCTTATCCACAAGAACCGCAGTCGGCCCGATCTCGTCGAGGACGATCTTCTTGCCTTTGATTTGGCCCAAGAGGAGTTCCATCGTATTTTGATCCTTGGTGCGAACGAGCACGCAGTCTTCCGTGATATCCACAACGGGAAGGTTTCCACCCCAGTCTTCCAATAAGAAAAGAAGGTTTTGCGCGAGATCCGCTTTGCTGGAAGTTTTTAAAAAATCGATAAACTCCGCCGGTTTGTATCCAAGAAGAATTCCGAGTTGGAACGCTTCTTTCGTGAGAACAAACGTATAAACTCGGTCGTAGTCCTTGAGTTCGGTAAATGCTTTGAGAAGATGAAGTCCGTGAATCGAAACCCGATCCGGAAACGCAATGATCGTAAAGTCCGGATTGATCGTGATTCCGCCCTTTTCCGTTTTGTGAGACAATTCTCCTGTTTGGAAAAAGTATTCTCCCAGTTTGGAAAGGGTCAAAAAACGATTCGGATATTCGATTTCCAAAAGCCCGAAAAGATGAAGATAGAAAATTCCGCTCATGATTTCCTTGCGGAGTTCCGCGAGGTCGGATTGGAAATTCTTAGTTCTAAATCCGGGAGAAAGAATCATGTGTTCCCGAATGATATTGGAAAAGATCACGGAAAGATGAATTCGTTTCGCCTTGATGATCAAACTCACACACTTATCGAGAATGAGTTTATCGTAAAAAGGCATCTCGGTCGCGGTAAACACTTCCGCGGGAATGACACGTTTCATTCTCGCTTCGTTGACCTCGTGTACGACGAGTTTCATAATTTCAAAGATATCTTTTTCTATAAATCCGCTCACGTCCCCTTTGAGGACGATATTCTCACCTTTGATGTCCACGAGGTTCAAAAGTTTAAGAACGGGTAGAATGAGCTCCATCTGATAGATCTGGCTTTTTTCAGGAAAAATTCCGATATCGGGATTGAGAAGTTCCTGTTCCGTTCTTTTGTGATCGGCTTGTTTTACCTTTCCCGATTTTGCAAGAACGAGTCCTTTACGGCTGATATAAGAAATCAATTTTTTCGTGTTGAGAAAGAAATCGAGATCGTTGGCCGCTAGTTTTTCGGTTCTTTGTTTTGTTCCTTTTTTTACGGAAGGAAGAATCGGATGGGTTTGAACGTATTTTAGAATTTCATCGGGGATCGCAAATACACGAACGAACTTTTCGTCGACAAAACATACGTCTACGACCATTCCCTTTGCGATGAGAGCCGGAACTACTTGTTCGTATTTTCCGCGACTGGTGACGACGTAGCTACGAATGTCTTCCGCCTCCGAAACACCCCCGCTCAGATAAATCCGCACCAAGGTGTCTCTTTCCAGATCCGCGAGAGATTGCAGATTGAGATCGATCCCTTCTTCGGAAGTCGCGATCGAGTAGAATTTTTTGATCGAGTCGACTTGTTTTGGAGACTTTACGGCAGTCTTCCACTCGTCCGGAATTTCGGTCGTTTTTTTCCGATCGAGTATTTTCTCCAGGGAAATTTTGTATTTATCCCCTTTGAGATTCTGTTCGAGAGGAACAAGATCGGAGATCTCTTCAAAAGCATGATATTTATCTAAATTGTTTGTAAGCCTTTCGCGGTTTTTTCTCTGATAGACGAGCTGATATTTGCGAAGAAGATTGAGTTCCATCTCGACGTTGATCGGAGGAATGTTCACCTTGCGGGAAATTTCCCCCAAGGTCAGAACGTTTTTATTCTTAAGAATGCTTGTATAGATCGTAACCTGAAGCTGAGTGAGTTTTTCCAAAACTCCTTTCAGATAAAATTCATCCTGAAAGATCTCGTAGAGATAGGTTACGTTTTTGTTTTTTTCTTTGTAGGGAAGTTTGGCTAGATTCCAGAGGGTGGCGACTTTCTTCAGGTCGTTGAGTTCAAGTTTATCGAGTTCCTGAAGTAATACTGAATCGCTACTCATAGAGAAGATACGCCCGCGGAGGTGTATTTTATTTAGTCATAATCAGAATTTGGCTTCGTTCGTAAACAAAAAAGCGGTTTCCTCTCGCAGACAACGCCCATTTTTTAAGCCTCCTTTCTGTAGTTGTCTTTTGAAAGGAAGTTCAAAACATTTGTGAATATGGCCGGATTTTTTGATTCCCTGAAAATGGGTTTTGGCGGTGCCTCCCGTATCTTAAACAGCGGTTTTGTATTCTCTACAAAAACCCTTCTTCTCTTAAAAGATCTCGCTTTGGGCGGAGGTTCTTTGGAAACCTTTCCCATCCGACTCAGGGAAGCCTTTGAAGACCTCGGGGCCACCTATATCAAATTAGGTCAGTTTATCGCTTCGGCTCCTTCTTTGTTCCCCGACGAGTTTGTAAACGAAATGCAAAAATGTTTGGACTCGATCCGTCCGATCCCCTATTCTTCGATCGAAAAAATCATCCGCAAAGAACTCGGCGGTCAACTCACCGATCATTTTTACAGCGTCGAACCGATCCCAATCGCCTCCGCCTC
Organism: Leptospira ainazelensis; assembly: GCF_016918785.1. Classification (GTDB taxonomy): domain Bacteria; phylum Spirochaetota; class Leptospiria; order Leptospirales; family Leptospiraceae; genus Leptospira; species Leptospira ainazelensis. The sequence goes on along the minus strand of NZ_JAFFPT010000073.1, from coordinate 25,895 downwards.
CATCGCACAAGTGCACGCTGCCGTTACAAAAGACGGACTCGACGTCGTAATCAAGGTCCAAAGACCGGATATAGAAGCCACATTGTCGGCTGATTTGAATCTGATCTACTTTGCCTCCGTTCTTTTTGAAAGGTTCGCGCCGGGTCTCAGCAAATCCGGAATCTCCGATATGGTCGAACAGTTCCAGAGCTCTATATTAGAAGAAATTGATTTTTATAAAGAAGCCGATAACATAGAAGAATTTGAAAGAGAACTTCTTTCTATGGGAGAAACCAGGGCGAGGGTTCCGAAAGTTTACAGGGAACTTTCGACGAAAAAAATTCTTACGATGGAACGTTTTTACGGGGCGCCCATCACGGACGAACAATCGATCCGAAGATATTCTTCCGATCCTCAAAAAACCCTGACCGAGGCTCTGGAAATTTGGTTTTCCACTCTTGCGAGAAACGGTTTTTTTCACGCGGATGTACATGCAGGAAATCTAATGATTCTTCGGGACGGAACCGTAGGTTTTATCGATTTCGGAATCGTGGGAAGAATTTCGCCTCGAGTCTGGGACGGCCTGATGATCTTTTTAGAGGGCTTAAGCCTCAATCGAACCGAAAAAATCGCGAAAGGTTTGATCCAGATGGATTCCACGGCGAAGGGAATCGACGAGAAAAAACTTTCCAAGGATTTGGAAGCGGTTTTCTCGCGTATGACGGAAATGGTGATGAAACTTCAGATGGGAGATTTGGAATCTCTCGACGATAAAAAATTAAACGCGATCCTTTTCGAGTTCCGTGAAATTTCCCTTCGCAACGGGCTCAAAATTCCGAAAGAATTCGGACTTCTGATCAAACAGATATTATACTTTGATCGATACGTAAAGACGATGGCTCCCGATATCGATCTCATCCGAGACCGAGAAAAATTTCTGATATGACCATTTTGTTAAACGAATTGAAAAAAGGTCAAGAAGCCTCGATCGTATCTCTCGTCCACGAACCCGACAAAGAAGATCTTTTTCGAAACATCCTAGACATCGGACTTTTGCCGGGAGTGAAGGTTCTCGTATTGGAAAGATACGAATCTCAAAAAAAAATTATCCTTAGGGCGGGCGAAGTCGAAATTGCGATCCGAGAAGGAGAAGCCGCATTGATCCGAATAGGAGACGTCAAAAATGGGTCATTCTAACGTAGACACGAATTCGAAAACATCCCGGGTTTTAATGACGGGCAATCCGAACTGCGGTAAAACTACCCTCTTCAATCGCCTAACAGGACTTAGACAAAAAACCGGAAACTATCACGGCGTAACCGTGGAAAAAGCGGAAGGGATTTTAGGACACGGAGAAAATTCCCTAAAGGTTTTGGACCTTCCGGGCGCCTTTAGTCTCGGCGGAAACGCGGAAGACAAACAAGTCACAAGTCGCGTTTTGATTGCTCACGAAGAAGGAGACCGGATTCTTTTTGTAATGGACGCTTCTCTTGCGGAACGATCCCTTCAGTTTTTACTTCAAATTTTAGAATTGAACGTTCCCGTTTTGGTCGCGGTGACGATGAGAGACGTTCTGGAAAAAAAAAGGGTCAGTCTTGATCTCGACGTCCTTTCGCGTGAATTCGGAATTTTATTTCAATACGTAAATCCGAAAAAAGGGGAAGGAATCAAGGAGCTAAAAAGTCTTCTTGTTTCTCCGGGCGCGTTTCGTCTTCCGATCAAATCCTTTCAGTGGGATAACGAGCGCGAAAAATTCGTCCATCGTCTTTTAAAATCATTCTCTTCGGAAGATTCCAATTCTCTAAAGTTCGTTTTGATAAACGCGCTCAAAGAACTTTCCGGAGAAACCTTACAAAAAGGGCTCCCCGGTCTTTCCCTCCTTCCGGAAAAATCGCAAACGTTTGTAAAAGAACGGCTTGCGGAAACAAAACTGAAGTTTACCTATCTGGAAGAACTGACCCAAAAATCGATCTATATCAAAAAAGTCTTGGGTTCTGCGATCTCGGGAACTTCGCTTAACAACGAAAGCCTCCTTTCCGGAGTGGATCGGATTCTTCTTCATCCTTTTTGGGGAGTTCTTTCCTTTTTGGGAATCATGGCTCTCGTATTCCAAGCTTTGTTCACCTGGTCCGAAGTTCCGATGGACTGGATCGAGTCAAACGTTCAGAACGTAGGAACTTTTGTAGGAATTTATTTTGCGGAAGGTCCGTTACGATCGCTCGTACAAGAAGGGATCATCGGAGGAGTCGGAGCCGTCCTCGTTTTTATTCCGCAGATCAGTCTTTTGTTTTTCTTTATCGGAATTTTGGAAGAGACGGGTTATATCGCGAGAGCTTCGTTTGTGATGGACCGTTTTATGAGTAAGTTCGGTCTTTCCGGAAAATCGTTTATTCCACTTTTATCCTCGGCGGCTTGTGCGGTTCCTGCGATCATGGGAACAAGGACGATCGAAAATAAAGCCGACAGGATCACAACCATTCTTGTTTCGCCGCTTATCACGTGTTCGGCGCGTTATCCGGTATACATCCTCGTTATTGGTGCGGTTTTTCCCGCCGGCGCGGTCTGGGGAATTTTCAGCATAAAGGCATTGGCGCTTCTCGGACTTTTTCTACTCGGAATGATCGCGTCGATGCTCGCCGCTCTGGTCTTTAAAAAGACTTTTTTTCGATCGGATTCTTCTTACTTTTTGATGGAACTCCCCGCATACAACACCCCTTCTCTCAAAAGTTTAGGAATTACAGTATTCAAAAAATTGAAAGCGTTTTTGAGCACGGCGGGAAAACTCATTCTTTTTATCTCTATTCTTCTTTGGTTCCTCGCAAACTATCCGAGAATCGACGCCTCGAAGTTTCCGAACTCAACCGAATCGGAAGTAAAAAAAATCCAGATTCGAGAATCCTACGCGGGAGAAATGGGAAAATTTATGGAACCCGTTTTAAAACCGATCGGCTTTGACTGGAAGATGGGAATCGGAATCATCACTTCCTTTGCCGCGAGAGAGGTTATGGTATCGACCCTTTCCATCATCTACGGAGTCGGAGGAGAAAAATCGGAAGACGATCTCAAGGAAGCGATTCGAAAAGACGTCGATGAAAATGGAAAACCGGTTTGGGGACTACGAAATTCGGTGAGTTTACTCCTTTTTTTCGCGTTTGCCTGTCAGTGTATGTCCACACTCGCGGTCGTAAAAAAAGAAACTAATTCCATGTTCTGGCCTTTGTTTCTTTTTGGATACATGACAATTTTAGCATATACCGTTTCTTTTCTCGTTTTTCAGACCTGGAATTTGTTTTCCTAAATCGGATCGATGTTTAAAAAATTGCCTTTAAATCTCAGGATTTTCTCGGCCTACACCTCGGGATTTCTGATTCTTTTCCTAGTCTACAGACTCTTTTTTTTGGGAGTTTTTTTTTCCAAAATAGAATCAGCTCCGTTTTCGGAAATTATCCTCAGTTTTTTAGTAGGAATCCGATTCGACCTTTCCGTTTGCGCCATGCTCCTCGGACCTTTTTTGATTCTTTCCGCGTTGCATCCTCTCAATCGATGGAGGATCTATACTCTTTTCTGGGGACTCGGTCCGATTCTTCTTTTTTTCTGGGCCATCGCCCACCTCGTGGGAGACATTCTCTATTTCGGAGAAACAAACAAACACCTGGGTTACGAAGGATTTGTATTTTTAGGTGTAGAATTTTTTGTGATTCTCAAATCTTTTTTTGTTGGGAATCCGATTTTGGCCTTTGTCTCGACGATTTTCATCGTCACCGCTCTTCCTCTCACAACCGTTAGATATATTCAAAAATCATACTATGTTTATATTCCTGAAATTCGAAAAAAAGAACTTTTTCAACTTCTCTATATTCCGCCTCTTATCTTCTTATTAATTCGTGGCGGATTTCAGCCCAGACCCTTGAGGCCGAGCGACGCGATGACGTCGAAGACTCATCTAATAAACCAATTGGCCCTCAACGGAGTTTTTACTTCGATCATGGATTTAAAAAATCAATCCATTCCTCCCAACTTGGTCGTCCCGTATGCGCAGGCGATCGAAACCGTAAAAAAGGAGATTCAATATCCGGGAGCAAAATTCATCTCTCGGGAGTATCCTCTTCTTCGTGAAACGGAAGAAAAAAATCCTGAAAAACCGCCTAACATCGTTTTGATTCTCCTGGAAAGCTGGACCGGAAAATACGCATTTTCGAACGGAAGTTTTCGCCCCGAGGGAAAGTTAGTAGCGCCCCATTTCGAAGAACTCGTTAAAGAAAGTGTCTACTTTACATCATTTTTTGCCAGTGGAGGAAGAACCACCAACGGTCTTTTATCCACGTTAACCGGAATTCCGGACGGTCCCGGATTGACGGTCGTTAGAAGTCCCCTCGTTCTCAGTCGTTTCGGGGGACTGGGAACCGTATTAAAATCGATCGGCTATCAAACCCTCTTTGTTCACGGAGGAGACGTGGGTTTTGACAACATGAACTTTCTTTTCCCGCACTGGGGATTCGACACGATTATAGGTCAGGAACATTTCGACGGCCTCAAAAAATACAAACCGGGCCCGTGGGGTTATTACGACGGTGATTTGTTAAGCGAACTTCATGAAACCCTAATGCTTCAGAAATCCCCTTTCCTCGCCGTAACCTTGACCCTGACGACACACTATCCTTATCAAACGCCGAACCCGAGCGACAAAGTTTTTTCGAATGAGCTTGAGGAAGCGGACTATTTCAACGTCTATCACTATGCAGACGAGGCGATTTATTCTTTTTTACAAAAGGCAAGAAAGGCTCCGTATTTTAAGAATACAATTTTTGTCTTTGTGGGAGATCACGCGCACCATCGAAACCTAGACTACTTCGAAGACAGGAACATTCCATTCTTGATCTATGCTCCCGGAAGAATCACTCCCAGGATGGATTCAAGAATTTCCTCTCAACTCGACGTCATTCCAACCATCCTTGGAATCGTCGGAAAGAAGGTTCGATTTTCGGCGATGGGAAGAGACCTCTTGGATCCGGGGCTAAGCGGAGGAACCGCCTATTTTGCATTCGGGAATCTTTTCGGTTGGATCGAAGACAACTGGATCTTTTATAGTTTTACCGATAAGATCCGAAATTCTTCCTTTTCCATCACGCCTCGAATCGGAGAAACCGAAGAATGTAAAAACAATCCCGTAAAATGCGAATCGTATCATATCAAAGCAAAATCATTTTGGAACTTAAGTTATGAGCTGATGAGCCGAAATCTTATATATCCGCCAAAAAATTAGAAAACGAAGTAAACCATGACATTTCAAAAAGAATTCTCAATCTCAAATAACGTGATCGTCGGAAACGAACACCCTCCCGTAATCGTCGCCGAAATCGGACTCAATCACAACAACGACGAAGAGATCGGCAAACGAACGATCGCCGCCGCCAAAAAAGCCGGAGTCCAAGCCGTGAAGTTTCAATCCTATGTAACTGAAGAATTTATAGACGTCGCGAATCCGGACGCGAAAGTCCTCGTGGATATATTCAAAAAATATGAACTATCGGAAGCAATGCACAGAAAATTTCAAAAGGCTGCGGAAGACGAAGGATTGATTTTTTTTTCCACTCCCCTCTGCGTGAGTTCCCTTCAACTCCTCGTAAGTTTGAAAGTTCCCGCGATCAAGATCGCAAGCGGGGACGTTACAAACAAGATTCTTTTGAGAGAGACGGCTAAAACAAAACTTCCCGTAATTTTATCTTCAGGCGCCGCGGATTTTTTTGAAGTCAACCGAGCCGTTTCTTTTTTGGAAGAGGAAGGAACGACCCAACTTTGTCTTTTACATTGTGTCTCCCTCTATCCGACTCCTCCCGAAAAGGCCAATCTGAGAATCATAGAAACATTCCAAAATCTTTATGCGTTTCCGATCGGATTTTCCGATCATACCGGGGGAAGTGTCGCCGCGACGAGCGCCGTTTCGCTGGGAGCGACTATGATCGAAAAACATTTTACGTTGGATAAGAATTTGGACGGACCCGATCACGGAATCTCGGTGGATCCAAAAGAACTCAAAGAACTCTGCGATTCTTCGCTTCTAGCCTGGAAGATGAGGGGAAACGGAGAAAAGAAGCCCTGGAAAGAAGAAACGAGTGGAAGATTTTTTGGAAGAAGAGCTTTATACGCGGATAAAAACGGAGATCCGATCGCGCTCAGACCGGATCTTACGCAAAAAAGCTCCGGTTTTTTGGATTCCTGGGAAATCGAAACCGCAAAACATCTCAAAACGACACCCGGCAAGCCGTTTCATGTATAAGAATTTCATAATTTACAAATATCAAATTCGCTTATCAAAAATATTTTTTTTGATTCTACTTTCCACAGCGTCGATCGTAGGCGCTCCCAATTTTGGAAACTTCGGGTCCGAAGTGGACTTTATCGACTTTGGAAGATGGACGACCGCGCCGTTTAGTTATTCCGTATCCTCCGCATTTTCAGCCGAATATGGAGGTTTTAATCTTTTTGATTCCGATCAACAGACACATTGGTATTCTTCCAATCAACCGGGAAACGAATGGATCATCGTGGACTTCGGTTCGAAACGTCTGATGAACGGTCTTGAAATCACGGTTCCTCTTTTTCGAAAAGAGAGAGCCGTAAAAAAATACGAGATTCAGGTTTTGATCCGTGACGAATGGAGAACCATTCTTACGAATGAAAAAGTGGAACTCGTCAATTTTCACAAACTCGAAAGTCTGGACGCTTCCGTGGTAAGAATTCTTTTTCCGAATACGACCGAACGCGGCGTAGTAATCAGCGATCTAAAACTTTTTCTCAATCAGAAACTTTTGAACGGAATCGAAAATCGTCTCAGAGGATATTCATTTCCCGTGACCGGCGGACTCATTCCCACGTTTGATTTTCAACTTCCAAACGCCCCTCGGGTCTATCGAAACGGAGTGCATAAGGGAATTGATATATACAAAAAAAAAGATATAGAAGGTCAAATTCGTAATCTAACCTTTGAAGACGAAGCGGTGGCTCCGGGAGACGGGATCGTCGTACGCGCGGATCATTCGTATTCTCCTATGACGCTTGCCGATTACGAATATCATACCGCACAATCGCATAAAGGAACTGTAACGTATGTGGAAAAAGATTTCGGAGGAAGACAGGTCTGGATCGATCACGGAAACGGAGTGATGACGAGTTTCAATCATCTTTCTTCGATCAAAAACAACGTTCGAGTGGGAAGTAAAATCAAACAAGGGGAAAGCCTAGGAACAGTCGGTAACTCGGGTTTGGTGGAAGAAGCCAAGGGCACAACGGACAACATTCATCTTCACTTCGAAATCTGGGTGGATGGAGAATTTTTCGGGAATGGACTTTCTCCGACACAGGTTCGCAAGTTGTTGCAGTTCTTTTTTAAACGAAACGGCGGAGATTAAGAATATCGATTCTCTTTTTGAATATAGAACTGGAAAAAAATAATTTTCAAGGAAGTGAAAGGTCTCAAACAAATCGGCCGGGGTATAAATTCTCTGTTAGATCTCAGTCTAAAACTTAGTAGGAAATTTGTAGGAGCTATTACAAGGGCCCTTTCATTCTGACTTTTATAATTTTTCTCCGGATTGGTCGATTAAAACGCAGGAGTTCCCACAGATTACGTCTCTATCGGTTTAGGCGCCTTCGCAACAGACCAATTTTGATAAATTCTCATGGGAGTTCCCACATTTTTGTGAAACTCGTCGCTATCTTTTATTAGCGCCAGACTGGCATGGGACGAACCCTTTACGTTCGAATCAAAACACAAACTCCGCGCTTTTTAAGATCCCCTTGCACCTTTAAGACATTTCCAGCTGAGGAAGTTTAAAATTTTAAAGAAAAAAAATCGAAATATCGGGCCTTGTAGTTTTAGTCCTCAAAAAATCTTCTTCGCAAAAACTCCTGCATCAGAAAATCCACACTACACGTAAAAACGGCGTATAATTTTCAAATTCCATTCTTAAAAAGGAAATCTTCAAAGAAAACAATTCTTTGGATCCCTCGATTCTCTTAATAAGGAGCAAATTCGTATTTCATTGAATTCTAATGTAATCACTAATCCCCTCTTCCAAATTTATATCTCAAAATTTTCCAGAAAAACCACTACTCAAAGATTGAGTACACAAACACGTTTCACAAACACATTCAAAATGCCGAATGCAACGCTTTCGCTACGCTTAACATCTGTGTACCAATCTAAAATTTTCTAAAAAAATTTGAAAAGGGATTGTACTTTCTTTCCGATATTTGATTATGTCCCGTATTGTAAATTCGGTGGAGATCCGCTATGCCAGAGCAGTTGCAGAAAATCATTAATAACGTTCGGGAATTTTTCACGACCCTGGACACGACCAAAAAGCTCATCCTCGGAGGAGTCGCGTTAACCGTCATCGTAGCGATCGGAATCCTTTCTACGATTTCTCTGCAAAAAAACCGAGTCGTCCTCTTCAAAGACCTCACGAGCAAAGATTTCGCCGAGGTCACAAAAAAACTGGATTCACTTGGATATCCTTACGGAACCTCGGATACAAGCATAGTAACCGTAGACCCGGAACAGAGACAAGAGATCGTGACCAAACTCGCGCAGGAAAATTTGATTCCCGCGGGGGTTCAAGGCTGGGAACTTTTTAACGTAGATAAATTCACGGAAACCCAGTTTGACAAGGACATCAAAAAGTATCGAGCTCTCAAAGGAGCCATCGAACAATCCTTGATGACACTTCGTTCGGTTGACAAGGCATACGTCAACATCGCATTTCCCGAAGACGAACTTTTTAGCTCAAACGCATCGCCTGTTAAAGCTTCCGTAATTCTCCATTACATTCCGGGTGTGGAATCCCTTTCCAGAAAAGAAGTCAAAGGGATCGTAAACTTAATCTCCAGAGCCGTTCCTAAGTTAAAACCGGAAAACGTAAGCGTCGCGGACGCGGACGGAAAGATCATCAGCGACTTCGAAGAAGACCTGGAAAAGGAAAGACTCGAACTTAGAATCGTTCAAGAAAAGTTAAGAATCGGAGAAGAACAAAGAATCCAGAGATTGATCGACATGAGAAACACCCTTCGTTGGTTGCTCGGCGGCGAAGAAAGAGTCGATATCACTCGTTTTGAATACAACTTAAACTGGGACAAAGAATCCTTTAAAGACAACTCAGTGTCTCCCGTTGTTGCGATTCCCGATAACCCAAATACTCCTTATTCGGAATTAAAACTCGTGGACGGTTATTCTTTGAAAGTTTCCTCCAAGGAAACAAAAGAAGATTTTAAAGGAAGAGGTTTCACACCGGACGGACCAGCCGGAACCGAACCTAACATTCCTCCGGGCTACAAAGACACCGACTATCAAAAATCCGAATATAGCAAATCCGAAAACATCAACAATTACGAATTCAACAGAAGAGTTTCCGAAGTTCAAAAACAACCTTGGAAAGTCGAAAAGATCAACCTCTCCGTAGTGATCGACGGAATGTGGGAAAAGAAAGAGAAAGAAGACGGAACCGGATACGAACGCAAATACGTTCCCATCTCCGACGACGAACTCAGACAGATTCGTAAAAACCTCGAAGCCGCAGTCGGACTCGATAAGGCAAGAGGCGATCAGATTTCAGTAATCACGATTCCGAAAGACAGATCGGCTCAGTTTGCGGCGGAAGACGAAGAACTCCGCAAACAAAAGGCGATCCGCCAAATGATCATCGCATCCTTGATCATCATTCTTCTCCTGATCGTAAGCATCCTGGTTTACAGAGCGGTTAAAAAAGAGATCGCAAGAAGAAGAAGACTCAGAGAAGAAGAACTCGCAGCTCAACAACAGATGATGAGAGAAGCGGCCCTTCGAGTGATGGACGAAGGCGGAGCGGAAGTCGAACTCTCACTCGACGAAAAGTATCGAAGAGAACTTCTCGAAAACGCGATCAACCTCGCAAGGGAAAAACCGGAAGAAGTCGCGCAACTTCTCCGCACTTGGCTCTCTGAAGAGGAAGCAAGCTGATGAATTCCCTGTCCTCCAGACAGAATAGAGCGGGAAGCCTTCTCCGGATTCTGGGAGAACATCTCCCTCCGGAAGTCTACCGTCACTTAGGTCCGGAGACGACGGGGAAACTTCTCGAGACGTTTCACAAAACGGGAAAACCCGATTCCAAAGAAGAGAGAGAGATTCTCTCTTCCTTCTTGGGGTCTCTTTCTAAAATCCAGAAAGAGGAGAATATAGATCCGGAAAGTCTCAACTTGATCCGAGAACTGGAAGCCCTCCTCAGAGAAGAAAAAGAAGAAAGAGATCTTTTACAAGAGCTAAAGACAAAAAACGCGGAAGAAATTTCCAGGATCGTCTCGGGTGAGAATTCGGACATGATCGCCTTGGTTCTCTGTTTTGGAGAACCGGACGCGGCCGCCTCGGTGTTAAACGACTTTCCGGAATCCCGGAAGGAAGAAATCCTGATTCAAATTCACGATCTCGACCTTTCCAGCGAATACGAGAAGAATCGTCTGGAGCGTTTTCTCAAGTTCAAACTTGAGGCCTTAGCGCTCGAAGAAAAGAGCCTTCCGACTCGAAATCAGAGGGGAAAAAAGGCTGCGGACCTTTTGGGAAGACTCAATCCGGGAGATTCTCAAAAAATCTTTGATCGAATCCGCGAGAAGAGACCTGGTTTTGCCGAAAATATAATTGAACACTTCTTTCGGATGGAGGATCTTTTATTCTTGGAAAGAGAACCGTTGAACAGGTTCTTCTCTTCCTTTCATCCGATCGTTCTCGCCTGTGCACTCAAAGGTACGGAGACGGAAATCCAACTCCGGATTCTTGAAAAATTAGAACCGGCATTGAGTGCCTCGATTCGTCTGGAATCGGATTCCATGGGTCCGATCAGCCTTGCGGAGATGGAGACGGCTCAGAATGGAATTCTCGAGAGACTCAGGGAAGAGATCGAAGAAGGAAGTATCAAATTTTGGAGAGCGACTTAACCGATGGCCAAACTCGTCTTTAAACCGATTCAAATCGCAGACATCAAAGATCAGGTAGAATTAGCAATTCCTGATAAATACAAAAAGTTTCACAGAGACGAGGACGCCGAAGAGTTCGAGGTAGACCAAGAAGGGAATATCATCGAACAATATCAGGGACCTTCGATCGAAGAGATTGAAGCCGAACTGAGTCGTTATCGGGAAGAAAACGAAGAACAGGTTCGTAAACTTCTCGAAGACGCGAGAAGAAAATCGGAAGAGATCGAAGAAGAAGGACGCAAACGCGCCTTTCAGATGATCCAGGATTCCAAAGAAAAAGTTAAATTAGAAGAAGATACCGGCAAGGCAAAAGCGGAACAGATTCTCGACCGCGCAAAGATGGAAGTCGAGAGAATGATCAAGGAAGCCGAGATGAAGGTCGCGGAGATTGAACACGAGGCCTATCTCAAAGGATATGACGCAGGACGAGAAGTCGGTTTCAAAAAAGGTCAGGGAGAAGTCAGAAGGCTTATCGACCGTTTGGGAACGATCGTCGGTAAGGCGATCGACATTCGAGAAGAGATCATCCAGGCCTCCGAAAAACAGATGGTCGAAATGATTTTGATCATCGCTCGTAAGGTCATCAAAGACGAAATTATAGAGAGAAAGGAAATCGTTCTCAACAATATTAGAGAAGCCTTAAAGAGAATCAAGGACAGAGACCGCGTGGACATCCGAGTCAACTTCGCAGACTTGGAACTCACGACGGCGCACAAGGACGAACTCATCAAACTTATGGAATCTCTTCGCAAGGTCAATATCTACGAAGATTCGCGGGTGGATCGAGGCGGAGTTATCATCGAGACCGACGTTGGAGCGATCGACGCGAGAATTTCCACTCAGCTCAAAGAAATCGAGGAAGCAATTCGAAATGCGGAGCCGATCTAAAAATAGGAAATTATTCGAGGGAAGTTTTGGAGCTTCCTCTCTTTCTCTTTTTTCTGAATCTGTTTTTAACCAAGACATTCTTCTCCCTTCTTATCGATCTCCCGGGTTCTCCGGGAGATCTTTTCTTTTTTTAGGAGTTCCCACAGCATGCCGAAAAGGTTGGAAGAAGTGGAGGTGTTCAGTGAAATTAAGGCTGTCTTTTACGGATTGTGTGAGTTCCTACTTTTGCGATTTAAAATCTACTTTGTGGAAAAGGAGATTTGTGAGCCTATTTCCAACTGGCAAAGAGAATGTGAAACCTCGTGGGAACTCCTACAAAAAGAGCGCTCGTTTTTTTGCTTTTACAAATTGCTCTTTTTGTGCTAAGGGAAATTCCACCGATTTTTCCCCGCCAACCCGCCTCCACCACCCAACGAGGGTGGGGCGCGCGACTTCCACAGAAAATCGTCGTATCTCCGACAAGAATCTCTCCCGAAAGAATCACGAATTCATCTCAGAGTCGTTTTCTTTCCTTAGAGACATAATTCTTTTATTTTCACATAGATACTTGACTTTCCGACAATTCCTAGATACCAAGAGATTAATTCCGGTCTTTCTATGATTGAAAAAAAATTTCACGAGAAAATCGACGTAATGTCCAAATACTTCCTGATCATGGATCGCACGGAGACGATCCGAAAATCGGGAAAGGTAATTCGTGTTTCAGGAAATGTTATTTATTCGGAGGGCCCTCCGGATTCTAAAATTGGCGAACTCATGGACGTTCAGAAAAGCGGAAAGGAAGGTTATCTCCAGTGCGAGATTGTCGGCTTTGAAGGGCACGTCTATACTCTCATGCCTCTCGGACCGGTGGAAGGTATTTATCCCGAAGCCTTTGTTTTTTCTTCCGGCCGTAAACTCTCCATTCCTGTAGGAAAAGAACTCCTAGGTCGGGTTCTCAACGGAGTGGGAAGACCGATCGATAAAAAAGGTCATATTATCACAAAGGAAGAACGTCCACCGGATGCAGAGGTTCCCAATCCTCTCGATAGACCGATCATTCGAGATATTCTTATGACCGGAGTTCGTGCAATCGACGGAATTCTTACCATAGGAAGAGGACAACGTGTCGGAATTTTTTCCGGTTCCGGCGTCGGTAAGTCCAGCCTTTTAGGAATGATAGCCCGTTACACGGACGCGGACGTTAACGTCATCGCGCTCGTCGGAGAGCGCGGACGAGAAGTAAACGAATTCATAGAATTGGATCTCGGGAAAGAAGGACTTCAGAAATCCGTCGTCCTCGCCGCAACGTCCGATTCTCCCAAGATGGAACAGGTCAACTGCGCCCTCCTCGCAACCGCAATCGCGGAATACTTTCGAGACCAAGGAAAACACGTAAACCTTATGATGGATTCTTTGACGAGATTCGCCCAAGCCAATCGGGAAATTTCAGCGTCAAATCACGAACCTCCCATCACAAGAGGTTTTAGTTCCTCCGTCTTTTCCAAACTTGCAAAATTAGTAGAACGTTCCGGAACTTCTAAATCCGGAGGAACGATTACGGGCTTTTACACAGTCCTCACCGAAGCCGACGAAATGGAAGACCCCGTTGCCGATGCGGTTCGGGGTTATATCGACGGACATATTATCCTCAGTCGAAAACTCGCCGAAAGAAATCATTATCCCGCCGTGGACGTCCCTGCTTCTCTCTCCCGGGTTATGGCAAGAATTGCACCGGAGGATCAAAACTTAAGAGCGGGAATGATTCGAGAACTCATCAGCGTTTATAACTCAGCTGAAGAATTGATTCGTCTAAACGCTTACGTCTCCGGTTCCGATCCAAGAGTCGATATGGCGATCCGAAAAAAGGACAAGATCGATCGTTATCTAAAACAAAGGATCCAGGAAAGAAGCACCTTTGCACAAGCCGTCAAAGGCCTCAAAGAAATCTTAGAAGAAGAACAAGAAGACGAGGAATTCTAATCCTTTGAAACGTTTTGCATTCAATTTAGAACCCGTCCTCAATCTTAGAAAGAAAAAGGAAGACGAAAAACTCAAAGCATTCTCCCTCGTCGCGGGTGAAATCAATCAGATTCGAAACGAGATTCTGGAGAATGAGAAACAGATCGATCTCCTCACGGGAGAATCTTATTCTCTTCGCGGAGCGTCTTTACGGGACTATCAATTGCACCAAGGTTATATTCGTTCTCTCATCACTCAAAATGAGAATTTAGAATCGGATATCGATAAAAAAAAGCCCGAGCTCGATTCCAAAAGAACAGAGTTGATTCTTGCTCAGAAGGATCGAAAGATCCTGGAAATTCTAAAAGACAATCAATACAAACAATATAGAAAGCTCTATTTCAAAAAAGAAAAGTTCGAGCTCGAAGAACATTACAATCAGCTAAAATCCATCCAATGGAGAGAAATCCATGAATCCACTCAATCTGAACCGCCTCCGAGAATCTTTACATTCGATACGGGAACAAACCCTGAAAGTGCAAACGACGACGCAGGGCTCTCAGAGCTTAAAAAGCTCTACGAACGATTCAAAAAATGAGTCGTTTTTTCAAAAAATTTTGAACGCGACATCGGGAAATTCTTCGGTTCCTCCGGATTCTATGCTTAGCCTTCAGAGAAAAATTACCGATTTTCAAGAAAAGGCCGAACAATTGGAAAATAAGATCAATAGGAACCGGATCGACCTAAAGGTTTAATATGGCATCGTTAAGCGACAAAGCAAGAGCAATCTATCTGGTTCTTCTTATCTTCTTCCTCTTGGGAATCGGTTTTTTTGTTTTTGATTACTTTCAAATCATCAACGCATCCGAAATTTTTCCTTTCCTCAGAAAGGAACCGGGTCTCGTAAATCAAGACAGCGAATCCCCTTCCGAACTTCAAAAATTGGAATTTACGAAAGCACAAGAACGTTTCGCGGAAGAATTGGACGAGTTGGAAAAAAGAAAAGCCGAACTCCTCACCGAAAAAGCAAGACTCGAAGCCGAGATGGAAAAACTCGAAGAGATGAGAAAAGGCCTTATCACAAAAGAGAAGGACATGAAATCCACCGAAGCGGAAAAGAACAGTCGTCAGAAGCTGGTCAAAGTTCTCGCGGATAAGGTTGGGAACATGCCTCCCGATTCGGCGGTCGGAATGCTTTTAAACTGGCCGGACGGAGACATCATCGACGTCTTTATTCAGATGGATAAGGATGCGGAAGACGACGGAAGGCCCACGATCACGACTTATCTTTTGACTCTTTTTCCGGCGGACAGAAGAGCTATGATCACTAACAAATGGCTGAGTAGATCGGGCGGAATCAAAACACCCGGAATTCCCGACGACGCGGTCGAAACAAATCCATAAACGGAGTAAACGATGAGACAATATCATAAAGTTCTAATTCTTCTTTGTATTTTTTTTCTTTTGGCAACACTTCCGGTTTTAGGAAAGAAAAAAAACTCGCCTCCTCCGAAAGTTAGCGGATACGAATTAGTCTCCAATCCATCCGCAGCCTTCGGAAAGACGATCCAAATCGCGGGAACCGTTTCCGAAATTTTATACAAAGGAAACTCGATTCGTTTTGTGGTTTATTTCTCCGGAAAACCGGTCGCGTTAGATTCGGATTCTCCGTCCTTGATTTCCAACGTCCAGGTGGGAAGTTCCGTTTCGGTTTGCGGATTTTATCTCAAGGACCGCGAACTCAAAGCGAACGGGGTCGCGACTTCGATGCCCTTTATTTTAGTCGATTCACCCGATTGCAGATAACGTAGAAAGACCGATTCGAAATAAAAAAACGACTTAGGTTTTCGACTCAAAACAGAATTTGGAAAAATAAGAATTCGACTTCCTCGATTTTCAGGATCGAATCAAGGTCGGATTTACAATCACAGATGGAAGTTGTCTAAGATTTTCTCTTCTTCCTTAAAAAACTGATCCCGATGTTTTTCGATTTCGTGAAGTTTACTTTCTAAAATTGAAAATTTCAGTTCTTTACCTTTGGCGAAGATAAAAACTTCGTATTTTACCTCTACAAATCGATGTTCTCCAGTGGAGCAAGTCGCAATGTGTCGATAAGGGATTCCAATCTGGTAAGACTTTCTCGCCTCCCTAAATTCCTTTGTAAGACTTTCCAGATAAGGATATGGATCCGTGACAGAATTTTTTTCAGCTAACTTTTTCGATTCCAGGAATAGGTTCGGAATTTCTTTTAAACGTTTTAGAAATTCTTTAGAGTCTTTCATCTTCATGTTTTTTTCACCTAAAGAAATGGAAGTTACGAAAAAAAGGGAGCTTGCTATCAGAAAGGAATTTCTTAGAAACATAAAACCGATTGAAGAGGAAACGTCCTTCCGTAAAAACCTCCCGGTCGGAACTACGACTTTGCCGAAAAATCACGCGCGCCCACCCTGATTTTGCATAACCTTACCCACAAGTTAAAAAAGCGATTTCGAATCAGGGCGATCCAATCAAAATTTTTGTAGGAGTTCCTACATTCGAGACTTTTTACTTGCAAAATATTGATTTTATGATAGAGCAAAGTCACCCGGAGCCTCCCACCACCCGCCCCGCCACCCAAAAACAGGGCGGGGATTTCGTTTCACGGAGGATTGTCGTAGTTCCGACAGATTCTTTTAAAGATTCAGTCCACTTTGTGGGTAAGGTTATGCTGATTTTGGGTGGAGGGGAGAGGTGGCGGGAAAAATCCACAAAGCCACCCATATCAGAAAATTAAAATTCTTCAAGAAAAAATTCTGCAACACTTCCCGTCGGAACTCCGACAAAATTTCACAAAAAAAACTTTCCAAAAAGCTTACTTCGAATTCGTAAGAACGATTTCCTCCAATTCTTTGAAAGCAGCTTCCAAATCGTCGTTTACGATCTTAAAATTAAATTCGTCTTGGCGTGCCAGTTCAGCTTTTCCGTTTTTGATTCTTTTCAAAATATTTTCTTCCGAGTCGGTCCCACGCCCGCGCAAACGTTTTTCCCATTCTTCTTCGTTAGGCGGAAGAATAAAAATCGTTACGATTCTTTCAGGCATTTTCTCTTGGATGATCTTCGCTCCTTGGACGTCGATGTCCATGATCACGGACGCTCCTTTTTGAAAAGCGTCTTCTATAAACTTAATGGGAGTTCCGTAATATTGATCGTGAACGATCGCGTATTCTAAGAATGCGGATTCTGCGATGCCTTTTTCAAATTCTTCTCTGGAAAGAAAGTGATAGGTCACACCATCCTTGTCTCCGGGGCGTGGTGCGCGAGTCGTGCAGGAAATGGAGAACAAAATCTCCGGGTGTTTCTGTCGCAGTTTTTGAATCAGGGTCGACTTCCCTCCTCCGGCAACGGAAGAGAGAACAAAAAGTTTGGGAGAATTCAGTCTAGTTCTTCCTCTTCGGATGCGATCGAATTATCGCGGGACTCGATTCTTCTCGTGAGAGATTCCACTCTCAGATTGGAAAGAATCAGATGATTGCTGTCGGTCACGATGATCGAACGGGTCTTTTTACCTTGAGTCGCATCGATCAAACTGTTGTTTGTTTTTGCTTCATTCCGAATTCTTTTCGCAGACGCTGAATCCGAATGAATGATGCTTACGATCTTAGAAACCAGAACGATATTCCCGAATCCTACGTTCAATACGCTAAACTGGGACATCAGAACCTCCTATTTCTGTCTAACCTGAATCTTTCTATGATATCCACTTCTCCGAGCGCCAAATCCAGGACTTCGGAAATTTCTTCATGAGAATATTTTCTTTTTAAAAGGAAAACAACTTTCTCGATTTTTGTGGAGTCTTCTCCGATTTCCAACAACGCCGCTTCCGCCGAAATTTTAGCGGAATCCGGTTTCGGAGGTTTGTAACCGGTCACATTCTCCTGGAGAATTCTTCCAAAATCGGATTCCTTCGATTTGAGATTGTCCTTAAAGACCGGTGTTCCGCCTAACGCGTTTGAATTTTCCGCGACCGGTGCAAAAGGATCTTCGTTCAAAGAGATGTCGAGGGTAGTATTTCTGGTCCCGGGGAAGAAATCATTTCTATCGGATTCTTCTTCCGAAACCGCTTTGATTTCTTGAATTCCAAAAAACTTTCTTACCCCCTTTCCGATCGTTTCCAAAACTAAATTGGAAGTAGAACCGGGAATTACCGCTTCGTTCCCTTTCGAAACCGGAATTTCTTTTTTGGGAATTTGCACTTTTACCGCTGGCTTTTGAGAATAAGGATTGGTCCGTGCAACAGTCTCTTTTTGTGATTTCGGAATTTCGAATTCGACTTCTTCCTTGATCAGATCTAAATTCTCCTTATAGATATTTCCGATCCCTTGTTGAACGGAACCGGAAACGCGAGGATTCGGATTTTTTTCAAAAACCTTCGGCGCTTCTTGAAACTGAGAATCTAAGTAGGAAGGGGAAGAATCGTTTTTCAAAACGGAAGTTTCCTTTTGAATCGGATCGAGGATTCCCGGGGCCGTGGCTTGTTCGATCCTCTTGACCAGTTCTTCAGCTTTCAGAGTCATTTCTTTAAAGGTTAAAATTCGGGAACCGATCAGATCCACTTGTCTCATCGATTCTGTTTCCAACTCGTCCACAAAATCCCGAATTTCTTCGTTGATCTTTTTTAGCATGTGAGTCCGGATTCTCTCCGTAACCTTGGATGTAATCGTATAGTACAATACCACCGAAATGACGGCGTTGATCGCTAAAACTGCAAAAAGCTCCATATCTTTTCCCCCGGAACCGTCTCCAACAACATTCCCACGGAAATAAGATTAAGCGAAGAATTCGATTCTTCCTCGATTGGATGGTGCGTTAGTCGCCTTTGCGCCGCCCGCAGAATACGTGACCAATTCAGACTGACCTTCCGACGCGGGTTTGTATGTTTTGAGTTTGTCCCGGATCTGATCGATTTTCTGATTGCGAGCGGAAACCATTCTTTCCCTGGATTCGGGAGAAAGGGAGAATACGTCGGTGTACAATTCGACCGCGTATTTTCTGGTATCGTTGTACTCTTTTACCACCCGAGCCGTTTCGGAGATCGTATGGGGCATGGTGAAAGGGTTTTCCACCTGTTGTCTCCGAATCATGTCCGGAGCCTGTCCATAGCCTAAAAGAGTATCACTGAGGCGCATCCTATGGTTTAATTACCACGGTTTCGTTTTTTTCTCCAGTCTTTTTTATTATCCGGATCTGGATCCTCGTAAGGAACCTGGCGAATCATTCCGTTTTCTTCCACAAAGGTCTTGTTCTTAATCTCGTTCCGGGTTTTAAAATCGGAGTTTCGAATCTTCATCGTTACGCCGCCGTAGAGGACCTTTTCGATGCTGATCTTACCGTGAGAGGACTTTTCCTCCATATAACTTTTGAGATTGTTGATTTCGGTCTCGAACTCCTTAATTCTGGAATCGAGTTTCTCGACCGCTTTCTGCATCTTCACCAATTGGTTCTGATGATCCTCGGTAAAGGAAGCGGGATCCGATTCTTTTCTCGCCTGGAGGGTCTTGAGACTTTTAAAAACCTGTTCGTGTTTGGACTGACTCTCGTGCATCTTTGCTTCGTAGTCTGCGATCTGTTTGAGGACTTTTGGATCGATCCCAACCACGAGTTCGGTCGCGGGGTTTGCGGAGGAACCGATACTTCTGGCGCCGATCAACTCGGATGCACGCACCGTTCCGCCCACAATTTGTCCGCGTTTTCCGTTGCAGAGAATCTTTCCACCCGCACTTACGAAAGAATGAAGAATTCCTTCCTGAACGAGAACGTCTTTCTCCGTAATTACGGTCGCGCTCTGGATAAACTTTGCGATTACGTTTCCGCCCGTCGACTCGATATGAGCCTCTTCTCTTCCGGAGATTCCTTGGCGTATGATGATATCGCCGTCCGCCTCGACTCTGGCCTTCTGAACGGTTCCGTAGATTTCGATATTGCCCGCGGCTTTTACGGAATAATTATCTTCCACGTTACCCGTAATCACGATCGAACCTAAGAATGTGACGTTACCCGTTTTGATACCGACGTCCCCGTTAACTCGGTAGACGGTTTCCACGGACAATCTTCCGGTTGCGTAGACTACCTGGCCGTTGACTTCGGCGGTGAGTTTACTTCTGTCTTCCGAAAGAATCGTCCCTTTTCCTTGTTTGAGATCCGTATCCACTCCGTCTTTTGCGGGAAGAAGTTCGTTAAAAAGAGTTCGTCCGTATTTTCCTTTTTCTGCGGGAATTTTTTCCGCGAGAAGCTGACCAACTACCACGTTTTCGATGAGATCGAGATCTTTGAAGTCGACCCTTCCCGATTCGTCCTCTCGGAAAGAAACGTTTTTGGATGTTCGAACGTGATAGATGATTTGAGCGTTTTTTCCGTTGATCGGATAATCGCCTTCCGCGGCAAGAAAGGGCTGATTAAAATATTCTTCTTCGAGTCTTTTTTGAATCTCTTCCTCTTTGAATCCGTATTTGACTCCCGCGTTTTTGAGATGATTGACTACGTCTTTCATGTCCAGATCTCTTCCTCCCGGTCTTGGGGGAAGAATGGTGACCTTGGCTTTCATCTTATCGGGAGTGATATCCAAGATCATCTTGGCTTCCATTCCCTGTCTCGGTTTTTGTTCCGAGATCATCTCCGCTTCTCCTTTCGCATCCTTTACAAGCCTGCGAATGAGTTTTTCGTCTTCTATGGAAACACCTTTTAGAGAAAGTTTTTTTGTCACTTCCTCCATCTCCACACGACGACCTTCGCCTAACGGTGGGAAAACGGTAAGATAAACTCCGTTTCTGAAAATTTGAACAAGAGATCTTCCGTCCTTGTCCTTAGGTTGAATGAATTCTTTGAGATCCTTGGAAACTAACTTTCCGGAACCTCCGGTCAATTTTTTGTCGAGTTCGGTGAGTTCGTCTAAGAAATTATCTTCCGGAAGAATCGAAACCCGGATATGCCAGGGTTCGTGACCGAAGAGTTTTTTCTTTCCCCGTTTGAGAACCACGTAATCGAGTTCGTGGATTTGTTTTTTAAGATGTTTTGCGGCGAGTTTGAGGGAATTTTCAAGAGTATCCCCGTAGACCTCCACCTGCTCTTTCTGGATTCGATCCAGTTCCCGGCTTTGGTCTTCTAAGAATGGAATCAGGGAACCCATATAGATTTTTGTCCTGGTAAATAAATTCTTTATTTACGGGTGATTACGGATTTCACTTTGCCGAGTTTGCTTCTCAGACGAGAAACCGCTCTTGTGTGAAGTTGGGAAATTCTAGATTCGGTTACTTCCAAAACTTCTCCAATCTCTTTCAAAGTGAGATCTTCATAATAGTATAATACGATGACTTTCTTTTCCTTTTCCGGGAGGGTTTTGATAGCTTCTACGATTACGTTTTTGATCTCTTCTTTTTCTATGATCGTATCCGGATTCATGTTCATCGGAGATTCGAGAGTTTCCATAAAAGAAACTTCGTCGTTTTCGTCGCCGAGAAACCAGATATCGTTTAAGGAGACGAGAGAGGTGCCGCTGATCTTGGTGAGAAGAGTATTGTATTCTTCCATCGAAATCCCCAACTCTTTCGCGATGGCCTCGTCGTCCACCTGTTGGCCTTCTTTATTCTCCAACATTCCGATAATCTGTTCGAGTTGTTTTGCTTTTTGACGGATGGATCTTGGAATCCAATCGATCGATCGAAGTTCGTCGAAGATACTTCCTCGAATCCGAGTCATCGCATAGGTTTTGAATTTGATGAGTCTGTCCGGATCGAATTTTTCGATCGCATCGAGAAGTCCGAAAACTCCGTAAGATACAAGATCGTCAAACTCGACGTTCTGCGGCATCCCGATTGCGATTCTACCCGCAACGTGTTTGACTAAGGGAGAATATTTCTCTACGAGGTAAGCTCGGATGTCCTGATCTTTGGTATCCCGATAGGATTTCCATAGTTCCGTCTCATCCTGCTGGTTATATTTATCATACTTTTTGGACATAAGCTCGGATCTGGAAAAACCTTGACCTTCATTCTAAAGTGTCGAGCTTCTCAGAAAATTGCAATAGCATTTTTTGAGGCAAAAACAGGGAAATCAAGCAGTTTTTTGTCTCATTGCAGTTCTTGACCGCTTTGAACGGTATTTAGGAAAGAAATTGTTACTTTTCTCCCATGTCGTCTTTTGCAAGCATCGTACGGATCGCTTCGGCCATCAGTTTTGGTTCGTTTTTGATCGCTATATTTTCGACCATGATATGATCTCCAAAGTTACCGTTTTTCTGGCGTTTCGGAGTGGAAGAAGCAAAGACTTCGGATGAGGAAGGACCGTCTGCGGAAGCGGTTGCAAACTCGGAATCTCCGGCTTGGCTTGTATAATCCCGAAACCCGGCGGCTCCAGAACCTTCGTCACCGGAAGAAGCCGATGAAAACTCTCCGGTAAGATTGGAAAGAAAATCCAAGAACTCGGGGACTTTCATTTCTAAGATCGCATGTACTCCAAAACCGAAAATTGCAAAAGCGAAGGTGGAAAGAATGGAGACTAAAACGATATGACCGACTTGGTTCCCTGCGAGAAATCCGCAGATCGGACTGACGATGAGCGCAATGACTGCGAAAACTGCGATAAATAAAACCTGGAGGTTCAAGGACTATTCTTCGTCGTCTTTGAGTTCTTTTTCTCGGACGTCCATAAAGTTGAAGAATTTTTTGAAAAATCCGCTGATGCCGGCGTCTTCCAGAGGTTCCATCTCCTGATTCAAAAGGGAATACGTTATACGATTCAGACAAGCCGCCGCCTTACTTTTCGGAGAATTGATGATATACGGTTTTTGTTCCCGAATACTCTTCTCCACTTCCTCGTCTTGAAAGATAAATCCGAGATTTTCCACCTTGACTTCGAGAAATTGTCCGCTGATATCGATCACTCGATCGGCGACTTTTTTTCCTTCGATCGCGCTTCTTACTCGGTTTACAACCATCTTTAGATTCTTATCCCGACTCTGGGATACGATCGCTTTGATCAGTCCGTAAGAATCCGTAATCGCAGTCGGCTCCGGGGTCGTGACGACGATCACGTCGTCCGCAGGAAGTGTAAGACCGATCACGTTCGAACTGATCCCGGCTCCGGTATCGATGATCATGATATCATAATTGTCTAATTCGGAAAAACCTTTGATCAGGGTGTTTCTCTGTGTATCGTTTAGGTTCGCGAGTTGGGAATAACCCGAAGCCCCCGCGATGATATCCACTCCTTCCGGAGTCTGGATTACGATGTCCTTGAGGCTCTTATGGCCCTTGACTACGTGATAGAGATTGTATTTGGGAATGATCCCGAGAATTACGTTTACATTTGCAAGACCCAAGTCCCCGTCGAATACGAGAACCTTTTGTCCGGCTCGCGCCATAGAGATAGCGAGGTTGACGGAGATGGTACTCTTACCAACCCCTCCTTTCCCGGACGCGATCGCGATGATCTTAGTCGTGGGCTTTCTGGATGACAGAACTTTTAGACTCGTGTTCCCCTCGGTGAGTTTCCGTAAATGAGTCGCCTGGTCCATTCTTTACCTCTTTCCAGCCTGATCGGATCAGCCACCGGCAACGGTGAAGACTTCTCCTCTCAGCTCAGCAATTTTCTCCGGAATTACAACACATTCAGCCAAGAGCTTTTTATCGGAAGGAAGAATATCAAAAGGAACTTCCTGACCAACGCTGAAGTATGTGAAACTCTTAGAGTATGTATCGGCCAGTTCGAGAAAACCACCTAAAAAATCTGCTTCGTCCAATTTGGTGAGAAGAATTCTTCGATAGTTCAAAGACTCATAGGCTTTCAATACCGCACTTGTATGATGATAGGAAGAAGTCGCGGAAAGGACAAGAAGATTTTCCACGGAGTCCTTTTCTCCAAAACACGAAAGAAAAGAATTCATTCTTTCAAGTTGTTCCAAGTTGCGATGACTATAACCCGCTGTGTCGATGAGGATCAGTTCGGATCCGTCGCGGGCGAGAGTTTCCTTAAACTTTTTTATGTCTTTTACGGGATAGAACGGCATTCCCATCGTGTCTGCGTAACGTTTGAGTTGTTCGATCGCCGCGATTCTATAGTTGTCCGTCGTATAAAGCGAAACGGATTTTCCCATATGAAGGAAATATTTTGCCGCAAGTTTGGCAACACTTGTGGTTTTTCCGGAACCCGTCGGTCCCACTAAAAAGACTACCTTTCTCTGATTCTTTCCCGTACCTCGAAAAAGATCGGAATCCACACTCACCCTTTCTTTCAAAACCTCGATCGCTCTTTCGCTAACCGTGTGATTACGACCTTGATCGATCGGAGAAAGTCTTTCTTCGATTTTGGAAAGAATCTCGTCCACATAAACTTGGCTCATACCTTCGCGAACCCATCGTTCTCCAAGCCTTGTGAGCGGAGAATCCTTCCTCCCGCGAACGGGGGACGTTTCTTTGGAAGTTCGAGAAGTGCGATCCAAGAGTTCTTTTTCAAAGGAGATTCCCACTCTTTCGGGTTCGGTCGTGATCTCCTCGAGTTCCCAGTTGTCTTCCGAAGCCAGAGTCGCGGTTTCCTTTTCTTCGAGAGTCCGAGAAAGAGGTTTTAAGGTCTGAAGAGTTCTCTTTCTTTCCGGAGCCGCGTAAGACTTTTGTTTGAGAAGATCCTTTAAGTCCTGAAGTTTTCGTTCGATCTTTTCACGAGAAGCCTGTTTTTCGGGTATCCCGATCTGAATCTCGATGACTTTTTTTGCGAGAAGTCCCGTTCCCATCACTCCACCTTCCGTAACTACGGTCTGGGAGATCACGGTCGCTTCGGGACCGTATTTCATTTTCATTTCCATCAAACAGTCTTGATAACTTTTACCGCGAATTTTAGCAAACTCCATGTTTGGCTCCTTGATCTTTCAGCTTTAGAAAAATCGAATATTCTAATGATTTCATGCTTCTTCTCCCACTCCCGCCGCCGCGGCTTGAGCCTGGGGAAGTTTTAGTTCCGCTTCGATCACGGAATCCACGGAAGAATGAATTTCCTCATAGGCAAGAACTCCGAAATTGCGGGGAGGAAATTCCTTTGCGAGAAGGTAAGAAAAGGGAAGTCTTACTTCCCTGTTGACCACAAAGATCGGAAACTTTCCTTCGGTTCTAAAGTTTCGATAGAGTTCAGCGACTCCGTCGACGAGTCTTCTGTAAAAATCGGGAGGAAGAGAAAGGACATCTCTGTTTTCGATCCGGTCCTGAGTGATCGACTTGTTCAGACGATCCAAAATTCTACTCTCTAATGTGATCACTCGGAGTTTACCGTCCATCGAAAGATAGTCGCGAACCACAGTCCTAGAGACAGACTGACGGACGAGTTCCGTGAGAATATAGGGATTCTGATACTTGGAAAGATTGTTCGCGATCGATTCTAAGATCGGAACAAGATTTCGAATCCCCAATCCTTCTCTGAGAAGATTCTGCAAGACCTGCTGAATGATTCCCAAGTTACCCGGTTTGTCCGCGTCCAGCTCGTTGACAAGAGTCGGATAGGTGGCCTTGTAATGATCCAGAAGTTTTTTGACTTCCTCTCGACCGAGCAACGTGGATGCGTGTGTAGCAAGAAGTTCTTTGAGATGAGTGACTACCACCGTCGAAGCGTCGACGACCGTATAACCCTTTGCTTCCGCTTCGGACTTGTCTTCGGAAGAAATCCACTTCGCTTTTTGCCCGAAGGATGGTTCCAAGAAATCTTCTCCTTGGATCGCTTCCGCATTTCCCGGACTCGTATTGAGAGCCATGAGTTTGTCCGGTTTTACGGTCGAGGCTCCGACCTCGGTTCCGTTGATCTTGATCGAGTATGTATCCGGATTAAGATCAAGATTGTCTAATATTCTTACCGGAGGAATGACGACCCCGTTGTCCTGTGCGAATTTTTTACGAAGGTTGCTGATCTGATCCAGAAGCGCTCCCCCTTGAGAAGCGTCGACGAGCGGTATGAGGTGATAACCGACTTCGATTTCGATCGGATCGGTCCTGAGTTCTTCGTAAAAGTCTTTCGGCTTGCGATCTTGACCGGATTCTTTTTCTTTTTTCTCGATCGACTCAAGCTGTTCTTTG
>NZ_JAFFPT010000041.1 GCF_016918785.1 Leptospira ainazelensis | reverse complement strand
AAAAGATCTATTGCGTTTCCCGTGCCCGATTCCTCTATCTGGTCCGCGATTACTCGCAAACGAAAAAAAGAAGCAGGTCAGTTGAGCGCTTACAGTTGTCTCATTTCTGAAACAGCCGTATGGACCAAAGTATAAATCACTTCTACCTAGTCAAATAGAATTTATAAAAATTCTTCTGGTTTCTTAAATTCTTTCGTAGAACTTTCTTCAATATTATGTCTCTTTTATTAGAGATCGAGAGTTTGGTAAAGAAGGGAAATCAAAGTAAAAGTTTTCTTTGAGCGAGCCCGGGTATTAGCCAAGTAGAGAATTGATTCGTTTTGAACATAATTCTTTAGAAAAAGGCTTTGTGGACGGAAGACCGCTCTCTTTGCAAAAAGGCCTCGTGTGCTGGAGTATGTTTTCAAATCATTCTTCCTTGAATCTTAGGACTTGATCGTTTATGAGAAAGTGGACGGAACACCGCCCCTTTCCCTTTCACGGGAGAATCAAAAAACCAACAAAAGGAAAAATCCTTGTTTGCGAAAACGAGACCTCCATCCTGTCAGAATCGATGCAACTCAAGAGATCCCTCAATCTATTTGATTCCATTTCCCTCATGTTCAGTTCGATGGTTGGACCTGGAATTTTTATAACGACAGGATACATTCTTCATACGGTTCCAAACCCGAATCTTGTCCTCTTTGCATGGATTTTAGGGGGTTTTCTCGCGGTGGCAGGCGCTATGTCCTACGCAAAATCCGCATCGCTCTTTCCCTACGCGGGAGGAGATTACGTCTATCTCAAGGAAGCCTATTCTCCAATCGTAGCCTTTGCAAGCGGATGGCTTTCTCTTTCCATTAACTTTTCCGCATCAATCTCCCTTTCTGCATTAGCATTCTCTAAATCGTTTTTTTCACTCATTAACCCATCCTGGGATATCTACTTTTTCGAATTTCCTTTTTTCGGGCTTACGATCTCTATCGGAACGGCCCAGATGCTCGCGATGGGAGCGATTCTACTCTTTACCATTATCAATTTTTTCGGAATTTCAACGGCTTCAAGAATTCAGAACCTCTTCACAGGAGTGAAAATATTAGGACTTCTTGCCTTCGTTATCTTAGGATTCACGATCGGGAATTATGAAACGTCTCGATTTCAAGCGTTCGACTTCTTTCCATCGAGTCTGAGCGGAATGGAATTACTCCTCGCCGGGGTGATTCCCGTAACCTATTCATATCTTGGATGGAATATGATAACCTATGTTGCGGAAGAAGTAAAAGATCCGGATCGAAACATCTACAAGGCGGTTCTCTATTCTTGTGCGTTAGTCACCGTTCTCTACATTCTTATGAATTTTCTCTTTTTGAGCTCCGGATCCATAAGCGAACTTTCCGGAGATAAGATTGGAATAACCGCATCTTCCGCGCTCTTCGGTCCCAAGGCGACGATTTTTATCACCGCATTTATCTGTTGGGCATTCTTAGGTTCCATCTCCGCTTATATCATCGGAGGTTCGAGAATTTATTTTGCGATGGCGAGAGACGGTTTCTTTTTTCCGAGTATGGCTAAACTTCATCCAAAACACAAAAGCCCTTATACTTCTTTGGCGTTTCAGTGTATCTATGCTTGTCTGTTTTGTTTTGTAAAAGAGATCGAAAGCCTTCTTTATCTCATCACTTGTTCCACGCTTCTTCTTGCAACGATCACGGCATATACGCCGATTCTTTTTGAAAAAAGACATTATAAATTGAAGTTTAGAATTCCAGGATATCCTTATACAACCTATCTCTATATTTTCTCGAATATAGTGATTATAGCAACCTTGGTCTGGAACAAACCGACGGAAGCATTCTGGGGAATCAGCTTTACACTTCTTTCAGTTCCGATGTATTATTATTTCAAGATGACAAAAAGTTCTTCTCGTCCGATTACAATTCCTCTCGACGCGGATTCTCCGGAAATTATAGCGACAAGCCTTCTTCCTGAAAACGAGCCGGTTCCGGTCGCAAGCGGGGAACCGTAAAAAAACTTGTTTCGCCTCAAAGCAAAACAAAGACTCAAACTTCATTCCTATTTAGGAATCTTTTCGATTCTTCTTTTAACGCTCAGGATCATTCTTCCCGTTTTCTCTTTATTCTTTTCGATCTCGGAAGAGATCCACCTTCTCTCGGGAAGAATCGGAATTTTTCTAGGAGTATTAGCCTTTCTTACCGGCTCAGGGCTTGGGAATTATTCTTTTGTTCAAAATTCGAAATACGCGGAACTTCACGTCATTCTTTTGCTTGCAGGTTTAGCCCTCCAAGTCCCCGGAATCAGCGTAAGCCATTCGACCGTTCTGGCGATCATTGCTTCTTGGCTTGGTTTTCCTCTACTCGTAGCGGGCTGGCTCTATGGAAGAAAGATTCGAAAAAGGAAATAATCGGCGTTATTCCATCCAATCTCTGCTTCGACTTTAGAGAAAGATTCCTCGTTTTTTAGGAATTCGAATTTTCTCTCGCGTTTGTTTCAAAATCATCTTCATTACGATTTCCGGTCGTTTTTATCGTTTTCCCCAAAAATAAAACGGAGGATCCTCTTTTTAGGACCACCTTCAATTCTATAAAATTTCATTCTCAAGTATTTTAAATACATCAATATAATATAATTTACTAATTCTCCTTTTTGATTGAATCAGAAAAGTAAAACCTCCCTTAAAGAACATTCTTCGCCTCTCTAAAAAATACCGAAACAAAAATCGAAGCTTCTTTTCATGACTTTTATAGGAAATAAAAAGTCCCTTTTTACTCTCCGGATCGATTTAAAATCCATTGCAAAAAAAAGAAGGGGGATAATATTCGCATCAAATTTATGGAGACTTTATGAACTTCAGATTATCAGAAGATGAACAAATGTTTACTAACCTATTCTCCGATTTTTGTAAAAAAGAAATCGAACCGTATGCGGAGGAAGCGGATCAAAAAAAGGAAATTCCTATATCTCATTTTCATAAACTTGCACAGATCGGCTATATAGGCCTGCCGCACGAGGAAGAATACGGAGGTCAAAACGCCGGCATGTTTCGCTCTTTGCTCTCCATGCAAATCTTGGGCAAAGCCTGCGGTTCCACTTTTTTTTCAGTAGGAGCTTCCGGCGGACTTTTCGGCTTGCCCATCCGTCATTTTGGAAAGGAAGAACAAAAGAAAAGATATCTACCCGAAATCAATTTAGGAAAAAAGATAGGATCTCTTGGTATCACGGAACCGGATTCCGGTTCCGATGTTTCCGCAATCAAAACGGTTGCTAAAGAAATTTCCAAAGGTGTTTATCATCTTTCAGGTCAAAAGACTTTTATTACAAACTCACCGATCGCCGATTACTGCCTGGTTCTTTCTCGAGTCCAAGATCTGAACGGAAAAGAAAAAGGGCTGACTCATTTTTTCGTGGATCTCAACGCGAAAGGAGTACAACGATCGGCTCCTCTGGAGAAGCTCGGATTAAAAGCGTCTCAAACGGGCGCCCTTTTTTTTGAAGACGTTGAAGTTTCTTCCGAAGATATCTTAGGAACTCTCGGAAAAGGTTTTCGTCAGACGATGCAAACGTTCAATATGGAGCGTCTTTCCCTCGCCGCTTGGTCGATAGGATTGATGGAAGTTTGTTTGGAAGAATCTAAATCTTTTGCTTCCACAAGAAGAAGTTTCGGAAAACCGATCGCACAACATCAGTCGGTAGGAAATCTTTTAGCCGAAATTTATACAAAGCTGGAGGCTTCTCGTTGGTTTACTTACAACGTCGCATGGGAAATGGAAGAAGCTGAGAAATTAGGAAAAGGGAATATGCATCTTTCCGGAAAATGCGCTTCTTGTAAATTGTTCGCCACCACCTCCGCAAGAGAGGTTGCAAATCTTGCGGTTCAAGTTCACGGAGGTTCGGGTTTTATGGAAGAATACAAGGTCGCAAGGCTCTATCGAGACGTCCGCCTCGGAGAAATCGGCGGGGGAACGAGCGAAATTCAGAAGTTAATTATCGCAGGAAGTATTATGAAAAACTAATACACCCTGAATAAAAAACCTTGCAGCAATTTATCTGCTTTATCGTAAACTATTTTTTTGATCTTTTGTAGGAGTTCCTACAAAGAAATCACCTTCGAATCTGCTTGAAAAAATAAATTTTCCATGATAAAGAAAATTCTACAAATTTCCCGCAAAGCCCGCCTCCTCCACCCAATTAGCATAACCTTACCCACAAGTTCTTTGAATCTTAAGAAAAATCTGTCGTAACAACGACGATCCTCCGTAAAAGTCGCGCGCCCCGCCCTGATTTTTGGGTGGAGGGGCGGGAGGCGGAAGACTCCCGGAGATTTTCCTATATCACAAAATTCTAATTTTGCAAGGAATATTCTCTCTCAGATTTTTTGTAGGAACTCCTATAAAAAATCTTACTGGGATCCTTCTTCATTCGAAATCGCTTTTTTAACTTGTGGGTAAGGTTATGACCCAACGAGGGCGGGGATTCTTTGAGTTTCACGGAAAATTTGCCGTAGCTCAGACAAGGCAAAGCTTAAATTCTACTTCTTCTCCGGCGTTTCGATCATTTCCTTTAAAAAGGAATGAATTTCCGGATCGTTGTCTTGGATGAGTTGCCAAAACGAAAATCCTCGAATCTTAAACTTCCGGAGAAGGTTCATCTTTGTCTCAAAGGACCTTCGGTTCATATAGAAGGCGACCCGATCACAACCGCCGAGCGAATACCAAAGCGAAGGATCGTCGTAAACATAACCTTCATGTCTATAAAGATACGGTCTCAAGTAAATCCAATCTCCGGACTTTTTTACTTCTTTGTAAGTTTTGAGAACATCGGTTTGTTCCTCAATCCGAGGATTCCAATTCTTTTTGATAAATTGAGCTCTTGAATAAAACACTGCTTTGGACGGAATATCACAATTCAACGGCCAGTCGTAGCCATAGGTCGGAATAGCCATATAAAGTTTTTCTTTAGGAATTCGTTTTGTAGAATATTCTAATATTCTTTCAATCCACCAGGAAGGAGCCTGAGGTCCGGGCCCCGGAAAAGCGTTTTTTCGCGGATGAAGTTCGTATGCCATGATTTTGACTTTATCCGCAACTTTTCCCAGAAATTCGTAGTCGTGGGTCAGCTGTCCGCGATAAGCCTCATAAAAATCAACCGAGATCGGATTTTTCAGACCCTTACAAACGTATTCCGATTTTTCCTCGGCGGATGTTTTCGGATGAATCGCCACTGATAAAAGTTTATTCTTCTTTTTTAATTCTCCGGAAAGCAAAGTTAAGAATGTTTCAAAACTTTCTTTTTTTTCGCAAGTCATACCTTCGTAGTCGATGTCAATTCCGTCGTAATCGTATTTTTCGATTTCCTTTAAAATCTGTTCTATATGATAATCTCGAATTTTTGTATTTCCATTTAAGCCGATCGCATCGGAGATCTTTTCAAAGTCGTTTTCCCATCGAAAAATCGTCGGTATGATTTTCGTCCTTGGTGAAATCTTTTTGAGCGCCCATATATAAAATTCCTGCGCCTCCGGATTCCAAACGGACTTGATATTTCCGGTATTGCTCCTTCCTCCTTCAAGAGTATAAAGAAAGGGATGGATCTCGTCATACAATTGAACATTTTCAGTCATCGCAACGATATCGGACGACCAGGTGGAAGCTAAAAATTCTTTTTCTCTTTCCGTCCGTTCTTCGGATTCCTCATTAAAAAAACCGAGTAACCTAGGATGGAAATCAATTCCTTTCCGGTTTTGCCATAGTACAACTACGGCAATCAAGACAATTGAAAATAGGATGAATAGAAGCGGTTTTATATTGGAGCCTTTCAAAAATTTCATTCGGAGTTTTTTTTCTGCCATCAAATAGAATCTCTTTTGAATAGGAAAGTGAAAGAATTCTTTCAGCTAATGGATTTTGAATCTTTTCAAAGCCAGGCTTCCCTTTTTCCTATTGACGCTTCTCCGATTTTGGCTTTTTTTTGTGGGAAAATCCGATGTTATATTCAGTTCGCATTAATTTTTTGTTTCTTCTTTTGTTCTTCACCGCTTGTACTTACTGGGATATGTCCAAGGCGGACGCTCCCAATGCAAAGGAAGGCGTTTTAGATCTGACAAAATGGGATTGGAATAACCATGGGATCACGAATCTTTCCGGAGAATGGAAATTTTATTGGAACCAAGTTCTTTTTCAAAATCCGGACCGGTCCGATTCGGATATAAAGAATCGATTCGTTCTAACAAAAGCGCCCTCTGTTTGGAATGGGATCGACTTCTTCGGAGAAACGGTCGAAAGCTACGGCTTTGCTACGTATAAGCTGAGAATTCTGGTACCGAAAGAAATCGCCAATCTCGCGCTTTCCATTCCGGACGAAGGAACAGCTTACAATCTTTATGCGAACGGAGAACTCATCGCACACGCCGGAAAGTTCGGTCTAACAAAAGAAACGGCTTCCGCAAAATACGATCCGCAAATTGCCTCTCTCCCACACTCGGATACGATCGATTTAACGCTTCATATTTCTAATTTTCAAAATCGTTGGGGCGGATATTGGTATCCGATCAAAATCGGAAGATTAGAGGACGTATTCAAAGAAAGTCAGATCAAAAACGGCATCGGTTTTGCCGTTTGTATTTCTGCTGGAATTATGGCGGTCTACAATCTTTTGTTCTATCTTTTTCGGAGAACAGATCCGACTCCCCTTCTTTTTTCGATTCATTGCACTTTGATTTTTATCCGAGCTCTGACGACGGGAGAACGATTCGGACATCAATTGTTCCCCGGTCTTTCTTGGGAATTATTGAACAGACTGGAATACATTTCGGTTTATTTATCCGCTCCCGTTTTATATGCTTTTTTATATCGTTTTTCACCGAGTAAATTTTGGGAAAAATACGGAATCTATCTCTGCTTTCCTATTTACGCGGCGTCGGCCGCGGTTTTGCTTCTCCCAAATCAATTCTATACTCTCACGTTGATTCCCACGCAGATGTATTGTTTTTTAACCGTCATTCCATGTTGGCTGATTCTTCTTATTTATGGAATCGTAAAAAAATACGAAGGGGTTTTGATTCTTTTTATCGGTTATATCGGCGTTATGTTTTCCACGATAAACGATATTATCTTCACAAACAGTTCGATCAATTCGGTATATCTGATTCCTTACGGTCAACTTTTTCTGATCGCCTCGCATTCTATCCTGATTTCCAGACGATTTTCCACTTCGCTTAACAAATCGGAGAATCTTTCGCTCCAGATGAAGACTCTCGTTTCCTCTACGAGAGAGATCATGTCTTCATCTACTTTCGCATCGGCCACGCAGAAGGCCCTCGAAATTCTTTCCAAAAATATCCGGAAAAATCAGCAACTTTTCATCTATCTTCCGGAACAAAATTCGACCAACTGGAAACAATATTCGATCGATACGGAAAACGATCTTCGGGTTAGCGAGGTATCAAGTCTTCTGTCGCATGATACTGTGGAAGTAAATTTATCTTCTCTATCGACTCCGTCATTGTTAAACGACAGACTCTTACTGCCCGTCCAAAGTAATCGAACAAACTTCGTAATATTAGATCTCCCGATCCAAGGATTTCTCGATTTAGATTCTGAAATGGATTGGGTCCAAGGAATTGCTTACGCCCTTGCTCTATCAATCCAAAACCTATTGCGACAGGATCGGGATAAATTGGCGGTTATCGGAGAATTATCGGCCGAGATCGCACACGATATCGGTCATCACGTAATGCTTATTCAAAAAATTCTCAGAAATATGAATCGGAACACAAATGAAGATCCTCACATAAGCATCGCACAAGCCAAAAAAGAGACAGAGGCTCTCGCCAATTTATCCCTTGATATATTAGAATTTTCTAAAAAACGAATCATCCTGGATTTTAAGTCGGTGAACATCGAAGAATATTTCGCCGGTGTCAAAGAAGATCTCGAACTTTTTTTCGAAGGAACCGGAATCGTCCTGACTTTCGAAATTCTCACGCGCGGAAACGTAAAACTGGATCCTCTTCGGATTCGAAGATTGGTTTTAAACATCGCAAAAAATGCGGCTGACGCCATCGGTGAAAACGGAAGTTTTTCCGTAAAAATCGAAAAAGAATCCGAAACACTCTATATCATTTTTAAGGACGACGGCCCCGGCTTGAGCGAAGATATCAAAAAAGCGTTTTACGGTTCGGTGATTGAAACGAAAAAACCTCAGGGAACCGGTCTAGGACTTTCTATAGTGAGAAAAATCGCGATCGCTCACGGCGGAGAAGTTCTACTGGATTCTTCTCCCGGAAAAGGAAGCAGATTTACGGTCCTGCTTCCTTGCTGATAAAACTCATTTCGCTTATCAATAAGTAATAAGGATAAGGGGAAATTTACGGCTCGTCCCAAAACTCGATTATACTTTATCAGAAAGATTAAGCTGCAAGAACCTGTCCGAGTTTTGGGACAGGTTCATATAAACTATTCGCAGATGGATAAGTTTCCGCTATTTTCCACAGTCGTCGGATTACCGAAACCGAAATCAACCTTAGTGGCCCAACCTTTTGAATCGTAAGTATAGATATTTGTTCCGGCCGCAGAAGTCGCAGGAATCGTACCGCCCGAAGAATACGTATAAACCAAATTCTGAGCCGCGGAATTCGATTGAGGAAATCCGTTTGTGTCATAGTTGGAATAAGTCACCGTAGGTGGTGTAACGGATGTTAGCTGATTTGAACTGTTGTAAGTGAACGTATTGGTCGTCGCACCTTCCACCCTACTTGTCAAACCTCGCTGAGCGTGTTGGTTTGAAAACGGAGGAGGATCCACCACGCCGAGCCTTGCGGCGGCTGCGGAAGAATAGGTTCTTATCACCGTGTTTCCGCCGCCGACCGGAACACAAGTGTAAACCTTTCCTACTACGGCGCAATTGTACGTCGAAGTTTGTGCGCCGTTTCCATCCTTTACGACAACCTGTTGGGGAAGGTTAAAACAATTTCCGCTCGTTAGAGCCGCCAAACCTGCGAAGAGAGCCGTATCGTCTGATTCTTCTTTTTTGCAATCGTTTATAAAAAGTAGAAAAAGCGCCAAACTCATACTTATTAATTTTTTTTTCATCTTGTGACTCCGAATACGTTTGAGAATCGAATGAAGATTCCGGTGTCAACATTATCATCTAAGATAGATTTTCGAAACTTCGGGAATTACTTAGAAAAAGAGGATCTATCAGTAGTTCTTATTAGGATCGAGAATGAATTTAAAAAATCTCAGTATTCAAAAAAGAAAGTTTTAAGGAGAATTCGGAGTTAAATCAAACCGGACGACTTTAATTGGATGAGAATTTTTCCGAGCTCGATAATATTCTCAGTTTCTAATTTTTTAAAGATAGAAGCTCTATGAGTTTCAACCGTACGAACGCTCAATTCCAATTGGTCCGCAATCTCACGATTCATCTTTCCGTCGGCTAAAAGATTTAGAATTTCCCTTTCACGTTTAGTCAGTCGTTTAACAATATTTCCGATCTCTTCGTTAATTTCAGTTTCCGGTCTGAAATTTCTGACTTCCTCCGGAAAAACCTTACCTCCTGCGATAACGGTTCTTAACGCATTTAAGATGGATCGGGTGGATTCGCTTTTTAAAAGATATCCGTCCGCTCCCAATGCGAATGCCTTTTGAAGAAATGCCCAGTCTCTGTGCATCGTCAAAAAAACGATCTTGAGTTCGGGGAATTTTGACTTGATAGTTTCGATTTCCTGAATTCCGTTTTCATCCTGCAGAGAAACGTCGCTTAACAAAAGGTCGGTCCTAGAAAAACTCATCTTACGGATTCCTTCCTTAAGAGAACTTGCCGAACCCGCAAACGTAAAATCCGGATCCGCTTCTATCTCCGACTGCAATCCGGACCGAACGACGGGGTGATCGTCCACGAGAAAGACTGAGTATTTTTTTGTCGGCGCCATTCTACCAAATGTTACGCGAACTACATTCTTTGTAAAATAATTTCTAACAAAATCTTTGTTAGGTTATCCGCATAAAATAACGGCATACAAATTCAAGAATGGAAAAGTTTTTTTGCGATTGATAAAATTCGGAAATCGATTATTCAGTATGGAATGTCCAAATTTTCGATTCAACTTTTTTGCGGAATCGCGGTTTTATTTTTATGCAGTTGCAGAATTTCCTATAAATTCTTAACGATCGGATTGCCCAAACCGGATCGCAAGGAGAGAACCGGAACATTCGCCGGTTACGAGTTTCATCTTTGGAACTGCGTGGACGGAAAAAGAGTCATCGTCTACCGATGGGAACCTGAAATGCCGTTCTTTGACTTCGACCCTTATCACAAGGAAGAAACAGCGTGTAATGAAAAAACCGAATTCGAAAGAAAGAACGGAATTTTAGAATTTCCTTTAAAAAAATGATTCGAATTTGTTTTCGAATTTCACCAAAGAAAAAAACTTTTCTCTCTTTGGTGAAGGTATTCAAAAGACCGATTCCTGATTCTAAGAATTGCGATCCATTTTTCGCAAAGGAAAAATTCTCAGATTTAAAAAAGATCTAAGAATTCTTAGCCAATTCTTCCCGTAAAAATTCGGAAGCCGTTGCAATTTTTGCAAAGATATATCCAAGCGCGGACAAAAAGGCGCCATGCACTTGGCGAGCCGGAATCGAATTGGATTCAAATTTTAAGGAACGAGTCGCAGAAGCATCCGAAATGACCACGATGTCTTTAAACCCAAGATCATAAGCCGAACGAACCGTTGAATCTACCACCATATGAGTCATCATTCCAAAAACGACGATACGCTTTACATTTTTTGCATGCAATTCTTTGAGAAGATTTGTGTTTTGAAACGGATTGACCGTATGTTTTACGATGAGCGTTTCTCCAGGGATCGGCAAGTGACTGGAATGGAAATCAACTCCGGGAGTACCCGGAAAAAAGAAGGTTGCACCTTTTCTGGTCGATATGTGTTGAATGTGAAAAACAGGGAATTTCTTCTTTCGAAAGTATTTGAGCACACTCTCGCCTTTTGACGCGGCTTGAGTCGATCCTTCCAATTCAAATCTCCCGCCGGGAAAAAAATCCATCTGAACGTCTAAGATGAGAAGCGCAGTCGTCCCCGAAGAAGCAGGCGACGACATTCTTGAGTTCTCGGACATCGAACAGTTCAAAACGAGCAAAAGAAAAAGGATGAGGTTCTGTCTCAAAACTGGGACAGAACCTTTCTGCTTGATCTTTCTGATAAAGTAAAATTGAGTTTTTGAACGCGCTGTAAGTATATTTTTTCCGTATTTATTCATAAAGTCCCCTTAAAAATTCTTAGACAAACTTTTGATGAGGAAAAAATGATACACCTATAATATCATTTTTATACATGATATTATTTGATATATATAATCATAAAATATGATGAATATAAATATCATATTTTGAATAATTTCTTCCGGAGAGTCAAAGATGGATATTTCTTCGTTAAAAATTTTTCGGGAAGTTGCAAGAGAAGAAAGTTTTACTCGCGCGGCCGAAAATTTGCATTTTGTACAATCCAACGTGACTGCAAGAATTCAAGTTCTGGAAAGAGAACTCAAAACAACTCTATTTCAGAGATCAAAAAAAGGCGCGACCTTGACCGCAAAGGGAAAAATTCTCTATGATTATTGTGAGAGAATTTTGGCCCTTACGGAGGAAGCTGAGAGAGCAATTTCCGAATCGGGAATTCCGGAGGGACCGCTGGAGATAGGTTCGGGGCAGACTACCGCAGTTGTGAGACTTCCCTCAATTCTTTCCAAGTATCATAATAAATTTCCAAAAGTTCAGCTTTTCTTAAGACAAGGAAATTCGGATGAGCTGGTAAGAGCGGTCTTAGAAAAAAAATTGGACGGGGCTTTTGTTTACGAAGGATTTTCGCATTCGCAATTTTTGGAGATCCCGGCTTTCTCTGAAAATCTTGTTATCATCGCGCCGAATTCCATGAAAAGAAACGAGATTCTTTCTTCTTGGAGACAATTATCGATTCTTACTTTCAAAACGGGATGTGTGTTTCGAAACAGATTGGATCAATGGATTCTGGAACATTCTCTTCCCCCCGGCAAAAGGATCGAGTTTGAATCTTTGGATACGATTCTTTCCTGCGTTATTTCGGGAATGGGAATTTCACTTTTGCCGGAGTCCTATCTGAGCGGGAAAAAACAGAAGAAATTTCTATCCATTCTCCCTTTGCCTTCAAAGTTAAGAAGAATCCGAACCGTTTTTATTCGAAACCGAGATATAAAACCGAAGAATGCGTTAAACGAATTTGTGAAAATGTTTGAGAAACAATAAGGGTCCGATTTGTTAAACCGAAATCCCTTTTTTCTTTAGGATATCAAGGGCCGTCTGACGTAAGATCGGGTGAATTTGAAATTCAGATGGATCCGGAAAACTGGAAGAGGATTCGCCCGATTGCAGAGGATCGGCCGGTGTCGCTTTAAATTTGTCTGCGCCAATCCACTGACTCAAGGCCCACATCATTCTTTGAAAAATCTCATCGATTCGTTTTTGATAACCGGCTTTTTTATAATATCCGTATGCGAGGAGAGGCATCTTTTTCTCATACATAAAGTGATCGCCAAGACGAATCAGGCCGTCCTTGTAATCAGCCTTTATAAAAAGGTCTCTTGCTTTTCGAATGTCGCCTTCGTTAAAGGCGCGGTTTCCTTCTCGAATCGTCTCTGCCCTTTCTCTGGGATCCATATTCAAAGGATCGGATATTTTTTTACTTTTCGCAAGTGAAAAACAAACAATTTTAAATACGACAGGACCGATTTCGATCTTCCCCGGAGAGAACCTTTTCGTTTTGGAAAGCCTTTTTTGAAAGACGGCTTTGTCGGAATTCCG
This sequence comes from Leptospira ainazelensis, assembly GCF_016918785.1. GTDB lineage: Bacteria > Spirochaetota > Leptospiria > Leptospirales > Leptospiraceae > Leptospira > Leptospira ainazelensis. The sequence goes on along the minus strand of NZ_JAFFPT010000041.1, from coordinate 45,188 downwards.
ACAGACTCTCTCCATGTGTGAGCGCGAAATCGAAGCAGAAGCCGAATTTATGAAAGGAAACGGAGAGGTAATAATCCGCGTTTTGGCGAACTTCGCATATCACGCATCGAGCTGAGCATGAGCGGTTTTGATTCGCGTTTTGGCGAACTTCGCATATCACGCATCGGGCCGTGCATATGAGTTTCGGTCTGCGTTTAGGCGAACTTCGCGTATCGCGCATCGAGCCTAGCATGGGAGTTTCAGTCCGCGTTTTGGCGAACTTCGCATATCACGCATCGGGCCGTGCATGAGCGGTTTTAATCCGCGTTTAGACGAACTTCGCGTATCGCGCATCGAGCCTAGCATGGGAGTTTCAGTCCGCGTTTTGGCGCACTTCGCATATCACGCATTGAGCTGAGCATGAGCGGTTATAGTCCGCGTTTTGGCGAACTTCGCATATCACACATTGAGCCGTGCATGAACGGTAATAATCCGCGTTTTGGCGAACTTCGCATATCACGCATCGAGCCGAGCATGAGCGCTAATAATCCGTGTTTAGACGAACTTCGTAGAAACGCGGGTTAATTCTTCCTAATTGCAAAAAAACGAAAAACAAGTCGCCGGTCGAAGTTCCGTCCCCTTTTGTTTCAGAAATTCATTCTTTTTTTAGAACTCCCAAAAAAGACTGACATCTAAAAGAGAAAGAATTCTTAAATCTTATCCAAAGAGGCATTCCATGACTAAACTCAAAGCTGGTTCCAAAGCCCCTAATTTTACGGGGTTCAACGAAAAAGGCGAAAAAGTAAAACTCTCCGATTTAACGGGTCCGAAGGGAACGGTTCTCTATTTTTATCCCAAGGATCAAACCCCAGGTTGCACGACGGAAGCCTGCGATTTCAGAGACAATTTTTCAAGAATCAAAAAGACCGGATTCAACGTCGTTGGAGTTTCCAAAGATACCGTAAAATCGCATCAGAAATTCATTGAAAAGCAGGAGCTAAACTTCACTCTGATCTCGGACGAGGATGGAAAGATCTGCGAAACCTTTGACGTCTGGCATCTTAAAAAATTCATGGGAAGGGAATCGATGGGAATCGTCCGTTCGACCTTCCTCATCGGGTACGACGGAAAAATTCTAAAAGTTTATCCGAAGGTCAGCGTAAAAGGACACGTAGATGAAATCCTCTCCGATATCAAAGCTCTGGAGAAAAAATGAAACTGGATAAGAATAAGATCCAAATCTCGATCGGAAAAAATCCTTCCAAGTCTTTCTATAAATTACAGATACTCTTTAAGGATCACTTTCCAGAGAATCTAAAAACTAAATTCTCTCTTCAGACATCTTCCGGAATTTTTACCGGAGATTACGGACAAACATTCTCCGATGAAGCCGAAAAAATTCTCTATCTCGGACTCGGAGATTCTTCCAAAATAAAAACCAGAAGTGCCGCACAACTTTTCTTTTCTTTCGGAGAAAAACTCAAAAAATGGGACGGAGTCGGACTGGAAATTCATCTTCCGAAAATTCTTACCACCGCGCTTCCGGCCGATATCCTCGTCTATCAAATCGTAAATTCTCTAGAACAAGGCGCCTTTGCCATCAATGTTCTTTCCAAAGAATTTCGTGAGAATTCAAAGAAGATCGGAAACGTTTCTTTTATTCTTCAAGACGCCGCAAAAACGAAAGAAGCCGAAAAAGGTCTGAAACGAGGTAAGGTAGTCAGCCGCTATATCAACGGAGCGCGTTATATCTCACACCTTCCCGCAAATCATTTTACTCCGGAAGAGTTCGTATCTCGTTCCAAAGAAATCGCAAAGGACAACGGACTCAAGATCACCGTCTTTGACGAGCCTCAGCTCAAAAAAGAAAAGATGGGCGGCATTCTCGCGGTCTGCGAAGGCTCCGATAAAAAAGCGAAGATGATCATTTTGGAATATACTCCGGTAAAACCAACGACTAAGAAAAAACTCGCGATCGTCGGCAAAGGTCTCACATTCGATTCGGGCGGAATCAGCATCAAACCCGCGCAGGACATGCACGAAATGAAATATGATATGTGCGGAGCCGCCGCGACCATTCACGCTATCGGCGCAATCGCCGAACTCGGATTAGGTGTTCCCGTAATCGCGGCGATCGGAGTCGCCGAAAACATGCCGGACGCCGCAGCCCTCAAACCGGGCGACGTTTATACGGCTCACAACGGAATCACCGTGGAAGTCCAAAATACGGACGCGGAAGGCCGTTTGGTTTTGGGAGACGTTCTTTCCTATGTTGGGAAAAAATTCAAACCGGACTATATGTTGGATCTCGCGACTCTCACCGGCGCGATCATCATTTCTCTCGGGCACGAGGCAGCCGGCGTAATGAGCAATTCGGAACCGCTTACTTCACTTCTCAAAGAAGCGTCTCAAACTTCGGATGAAAGAATCTGGGAAATGCCCCTCTGGGAAGAATACGCGGAAGAACTCAAAAGCGACATCGCAGACATTCGAAACGTCGCAGGAAGAGCCGGAGGTTCTTTATCCGCGGCAAAATTTTTAGAGAGATTTGTGGAGTCCGGAATCGCATGGGCTCATATCGATATCGCAGGAGCCGCTTGGAGAAAAAAAAGCTCCGGGACTCAGATCGGAAACGGCCCAACCGGTTACGGAGTTCGATTGCTCGTCGATCTTGCGGAAAAGATCGGAAAGAAAAAATAGACAAAACGATTCGGGAAGTCAAAAAAAATTTCCCGAATCCTCTCCTCAACAAACGGGTAAGGTAATCGCCGCGAGAACTACCGTTTCCGGTTTGCTCGAAATCGTATGATCCGTTACGTTTTTGATTCCGAAACTTCCGCCGTGTTTTCTCACTACTATATCCACAAGAGTCAAACCTAAACCTGAAAAAACTTCTTCCGTCTTCACACTTTCATCCAAAAATTTCGCCAAACGATAGAAAGGTTGTTTTACAAGGGATTCTTGATCGGGGGAGATTCCCGATAAGTATTTGGAATCGAAATCATTTTTTACGTAGAGATTGAACAACCCCGACTTCGAGGAAAAATAAACGTCCACTTCTCCTTCCTTATCCGAATACTTCAAAGCGTTTACCAAAAGTTCGTAAAAAATCATAAGAAAAGAATCCATATCGACCATTACGGAATCTTGATAGTGATTGTGATTCACGTTTGGCATTCGAATGTTGAGGGCCTTCGTCTCCAAGTATTCCTTTTCATTCAAAGCGAATTTATGAAAGTGTTCCGTGAGTTTTTCTATCAGATGAGAAACCGTAACCCTTCTTAAATGAGGGGCAACTTCCCTATGCAACAGTGTAAGACTTTCCTCGAGTCGATTGATGTTTTTTTCGATAAAATCGCTGTTTTCAGTCAGCATATCGATAAGATCGACTGATATTACGTAATTTGAATCCACTTTTTCGGCCGAGGAGCGGATCATCTTCACTAAGCTGATGAGAGTTCCGATGCCGCCGCCGCTCAGAAGAGCGTATTTGATATTGTTCAAAGTGGTTCTTGAAAGTTCGATCATAGAATCCAGATCGGCGACTTTAGAACGTTTATAAGAAACCCATCCTAATTGTTCTTTTAAACGATTTGTAGACTCTTCCTCGAAAAGCTGAATCACCCTTCTTCTTTTGAGTTCTTCGGAAACTTCCTTTAGAAGATTTTTATAATGCCCCGCATTGATCGGCTTCAGAATGTAATCAAAAACGCCTAAGTTCATCGTTTCTATGATCGTATGCGGTTCCGAATGGGCCGTCATGACGATAAACAAAGAATCGGGAGAGTTCTCCTTCATCTTCGAAATGAATTCCTTCCCGTCCATTACGGGCATTTCCAAATCCACAAAAAAAACGTCAGGTTTAAACTCTTCCACTTTTGAAAGAGCGTGTTTGCCGTCTTTGGCTTCGCACCATTGCAAACCGATTTTTTTGGACATGTGAATCATCGTATCCCGAAGGAGATCGTCGTCTTCAAGAATCATAACCCGGGGATAAGAATCAATCGTAGCTTCTTTCTTCAAATTCGAACTCCTTCGAGAATATAAAATTATTATACTTTTAGAATGTAGGACATTTCTATCACAACATATCAATAAAGACGATTCAAATCCGAAGGATGCGATATGAAAAATTCAGAAATATGAGTTTTTTAAAACAACTCATCGATATTGAGCTGATTTTTGTTCCATCATTTTTAGGTTCTCTTCCCTCAAGGAATTACGGGGTTCGAGGTAACAAAGTGCGAGAAAAAAAGAAAATCCCAAAAAGGGAGATCTCTATTTTCCAATGATTTTCTTTTGAAAAAAGGACAAAAATTTCCAGTTTTACGAAAGGGCTTTGAGGGAACTTGAGATTCTTCGCGTTTGATAAAGAATAAAACGATCGTCCCTTTTTCTTGGGAGATCCGGTCTTCAGGGATTGGAAAAGTGAGAATTTTTCTAAAGAATGAATTTCCGATTCCACACGTAAAAGAAGTTCAAAGAGCCAAACCTAAAGTTCCGATTCTAAAAGAAGGAAGGTCAAAAAACAAACGGAACTTCTCCGAATCGATCGCACGTCTAAAACGCGCTTCAAAAACATCTCCCTATTCATTCTAAAAATTTTAAACCTCTTTGTTTAAAGAAAATCAAAACTTAGAGGTATTCTAATATTCTTATATGGTTGCGAGAGCGTTGTTCGCGAGTTCGTATCCGCCGGTTTGTGCGGGATGAAAACTCGGCTTCAAGTAGAGGAAGAAGGCCTTTGCAGTTTCGACCCATAAAATTCTTCCAAAAGGACGAGAACCATTGAGATCTTGGAAATATTTTTTGAAACCCACGTTCGGATCCGTGATGATAAACCAATGCTGAAAGAAGGCGACATATCCCCAAAAAATCCAAGACGCTAAGAAGAATCCGAAAATTCTCAAGAGATAACTTTTCGATACGGTTTGAAGAACGTCATAGGCAACCGATTTATGCTCGATCTCCTCGCAGGCGTGCCAGAGAAGAAGATCTCTCATCTCTCCATAAGCGTGTTCGTGAAATCCGTGACGAAGAGTGATTTCCCCCATCGTCGCTGTATAGTGTTCCATTCCGGCGGTGACTGAGAGTTTTAATTTTTTTCCAAAGAAGAATTCGAAAAAAGGAAGCATCACCTGAAACGCAGTCCATTCAAAAAATCGCACAAAACGAGCGACCGGTTTTCCCTGTTTCGCGAGGACTTCCAATACCTTTTCATGCTCTTTTCCATGTTGGACTTCTTGTCCGATAAAAGCTTTGATGGAGATTTGTAGTTTCGGATCCTTCACCTGATCCGCAAAAGCTTTTACGCTTTTTATAAAGAATCGCTCTCCTTCCGGAAATAGGATGTGATAGGAATTGATGATATGTGTGATAAAGGAATTTCCCGCGAAATAGTGATCGGGAAGATCTCCCATTTTTTTAAAGTCCATCTTACGGACGGTGGGTCGATTGGCATTGATCGGTTTTAGATTTCGTTTTTTCGGTTTTGTTTCTATGGTCATTTTTTCACTCCTAAAAGCATGTCTCTTTTGTAACGGTCACTATAGAGCTTTTTACATCGGACCTCGCGCCGATCTCTGAAAAACTCTGGCGGATTTCGAAATCAGTAGAGAAAATCGGGGTTTTACGGTGAATCTTGGACGGAACTCCGGACCGCTTTCCGGTTTTAGGGAAGAATTTTGATTTTTCCGAAGAACAAGATTCTACGAAAAAAAGTAGGAACTCACACGTTTAAGAATCTTTCTGAGAACCTAAAACCAAGGCTCGAATCCCGGATTCTAAAGTCTGAAAAAAATCGATCTGAAAAACCGCAAAGTCAGGAGAAGAATTCAAAACTTTCGAAACGACCGGAGCCGGTTCGGCGTGATGCCAAAGTCCTACGATAAGCGCGTGAAGATGAGTGAGAAAAACCAAAGCCTCTTCCTTTTTTTTCCATTTCAGAACCCTACAAAGTTCCGGAACAATCTCAAGGACGTGTTTTCGAACCGAGGCTTTCAAGGAAAGGGCGCTCTCAAACACAACATTCTTTTCGAGAAGCGCCGAACCGATCGCCATCAAACGAACGACTCTCTGATTCTCTCTCAAAGATTCCGTGATCCAGGAAGAAAGATCGCCGGCGCTCATTCCGGGTTTTTTAGATCTAAGAAACTTCTGAAAAGAATCAAACCAGACCTCGTAGTCCATTCTATGAATCTCTAAAAACAACTCTTCTTTGGTTTTGAAATAAAGATATAGGGTTCCCTTTGCGACCCCTGCCTTCTTGGCGATCTGATCCATGGAAATTTTTTCGAAAGAGGATTTGTTAAATAGGGAAATCGCAGCTCGAATCAGAAGTTCTTTTTTGATTTTCTTATCGTCGTCTTTTACGGCTCGGATTTTCATTCTATTTTTTTGCCATGGAGAACGTCTCGATTCTTTCGCTTCTCCAAATTCCATCAATCAAAAGGCTTGTCACAAAAACAATCTCCTTTTCGTTTTAAACTTTCAGATTTCAGAATTGACAATGACTTACAGTCATTTATATATGACTCAAGGTCATTTTAAAGTGACCATAAGTCATCAAAAAAGGAGTAATTCAAAAATGAAACGCAAAACAATATTGATCACCGGAACTTCTTCCGGAATCGGAAGGGCCGCGGCAAAACACTTTCAATCCAAAGGCTGGAACGTGATCGCCACCATGAGAAGTCCCGAAAAGGAAAAGGATCTCCAAAACCTTCCGAATCTAATCTGTCTTCCGCTGGATGTGACAAAACCGGAAACGATTCAAAAAGCGATCCAAGACGGGATCAACCACTTCGGAGAAATCGACGTTCTCGTGAACAACGCCGGTTACGGACTCGTCGGCCCTTTTGAAGGCGCAAGCAAAGAACAGATTCAGAGACAATTTGATACTAACGTTTTCGGAGCAATGGATGTGATTCGAAACATTCTTCCTCATTTCCGTAAGAATAAAAAGGGAAACATCATCAATGTCGCGTCTATGGGAGGAAGAATCACCTTCCCTCTTTACAGCCTTTATCACTCGACCAAATGGGCGCTGGAAGGTTTTACCGAATCTCTTCAATACGAATTGATTCCTTTTGGAATTCGAGTCAAACTCATAGAACCTGGAGCGATCGCGACCGATTTTATAGGACGTTCTTCGGATTCAACCGTTGAGAAATCTCCCGCCGAATACAAACCGTTTGCCGATGCGGTTTTCGGAACTATGGAAAAAGCGATGATGACGAGTTCTTCGGAAGCAGTAGCAAAGGTAATCTACAAAGCCGCAAACGATTCCTCCAGACGTCTTCGTTACGTGATTGGAATGGATGCAAAGTCGCTTTTAGGATTGCGTAAATTTCTTTCCGATGGAGTTTTATTCGGAATTATGAAAATGGCCTTATTGGGATCCACAAAGAAAGTCGCTTAATCAAATTTTAGGAGTCCTTATGTTTGGAAATCGAATTCAAAAAGTTTCATTGGTATCGTTGATTCTTCTTTTAGGATTAACTTCTCTCGTTCTCTTACAAACAGCTTGTTTGAGTTCTTTTGGAGGAAACCCCGAGGGAAAGAGAATGGAGAGAATGCAGACTTCCAAGATGTATAAGGACGGTAAATTTGAAAACGAACCCTTTGTTCCGATGATTCTTCCCGGCTCGTATTCCAAGATGATCTGGAGACAACTCTTCGGAAACGAACAAAGAGTTCCACCTTCTCCGATCCCGGTCGTTTATCCGGACGTGAAAAGTTTTCCGGAAACTCCCGCGCCCGGACTCAGAGCGATTTGGTTTGGACACGCGTCCGTTTTAGTCGAGATCGACGGAATCCGGATTTTTACGGATCCGGTTTTTTCGGAAAAGGTTTCTCCGTTCAAGAGTATAGGACCGGAACGATTCTTCCCTCCTCCGATCCCTTTGGAAGATCTTCCTAAGATCGATGCGGTTGTGATTTCTCACGATCACTACGATCATCTCGACATGCTCACCGCAAAATTTCTCGCTTCCAGAGGAACGAGATACTTCGTTCCTCTGGGTATCGGCGCTCACTTAGAACGTTGGGGGGTTCCGGAAAATCAGATTACAGAATTGGATTGGTGGGAAAAGGGAAAAGTAGGCGATGTGGAAATCGTATGCACGCCCGCGGTTCATTATTCCGGGAGAGGGCTCTTAAATGGAAAGTCGACCCTTTGGTCTTCTTGGTCCGTCATCGGTCCTAAAAATCGTTTTTATCACAGTGGAGATACGGGTTATTCTCCTCACTTTTTAGAAATCGGGAAACGTCTGGGACCTTTTGATCTGAGTTCGATCAAGGTCGGAGCTTACGACATCACCTGGGAGGGAATTCATATGAATCCGGAAAAGGCCGTCCAAGCGCATATCGACCTAAACTCAAAACGGATGCTTCCGGTTCACTGGGGGACATTCAATCTGGCGATTCACGAATGGGAGGAACCGATCCGAAGAACTCTGGAAGCGGCCAAACTTCTCAAAGTCGATCTCGTCACGCCAAAACCGGGGGAAACCGTGGACGGAACAACGTCCTTTTCTTCCGAATCTTGGTGGGAAAAGGTGAGATAAAATTCCTCTCCAAAAATTTTTGAGAAGAATCGATTCCGAAAACGTAATTCTTCCGTCGTTTCCGGAATCCCTCTCTTGAGGAAGAGTTCCCTGAATTTCTAAAAAAGTAGGAACTCTCACACCCACTTTTTTCAAAAAAACCGACTTCTGTCTCTTAAACTCAGTTCCAAAAGGAAAAAGAATTCCTTGACTCATAGTGCGCCGCCAAAAAACTGGTCATAGATTGTGCGATGCACAAATTTGAATCTACGGAGGCATCCAGTGAATTTTCGCAAGATGACCCGATTTCGTTTTCGCTATCTCCTTTGGTTGCTCTTACCTTTGAGCTTCCAACTGGTTCTCGCACCACTCGCGGGAGCCTTGGGCCAAAAAACGGCCCACCTCGACGAAGAAACCGTCGAAATCAAATCCATTCAGGCTTATATCCTGGAGGTCCGACCTTCCCTTTCTCAAGAACCTCTTCAGAAACTCTCTCAAGTCATTCTCCAAGAATCTCGGAGATTGGATCTCGAATCCTGCACCTTCCGTTGTTCCGACACGGATAAAGTCAGTCTCCTGATCGGACTCATTCATCTGGAATCCGAGTTCAAGGCGACGGCTCGCTCGCCAAAAGGAGCTCGCGGATTTATGCAAATCATGCCGAGCACCGCAACCTGGCTTTCCAAAAAGGAAGGCTGGAAAACGTCTTCGGAAGATCTTCATAAGCCGGAAGTGAACATCCATCTCGGAGTTTCCTACTTAAACGATCTCTTAGAACTCAGAAAAGGTGATACAGAAAAAGCGCTCCTCTCCTACAACGCGGGACCGGGCGCCGTTGATCGCTGGGGCGGGGTTCCCGAATACAACGAGATCATTTTTTCCAACCGATCTCGTTATTTAGAATTAAGAGAAAAAGTCGCGAACTCTCTTCGTTAAAACACGGATCTTGAGAGTTTTTATAAGAATTCTCTCAAGGAACCCAATCCGATTTATTAAAATACTTATCTTCTAATTCTCTCAGAGCCCCCGAACGAGAAAGTTCCGAAATAAAAAAATCGAAATTACGGACAAAAACAGGATCCGCAATCGGAAAGGCCGCGCTGATATCCTCCCTCTGAACCAATTCGAGAAGAGGACGAAAATTGGAAGCGATCGATTTTTCTTTGAGTAAAATCCCCTTTATATAAAAAGAATCGGCAACGAGACAATTCGCAGTTCCGTTTTTCACGGCTTCCCAGGCGGAAGGAGTATCCCCGTAAGTAAAGATCCGATTGCTCTTAAAGTTTTTGAGAAGATATTCGTGGCGATTGGAAAAAGAACGAACCGCAAAGGTGACTCCGCTTAAGTCCTGTAAGTCGAGAATATTCCGAAAACTCTGAGTAGTAATGATACTTCCTTCCGGAGGCGGTGGAAGCGCCGTCTTTCGAATCAAGGCCGCCGGAGTGGAAATCAGATAAGCCGAACTAAAACGCACTTTTTTGGATCTCTCCAAGTTGCTCGAGATTCCGGATAACGCGATGTCAGCTTCTTTTTTTTTGATCGCCTCCGCGTATTCGGCAAACTCCGGATAAGAAATAAATTTGAACTTTACACCGAGAAAGTCCGCATACATTTTTCCCAATTCGTAATCAAAACCGGGAAAACCTTCTTTTGAGTTTGGAATATAAAACGGTTCATCGGCTTGGTTTCCGGCGACTTTTAATTCTCCTTTTTCTAAAATTTCCTTCAATCGAGAAGAATTATAAAACTTGGATGCGCTTTCTTCCGCTCTGACTGAATTTAACGGAGTTTGAATCCAAAGGAAAAAGGTTCCCAAAAGAATCCAAAATAAAATGAGTTTTTTTAGAATTTTCCGAAACATTTAAAACTTCTCCTCCTCTTGAAAAAGGAACCCCGCCTGCTCCTTCCGATCTCCCTTTGTCGGAATTCCTACAAAGTTTTTTTTAAAATTCCTTGAAAACGGACTTCAAGTTCGAATCTGTTACAATCTTAAGGAAATTTTTTTCATTCTTATTTCTTCCCAAGAAATATTCTTTTTTTAGAATTCTTATGTTGCATTGAATCGACCGCCGAAGTTTTCTTTCGATCTCGGGTTCGTTTAGTCCTCGTTCAATTCCTTTATATTTTTATAATATTCTAAACATTCAGGATTACTCAAGGCTTCCTTATTCGTAACGGGTTCTCCTTGTACGGTTCTTTTTACCGCGATCTCCACCTTCTTCATATTGATCGTGTAAGGAATATCGGGAACCGAAACGATCTTAGAAGGGACGTGTCTCGGTGAAACCTTGTCTCGTATTTCCTTTTTTAGAATTTGAATCAAAGAATTCTCCAAAGTTTTTCCGTCCGCCATCTTGAGAAACAAAACGATTCTCACGTCTTCTTTCCAATCCTGACCGATGATCACAGAATCCGCGATTTCCGGAAAGGTTTCGATCAGGCTGTAAAGATCCGCGGTCCCGATTCTTACACCGCCCGGATTGAGAGTTGCGTCGGAACGTCCGTAGACGACAAGGCCTCCGTTTTTTTTCAATTCCGCAAAATCTCCGTGACACCAAACTCCGGAGAATGTTTCGAAATACGCGGACTTATATTTTTTACCATCCGCATCCTTCCAAAAAGAAAGTGGCATCGATGGAAACGGTTGTTTGCAGACGAGTTCTCCCTTTTCTTCGATCACGGACTTTCCCGATTCATTCCAGATTTCCACGTCCATCCCAAGACCTCTGCATTGAATTTCACCCGCGTTTACGGGAAGAATCGGATTTCCCAACGCAAAACATCCGTTGAGATCGGTTCCTCCCGAGATGGAAGAAAGTTGAAGATCCGACTTCCAATTTTGATATACGTATTGAAATCCTGAAGAAGTCAGGGGAGAACCCGTGGAAAGTACCGCTCTCATGGAAGAAAGATCCAAACCTTTTGGCTGAAATCCCGACTTCTCCAACGTGAGAATGTATTTTGCTCCAACTCCAAAAACGTTGACTTTCTCCTCCGCCGCAATTTGAAAGAGAATCTCCGGACCCGGATAAAACGGATTTCCGTCAAACAAGACAACCGTTGCTCCGACCGATAAAGAACTCACGAGCCAGTTCCACATCATCCAACCGCAGGTCGTATAATAGAAAATTCTTTCTCCTTCCTTGAGATCGGTGTGAAGAACGAGTTCCTTCCAGTGGTTGAGAAGAACACCTGTCCCTTGAACCATACATTTCGGAAGACCGGTAGTTCCGGAAGAATACATGATATAAACCGGATGATCCATTCCCACCTGATAAAACTCCGGTTCTGCGCCGAAATTCTCCTGAAGAATACTTTCCAAAAGTTGAATATTCTTTTGCGGATAATTTTCGGGTAGAATCGTCCGAGTCTGATTTTTAAAATGAAGAATTCCATTCTTATAATCGGAAACTATGACGGCTTCCAGGGAAGGAATCGAAGATAGAATCTGGGTCAGATTCTCCGCGAGAGAAAGATCTTTTCCTTTAAAGGAATAACGGTCGGTCGTAAAAAGAACCTTGGGTTCGATCTGTCCAAAACGATCGAGCACCCCTTTCGCTCCAAAATCGGGAGAACAAGAACTCCAGATCGCTCCGATCGAAGTGGCGGCGAGCATCGCGATCACGGTTTCGGGAACATTGGGCATAAGACCGACCACTCGGTCTCCGGGAACAACCCCCCTTTTTTTAAGATCTTTTGCAAGAGCTCCCACATAACTCCGCAATTCCGCATAACTGAGTTCCCTTCTCGATCCGTCCTCTCCTCTGTAGATGATGGCCGGAAAAGAATCCTTTCTTCGAAGAAGATTCTCCGCAAAATTGAGTTTTGCTCCCGGAAAAAAACGGGAATCCGTAAAACTCTCTCCCTTTTTGTAAGCGGTCTCGTATGGCTGAGAATGGAGAAAGGCGGAAAAGTTCCAGATACTTTCCCAAAAAGCTCCTACATCCTTTACGGACCAGGAACGAAGTTCTTCAAAGTCTGCAAACTGAAGTCCTTTTTTTTCTTTTAAGAATTTTTGATAGCTGGTTAAATTGGAGGATTCGATTTTTTGAGAGGAAGGCGTCCATAGCTCTTGATGCATGAAAAAATTCTCTATTCTTTATTTTTTGGACTCTATTACATTTTTTTCGAAAGGTCGGGTCAACATGAATTTTGATTGAGGAACAAGGATACTTCTGTAGGTTTAGGAAAAATAAATCCGAGAATACTCCATTGAACTCATTTGAACATATCCACGCGGCCGAAATCATTCTCATCGTCTCCGGAATTCTCTACACGCTTCACGGCCTGATTCATCAATTGATCGTAGGAGCCGCAGTCGGATTCTTTCAATTTCCGGATGAAAGACAATCTCGTTTGATTCTTATGATGTGGATCGCAACCGGGGCCTTTATGAGTTTTTTGGGCTTTCTTCCTTCGATTCTGATCTTATTCTACGGTCCACAACCTGCGGTAGTCGCCACCTTGATCACCGAAACCGTCGCGATCGGTTTTCTTTCCCTGCATATCTTTCTGTCCGGTTACAAAACCCACACAAAACCGGTGAAGATCGGATTCTTCTTTAGTCTTGGATTTACTTTTATACTCGCGGGTTATCTTCTCTCCTTAAAATTCTAAGCGGAAGAATGGGATCTCCCGCGAAGGAACGCCTTCACCTTTTTCGGAAAAAGGAAAGAAATCGAAATTCGTTCGAAGGAAACTCCGAGCCTGAATCTTGATCAATCATTCCTTACAAAACAACCAGTTGTTTTGTAAGGAAGTAAGGATTTCTCAACGCAACTCTTTAACGGATTTACGTTCGTTCCAGTAGTTGCTTAATCTTTAAAAAAATCTGTCGTAACAACGACAATTTTTCTGTGAAAGAGGCGCGCCCCACCCTGATTGGGTCATAACCTTACCCACAAAGTTAAAAAAGCGATTTCGAATGAAGTAGTATCCCAGTATGACTTTTTGTAGGAGTTCCTACAAGAGTTTCGAGAGAGAATATTCCTTGCAAAGTTTTAATTCTGTGATATAGGAAAATCTCCCGGAGTTTTCCCGCCACCCGCCCCTCCACCCAAAATTTCAGGGCGGGGCTTTCGTTTAACGGAGGACTGTCGTTGTTACGACAGATTTTTCTTAAGATTCAAAGAACTTTGTGGGTAAGGTTTTGCTGATTGGGTGGAGAGGTAGAATAACTCAATGCAACGCTCTCTAAGGATCGCGTCGCAGGGAAAAAATCGGCAAAGTTTGCTCTATCATAAAATCAGTATTTTGCAAGTAAAAAGTCTGGAATGTAGGAACTCCGACAAAGATTCCGATTGGGATCTTTTAGATTCTCAATAGTTTGCCCAATTCGTTGGGAACCAAATGCAAAACTCAACGTCTCGCACTCTCTGGATCCTTCTCACTCAACCGGCTCAAAATAGGCGAGGTTTTCGGGGCCTTCATGAATCACGATTCGATCGACTTTACCGCCGGCGGAATGGACGCTTTCTTTGAGATAGTGATAAAACCAGCGGGCGATATTTTCCGAGGTCGGATTGATCTTCTTAAATTCTTCCAGATCGTTGATGAGAATGTGATCGAGCTTTCCCACGAGTTCTTTGAGTTTCCGTTTGGAAGTGAGAAAATCAAAGCTGATCCCGTCTTCCCCGATGTTCTTTTTTCCCGAGAGAAAAAGTTCCACCTTCCAGGAATGGCCGTGGATGGGTTCGTCGGAACCGTCCGGAAAATACCGGTAAAGGTAATGGGAGGATTCAAATCTTTCCTCGATACGAATGTAAAATCTTCCGGTTTCTTCAAAAAACATAGCTCTTGACTTTCTTTCCCAGGTCTATATATTGGAAGCTACTGCACTGGAGAGACATTTCCTCAAGGAAACGAGATTCTCAACCGGTCGATTTCGCCGTTTTAGCAGGAGCAAAATACTTCGCGAAAAACTTTCCCTGCGGGTATTTTAGTGATAGGAGATATTCATGACAGAAGTGGTCAAGCCAAGATTTTATAAGGAAATGACAGTGGGTGAGGCCATGTCCGTTCACCCGGAAGCGGGGCTTGTTTTTTCAAGCTACCATTTGGGAGGATGTTCTCACTGTTCCATCAACGAACTCGAAACCATCGAGCAAGTTTGTATGGGATACGGTGTGGAAGTGGAAGTTCTCGTGGAAAGTCTGAACAACCTCCTCGAAGATTCCGAAGACTAAGTTCTTTTCCTATCTCCCGGAGAACTTTTCTCCGGGAATTTCATCTCGCGTTTTCAAATTATTATCGTAGACGCCGCATTTCTTTTTACCCACATTTATATCTCTTTTTTTAAAGAATCAAATTTGAATTCAATTCTTTGATTTTCCAAAACCCGCTTTTCAATCGGAACTCTAACTCTTCTCAGCGGGAATGTCCGAATTTCAGAGTTTTCTAATGTAGCTCCGAGTAAGGTGTAGAATTTCCATTCACAATATCTAAAACGTGCGCGACTTGATTTCTTCCGTTTGTTTTCGAATGATAGAGAGCCTGATCCGCTTCTTGGATCAATTGGATCGAAAAATTCGAATTTTCGATCTTTGAATGTTTGTCGAAACAAACCGAGGTCGCTCCCACGCTGATCGTAATTTGTCTTTTATCCCAAATATAATTTAACACTGATCGAATCAACGTTTCGGCCATTTCCACGGATTCTTTTTTGGGTGTATTCGGCAATAATACTATAAATTCTTCGCCTCCGTAGCGAGCCGGAATGCCTTTGTTTCGGAGGGTATTCGTCAAAATAAAAGCCAAATCAACCAGCACTTGGTCACCGGCCGGATGACCGTATTGATCGTTATATGCCTTGAAATGATCCACATCAATCAGAAGTAAGGACAAAAAGCCTTCCTTAGAACTGGTCTGAACGATCCAGTGATTCAGATCTTTATTAAACGACCTTCTATTTTTCAATTTTGTAAGAGGATCCGTAGAAGCTTGTTCAAACAACAATTCGTTCGCTTCCTTTAGTTCCAAGGCAAGCTGACTGATTCTTCGATTTGATTCCACGAGTTCGGTTATATCCCTACCGGTCGAGAAGATCAAACCGGTTTCAAGATCGGGATAAGCGGTCCAAGAAAAATGTTTATAACTTCCGTCCAAACATTTCACTCGGTGCTGTACCGAAAGATTCGGCGTCCCTACGTTTAGCTCCGCGAACTCCGTTAGGAACAATGGTAAATCATCCGGATGTACTAAATGAAAAGGATTTGTCCCAATTACGTCTTGGTCTTTCCATCCTAAAAGCCGCTCAAAGGCCGGATTTACGGAGATCACAATTCCATCGGACATTCGTTGAATCGCAAACAAATCGAGAGAATAATTATAAAATTTTTTCAAATAAATCTCGTCTTGAAGCTCCAAAAATTTCACCTCTTATGGATACGTTGTTACAAATGATGGATTTCTATTTTCTTTCAAAATTTTTTAGTAAAAGAATGAAGAATTGCACTCAAAGCAGATCTTATTCTTTTACTAAATGATTCTTCGAATTTCATCCATCCATTCGTTAGAATAAATTCACACTGCTAACTTTTAGGAAGGTCAAGTTAAAAAGAATATTTCTATCAATCTCTAAACCATCACGTTATAAATCGAATTCACTCCGTTTGATGACTGCAATCAAAGGTTTCACTTTGAAATCAGATCGTTTTTTTATAAGACTTGCCTTTCATTTCGAATGTAAAAATGTTTATGTTATGAAATCAAAATTTTCATTCTTTCTTCTTTACATCCTCATTCAATCATCCTTATACCCGCTCACTCCAAAGGCCTTCACGATCGAAGTCTTCGTTCCTCTCTGCAACGGAGCACAACTCGCTTGCGGAAAAGGAAAGGCCGGAGACCCCCGCTCCTTGGAGGGGAATCTTTACTGGGGCGCGGCTTTCGGAGCGGAATCCTTTTTAAAAAAAGCCGACGGCTTTAAAGTTGTAGAAAAAAAAGACGGAAATTTCTCCTCTTCTATTTTAAGAAATTTGCTTTTAGAAAGAACTCCGAAAAAAGGAGAGACAAAAGTGATTCTTAACATACGCGCGTATGCGGGAGATAGGATCGACGACGCGTTAGTCGATTTTTTGAACGCCGCCGGAAACTCGAATTCGAACTCGGATCTGATAGTTTGGGTAGGTCACGATCGTCTGATGGATCGTTTCCCTCCGGAAATACAAAGACTTAAATCGGCTTCTTCCAAACCGGTTGTGGTCCTCGCCTGCGAAAGTGAAAAGTATTTCGGTCCCGTGCTTCGCTCTTTGTACGTTCCACAAGTCGCGATGACAAAAACGTTTATGGCTCCGGAAGCCTATTTGCTGGAGGCGTTAGCTGCCACCGTTGCAAAGTCCGGTTTGAAGGATAAAAAGGCGATTCGATCCTCTCTTGTTGCGGCCTATGCAAAATATCAGAGGATTTCCATAAGAGCGGCCGGAACCGTTTTTTCGAAGTTAGATTGAGTTTATTTCGGAAGGAATATAATAGTAACGAATACCGGCCTTTCTAAAAAAATTCCGGATTCTACTTTTCTTTCCGAAAACATCCGAATTTTCGATGGGCTTGAGTCCTTTTCGGAACGTTCCTTCGTTGAGCTGGACGATTTCGCCTAACGCGTCAAAACGATAGAATTCAAAACCGTTATCCCTTTTGAGTGCAAGAAGACTCATCGTCAAAAAACTTTCAGTTCTGTATTCCTCTTCCGAAAGTCCGTAAACTGCAGCGCTCGGAAAAATCCCGTGGACCGTGCCCTTGTATTCCACCGTGTTTTTTCTCCGATCCAAATCCTTGAGAATCGTATAAGAAGAATGGTCCGTGATAAAATAGATAGTTCCGCAGCGAAAGGTGATGTATTGTTTTCCTTTTTGATTCGTGGAAGAAGGAAGTACGACTCCGGAAGAAATCATATCTCCGGGAGAATAGTGATTCCCCGCGATTTTTTCGAGACGGTTCTTGAGAGTTTCATCCAAAAACTCAACCGAATCCGTACGTTTCATCTTTCCGAGTTGATGAAAGATCCGATCAAATTCGTTTTTTTCGTAAACCTTGCTTTTTACAAAAGTATCCAATTGTTTTTTTAAGGATTTGAGCCGGATCTGAAAGTAAGGAGAATCGTTTTTTCCGGCAAGATGGAACATATCTTCCCAAAGTGTTTCCAATTCCCGGATCTCGTCCTTTTGGTCAAAGGTCTTTTTTTCCACTTCTTCCAAAATGGATTCGAACTTGTGTTTTAGATCAAAGAAGAATCGAGAGTCTTTTACCGGATCCATAGAAGTATTTTTATTATCGGCTCTTTATAAGAATTTTCTGAGACAATTGATCTTCACAAAACGTCTTTGTTTCTGCCTTTCTCAAAGTTTCTGTCCAGTCCGAAAACGAAGGAGTTCCTACTTTTTACGGATCTTACTTCAGCCTAAATCGGAATGGGTGCGATGTCCTTCGGAGGAACAAACTTGATTCGCCGTATTTTCCATCCAATGCAATTGGAAGGCCGGGTTTAAACGGCTTTTCATAATAAGACTTTTTCGAATGAAAGGAAATCCAAAGCGGTAGGGATACGGAAGGCGCGAAGCGTCCTTTACAAGTTTGGATCCACTGGGAGCGGTAAAGATTTCGTTTAATGTCTCGCTTCCGAACTCAAGATATAGTTCCCTACGAGTCACTCAATCCGACAACGGCCGCTCGCTTGGCTCGCTGAACTCAGTGCCGATGCTTCCTATGGGGCGCAACGGCCGCTCGCTTGGCTTGCTGAACTCAGTGCCGATGCTTCCTATGGGGCGCAACGGCCGCTCGCTTGGCTCGCTGAACTCAGTGCCGATGCTTCCTATGGGGCGCAACGGCAGGGTGAGCACGAAGTGCGAGCCTGAAGTCAGCCCGGTCCGCTCCTTTTTAGTAGGAAACTTTTTCTTGGGAACATTCGAGCGGAACCGCCCAAACCCAAATCAGTTTGCGTGTTTCCGGCTTTTGATCGAAAGAATGATTCCCACCGCGGTCATCGACATGATCAAATGTGATCCTCCGTAACTCATAAACGACAATGGAATTCCAGTCACCGGCATAAGTCCGATCACGATTCCTATGTTGATCGCCATGTGATAAAAAAGAAGAGCGACAATCCCGGACGCAAGCAAGGATCCGAATCGATCCTTACTTTCATAGCTGATCTGAAGACCGCGCAACGGAATCGAAAATAAAAAGAATAACAAGAATACCGATCCTAAAAATCCCGTCTGTTCCGCCCAAGAAGCGAAGATAAAGTCCGTGCTCGATTCCGGAACGTGAGGGATTCTTCCTTCGGTCATTTCGGCGTTCATAAGACCTTTTCCGAAAAATCTTCCCGAACCGACTGCGGGTTTGGACGCGCGTAGTTGATATCCCGCGCCCTGTTTGAATTCTTCGGGATTTAAGAATGCGGTCAATCGTACGACCTGGTTCTCACGAAAAGGAACGGTCTTCATCACTACTACCGCCGAAATCAAGCTGATCCCTAAGATTCCTAGCGGAATATAATATTGTCTTAATGTTCTACTTCCCCTCGCGATCCGGATTCCCACCATCACGAGACTCGCGAGTAAAAAGATTCCTCCGAACGTGAGAAGCAACTTCTGATTGGAAAAAATCTTAAAGAAGAATCCGCCTTCCAGTTCGACGACCTGATCCACCACTTCTCGAAGAGCGTTTAACGTCTTTGGGGTCAAGTTCGCGGCTTTCAGATCCTTTCCGTCTAGCGCGAGCCAGATCTTTCCTCCGAGCCGATTGACCACGGAAAGAAGATCGGTCTTTCCCGTTCTCTGCAAAAATTCGGTGATATCGTTGATCAGAGTCAGTCTGGAATATTCCACAAACATCGGAATCATCAGCGTAATTCCGCCTAACGTCAAAAGGGAACCTATATGAAGGATATCCGCTCCTCCTAAAAAGAGCATCGTAAAAAGAATCGGTAAAAAGGAAACCGCAGTTCCGAAGTCGGGCTGCAGAAGAATAAAGATCATCGGCACGATTACGATCACGAACGGAATCGAAAGAACGGCGATGTTCTTCATATCCTTTTCCTTCAAGACCATAAACTGCCCCAGAAGAATCACGGTGGACAACTTCGCAAACTCGGACGCCTGGATCCCGATCGGGCCCAGCTTCAACCAGGAACGCGCTCCCCTCCCCGAAGGTAAATGCCCGATTCCGGGAATCAGAGTGATCATCAAAAGAAATACCGTAAACACGTAGATGACGATCGCATAGGCGCCTAACAACTGATAGTTGATCCGGGATACGAAATACATGATCACAAGACCGAGGATAAAATAAAAGAGCTGTCTATACCACTTCCCGGGTCCGTCTTCGAAGTTGACCTCTTGGCTATACAGAGTTAACACGCTGCAAAGAACGACGATCACGACGGAGATTACCAAAAAGTAATCTATCTTTTCTATCGACTTATCTGGCTTCAAGAGATTCCTCCTGTCCTGCCGTCGGCGAAGAAGGCGGAGCTACGTCCTGTGATTTTTTGAACGTTCCCGGAGGAAACGCCGCGTGAAACATTTCTCTCGCGACGGGCGCGGCCCCTGCGGCTCCACCCACTCCGTATTCCACGAAAACAACAATTAACACCTGTTCGCTGGCGGGCGCGTTCGCGGGTGCATAACCCACAAACCACGCGTGGTTGGATCCGGAGGCCCCTCTTCTTCTTGTCTGAGCCGTTCCCGTTTTTCCCGCGATATCGGGTAAGAACGGTTTGTTCAACACATAGGCGGCGGTTCCGCTTTTGACCACGAGTTTTAATCCTTCTTTGATCGCTTCCGCAGAAGATTGATTGATCGGAATGTCCTTTAAAATCTGAGGAGTCGTCCGATTGATGATCGAGTTGTCCACGGGATCCCGAATCTCACTCACGACATAGGGTTGATAGATCTGTCCCCGATTGAGAAGTCCCATGTAGAACATCGCCATTCCCATCGGAGTCGAAGAAATAAATCCCTGTCCGATCGACAAGTTGATCGTATCTCCGTCGAACCACTTGGTTCCGTAAGTCCTTTTTTTCCACGCGGACGAAGGAACAAAACCCGTGATCTCTCCGGGAAGATCGACCTTGGATTTACTATCCAATCCGAAAAGTCGAGAGTAGTTGAGAATCGCGTCCGACCCAAGTTTGTATCCGAGATTGTAAAAATAAACAGAACAGGATTTCTGAAGGGCGTGCGCGAGATCGTTTGTCCCGTGACCGCCCTTCTCCCAACACATAAAAACCTGGTCGGGAACTCCCGCAAACGTGGACTTCAACACAAAACTTCCGTTACACGAATAGGAGGTTTCCGGAGTATAACCGATCTTGTGCTGACTTTCCAAGGCCGCAAGCGCGACTAACGTCTTATACGTGGAAGCCGGCGGAAACTTGGACTGGATCGCAAGATTTAAAAATCCGCCGTTGTCCTTGACTCTTTTAAAATGACTCGTTCGATCCGCTTTATTTTTTCCCGAAAGAACATTCGGGTCGTAACTTGGATTGGAAGCCATCGCGAGAATTTCACCGGTTGCGACCTTGATCGCAATCGCGGTCCCTCTGCTTCCTTTCAAAGCCTTGTGAGCGGCGATCTGAATATCCTTGTCGATGGTAAGAATCAAATTGTTTCCGGGAGAAGAATGTTCTACTACCCTTTCTTCTTCGATATTGCCTTCGGAACTTCTTTTCTGGATTCTAAAACCGTCGAGCCCCCTGAGTTCGGAATCGTATTCCAATTCCAATCCGTTTTTTCCGAGGAATTGATACGACTTGATTTCTCCCGCAATTAGATCGTCTCGGGTCGGTTTTCCGATATAACCCGTAACGTGTGCGAGAGCGGGCCCCATCTTGTAAATTCTTCTCGGAGAAGGAAGAAGAATGATGTATTTGGATATATTATCGAATACTGATATTCTTTCCTGTTGAGCGGTCGTGATCCCTTCCAAAAGGACGATCGGTTTTTTCGACTTCAAGTTTCTGGAGAATCTGGGTTCTATGAGTTCGTCTTCATAATACGAAATCGGAATCGAAAGTGTTCTCGCAAATTCGTGGATAAACGCTTTTACGGTCGCGGGATCGTATTTAAAAAGGGAAGTATTTAGGATCGCATCCAAGGAAGAATAATTGGAGACAAGCGCCATCGAAGTTTCCGGTGTGAGGAAGTTTCGATCGAACATCTGTCCTCGAGCCGCGGGCATGATCTCGCTCTTTCTTACAAACTTCTCCGCTTTGAGGGCGTTGTCGGTTCCGTTGAAAATCTGAAGATTGAATAGCTGAAAGATAAACGCGCCTAACGTGAAAACTACCAACCCCGAAAAGATATACAATCGAACGCGGAAATTTCTCTCAAGACGGTATTCCGTCGCCGACTGAGCTCCGCCTAACAACTTACGCGTCCCCCATATGATCCAATTGATAGATCCAGGTCAGAGCGTAGAAAAATGCCGGTGCGATGAGCGCGTTGAAGATGGAAGTAAAAAATAAGGAATAACTCATATTCTCGTGAAAGAAAAGGGAGAATAGATAATACGTAGCGACTCTTGTGATAAACGTGATGAGCAAAGAATAGATCGTGATGGAAAGATAATTCTCATGATACGCCGAACGTGCGAACTTTCCGACCAAATATCCGATCAGACAAAACGTCAAAGAATGAAGTCCGATCTTGTATGCGACCACATTCCCCGAAGTGATTTCTCCTCCGAGCCCGGAGTCCGTCAAAAGTCCTCCGAAAAAACCGATCCAAAGACCGTAGAGCGGTCCCCTTCTCAGCGCAAAAAACAATACGAGAAGAATCATAAAGTCCGGTTTGATCGCGGATCCGATCTCGAAAAGATTCGATCCGTTTAAAAAGTGTGCGATCAGAATTCCGACCGCGATGACGAGTTTTTCTAAGATCATTGTAAATCATCCTCGCTCGGAGGAAGGGACGGATTTTTAGGAACGTTTGTCTGCGGCTTATTTCCGTTAGGCGATAAAGGATTTTTGGATGAATTCTCTTTGAGAAGTTTTTCTTCTCCCGGATAATTGAGTTCCCCGAAATAAGGATTTTCGATCGTGATGTTCTGTCCTTCCGGCCAAGTCTCGAGCCATTTTTCGGGAAGTTTCAAAAGGATCGTCACGCTCTCGAGCATTTCGAAACGTACAAAAGGTTTGAGATACGCGCTTTTAAAACTTCCGTTGCGCGGACCTTCTTCCGTGATCACTCCGACGGGAATTCCCGCAGGAAACACACCGCCGCCTCCGGATGTATAAACCGGTTTGCCGATCTTGCTCAAGGACTCCGTGTACTGAATCATCTCGCTCGGTCCCATCGGATATTCTCCAAAAACCCTCGGATCGATGATGATCCCGCTATCGATATAATTCAAAAGGGCTTCCGTTCCTCTTCCGGAGTTTCCGGAAAGATTGGCCCAGAGATTGGTATCGGGCATCGAAATCCCCATGTTGAAGTTGGAGTTGATCAACGGTTGGACGACCGCAGATCCGCCGGTAACGGCGATTACTTTTCCGACTAACGCTTCTATGATGGCGCCTTTTTGATCCACGGCTCTCGCGGTCACGGGCATATACGGTTTGATTCCCGCGTCGGCGCCTTTGTCGATGATGATGGTTCTATAGATGGAGTTCAGACGAACCGATAAAACTTCGGCTTTGAGACTTGTATATTTCTGACGGCTCTGAAAACGAAGTTCTTTTCGAAGGGAATCATTCTCACGATTTGCTTTTTCCAAATCTTGAGGAAGAAGTTTGTAGTCTTCCATGACCGCGACGCAGGAATCCCTTTCCTTTCGAACGGTTTCAAAAGATTCCAACTTGTTGTATGCGCCTTTGAAAAATCCGCCGAAGGAATCGATGGATCCGGAAACGATATCGCCTACTCTTTGAAAGCTCGCGATCCCGCGAACGATTACGTTACTTCTGAATGTTAGGGAAAGAATGGAGAATAAAACACAAAAGAGGAGTGAGACCGTCTCTTTGCTTCGACTGAGTTGAAACCATAACATCGAATCTTCTTTTGCACTCCCGGCTTTCGATCCGGAACGGGAAATCGCTCCGGATTCTTAAACGTGTTCTTTTAGGAACTTCTTAGCGGATTCCCGGTTTGATGTATTTCAACTCGTCGAGATACTTTCCGGTTCCGAGAACCACACAGGTCAAAGGGTTCTCCGCACGGAAAACCGGAACTCCGGTTTCTTTGGAAAGATAAGTTTCTAGTCCGCGAAGAAGGCAACCGCCTCCGGTAAGGACGATTCCTCTTTCCACGATATCCGATGCGAGCTCGGGCGGAGTTCTTTCCAGAACTCGTTTGATTCCGTCTAAGATTTCGTCTGTCGGTTCTTTGAGAGCCTTTCTGATTTCATTGGATTCCAATTCTAAAGTTCTCGGAAGTCCGGAGATCGCATCCCTACCGCGCACTTCCATCGTTTCCGCTTTCTTTTCCGGATATGCGTTTCCGATCGTAAGTTTGATGTCTTCCGCGGTTCTTTCCCCAACGACCAGGTTGTATTGGTTTCTGAGATATTTGATGATGGCTTCGTCAAACTCGTCTCCACCCGTACGAATGGATTCCGCGATTACCATTCCCCCGAGAGAGATCACCGCGATTTCCGTCGTCCCGCCGCCGATATCGACGATCATGTTTCCGGCGGGTTCGTTGATCGGAATGTTGGCTCCGATCGCCGCGGCCAACGCTTCTTCGATTAAGAAAATTTCTCTCGCACCCGCTTGTTCTGCGGATTCACGAACGGCGCGTCTTTCGACCTCGGTGATTCCGGACGGAACTCCGATCACGATTCTCGGTTTTACGAAAGTTGTGCGGTTATGCACCTTCGCGATAAAATAACGAATCATCTTTTCCACGGTTTCGAAGTCGGCGATCACACCGTCTTTCATCGGACGGATCGCTACGATCTCACCCGGGGTTCTACCCAACATCCGTTTTGCTTCCTGCCCTACTGCGAGCACCTTTCCGGTCGCCGCATGAACCGCAACTACAGATGGCTCCGAAAGAACGATCCCTTGTCCTTTCACATGCACCAGTGTATTTGCCGTCCCCAGGTCAATTCCCATATCATTGGAAAACAGGGCATAGAGATTATCAAATATCATTTCGTGTACCTTTCAACCGCGGAGGTTATTTATCTTTATTATCTGTTAAAACCGGGAATTCCTGCAGAACTTTCCTATTTGAACGGTTTCAATAATTTCAACGGTTGGGTTCCCGGCAACTGCAAAACAAAAAAATCAGAAAACAAATTAAGCTGGATTCGATTTTAACCGGCAAACAATCTGTTCAACCATGGTTCAGGAAAAACCTCTCGCCGCCATCGATCTAGGCACCAATTCATTCCACATGATCATCGTTCGGGTTCGGGCTAACGGAACATTCGAAGCCATCGCCCGAGAAAAAGAATCGGTGCGTTTAGGCAATCGCCTGCAAGAAGGCGGAGGAATCGATTCCGACTCTTTCAAACGCGGCATCGATTGTCTCAAACGATTTAAGGTTCTTGCGGAAAACGCGGGCGCCGAGGTCAGAGCGGTAGCCACAAGCGCGCTCAGAGAAGCATCCAATCAGGAAGAATTCTTAGAAGCCGCTTACCAAGACGCCGGTATCTCCATCGACGTTGTGAGCGGTTATGAAGAAGCCCGTTTGATCTATTTCGGTATCCTACAAGGCATCCCAGTCTTCGATCGAAAGATCATGATGATCGATATCGGGGGCGGTAGTACGGAAATTCTCGTAGGACACAGAGGGAACATACTCTTTTCAAAAAGTTTTAAGTTGGGCGCCATCCGTCTGACCGAAAAATTTTTCAAAGAAGAAACGTTGTCCAACTCGGACATTCGAAAGTGCAGACTTCATATCGAAGAAATGCTTCTTCCGTTTCGCAAAATTCTCAGAGATCTAAAACCCGACCTCGTCGTGGGTTCTTCCGGAACGATCCAGGCAATCGCGGAAATGATTCTCGCTTCCAGAGGGGAAACCGAAGAAATCTCTTTGAATAATTTCGAATTCTCCACACCCGAATTTAAGAGGATGAGAAACCTCATCTTAGAAGCCGACACTTCCAAAAAGAGGGCCAAGATTCCCGGATTGGACGCAAAACGTGCGGATATCATCGTCGGAGGAACACTCATCTTGGAGGAGGTTTTCGACCTCGCAAACGTACAAAGCCTTACGGTTTCGGAATTCGCTTTGAGGGAAGGGATCGTCTACGATACGATTCGGAAATGGGAACACTTTGAGAATACAGAACATTCCAAACATCTCGACGATATCCGTCAGACTTCCGTTCACAACTTTATGCGCGCGTTTTCGAGAGACGAAGAATACTCAAGACACGTCGCCGATTTAAGTCTTCAGATATTCGATCAGTTAAAGGGGCTTCACAAACTCGGACAGGAACAAAGAGAACTTTTGGAAGCCGCTTCCCTGCTTCACGAAATCGGACAATCGATCTCGCATTCCGCTTATCACAAACACAGTTATTATATGATTCGAAATTCCGAAATGCTTCTGGGGTTTACGTTTTTAGAAATCGAAATCATCGCATTGACCGCGCGTTATCATAGAAAGAATACGCCTCGAATCAAACACAGGGAATACAGCCGGCTTTCGGAAAAAAATCAAACTCTCGTAAGACAACTTTCCGCGATCCTACGAATCAGTTCCGCTCTCAATCGAAACCGAGGCGGACTTGTTCCGAACATACTTTGCAACGTCGAAAAAAATCGAATTCGATTCGTATTAAAGACGAGCAAGGGATACGATCCTTCTCTGGAAATTTGGGCGGCCGAGGAACAAAAGCCCGCGTTTGAAGAAACATACGGATACGAGATAGAATTCGTCGCGGCTCCATAAGTTTTTTTCGATTTGGAACCGTAGAAGAATCCTTTGCGAAAAAGGAAACTTTCTTCAAAAAAAATAGGTCTCGAGGATTGTTAGAATCTGTATGATACTCAAACACGCCCCTTTGTTTCTTCCGCCTCTATCCTTATTCTTATCTTGTCTTCTGAGTCTCGTCCTAATCGAATTGAGAGTATCCATATCCGGAAAACAAAGTTATGTATTCCTAAAATGGAATTTAGTTTTAGCGTTGATCCCGGTTTGTATCGCCTATTTTCTTTTGTTCTATTATAAAATCCGCAAAAGATCGATCGATATCATTTTTGTATTTCTCGTTTTTGCTTGGCTCGTTTTCTTTCCCAATTCTCCATATATCGTTTCCGACTTTATCCACCTCAAACCCAAACCTGGAATCCCTCTTTGGTTCGACATCTTGCTCATTTTTTCATTCGCGTGGAACGGACTTTTTTCCGGATATTTATCTCTGAGAATCATCCACAACGTTTTTGACGATAAATTCAACGCGTTGATCAATTGGATGTTTGTCCTTACGATCGCTCCCCTCGCGGCATTGGGAGTTTATATCGGAAGATTTTACAGATGGAATTCTTGGGACATCATCACAAACCCGTTGGCGCTTTACGAAGATATGATGGAAATTTTCATTCGGATCCAAGGGAACCATAGACTCTTAGGAATTCTGATCCTGATGTCCATATCGATTTTTTTCGGATATTTGATCATCTATTCTCTGACTCGTTTTTCCTCCCATTTTAAGAAAAACGAGACCTAACAAAAAACTACGACCGCTCAAGTAGAAATCAAAACCGATCACGACTCGGAAAGTCCCGCCGAATTTTATTCCATTCTATAGAATTTGAACGATTCCAAAAAAGTGATCGTGTTCGAAGATTTGAATTTATGGGAGAAAGCCCGGAATCTAAAAAATCGAATCGAAGAGACGTTACGAAACATCTTATGACTTGAGAAACGGAAATCGAGTCAGCGTCTTGAAAATTTTGGACATTCACCCAGGATAAACAAAGAAACAGAATGAAGATCCATAAAAAGAGAGTGAGCGACCGAAAAGAAATCTTGAATTCTTAGAATGAAATGGAAAGATTTGTAGCGAAAGATCTTCAAAATGATCCCAAAAGAACATTCAAAAAAATGAATTCACCCATACCTGAAAAGTTATCGATTCGAAAAAAAAAGAATCGGACGATCCTTTCCTACGATAAATACGACCATTCCTCGCTCACGTTAATACCGGTTCTTCTTTACGTAATGGGAACCATCGTCGCAGGAATGATCGACTTCAAATCCTTGGACGAACTTTTGACCGCGTTTCTCATCTTAACGATTCCCGGATACGGTTTATACGTCGTCGCGGATCACTCCTTCAATTCCACGAACATCGCGATGGATCCGAATCGTTTTGTGATCTATGATTCCCCCATTCCGACGCGTTGTAGACAAATTTTTAAAAGAAAAGAGATCAAAGGGGTTTCCACAAAAACGTATACCATCGTATCTTCCGATTTTCCTTCCTCGGATTATTACAGCGTGTCCTTGGTTTTTTTCGATTCCAAAGAAGTTACGGTATTCCAAAAGATCGTAAACAAGGTTCACGCAAAAGCCATTCAAAAAATTCTGGAGGAAGAACTGAGTCTTTCCAAAAAAATCGTCTCCGATTTCGTTTAAACAAATTGCGCCTCGACAAATTCCTTGTTTTCCTATTTCTCAAACATCGTCGATCTTTTTGGATAGTTTCAACGATCTTCTCTGAGCATCTTCTTGAAATTTGGGTTGAAAGCGGAATTGAAATTCGGATTTACTGATTTTAAAAAGAGGAACGAAAGAGAATTTTCGTATGCAAATCCAATTTTGTGACACAAATCAAAAACCCAAAAAGGAACAAACAGAGTGAACGTAAAAGAGATCATGAAAGAACTGGAATCCATGGGTTCCGAAGGAGTAAAAAAGATCTTTCTCAATCACGGGGCCAGAGAACCACTTTTCGGAGTAAAGGTCGGCGATCTCAAAAAGATTCAGAAAAAAATAAAAAAGAACCACGCTCTTTCATTAGAACTTTATAATACTGGAAACGCGGACGCGATGTATCTCGCGGGATTGATCGCGGATGAAAAGGAGATTCAAAAAAAGGAGATTCAATCCTGGGTAAAAAACTCCGCTTCCCCGATGATCAGCGAATGTACCGTGGCTTGGATCGCGGCGGAAAGCGGATACGGATGGGAACTCGCAAAGGAATGGATCGATTCTCCCAAAGAAAGTATCGCCTCTTCCGGATGGAGCACATTCTCCAGTTTACTTTCGATCACGCCGGACGAAAAGATCGACTCCAAAGAAATTCAAAAACTTTTAAAAAGAGTAGAAACCACGATTCACAAATCTCAAAATCGAGTCAGGTATTGTATGAACGGATTTGTGATCGCGGCGGGCGGGTTCTATCCTCCACTCACGGAAGAGGTTTTGAAACTATCGAAAAAAATCGGCAAAGTAACCGTGATGATGGGAAAGACCGCGTGTAAGGTACCGGATGCCGAAGAAACCATTCTCAAAATGAAAAAGATGGGAAAGCTGGGAGCTAAAAAAAAAGAGGCTCGTTGTTAAGCGAAGAGTTTGGGCGCTCCCGCTCGATCCTCCTAAAAAAATAAAACACCGGTAACAATCGCGGGCCCGGCTTGTTCCGCGCTCCGGCTAACGCCTTCGGTCTCCTCGAAACGAGGAGACCGCTGACGCGCGCTCCACATCCGTAGCGCAGGAACTCCTTATTTCGAAGGCGATTCTGAAATTGAATTCAAAACTTCCCGACTCAAAACCGGGACGAGTTTTTTCATTCCGCAAGTATTCAAGTGAGTGTAATCTCCGAAATCGCTCTCTTGAAAATGATGACTACCTAATTTCCAATACGGAACTTCCTCTTCTATAAGAATCGATTCCCATAGAGACAATTGAGGCAACTTCGCCAGACGAGAATCAAAGTCCGGACGAAACGGAAGAGAAATAGCGAGAACTTTCACACCTCGCGATTGAAGATAACGAAACAATTCTTTCCAGGCCTTTAAGGAGGAAGATCTTGTCTTTTGTAAGGCGAGTTCGGCGTTTTGTGGTAAAATTTGGCCGTGAAAATTGGGAACACAAATGCCGTCGTAAGTCGTATAACGCGCCCAATCCATGTATCCCTTATTTTTAGAATATTCGGAATTCAGAAACTGATTCCTTTTTTGATTTGCGACCCATTTAACAAACGGATTTCCGGAAATCAAGTTTTCCATTTTATTTTCCGAATGACTGAACTCGTCCCCTTCACCCGCAATTTTGATCGCGGTCGACATGGAAGCGTTCAAACGAAGAAAAGGAAAAATTCTACCCAAAAGATAAAAAAGACCGGAAGAAAGATTTTTTAGATAAAAATTTCGAAACGTCGGCTCGAAAAATATCTCGGATTGGAAGGAATCATAGTTCAAAACAAGACTTCGATGAGCGCTTGCCACGTCCATATCCGATAAGGAGAAGACGGAACCGTTTACGATCACAAGAGCCGGCTTGAGCCTTATGATCCTTTCGTATTCTTTGTATCGAAGAAACATTCCTTCCGGCTGTTCGGAAGGGCGGGGTAAAAACCAGATGGGACGTTTTAACAAACGCTCCAATTCGACCGGGTTGACTCCGGAAAGAATCTGACTGTCTCCCAAAAAAACGATCGGAGCTTTTGTGTTAGAATGTTCCTCGTCCGTATAAAGATTCCGATCCAAACGGGAAAGTCGATCGTAGAGAAAGGAATTTTTTTCCTGAAAAGGTACCAGAAAGGGAAATAAAAACGTTTGGAGGAAAACGAGAAATCCGAAAAAAAGAACCCCGCTCAGTATTCTATTTTTATAACTCATAAAATCTAAGACAAAGATTCGTCTCAATCGATCCTTCGGGAAGACTGAGAATAGAAATCGAAATTTTTGTTCACCCGGCTTACCCCTTTTTTGCCGGTTTCTTTCTCAAGTTTTATTTTCGTCGGATACTTTGTCGGAACAATTGACAATAGATTCTTGACAAAGCCGTATCGAAGATTTGTGAAAAACTCCGAGAATCGATTTCGTATTTGTGGAAACTTCATTTCTTTAGTCCATTCCATTCTAAAATTGAAAATAAAAGAATTCTTTCTTTTCAAAAATTCCAAAAAGAGAAAATAAAACCGCCACTCCCAAAGAAAGAGGAACCCATCGAAGGGGTTTATTCGCGATCTTTTCCAAAAAGGAATCGGTTCCTCCCGAAAGAATCATCCAAGGTTCTACGATCAAAAGGGGAAGTAAAAGAAACAAAAGTTTTCCGGCAAAAACCGAATTCCAGTAAACTCCTCCGCCTGCGTTTAACACAAGACTCCAGAGTTCCCCCGGAGAATGAACCTGGAACAAAAGTAACCCGAGCGCAAACATCCAAAACGTGAGAAAAACTCCGGATATCTTCACTAACCAGTCTAAAAATAGAATATTCAAAGGAATGAATTTAAGAACGTATTTCTGAAAAAGATTGTATCCGACAACCTGTAAACCGCAGTAAAAACCCCAGACGAGATAACCGTATGTGGCTCCGTGCCAGAGACCGCCCAAAATCCAGACGATCATCAAATTGAGATTCTGTCTAAAAATAGATACCCGGTTTCCGCCCAACGGAATATAGAGATAGTCCCGAAGCCATGTGGACAAGGAAATATGCCAGCGTCTCCAAAACTCCGAGGGACTGGAGGATATAAACGGAAAATTAAAATTTAACGTTAGACGAAATCCTAAGATCTTGGCAAGCCCCCTCGCCGCGTCCGTATAACCGCTAAAGTCCGCATAAACCTGAAACGCGAAAGAAAACGCGATCCAAAAAATCATCCCGGGTGCGAGGATCATTCCGGGTTCCATCGCTTTTCCGGTAAACAGAAGCAGGTGATCTCCGATAAAAACTTTTTTGAAAATTCCCCAGAGGAACAAAATGATACCGGAAAAAAAACTTTCTTGCGTCGCCGTTCTTTCGTTTTCGATCTGAGGAAGAAGAGAATCCGGTCTTTCGATCGGGCCCGCGAGTAAAAGTGGAAAGAACAGATCATAGACGCCAAAACGGATAAAATTCGCGCAGGGGAGAATTTTTCCGGATCGAATATCGGAAAGATAACTGATATTGTGAAAGGTATAAAAGGAAATTCCCACGGGGAGCAAAATTTCAGGAAGGACAACTCCCGTTTTCGGATAAAGAACTCCTAACGTGTCGTTCCAAATACTCAATAAAAAAAGAATATACTTAAAAAAAATTAGAATCGCAAGATTGAGGGTGATCAGAGAAATGAAGATTTTTTTTTGTTTTTCGCCGCTCTTTTTTCCTAGATAGATCCCACCCGCAAAATTAAAGACGATACAAAACAAAAGGAGCAGGACCATTTCCGGTTTCCAAAAACCGTAAAAGAAAAGACCGCCGAAAAATAAAAGACGGTTTTGCCCGAGATTACCGAAACGAAAGTAAAGAAGAAGAAAGCAGACAAAGAAGACGAGAAAATTCAGAGAATTGAATAACATTCTCTCTCATCAGGATTCTTCGAGCAATTCGAGAATTCTTTCCTTTTCCTTCGTATCCGCAGGATAACAAAGCGTATGTTGGATCACGGAAGTCTGAAAGTCTTTCGACCTTCGATCCGCGTCGTTCAGTTTGTTTTTGATCTTTCGGATTAGAATTTGAGTTTCTTCTCTGTCTTTCCCGTCCAAGATGACCGCGTATTTTCCCTGACCGATTCGATAGTGAAAGTCGGATTCGGAAAGATTTTCCTGAATCGCTTTTCTGAGTTCTTCGCTGTAAGAAGCGAAAAAACCGGAACCTTTTAGTTTCACCATCCGCGACACATTCTGAACTTTGAATATAGTTAGACTAAACGAACTTCCAAGTCTCGCCGCCTTTAAGATCATATCCTCGACCTTTTCTTCGACCGGACTAAACGGATCCTTAAAGACCGAATCCCTTTCCTGTATGAGAAGAAGATTGGAAAAAACGGGGGCCAGAACCTCGGAGATTCCGACTGCGGTTTCCCGATCGCTGTCGGTCCAGGGAACCTCGGTCTCGTGGACGATCAACATCCCGACCAGCCAATGGAGATTGATAAAAGGAATCACGATAAAATCCGACATCATTCCCAGTTCGTCGTTGGAAAGTTTTTGCATGAGTTCGGGATGTTTTCTAAAGTTTTCGATTCTAAAAACTCCCGGAATATTGGAAACGATTCCGACGATGGAACTTTCCAAAGGAAGAGTAAAAGTTCCTACGTGTTCCGGCGTCAACAAGTTGGAGGCAAAAACTCGAAACTCGTTTTTTGTATGACCGTCCAAGATCATAAAAGTCGCCCTTCTTACTTTCAATTCTTCCTTAAAGGAAGAAATCAATTTGTCATAGGCTTCGTCGAGAGTTCTGATTGCACCGAAATCCCGGGCGAGTGAAATGATCAACTCGTTTGCCCGAATCACCTCTTTGAGATTTTGATTTTCCTGGTGGAGTTGTTCCGTATCGTAAATTCTGCGATAGACGGAACCGGCGATCTCGCCGATGATTTTTAAAAATTCGAGATCCTCGATCGTATAATCTTCCCCGCTGATCGTTTTGCTGAGGACGATGATCCCGAAAAAATCGTCTAAGTATCGAATCGCCACTAAAAGTTCGGCGTCGGATTGTTTTAAAATTTCCTGTTCTTTCGCGGGGAGCGTAGGTTTCAAAAGTTCTTTCGCATACAAAACCGAACCCGCGTTATGCACCGCGTGATAGATCTCGTCTTCGGAAGAGATCGTCCATTCCTGATTAAAACCTTCTCCTTGATAATCTTCCAAACGGAAAAATTCCTTGTCCCCGTTTTTGGAGGAGAAAATGCCGATGGATTCGGTTCCGATCTGACCCATGATCGAAAAAAGAAGGTTTTCAAAGAAGTTCGCGAAATCGGTAGAGACGCCGATCTCTTTGCTGATCTCGAAAACCGACATATAGTTCTCTAATTTTTTTCTGGAAGCGATCTGTAAATCGATCGGAGAAGTAGTAAAGTTAGAATCATCGTCAAAAAGGAAATCTCCCTTTTCGGCGGCGGCCGCTTTCGAATCCGCTTTGGAAGGTGTACGATTTGCCTCCTGTTCGGCTTCTTTTACCCAATCGCCAAAAGGATCCTCTTTGGGTATCGCCGGTAACTCGGTGTCTTCGATTTCCTCTTTTGTTTTCGGAGCCGCAATTTCGGAGGTGGATTCTTCCGGAGATTCTTCTCCAAAAAGTTCATCCAAAGAAAAATCGTCCTCCGGTTCATTCTCGGAAGGTGCGGCGGGCGAGGTAAAAGGATCTTCGTCTAACTCCTCTTTGACGATTCCTTCCGGCTCTACGAGATCGTCGGGGAGATCGAGCAAATCCCCTCCGTCGAAAGAATCCTCTTCCGTTTCAAAGGTGGAATCGGGAAATTCCGCCTGAAGATCATCCGCCTCGAAAGTGGGAGAATCTCCGTCGAGTTCAGGAAGCGAAAAATCCTCCTCAAAGGAGGAATCCGATTCGAAATCGTGTTCGGCGAGTTCGGGAGTTGTGTGAGGATCAAGAATCGGTTCCGAAGAAATTTCGTTCGGAGGCAGTTCGCTCCGCATCCCGAGAGCACGTTGAAAAAAACTTTTTTTACCTTTGAAGGCTTCCGACTTTTTGAGTAGGGATTTTTTTTCTTCCGTAGAAGCCGGGGAAGAAGGCGAGCTCTCGGATTTGACTAACTTGCTTACCCTCTCTAACAAACCCATTGGTCATACACCAATTTGTTTCATTAGTTTTTTATAAAGTTCGAAATAATCGGACTGAGAGAATTCACGAATGAGATCGTCCGGAAGATTTCCGAGGAGTTCGTCCAAATACGTCATGATCCGTTTCATCTCCTCTTTGGAAGGAGTTACCTCGCCTGCCTCGGCAGAGGACGGTTGTACCACGGTTTGATCCGGGGTCTTACGCAATTCTTCCATCGGAGAAAGCTCTTCTTCGTCCGCATACTCGTCTAAGACGATGATCATTCCGTCGTCTTGAACGGTTTCAGCAGTAGGAACGATCGGAGAAGAAGAATCCGGTTCTGCTAAAGGAACATCCTCGTCTAACGACCCGAATGCGTCGAGATCGGAAGAAGCGGGAAGTTCACCCAAGATCTCGTTTAAGTCTTCGCCCTCTTCCGCCGGACTTTCCACGTCGGAGAGTAAATTACCGAGCTCGTCTTCGGACAATGCGATCGGTCCCTCGTCCTCTTCCAAAGAAGTTGCCGCGGCGTCATCGGTAAGAATGTGATCCAGCTCATCGGTGGAAAGAGCGATCGGCTCCTCGTCTTCCAACGGAACTTCTCCAGGTTCTGAAAGAGGCGCGTCCCAATCGATTTCGGAATCGGCTCCCGGAAACTCTCCCTCCTCAGCTTCCGCTTCATCCGTAAGCAGATGATCCAGTTCATCGGTGGAAAGAGCGATCGGCTCTTCGTCTTCCAACGGAACTTCTCCAGGTTCGGAAAGAGGTGAATCCCAATCGATTTCGGAATCGGCTCCGGGAAACTCTCCCTCCTCAGCTTCCGCTTCGCCCGTAAGAAGATGATCCAATTCATCGGAAGAAAGAGCGATCGGCTCTCCGTCGTCTAAAACCGATTCTTCGGTTGGTTCAAAATCAAAAGAAGAATTCTCGGTTTCGGGGCCTTCGGTCGATAAAAGATTTCCAAGTTCGTCGTCGGAAAGTGCGATCGGACCTTCGTCGTCGTCCTCGTCCAAAAGGGAAGGTTTGTTCGGTTCAAAATCAAAAGAAGAATCCTCGGTTGCAGGGCCTTCGGTTGATAAAAGATTTCCAAGCTCTTCGTCGGAAAGTGCGATCGGACCTTCGTCGTCGTCCTCGTCCAAAAGGGAAGGTTTGTTCGGTTCAAAATCAAAAGAAGAATTCTCGGTTTCGGGGCCTTCGGTCGATAAAAGATTTCCAAGTTCGTCGTCGGAAAGTGCGATCGGACCTTCATCCTCGTCCTCGTCCAAAAGGGAAGGTTTGTTCGGTTCAAAATCAAAAGAAGAATCCTCGGTTTCGGGACCTTCGGTTGATAAAAGATTTCCAAGTTCGTCGTCGGAAAGTGCGATCGGACCTTCGTCGTCTTCCAAAGAGGAAGAACTAGGCGCTTCCAATACCGCATCCAGATCGTTCGTCGGCAGTTCGAAATCGTCGAACGCAAATCCGTCGTCCTCCACGGAGGCGGTTTCCGAAACTTCGCCTAACTCGTCGAGTTCGCTGACCGGTAAGGAAATGAGATCGTCCTCGTCGGAAGTCGGTTCGTCGAACAAGGATTCCGTTTTTTCCTCTTCCAAGTCGTTTGAGAGGAGATTTCCCAATTCTTCCTGAGAAAGCGCGATCGGTTCTCCGTCTTCGGCGGGTTCCGATATCGAATCGCCCGGCTCAAAAGCAAAGTCGGAATGATCCGGTAACGCTTCCTCTTCCAATCCGAACTCGTCGGGTCCGCCTAAGTCTTGTTCAACGGGAAGCGTAAAAGAATCGGAATCGTCTCCGCCGAACATGGAACCGGTATCTTCCGGCAGCGTATCGTCGTGTAAAAGATCGGAAAATCCGTCGCCGCCTTCCAGTTCTTCGGATCCGGAATCATCGGAGAGCAGATTTCCGAGTTCTTCTTCGGAAAGAGCGATCGGTTCGTTGTCTTCCGATTCCGG
This sequence comes from Leptospira ainazelensis, assembly GCF_016918785.1. GTDB lineage: Bacteria > Spirochaetota > Leptospiria > Leptospirales > Leptospiraceae > Leptospira > Leptospira ainazelensis. Next base: position 9,107 of record NZ_JAFFPT010000041.1, on the reverse strand, counting down.
AACGGATTCTTCGGGCGAAAGATCAAAACCTCCGTCGTCAACGGTTTCACTTTCGTCTAACGTGGTTGCGTCCGACTGTATAGTATCAAGTTCGTCTAGGGAAAGGGAGATCGGTTCCTCGTCTTCCGAGTCGAGCGTAAAGTCCGGCATGGAAGAAGCGGATTCTTCTCCTCCGATGTTCAACTCGGGAAAAGAATCCAGAGGTTCGTTCGTATCCTCTCCGGAGTTGTCCGCGAGCAGATTGCCCAGCTCGTCTTCGGACAATGCGATCGGTCCCTCGTCCTCAGTTTCGGGTTCGTCGTGATGTGTGATAAAGTCAGGAAGTTCGTCGTCTTCGTCCGCGCTCACCGTCCGTTTTGCAGCGGGTTCGCTCGAGGAACCGAGAATATCATCCAACTCGTTTCCGCTCAAGGAAATCGGACCGTCCTCGTCAAGATCGCCTAACGTATCTAGAGAAGGAGAACCCCAATCCGTTTTGTCGTCAGTTTCTAAAATTCCGTCGAGCTCCGATCCGGAAAGTGCGATCGATTCTTCTTCCCCCGCGTCTGGATGCGAAAAATCAGCGAGAGGAGCTTCGGTTGCGCCGATCGCACCGAGTTCGTCTTCGGAAAGTGAAATCGGGCCTTCTTCTTCGTTTAAAAAATCGTCTTCGTCAAAAGAAAGATCTCCGTGGTCGAGTTCTTCCTGTTGTTCGTCCTCGGTGTGAAAGTCCTGTAAGGAGAAGTCGGGTTTGACTCCTTGAAGATCGTCTTCGTGAAGTGAAATCGGACCTTCGTCGTCCAAGTCGGTTAAACCGAAATCGTCCAGATCGTCCAATTCTTCTCCAAAACTGATCACGTCCGGCTCTTCGGTGAGATAAGTATCGAGTTCGGAAAAGTCCTGATCGGAGGTTTCGTTTTCATCCGCGGGGATAAAAAAAGAATCGTCGGATTCTAAATGGGAAAGATTGGATTTGTTCGGTTTTGAAATTTCGCTGATATCTAATAATTTATCTATTTCTGCGTCAATGAGCGGATCGGTCAGCTCCAGATCCAGGGACTCGTCTCCGATGGATTCGTTCGAAGAACTTTCTTCCGGATGAAAGGAGAAGTCGTTTTCAAAGCTCGTAGGATATTCTTCTCCGGAACTTGCGATGAGGCTCTCTAACGGATCGGCTTCAATCGACAAGTCTTCTAACCCGCTTGTGGAAACGGAATCCGGTTCTCCGGAAGCGAGCATAGAATCGATATCATCGAATTGTAATTCGTCCATACCCGAGTCTCCTCCACCGGGAGCGTTATCGTCCTTTATCATGTCGTAGTCTTCCGCCATCTTCCTAATAACATCATTCTTTCAGTTCAATGACCTGTCCGTCCAGGATTTCCCGGCTCAGGTCTTGTTTTGTCTGCGAAGGTTTTTTAAATCCTCCCGCGATCTTAAGCAAGTCTTCCAAGGTATCCCCCTGTTTGAGACGATAGATTCCGGGGTTTTGGACGTTCCCGCGAATCGCCGCTGAAATGTTCTCCGGTTCGAATATACTCCGAACCCAAGCCTGGTTTCTTCTCAAGAGATAACCTACGCTCATAAATAACACCAATAAGCCGATGATACGGATGGTTGTTTTCATAAAGCTTCCGATCCCTATTCTCCATTGTATTCGGAGAAAAGGGAATCTCTGCTACTATTTTCGGATCGGAGGACCCCTAAAAGTTAGCGCGATGCGACTAAAATTCGGGTTTTTGTTTTTTGGAGGAGAAGATTTTTAGAATCGGAAGGAGGAAGTTTTTCGACTTCGGAGAGATTTTTTTGTTCTGCCTGAAGATCGATGTCTTCTTTGAGAGCGCCGTGATCGGTAAGAATGCTGATGGAATTCTCCTTTACTTCGATAAACCCGCCTTCGACGGAAAGAACTTTTAGTTTTTCTCCTTTGCGGATTTCGAGGACGCCGATCCCAAGAACGGCGACCAGAGGCGCGTGGTTGGGAAGAATTCCGAAAAATCCTTCGCTACCCGGAACGATCAGAGAATCCACCTCTCCCTTATAGAGGACCTTTTCGGGAGAGATTACGGAAACGTTCAGTTTATTCGCGGACATTTCCGATTATCCTTTGTATCCTTTCGCTTTTTCGATCGCGTCGTCGATGGATCCAACCATGTAGAACGCTTGCTCGGGAAGATGATCGTAGTTTCCGGAAATCACTTCTTTAAAAGAACGAACGGTATCCGCGAGTTTTACGTATTTTCCGGGAGCTCCGGTAAAAACTTCCGCAACGTGGAAGGGCTGAGATAAGAATTTTTCGATCTTTCTCGCTCTCGCAACGAGAACCTTGTCGTCTTCGGAAAGTTCATCCATACCCAAAATTGCGATGATATCCTGAAGGTCTTTGTATCTTTGAAGAATTCTTTGCACTTCTCTGGCGACGTTGTAGTGCTCTTCTCCGAGAACCTGTGCGTTCATCACTCTGGAAGTGGAATCCAAAGGATCCACCGCAGGATAAATCCCTTTGTCGGAAATCGCGCGAGAAAGAACCGTAGTTGCGTCCAAGTGAGCAAACGCGTTTGCAGGAGCCGGGTCGGTCAAGTCATCCGCAGGAACGTAGATCGCCTGAACGGAAGTGATCGATCCTTTTTTTGTGGAAGTAATCCTTTCTTGAAGCGCCCCCATTTCCGTGGAAAGAGTCGGCTGATAACCTACCGCAGACGGCATTCTACCCAAAAGAGCGGATACTTCGGAACCCGCTTGAGAAAAACGGAAGATATTATCCACGAAAAGAAGAACGTCGGTTCCGATGGAGTCGCGGAAGTGTTCCGCCATGGTAAGAGCGGATAACGCGACACGAAGACGAGCGCCCGGAGGCTCGTTCATCTGACCGTAACAAAGAACGGTTTTGTCGATAACCCCTGATTCTTTCATCTCTCTCCAGAGGTCGTTTCCTTCACGGGTTCTTTCCCCTACTCCGGCGAAGACGGAAAAACCACCGTGCTGTTTTGCGATGTTGTTGATAAGCTCTTGAATGAGGACCGTCTTCCCTACCCCGGCGCCGCCGAAAAGACCGGTCTTTCCACCCTTGATATAAGGAGCGAGAAGGTCGATGACCTTGATTCCAGTTTCGAAAACTTCGGTTTTGGAAGTGAGTTCGTCAAACGCAGGAGCCGGTCTGTGGATCGGGCGAGTTTCCTTTACGGTGATCGCCGGACCTTCGTCGATGGTTTTACCAAGGACGTTAAAAATTCTTCCGAGCGTAACATCTCCGACCGGAACGCTGATCGGTTTTCCGGTATTCACGACTTCTTGTCCTCGGATCAAACCGTCGGTAGAAGAAAGAGCGATCGCACGAACGGCTTTTCCGCCGATATGAGTCTGCACTTCCGCGATGATGGTTTCTTTTTTTCCGGAAACCGTTCCTTCGATTTCAAGTGCGTTATAAATTTCAGGAAGTTGTCCACTTTCGAACTCGATGTCCAAAACGGAACCGATGATCTGTTTGATTTTACCTTTATTCATCCAAGTCGCTCCAATACGATGTGATTAGTTCAGTGAATCCGCTCCGGCAACAATCTCAGAAATTTCCTGAGTGATTTTTGCCTGTCTTACGCGGTTGTATCCGCGAGTGAGCAGTTTTATCATTTCGGAAGCCGCGTCCGTCGCGGACTTCATCGCTATTCTTCTTGCAATCTGCTCGGAGCAATTGGCTTCGAGAATCGCTTTTAAGAATGCGGTCTTAACGACAAGAGGAAGCAGGGATTCGAGGACAAGCGCCGGGCTCGGCTCGTATGCTATCATGTCGTTTACGTTTCCATCTTTCGACACTTCGAACGGAAGCACTCTGGTCACTTCCGGTTTTTGTGACGCGGAAGAATAATAAACCGTGGATGCGATTTCAACCGCGTCCACTTCTTCCTTAGCGAATAATTCCAGAAAGAGATTCGCGAATTCTTCGGCGTCCTTGTATCCGGCTTTATCGTCGATATGGGTGAAAGTTTTTTCGGCCTTCTCGCCCGCAAATCGGAAAAAGGAAATCCCTTTCTTCCCAACGATAAAAAGTCTTACGGCCACCCCTTCCTTCTTCCATTCCGCGACCCTTGCTTTTGCAAGTTTATTTACGTTGGAATTGTATCCTCCGCAAAGACCTCTGTTCGCGGTGATCACGAGAAGGGCTACACTTTTGATCTTGTCCGGTCTTCGTAAGTAAGGACTATGAACAATCCCGCTCAGAGACGCGAGAGAAGACACAAGCTCCTTGATCTTATTGGAAAAAGGATGAGATGCGTTCACCCGGTCGCTGATCTTTTTGGACTTGGCCGTAGAGACCATTTCCATCGTCCGGGTGATCTTTCTCGTGTTCTTGACCGAGGTGATTCTTTTCTTTATTTCCCTTGGAGTTGCCAAAGCGAACCTCTATCTCAGTGCTTTCTTAAGAATTCTTCAGCGATTGCGCTTAGAACTTCGCCGAGTTTTTCTTCGTCGGAGATTTTCTTTTCTTTGCGGATTGCTTCCAAAACTTCGCCGTATTTTTCTTTGATCGTGGTTAAGAGATACTTTCCATATTCCTGAACTTTCGCCACAGGAATCTTATCCATAAAACCGCGAGTCACAGCGAAAATTTCCACAACTTGTTCTTCCACCGGAAACGGAGAAGATACGGGTTGTTTGAGCATTTGAACGATTCGATTCCCGCGATCGAGCTGCGCTTGTGTGGCAGGATCGAGTTCGGTTCCCAACTGAGCAAACGCTTCCAAGTCGCGGAACTGAGCGAGTTCGAGTTTCATCTTTCCAGCAACTTGTTTCATCGCTTTGATCTGCGCCGCAGAACCTACCCGAGAAACCGAAATCCCCACGTCTACCGCGGGACGGTTACCGGATGCGAACAAGTTGGACTGAAGATAAATCTGTCCGTCCGTAATCGAAATTACGTTAGTCGGAATGTATGCGGAAACTTCGCCTTCTTGAGTCTCAATAATCGGAAGCGCGGTCAAAGAACCGGCGCCGTATTTGTCGTCGAGTTTCGCCGCTCTTTCGAGAAGTCTGGAGTGAAGATAGAATACGTCTCCAGGATACGCTTCCCGACCCGGAGGACGACGAAGAAGAAGAGACATCTGACGATATGCAACCGCTTGTTTTGAAAGGTCATCGTAAACTACGAGAGTCGCTTTCTTTTCGTTATACATAAAATATTCCGCCATACTACATCCGGAATACGGAGCGATGTATTGAAGCGGAGCGGGTTCAGCGGCAGTCGCGGAAACCACGATCGTATATTCAAGAGCGCCTTTGTTGCGGAGCATTTCCACCGTAGAAGCGACGGTGGAAGCTTTTTGACCGATTGCCACATAAACGCAGACAACTCCAGCGCCTTTTTGATTGATGATGGTATCGAGTGCGATGGAAGTTTTACCCGTTCCACGGTCGCCGATGATCAACTCTCTCTGGCCGCGACCCACCGGAATCATCGCGTCGATCGCTTTGATGCCGGTTTGCATCGGTTCGCCGACGGGTTGTCTCATCGCGATTCCGGGCGCTGGAGATTCCACCGGTCTTGTGAGTTTTGCGTTGATCGGACCTTTTCCGTCGAGTGGTTCACCCAGTGGGTTTACGACTCTTCCGAGAAGTTCAGGACCGACGGGGACTTCGAGAATCCGGTTTGTTCTTTTTACGGTGAATCCTTCTTGGATTTCGAGGTAGTTTCCGTAAACTACCACACCCACCGAGTTTTCTTCGAGGTTGAACGCCTGTCCGAAGATTCCGTTTTGAAACTCGACCATCTCTCCGGACATCACGTTTCTGAGTCCGTATACTCTGGCGATTCCGTCTCCGATTTCTAAAACCGTACCGACTTCTTCGACACTGAGATCTTTCTTATAATTTAAAATTTCCTGTTTGAGAACGGACGTGATTTCGTCTGTTTTAATTTTCATAGATGGCTCCAACCGGTAATTTCTTTTCCAGCATGGCTTTCTTGATTTCCCCCAGCTGAGAAGCGATTGACTTTTCGATTTTTAAGTCATTGAATTGTACGACAAATCCACCCAGAAGAGATTTATCTTCTGTAGCTTCCAGAATAAATTCCGATTTGAATCTTTCCGTAAGAATGGATCCGAGTTTGGTAAGTTGAGAAGGTTCTAAAGAAGGATAACTTCTTACTTGAGCGCGAACTCTTCCTCTCTTCTTATCCAGCTCTTCTGTGAATTGTTTTTGAATCTCGGGAAGACTGATAAATCTTCCTTTTTTTAAAAGTACTCCGAGAAAATTCAGGGTTACTTCCGATACTTTTCCCCGGAGATTTTTGACAAGAATCATTTCCTTTTCCGCGATCGAAACCACCGGAGAAAGAAAAAAATTCCTAATCTTATTCTCTTGAAAAAGAAGCTGAACTAAATCCGCGAGTTCCTGTTCCACCTCTTCGAGAGCATTGCTTGCTTCCAAAAGTGCGGACGCGTATATTTTCGAGACACCGGAGTCGTTCATTGTTATGCGCTCAATTTTTTGAGTTGTTCTAGTTCTTTTTCAACAAAAGCTTTGTAGTCTTCACTTTTGAGTTGTTTTTCAAGAACCTTGCTTGCAACGGAGATACTCATTTCGACTATCTGTGATTGCAATTGTTCCAAAGCCTTTCCTTTAGCGAGTTCGATCTCTTTCACTGCCTGATCTTTCTGAGCCTTCACTTCCGAATTTGTTTCTTCGAGAAGTTTGTTCTTCAGTTTCAGAGCATCCGACTTGGCTTCCGCAAGGATTGCGTTCGCCTCGTCTTTGGCAGAGTTCAACCTAGCTTCGTAATCCTTCAGGAGAGCTTCCGCTTCCGAACGGAGTTCTGAGGCCTTTTTGATGTCGTTCTGAACGGTTTCCGCCCTTTCGTCGAGCGCCTTCAGAATTACATCCCAGGCAAACTTTTTCAGAACTAAGACTACGACTAGAAAGGTAACCAGAGTCCAGACTACCAGACCCGGGTTTACATCTAGGAGGCTTAATCCCTTAGCAGCTAAGAGTACCAAGTTTTACTTTCCTTTTTCTTCAGTAGCAGGTGCGGAAGCTTTTGTTTGGAATTCAACAGTAGCTTTCAAACCTTCGTTCAGGGTTCCCGCAGCTTGGAAAGCGATCACGAGAGCGAACAGAGCGGCGCCTTCGATCAAGGCTGCAGCGATAATCATTGCAGTTTGAATCTTTCCACCAGCCTCTGGTTGTCTTGAAATTCCTTCAGTAGCAGAACCACCGATTCTTCCGATTCCGAGCGCCGCTCCGAGAATTGCGACTCCTGCAGCGATTCCTACACCAATATATCCTAATCCAAATTCCATATTGCTCATTGCCTCCTGTGATTATTGCAATATTCTACAATCAATGCCTATGCATGCTCAATCCCACGAATAGGGAAGTAAGCAATACGAAAATGTATGCCTGGAGAAACGCCACAAAGATCTCCAAAACATAGATCAATCCGGAACCGATCACCGAAACGGGAACGATTCCCCAAGATTGAAACTGAAAGATAAATCCCATCAGAGCGAGAATGATAACGTGTCCTGCGGTCATGTTTGCCAAAAGACGCACTGTAAGAGCGAAGGTTTTTGCCATCGGAGAAACGATAAACTCCAGAGGCCACATGATCAGATAGAGAAGAAGAGGAACTCCGTTTGGAACGGAATGCCAGATAAACTTCGGTCCTTGGTAGATAAAACCCGCGCTATAGATCAAAAACATCGTAAGAAGGGCGAGCGTCATCGTAACTGAAATATCCCCGGTTACTGTAATTCCGCTCCAGATCTTCGCTACAAGGGGCGCGTTGTGATGATCCGCGTGGATGATTCCCGCAGATTCTCCCGCAACCGCGATCAACTCTCCGACCGGTGGAACCAGTCCCATCAAATTACAAAAAAGGATAAAGAAGAATAACGTAAAAATATAGTGGTAATAACCGTGACCATGTCCGTGCATACTTTCGTCTACGATGTCTTTTTTTAGAAAGTTTACAAAAACTTCGACCATGTTCGCAAAGCGAGACTGAACTTTTAGAGGATTCTTCGCAATGATACGAGCCGCGGGAATAAAAATAAGGAAAAGAAGAAGAGCTACGATCCACATCATCGTGACACGTTTTGTGATGTGCATGTCAAAGCCGCCGACGTAGTGAAAACGTTTTCCGGTTTCGTGATCGGTGAAGATAGAAGCGTTTTTTGGATCAAAGCCGGTTTGTCCTTCGAATACCTGAACTCCGCCTAAGTTAAAAGGAAACTCAGGGTTATCCATCAAGTGATGAACGATGACTTCGTTGAGATCAAAGGCCTTTTCTTTATGAGAAGATTCCTCGGACGCAAAGATTGGGAATTGAAGTAATACAACTAAGAACGCAAAGAAGATTAACTTTTTTGTCATAAAAGAAGTCTGGTTTAGATTCATTTTTCGAGTCAATAGTGGAACGTTGTAACGAAAGCCACCGGCACAGAATTGGCGATATTCCGGGTTTCTTTTTATTGTAACGGCTCCGGAAGATTCAGCTCGCGAATACAACTATTAGAAAGTGGCTGAAATGGGCAATCAAAAAACCGATTATAAAATCAGAACCATCGTTCTGTGAAACTCCTATCCAAAGGCCGATTCCGTTGCAAAAGAAAGAGACCGCCATGATCCCCATTTGTATATTTACGCCGTTTTTGGGATATTTGTGAATCGAAAAGATTTTGAGGAGATAAAAAGGAAAGAGTAAGAATAACGCAAGAATACTTCCGGAAAGAAATTTCCTACCGGGGAAATAGACTTCAAAAACGACGACCAAAACGAGCGAGAGGACCAAAAGTCCGACGAGATATTTTTTCCAATTCATCTTGGTTATTTCCTTTAGAAAGGAGCTTGTTGTAAGAAAGGATTTTGGTCCGACTCTCGTATATTAGATTTTTTTTTGAAGAAAAGAATCCTCGTTTTGCAGCCGGCGCTCGTTGTGAGAGTTCCTACTTTGTGAGAGTTGTGAGAGTTCCTACTTTTCGCTCGTTGTGAGAGTTCCTACTTTGTGAGAATTGTGAGAGTTCCTACTTTTTGAGAATTGTGAGAGTTCCTACTTTTTGAGAATTGTGAGAGTTCCTACTTTTTGAGAATTGTGAGAGTTCCTACTTTTTGAGAATTGTGAGAGTTCCTACTTT
>NZ_JAFFPT010000023.1:17500-67059 GCF_016918785.1 Leptospira ainazelensis | reverse complement strand
AAGTCGATAAAGCCGCTTTCATTCCAAGAAATACCGTTCGCGAAATAGATCCTCAATTTCATTTTTATGAACTTTTCGAAATTTGGAAATAAATGTATGATCGAATTCTTCTCCATCCAAGAAGTAGATCAACTCTGCCTGAGTTTTAATAACGTACAAGCGCGCACTCATCGAGAAGGTTGGCGATTACTATGAAATAGCCAAAGGACCAAAATTACTTTCTTCGAAGAAATTGGAGGTCGACCCACCTGTTTCGTCATTCTGATAATTCTTCTCGAAATCCTCAAAATCAAAACGTCTATAACTTTCCTAAATCCGTGCGTGGATCGAATGTCCTTCTCCGAACAATTCCTGAAAGTCTAAAACATGCATCCTCAGCAGATTCAGATCCGTATTCTTGAACTTTGCCATTGTGCTCATCTAGCGAGTTCGTAAATATTGATCCCTTTTTCAACAGAGCTCTTGGGTGGAGGAGGCGGGCTCGCGGGAAGAATCAGGAGATTTTTCTCATCAGAAAATGAACCTTTTCGCAAGCAAAATCCCCCTCTCACAATTCTGTCGGAACTCCGACAAAAAAAGGAAGAGACTTTCTTTTTCCGACAAAATTCAAAAAATGGGAATCTAAAGAAGATGGAACTCAGCTTAGCATATTCCCCTTGCCCAAACGATACGTTTTTGTTTTATCACCTTGCCCACGGAAAAATCTCCGAGCAATTCCAGATCCGAGAGGAACTCCACGACGTGGAAGAATTGAACCGCGCCGCGTTTTTAGGGAAGTATCAAACTACAAAACTTTCCTTTGCGGCTTACTTCTCCGTGATGGATCGATATTCCATCCTCGATTCAGGTTCGGCTTTGGGTCGGAACTGCGGCCCTCTTTTGGTTTTTAAAAAAGGGAAGAATCTCGGATCCGCAAAAGGAAAAAAAATTCTCATCCCTGGAGAATTCACAACGGCGAACCTTCTCCTAAAATTATTTCTGAAGAATGATTTTCGCGCGGAGGCGGTTCGTTATGATAAAATCATTCCTCTTCTCTTATCCGGAGAAGCCGACTTTGGAGTTCTGATTCACGAAGAACGTTTCACTTATGAAAAACAGGGACTCGAAAAACTTCAGGATCTGGGAGAATGGTGGGAAGAAACCACCGGGAAGCACATCCCGTTAGGCGCTATCGCGATCCGAAGAGACTTGGATCCGAATCTAAAATTGGACTTTGACAACGCTCTCAAAAAAAGTTTGGACCTTGGTTATCAAAATAGAGAAAAAACCTACGAGTATATTCTCAAACATTCTCAAAACACGACAAGAGAAGTAGTGGATGCTCACATCGCGTTGTATGTAAACGAATTCACTCGTTCTCTTGGAACCGAAGGAAGAGAAGCGATCCTGGAACTCTACCGGAGAGGAGTCGATGCCGGTTTTTTGCCGGGAGGAAAGGAAGGGGTTTTGTTTTAAGGAAGAAGGCGCGGGTTTTTCTCTCTATGCAGAGAATAACTTTTCAGACAAAAGGCGAAGCCCGCCATCGTCTCGAATCTCTTTCAAAAATTCGAAAAAGCAGAACTGCCGTAACACCGACAATCCTCCGTAAAAGTCGCGCGCCCCGTTTTTTACCCTTTCAACTCCCTCACAATATCATAACTCGCGTGCGATTGATTGAGAGTATAAAGATGAATTCCGGGCGCGCCCATTTCCAAAAGTTCCCTGCATTGTTTTACGGTGAAGTTCAAACTTCTCCTATAAAATTCTTCGGGACGATGTTCGACTTCCTGCAAATCTTCAATGAGAGAAGAAGGGAAGGCGCAACCCGCCAGAGATTTAAATCTTTCGATCTGAGAAAAAGAAGTGATCGGCATAATCCCCGGAATCACAGGAATCTGAATTCCGACCTTTCTCACTAAGTTGAGAAAATTCTCAAAGATAGAATTCACGAAAAAAAGTTGAGAGACCAAGAAGTCGGTTCCCGCATCGACTTTCAACTTGAGATGTCGCACGTCTTCTTCCAAGGACTTCGCGTTCGGATGTTTTTCGGGATAACAACCGCCTCCGATGCAAAAATCCATCTTCTCCGCACGAATAAACGCAATGAGCTCCGTAGCATTTTCAAAACCGCCCGGAGTTTTTTTAAATTCTCCTTCTCCCCTGGGAGGATCTCCGCGAAGGGCCATCAAGTTTACGATTCCCTTGGAACGAATTCCTTTCAGAGTTTCTCGAATCTCGTCTTGATTTGCACCCACGCAGGTAAAATGCGAAACCGTTGGAACCGAATAATTCTTAGAAATTTCGGTAAGAATTTGAACCGTCTTATCTCTGGTCGAACCGCCGGCGCCATAAGTTACGGTGACAAAATCGGGATTCAAACGAGACAATTCCTTCACTGTCTCCATCAGCTTCACATCTCCCTCCGGAGTTTTCGGAGGGAAGAATTCAAACGAATACACCGGCTCTTTTTTAGAGCCATAAATTTCAGATATTTTTTTCATAAAATCTCGATCATTGAAAGCAGAGAAGAATTTGGATCTGACCTCTTCCCGAACGAAGCGGAGTCAATGCCTTTCCAAAAAGAGACCCAGGACGAAGAGACTCCGCCGAAATTCGAACAGCGTGCCCTCCGGTCAGACCGGTCACGAGTAAACTCCCCGGTTGAATCGGATACGAAGAAGCGTCCGCGTTCACGGTAACGACACCCGACACTGCTACCAACCAATGAGAACCGTCCGCGGGAGCAGAATTCCCAAAGAGTAGTGCCGCCGATTTTACGGCGACTCCGATCGCATTGGTCGCGTTAGCCGTCTTTGCCTTCTGCAAACGTCCGTCTTCACCCATCGCCAAAATATCACCTTCTCCGATCACGTCGGACGGATTCACCGGAAAAAATCTCGCTATACAATCCGCATTCTTCCCCGTCGAAATCCGAACGCTTCCGGAGAATTCGGATTCTCCCTCCGCAAGAAACGCCTTTCCAGATCCGGTTTCTCCTAAGGAAGAAATTCCCTTTCCGTTAGCAAAAAGAGCGACCCCGGATCTGGAATGAAAGATTCCACCAAATCCTCGTTTGGCGAGACCGATCACTCCCGCCGAATCCTGGTCACCGGAAGAGGAATCTCCCCGAACTCCGAACTTTTCACCGTATCCGATCAAGCCGGTATTCCGCGCAGACCCGACAATACCCGCGCCTTTTTCGCTATCGTTTCTTCCGTAGATCGGTGCGTGATTTTCAGGAGGAGGCGCGATGTTTGTATAAGCCGCTTCCGTAGATCCCTTTACTTTTAAGAATCCGGTATGAGAACTAAAATCGTGATCCAACGGAGCATAATCGTGAGTATGGGGCTTTGGATCTCTCTTGTCGGACAATCTCGGATCGTCGGAGGATACAACTTTTCCGGGCGCGTTATTTCCCAGGGTTGCGATCTCTACGATTCCGGGATAAGAAGTGGTAGCGTTTCGAAGTCGTTTATCATTTCCCTGAACTACCACACCTTCTTTCGATTCTCCGGATTGAGCGAGTTGAACGATCCCGTAGGATTCCGTGCCGGCGATTTTTAGGCGTTTATCATCACCTTGAACCGCGGCCTCCGGAGAATCCTCTCCGCTTTTTGCAAAACGAACGATTCCCGGAAATTCCGTATTTGCTTTTCGGATTCTAGGATCGTCTGCAGTAACCGCTTTTCCCGGCTCCGAAGCTCCGGGTTCGGAAAGAATCGCCAAGCCGTATTTTTTTGTAGTGGCGACCTTCAAACGATCGTCGTTTCCTTGGACCGCAACTCCGTCCTTGGTTTCCCCATTCTCCGCCAACTCAACGATTCCAAGACTGGAAACCGTCGCCGCTTTCAGACGATCGTCATTTCCCTGAACCACTCTTTCCGCCCGATTTTCGCCATTGGTTGCAAGACGAACCAAACCGTGGGCAAGCTCGGTTGCGTGTTTGAGCCGTTTATCATTTCCTTGAACTACTACACCTTCTTTGTCTTCTCCGTCGCCCGCGAGTTCGACGATTCCTTTATACTCCGTAGAAGAATCTCTCAATCTTCTGTCGTTGGATTGAACGGCGACCCCTTCTGAATTTTCTCCGTCCACTGCAAGACGAACCAAACCGGAACGAAGAACCGTCGCGTATGGAAGCGGCTCCGAAGTTGGTTTGTTCGTAAGATCGCTCAGGTGAGGAGTCGCGTAGAGCTCCAACTCGACGATTTTGGTTTGATAAAATTCTTGGCCTTTTTTTTCGTTCTGGCGCGCGACCAATTTCAGATAACGCACGTTAGTCGGAAGAAATCGCCATTGATACCAAACGCCGGGTTCGGATAAGAATTGATTCTCCTCCAACAATTGATTCCAAGAAAGATCATCCTCGCTGTAATACACGGTAAATCTTTCCGGAAAACAAACCGGATCCGTTTTGGAAGTAAGAAGTCGGAGCTCGTTCACACGGCTGATCGATCCTAGATCGGTAAGAAAAAATTCTTCTCCGGGTTTGGGAGATTCTTTCGATGCCCATCCGTAGTCGGGTCTTTGATCGATCAGATTTTCTTTTACCCAAAAACGATCTTGTTCGGAACTGACTTGAATTTTTACGATTCCTGAAATTCCGACTTCCAACTGCCCAAGAGAAACCTTGTATTTTCCGGAGCCGTCTTTCTCAGAAACCTGGCTGATCAATTTTAAGAATTTTGCTTGGACAAGAGAAAAATTCCATTGTCCGACCTTTTGGTTTAAACGCCGAAATCCGGTCTCTTGGAGAATCGGTTCCCAGACAATTCCATCCATAGAAATTTCAAAACGAAACGTATCCGGAAAAAAAGCTACTTCCTGCGGATTGGAATGAAGTCGAATTTGATTCAGACTCGAAATTCCGTCCAGATGTAAGGTGAGGGCGGAAATTCCGGGAGAATCCTTTGTTTCGTTGTAGCGTAAAAGTTTTCCTTCTTTTAAATCATAAGTTCCGGAGGATTTGATTTCCCGGATCTTCAAGGGGCCGGGGTGGCTGATTCGAATCGATTCAGAGTTCATTCAAGATTTGTCCTGGTTCTCTTTTTTAATGTTTAGAGGAAATAGTTCGGTTTTCTTCGGTTTTTGCGGAAAATATAACCAATATCGGAGGACGGATTTCCTCTGTGAAGTACTTTGCAATGATCATTCGAAGGGATTCAGGAACGCTGTCCAAAATACAAAGTGTCCTTCCATCAGGTTCTACGCGAACTTGTTCTAAAATTTCCACACTGGATCGAGTCAATCTTTCTCTGGACCAAAGCAGGAATCCCTTCCAACTCGGATCCTTTTCACTGGGTCCGGAGCCGTTTTGATTAAATTCAGGCATCGAGATTGAGTCCGACGCTCCCATTAGATTCTTACAAATCCCTTGGACATATCTTAGATTTGCTTCCATTCCTCGGAGTTTGGCAATGGCAAGCGCCTCGGACAAAATAGAAGTTCCGTATTTTTCTTCCAACATAGACAAACTCAAAGGCGCAGTCTTTTTACTTGGTTCTTGGTTTTGATTGTTGGTGATTGTTATATTGATATGGTTTGGGGATCCATCGGCAGACCCCTGGGGAGCCTTTTTTGACCCCTCAAAGGATTCCGTTCCGCCACCCCTGAGGTATCCGGAATTATACCCCTGAGGTGGAATTTTAGAACCTGCGTAATTGAAACAGAAATAATACCGAGAACTTGTATGTCCTGTCCCCGGCGTAACCTGAAGAAGGCCGGCCTGGATGAGATCTCTCTTTCCTTGGATGATTGATTTTTTAGTTTTGAAACCCGTAAGTTTCAAAAGGATGTCCGTGCTCGGCCAGACCGGCTTGAAGTGCTGGTCGCTAAATTTAAGCAGAACTAAATATAACGTCTTGGCAGCGGAAGATAGGCTGGCCCAAACGCCGGAATCGATGATGTCGGCAAAAAATTTGATATATGGATAATGCTCGCCCATTTCTTTTCGGAACCCTCCTTTCAGGAAAGTACATTAATTTTAAGCAAAAGTTCCGAAGAGAGTTGACATTATCGGACATAATGATACTTATGTCTCATCCAACAACATTCCTTCGGGAAAATCCGGCCCCTGGTTATCCAGGGGAATTTTTTTTGTCCGGATCCAAAATAAATACGCCTTCGGCCTGAATCCTTTTGGATCGAAGCTTCGTACTATATTTCCGTTTACTATATTATGTCACATTAAACCCAATGTCGCGGCTTTGTCAATCCCATTGGCCCATTTTTGACTGTTTTCCCGAATTTCTTTTGCTAAGTACCTGTATGTACTTATTTTAATGTCGCTTAACAAAATTGTTAAGCGACATTAACTCACGATTCTGATTCGAATTTTTTGCGGATTTCTTTTTTTACTAATTTGAGAATTTCACCCAGGAGTTCGTCGTTTTCAGAGCTGATTTGAATGAGTCCCGGTTTTTTTGTGATCTTGTATTCTATAGATTTAGAAACCGGTGTTTTGGATTTTGCGTCGACGGCGGGTTTGGAAGAGAATAGGCCGTCTTCTTCCCGGTTAAACGATTTTGCGTCCTTGACTGTTTTTAAGGCGCCCGTTGAAAATAAATTTAAGAATTCCGGGAAAGTTCCTTTTCTGGAAGCGGAAACGGCCTGTATCAAAAGATTCTTACTTTCGATCCCGGCGTCCTTACAAGATCTGAGTTCGTCTTTTGTTAAGTCCGAAATTCCCAGGAGTTCCGTCATGTAACTTCTGCTTTTCCCAAAAAGTGTGGCCAGTTCCTGATCCGTGTATTTGAAGCTGATCTTTAGATGAGACATGGCTTCCACTTCTTCATAAGGTGAAAGATTTTCTCTCTGAAGATTTTCTATGATCGCGAGGCGGAAGGTTTCCTTTTCATCTCTGTCTAAAATTTTACATTCGACCTCGGTCCAGTTGAGTTGTTTGGCCGCGTGAAATCTTCTTTCTCCGGCCACAATTCTGTAGTGTTCGTCTTCCGGGTTTTGTTTTGTGACGATGATCGGCTGGAGAAGTCCGTCCTTGTCCAGGCTTCGGGCTAAATCTTCGACCCCTTTTTTTCGGTCCTGTCTCGGTTGGTTGTCGGAGGGAAGAATTTTATCTAATCGAATTTTGCGGATCGTTCCTTCCAGCTTTTCCGCTTGGAATACGTCTGCAAGAGAGCCTAATCTTTTACTTTTTGAGCTCATTCAAAAACTCCTCAATAAACCCTTCGTATTCTTGTGCCTGTTTGCTCGATTTGTTGTATTCGAATACCGATTTTTTTGCGAGGTGAGATTCCCCAACGGCGACTCCATCGGAAATACTGGTCTCAAAAATTCGGAAATATTTTGTTAGCACGGGTACTATGGTTTTTGTCAAAAGTGTTTGTGGTTTGAGCTGGGTGATGAGTGCGCCCAAAATTTCAAGATTGGGGTTGATCCTTTTTTTGATACTCGTGATCGTTTGTTGTAATCCCACGATTCCGTCGACCGAAAACTTTTCAGCCTGGAGCGGGATGATCACGTAGTTCGAACCTACCAGCGCATTGATCGTAAAGATCGAAAGACTAGGCGGGCAGTCGATGATACAAAAATCAAAACCTTCCAATCCTTGGAGCGCGTCTCTCAAAATATAAGGAGCGTCGACAGAACTTCCCGAGAGCGTTTCGACTTCGGCCAGGTTTGTTTTTGAGGGCGCTAAAAAAAGACCCGGAAGTTTGGTATCTACCATGATTTCTTTGATATTCATCCGGGAGTTAAAAACTCCGTGCATGGACTTATCCAGTGTTTCCGGGTTGATAAAAATGCCAGTCGAGTTCGCCTGAGGATCGATGTCGACGAGCAGAGTTTTTTTTCCTCTTCTCGCGAGCCCCATGGCCAAATTGAGAGAAGTGGTCGTTTTTCCTTCTCCGCCTTTCTGGTTTGCAATGGATACAACTATCATGATTCTACCTTATATTCTATTGTCGGACATCCGACATCGAATCCTTATCAAGACCGAATTTTGAATGATAAGAATTTTGATTTTTGAAAATTTCTGCACTCTTGCGATTTAAAAAGAGGGTTCGGGGTTTGGATCCGATGACCTTTTTTGGAGAAATTTGCTCCGAGAATTTACCTTTCCCCAAAGTTAAATTCTCTTAAAAACGAGGAAAACAATCTTCTCTTGCTGCTCCGTTTCCAGATAGAGTTAAGGTTTTTTATCTTCAATCATTTATCTTAAATTGGTTCTTTTTACGCGAAAAAAGAATTCGAAGTCCCCCTTTGTCGGACGTCCGACATCGGCTCTGTACTTAGTTGACAGGATGCTTAATTTTAAACATATTCCCTTTGTGCATCCGTCTCTTTCCAATCTTTTGTTTTCGGAGAATTCTTCTTCTTTGCGTAAAAAGGAAGAATTCTCACTGGCATTTGAGGATTGGATTCGACTTTCGGATGCGCTCTGCGGAGTGCTTACTTTTAGTTTTGATCAGGGAAAAACCCTGGAAGAAGTTTCCGCCGTCGGTTATGGCGAAGACGGTTTTTTTTATTCTTTCTTATCCCGTGCTACCGGTAATCTCGAAACCTTAAACAGAGAAAATCTTCCGCTCTGGTTTTCTTCCAAAGACCACGAACTTTTTGATTCCAGGGCAAGCGGTTGTTTGGTAGTTGGAATTCGCGGAGATTCTTTTTTGGACGGTTTTTTTCTAGCTGAGTTTTTGGAAAAACCTTCCGACGCGCTTCTGGCTCTCTGGGGTTTGGTGGCTCAAAAAATTTCCGATTCTTCTCATCCTCTCCCGGATCTTTCGGTTTTAAAAGCCTCGTCTTTTATTTCGATTCCTCGTCCCGAGTTTCCCAGAAAAGAAACTGTCGGTGAATTTTTGGCCGAAATCTGTGAGGTTACGACCATGCCGGATTGGCTCAAGAGGAGTTCTTGGGTCCGGATTTTGGGTTCTTCCGGTGCCGGTAAAAAGACTCTTGGAAAATGGATTCACAGAACCCTGAGTCCGGAGAAAGGAATTCTTGTTTTGGGTTTTTTACCCGAGCAAATTTCTAAACTCGAAAAGTCTTTTGAAGAATGGTCCCGAATGACAAATTCCGGTACGATCTTGATCGAGGGTGCGCAGAAGTTTACCTCGGTCCAACAGAAATTCTTCTTTAAAATTCTTTCCGGAGAATCGAGTCCGTTTCGTCTTATTTTTACCGAAACGAGCGGGTCGGAACCCAACGAAATTTTTAGACCGTTTCGGGAATTTCTTCTCCAGAGAACGATTTCAGTTCCGTCCTTTGCGGACTTAAATTCTTTGCAAAAAGAATCTCTGGTTCGGTTTCTCTTAGAGGAGCTCAAAGAATCTCTGGGCCGCGAAGACCTCCGACTTTCGGAGTTGAATCTAGCAAAGATTCTTAAGATGGATTTTAGTAAAAATCTTTCGGGCTTGCGTAATCTTTTGGAAGAATCTATCCTGAGTTCTTCCGGTTCCGAGATCGGAATCCAGGAAAAAAAAGAGGGTAAGGATAGAATTTTGACGATTCCGGATTCCGAAGATTTGGATCTTCGGAGGGCGGTTGAGGCCGTCGAAAGACAGAAAATTCTTCTCGCTCATAAATTGTTCGGCGGCAATCAGATTCGAATGGCGAAGGCCCTTGGAATTTCCAGAGGTTCCTTACAATACAAACTGAAACAGTTGGAGATAGGTTAAAAAAGTGGATCTTGATTCTTTATACGAAGAGCGGAAAACCCCGGGTGGATTTTTAGTCAAAGTTCGTTTGGCGAAAATGACCTATGTTGTTTTTACCCAAAAAGGTCCCGAAGTTCCTCGAGGAGCTAAAAATAGTTCGATTGTCGTCGCGGTTCCCCGAGTTGTTTTTTTAGGGTCGGAATTCAATTTGGCCCATTTTCGTTTGGGAGAATTGAGTTTTGTAAACGTAAAACAGGGGAAACTCGTAATTCCGTATCAGCATTCCAATTCCGGGAACGAAGTCCGAACGATTTTTCTCAGCTCGGGAAGCGACTGCGACGTCCTTCCGGTGGTCGTTTATCATTTTCAAAACAACGAAGATCTGATTCGATCTAGGGACGAGGGAGTGGACATGCATCATCTCGTTTTGGACGAATCCTATCCGAGACAGGATTTGATTACGCTGAAGATCCGATTTCCGGCCCTCAATATGTTGATCGTTCGTAAAAAGGTGGCCCTTCACAAAGTCGCGGAAACCCCGACGCCGGAAGCGGTAAAAGGAAAAGAATCCGGAATCGTCGATTTCAATCGGGTACGCGCTGCGGATATCATGGATTCCGGGAATCTCAATATTCATTCCGGAAACCCGGTTTTTTTGGCTCGGATTCATTTGAGAAGAATGGACCTGGAAAAAGTAAAACAGCTTCTCCTGGATTTTCAGCTAAAACCGGAAGAGGTTTCTTTCATTCGAACTTTTTTTTCAGTCATGATTCGAAACGAGTTTGAAAAAGAAGAACTCAAACAAGTAAAACCAAAACTCCAGAGTTTGGATGAAGGGTTTCGTCTGGCGGAATTGATTTTAGAAATGAAAGTTCCCGAATTTGAAATCGAGCTCGAGAAGAATTTCGGTCCCGAGATTGCAAGTATGTGTTACGCGCTTTTGGAAAAAGAACAAGAGCGGGCCGAAGAAGAGGAAAAAGGAATCATTCTTTGGGAATGGAAACTTCGGGTAAAACGTCTTTTCCGCAAGAGCGCCTAAGTAAAAATTCTTAAAAAAACTCCGGAAAAGGCGAAAAAACGCTTCCTTTTTCCTGAAAAAAGGACAGATTATAGAAAATTGCTATGTTTTTTCGATTTCAAATTAAATTTTTGGCACAAATCTTGCTTATTGGGGCCCTTGGTCTCGGTAGCGCGGGAGCTTTGTCCGCCGAAGAAAATGAAGTCTCAATTCATCAGTCGGAAGTGGATCGAGTTATAGCATCGCCGCTTTCCGGAAATTGGGCTCTGGATCAGGAAGATTTTTTGGTTACCCAAAAAAATCAGGTTTCTCTTTTTTCAAAACAGAAACCGTCTCAAAACAAAATCCAGGAACCTTCGTTGTCAAGTTTCTCCGATTCTCATCCTGAAAGTCTAAATCCTAATTTCAAAGACTGTGAAATTTCTTCTTTCACCTACGGCTCTCATTTTTATCTGAATTCATTTTCTTCACCGGCTTTTGGAACTTCGGATTTTAATTCGGTTTTATTCCTCGAGACCGATTCGAATTCTCCGGCAAAAAAAGGATCTTGGAATCAAAACAAATCGATCGTTCTGACCGAGGTCGGATGTGTTCTTTCTGCATATTTGAATACTGGAAAGAATTTTTGTGCGTCGGATGAGTTCTTTCTTTCGAAGGTCGATTTCTGGTTTGGTCGGAATTTCGCCTCGTCCTCAGGGTTTTATCCAGGCGATCGGATCGGCGGGGCCGGCTCGGACTTCTTATCCCGAGGATTTAGAAACGGAAGGATTGTTTTAAAAATCAACGTGGATTCCGCCCAGGACGTGAAAGCGGAGAAAAGAATAGGGCGGTTCCTTGAATCCTCTTGGACGAAAAGGGAGGAGAATCCGGCGGCTTCTTTGCTTGCGGGAAGGTCGCCGAAGATCCGGTGGAAATGGGCAAGAATTCTCACTGGCAAAAAGCAACCTTCCTTCCAGAAGGAAAAGTAGGAACTCCCAAAATTTCAGTTCTTCATCCTTTGTATAAACGACAAGACGCGTTTTTAATTCTCAATAGTTCCTCCCTTGCATAGCCGGTCGGATAAAATCTAAATTTGTTTGTTTTTCAGCCCGAGGTTGAAAATCTTTGTCTATGGCTTCCAAAGTGAAACGGTCCTCTTTTCAAAAATTGCTCAATGCAATGAAAAAGATGTCTCTTGAAGTAAACGACTACGAAATTTGTAAACGTCTTGAGACGATCATGATGACCAGCAAAGAAGACCTAAGCCAAGTCGTTGTAAAATCCCTTTTGGACAATCCGACTGATTTTGACCCAAAAACTCTCCCTGAACCTTATGGCCAGTATATCAGGCATTTTGTATATATGGTCAAAAGAAATAGAAAGCAGGGGATCGATACGAATTTTGACGCTCCTTCACAATCTAAATCTTCCGAAAAGCAGAACGGGGCCTTAACCGAGTCTGCAAAAAATCCCGCAAAGAAAACGATCTCGAAAAAAACTGCAAAACGATAAAATCCGCCTGTGCTGCTCACAGGGCGGAAATTCACTTTTCTAAACGCCGCAATTTCGGCACTTTTTGCCTAAAATCAAGCCTGCCCGCCAAATCGAGATAAAAAACTACTCCGAGTGGGCAATTGGGGAAATGCCGGATATCCGACATGCTCGTTTTTGGGCAAATATGGGAAGAGGGACTGAATTTTATAGATCGGACATTGCTATGCGACATAAGAAGTTCGAGGCGGTTTTGCAAAGAGGACACTCTCGCAGGTAGTGCCCTACGTTCTGCTGATTTTTGGGCAATTTGCGGAAATAAGGGCCGAGAGGGCTTGGGGTCTTTTGGGATAGAATTTCGAAAAAATTACGGCTTTGCCAAAGGGTTGGAATGGGATTCAATCCTTGAATTGTCTCGCTTCCGGCGGCTTCTCTCTTTCTCCTTTGTCAAAGGGCTTACGGGTTTTAAAACGCTGGATTTTGAACTGACGAGGGTTGGGCGGCATTTTTTCCATAAGTCCTTTTTTATTTCGGCTCACGATTGCCTGTGAATTGACCGTGAAGCCACGGGAGCTATAAGAATGGCTTTAAAAACAGGACATATTGTCATGTGTAGGAAGAATTCCTGCCAATGATAGAACGTCAGGGAAAAGTGTTTTACGAACGGAGCTCTTTTTATGAGGATAGACGCAACTTATGGCCGAAGTGATTAAATTAAGGGTTCGCTGTCACGCCTGTTCGTATATGATCGAAGGATCTGCAAAATACGGGGCTGGACATTATGTCCCCGAAGGCGTAGATTTTGAGTTTGTGGCAATTGGAAAGATCGAAACCCCAAAGGGGAAGCGCGTAAAAGCGGAAATTACTGCTTATTGCCCAAATTGTGGTGTTAAAAATAAATGGACTGTTTAGCAATTAATGCTGATTAATTTTACTATATAAAAAATGATTAATAATAATCCATTCTATAAAATATCGATTAAAATTAGGCAAATGTCATCTTCGGCTTTTGGGTTCCCTCGGAAAAGATTGAGATCCCTTTCTATTCTTTCAATGACGGCCAAGGGTTGATTTTCTTCCTCGTTCGCTTTTTTTGCAATCAGCCAGCGATAAAACTCCCGATCACCCAACATCAATTGTTCAGGACTGTGCGTTTCTGGGATCCCATCGGTGAAAATTGCGATTCTATCTTCTTCTTTGAGCTTGAATTCCCTTTCTTTGTATTCCATTTTTGGGAAGATTCCTAAAACCTTTCCCCCTGGCGCCAGAAAGCGAAGTTTATTTCTCTCTTCTTTGTGATTAAAAATAATTCCTTTATTATGACCAGCATTCGCGTATTTTAGGATCTTTTTCTTTACGTTGAGATAGAGATAGATTCCGGTGATAAAATTGTCGTTCAATTTCCCGTAAACTTCGTCGTTGATCTTTCGGAGGAGCTTCCCCGGCCTTTCCCAATAAGCCTGATTTTTCTCAAAGCTGGATTTGAGCGTATTGAAAAAAAGCGCGGCGCCAATTCCGTGCCCGGAGATGTCCGCGATAAAAATTCCATACTCGGTGCCGGAAATTCGGCGGACGGTGTAAAAATCGCCGCCCACCGGGAGGACCGGTTTGTAGAGAATTTCGATTCTTACCTTTTCTTCCGGCCCCGGGAGGTCTGCACGGAGAGATTTTTTTTGAATTTTCTCCGCTTGTCGGAATTCTTTCTCTAAATCGAGTTTTTCTTTGAGGACGTTTTCGTGTTCTAACTGCCGCGTACTGAGCAGTTGTTCGAACCGACTGGAGATGACTGCGTGTAAGGTTTGGATGAGAGAGTCGGATTCTAACCCGAGAATCTCCGTTGAAATTAGGTATTTGAGTCGATTCTCAGCGCCGATCTTTCTCAAAAGAAAAAACTGAAAATTCTTTCTGAGAGAAACCTCGGCTTCGTAGATTTCCGAAAAATTCAGTCCCGAACTTTCAGGCGATAAGATTCTTTGAACGACCTGTTCCGGATTCTGATACGTAAACGGCCTCTCAGGAGTAAACGAATACAATTTCCAACGATAGATTTGAAACGTGTCGACTACCCTCTGAAGGTTAAAAGTCCACGTTTTAGAAAGCCCTTGAAACCAGGATTCCATCAATGAAATCCGAGAGTAATCCCTTCCCGGATGTGGATGATGATAATTGCCCAATTCCTTAAGAATCGCGAGAATTTCCCTGTGGATCGGACTGAGATCGGGAAAGGAATCGTTTACGAATTCGGATCCCGAAAAAATTTTTTGAAGAGAATACACCATGTCTTCTCTTAGAATCAAAAATAAATTTTGCCGGATTTCAAGACGATCGATGCCCGCTTGCGGATCGGATTTTTTCCATCCTAAGAGTTTTACCTTGGATAAAAACATCTCCACTTCGAATCGAAGATCTTCGGACATCGATTCCGGAATTTCGGCAATCGCCTTTTGGATCGATTGGATGATTTCGTTTGATAGATCTTTCAGATTCTTTTCTCCCCGGAACCCGCGATGAATTGAAAAACGACTGGAGGATTTCGGTTTTATACGAATCCTGGATTCGGACACACAATCTCTTTCAATGAATTTTACGACTCCACAGTACTTTCTTTTTTTTGCAATCGTTTGGTGTGTCCGCTGGATCCTCGCGGCGATTTATCCAAAGCGAAACTCGTTTGTTCTCTTTTTTCTGCTTTTTGTGAGTTATCTCTTTTATCTCTCTTGGGACTATCGTTTCGGAGTTTTGATCCTTTTTACTACGGTCCTGGATTATTCCGTGGGTCGAGCGTTGGATTCGCAGGAGAATTTTCGAAATCGAAGAATTCTTCTTGGATTGTCTCTTTTGGGGAATCTATCGGTTCTCGGCTTTTTTAAATACTTTCACTTTTTTACGGATTCGTTTCGGATTCTTCTTTTATCTCTGGGCTGGGAGGTCTCCGAACCTACGTTACGAGTCGTTTTACCCGTCGGGATTTCGTTTTATACGTTTCAGTCTTTGAGTTATTCGATCGACGTTTATCGAAAAGAAATTCCTTCCGAGAAAAATTTTCTTCACTACGCTCTTTTTCTTTCCTTTTTTCCTCAGTTGGTCGCGGGTCCGATCGTTTCCGCGAGAATTCTTTTACCGGCGCTTCGTTCCCTTTTTAGTTGGGAGAATATTCCGCTTCGAGAAGGAATTTGGCTGATCCTTTTGGGCTTTGTCAAAAAGGCCGTGATCGCCGATCGGATTTCTGTGATTTCCGATTTCGCTTATCAATATCCGAACGAGGTTTCGAGTCTTTTTGCGTGGATGGGAGTTCTTTCCTATTCCATTCAGATCTACTGCGACTTTTCGGGTTATTCGGACATCGCGATCGGTTCGGCGCTTCTTTTAGGAGTTCGTCTTCCTGACAACTTTCGGCTTCCTTATACGGCGAAAAGTTTTTCGGATTTCTGGAGGCGTTGGCATATTTCTCTTTCGGGTTGGCTGCGGGAATATCTCTATATTCCTCTCGGAGGAAATCGAATCGGCGGTTTGTTTACGTATCGCAATCTCTGGATCACGATGATCCTCGGCGGCCTCTGGCACGGACCGAGTTGGAATTTTGTGATCTGGGGTTTTTTACACGGAGCTTTTTTGGTTTTGGAACGGTTAGTTCGGGAACGTTTGCGTTTTCCTTGGCCGAATTTTAATGCCGCTCGGAAGGCGGTTGACTTCGTGTATCAGATTTTTGTAATTCTCAGCGTTTGTCTGATCTGGATTTTTTTTCGTTCTCGAAGTCTCGAGACCTCGTTCGGAATTTTAAAAAAGTTGTTCAGCTTCTCGAATGGAATCGATCCCACATATACGATGCAGTCCCAATTTTTGACCATATTTTTCGTTTTGGCTTTTGCGACCTGGATCGGAAAAAAAGAAGAATCTTCCGGACTCTTTTCCCGGTTTCGCGAGAATCTTCACTGGTCGCTTTTTGCTTTTTTGAGCGCTCTTGGTTTTATCGTCGGAGTCGTTCTTACGGTCGAAACAAAACCGTTTCTTTACTTTGTTTTTTGAAACGGTCGTTTGAGAGCTTCGTGGATTTTTCCTAAATCTCTATAGAGAAAAACTGAAATTTCTCCGCAATTCTCTTTTGTGGACGGAACTCCGTACACGTCCAGAATCCGATTCTCCTCCAAACCTTTCGTAAACACCAGGATCGTTCCGGAGTAATTTTTTAGATACCAGTCTCGATTGGAAATCGTATGAGATCCTTCTAATGTTCCATAGGCGACGTGAAGAGCGGGAATTTTTTTCTTCGAGAAGACTAATAACTTTTTCGCCGTCCAAAAATCGGCTACGGAGAGTGAGACCGGCTCTTTTTCGGCGATTTTGTCCAAACAAGCGGTTTCCTGTGGCACCCACTGGAAAAGTCGAATCAGTCGGTTTTCGAGTCCTTCGGGGACTTTTTCGCCGATTTTCCAGAGTAAAAGAAATAAAAGAAAAATCGCGACGGTGAGATTCCTTTTTGGAAAACCCGCGATCGAAATGAGAAAGAACGGCGCGAGAATCAAGGCCGGTGCCGCATAACGCAGGCTGTATTCGTCGACATAAGCTCCGCTTGCGATCGGTGCGAGCGTAAGAATCAAAAAAAAGAAAAACAAAAACGCTGTGGTTTTGCTTTTTCGAATTCTTGCGAGACCGAAAGTTAGAGCGATAAAAAGCGATAAGAATAGGATCGCAGGAACCGGAAAGTTTTCTCTAAACCCGGAAGTGACCCAGATCTGCGCTTCGGCAAAAAAACGGATTCCGTCCTTTTGAAGCTGCACAAAGGAGACTAACGCAGGGATTTTTCCGGGTTTTTCGATGTATAAAAACGATTTTAGAATTACGTGAAGAATCAAACCCGTGATCCCCGCGAAAAGAAGAATCCGGGAACTTTCCGGAAAAAATCGTTTCCAGTTTCGGTCCGCGATCTTCTCTTTGGAAAAGAGAAAACCCGAAAGAATTCCGGGTATCACAAGTTCCAGCGCGAGGATTCGATCGGAGGCGACGGTCAAAACGATCCAAACAAATAAAAACGCGGTTTGTCGTTTATCAAGTTTGTTATGAAGAAGAGGCCATGCGTAAAGAGTGACGAGAAAAGCGCTCGCGTGGATCGAAGGAAGAAATAGAATATAAAGCGTCGGGAAGTTCGGCGCCGCGAGAAGTAATGCGGATACGAAGAGAAGAATCCAGGACTTGATTCTTCTGGAATCCTTTTTAGAAAGTTGATTTCGTTTTTTTTCCTCCCTCTGAAAGATCCAAAAACGTTCCATCAAAACGGTGAATAAAATCGTTTGTAAGAATGCGAACGTTAGTAAGGCCTTCTGTGCGTTTCCAAAAAGTAGAAAAAGGATCGATACGATCGGGAAATCCGGAAAAAAATACGGAGAAGGAGTGAAGGACCAGGATAAAAAATTTCCTCCGTCTCGAAATAGATCCAGGGCCAGACTCGGCAAATAGAGAATGTCCGAGTTTTGGTAGATTCCTTCCGGGCTCAAAGCCAAAGAAACAAAAAGGGAAACAAAAAATAAAATTAGGGTGATTGCATACTTCAACATTCTCTCCGAAAGGATTTATAGTTTCTCCGAAGGGTAAAGCTAAAAAAAGAAGTAATCCTGGACAAGCGGGGCCTTGTATCAAACCATTCTTCCTAAGATGAATTATACGCCCGGAAAGAAACATTGGATTCTACTAGGAACGGGAATTTTATTTTTATTCGTTTTAGATTTTTTATTTTTCCGCGTTTTGATCTGGAAGGTTCCGAACGAATCTCCCTGGAGTTCCAATCACTTTTATAACTTCCTCTACGAATACCATTTTCTCGTCGATAAACCGAAACTGCATCCTCGGGTTTTGATCGTCGGTTCGAGCATCGCACATTATTCTTTGGATCGAGAGTCGTTTCGGAACGAAATATTGAAACGAACTGGAAAACATGTCGAAGTGGAATTTCTTTCGTATGCGGGAATGACTCCTCTCGACGCCTGGCTTTGCAGAAAAAAAATCGCGGACTTACAACCGGACTTTGTAGTGTTTCCGATCAACTTTATCGACTGGAGATTACATCGCGCGTATTCTCTGGATCCTATGGGTAAAAACGAAACGATTTCTTCCGAGATTCTTACGTTGGATGCGTTGAATTTTTTTGAAGCGCCTCAATCTCGTTTTATCTTTCCTCTCGAAACTGCTAAGGAATTTTTTTCCGTTCTGGGTTTTGCGCGAACTTCCGAATACGTCGCCGCGTATCTTTTCGGTTTTTACAGATACAAGGATATCTTTTGGAAAAATCTGCGTTCTCTCTACGATCATCGTTACGGAAGAAATACGAGTTATCACGGTTATAACGGAGTTCAGATTCCCGAACGAGTGACTTCCCTCGGATGGACCGGAAAAAAATTCTCTTTTGTCCCGACTCCAAAAATGAAAAAGGAAGGTTTTTTGATTCAGATCGTCCCCGAGATTCTCAAGTCCGGTCCCGTAAAAATCACATTCCAAAATAAGAATGGAGTTCAGTCGTTTACGTTTGCGGATTCCGGTTGGAAAAAAATTCTTCTAGATCGAACCTTTGCCGAAGATTCTCTCGATTTGTCGGTCTCCGCCGAAATTTCGAACACCTGGACTCCCTTTTTTGCGGAAGGGGAAAACAAGGACTGGAACTACGATTCTCTGGGTGTGCGCCTTCAACAAACCTTCGGAACCGACGTTCCTCGAAACGGGATGCAATACACAAGGGAGGAACGCCTGGAGGATCTGAGATACGAAAATATGAGCGATTTAGAATATTCTAAATATTTTAATTTTCGTTTATTGGACGATTACGCGCAACGACCCGGGATCGGCTATTTGATTGCGCTTCGGGACGCCAAACGCCGAATCTCAGAAGAAAAGTTCGTCCCCATTCTTCACTTTGAATATTTGCGAAAATTGACCGGTTTTTTGAGGGAAAAACGTATTCCTCTTTGGATCATCAATAATCCGGAGAATCCGATCAGCTTAGGTTGGTATGAGAATTCTTCTTGGTATCTGGATCATCTCGAATTCTTAAATCGTCTTTCCGGGGACGGAGTCTTTTTTAGCGATTTGAAACATTCTCTTCGTATGCAGGACTTCAGCGATTTTCATCACTTTACTTATCCGGGAATGATTAAAATGAGTTCGATTTATGCGGAAGAATTCGTCCAAATTTCTGAAAGACAGGGTGATAAACCTGTAAAACCTTGATAAACAAGCCGCACGCAAACGCGGCAAAATTTATAACTTGAGAGGGCGGGTTTCACCGTTTAAATTAAAATATGAGCAGGGTCAAAGTTGCCGTTTTAGGCGCCACCGGTTCCGTTGGTCAGCGATTTATTCAATTGCTGGAAAATCATCCGTATTTTGAGGTCACACACCTCTGCGCTTCCGAGAACAGCGCGGGAAAGACATACGGTGAAGTAATGAAGAAGAGATGGAAAATCTCCTCCGATATCCCTGCTTATGCTAAGAATCTTGTCATCACAACCCCCGATCCCGAAAAAACTAAGGATGTCGTATTAGCATTTTCCGGTTTGGATGCTAACATCGCCGGCGAAGTGGAAAGTGCTTATGCTTCCGCGGGTGTTCATATCATTTCCAATTCTAAAAATCATAGAATGGATCCGATCGTTCCGATTCTTTCCGCAGAAGTGAACGCTTCTCATCTCGACGTTCTTTCTTCTCAAAAAACAAAAGGAAAGATCATCACGAATTCGAATTGTACGATCATGGGAGTCACCATTTCCCTCAAACCTTTGTATGATCTTTTTGGAATCGAGTCCGTTATGCTCTTTTCGATGCAAGCCATCTCCGGCGCGGGATATCCCGGTGTTCCAACGATGGACATTCTTGGAAACGTGGTTCCTCATATCGGCGGTGAAGAAGAAAAGGCGGAGATCGAACCTCTGAAATGCCTTGGTAAAGTGGAAAACGGGAAGATCGTTCACGCGGATTTTCCGATTTCGGCGCATTGCAACCGAGTTCCCGTCTTCGACGGACATACCGTTTGTGTTTCGGTTAAATTCAAAAAGAAACCTTCCCAAGAAGAAATCCTTTCCGCTTGGAAAAATTTTTCCGGAGAACCTCAGAAGTTAGGACTTCCTTTGGCTCCGAATCCTCCGATTCTTTATAGAGAAGAAGAGGACCGACCTCAGCCTAGACTGGATCTGGAGACCGGACGGGGGATGACTACGGTCATCGGACGCCTGAGACCGGACCCGATCTTGGATTGGAAATATGTCGTCTTGAGTCATAACACGATTCGAGGCGCTGCCGGCGCTGCATTATTAAATGCAGAACTTCTTTACAAAAAAAATTTCCTTGGATGATACTGTCATTCGATGTTGGAACCTCAAGCCCCTGAATTAAAAGTTGCAGATTATAATACTGCATTGCAGCTGACTCAATCTCTGGAGTCCAGGGGCGATTTCCAATACAAGGGAATTCACAAACTTTTGCTAGTGATCGGCGACTGGACTGATAAATTCGTTGCGAATAAAATTCTTCCGAACGCCGATCAACTTGCCCGCGAGATGAATATTGAAAAAGAGAAGATCAACCAATATCTCCGGGAACTTTCCACGAAATACAATCCTCCGATCGTAAAAAAAATCTGCATGGTGGATTTTAATCCCACCGGAGACGCGTCCGACGGAAAAATCGATTCTTATCTTCGACTCAATCAGGTTTTTGCAAGACCGCAGGCGGCGGATGCGTCGACAAGTCATCGTTATGTGGACGGAGCCAATTCTACCACGTTCTCCTCCATTCAGCGTTGGGCGAAAGAAAAACGGATCTTCCCCGGCAAGGAAGAATTTATCAAACGAATTCATGCGGCGATTTTAGAAAACAAACTCACCGATACTTACGCTTCCACCGAGATCGGAAGTCTTTTTAACGATCCCTTGGATGTGACTCCCGGTTTAAAACAAGTCACAGTGAACATCCATCTCAAACCGGTTCTGAAAAAACTTGTGGAACAGAAAACCTTATTCTTCTTACGAAACGAAAACGCTCTCAATCCCGGAAATAGATCCGTTTTTTACTATAACGTGCAGGATGAAATTCTCGCGAGAATCGAAGCCTACAAAACCTTTTTGAAGGATCGGCTCCTACCCGAACTTCAGAAAATCGGTGCGATCAGTTCCTTGTCTTCCGAAGAACAGGAAAACACTCGCTCTCTCGTCAACGCGATTCTACCTTATCTTAGCCCTGCTTACGGCGATCAAAAGTCGGCGATGGAAGAACTTTTAGCTCTCATTCACTTTGAGGAAGAGGATAAGGAAAAAAAGGAAAAGGAAGAAAAAAAAGTAAAACTGGCGGAGATTTTGGATTATATCAAATCCGCGAATCGTCTTGTGGATTTAAATTTTCTTCGCTTTCGCGGTCAACAGATCGAGGAAGATATTCGAAACCTCGTCGCAAATCACGAGCAGATTCTTCACACCGAGTTTGCCGATAAGAATGCGCTTTATATCTATGTTCTTCATAAACTTTCGATTTCCGGCGCGATCGAAGCCGCGAGAAAGGTTTTTGCGGCGACAGGAAACGACAGCGAAATCCGAATCCTCGATCGAATGAAGATTCGGGATTTTATCGATAACCGCGATCTCGTCGCGACCTTTGATAAGGTAGAGATCTCCAGTCTTTTTAAATATCTTCCTTTTTTTACCCGTCTTTGGAGGAATATTTTCGGAAACGCCACCGTTCACAAATACGAAGCGGAACAGATCCGAGCTCATAACGCCGTCGAACTCAATAAACGTGTGACGGAAGCTAGAACGAAGAAGATCCACGAGGACGCAAGTAAACTCGCCGAAAAAAGAGTAAAGGAGAAGGAAGCAAAGGAACAGGCCGAGAAAACTGCCCGCAAACAAAGTCCTTCTCAAAATAAAGACGAGAAGGTTCCTTCTTCGAGCGGCGTTTCGAAGGAAATCGATCCCCTCAATTCAAAACTTCTGGAAAGGGTTTTGGATGTGTTGGACGACTATTGGTCCAACCGCCAATATCCGGACCGAAACATTCTTCTTTATGAAATGGAGGGGGAGATCAACGAAGAAGGTCTGATCAACTTTCTCAAAAAATTCGGTAAGAATGAAATCTTTTCGTTTATGGTCCGGAATCAGGAGGAAAGATATACGTTTCCGATTCTTGTGACCAAACGATATCTGAAGAAGAACGGAAGGGACTTGATGGAAAAATCATCCGCCATTATCAACGAACAAAAGGACGCGAGTATGCCCGATCAGGACCTTTTTGACTTTTGTATTTCACTCGATGATTTTCTGAAGAAAACCCTGCCTAAAATCTGATTCCAGATTGTCCAAAGCCCCGCTCTCCCGAATAAAGGTACTACATGAAGAGCGAATCCTCTGTTTTTAGAAAAACCAAAATAATTTGTACCATTGGACCTGCGACTGCGGAGAAAAAGATGATTCAGGCGCTGGCGGAAGCCGGGATGAACGTGGCGCGTTTGAACATGTCTCACGGAAATCACGAGTTTCACAAGAACATCATCCGAAATATCAAAGCGCTCAATAAAGACGTTCTCAAAAACCCGATCGCTATTCTACTCGATACACAAGGCCCGGAAATTCGAACCGGCGATCTTCAAGTGGATCATTTGGATCTCAAGGTCGGTGAAACCTTCACCTTTCACATCATTCCCGGAGCGGAATCCGAGGAACAATCCGTTTTCGTAAATTATAAGGACATCGTAAAGGATCTCAAGGTCGGAGACCCTGTGACCGTCGATAACGGATTGATCAATCTTGTAGTGGAGGAGATCAACGACTTCGCTCTCAAGTGTAAGGTGTTAGACGGTGGAAAACTCGGTTCGAGAAAACATATCAATCTTCCGGGGATTCGGGTCAATCTTCCTTCGATTACGCCTAAGGATCATAAGGATATTCTTTTCGGTTTGGAAGAAGACGTGGATTTTATCGCGCTTTCGTTCGTTCGTTCCGTGGAAGACATCAATCAACTCAAGAAGATCATAGACGATAACAAAGGTCACGCGCAGATCATAGCGAAGATCGAAGACCAGGAAGCGGTTCGAAACATGAAGGAAATCGTCGCGGCTTCGGACGGTGTGATGGTTGCGAGAGGCGACTTGGGAGTCGAGGTTCCGATCGAGGAACTTCCGATTTTGCAAAGAGCCATCATCAAGGAATGCGCGTTACGCGGGAAACGAGTGATCGTCGCGACGCACCTTTTGGAATCGATGATCAACAATCCGTCTCCAACAAGAGCCGAAGTTACGGACGTCGCAAACGCGGTTTATGAAGAAGCCGATGCGATCATGCTTTCGGGCGAGACGGCCGCAGGAAAGTTTCCGGTTCGTTGTGTGGAGATGATGGATAAGATCGCACAACGTGTAGAGAGAACCGGCGGTGTGGACTACGTTCGCGAAAAAATTCCCCAAGATAAAAAGGAACAAATGGCGAAGTCAGCGTCCGAACTCGCGGATTCTCTCAAATGTCCCGCCATCATCGTAATCACGAGAAGGGGCACTACAGCGCTCAACGTGGCGGGTTTTCATCCCCACTATCCTTTGATCTATGCGTTTACAAATATGACGACCGTAAGAAGAAAACTTTGGCTTACAAGAGGAGTGATTCCTTACCGAATCGACTTTTCCAGAGATCCTGAAAAGACCATTCGGCTTGCCATAGAAACCTTAAAGAAGGCCGGAAGAATCGAAGACGGGGATCAGGTCGTGATTCTTTCGGATATCATCGCGGGAGAAGATCGGGTGGAAACGATTCAGATTCGAGAAGTGAAGACGTATCCCGCTATCGAAGCGGAGATTGTTTCGAAGTAAATATTTCAGATTCGGATTCTTAAGGAAGAATTTCTAAAACCTTGCCCGATTGAAAATCTCCGGACAAGGTCTTTGTGTTTTTCTAAGTTCCGGAATACGTGGAATACGCTTTTTCAAATTTTTTATCTTTTAGATTCTTAGGATCGATTCGGATATGAATGTGACCTTCTCCAATTTCAGAATGAAAGATGAGGATGTCATTTTCTTCGGATGAATCCTCCGCTTGGGCTTTTTCTTTCATTTCTTCTTCATCATCTTCGTAGTCGTCAAAATCGAATCCTTCTTCGTCTTCTCCCTGCCAGAAAAGGGGTCTTCCAAAAATCCGAAAGCTGGGGCTCCAAGTGGCCAGATCGGCCTTGAAAATTTTCTTGAGCTGATCCGATAAATCTTGAGGGATCAATTTTGCGATAGTTCTGTAATCGTAGGCGTCTCCGGCAACATAGAAAATATAATTCGGTTTAAAACTCAATTGATAAGCGACATCGCGGTATTCTTCCAGATAGTATTTCGCTTCGCGAAGAGTTTTTGCGTCCGGATAGTCGATAATTTTGAGATCGCTGATCGGACCGTCGTAATATTTTACGATAAATTCCCCTTCGATGTTATCGAAAAAATAAAGAATTCCCCGATCGGGAAAAACGTTTTCAATATCATATTTTTTGAATTCGTCGATATTGAGTTGTGCCAAAAAGTAAGTTCCTTTAGGCCAAAAGTCCGGGCTCGGTAGGTGCGGGAGGCCCTTCATTTTGGAAGAGCCGAGAGGAATGTCTTCTTCCGAAACTTCCTTTTCATCGATTTCTATGAAATAACTTAAGGACTTGGAAAGAATTTCCGGAGTCACTTTTTCATCATCTTCCAAATGAACGGAAGAAGAGCCGTTGTAATAGGTTCCCTCCGCGGGGATCTCGTCTAACAATCCTTTCGGATAAGAATATTCTAAAACCAGTTTTTTTGCTTTTTGAAGGGGATTGACCATGGGTTCCTTTGTTTTGTTGAATTTCCAATTCCGAAAAGGAGAACAGGCTTTTTAAAAAAGCTAATTCGCTTCGGAACAAATCAATAACAAGGAAGATGTAGAATCGTTGATCTATTTTTTGTTTCTGTTCCGCTGCGGATGTCTTTGATTCGAAGTCCATTCAAGCAAGAAAAATTTTAAGATAGAAGTTGTAGGTTTCATTTAGAATTTTATCAAAAATCCTCGTATATAACCATTCTTGAAATCTCCGATAAAGGCTCGATTCGTTCTACCAAAACGTGGAAAGTATATTTCTCCAAAGGATTCAATTTGAACTCGATTGGATATCGCAAGAGGCGTCGTTTTATCATCTAAGCGCCGGATTGCCAACTTTCGAAATGATTCTCGTCTCTTTAAAAAAAGGCGTCTTCATTTTAGCCAAAAAGATTCGGGAAAATAGGATTGTCCTAATTCTGAATCTTGTTGTCTACATTCCATTTACAGAATTAAGTGCAAAAAAATTTTTGAAACAAACTAAGAACAGATTCTAATTTTAGTTAGAAATGATTTGGGATCCGTCCTTTAAGTTTGTGCTTGCCTATGTTCGCACATGGAAAAATTGACTACTGGAATGTGTATCGAGTATAGACTTTGCAATTCTCGTTATACAGTATCATTTTAAAGCTGGAGATTGTGGACGCATGGCACAAGTTAGAGGTAAATTTATAACATTGATAGGGAGTTTAATGGGCATATATAAGGAGGCCCGCGAAAGAGCGAATTCGGAACTTTTTAGAGTAACGGGCAGAAACTACAATGAGCTGGAACCGGAAGGATGGTATGAATGTAAAAATTATATCGCCTTTATGAGCGAATATGTCAAAGCCTCAGTGAGTAAAGAAAAAGCTCTTTTGACTTTGGGTCGTCAAATTTACCCAACAATAAAAAGGACGGTCGGGATTCCTGCCGAAGTAAAAAGTCCTCTCGATTGTATTCTTTTTGAAGCGGAAGGATTTTTATTTAGCCATAAAGGCGCCGAGGTGTTGTCGCGAAAATTTATTAAAAAAGAAGAAGGTCATGTTATTGTACAAGCGCCTTCTGTAGGATATCCAATCGGATTTATGCAAGGTGTTTTTATGGGGATTTTGGAAATGTACGAAGTGAAAAATGGATCCGTGACGATTACGAAAGAAGAGCCGATTTGCGAATACGAGATAAAATGGTAAAACAAAATCCGGAATCGTGGAGGAAAATTTTCGGCGTAAAATTGTAGGAGTTCCTATAGTTTGCGCGATCCACCTCCGAAAAACTCGGCGCTCCTTCTAAGGTCGCCGGAGTTTAACGGAGGATTGTCGTTGTTGCGAGAGATGGATTTTGAGATTTAAGGTTTTTGTCCGGAAGAATAGGCCCGCACGTATCTGAGGGGATTTTCGGGACTCAAATAAAGAGGATTTCTACGGAAACAGAAAAGTTCGCTTAAGAACGTTATCCGAAATCAATCCTCGGATGACACGTTATCCGGAACCTTTAGGAAAGATTGTAAGAATTCTCCCATTCCGAGTTTTTCCAACGCTTCTACGATCATTCCGGTGTAATTGATGGAAGACTGGAATTTTTCAAATTCAAGACGAACTCTGAGTTTTTGGATGTGAAGGTATAACTTCAATTCTTCGAGACTCATATCCGACGGATCTTTCCCAAAAAATCGATCGCTTCCTTCAAAAGGATTGAAATCCGGAAATTCTTTCATGATCGATCCTTGATTTTGAGAGAAGAGGCCGCGAGCCAGAGGAAGATCAGCGAAAGCAAAAAGCTGACTCCGCCGGTGCCGAGGCTGGAAAGGAGGAGATCTCCGCCTGTGATTCTGAATAAGAAAAAGAAAAGCGCTCCTAAAAAGGAGATGGCTCCGATTCCAAGAAAGAAAAGACCCAGCTTTAAAAAGATATAAGCCTGGATTCCAGCTTGAAACCTTCTGAGTAAATACTTCTGTCCGTAGAGGAGAAGGGTTTGGAAGTATTCCAGAATGGAATCTACAAGAGAGAGGAAATGGGATTTTAGATCGTTTCCTCTTTTCGCGTATTCGTTGTCATACGATTCCGATGTGGAATCTGATTTTTTCTTTTTTGCCATCGTGTCCGATTTTATTATTTTCTTCGAATCATCATTCCAATGAGAAGTCCGATTCCGAGTCCTACACCGAGCCCGATCAGAGTCGCTTTTTGAGGATTCTCTTTGATATAAGTTCCGGTTTCGTCTATAATTTGTTTCGCTTTTTCGGAAGTGTCTCCCGAGATTTGTTTGATTTTCTCTTTCAGATCGGAGACGTGCTCTAAGTATTCTTCGCGTGCCTTACCGGTGATTCGTTTTGCTTTGTCTTTGAGTGATTCTACTTCTTCATTGAAATCTTCCGCTCTGGATGTCATGGATGATTCCTCCCGGATTCTTTTTCTAAGTTTTATATCTGTGGAATCAACTACTTTCGTTCTTTCGGGAGCAGGTTTTTCTCTCGAATTTTAGGGTCTAATATTAAGGATGGAAGAATCCACTCCGGAAGATTGATTTTCCGGTTCCTTTGAATGAAAAGACGGAGTGTCTTGAATTTTCGGTCCAAGAGTGATAGGGATGATGCCGATAAGAATTCCGACATTCTCATGTGAAATTTTTTTGCAGAAAAGAATCAGAATAATATCAGGACATAAGTATGAATTGGATCAGCAAACTGGTTCGTCTCAGAAGACGTCAAAAGCAAAGAATCTTCAATAAAGCCTATCGCCAGGCTTTGAAATTGATGAAGAAGGAATTCAAGGCGGAAAGAGAACGTCATCTTCAGGCCGAGAAAGAATTAGAGAAATATTACAGAAAAGACGTAGACACCGAAGCTAAAAAAACTCGGAAAAAAATTCAGGAATTGGACAATTTCAA
The DNA here is from genome assembly GCF_016918785.1 of Leptospira ainazelensis. GTDB lineage: Bacteria > Spirochaetota > Leptospiria > Leptospirales > Leptospiraceae > Leptospira > Leptospira ainazelensis. Next base: position 39,271 of record NZ_JAFFPT010000023.1, on the reverse strand, counting down.
ACTCTTGCTCGAAAGGAGAGAGATGGAATTGGATTCTAAGATCGCGTTTTTAAACGAACAACTTCAGAAGATAGAAGAACTTAAAGCGAGGATGGACGGCGCCGTTAACTTGATGGCGAGGGCCGGTTCTCTTTCTAACGGAGCGGTGGATGACGCGGAAAAGATCAAGCAGACCCTCAAAAAGGTTTTTTAATTTTTTATGAACCCTTCCGAGCTGGAAAGAATCAAAGAAAGAATTCCGTCCGGCTGGGAGGTCGATTTTCGCGAAAACATTCCTTTTTTGAAAAAAACTTTCCCCTTCACCTCTTATCGATCCGGCTTCGAATTCGTAAGCGCGTTAGCCGCCATTGCGGAGGAGATGGATCACCATCCGGATCTCACCCTGCGTTACGATTGCGTGACTGTTGAAATTACCACACATTCTAAGAAAACACTTACCGATCTTGACTTTTCTTTTGCCGAGAAGACGGAAGAGGAGTTTACGAATCGGATTTAGAAGTGGTTTGTGATACTATAAAGATTTAATCCCAGATATTCGACTTGAAGGCTGTGAAATCCAAACGGTTTTCGAATTGTGATTACCGGACTAAAATCGTAAGATGAAATAAAAATCGAATCTTAATCTATAGAATCAGGTTCCGGCTTTTCTCGTGAAGCCCTGCAAAAGGGACAGAAGTGTGGTCAATAAATTGCGAGTTAGGATCATGCATCTTAATAACGATGCACCTTTAATTTATTGACTCTTGCACTTTGACCAGGAGGGAAAAACGTTTGAGTCTGCTGAGCGCCCTGTTTCGGGGAAACATTTTGAGGGTTTCTTTTCTTTTTTCTATCCAATATTTCAAAACAATCATTTCCCTTCGCCGAAAGCCGCCATTCGTTTGATCTTTCTGGCAACATGATTGGGACGGGGAGGTCCCACACCCAGCGTTGGCTGTAGAGATTACGCAGTATTTTTACGGATTCTTGGTTGGTAATTCCCACCGTTACATCGAGATATATATGTGGTACGTCACACCTCTTTCTCGGTTCGAAGCCCGGTTGGATTATGGATGCGGGAAGAACATTTCCGAATGAAGAAAACCGACGCCGTGCTTTTGTTTTCACAAGAAATTTTGAAAGTATTGGAAACTTTCCTCTTAATTTTATCTCCTCAAAGCAGTGCGCAGAGATAATTTCAGTAATTCTTGAACAAAGGGAAATTTTCCAGATTAAGATTCAACATTCCAAATCGTGAGTGTTGAAAAGAAAATCGAAAATATTTTTTTAAAACAATGTTAGGATTTTCCTTCCTTATTATCTATTTTTCGAGAAACACTTTTTTGGGATCATTCTTCTCGAATACTTCTGAAAAAAATGCTTATATGAATGTCTCTATACTTTATAAAAATGGAATACTTTTTTATGTCCGAGGAAAGATATAAATTGGATTTGGTTCGAATTCAAGACGTTTTGTAATCTTATTTTTTGAAAGGTCGAGGAGGAGAATGAATTTGTAATATTTGTGAAAGGTGGGAACTCCTGAGTTTAGAACATTCGAGATAGAATCCCCAACTCCAACTTCATCTAACCAAAGGAGATAATTAAAAAGGTAGCAACGAGAAACTCCGTGAGCTTGGGCGAGAGTTCCGAGGAGAATCCAATCCCTTGTTTGGATTCTCGCATTGATTCTTTTCATTCTTCCTTTCCCTGTTTTCGCTTGATAGAGGGTCTTCCCAGCCCTTCTATTGAGTCGTTTTGAAGAGGCGATATATTTGCTGTATTTTTTCAAGAGCTCCGGAAGTCTCTTCGGAAGTTTTTTGCGATTCAAATCGTTGAGACGATATAAATACTTTTTTGGAACAAGAAAAGTAACTACGTCAGCTGAGTTCCCATTGAAGGAAGATCGAATTTCAGAATCGGAATTTAAGAATAATGTCCTCATATTTCTTTCAGTTCTTAATAGTTTTCTCTTAGCGCCCAAATTTATGAAAAATTCTATTTTTTTTAAAAAATGTTTTACGGAAGGATTCTGAGTAATTGTTCCTATCTTAGAAAGAAATATTAGAATTTTAAGCTCGATTCAAGGGATAAACTTAGAGAGTGAAGAGTCTTTTTTCGTAGTTGGGAGTTCCCACATTCTCCTCGGGTATAACGGAATTTTATCTTTTTCGGAGGACTCTATAAAGTGGCTCATTTGGGTGCGCAGATGATAAAATGAATGAAGAAAAGTTAGAAAAGGACCAGTGTTTAAAGACAATAATAAAAAAGCTCGGTATTTAACCGAGCTTTTGTTGGAATTCCGGTCATTGCTTCCTAAGTGGGAACTCCTAAGAGGGCATTGATTTATCTTGCTTAATCTGGGATCACAATATTATCGTAGTTGTCGGTGAAACGGTAGCCAATTCCCCAAATCGTTTCGATCCATTCGGGTTGCGCTGAATTTTTCTCGAGTTTGGAGCGGATTCGCTTTACGTGAGAATCGATCATTCTCTCGAATCCGTCCCATTCCATTCCCCAAACCGCTTCTAAAATCATCTCTCTAGAAAAAACCTTTCCAGGGGAGGCTGCCATTAACTGTAGGATGTCAAACTCCTTCCGAGAAATATTCACGATATTTTCTTTCAGAGTCACTCTCCTGCGAACAGGGTCGATTTTCAGGGAACCGCGGATAATTTCTCCGCTTGCACCGACGTTCGGTTTGATTCCCGCTTTTTTGTCCCATCTTCTAAAAAAAACGTCGACTCTGGTCTTGAGTTCTCGAACTGAAAAAGGCTTTGTTATGTAATCATCCGCACCCAATTCGAGTCCCATAATTCTGTCGATTTCTTCATTTCTTGCGGTAACTATGAAGATTGGAGTATTTTCGTCGTTCCTTCTTACGGTTCTGCAAACTTCGATTCCATCTATGTCGGGAAGAGAGAGGTCGAGGATAACCATGTCGGGATGGTTTGCTTTATAGAATTTAAGACCTTCTTCTCCGCTTGTTTGGAGAGTGGTTGAATAGTGTGCCGAATCCAAGGATTTGCGAATTAAATTTCCAATATCCGGATCGTCCTCAATCACTAAAATTGTTTTCATTATCAAGCCCCCGAGAGAGATTAGAGGATAAATTTACCTTATCTGCAACAGATAAAACGGATGAAATGTTAATAAAGGAAAATTTTTTATCCGACACATTTTTACCAGATTCTTATCCGATTTTATATTCTGAGAATCTAAGAATGGGTCCGTAAGCATGATAAAACTGTGAATTGTGTTAAATTGCAATTAAAACGACTTAAAAATTAAAACTGTGTGCTAAAAATCATGAATGTCTATACAAGCAACCCTCTTACCTGGGCGATTCTTTCCGTAAATGAGGACGGCCTCAATTCGGAAGAGGTAACGAGACAATTGGATCTAAAACCCGACTTCAGCACTCCGAGAATTGCGACAGACAAGGAAGGGAAACCTCTCGGTTTTGGACATTGGCAACTTCATTCTACTCTGGATGCGCATTCACCTCTGGAAGATCATATCCTTCAGATTCTGGAGAAAGTCCTTCCCTCCCGTCATAAGGTAAAAGAATTCGCAAACAAACACAATCTTTGTCTGTATGTTTCTGTGGAATTTGCAGATCCTTCTCTGAAGGAAACTGAAATTTCTCCGAAACTTCTTCTTCTCTTGGGAAGTCTTGGAATTAAGTTGATCTTTCAACCTTGGAGAAGGGAAGAAAAGAGAAGGCGTTCAGAAGATTAAGAGAGAGCGATCCATTCTATAGAATTGAATGAGCTTTTTAAAAGAAGGACTTGCACCTGTCAAAACTAGAGTCCGATTTTTCAATCTCAGATCAAAGGCGAAGGCGAGAATTTTCATGGCAACTGGAAGAGGGAGGATTTTGACCCCGCTCAGATTGATTTTTACGTGAAGACTGGACTGATAGAAGACGAGAGCGAGGATAGATTTTAATTCGTCAAAAGAAGACTCGTCTAAGGAAGCCGTAAGAGGTACCACCTCCGTAGATTGTCGGTTCTTTCGAATTTCAAAATGTTGATATCTTTGAATCGGGTCCATTGTGTGCTTCTCGATTTTTCCGAGGAAGTTTCGATGTGAGAGATCCCACACGGAAAACTTCTAAGGGTCAATGCATTCTCATTTTAGAATGAAATCAAGAGGAAAAACAAAAGTCAGATGAACGAGTTGAGTCGCGAAATTTTGATCCGAAGGGCCAAATTCTTATCAGTTATCCGGAGTTTTTTTGAGGAAAGAGATTATCTGGAGATAGACACACCTTGTCTTAAATCGGTTCCTTCCATGGAACCGTATTTGGATCCTTTTAAAGTTCATTCTCCCTCTCAAAAAGAGAGGGGTTACTTAATTACGTCTCCTGAATATTCTTTAAAAGAGGTTCTTTCAAAAGGTTTGGAAAAAATCTATGAAATTACACATACGTTTCGTTCGGGGGAAGAAGGAAGCCCTTTCCACAGCGCTGAATTCTTGATGTTGGAATTCTACACCGTCGGAATGAAGCTGGAAGGTTTGATGGATTTCTGCGCCGAGCTCTTGGAGACCTTGGATTCAAAATTTCAGTCTTTCGGTTTTCAAAAAAGCGCTCTCCGAAGAATATCCGTGGAAGGCGCTCTCAGAGAATACGCAGGATGTGGGATCTCACACGATGACCTAAACAAGGTAATCAAAGAGCAGAAACTCACGAGAAATCCGGATGAAAAAAGAACTTACGAAGATTCCTTTTTTCTTGTATTCTTAAATCTTGTAGAAGCACGCCTCCCGAGAGGATTTACTTTTCTCTATCATTATCCTCCCGAACTTGCTGCGCTTTCTCAGATCGAAAACGGTTTTGCAAGGAGATTCGAACTCTATTTCGGAAATTTAGAATTGGGAAATGCGTTCCAAGAATTGACGGATTCGGAAGAGCAGTTTTCCCGGTTTCTTTCCGAACAGGATCTCCGGAAACGTTTAGGAAAAGAGATCTTCCCGATCGATGCAGGCCTCCAGAGGGCCCTCAAAGAAGGAATTCCGAATTCTTGTGGGATCTCCCTCGGCTTGGACAGGCTCTTTTTGTCCATTCTCGGTGGGACCTCCCTTCGGGAAATAAGCCCTTATTACGGAAAGTTCTGAGGGATGAAGGGTCAACAATTCGACTCCAGGGTTCGATATTATATTATAGCTTCTTTCGAAAAATTTATTCTTTTATAGAATGACCTTGGATAGAATTTGAAAGTAGGAACTCCTCCTTTCAAAAGGATCTGAAAGGAATTCAAAGATAAAAAAAGAAACTCATTATGGACTTGTAATGATATTTTTAAGAGGAAGAAGCAAAGAGAAGAAGACTAAAAACTTTGGTTGCAGGGAATGAATTCTTCCCTAAATCTTGGTGCGGCGGGGATCATGGCGAAAAAAGAAAACTACTACGTAACAATCAAAGGGAGAAAATACGACCGGGAGCTCATACAACTCGCGGAAGAATTTACTTCGGGCAAACGCGATGGTAGAATTTCGGTTAACGACGCGAAACAGCTCTTAAAAGCCGTCAAAGATAATAATAGTTATACGGACATAGAGAAACATACGATCGAACACATTCGTGAGAATTACAAGTTCACGGAAAAGGCGGACGAATGGTTCCGCACCGAAATCCGTAAATGGGCTGCAAAACGAGTTCAGGACGCCAAGAAGAAGAGTGAAAAAAACCTTACTCTCAATGTCCCGGAAGAAGAATCTCCCGACGCCAATTTCCCCGAGAGCTGGGCGGACGATGTGGGAACTCCTCAGGAATCTCCGGCAAGGGAATACACGAATTATATTCCGACTCCTTCTGCAAAACCTCATCTTAAAAAAGACAAGACTGTTCCTATTCTAATTTTCCTTGCGGGTCTTTTGATTCTTACCGGTCTGATCTATTTTTTCTGGACACTCTTTTCCTCCGAGAAAAAACAAAGACCGATCGAAGTCTCCAAAACCGTGGAAGAGAAAGTTTCTCCGAAAAAGAATGTGGGAACTCCCAAAGAAGAAAAAATTCTCTCTCAAAAAGAGAAGAACCCCGAGCACGAAAAGAAATCTTCCTTTTCTTGGTTTGGAAAAGAGGATCCCGAAACGTTTTCTTCCAATCCAAAATTCAAAACGATCGAAACAAATCCGATCCGTTTTGAAAAAAATAGCATTCAGGTTCATAAGGAATCGAGACCAAGTCTCAATCAGCTTTCTCGTTGGATGAAAGAAGATTCTAAAATTCGAGTGAAGATCATAGGACATACTTCTCTCGAAGGAACCGAATCCGTGAACCAGAAAGTTTCAGTTCTTCGAGCCGAAATGGTCCGCGATTATCTTGTAGGAAACGGGATTTCTTCGGATCGATTTGAGATCATTCCTAAAGGAGCAAGTGTTCCGATCGGGGATAATTCCAAGGAAGAGGGTAAGGAAAAAAACCGAAGGGTCGAGCTTAGAATTCGAAACTGATTCTTTTTTTGTGAGAGTTCCCACGGAGGATTTTCTCCGGAAGAATTTTCATTTTTCCTCATTCAAAATCGACCTTTTCCGGGAGGTCGATTCTCCCGATTCCAAAATTAGAATTCCTTGATTCGATTCTAAAAACTTCCCCTTGTGTGGGAACTCTCACACCCTCAAAATTCTATTTTTCAATCTTCTCCTGAAAAATCCTATACAAACTAAATGCTTACAAGAGCATGAATTTATAACTTGTCCCCATATTCGATGAACTAAAAAGGACAGTGTTTTGGTGCGGATCCGATCTTGAAAAAAGAAGGAAATCCAAACGTTCCCTTCCTAAAAAAAAGGATCCCAACAAAACGGACAGCGCTGAAGGCATCTTCGGATGCGCGTAGGAACTCTTCGGTCCGCTTCTCTTTGAGTTTCGCACCAAGGACAGGTTTCAATATCAACGGAGAAAACAATGGCATTCGATATAGAAATGATTCGCGCCCGATACGCAAAGATCGGGGATCTTGTTACAAAAGCGAGAAACGTTGTTGGACGACCTCTTACTCTTACCGAAAAAATCCTCTATTCCCATCTCTGGGAAGGTGAACCAAAAACAGCTTACGAAAAAGGAAAGTCTTATGTGGACTTTGCTCCTGACCGAGTGGCGATGCAAGATGCGACCGCGCAGATGGCACTTCTTCAGTTTATGTCAGCGGGAAGAAACACCGTTGCGGTTCCTTCTACGGTTCATTGTGATCACCTGATCCAAGCCAAAGACGGAGCGACCGAAGATTTAAAAACCGCCAATGATGTGAACAAAGAAGTATATGATTTTCTTTCTTCCGTCTCCAACAAATACGGAATCGGATTCTGGAAACCGGGTGCGGGGATCATTCACCAAGTCGTATTAGAAAATTACGCATTTCCGGGCGGAATGATGATCGGAACCGATTCTCATACCGTAAACGCAGGCGGTCTCGGGATGATCGCGATCGGAGTCGGTGGGGCGGACGCAGTGGACGTCATGGCGGGAATGGCTTGGGAATTAAAATTCCCAAAACTCATCGGAGTCAAACTTGCCGGTAAACTTTCCGGATGGGCTTCTTCCAAAGACGTCATTTTAAAAGTGGCCGGAATTCTTACCGTAAAAGGTGGAACAGGCGCAATCGTAGAATACTTCGGAGAAGGCGCTGAAAGTCTTTCCTGCACAGGAAAGGGAACGATCTGTAACATGGGCGCGGAGATCGGAGCTACTACTTCCGTTTTCGGTTACGATCAAAACATGAAAGAATATCTCTTAAACACGAACCGCAAAGACGTCGCGGAACTCGCGGATAAAATCAAAGAACACTTAAACGGAGATAAGGAAGTCTACGCGGACCCTTCTAAATACTTCGACCAGGTGATCGAGATCGATCTCTCCGAACTCGAACCTCATATCAACGGTCCGTTTACTCCCGATTTGGCGACTCCTCTTTCCAAGTTCAAAGAAGCGGTCGCGAAAAACGGTTGGCCGACCAACTTGGAAGTGGGTCTTATCGGTTCCTGTACGAATTCTTCTTACGAAGATATTACGCGCGCCGCATCGATCGCAAAACAAGCATCGGAGAAGAATTTGGAAGTCAAAGCGGAATACACCGTGACTCCGGGTTCCGAGATGATCCGTTATACGATCGAAAGAGACGGACTGATCAAAACATTCTCCGATATCGGGGGAGTGGTTCTTGCGAACGCCTGCGGTCCTTGTATCGGTCAGTGGAGCCGTCAGACAAAAGATCCTGAAAGGAAGAATTCCATCATCACTTCGTTTAACAGAAATTTTGCGAAGAGAAACGACGGTTTTGCCGGAACTCACGCGTTTGTCGCGTCACCCGAAATTGTAACTGCGTTTGCAATCGCCGGAAAATTGGATTTTAATCCGTTAACCGACACTCTAAAGAGCAAGGACGGAAAAGACGTTAAACTCGACCCACCTACGGGTTTGGATTTTCCTCCGAAAGGTTTTGACGTGAAAGACGCGGGCTTTCTCGCTCCTGCGGAAGACGGTTCGAAAGTGAACGTCGCCGTGGATCCAAAATCGGATCGCCTTCAACTTCTTTCTCCTTTTACTCCTTGGGAAGGAACCGATCTCAAAGGATTAAAACTTCTGATCAAGGCAAAAGGAAAGTGTACGACCGACCACATTTCTATGGCGGGGCCTTGGTTAAAATACAGAGGACATTTGGATAATATTTCCAATAATCTTTTGATAGGCGCGGTCAATTCGTTTAACGATAAGACAAACGCGGTGAAGAATCAGCTAACGGGAGAATACGAACCCGTTCCTCAAACCGCAAGAGCTTACAAAGCAAAGGGAATCGGATCGATCGTAGTAGGGGACGAAAACTACGGAGAAGGTTCTTCCAGAGAACACGCGGCGATGGAACCGAGACATCTTGGTGCGAGAGCGGTTCTTGTGAAGTCTTTCGCGAGAATTCACGAGACAAACCTCAAAAAACAGGGAATGCTCGCGCTTACCTTTGCCGACAAAGCCGACTATGACAAGATTCAGGAAGAGGACGCGATCGACATTCTCGGTCTGACCTCCTTTCAAGAAGGAACTCCTTTGACTCTCGTCTTAAACCACAAAGACGGTTCTAAACAAGAGATCAAAGTGAATCATACATTCAACGCCCAGCAGATCGCTTGGTTCAAAGCGGGAAGCGCTCTGAACCTGATCAGCGAAGAACAAAGAAAGAAAGGGTAAACCTTTTTTGTTCGTCTTCTTTCTGAGATTTTTTCTTGGAAAGAAGACGGCTAACTTACTTCGAAGACTTCTTCTTAGATTCAGGCTCTAAACCTTTTCTAAAAATTCTCGCTACTTCTTTGATGGTCGCTTGGATTTCAGCGGGAGGAATTTTATAAACACATTGACCCATAAAGCCCAATGCAAACGTGAGAGAGGATATTGCATAGGCAATGGATTTAAGATCCGCTTTGGGATCGATTTTTCCGGCCTTTTTGAATTTTTCAAGTTCGGCTGTAAACTCGGGAAGAGCTTTTGTGTAGATTTTTTTCTGAATGATCTGACTGACTTCGGGATCCAAGATAATCTGGCTCACTGCGACTTTCATAAAATCTTCGGCGTCTCGAAAGTCTCTGCACTTTCCGGCCATGGAATATTGAAGGCTGGCTTCTAAATCCTGATAGCTTTCCTGTTTTTTTTGTCGTGCCGATGACTCATCCGAATTAATTTCTTCGGATCTTGTAAGAATGGCCTCTAAAAGACCTTTTTTATTTCCGAAATAACGAAAGATCAACGCTTCGTTCGCATTAGCAAGTTTCGCTATATCTTTTGTATTGGCTGCGTCGTAACCTTTTTTTGCAAAAACTTGAATGGCGGCTAAAAGAATGGCGGTTTCGGTCGCGGAACGGTCCCGTTTTCGGATCATGGTTTCACATGCGTTTTCATCCTTAAGGAGCGGTTCTGAGTTGTTTGCCTTCGACCTTGCCGATTTCATTTTGATCCCTATAAAAGTTGCGTTGAACTCTGTGTCACTCATTATTTCCGGAGAATTCCTTGATTCCAACCGTTTTAGAAACAAGCTTACACTAACGTACGTTTGGTTGAATGAGACTCCGTAGAATTGAGCATCCTTTCAATAAGACCCAACCTTTCTTTTTTACATTCTCAATTTTAATCTAGATTGTCATTTTTTAAGAGTCTGAAAAAGATTGCAATAAGTAAGTAAGCAATTACATATATAGAGGACGCAAAAATGGCAGCAGACTCCTCCCGGAAGATCGGTTCTTCTCTAATTTCCAGTGTTTCACAAGACGGTTCCCTACGAAAGATTTCCCCAAATCGAAGAGACCTTCTGATTGCAGCGGTTCTTTTTGTGATTTCGGTGCTGCTTTTGTTTCCCAATCTCGGGTCGAGAGCGGTGCTTCCTCAAGGGGACGAGGAAATGCATATCGCGACGATTCGAGAGAGTATACAAAGCGGGGAAATCCTTTTTCCCAGATTTGAAGGAATCATGAATTTATACAAACCTCCCTTACTCTTTTGGACCGGGATCGTATCCGATTTGATTTTTGGAATGAGTCTGACCGCGGAAAGACTTCCTTCTTTGATTCTTTTTGCGGGAACCGGGATTCTAATCTATTTTGCGCTTCGTTTGTTCAAAGCCGCGCCGATCTATTCTGCGATCATAGCTTCCAGTTATCTTTTAACGCTGGGTGTTTTTAAGTTTTCCAGACTCGTGATGATGGAAGCGTTGATGACCTTTCTTCTTTCGCTTTCCACGTTTTTTTTGCTCTTATTTTTTAAAAAGAAAAATCGGTCCTATTTAATCGCGGCCGCTTTAGTATCCGGCTTTGCGTGTTTGGTGAAAGGGCCTTTGTTCCAAATATATTCAGGAACGTTACTCGCCGGTTGGGCGTTTCTCCACGCGTTTCAGTTTAGTTCAACGGGAGAATGGACCGGCAAAAAAAGATTCATTCGAATGACAATGGATCAAATTTTATTCCACACGATTTCACTCGGAGTCCTTGCTCTTTGGGGAGGAATTCTGACTTCGTTGTCTCCGGCGGGAAGCGCCTTTCTCAAGGTATTCTTCTTCACCGAGAACTTAGGAAAATTTTCGACTTCTACTACGAATCAAAATGAGTTGATTATCCTTTTGGGGTGGGTTCTGTACTGTCTTCCTTTTACACCTTTTCTTTTGGAGACGATGTCGAAGTCGATTCTGAAAGTAATTCCCGGTTTCGGAGGAATGATAGGCAGGACCCTTATTTTTTCAACGGTTGCAATTTCCATAATACACGAATTGCCGAATCGAAAAGACTATTACTACATTCTTCCCCTGATACCTCTCGCGTTTATCGGGATCGGATTGTATTTTTCCAAAAGTAAATACGAGACCGCGTTATCCGCGCCTCTTTCAAGAAATTTTTTATTTCTGATCGTTGTTTCGATCGTTCTCGGACTTGGGAAAATCCTCTTGGATTTTCGTTCCGGGCAAGACGCTTGGACCGATCTTTTGTGGGTCGGTTTTGCGAATCTTGTGGGGGCTTTCTGGATGATTCCGGAAAGGAAGACGATTTTATATAAAACTTCCCTTACACTTCTGCTCGGAACCGGCTTTATGTTTTATCTACAGTTGATTCTCATACCTTCGATAAATCTTCCGGACGTACCTTTGAGCGGAAGAATCCAGGAAAGTAAAAATCTCTGTATCGTCTCCGAGAATCCATGGGTCGCATTGACGTTTAAGAATGCGTTGCCTTCCGCAAATGTAGAACATTCTCTACCCGGAGCTCGGATGAATTGTATGGATGGAAAGAGGGACGTGGTCGTATATAGGACAAAAGTTTTACTTCCGAGCGCCTATGCGCCCGCGCAGTCCTGGTCGATTTGGAAACGAGATTTGGGAATTAAGGAAATTCTAATACACCAGGATTGGTATGATAGAATCCAACTCTACAGTTCCGAAAACATTCTTTCCGAAAATTCGAAGTCGGTCCGGAAATGAATTCGACGTTTCGACATGTAGTTCGTTACTCGCCGGTTTACGTTTTGTTGATTTTGATGTTCGGTGTGATGATTGTCAAATACGGAAGGGAGATTCACAAAAACGAGTTCTATTCGGAAGAATCGAAGGAAGTGTGTCTAACGTATTGTACAAAACTCACCGGGTGTGTTTCCGAGATGTATCCCGGAATGGTAGCAAAGGAACAATCGGCGAAGATCGAAAATTCCTGTCTTCGCGGGTGTAGAAAACACTTTGACAAGATGCAAGTTTGTCTTTCCGGAATCGAAACCGCGAGCTGTAAAATTCTCACCGGATGTCTTGAGACAGAGATTAAAAAATACTACTGAGCCTCTTCGTAGAATTTTTTGACCTTTGCTACGTATTTCTGAGTTTCTTTGTAGGGCGGAATACCGCCGTAACGATCGACGGCGCCCGGGCCCGCGTTATAAGCCGCGAGAGCGTGATCTAAATTTTTATATTTGTTTAAGAGATCGCTTAAGAATTTCGTTCCACCCGCGACGTTTTCGGCCGGATCGGAAGGATCGTCGACTCCGAGAAGATTTGCGGTCGAAGGCATCAGCTGCATCAGGCCGATCGCTCCCTTTGGGGAAACCGCGTTTGTCTTAAATCCGGATTCCGCCTGGATGACGCTCTGAACGAGAGTGGGGTCGAGATGATTCTTCTTGGACTCTTTGCGGATGATTTCGGCAAGGGTCGGCTCGACACCTTTAAGTTCACCTCTCACATTTCTCCAGGATTCCGTTTCGGAGACCGGGTTTGTTTTTTCTTGTATGGATTGGAGAACGGAATCGAAATTCAAAACCGGCGTTTTTTGTTCGTTGGAGGCCGGTGTTTCCCGGACAAACTGACTCGGGAGACTTTCGATTTCCCGGATTCGATTCAGGATAGATTGTACGGTTGGAAGTTCTTCGATCCTCATATTATGTCTCTCGGAAGAATTTTCAAAAAAGATGACCTTTTTTTCTTTTTGATGAAAATTCAAGGGATTCTTGATAAATTGAAAGCCCGGTAAATACTGCCGTCTGTGATTGAAATTGCCATCACTTCCAGAATCTCCGCGTTCCCCATTCTTTATGCAAAGTCCAGGGGCTTTTTTGAAAAAGAAGGCATTCAGGTGCAGGTCCGGATTCTTGAGAACTACGACGCAATATTAGCCTTTTTGAGTACCGGAAAAATCGAAGTCGGGGAAATTCCGTTTACTACTTGGTTGGATCTCCATCTAAAAAGAACCGCACCGAACAAATCGATCTATCGAGGAATGATTCTTTCCAGAATGATTCATTCGTTTTATTCGAGATACAATTCCAGCACCGATTCGATTTTGGACAGCACTCCGTATCTGATACCTGTTCTGCAAAATACGTCTTTAGACAAATTGCTCGCTCAAGAATTTCTGAGATCGAGCAAGTTCCGAAAAAAAATCAGCTACGCGTATATCTCTTCACGATCCTATCTTTTAGAATACGAATTCTCCCAGACCAACGCATTGGGATTGATCGGTTCCGTTCAGGAATCTCATTTTCTAAACAACGGTTTTCGGATTTCGGATGGAAGAGATCTTCCTCCGTATCGTCTTCCGGTAAATATGCTCGCGTTTAGCGGGAAATTCGCAAAAACCTATCCGGATCGAATTCAAAAGTTACAGAGTGCGGTGACAAGAGCGATTCAATCTTTGATCGAGAATACGAACGAATCGACCGAACACGCGATTCACGAAAGTGTTCCCGAATTTAAGATCGAAGCGGAACAACTTCATTATTTTTTCAAACAACCTTCGCAGGATCTAAAGGAGATGCTTTCTCCATCCGCCGATCCGGAAGAGTTGGAATATCTCGGAAGAATTTTTTGGAGATCCATGGATCATCAGACGGAACCGCCTCCGGTTCTTAAGGAAGCTCTTCAGATAGCCGCAAAGGATCCGATTCCTCAATATCCGGAGGCTTTGAAAGCGAGAAAAACGGCTTTGATGGAAGAGCAGTTTAGCAATAAGAATGAATCGAGCCTTCTTTTGCAGAAAGCGGGAGAAAGAAGAGAACTCGGAGATTTGGTGACGGATCTTCAGAATCTCGTGCTCAATATCTACTATTCGAAAAAAACCGCGCGTATGCCGATTCTTCCGCTCAAAGGAACCGCTTCCGCGATTCGAACGGGCATCAACTCCATTCTGGACTATCTCTTTCAGGAAATTCGAGCAAAAGAAATACATAATTTAGCGATCGATAATGTTCTAATGATGCAGGGATTGGAGATGGATAAAAGGTCGATGGAACTTCAGTTTTCCGAAGATCGTTTTAACTATCTTTTCGAATTCTCACCCATACCCGTGATATTATTGGATTCCATCTCGGGCGCGCTGATCGGAGGAAATTATAATTTTCGAGGTCTGACCGGTTACAGTAAGGACAACGTAAACAATCTGACTTTGGAGGATTTGTTTCCCGGCTTGAGCGAGATGAGCGAATGGTCCTCTCCGAATAAATCGGCGGAAACGATGTTACGTGTGGATCAGGCGAAGATGAGATTGAAAGATAAATCCGAGATGCAGGTTTCCTTGAGTATCACGGCTTTGTTTGAGAGGGCGAGAAAAATTTACCAGGTTCACATCCTATTTGATTCTGAGAAAAAGGAAACTGAACAAGCGAAACACGAGTTTATTTCGAATATTAGTCACGAACTTCGTTCTCCGATGACGAATATTCAGGGTTATTTTGAACTTTTGAGAAACGAATTGAATTCTTCTCTTTCGAAAGACCAAAGCGGGATGTTGGATGTGATCGAGAAAAACATCAAACGACTGAATCATCTGATCGAGAATCTGCTAAGGTTCGAGGAAGTAAGAGGGGACGATAATTCCGGATTGGTCGAGAATTTCGATCCAGCTTTGGTGATAGAAGAAGTCGTCTATTCGAACGGGCCTTCCGCAAAAGAGAAAGGTCTGGAAGTGGAAGTGTCATTGGTAAAAAAACTAAAAATAAGAGGAATCCGTTTTGAATTCTCACAAGTGGTTACGAATCTTTTTGTAAATGCGATCAAATATACGGAAAAGGGAAAGATCGAAATCAAGATGATAGAATCCGGAGCCGGAAAACTGGAAATCAACCTCAAAGATACGGGAGTCGGGATCGATCCGAAATACATCGAGAAAGTTTTCGAACGATTTTTTCGAATCCCGAACGATAGAAATAAGAGAATCGGGGGAACCGGTTTAGGGCTTTCCATATCGAGGACGATCTTACACAAGATGAACGGCGAAATCACTTTGGAATCTAGAGTGAACGGCGGAAGCAATTTTAGAATCTTTTTGCCGCTACAGGAAGAATGAAAAAATATTTTCTTTATTCGGTTCTCGGAATCGTTTTCACGTTTTTGATTTATCTCATCCTTGCCGACGGAGAAACCACATTCTCAAGAGAAGATGAAAAATTAAAAAGTGGATTGAGTCGAAGTACGGTCGATCAAGACGAGAATTCTTTGTTTGAGTCCGGGAGCTTTTTGGACTTTTCGAAATCGGAAGTTGTGGAGAATCCGGATTCGAGTTCTAAGGAGGGTTCCGCCGAGGAGGCCGCCGAAGGCGGCTATTCCAGTCTTTCTCCGGAAGAAAGAGAGAGGCTGAGAAAAGAAGTGATTCGGAAAGTCAAACCTTTGGCGGATCGTTTTCCAGGCAACAGTATGATTCCTCGAGATCTGACAAAGGAAGAAGAGGAAAAGAAAAAAAGAGACGAAGAGAGAATGTCGGAGATTCGAACGGCTTTGTTGGAAGGTAGGGAAGTTGAGAAGCCGGAGATGAAATTCTATTTGGATTCTAAGATCAAGAAATCCAATGATATGGAAGAAATCTTAGAATACAGCCTGAAGTTTTTCAAAGATTCTCGGAAAAATTATCCGGATTCTTCCTTGAATGTGATTCAAGAACGTTTGTTCGCGATTCAGAAAGGAAAAGAAGAATTGTTGCAGGCAAAAAAGAATTTGGATTCTTCCGAATAATTTTTCATCTCAGTCGCGATCGGTTCAAGATCGCAACTAAGTCTCATCGGGGTTAAGGGTAAGCGTTTTTTGTGTTTTAAGTTGGTTTTGCCCAGTAAATTCCATAAAAAATCGGAAAAATTGGGTTCGGGGTGAACTCTAAGATTCTGAAAATCCTTTTGCTTTGCAGTTCCAATTGCCAGATAAACCTGTAAACCTGGTGAAATGTGGGAGCTCCCGCATTCATCGTTTCCACAATAGAATCTCCGACTTCTAGAGTTTCCAGAGTCAACATATAGTTAAAAAGAAAACACCGAGAAACTCCATGGCTCAAAGCAAACATTCCTAAAATATTCCACATTCCGGATTCGACCCGAAAATTGATCCTTTTCATAGGGCCTCGATTTTTCTGATAAAGTATCTTTCCGGCTTTTACATTCAGACGCGAGGCTCCCGCGAGGTATTTACCGTATCTCCTTAAAAGATAAGGGAGTTTCTTTTTGAGATCTTTCTGAGCTTTCGGGTCCAACGCCAAGTAATCACTTTCAGGAATAAGGATCGTCACTACGTCGTCTTTTCTTTCTACGAGAGTGGACTCAATGAATTGATCGGAACGGATTGAAAGCATTTCCATATCTCTTACGGTTCCTGCCTTTGATCCAAAATGACCTTTTCAACGCAAAAAATTTTTTCAAAGGCAATATTTTTTAGAACCGGTGAGGGGCGCGGAAATTCTCCGTAATTTATAGAATCCCAAAACAAATCAGCGTTTTTTACTTTTTGCTAAAAGAATGAAAAGACATTCCACCGTTCCCCGCAATTTCTTCCGACAACCGCTATCGATCATAAACTTATCCAAAGACCATCTTGGTTTGATCGGAATGGCCGCGAATCTCGGCGATCGTTTTCAGTTTTGAGGCAAACCCTCCGCCTTCTTTAACCCGGACATTTCCCTTTGATTTTGAGAATTCAAAATTCCAAAAAGGAAAACTTAGATTTTTTTGATCTTGCTTTTTGTCTTGGTCGCAGCTTTCTTCTTTACCTTTCCTTTTTTCTTGGAAACTTTTTTTCCCTTCTTCTTCGGCTTTTTCTTAAAAGAGACGAGCCCGGGGAGTTTCATCCCGGCGATCGTATAAGCCAACTCGATCAATTCTTCCAAACCAAGAACTCCCATGATATGAAGGTTTTTTTCAAAACCGAGAGTTCTTAAAAATAGAAGAAGATTTTGAACTCCAAAGGCCTGGATCAGTCTGGGAATGTCTCCGACTCCTCTCTTTCGAATCCAGATTCCGGATTGTTCCGGGGTTAACTCTTGTACCACGGGGATCAATTCGGTCGGAGGGATCTGTAAGGATAGTTCTATAAAATTCTGAACTCCGACTTCTTTTAGCAACGCAATGGACTTCGAGGGGCCGATGTTTTTTAAAAGTTCAGCCGAAGATTCTTTTCCTGTCTTGAGGGCCATCTCCGCGATATCGGAAGCCGGAAGCGAAGTGGATAAAAGAACTAAATCGTCCATCGGAATACTATTTGCAAAATATGTAATGTCCCCGGGTTTCACCGTGGATAAAAGAACGACCAAAGTCTCTTCGGGAATTCGATTTAAGAATTCAACGATCGTTTTTTCGTCGAGGTTTTGGCTGATGTAAAGAAGGGTTTTGTGGTCTACTTTTTCCGAGAGAGAATATAACTTTTCATATCCAAGAGATCGAAACAGTTGAAAAGACTTACCCGTACCTAACTTGTCTAGATATTCTAACGCCTTCCCGATCTGATTGATCACTTTTTTCATCCAAGCACATCCTCCAGAAGTCCGGATACAAGCCCAGTCAGCGGTTTTTGTTTGTGGATTGCAAGAATGTTTTCTGCGGTGTTTTTAGAAACGTTGTTTCGAAAACGGATATAATCTTCATCCGTATAACCCAGAAATTCTTTGAGAGTTTCGCCTCTGTATTCGTTTAAGATAGAATCTCTTAAATTTTCGTAGAACTTTTCAACACTTTTTTCCAAAAGAGGATCTTTGGCGACCGCATCCCTTAGCTTCTCAATATGTTTTCTCAAGTTCGTGGATTCCAGATGACCCATCTCCGAAAAACCGGATTGAAAAAGAATTTTCAACGAGCCTCGAATCAACATTTTTCCCGCCTCGCTTTCGGAAGAAGAATGGAGAATCTCCGCCATTCTTTCCGTGAAACCGGGAAGAAGAGTTCCTAAAAATCCGGAAATCTGTTTTTCAAAACCGGCGGCCTGAAAAACGCCGGCGAGAGGATTGAGTTTCTTATTAAATTCTACTAATATCTTTTCCAATCCTTGAGAAAACATTTCCTGGATCGGCGATTGATTGAGAATTTTCATCAAGAACATTTTCGAAGGAGCGGCGACCGTGCCGGTCGCCAATTCCAAAATCGCCTCCTGCGTTTCCAAACTCATCGCTTCCGAAACCGAATTGAAAGGAAGCAGGGTTTGAACGTCCATTCCTTCCAGAATGATTCTTAACTTTTCTTCGGGAACTCGAATTCCTGCGATGGGTTCCAAGGATAAGGAAACTTTTTCCGGCAAAAGTTCTTTCAGAGTGGAGTTGAAGATAAAATCCAAACTTCTGTTCAGACTTTTTTGAACCCTCTCCGTATTTTCGATCCAATCCTTTGCGGCGCTTTGATATTCTCTTTTTGGTGAAAATAGACGTTTCCAAAATCCCATTCTAATTTGAGTTCCTTGATTAAGTGAGAGAAGGAAGAATTTTTTCCAACTCGGGTTTGTGATACGTCAACTGATTGGCGTGATACAAAAGAACGTTCTTTTTCAGTAGATTTCTCGTATCACCTTCCTTATGAAGCAGCTTATCCGTTCCGGAAACGTTTCCGTTTCCGTCGAGCTTCAGGAGTTTATGATCCAATCCTTTTTTAAGAATGTTTTGAAACGCGTCTTCTATCTGAGAAGTGAACAACTTTCCGGAAATATGAATTCCTCTGCTTTTCTTTTTGAGTTCGGAAGCCAAGGTTTGGAACCGTTTGAAAAGAATTTCTTTTCCAACGGAAGAGTCCGTTCCCAAGCGTATTAGAATTGTAGAAAGTAAATTCCCCGGTGTAACCACATAATTCTTTCCCAATCTTTTTTTGACGATGTTTGTAACCTCGTCGCTCGTCGACTCTTCGGAAATGTCGAAATTTTCACCGTAGGCGATATGAACCTGGGCTTTTTTGGAAGAAAGGTAATCGTATGTCAACGTGAAGGATATGAAATGAACGTCTTTGATTTTAGTTCGAATGTAATAGACGCCTTTTTTGATCTGATTCAGATAACCGTCGTGATTGAAGGTCCCTTCCGGAAACATGAATAAGTTTCTTCCCGAACGAACCCTTTCGACAAGGGCGCTCCATTCTTGATCGACCATGTTTCGTAGCTCGCCGCTTTTGATCAGTTCCCTCGCGTTGTCTCGGAAAGGTCGTTTTACCGGAAAACAACCGATGTATCTCAAAAAAACGGGGATCACGTTCGTCTTATCGATCAATCCGAAGATCAATTTAAGAGTTCCTTTCGGACGGAATTCTTTTATTAAAAAATTCTTCCTTAAGATATCTTCTCTTGCGGGAATTGCGAACTTAATCTTCGGCTGTATCACTCTGTAGACTGCGGATAACGCGGGAACGTCTCCTTCTTCCACGTGATTTCCTATGATCACGGTCGGATAGTTGGCTTTGAGAATGCGGTTTTGATTGGATTCTTCGAAATATTCGTCGATGGAATCAAACATCAATCCTCTGGTTCTGTAAACAAGCGAGATTAACCAGTCGTAAGTTTTGGTGGAATAGACGATCTGAGTTGGATTTGAAATTGTAGAAGTAGCGGAGGTCTCTAACATGCGGCCCCTTTTTTTGTTTTTTATCGATCGGTTACGATACAAGTTACGCTAAGGAACGAAGAGTTTCTAGTCTACAACAATCCGGGGGATGGATTCGCTGATTCGAGTTGTCACCTCGTAGTTGATCGTATGAGTTTTATCCGCGATATCGTCGGCAGTGACGGTTTCTCCATTGTCTCTGCCGATGACGGTGACTACGCTTCCGACTTCCACGCCCGGAATATGAGTCACGTCGAGCATCGTCATGTTCATACAGATTCTTCCGAGGATTCTAGCTCTTTTTCCGAGAACTAACATATCTCCGTTGCTCGAAAGTTTACGATCCAGTCCTTCGTAATAACCGATCGGTACGACGGCGACCTTTGTCGGAAACGAAGTCTGGAACGTGGAGCCGTATCCGATATAACTGTTCGTCGGATGGCTTTGGATATGAACGATTCTTGTCTTCCAGGACAAAACCGGGCTCAATTGAAAATTCTTATTCCCCGTGAGGTTGAGCGATAAGCGGGTCTGCATACTCGGCCACAAACCGTAGAGTGAAATTCCGACTCTTACCATCTCGTAGTGCGCGTCCGGAAACAACAGCGTTGAAGCGGACGCGCACGTATGCCTAACCAAATTCTTAAACCCGAACGACTCCGCGAGAACACACGCTTCCTCAAACCTCCGAATCTGCATTAGAGAATACTTATGTTCTAAAACGTCTTCCGTGCTCGCGAAATGTGTGCAGATTCCGTCGATGCGGATTTTATCGTCGCGAAGAGTTCCTAACGTGTCCTTGAGGGTTTCGCCGTGAGTTCCTAATCTTCCCATTCCTGTGTCGACTTTGAGATGAAGTTTGGGGGCGGGATTCAAGCGGGAAAGAATCCGCGCGGTTTCCGGTCTGGAAAAAATGATCCAGAAATTGGGATCGGACAAGGCTTCTTTTTTCCCCGAAAGATCCTGAATTTCTCCCATGATCAAAATCGGAATTTGGGAATCCAAAACGCGAACACGTTGTGCTTCTTCGATCGAGTTGACTCCGATTCTGGAAACTCCTTCTTCGATGCAGAGTTTGGTCATCGTTTCTAACCCGTGACCGTATGCGTTTGATTTTAGAATCGCCGTAAGCGTAGAATTCGGTCCGAGAATCGACCGAAAACTATTCAGATTGGTGCGCAGAGAGTTTTGAGAGATCTCAACCCAGGAAGAAGCTGTTTCTTTCATCGATTTCCAACCAAAGACCTTCCTGCCAGAATTAATGTCTTGCAAATTCTTCCTATAGTTTTTTATTTACTGGATTGGAAAACCGAGCATTCTTCTGGAATGCACGAACTCATCAAGAGGACCGGATGAAATATAAGGTAGTTCAGCAATTTCCCGTACCGCTCAAGGATCTATTGAAGGCCAGAGAAGATCGTTATAAGTATTTGGATAAGTTTCCGGAACTCAAAAACGTGGAACTCTTGGAAGAGAAAAAAGAGGGAAACATGGTCTATCAAAAGCGGAAGGTAAAACTCGCGGAATCCATGCCAAAGGTTCTCGCGGCTCTTCTCTCCGATCCATCTCTATTAGAAAATTCTACATTCAATCTCGATACGAATACTCACGAGTTTACGCTTTCCCCTCCGGGAAACGAGAACATCGTAAAGATCAGCGGGGTTTCGGTTTATAAGGAACTCGGTCCGAACGAATCCGAAAGAAGTTATGACGTGGAAGTGAAGTCCGGCGTATTCTTGATGGGAGCGGCGATCGAAGCCGTCATCGAAGAGGTGCACAAACATTCTCTGGACAAGGATAAGAATTCCATCTCTGAATTCTTAAATTCTTATAAATCATAAGAATTTAAAATAGAAATCCGGCGAAGTCCTTTCTAACGAAACCGATTCTTTTCAGCCAAATTGAGAAGAATCGATTCTTCCTTGGTTCCCGGAATTCCCGTTTGAACCGCGAGAATCTCATCCGAACTATTCAAAACTCCCCAGATGGCCTTTCCTTCGGTCAAAGACGGAG
>NZ_JAFFPT010000023.1:0-15000 GCF_016918785.1 Leptospira ainazelensis | reverse complement strand
GAAATCGCCAACGCGATGAAGGATCCCCGCGTAAAACACGCCTACGAAGACGGCGCGAAATACGTGAAGGATTATCAGAACTATTTTGATTGTATCATGGTGGATTCTTCCGATCCGGTCGGCCCTGCCGAAGTTCTTTTCAAAAGACCATTTTACGAAACGATGGCGAACTGCTTAAAAGAAGGCGGGATCTGCACGACTCAGGGAGAAAGTTTTTACTATCACGGACCGATCATTCGTGAGTTGTTCAATTTTATTCCTGAAATTTTCAATCACTGCGGATATTACTTCACGGTGGTACCGACGTATCCTTCGGGAATCATCGGGTTCACGTATTGTTCCAAAGGTCCGGATCCTTACGCTGTGGTTCCGGATCCAAAACGGGTTCCACAAGGATTGAAATATTATTCTGCGGAAATGCACAAGGCGGCTTTTGTGCTTCCTCAATTCGCGCAGAAACATATAGTTCGTAAGTAAGATCATTTATCCGGGGAGGGGCGATGAATTTCCAAAGTAAATTCCTGACCCGGAGCCAATCTCTCAAATCTCTTCTTTGTGTCGGACTCGACCCAGACTATTGTAAACTTCCCGAAACGATCAAACGCGGCCCGGAACCTCTGGTTCACTTCTGCCGCGAGATCATCGACGCTACGGCGCAATACGCGGTTGCATACAAACCGAATATCGCATTCTTCGAAGTGTTCGGTTCTTCGGGAATCCGCCAGTTTGAAAAGGTAATCGGACACCTCAAAAGCAATTATCCCGAGATCCCGATCGTAGCCGACATCAAACGCGGCGACCTCGATAACACTGCGAGACAATACGCTCGTTACTATTTCGGAGATCTGCAAGTCGACAGTCTCACGCTTTCTCCCTATATGGGACTCGATTCCCTTCGTCCTTTTTTAGAATATCAGGATCATCTTGTTTTTTGGCTCTGTTTGACTTCGAATCCCGACTCGGCCCAATTTCAAAAAAAACGTTTTTCCGAAACCGGTCGAACCCTCTATGAAGAAGTGGCTTACGTCGCCAATTCGATCTCTCCGATCAATCTCGGTTTTGTCGTCGGCGCTACCAATCCGAGCGAACTCGAAACGCTTCGGAAACAGAATCCGGATCGTATTTTTTTGATTCCAGGTTTTGGAGCGCAAGGCGCAAAACTCGAGGACTTACTTCCGGTCTGCGGAACCAATTCGCTTATCAATTCTTCTCGCGGGATTCACTTTGCTTCCGGCGGTTTGGATTTTGCGACGCGGGCCGGTTTGGAAGCGGAGAAAATTCACAAGTCGATGCAGGCTTATTTTTCAGGCTTGTAATCTACTTTCAAAATTCTTAAAATTCTTAAATCAAAGGTTGGATTTAAAAGAATCGGTGATATCATTCTTTTAAGAATTCGATCCTGAGGTTGCAATCTTGCGAACCACACCGACCAAAAAACGAATCTTCTTTCTTTTCTATTGTTGTTTTTGTTTGGATTCTTTTGATTCGAATCGGGCGGCTTTCGCCCAGGAAAGTGGCGAAAGCAGAATGGAATGTCCTCCTCTGGATCGGCAAAAATTAATCTTGGACCTGAGACTCGCTGCTAAAGGGAATAAAATCAAAATTCTCGTTTCCGTTTTGAACAAAGATAAAATCAGAATTTTAGGAACGGAAACCGATTCTATAAATTCCAAACAAATGAGGATCGAACTGTCCGAAACGGAATTTCGGAAACTGTTTTCAGGCTCGGTGGAATATAAACTCGTGGAAAAAAGTTCCGAATCCGGTTTGTATTGTCAGAGATACGTCCTGGGTTATACGATTCCGGCCCGTTATAAAAAATACATCCGTATGATACAAATCCCTGATCCTCAATTCGAATGACCGCGGAGATTTTTAGATGGAGAAACGGTCCAAGGAGAATCGTCGACGGAAACGACCTCCTTGTAAAAAGGATAGTATACCGGAATAACCGATCGTTAGAAAGAGGATACCTTTTCGACTGGCTCTTCTTTTTTGTCGGGCAGCGGCGATTCTTCACCACCTCCAAAATGAAAACCGACACCGACCATTCCGGAATAGTCGTTGTAGTGAATCCGTAAATCCCTCGCATAATATCTGTTAATGGCGGATCCTTCCGCCTCCGTAAAAATAAAAAAACGGTCGAAGTTGATCTTAAATCCTAACCGAGCGAAGCCGCGATAGGAAGCGAATCTATCGAACCCCGTTGTTCCCGCTCCGATAGAAATATATGGATCGAACGTTTTCCCAGGTCTCATGTGAAACGTCGGACCGACATCGAGGAACGTAAGCGAAAAATGGTTTCTATCCCGCAACGGATCTCCGGCTGCAACAAAGGTATTGTACATGGTTTCGTTTGATAGATTTCCGTTTCTGCCGATATTTATGTAGGTCAGATACGGCAAGATATGGTCTGTCTGCGCGGGAACGCTGAGAGAAAATGCCTTATGTGTAATCCCAAATTCAAAACCGAAGTAGCGAGGATTGTATTCCGCGGAGAGACGATAGTTATTCGTTTTTCCTTCGTTTTCTTTGTATTTAACGTCTTCCGCGTGGCCGATTCCTCCTCCGATTTTCAAAGTCCAGGGAGCGTATTGAGCCGAAACATTTTCAGGTTCCCCTTCGCCAAAAACGGTAGCGGCAGGGGATAAGGTGCAGGCCAATCCTATTAAAAAAATAGAATATTCTTTCTTCATTGATGTCCACCATACTTGTTTGATGTGTCTAGGACCGAAAGGTTCCTAAAAAAAGTTTCAGTCGATTCCCGGTTTTAGTATTTATGATTGGCTTATGATAATTAGATATTGGGTCTTATGTTCTTTTAAGCGATAACAGGTCGGTATTCTAAAGGTTAATAAGTATTATAAATTTATAAACTACAAATTGTTAAGCGAAATGGACAAAAAGTTTGATTTTTATGAAAGTCCGAGCGTTTTACGGGGCCGGCCGATCGTGTTGTTTTTAAAAACGAAAGTAGGCGTATTATGACGAGTAGACATCGTTTTTTGACGTCGGAAGCGAATCAAAGTGGATAGATGATTGAAATATCGGCTTTGATTTTATTTTGCTCTATCCGGTAAGATCAAAAAGATGAACATTGGGTTCCAAATTGAAAAAAAGAATCCGACTTTTCCGGATGTATATTCCGATTCTATGAAAAGAATGGGAACGAAAACGGCGTCTAAGAATTCGATTTTATAGAATCAAACGGGAACCACGAATGTCAGAACCAGGCTTTTGGGAAATGTTAACAAAACTAATTCCTCTTTACGGAGGACCGGGACTCGCTATCGTTTCTTTTGCGGCGGCGACGATCCTCCCTTTCAGTTCGGAAGCTGCGCTGGTTTTGGCCGTGGTGTCCGGACTTCCCGTAGGGGAAGCCGTCCTCTGGGCATCGATCGGAAATTGTTCAGCTTGTATCGTCAACTACGGCTTGGGCTCTTGGTTCCGTTCCGGAGTGGAAACTAAGATCGAAGAATCCAAACTCTATTCTTATATCGCTCTCAAAATGGAGACCTGGGGACATTTTATTTTAGTGCTTTCGTTTCTGCCGATCGTTGGAGATCCGATTACGATTCTTTCCGGTTTCTTTAGACAAAGGTTAGCCTTCTTTATTCCGATTGTCTTCATACTTCGTATCGCTCGTTACATCGTTCTTGCATATAGCTTTGTGAACGTTTGATCAAAGATAGGAAAGAAACAACGCTTGTATCTTTTTGAATTACAAGTGAAACGAAATTGAAATTATTTTTGGAAAGTTTTTTTCGCATCCGAACGGATTCTTCCTGTCTATTATACACAAAGAAAGGACGGGTAGTTCTTGAAAAAGAATGTAAAAAAAGAAACCGGGGAAACGGTTTTTAAAAAGAAAATTTCTGGGAAAAAAATTTCTGCCCAGAGCAAAACTGAAAAGAAGAAAGAATCCTTAGCGATCATCGGAACCGGTATTGCCGGAATGGGTTGCGCCCATTTTTTACAAAAAGAATTCGATCTTACAATCTTTGAAAAAGGGTCCTACATCGGCGGCCATACGAATACGGCCGACGTGGATGAGGACGGGGTGAAAATTCCGATCGATACAGGATTTATCGTCTTCAATCACGTTACGTATCCGAATCTCAAACGACTCTTTGAAGAATTGAACGTACCCACAAAAAAATCGTCCATGTCCTTTAGTGTACAACACATACCCGAAGGTTTGGAATTCTGCGGTTCCGGAATCAACGGTCTTTTTGCTCAAAGAAAGAATTTTTTTAATTATAAATTCCTAAGACTTTTGTACAACATAAACCGATTTAACAAAGAAGCTCCAAAGATTTTAGAGAATTCCGAATACATGGATTGGACTCTCGAAGAGTATATCATAAAAAAAGAATATCATCGCGATCTTCTGGATTACTATCTTGTTCCCATGAGCTCCGCTGTCTGGTCCACTCCGGACGATCTTATGCTCCGATTTCCGGTCTACGGTTTGGTACGTTTTTTTCTAAATCACGGCTTTATGGGATTGGATACACAACATCAATGGTACACGGTCGACGGCGGATCTAGGGAATATGTTAAACGATTAACGGCTCCTATAAAAGAACGCTTTCAACTGAATTCCGCCGTTCGTTCCGTAGAAAATGTCGGAAAGAAAGTGAGAGTGACTTTGAAAAACGGAAAATCGAGCGTCTTCGATAAAGTGATTCTCGCGACACACGCGGATACCTCTCTCAAACTTTTGAAAACTCCGACCTCCTTACAAAAGGAACTTCTGAAAGAATTCGAATACCAGAAGAATATAGCAACTTTGCACACGGACGATGTTTCAATGCCAAAGACAAAAATATCGTGGTCTTCCTGGAATTATCGGATCGAAAAGATAAACGGACGTTTCAGGCCGTTTACCGTTTATTGGATGAATTCTCTGCAAGGGGTCTCTAAAAAGAAAAATTATTACGTTTCCATCAACGATCCCGGAACCGTGGACCGAAAAAAAATCATTCAGGAAATTGAATATGATCATCCCTTATTCAGCGTAGGATCTTTAAAGGCTCAACAACGATTATCCGAACTCAATCGGGAGGGAAACGTGTTTTTCTGCGGAAGTTATTTTCGCAACGGATTTCACGAGGACGCATTTTGGTCGGCGAAAGAACTGAGCGAAATCGTTTTGGGCAAAAAGGTTTGGGATTGAACTCCTATATCATTCAAGCAAAGGTGATGCACGATCGCCGGTCTCCTCGGAAGAACCGCTTTAGCTACGGGATATTTACGTTTGCGTTGGATCTGGACGAACTGCAGACTCTGGATGAAAAACTTCGGCTTTTTGGCGTGGAGCGACGATCTCTTTTTCGGTTCTCCGCAAAAGATCATTTAGGTTTTGGAAAAACGAAAGTAAAAGAGAATATATTAGAATATTTGAAACAAAACGGAGTTTCGGAGACAATTCAAAAAGCGATTTTGATAACTAACGTCCGCATTTTGGGTTATGTATTCAATCCCGTTTCATTTTACTATTTTTATGGGGAGAATGACGAACCACTCTGTGCCGTCGCCGAAGTGGGGAACACCTTTGGAGAACAAAAACCGTTTTTCCTGGGAAAGGAAACTTGGAAAGACGGCGCCTTCCGTTTGAAAACCGGCAAATTCTTCTACGTCTCTCCGTTTGTAGGATTGAAATCCGAGTTTGAATTCACTCTGAGGCCGTCGAAAGAAGGTTTGAATATTCGCATCGACGTTTTGGAGGAAGATAAGGCGGTCATGGTGACTACTTACTCCGGCACCAAATTAGAACTTTCTGATATAAATTTACTAAGAATGTTCCTCCGATATCCGCTCGTAACAGTCAAAGTAATTGTTCTGATTCATTGGCAGGCATTGAGATTATATCTTAAGGGCCTGCCTTTTATTAAAAAAGAAGAAAATACGGATCTGCAAAAAGGAGTTCATCTTGGAAAGAACCACTGAGTCCAATTTAAAATTTCAGGATTCGGAAATAACGATAACAACCGCCGAATCCAATTCGTTCGGATTTTATAAGAATCTTTTTTTTAAAGCGTTATCTTCGATGCAAAGAGGTTCGATTCGTTTGGTATTGCCGAACGGAGAAAAGGCATATCTCGGAAATCCGGAAAGCGACGATCCTCCGGAGTTTCACAAAGGAATCGTCCACATTCACAATTCGATTTTTTTTAAAAAGACGGTTTTGAACGGCGATCTCGGTTTTTCCGAATCTTATATGGATGGAGATTGGGATACTGACGATATCAGAGCGGTAATCTCGTGGTTCATCTACAATTTGGAAAATTCTCCCTCCGTAAGCGGTAGTAAAAACAAATTTGCTCACTTGAGTTTGACAAATATAGGCAGTAGACTCCTGCATCTCTTTCGAAAAAACTCAATTCGAGGGAGTAAGAAGAACATAGTAGAACACTATGATCTAGGTAACGACTTCTATAATAAATTTTTAGATACGACCATGACTTATTCTTGCGCCTACTTCCGTACTATGGAAGAGACGCTCGAACAGGCGCAACTTGCGAAGCTGGAAATTCTTTGCAAAAAACTTCAACTCAAACCGACAGATCATCTTTTAGAGATCGGAACCGGATGGGCCGGGTTGTCCATATATGCCGCGAAAAATTTCGGGTGTAAAGTGACAACTTATACGATTTCCGAAGAACAATATCGTTATTCTACTAAGAAGATCAAAGACGAAGGATTGTCGGATCGGATCGAAGTAAAAAAAGACGATTATCGAAAAATTCAAGGTTCTTACGATAAACTTGTTACGGTGGAAATGCTAGAGGCGGTCGGGCACGAATACTTCGAAGCCTTTTTCGCGATGTGCAACCGTGTTCTAAAAAAGAACGGGCTTATGGTGCATCAAATCATCACAAGTCCGGATGCGCGATACGAATCCTTTCGCAAAGGTGTGGATTTTATTCAGAAACATATATTTCCAGGATCTCTTTTACCGTCGATCGCAAGAATCAATCAAGCTATCAACAAGACCGGAGACTTTCATCTCTATTCTCTGGAAGATATCGGAATAAAATACGATTATACGTTGATGACTTGGTTAAAAACATTCGATTCCAATCTTGCGCTGATTCGGGACATGGGATTTAACGAATCCTTTATTCGGAAGTGGAGATATTATTTTTCATACTGTGCGGCGGCGTTCTCGATGAAAAACATCAGCGTGGTTCAAGTCGTCTATACAAGACCGAATAATCTCTCCCTTTGAAAAATGGATTTCAAAAGGAGAATTCAAAAAGAATGGTGAGAATATCGTGAAAGAAACACATTCTCACCAAACCGGAAGATCGGTTTTTCATTTTCTAAAACACTTCTCGCCGAAGAATGTTTTGGAAATTATCAAGAGGGAACTCAAGTCGGGAATCACACCGGAAAAGATCACCTTGAGTATCATCGTAGGCGCCGGATTCGGAGTGTTTCCTTTGATCGGAACCACAATGACGATCTGCGGGATCTTGGGAGTATTTCTTCGATTGAATCCGGTCACGATTCAATTGGCGAATTATATCGTTTACCCCTTGCAGATCCTTTTGATCTTTCCGTTTTTAAAAACCGGATCCGATGTTTTGGGGATTCCTCTGGATCTGCATTGGGCGGAGAACATTGCCGTCGAGAATATCTCGAAAATCGCGAAAGGTCTTTTCGACGTAGCGGGTTATGCCGTCCTCGGTTGGCTTGTTTGGATACCGGCGATTTCGATTCTTCTCTATTTTGTGTTTTTGCCCTTTGTGAGAAGAGCGGGAAAGTTGTTCGATTCGAAGAAAAGAGAAAAATAAATCAATCAGGAAGTCGTAGGCGATGCTCTTACAAATTTTAACTCTCATGTTATCAGCTTGGGCCGTTGTATTCGTTTTGATGACGATTCTTTGGTGGTTCGGAAAACGGGCAAACAACTACGCGATCGTAGACGTCGGTTGGGGACTTTGTATTTCCACAGCTGCAATCGTATACTATTGGTTAGGTGATGGATTCCCGTTAAGAACCGCGCAGATTACCGCGATCGTTGCGTTTTGGGGGTGGAGGCTTTCACTTTTTATTCTCGTTACCCGAGTTTTCTCCGGACACGAGGATCCGCGTTATACGGCTTTTCGAGAGGAATACGGAGATCAAGTCGATAAAAAGTTTTTTACGAATATCTTTCAGTTTCAAGGAATTCTCGCGGTATTCTTGAGCCTTCCTTTTGTCTTTCCGAATATCAACGACAATCCAAATACGAATTATTTCGAAATTTTCGGAATTGCTCTTTTTATCGTATCGGTGTTAGGCGAGGCATGGGCGGACTTTCAACTCAACGAATTTAAGAAGAATCCGGATAACAAGGGAAAAGTCTGCGACGTAGGACCGTGGAGATATTCGAGACATCCCAACTATTTCTTTGAGTGGTTGATCTGGGTGGCCTTCGGTTTGTTTGCGTTCGGTTCCCCTTACGGATGGATCGGGCTTTTCTCTCCGATAGTAATGTTCATTCTTCTCACGAAAGTGACCGGAGTTCCCTTGAACGAAGTAGGTCAGTTAAAATCCAAGGGTGAATTGTATAAGGAATACATCCGGAAAACAAACGCCTTCTTCCCTTGGTTTCCGAAATCTTAAACGAGAAGGATCCCGGAGTATGAAATCCGGTTTCGGGTTTATTTTCGATTTTAAAATCGAGTTTGGAGTTTTAAAACATTCTAAATATTGAATATAATAAAGAAGAAGGGAATTATTTTATGAAATGGGTTTACGATTTGATGGAAAGGGATATTTTCCCGGATTGGTTGATACGAATTCGGATTCGTCAGTTGTTAAAACAACGTCTGAGAAACGAAAACAAGGGTTCCCTCGAAAAGAATCAAGAACATCTGATGGAATATGTGAATGTTCTGAAAAAATCCCCGATCGCGATTCATACGGGTTCGGCGAACGAACAACACTACGAAGTTCCCTCCGAATTTTTCAAACTCGTAATGGGAAAACATATGAAATACAGTTCCGGTTATTGGGAAACAAAGAATACTTCCTTTGACGAATCGGAAAGGAGAATGCTCGAGATCACTTGTGAGAGAGCCAAAATCGAAAATGGGATGAGTGTTCTGGACCTCGGATGCGGTTGGGGATCTTTGTCGCTTTTTATGGCGGAAAAGTTTCCAAAATCCTCCATCACCGGCGTTTCGAATTCCAAAAGTCAAAAGAAGTTTATCGACGGAGAAGCCAAAAAAAGGGGGCTCAAAAACCTAACGATTCTTACCGCCGATATGAACGAGTTTAAGATCACGAAAAAATTCGATCGTCTTGTTTCGGTGGAAATGTTGGAGCACATGAAAAACTACGAAATGCTATTTGAAAAGTTTGCCGGATTTCTAAAGCCGAAGGGTCTTTTTTTCGTACACATTTTTACCCATCACAAGTTTGCTTACGCGTTCGAAGTCGTGGACGACACGGATTGGATGTCCAAATACTTTTTCACAGGTGGTCAAATGCCTTCCCACGATTTGTTTTTGTATTTTCAAAAGGACTTTCAAATTCAAAATCAATGGGTCGTAAACGGAAATCATTACTCAAAAACATCCGAAGCTTGGTTGGAAGGAATGTATCGCAACAAGGATCGGGTTATGAAAGTTCTTTCGGCCACCTACGGTTCCGATCAAGCGGTGAAATGGTTCGTCTATTGGAAGGTTTTTTTTATGGCGTGTGCTGAACTCTGGAAATATCGAAAGGGAGAAGAATGGATCGTTTCGCATTACCTCTTTTCGAAACGTTAGACGAAACTTAAAGACAAGAGTGTAGAAGCTCCTACGCCGCTAAGAACGTAGGGTTTAAACGTAAAGTCGAGAGCCCGTTGTAATATAATTCTCAACAAAAAATCTGAAACCGGACATTAAAATCCGGTTCTCGAATACAGGGAGAAGATCTTTTCTAGGAAGTCCTACGATCAAGTTGTTGCTTGCAAAAAGTATGATTTTGTGATAGAGGAAAGTCTCACAAGTTTTCCCGCTGACCCGCCTCCACCACCCAAAATCAGGGCGGGGCGCGCGGCTTTCACTGTAAAAGTCGGAACTACGACAAAGTTATTTTGAGATTCTACTCATCCGTAGAAAAAAACTACTAAAAGAGCCGCTGGAAAAAGTAAATCCTGCCCGGGACTCTTATCAGTAGTTTAACTTGAGAATTTTGATTTCTTTTTCTTCGAAACGAATTGTCTCTTTGAGAGTTTGAAACTTCTCGGCGGAAAAAGGATTTTGATGATTTCGAATTTCGGTCTTCAACTTTAGAATTTCCTCATAAAGATTCAAAATTTCTAAAGTGTTTTCGGTCGCTTCTTTTTTGTAGAGATCGCGCACCATAGAGATAAGTCTGGAAGGAATGTCCGCGTGAACGACTTCGATCCAGCTTAAGTCTTCGATTTCCCGAAAGATCCAATTCTGCAAATAAAGAGCTACTAATCTCTCCATTCTCATAATTTCTTCTTTGGTGCTTCTTGGCGAAATGCTCTTATAAAAACGATATCTCTTTCTGAGATGTTTCCCGGTTGTTATAGAATCGATCGGGTTGGATTTGAGTTTGTTCCATTCTTCCACAAGAAGAGGGAAGTATTCTTTTCCGAAAAAGGGTTCTCCCATCTCACAGATATGAGTCGCGGAGGGTTCGAACACACGAAGTCTTGCTAGAAAGGAATCTGTGTCCGCTGTGACTAAATGTACGGGTGCGATTTCTTCAAGAGGGCTCAAAATTGCATTGATCTCTCTTAAAAACGTACTCTTCAACTGATCGCTTGGATCAGCCAAAAGAAAAAAATTAAAATCGGACGAATCCCGAAAATCTCCCCTTTGTCTGGATCCATAATAAAGGATCTCAAACGGCTTTAGGGAAAAAACGGTTTGCAGATTTTGTTTGATCGACTCCATCTTCCCTCTCTACTCAAAAAATAATTTCATTCTCGAAAGATTCTCCAGGATCGCGTCATACGCTCTGTCTCTTTCTTCCGGATTGCGAAACGGTAGGGATTTGATATGATTGAGATCGTTGTAAATGATCTCAATAGCGTTCGAAGAGGGGTTTTTTTTGATCGTGGATATATAATCCAGGTTGATAATTTCCGAATCTCCCAGCTTCAGCCACATGTCAGATCCTTGCAAAGGATAGAATATGGACCTGTACAGAATTGGTCAAGAAGACTAAAAAATTCTGAGACCTTTACGGATATTTTCATGAAATTCTTTCCCAAGCCCTGCGGGAGAATCTCCGATATCGTTTTTTAGGTCCGTTTCAAAGACAAAAACAAAGGATTCCTTTTGCCATTCCCAACGGATGTAACACTTTCCTTCGTGAATCCCTGTCAGAACGCTGGCCCGAGTATCGTTCGGCATCGAGAAATATTGATATTGTTTATTTTGAAGAGAATTCATTTCTTCCGAAGTCAAAAGATGCTTAAAATCGATCTGATTGTCTTCCGTATACGAAGATGCGCGCACGTGTTCGTATTTGCTCTGAGAAGATTGGATCCGAAATTCGTAGAATAAACCCCTCGCAAAGAGTTTTCCCGAATTGAGAAGTGTGACTCCCTCGGAGGTTTCGTATACGACGTCGTAATTGAGCCTTAGATACCGGGGAGTTTCTATCGAGGTGGAGCTTCCCTTACCTTCCGGAGTTTTACATGCCGCAAAACAAAAACCGAGGAAAAAAAGGTAAAGAAGAATCCTTTGAGTAACCCCTTTCGGAACCGATGATTTCCTGCCGGAAATACAAAAAGAATTCCGAATATTAGTAACTGATTTCATAGAGGTCATCCTGATAATTTCGAAAGACATAGGAATGTTCCGTCTTCTCGGCCAGATATTCCGCCGGCAAAGGGACCTTTCCGCCGCCTCCGGTCAGGTCCACGACATAAAGAGGAACGGAAAGTCCGGAGATTCTTCCCCGAATCTGTTTCATGATTTCGATACCTTTTGCGATTTCCACCCGGAAGCCGCCGCTTCCCCAAACCTCGTCGCACTGATGGAGGTAATAGGGTTTGACCCCGATCGCAGTGAGGCCGTAAAACAATTCCTTTAGAATTTCGGGAGAATCGTTGATCCCTTTCAAAAGTACACCCTGGTTGAGAATCATCACGTTTCCTTCTTGGATGAGGAGTGCGATTCTTTCCTTTACGAGAGTTGTGATTTCTTTCGGATGATTGAAGTGTGTGACAAGATAGATCGGAAAGTGTTTTTTGAAAACTCTGCAAAGGGAAGAATCGATCCTCATCGGAAGTGTGACCGGATAACGGCTGTGAATTCTCACCTGATTGATATGCGAAATGGATTTGAGTTCTCCTAAAAGATAATCCAATCGATCGTCCGAAAGATTGAGAGGATCTCCTCCCGAAAGAATCACTTCTTTGATTTCCGTATGCGCTCTAAAATAAGCGAGGGCTTGG
Source organism: Leptospira ainazelensis (assembly GCF_016918785.1). Lineage (GTDB taxonomy): Bacteria > Spirochaetota > Leptospiria > Leptospirales > Leptospiraceae > Leptospira > Leptospira ainazelensis. Next base: position 2,579 of record NZ_JAFFPT010000023.1, on the reverse strand, counting down.
TTCCATTCTTCCTTTCCGGGTGTATGAAAGGATTTGCTCACTTTTCTTTTGCGCGTGCAGAATCTACAATAAACCGCACAGACGTGGGAAAGATACCAGAGGGCCCGATCCGGATAACGATGTGTGACACCTTTGACGGGCATGTGAGATTCTTCCGCGAGCGGGTCTTGTTTTTCAAAATCGTTTCGGATTAACTCTTCTTCCTGAGGAACGATCTGAAGTCGGATTGGACAGTTTGGATCTTGTCGATCGGCGAGATCGAGATAATAAGGAGTTACGGAGAATTCAAAGAATGTCGAACACGCGTCAAAGGAGAGTTTTTCTTTTTTTGTGAGTTCGACTTTGTTAGAAAGTTCTTCTTGAGTTTTGATTCGATTCTGAATCTGCCATTTCCAGTCGAGCCACTCGGCCTGGTTTGTTTTCCGGCTTTGTAAAAATGGGTTTTGGGTTGGGGGGGATGGGGACAGTGGAATCACTCTCTTTGCTCTTCTGAAATCCTCGGATCTTCGTGTCTTCCGTCAACCAAGAACTGAGATCCTAAATTCTTAAAAAAAGCCGGAAGGAGGACTTTCGAAACCTGCTTCCGGCTATCGTTTTTATATTGCATCTCCGGTTTAGTCTATTCTCACGTTTTAGGAGATTCAGGACAAGAATGAGAATAATTCCAAAAAGGAGATTCTGTGTGCGTCCGAGAAAGAAGTTTCTCTTTGCCCAAAGAAACAACGGTCTCAAAACGGGGAGACTTACTCCCTAATACAGAATTGAAATGGTTCCTTAAACAGCCGTCGGCGGAGGTAGAGAGAGATAACGAAAGGAGAGAGAAACTCTACCGGATATGATTTCGATTTTTGGGGTCGTGTGGTTGGGTAAGAATTTACCGGAAAAACAATCCAGTCTGAGGAAATCGACTCGACCCTTATCGTCGTCGCCGAAAGAAATCCCCTTTGTAAACGGATTGGAAATCTGAGTGATGGTTCTCGATTGGGACTTGGCTCTTACAAAGGGTTTGTAAGATGCTAATTTACTCTCTGCAAAACCGTCCGCGAGAAAACATCCCGCAACGATCAGTGCAACAATTCCGAGTAAAATACGGCGACCCATATAGAAGATTTAGATCCCGAGAATGTTGAAAATCAATCCTTTTCCTTTCTAAAAAACTCGGGATTCTTAGCTTTTATTCTATTTTTTTACTTCGACTTCGACGGTCGGGAGTGATCCACGAAGATACCCGCTTTTTAAAATCGCTTTTTGCCCGTCTTCACTCGTAACATACGTTATAAAATCATCGATCTTTTGTCCATGATCGGAAAGATAGAATAGATACAGTCCCCTTGATAATTCATAAGTTCTGTTGTAAACGTTCTCGATACTCGGAACTACAAAGGGATCCTTTCCGGATAAAGAATATTCCAAAGCGCGGACTCTTCCTTTGTTTTCAAAAAGGGCGCTTCCCATTCCCATAAATCCGATCGCGTTCGGATCGGAATCGACAAAGGCCGCCATTGCATCGTTATCGGAAACGATTTTGGAAGAATCGACATATTCCACATTCTTCCGAACCTCGTAACTTTTTAATCCGAGATCTTTTTGTTTTAATACGTGAGTTTCAAAATAAGCCGCCGTTCCCGACTTGTCGTTTCGAATGACTACTTGAATTTTACCAGGTTTTCCTCCGAGTTTGGACCAATCGGTGATTTCTCCGGAAAATACTTTCGAAGCGGTTTCCAAGCTAATCTTACGAACCGTGTTGGATGGATTTACGATGATTGCGATTCCGTCGTAAGCGACTGCGAGGGATTCAAATCTTCCTCTCGAATCGAATTCTTTGAGTTCCTTTTCCGTAAGCGGCCTGCTCGCCGCCGCGATGTCGGTCTTCCCTTGGAATAATTTTTCGATTCCTTCGATCGAACCGCCTCCGTTTACAACCACTTGTGTTCCGGATCTTTTTCTGGAATATTCCAATCCGATCATCTGAAGCATCACGTGCATGGTTTCTGAGCCGGTGACTGTGATCGTTTCTTTCGGTTTACAATTTCCGGCAAACGCCGCCGATAGGATGATTGCGATTAGAATGAGAGATTTCAATTTCATACGTCTGATTTACGTTCCTAGTTGAGTTCCCCCGGGAGGATCTTTTTGATCTCAAAAAAGTCTATTACAATTCGAACCGGATTTATTACAAATTACCACATCGCTTTCGGAGACTTGGATCGTTCAATGAACTCTGTAGAATGGCTCCAAAGCCCAAATCTTGCTCCTTGACGGAGAGATCGTTTGTTCTGCGCCCTTGATAAACTCCATAGAACGGCTTCCATGGGTCGGTTGCATAACCTTCCACAAGTTGAGAGGGAGATACAACGAGAAGGAGAATCGTCCCAAGAAAGGGTATTTTGTAAGAGTTCCTACACGGGACTTTTTGCTTGTGAAAAGTTTGATTTTGTGATATTAGGAAAATTTCCGGAATTTTTCCGCCACCCGCCCCTCCACCCGAAATTTGCATATCCTTACCCACAAGTTAAAAAAGCGATTTCGAATGAAGAAGGATCCCAGTATGACTTTTTGTAGGAGTTCCTACAAAA
>NZ_JAFFPT010000021.1 GCF_016918785.1 Leptospira ainazelensis | reverse complement strand
GTAAAAAAAGGAGATGGTGAAGTTTGGAATTACGTTGGGGATATAAACCCGGATGGTGACAAGGATATCGTTCAAAGATCACCTAAGCTTAAATTTATTGCGGATTCTCTTGCTGAGTTTTACAATCAATATAAAAAAACAAAGCCTGGAGAACGGATTCCAGGACAATTGATGTTTATGCCGAAAGGGGTTGAATACATTCCAAAAATAAAACAGTATCTTATTGAAAAACACGGAATCCCCGAGGATGCGATAGGAATCTTGAATACAGATACAAAGAATAAGAAAGCGAAAGATCCAGAGCTCGGAAAACAAGGGCTTTCCAGGTTCACGGAAATTTCTCAACAATTTAATTCTTCAACACATCCATGTAAAATTCTAATTGGTTCCGATGTGATTAAAGAAGGGGTTTCTTTAAATAACAATACTATTGCAGCATACAATGCTTCGATAGACTGGAATCCTACAACTGAAGTTCAAAAAAGAGGAAGGCACCATAGACCTGGAAATCTTCAAAAGGATGTTCAATGGATTGATATCTTGATGGAAGATTCGATTGATTCAAAACTGTATCAAAAACAATCAGAAAAGATTTCTAGAATCAATCAAATATTTGAAAAGAGCGGATCCGCTGCAATCGATGTTTCAGATATAAATCCTGAAGAATTGAAAACTGACATTATTCGAGATCCAAAAAGAAAAGCTCAATTTATTGTAAATGAAGAAGCTGCAAAAGTTAGGCATGAAGCTAAGGAACTACAAGGGAAGTCTTTCGCTCTCCAAGGAATCGTTGATGAAATTCGGGAGCTTAGAAATACGGTTGAGAGTGAAGAACGTTGGCTTAGTGAAGAAAAGGCCGAATTAAATGAAAATATAGAAGAGTTTAACAAGCTTAAAAAAAAGGGACTGTCTGAAAATTATGGTCCGCATTCTGAATTCTCAATCAGCTATCAAAGGAAAAAAATCCAAGACTTAGTCAGGAGTTTATCAATCAATAAAGCTAAACTAAAAAGAAATGAAGAAAGCCTTGAAAGGAAAGGTCTTAGTAGTTTGGAAAAAGCAGAAGCTGAGGCAAATAAAATGATGAGCGACTCCGATAAGATGTCCGAAAATGTCCGAGAAATCCTTGGCATAAAGAAAGAGGATTACATTGCGAAATTTACAAAAGAGCTGGCAATGAAAGAGAAAAACAAAGAAAGAGTATCGATAGATGGAATTGTTAAGAATCATGTCAGAGAACTTTTATCTTTAGTTGGAGTAAAAGAGTTTAAAAAATCCATCTTATTAAGTTCAGATTTTAGGAACAATCTAACTCTAAAGCGATATTTGAAATCTGCTTGTTAGGAAATATTCTCTTGACTAAAAATTTTATAAAAGGATTTGTCCCAAGTCATGGCGAATAATTGGAAAGGATTTCTCTTTGATAACCCGGACCTGGATGCAAATCGTAATCTATTGGAACGGTGTTTTACTGGAAAAGAAGTCGATATGATAGAGCCCGGTTTACCTTCGCAAGGTGGCTGGGGTGCCGTGACAACCCCTGATGAAATTCGATATTCATGGATGATTGGAAATTCTCGTTTGATGTCAACTGATGGCTCCTATATTACGAATGAAAATCTTCAAGGCTTGATTCATACACTCACCTTGGCGCTATCCAATGAACTTGAACATGATATATATCCTCAAGTTTACCGACATAGGCCGAAAGGGAATTTACCACGGACCATTGAAGGCCATGCAAAATGGTTCGATGCAATCGATTATAAAAATGATGACGTCGGGAATAATTTCTTTGTATCATTAGGCAAAGCGCCAATAATTCGAGTTTTGCGTTGGGAGTTCGTAAATCCAGTATCCCGGAACTCGGACAACATTCCAGACGGAATGTCTATCGATCTTTTAAGTAAAGCACGCGTTAGTTATGAATCCGGGATTTTACGATCGGTTGGGATGCTCGGGAATGGTTTTAATTTTAACCCGAATGCTGCGATTAGGTCTCAAAGAGTTTTTGCCGGGCTTCCTCAAACAAGAGTTCCGACCGTGCATTATATTGATTTCATTTCAGGATATGATTCAGCTTCCCGAGTTCCGGCGGAATTACGTGAAGTGATTGGTATTTTGGCGTGTTTGCGGGTAATGTCCGCTCATGGAGAATCGAAAGCCGGCGCAATTGCTTCTTATTCAGTAGGTGTCGGACCACTGCATGAGTCGATTTCAACAACGCAATCGGCCACCTCATCGCTATTTGGAGCGCGGCAGTTAGAATTATACAATCGATTAAAGGCTATCGGTCCAGGACTAATTGAAAGATACAAACCAAAACGACTTGCGATTTTATAAAAAAAGGAGAAAGGCTTATCGCCACACTGGCAATAAGCCAAAAAAAAAGAATGGGTAGATCATCGAGAGCATTTTCAAGACGATTTGAAAAGAAAAGAGTCCGAGAAATTTTAAATAAGGATTCATTCGAACTTTTAGAATTCTCTAAAAAATTTTACGACAAAAACATGAATCCTTTTCAAAGATGGCTTGTTTTGACGCTATTCAAATTTAGATTTGAAAAGTTTTCTAAGTTTATTCAATCATTCGCAGGGTTTACGATTACACACGTCTCGAAGATCCCTCCCAAAATCGATATTTATTCTTTGGGCACTTACGTAGGAATCGTCGGATACTTTTATTGGACTGGAAATCCAAATATGGCTTTTATCCTAAGTTTGGGAAAGGATCCGGCTAAGCTGATTGAGTCGGCAAAGGTATTAGTTGCTTCAAATTATCGAGAATCTCTGAGTGTAGAATCCTAATTCTATTGAAGAGAGCGTTTAGTTCAGGTTTAGGCGCTTTCATCTTCTTTTGTTTTGGGGTCATGATATCGTAAAGATTCCGATGGTTTATAAAAATTGAATCGATTACGGACAGAGTTAAATTTCTTTGCGCGTGCGTCAGGTAAGTTGGTTTTTGTCGGATATCTTTTAATTTTTTCATTTGGGAAGGATATACCGCGATCTTTCCCTCTTCCTGAAGAACTAAGATCCGATCGATGGCTGCGTGAATAACTATAAATTCTGACTGAGGTATATTCGGTTGGTCCTGCATTTCTCTAGGACAAAATCTTCAAAAGATTTTTTTGACAATCATTATTTTTTTTTAGTTGCAATTCCTTAAAAGGATTCCCTTTGTCCGTCTCCAGTTATTCGCGTTGCGGAGAGATCAATGAAACCGGACATTCGTCAAAGAATCCAATACAATCAGAGCGACATTCAAAAATCGGAAGTCCTCCTTACTTCTTCTGAAAGAATAGGACTCAATTTAACAGCAGGTAGCGACCCTTTCTTCGCAAGAGAATCCGATACAGGAAGAATGTTATTTTGGGATGGGTTCCGTTGGGTAGACGTCTTAAACGATCCAGGTTTCTTAGGTGTAAACATTCTGAGATTGACTACAAACGTTACAGATGGCGAAACCCTTTCTATCGGAGCTCTTACCTTTCAATTTGATAGAGCTCTTGCAGGAGTTCCGGCAGGAAAGATCGGAATTTCTAATTATCCGGATGATACGCCAGCGAACGTTTCTACTGCAATCGTATCGGCAATCAATTCACAGAGTCGATGCGAAGTTATTGCATTAAAAATGTCGAATAACGAAGTTCTTACAATCAACAAAGACTTCGAATCTAATCCAAACTTTAGTTCAACGATGGTCGGACCTAACAATCTTTGGGCATCTCCGAATTCCATTTTTGGTCAAAAACCTGGTTCTATTCTACCTGGTTTCGTGAAACGCGTTCCTACCGCAGTAGAAGTTGCGCTCGGAAAAATCCGAATCGTTTTTGATTTCCCACCTACATTTCTGGATATTCGAGTAGTTCTCACAGCGAATCCGGGTGTTCAAGTTGCATGGGATGGAGTTGTTTCTGTTTCCGGAAACATTCTTACGATCGATAACGCGTCCGGATCTACTCCGTTTTTGCAAACACATACAATCAATCTTTGGGTAGGCAAGAGTGCGTAAGCTCTTCACAGCCCAAGATCTCGAACTTTCGAGGATCAACAATCATTTCACGATTCCTTTGGTGACGCTAGACGAAAACGGTCAACCGATAGTAGATCCGAAAATTGTCCTTAGCAATACAGAGCGAATTTTCGTGATTTTGGAAGTTAGAGCCGCGGGGCAATGGGTTATAAAATACCTGAATAACTCCGCAAAAGATGAAGAGCAAGAATACACAAGAAACGGAAGCGGTAATGAGCAATTTACTGTTCCGTTTTCCGTAGAAAAAGCGACCCTTACCGGAATTTCAGAAGTTTCCGGATATTTTATTCCCGTTTTCAAATGAATCGCCTACGAGTAAAAATCGATATTTCTTTAGTCAATGAGAATGGAGGACTTACTCCTTTCCCAACAAAATCGGTTGATTACGTTTTCGAGGCGGGAAGCTTCGGAGATTTCTTTGATATCGATAACAACTCAAGGGATTCACAAGTAACTCCGATTCAAGTCGATCTTTCCCGTTACAAAACAATCAATGCAGTTTTTCTTTTTGCAAATTACATAGAGGCCGATCCGGAAAATGGAATTAAGGCCGGTGATCCCGCTAAAATTCAATTTCAAACAAAATTGAATGGAGAATGGAAGGAAGCGGAAGTCGTTGCCTTGGGTGGATTCCAACCCGAACAACTTTTTGTTAAAGCAATGGGAACAAGACGAATCCGAGTCACAGAGGTAATTTCAAGTGAGTGATTTCAATAAAGTCGAAGGTCGCCTTTTTCTTAAATCCGCCCAAATTCAAGAAGTTGAAAGAGACGGAAAGATGCTTAACGTCTTATTAAAAATCTCAAGTGAATCAAGAGATCGACAAGGGGATATGATTCTAAAGTGTGCATGGGATCATCCGGAAGATAAGGAATACTTTAAAAGTAAATCCTACATAGACTGGAATCATCTTTCCTATGTATTGACCTTTTCGAAATCTGATTCAGCGATTCACCGAGCAGAAATCGAAAAAGCGAGACAGGGCGCCGTACTTGGTCGTCCAGTTGGCGATTATTTTTGGGAGAAAGATGGCCTTTATTGTAAGGCTAGGCTTAATACGGAAAATGAATTCATTAAACCGTATGTTCCGTTGATAGAAGATGGATTCTCCGGTCTTGAAGCTTCCGCGGCAGGAGGATTTTATAAACCGGCTCCAGAAACAATTTCTAAATATGGACCGAACACATATGATCGGGCACGGATAAGCCACGTCGCTATTTGCCCACCCGGAGAAGCAGTAAATCCCGATACGCAAATGGTTCTTATGAAGTCCGTTCTTGCGCAAACATTCAATACGGGTATCGTCGAAAACAGTGCGGCCCAGGGTGAAATCGTCGTTGGAAAAATCGAAACTCTTCCTCCAGTCCCAGAAAACGTCAATGAAGCAGTTTCAAGATACATTCTTCAGTCATGGGGATATCGAGATTACGTTTCCGATGCGCTGATTAAATACATGGAAGCAGGTTTATTAAAACCTGAATTCGAATCGATTCGAGATTTCATGATTAGATATGGACTCAACCCGCAGGAAGCGAGCGCACAAACCGTGAAACTTTTAGTTCATTTAGACCAAAAAGGTTAAGGAGCAATAAATGAAAGATAAATTCAAACAGTGGAAGGAAGGATTCCTAAGTCCGTTCTTGAAATCGGAAAATCCCCCTCCAGACCAAAATCCCCCTCCAGAAGGAAACGATACGGAAGAGGAAGAATCCGCGATCACCGACGAACTCATTTCAAAGCTTCAAGCTGCGATCGAAAAAGGTGAAGTAAAAGTCGAAGAGGCCGCGATCAAAGAATGGTGCAAAGCGAACGGTTTAGAGGATGAAGATTCTCAAACGGTTTGGGATACGATTAAAGAAATCATCAATGAGGAAACTCCGTCGGGATCCGAACCGGATAAAACGATGGAAAAAGGGGGGTTTTCATCTTTGAAATTACGAACTGAAGTTAAGGAATTCAGCAAATCTTTAAGTTCAATTTCGAAGAGAGATAAAGAAATTAAGTCCGTCCTTGCTCTCTTGATTCAAGATAATGAATCTTCGGAAAAACAAATCGAGGAATTAAAAACTGGTATCGAATTTCTTAAATCCGAAATTCAAAAAATCGGCGGAAAACCGAAGGATCCAAAAGATTCAAAGACTTCTATCGACCAAATTCCGGAAGATCAACTTGGGACCCGGGATCAAATCGTTAAGAAATTGGTCAAAGGGGTCCAAGACCGGGCCCTGACTTTAGGTGACCTTCAAACTTATAAGTCTCATGGAGCTCTCACCGAACCTGCGAAATTATTTTTAAAATCTTCACAAGGAGGAAACTAGAAGATGAAACTAAAAAATATTTGGCTAGTTTTAGCTTCGTTGGTTTTGTTTGTGGCCGGGAATCTTCTAGGTTCAGGAGATCCCTCTTACGTTATGATGGGTCTAGTCCCTGCAACGTTTACGGACATCAAACAATTAACCGAATTCGCTAAAACTTTCAACGCAAACCCCGGTATTACGGATGTTGCCGCCCTTACAAACGGCCAAGCTACAACCATCCACTCTTTGGATGAGGAAATGGTGCTACTTGCTCAGGATAGCAACGAATACAATTTTCTCAACACGATGTATTACAAAGATACCAAGTCCACACTCAATATTTTCGGACGAATTTTGGATTGGGGTGGAAACGGTGATTTCTCGTTTGTCGGTGAAGCCGATGATGCAGAGTTCAAAGATGTAACTATCGATCGAGTAGCAAAAGTTATTTCCTATCTTGCGGAAGGTTACGCTATTTCTAAAGTCTTAGATATGTCGGACACAGGTTCCTTTGATCCGGAGGCGATCCAAGTCGAAGGCGCGATCAATAGAATTATGCAAACCCTTGCCTATGCGGCATGGTATGGAAATAAATCCATCAATGGACTTGAATTTGACGGCTTCGTTACGGAACTCGTAAAAAGCGGACAAGTTCTTGATGCTGAAGGCGGATTCCCCGATCTAAAAAGTATCAAAGAATTGACAGTAAACGTTCGGACTAATTACGGTTTTGTAAACGAATTCTGGCTCCACGATTCCGTTAAAAACGTATTAGACAATTACTACGTAGGTGCAAAGGAATTCATTGTCCAACCATCGAATGGCAATCCTTCCGTTGGTTACAACATTCCAAGTTTGATCGGAGCGCCACTTCGTAACAGTAAGTTGGATTTCAAAACAGATCTGTGGATTAACAGACACCTAGTCCCACTTCCAACTTACAGAGCGACGAACGGAGTTAAGACTTTAGGAAAAACGAACCCGAAAGCACCGGATTCTCCAACTGCCACAGCTGTCGTTTCCGGCGGACCTATCTTTGGGTCTAAATGGAAACCTGCTGACATCAAAGATGCTTTGAATTCTGATTCCGCGATTAGCTACAAAATTGTAGCATGTAATCGATACGGTAGAAGTGCTGCATCCACAACAGTAACTACTTTAACACCTATGGTAAAGGGAAGATCTGTTGTCTTAACGATTACACCTGCAGGATCCGGAGAAACTGCTGATTACTACCAGATTTTTAGAGAATCGCGTCCAGGAAATGGTGATTTTAAACTTACTGAACGAATTGCAAAGTCAGGCGGATCGACTACGATCTATTCCGACGTAAACGAATGGATTCCGGGTTGTACTGAAGGAGTAATTGGAGATTTCAATGCACAGTCACCTTTGAACCAAACTAGGACGTATCAGATGCTTCGGATGTTGCCGATGCTTCAAACTAAATTTTCTCCAAACGCAGTCTATCAAAGGAAGATGGCTGGTATGGTGGAATTTTACGGTGGTCTTGCAGTTTTGCAACCGAACCGCTTTTACGTGGTTAAGAATTTGCCGACATCAATGTCTATCGCGGCATAAGAAGGCATTCAAAAAAGTGAATTTTAAAAAGGGCAGATTACACTGCCCTTTTTTGTATAAGAGATTATGTTAATATCAAACTCAGAAGGAATAACCGATATCACCGCTCTTGCTAACGGTGCTGCAATTACGAAAGATCCTCTATCAGTGAGAAAGAAGACTAATTTTCACAATGCGTTCAAAGATTTCTTTAAAAAAAAGTTTAAGAAGTCATCTTCCCTAAAAATAAGTAAGGAGGATGTAAATTCAAACCCTTCCGAAGCTCAAAAGAAGGCCGGAAATTATAAAAAGAAACATATCAAGTTTCATGACCTTCCGATTACGATTGAGAATCCCGCCGGAACCCGTCGAAAAGGGGTCGACTCGGATGGAAATTCTTGGGAAACAAAAATGAACCACCACTACGGGTATATTAAAGGTTCAACGGGAAATGACGGAGATCATGTCGACGTTTTTATCGGACCGAACCCGAATTCGGAAATTGTTTTTGTAATAAATCAAGTGGATCCAAAAACAAAAGAGTTCGACGAACATAAAGTTATGCTCGGATTTGATTCGGAAGAAGACGCAAGGAACGGTTACCATTCGTGCTATGAAAAAGGTTGGAGCGGACTTGGAGACATGGTCTCCATGACGATCAACCAGTTTCAAAACTGGTTAGAAAATTCGGATACTCGAAAGGAAGTTGAAGAGTTCTTTCATAAAGCACAAGCGGCGCAAGTCGGAGAAAGAAGAACTTGGAATGACGGTCTTCAGCATGAAAAAACTTCGAGTGGAGATTGGAAAGCGGTCGGGTCCGGAAAAGAATCTGCCCAAGCATATAAACCCACCGCAAAAGTTCCGACTTCCGGAAGTTCCAAAACACATGCAGTTACCCACGAACAAAAGGCTGTCGAGGTATTGGATCGCTGGAAAGAGTTTGAACAGAAAGCAAAAGAAAGAAATAAAGAAAGAGTCGCTAGGACTCCTCCGGAAAAACGAGCGCAACTGAACGACGTAAAATACGCCATTCCGGGCGATATCGTTCGAATCGAACGTCCAAACAGTGGAAAAATCAATCGTGGTCATATCGCGGAAGTTTTGGGGAAGGTTGATGATATGATTAAAATTAAACTTCCATCCGGAAGTGAATTTCTTTTTTCACCGCACGATTTGGCCTATGCGAAATCATCCGGACCTCAACAGATCTTTTCATATCAGTTCTTAAAAAGTTCAAATTCGGAAAATCCAAACATTCACACTTTTTCCGACGGAAATACTTATCAGAAAGAAGGAAATGGTTGGCGTTTGATTTCATCTGAAGAAGAAAACGATTCATCTCCGGAGGAAGATAAAGAGTTCGTTGAAAAGGCAATGAAGGCTGGAGAAAAAGTTCCGGTTAAAGTCCTTAAGAATTATCCGGAACTTTTAAAGCAATTTCCGGAATACGAAAATCGGGTCAAGTCCATCGAGGCTCTTTCAATTAAATTCCTGAAACAATGAGCGATTCTATTCTTTCTAAACTCAAATCGAATCCAAACATGTTTCCGCGGTTTTATGCGGTTCTCGGAGCCGCGGCAACTGATATACGAGACAAGTGGGAATTCTTGGTGGGAAAACGCGCTGGAGTTTCAATCAAAAATGGCGGACTAGGTTGGTGGGGTCAACAGTATATTGCGAACGGACAAATCCAAATCAAACGATCCGGTTTGGGATACCAGATTTTTTATGATAGTAACAAGTCTACCTATGATTTCGAAAAAGTTGCAGAAAGTGGTCGCGGTTCTTTTGATATCGCTTCCTACCTACTCTCGAATTCCAAAAAAGTAAGAATAAATGCAAGAGGAAAGAAATTTCTTATCATTCCGATGAAAGGAAAAGAAGAGCAATCCGCTTCCGCTGTGATGAAAATTCTTTCAACTTCCAAGGTATCTTCCCCTATAGGTGGGAAGGTAAAAAGGAACACGTATTCTGTTGAAAAAGTTGAAAGTAAATCTCGCTCTAACACAGTCAAATTTCAACAGTTGAATGAACGCGGCGGAAGTTCCTCTAGTGTTAGTAAGATGGTGGTTTTAACTGAGGATTCGAATTGGGAGCCCTATCCAGAAATAACAGGACAGAAATTCGTTCAAAGAATGCAGGAAGAAGCGGATAGGATTCTCAGAAGTCCTGATTTCTTAAAAAACCTTGCTGAGGCTTTGACCTTTGACTTAAAAGAAATCTATTTAAAGAAGAAGAAAAAGAAATGATACTTTGTCTTTATCAATGCGATCCGGAACAAAGGGTAATCGAAGAGCTCTCTAAATTGTTAGAAGAAAGTGGTTTGGAAGACCGTTCAATAACATCCAAAGAGATTGTTACTTTTGGGCATCCTTTATATACGTATGCGAACGCAGGAGAAAACGCAAAGGATAGTTTTTTTCCGAAGATCGGAGTAGAGTTTCAAAATGACGATATCTCTACTGATTTAGGAATGAACCTTCAATTTTCTGATTTCAATGATCAGATAAAAAGGAAATTGCAGTTTTATCGTGACCGTCACAATTCAGAATTCGAAAATCCAGATTTTGCCCAATTCGATAAGGTTCTCAATGAGAATTTTAAAACGGTAGAATATTACACGAGTCGGGTTGAGTCGACTGTGCTGATAACTGGTTGGGGAGGAGGAGGAGTTACAGGAAGGCGGACAAGCAACGATCTTTATAGAATTGTCAGCGCCCTACTTCCTTTTCTTTTCACAAGAATTTATAAAAACTATCGGGTATCAGCGCGAATAGATGGAAGGTTACAAACAAACATCGAAGCACCCGAAATTATGCGCGGATGTTGGGGTTTTGAATTCTCGATCGTAATTTCGCAGTTGGTTCGCGTATATAAGTTCAGTAAAGAACCGTTTATTTCTAAAGCTGACGTTTTTTTTGATGGTGAGAGCTCGGATGGTTCGCAATTTCAAGCTGGAATTAAATTTCAGGCTTTGCACGGAAAAATTAAAAATTATTCTCCAGATCCAAAAAAAATCTGATTGATTTTTTCAAAGGATCCCTCTCTTGTCCTCATGCCATATGGCAGGCAATGAGAACTCAACTTCTTCCTCTTCTGAGAATAAAGAAAGTTTTATAGAAAAATTCATCGCAGAAAAAGAGGAACTTTCGCGTTACTCGATGGCGCATACTTTCCGAGTTTTTTGCGCTCGAAATTTCAAAAAATTCAATGAGTTAAAAAGCGAACAGGATATTAAAAATGCCTTCGACCTTTTTTTTCATGGGAAAGAATCGAAAGAGGATACGAAAACCCCTGCCACTTTAGAAACGAAAGGTGGTTCTAAATAATGGGAACTTCAGGAAGTGGTTTTCAAGGAAGAGCTCTCGTTGCTCCCGGAGCCCGCGGAAAATTTCAAAGTATTGGCGCAAATCCAGGCGCAGGCGCTGACAAATTCACTTTAGTTCTCATCGGGAAAGCTGCAAACGGAGTTTATTTCAATGATTCTTCTACTCCTTCCCTTCGAGATGATCAACGATACTATACAATTTCCGGTGGAGTAAACGGATACAATCAGGCAAAGAGTATTTTAGGAGGTGGTGAATTACTTCAAGCAATCAAGTTTGCTACTTTCCCTTCCAGCGATGACAATCTTGCCCAAGGACCGCAGCTTATCAAATTTGTAAATATCTGTCCAAATACGAAAGCTTTCAATGACTTCCCTACGTTAAAAACGGGTGTGACTCATAAAATCTCTTTTCCGATTCCGGGCCCGAACGGTAAAAAGGTTCGCTTCTATAAAGACATTTCGGACAAGACAATTCAAATCGGAGACGATAAAGGAACCCTTATTTCAAGAAAACTTGAGAAAGTAGTATTCACTGTCTCTTATATTGGAAATGCTTCGACTGCGCTTTTGGAAATCGACGCGACAAATTTAAAAGTTACTCTAACCGGAGCCTCGGATAACTCCTCTTCGATTTCTATTAAATTCTCAGATTATCCTACGATCGGAGAGGTCGTTGATCAGATAAATTCTCAGGTAGGTTACGTTGCCTCACTCGTAGAATCACCAGAATTTTTAGCTTCGAATCTTGACCATATCGAGACAACTGAATTGGTTTCCGTCAAAGCGCCGACGAATCTTTCTATTTACGCGGATCTTTTTATGGAACAAAACTTTATTGAGAGTTCCGGTTTCGGTGAAGTGGTTTTAGGTGCGGTTAGGAAGCCATTTGCCGGTTCAACGATGTTTAAGTATCTTACGCAAGGCGGAACTACCGGAACCCCCGGGACCACCGATCTTAAAGATGCGATCACTTTTTCGAAGAAAATCTCCGGATTATACCGAAACATACTTTCTTCCACCCTTTCCGACAAAACATATTTTAAACAAGTTTGTTTCGATATGATTTCGCCGGATACCGGATTGGAAACGATCGGAGGTTGCGGAGCTGATGGTGTCTTAACCATTCCTCAACGACAAGATGAAGGTAGAACGCTTGGTACGTATTGGATGACATACGGATTAGAATCCTTTCGGGATTTTGATATCAATGGAGTCGAACAAACGTTTCCGGGTTACTTCTTGGCTGTGATCGACAACGCAATTTCTGCGGCAAATTCTCCGAGAATTTCACCTACTTGGAAATCGTTGAACATTCTGAAAAGCGCTGAGAATATTTCTCGGGATCCGGCAGTACGGGACGCGTGCATTAAAGCTGGAACATTGATTTTGGATCAGAAACCTTCCGACGACTCCTGGGTTATTTCCAGATCCGTCACGACCGAACGAAAGGATGATTTGATCTTAAATGAAAAATCTTCCGTAGCTACCGCGTTAACGATGGTTCGGGAACTCCGGGTCGGGTTTAACGCGAAATTTATCGGGCAGAGTATGGTCGATGATTCCTCACCAGTCTCAGGTGTTCGTGTTCCGGATGTTCTAAACTACATCGAAGGAAAACTCGAGTATTTTGTTCAACAAGGATACCTTCTCGGTTCCGCGGCGCTCGGAGTTGAAGCATACAAGAAAAATTTTTCCATCCAGGTAGATGGTGATACTTGGTCTTTTATGGATCTTGAAGGGAACGTCACGACACCTTTGAACTTCATTTTTTACATTCTTTCCCTAAAACCATTGAGAGGTAAGGCATAAAATGGCAGATCCACAATTACCCGAAGATCTTCCGGATCCGTCGATCCTTGTCGGATCCAACGCAGAAGTTTATGTTGATGGAGTGATCGCCGCTTACATAAACGACGTTGACATCGATGAAAATTATAACCAGACACCATTTTGGTCGTTGGGAAACTTTTTTCCTTTGACAACGAAACCATTACGCTTTGAAGGTACTCTTACCGGAAAGATGTTTATCATCACTGACGAAAAGGATCCGGGCGCGGTTAAAACGCTTCCAGATTTGAGTAATATCATTTCTCACAAAGGGAATCTTCTAGAGTTCAGGGAGAAGAGTACGGGAAAAAGGATTCTCCGCGTCCTGTGTAAGTTGGATACTCGTAAAACCGGTCTCAGCACTGAAAACGGATCCGCGTCCGATATTTCGATGAAAATTATCCGGATCCAAAAGAAAGAGGCTTATAACTGATGGGACTTTTTCCGGGTGTAGAAAGAAACTTCCACTTTGAATTAGAAGGAAACATTTTTGCGGGGAGTTTTCCTGTTCGGAAAGATCGTCGGGATATCGACGTTGAAGTAGCGCAAAGGCTGAAATACGTTCCCCTTAACTCTATACCATCCGACACATATTCTTTAGAGTTGATGTGTGTTACCTTAAACAAAGTATTTACAACGAAACCAAAAGAACTTGAAGGTATTGATTTTGCAGATCTTCCCGATGACGAACTTATTTTGAAGATTTGGGAAAAATACAGAAAACTTGAAAAGGTCTACGAAGATCAGTTAAAAAAAAATAACCGATCCGATTTATCTAAAAAAACTGATTCAATCGAATCAAAGCTTCCATTTGAACCTGTATCTACTCCTAAATTACAGGACACTGCCGAAAGAGTGGACTAGTTTAGAAGAAATCGAGGATGAGGAAAAGTTAGCAATTTTATACGCAGATTCCCTTCTTTCTAAATGGCTAAACAGATACAAAGGGTCTTTCGATATTCAATTGGAAATCGATTCCATAAAATCAAAAAGTTATAAGGAATTTCTTTCGGATTGGGAAATCAAAGAATATCCACAAGTCCGAGCAAAACAGTTAGGAGAAATTCGTAAACTAGACAAGATCTCAGAACTTGAGAAGCTTATTGAAATGGCATAACGATGGCAAACAATAAAGTTGAAATCAACGTTGATTCTCTTGCAAAACGAATTTATGAAAAACTTTCTCCCGAAATAAGAAAAGAATTCGATCGCCGTAAAAACTCTCCATCTGTTCCTTCCGGTGCCGATCCAAAACATAAAAATTCCGGAAAAGAGAATAAGAAAAAAAATAATTCGGGTTCAACGACCGATGGATACCAGACTGGGGATCATACAGGAACCGGTATTGAGTCGGATATGAACGAGTTGCGATCGGGAAGGTTTTCCGGAATACTTTCTAGAAAAGTCTCGTCTGCGAAGAGAATCAAAGATGCTTTCAAAGATTACCAGGATAAGAAAAAGAAAAAAGACAAAGACGATAATATTCCCGGACTATCCGACGCTTTCAATCCTTCGGGAGGTGGCGGAAAATATGATAAGCTTGTTGTACGAGAAGCCAAGTTTGATAAAGTTATTGGGCTTTCAGGGACTTCAGGCGGCGGTGGTCGAGTATATGGCGGAAAGTTTACTTTTCCAGAAAGAGATCCTTCTGGGGGAAATCATCCTTCGCAAGGACCCCAGACTGAAACAAAATCTTCTTTACTTTCAAAAGTTGGATCCGCAATCGCACCTGCCGCTTTCGGAGTTGGCGCTGTCGCAGGAGCCGCCATTTCGGTAATCTCTTCTATGGCGGGTATGTATCAACAAACGATGCAGTCACAAGATTCTACCTTGGATGCAATGGGTTACGTTGGAGGCGGCGGTAGTCTTATTAAGAATGCTGAATTTGCTCAAGTTGGAATGTCGCGTGCGCGAATAATTGGAGGGGAAGGAACAGATCAACTTAAGGACGGCAAAGCAACAAACGGAATTAAATTTGGTCTTTCACAAGGTATAGGAGGAACACAAGGGTCCGAGCTCTTTGCAAAACTTAATAAATATGGATCATTTAAAGAAACCAGTTCTGAATTAAAAAAAATCATGTCTGATGCAATACGTTCTGGTTTCTCTGGAATGAGACAGTCTGAGTTTCTATCGAATATATCGTCTGCTTCGGAAAATGCATATAATACTGGGATGGGACTTCAAAGTGCAGAAGATATATCAAGGACATTTTCGAATATTAAAAGTTCTGGAATACGTGATAATCGAGTAAACTCTGTTTACCAAAATTTGAATGATAACGTTTCTAAAAAGGGAAATTTTATGAATTCAATATTGTTAAGCGAATACACTGGTTCAGGTAAAAGCCCATTGGAAGCAATGTCAATGGCTGAAAGAGGAATTTCAGATAAGCAGAATGCAAATACTTTGAAAAATTTTATGTCTTCATTAGGCTTAGATCCAGAAACTCAAGGATTATTGCAAAATCAGTTAGGAATTACAACTGCTACTGAATCTTATTCGATGGCAAAAGATAAGAAAAATATTTTTGATTTAGGCGCAGATTCAAAAATTTCAAATGCTGGAAATGCAGCCGAAAATCGCGTATCGAATATCGGTGGTCAAAGATACAGAGAACAAGCAAATAAATTAGATGATATCATTGCCGGCAAAGACAAAGAAATCAAAGATTTATTTGAAAAAGCCAGCGATACACAAGATAAGGTATTTGACATGCTTATTAAATTAAGTCAAAAGGCGGCGAGCAAAATCAACGAAATAGAAAAATATTTTTAGTTATTTAATGTAAATAATTAATTTATCTCTATATGTTAAGCCATCTTCAAACTCGAACCTATCAATTCTACCACTGACTGCATAGTTTTCATTATACTTAATCAAAAGTGCTTTTTCTTCCGAATTAAGAATCTGAACGATTTTTAATTCGTAATAGTTCTTCTCTTCATCTTTATTAAATCCATTGAATATTTTAAATGCATCAAATTCGTAAGTAGCT
The DNA here is from genome assembly GCF_016918785.1 of Leptospira ainazelensis. Lineage (GTDB taxonomy): Bacteria > Spirochaetota > Leptospiria > Leptospirales > Leptospiraceae > Leptospira > Leptospira ainazelensis. The sequence continues at coordinate 56,731 of NZ_JAFFPT010000021.1, read as the reverse complement.
AAATACGAACCTGTTTTTTTTAAACATTTTTTTCCGCAGCCCATTGTAAGATAACTCATGGCGGCGAGTTTAAGCATAGGGCTATCATCTTCAAGTCCTGAATAAGCTGGGTTTGATTTTAGTTTTTTTAGATAATTTTTTAATGATTTAATACCATATTCTGATATTTCAGTTTCTTCTTCTGTTGCCTTATTTCTTACAGAAGAAAAAGAAATTAATTCACCTTTTAATTTTGAATTTAATGAGATTAATTCCTTTTTAAGCGCTGCTTCTTTTTTAGTTTTTAATAATTGGCTATCTTCGATATCAATTCTATGATTATCCAAAGGAAAAAATAATTTCTGAATTTTATAGTATTCTTCTTTTTGTTTTTCTTTTTGAATTTGCTCGTCATCAACAAATTCATCTTGATTATCATTTGGAGATAACTGTTCGTTCGAATGAATATTCAAGCTCAAACAGAATAATGACAAAATAACAAGAAATCGATTCATAAAGACCTCAATATGCCAATAAAATTTTGAAATATAATGAAGATAGTCAAGATTTAAAATACTTGATTTTCTATCTTTTTAACATTTTTGTCCTATTTTGCTATGAAACCTCTTAAAAGAAAACAATTCGAGTCTTTCACTCCGGCAAAAAAGCTCCAGTTTTCGGGACAGAGTCTCGCGGCGCCTTCTGTTTTTAACGGATTGGAGCTTGCAGAAATTACAAAGGTTTATTTTGGCCTTTTCAAGTATCGCTGCGACGTTCGATTGTTTACTGGTGAAGAAAAGACTAAAGTTCGGCTACCTGGACCCATTTATGGGGAAATGGGATTTTTCTCCGGCCATAAAGATTCTTATCAAGAAGGACAACTTTGTCTTGTGGGATTTATCCAAAACAAAAGAGATAACCCGATAGTGATAAAAATTTTCTCGTTTCCCGGCGGGATTAAAACTCAAACGAACCTTAAAACTAATTTAGATTATGATCCGAAAGAAGTATCAACAGGGCATGAATCTGGACACAAAACGATTTGGGAAGAAAACGTGCTCAAACACATCGATAAATTAAATCAAATTCGATTTAAACTCGATGTTTCAACTCCCCCAGTTATCAATACTCTCGAGAAAGCTACTCAAGGGGAAACTTTAAAAGTTAAGTTAGAAGAGCTCATTGATATTGTGAAAGACATGTCTACTGCGATTACCAATCTAACGGTTCAATGTAACTCACCTGGAACTGCGTCAGGCGTTCCAAACAATATAGCTAGTTTTAATACTGCGGTAACAAGGCTGAATACATTAAAAGGGACACTTCCGAAAATTCTTTCCGAAGTATTGAAGCATTATTGAAATGAGTAACTTTTGGGACCACTTCGCAGAATCGGAACATGAAAAGCATGTTTCAAACAAAATCATTTTTGTTAAATCAAAGAATTCAAATTCATGCGAATATTGTTCCTCTCATTGGGGAACGAAGGTTAGGCTCTTTGCAAGTTATTCAGATTTCGAAAATTCAGAATTCTTCGGTGGAAACGATACTGTCATTCACGATCCAAATGGTGTAAAGGTAGCGGCATGGCCCGGTAAAAATAACGTTGGTAGAAATTCGAGGAACTATTGGCTTTGTTGCCCTGTTCATCCGAACTGTGGGTGTGAATTTAAAGATTATCGGTTTATCAGGTCCGAAGAGAAATCGGAAGAACTTGAAGATTGGTATTCAAAATTAGATTTTTAGATTTCCTTATCCCAATTGGGATTGAGTTTTCTTTTTCCCCATTTTACTGATATCGTTTGATCTGCAATTCCAGCGCCTGGAACCCAAGTTACATCTATCCCGGTTACGTAAAATTTAGGATCATACATTTCCAATTCTTTATGAATCTTTTTACTTTGGATTTCTCCGTTTTTATTCACAATTTCCATGATCATCCCTTTGGAAATTTCTCTAAAATATCCGCCGGAAAAGGAACCGGAAAAAATTCTCTCACCAGTTCCGAAAGTATTAAAGATTTTGGATTGTATGGAGTTTAATTTTTCTTTGAATACGCTTTGAGATGCCGCGTCTTGAGATTCTTGCGGAAAACCAGTACCATCAAGAACGATTGACAAGACCCTTTGGCCGAACTCTGCGAGCAAAGAAGGACTGTATGTAACTGGATTTAAGGTAAGCCCAGTGATATTGTCAAAGATTCCTACGTTTATATGCACCCCAGAAAAAATATCGGAGGTTGATTCTGACAATCTAAAACTGCTTATCAATGATTGTTCAACTTCGGCGACGAGACCTTTAGGTACGATATCAGAATCTAGGAATTCGAATGGTGTTTTCCTGTAAATAAGAGTAGCTATCGGTAGATCCGGGGAAGAAATTTTTTCTTTTGATAATTTTTTCAGTAAGAAAGGCATTGTTTCGTTTACATAAAAATCTACAGCCTGATCGTAATGAAAAAATAATTCGTAAAGAGGAGCCTTTGCGAGAGATTCCATTAAAGACCAAATTGACAATGAATTCCCAAATGTCTGAGAATTTATCCATTGGAGAGTGTGAAGGAAGGTTGTCGTATAAGGAAGCGAATCCAAACCTTTAGAAGTCTCTACTAACTTAGAGAAAGGATTCCCACCATAACTTCCGTTTGAAAGAAGATGTTCTATCGCAGAATTCGCTAAGGATCTCAACATCAAAGTTGGACTTTTTGTTTCTTTGATAGCGTTTGAAATAATTTGCAAAGCAACTTGTAATCTACTCGCGGGCGATTTCGAAGCTGATTCGGCAGGAACGGTGGCAGATACAGGCTTTGAATTGTCGAAATCTATGAATAGAATTTGGGAATTGATCGCTTCTTCTAATCCTTCTCCAGAAACCCCATATTCCGAATCACCCTTCGCAGTTCCTTCGTGGTCACTTTCAGAAATTCTTCCGGCAAATTTTATTAGATCGTTTTCCGTAATTACAATGATTCTTCCCGGACGAAATAGCTCACGAACTCGAACTCTCTGATTATTTACTAAAATTTCATTTCTTGCACCTTTAGGAAGGTCAATTCTAAAAGAACCACCTTCCAATCTATCATTGAAATTGACTCTTTCGAGATATTCCTTTGGAATTTCGATCGGTGATTTTAACGCGAGGATTTCACCCGTGCTATATCTTTGAGAAATTGCTGTCGGATTGTCCGGAAGAAACCCAAATAGAAAAACTCTGAACGTAGGGTTTATTGCGTGAATCATTAAAAATTTCGCCTCCTTCTTAATTTGAAACTTTTAAAATCTCCAATGGGATTGATTTGAACAACATACTCGATAGTATCTCCATTGAATTCAAAAGACACGATAGATGCATCTTTCACACCCAAGTCAGATTGCATATTTTGGAGAATTCTAGAAGGGATGACGAGATTGAAAAGACTATCCGGCGCGGATCCGGGTTCAACATTTGCACCAATACCGGTATGAAATGGGATTTGTCCCGGAAGAATTCGAAGTTTATCCAGAGCTCCATCAACGAGACAATCAATTCCGGAAGTAAGCGCCAAGTCACCGGCTTCGACTTCGAAATCATAATCTTCGGTAAGCAGTAAGTCTTCTCCGAAATACCATTTCTCCAGGATTTCTTGTGTTTTTTCCGGAGGAAAATTCTCTAATATTCTATGTTCAGAAATCACTCCTGTATCGATTTGAGAGTATGATTTTTGAGAAGGAACTCGAATCGATAACCCAATGATATCGTCCCCTCTTCCTACCAATAACATACCGTTATCATTTATAACGTTTTGAACTCTTTCAGGCGAACCGTAATAAAGAGTTGCGATAATTTCCAAAGTCATTCCCGGGCGTACCACGATATATGTGAAACTTTGGGAAACGTTTTGGTTGTTCACGAGTATCAAAGCCGCGCTTATATTCGTGAGTGCCATTTGAATATCAAGAACGGAATTGACTATCGGATCCGAAGCAAGTATGTATTCGGATTCATTGATCTCGTTGGCGGTAAAAATATTATTATAAATGGAAACTGGAAGATCAATTTGATTTATTTCCTGTTGTGAAGATCCGGATGTGATCGGTTTTTGTGGATTATCCAGAGCTCCCATTTCAGGAGTTACGGTATTTGGAAAATACAATTGGTTCAAAAGTTCATGAAATTGATTTGTTTTCTTTTTGAGAGGACCACCTGATTTAGCAATTTTCTTTATTGCATCCTTATTTGTAATTTCAAACTGTTTTAAATCCTTCTTCATTTCTCCGGCAAGATTCGCGATATCTTTGTAAAGATCCGTAACTGAAGAAAGATATTGAAGAGGTCCAGATAAGTCGGTTAAAATATTGTCGAAAGCAAGGAGAGCGTTGTTGATCAATGCTTTCGGATCCGGAAGTGCTGGTCTTCGAAATGGCGCTCTTGAAGACTTATCTTCGATTCCGACAAGATTGAGAGACCAAAACCAAGTTAACGGATCCTCTTTTGATTGAGAGATCTTGAATCCACCTTTTTCACTGAAGACCACTTCCCAATGAGCGTCACGATCGTAGTCGTGAAAAATCATTAGAGTATCTTCAAAGTTAAAGGGGGTATTTCCGGTCGCTTTAGCTTTAATATCCGCGGCGTTCGGAAAGAACGGTGAAAAAGTGGGAACGCGACTATCTGCTTTGTCCTCGTCCCGAATTTCGTGCATAAGATAAACTAAATCAAAAAAATCTAAATAACCGGCTTTCTTAATCGGATTTAAACCTTCGAGTTCTTGAAGAAGAGCGTTTCCTATCGCGGAAGCGGCGCCGGATAGACTTCCGAAGGCGCCTGCCGGTTTTCTTACCGGAGGACCTTCGTATTGTTGCCAAATCTCCCCGGAAAGGGAAATGTCACACGTTGAGTTTCCATTATCAACTACTTGAACCCCTCCATAAGTTGGCTTTACGGAAATGTTATAGTTATAAGAATGTTCCTGCCTAGATAGACCGAGGAGAAAATAATATTCTCCAAAAGAAATTTCAAGAGCACCTGGAGTAGACAAACGTTTCTGAAACTCTAAACTGAAAGCACCTGTAGCTTCAAATCCACCGGTCCCTCTTGTTACACTCGTAGCTAAAGATCCCATATTGGAAGAGGACAAAGCAATCCTTAGAAATTAAAAACAAGCCCTTTTTTTGTTGCATTTTTACTAAGGCCAATCTTTTGTCCCTTCCCCGTGAGCGAGCCAAGTCCATACGTCCAAAGGACATTCCTAGGATATTTTACTAACTTAGTAAGCTACGTTGTAGCTGCCAAAGTTCGTTTAACAAATTTCAAACCCGGTTCTAGAATCCGAACTATTCTCGAGGCGATATCTGCGATCTTAACTCGCATTGAATCTGATTTTTTCGCGGCCTATCTTTACGCCATTCGGAACTCTTGCTATGAATCGTTCGGTTTCCCTTTACTTGAAGGAAAAAAATCCACCGGATTTATTCGATTTGTAAAAACAGATCATACTTCTACTTATTCGATTCCGATTTTTACGATTTCTCTTTTTGGACAAGACTATCAATCCGTTGGACCTTCGAGTATTGCCGTTGGACAGACTTCGGTGGATATCGATATCCGCGCTTTGAATTCGGGTTCCCAATATAATTTAGATCCTCAAGGAATCGATACTAACCTAGGAAAAGGCGATGTCTTTCCAAGCGCGGACCCGAATGCAAGTCTTGAATTCGATCGAATTTTCAATCCGTTTTTAATTTCCGGAGGAACAGACCAAGAGACTGAAGAAGAAAGACTTATTCGTTGGCAAGAATTTGTAAATAATCTTGGACGATCTACGTTAGCCGGAATTCTTTCCGGAGTAAAATCAGTTTCCGGTGTAGTAGATTGCTATGTCACTGAAAATTTAAACCCGAACAACGGACAATCAGAAACGGGTTGGATCAATATCTACGTTTCAGATGGAACCAGTAATACTGCGCCGACGATCATTCAAACGGTTACGGATAAAATAAAAGGAATTTTAGGGACTCCTGAATTTGGTTACAAAGCCGGCGGAACACGTCTTTTTGTCGGAAATCTTTCGGTTCAACCAATTTCATTTCATTACGAACTCGACGTTCTCATTTCAACACAACTCTCAGACGCTCAATTCAAAACTTTGGTAGAACTGGCAATTTCAAACTACGTAAATAAATTACGAAATGGAGACGACGTAATTTTCGATCGGTTGAAGGGCGCTGGTATAAATGCGCATCCAGATATTCAAAGAATCCGTTTCGTGGGAATTTCAACGGATATCGTCGTTCCATTGGGTTCCGTTCCTAAAATTGGAGGTAGCGGCGGTGGTTCTATCATTTGCGATCTGATCAATAGGATAAACCAACCATGATCGCAAGGTATCTTTCTTTATTCAATCGATCCGGAACCGTATTCAAAGCACTTTTTTTTGATCCAGATCGAGTGGAAAAAATACAAATTAAAAACATCAATGATATCAACAAGGGTGCCGTTTACAACGCGCTTGAATGGCATTATAGATTTGTAAAGCGTTTGATTGCCGAGTTTCCCATAACGAATGCGTCAGGATTCCTTCTCAAAGCTTGGGGAACTTTTTTAGGGGTTCCAAATGACCAAGCACTATCGGACCAAGAATACAGAGCAAAGATTCTTTCCAAGATTCTCGCAATCGTCGGAACTCTTCCTGCAATTAAGAATTTGGTAAAGGATATTGATCGAGTTGAAGTTAAGGAAGCACAAGACCTAGGTTTCTTCCTCGATGTAGCCTATCTTGATACTCCTGTATTAAAAAACAGACCGTTCGGTTCAGTCATGACTCACCCGACAAATGCAATATACATAATCTTTAATACTATCTTCGATATTGATCCTGCACTTTTAAGAACAATCTATCAACTAAAAAGCGCAGGCATTGGAGTTTTTGCCGGAGTGATTACAGAATATCCTAAATTCGGATTTTTGTATTTAGATTATGGTTTTATCGATAAGGATTATTCAGGAGTAAATTAATGACCGTTGTCGCGATACCCGCTAGTAATTCCGTTGCAAAGAGAACACTCTACAATCCCAATCAGAGAGTAAACTCAAAAACAGTAGGACCAATTCCCGGGTTAGAAGATGACCTACTCGTTTATCCTAAAGCGCTCACGATGCTTTTGCGGGAACTTTACGCATTGGATCCAGGTGAAATCCAGTGGTTTGGATGTGATATCCCTTCTTTTACGAACACAACGATTTCAACCCTAAAGGGAAGTTTACTAAAAGATGATGAAATTTATTTTTTGGAAGAAATGAACCTGCAACCTACCTCTCAGGCTTTTTGGGGATTCTATGAGATTGAATTGGTCCAGCAAGATTCTGATTTGGCAAATCTACAATTCTTTGATGCTTCAACGAACTCATCCTATCAACAAAGTGCAAATACTAGAAAATCCTTTATCGTTAAGGTTTACGAGAACTATAATACTACCGCGGCATTCCCGACTTTAACTCCCGGAAGAATCAAGTGGTTCGAATATAAGAAGGATGCGGCATTTGGAAATGTAATTTCCGTGAATAAGATTTCAAACTCAGTAAAGATTCCTAAAAGCAAAAATGGAACGCTCATTACACTCGAAGACAGTACTGCATTGCAAATCCCATTAGGTTCAGTCGTTGAAGATAACTTAGATAGGCTTTCATCTTCCCTTTTCAAAGATGCAAACGGGCAAGCAATTTCAAGAACAACATTCTCAACTCTTTGGAATGCAATTCGGAAAGCCGTTACCGGTATAAATCCAACGTCGGACAGAGTTATCGTTTCGCAAACTTGTCTTGAAGGACAACTTGTAAAATTCTCTTTCACCGGCGGAGGGATTACGGCTCTTACGGAATACTATGTTAGGAATCCGACGGCCGCAGATTTTCAAATTTCATCCACTCCGACGGGATCGATTATTGATCTTACTTCGAATCAATCCGGAGATGTACTGGTCAATGTGGAATACGGCTTTGGAGACGGTTCCACTACATTCAACGTAATGGATCGAAACGGTGTTTTTGCAAGAGGATCCGGTTTAAACGGAACTAGAGCAAAGGCCGCAGGTGGAAATTATGACGGTGGAGCTGTGGGATTCAAAGGTCAGGACCAATTTCATTCACATTGGCATGATCTACCGAACGGAGTTCCGAATAATTATACCCCAGGTCCAACTGGTGGTGGGTCAGGATTTGTCGGAGTGCAAACTTTAGGTTCTGCTAAAACGCCTGCAACTGATGGAATAAATGGAATTCCAAGAGCAGGAAATGAAACCACTCCTGCCTGGGTTGCGGTAAGATACAAAGTGAGGGTCGCGTAAATGAATTACGTAATTGATAAACAATCGAAAGAAGTTCTTTGGATAAATACAGATCCAAAACAAATCTCCGGACAGGAAGTCTGGTTTGAATTCAATCCGAATATTCATCGTGTGGTTTATTCAGTAAATTATAATCCACAAAAAGGTGATATCTTCAATGCGGAAATTGAAGATGGAGTTGCTTTAGAATTTCATCCAAAATCAGTTTACGATAAAATTAGCGGGAACGAGCGCTCCCTCGAGAACTGGGACGATAAAATTAAACCAACGGAAACTGAAATCCCGCCGATTCCATCAGAGCAGTTTCAGAAATTTAATGGGACAACTTGGATCATAGATCAAGAAAAAAGGATTTCAAAATTTTTAGAATTAAATTCTGCAATTTTCAATTCGAAGAAAGAAAGTTACAGAGGGACGGTCGAGTTCAAAAATACAAATTGGGATTCTGGCAAGACTTATCTTGATAATATTAACTCGATCGTAAATTTATTTTCAAAAAGTAAGATCTCAGCAATCCCACCTTGGAAAGATTCAAATAACGAATTTTCAATCCTAAATATCGACGATCTTAAGTCACTTGCAGAATTGATTGAGGTCGATATGTATAACGCAGGCATGTCCCTGTATCAAAGAAAATGGGAAAACGAAAACACGATCAATAACCTTTCTCCTTCTGATTCGTTTGATCCAATCATCGCGTGGACGTAACCAAATGTTTGAAGAATTATGGAAAGCGCTTGGTTTAGGTTTTTGTATCGGAGTTTACTCGATCACTAAACATTTTTACGACAAGTGGGCTGAGAAAAAGTCTTTAGAAATTTCTAAGAAGAAATCTCTCGGAAAGATCGAACTCGTTTTAAATATCAATTCGATGGTACAAGACCGTCTAGCTCTACTTCGCGATCATTACTCAGCAAGTCGTGCCAAAGTTTTTCAGTTTCATAACGGTGAGTATTATCTTAATGGTGCCGGTGTCGAGAAGTTCTCGATGTCGCACATTTCCGTTAAACCGGGTATGGCGGTTCCGTATAACTTTGAAGAGTACTATACAAAAAAAGAGATTTCGATGTCTGTCGAACTCATTAAACCGATCTGTGACTCATCGTTTTATTATCTCAAAACAGATGATCTTCCGGAAACTTCGCGGTGGAGAAGAATTTTCCGTTTTAACGATATTAAAGCGCATCTTTTCGCAAAAATTGAACACCAAGGTTTTGCTGAAGGATTCATTTCAATTTCTTGGCATGAAGATTATGAACATGATACGGATCCAACCGAAATTATTCGAGCAGCGGAAGAAATCGGATTACTTCTAAGGACAGACAAATGACACCGGCAATCGCTTTGAAGGGCGTTGAACAAAACAATAAGATCGCACCGGTCTACTCTGTAGGCTATGGCTCTATGTGTGGTTACATCGCCGCGTGTGTTATCGGTTCTGCGGTCATCCCAAAAATGGCGAGTGTCGAATACATTCGATGGTTTGTGGATTACATGGAGCCGAGATTCGGTGCGGTCGGAATCGGCGAAAAGATCCTTCAGAATTTAAAACTAAGAAGCATCGTCGATACGTGGCGTCGATATAAAGAAATTCGGCTCGGAAGATTTATGGAATGCTATGCCGAGGCTCTCAAAGAAATTCTGAAAGACAATTCGATCGAAGTCGTTTTAAAAATCAATGGCAACTGGTCGGAAATCGACGAAGCGCTTGAGAAAGGTTCAGCTGTTATGCTTGGAACCTCACTTACGAAAAGTGGCCATTTCATAGTACTACGGAGAATCGTTTATATCAACGGAATCAAATACTACGAAGTTATCGATTCCTACGGAGACTGGACTACCGGTTACAAGAAAAAAGAAATCAACAATCGGTATCTTGCCGAAGACCTCGTTTCTCACTGCGGAATTGATTCCAACAAAGGGATTCATGCGAATTTTATATATCTCATTCAACTTGGAATTTAAGGAGAATTCTATGAAAAAACAAATCAAGAAAGTTGGGAGAATTGCCAAGGATGAATTTAAAAAGAAATCTTTCGCAATCTTCGTAATCGCTTCCGTAATTGAAGCAGGCTTACAGGCAACCGGGAAAGCATCGATGCTATCTTTTTTAGGACAAAACATTACGTATTTTGGAGTGATAGGAATATGCTCGTTTTCGGTTTATATGAAGAAACCGCTTTCCGAATTGGTAAATACATTCCGGAACGGAAAAACTAAAGTTGTAGAGGAACCAAATCATGAATAGAGTAATTGTCTCAATTCTTTTATTTTTCTTCGTTACGTGTTGCGCAACGACTCGACCGAATTTCGAAGAAGGAATTCAAAGTTCTGAAAATGCTTCTAAGGAAGCAGAAGAACTTGCAAAAAAAGTACAAAACAAACCGATCTCCGAAATTACTTCAGAGGAAAAAGATCAACTTTCAAAAAAACTAAAAGAATTCTCTACCAAGTTTGCAAACAACGCGGAACTGTTAAAAAAAAGCAAAGCATACGGCGACGAATGGAAACAAAAGGCAGAGGATTATAGACCAGATGCTGAAACTTGGAGAACGATTAAGTTTTTCTTTTATGTTTTTCTAATTTTGTTTTTAGCGGTAGCTTTAGCTATTTTAGGAATTCGTTTGTATCTAAAATATGGATCTCTTTCCGGTGTGGCGAATGTTGCGAATATAATTTCTAAATCACCCGTTGGTATTCCATTTTTAACAAAACATGTGGAATCTAACGTTATCCCATTCTAAAAGTATCTCCTATCTCTTCCTCGGGTCCAATAGATCCGAGGAGTTTTTTATGGTTCTAATCTTTTCCTCAATTCAACGTAGTATTTTCGCATTCGTTCGGTCTTAATATACGGAGGAAGGTCGTCCCATCTCTTCGGGATTTTTCCTTTTCTTAGTAAATTCTCGCAATGAATGATCCATAAATTTTCTTGTCTTTGTATGTAATCATCATTTATTTTCTCATCACTCATGATTGAAGATAATTTTTTGGAAAAGAACTTCGATCTTCGTTTTAGAATTCAAGAATCCTACACATTCCCGATTCTTTTCCCAGAGAACATACGAACGCGCCATAGATGCAAGCGATCATCACGAAAGTTGCCAAAAAGATTCCCATAAGAATCAGAGTAAGACTTCTTCCCGGAACCATTCCCAAAGAAAGCATGATAACGATCGCAAGAAACCCGAAGGCTCCCGCGCAGAGGAGCCAAAATAAAAACATGATCAAAAGGATTCCGCTCATTTGGAAACCTCCTGAGATCGCTTCCCTTCATTGAAGATTACGAGAACGAAACCTAAGAATCCGATTCGAAATTGCCAATGCTTGAAAATGTCATCAAAATTTCCCTCAGCGAGTAAAAACGGAAAACCGGGATACCAATGCGACCAATAGTTTTTGATTAGAATCCCTCCCGTTTCCCATTCCTTGATCCAAATATGTGTAAACCGAGTTGCTCTGATCTTTAACAAAAGAACCTGTAACCAAAGTTTGAAAGTTTTCTTACCCTTTTCTGGATGATTGTTATTCATTCAGATACCTCTTGATCTTCTGTGTTTTTTTCAGTTTCCTTTTCCTGAATAGGATCACGACATTCGTCACATTGACCGTCTTCATCAATCCAATGTTCTTCCATACCGAATGGGTAAAGTCCGCAAGTATCACAAGACGACTCATCTTCATACATCCACCCCATCGATCTTAGGGTTGGAGCTAATCTTTCATACTCTTTATTAAGGATTCCACCTCGAATAGTTAAATCACACTCTCCTATGATTTTAAAGATCTCTTTGGATTCTTCAGGCGGGACTATGGCTAACTCTATAATTTCATCGTTTTTACTATAGCGCCAGTCTTGAAAACGTTTCCAATACAGCCTTTTTGCCCTTAGAGGTAATTTTGCAAATATAAGCTCACAATTGCTATCACACGGTTCCTCATTTCTTAATCTAACTTGATATAAATTCATACGAGTTTTTATCCCTCCTCGAGTCCACCGAGCAACTTCTTAAGTTGATGGTGACGTTGCGGAGTGCGATTGATTGCTTCTATAAGCTCCTCAATGAGATCGTTTTTCCCTTCGTCGTATTCCCGGAAGTCCTCATCGTTCGGATCTATTCGGAAGCTAAGAATTTCTTCCTTAAGCGCGGCTTTGTATTGATCAAGCGTAAGTCCTTGATCGTAGATTGAAATTTGTTTTCCTTGTCCAGACATATTCACTCCTTTGTTTATAACCAATCCAAATGTCCAGATTCCATACTTGCAAGGGCTAACTGACAAGCCGTTGCTATATCAAGGATTTCGGATTTAATATCTTCTCTGTTGTTCGATCTGATTGCGTCAATTAGTTCGGCATACTCTTCAGTTATGATTCCTAAAATCTCATGTGAACTTTTTAGAATTCCAAATCCCTTTTTCTGAATCACCCTTCTGGTATGCGAATTGATTTCATCTAACGCATTTTCGAATGATTCAACTGACAGTTTTTCTCTTTCCATAAATTCTCCTTTCATCCGAATAACATCGGTTCGTTTTCTTCCAGTCTCGCTACACACAAAGGATTCAACCAGATTGCCTCGGTCCGCGCTCGGCGCTTATTGTCCCTCGTCGCTCTCTCCTTCCGGATCCATCCTTTCTTCTCTAACCGATCAGCATAGAGGTCGGAAGGATACCCAGAGATGACCACCATGCCCTTTAAGGAAGCAATCACGTTTAAAAGATTATCATGCTCGATCGCACTTTTCATTTCGTGGGTGTAGAGATCTCCGGATCCGCGCACTGCTCCAAGATATGGAGGGTCAAGATAGAAAAGCGAAGTCGGAGAATCGAGTTGATCGGCTATTTCCGTGAAGGAGCGATTTTCGATCACGACTCCACGAAGTCGGGCGGCCGCCTGGTAGTAAGGCTTGATATCAGACCAAAGTCTCGCTGGAATGTATCCTCCGGAACGATCAAGGTTTCCGTGGACCCTGAAGGATCCTCGATAAGATCGATTCTGCCCGATGTTCATCCAACACTTTGCACAGAATTTTAGGGCGCGATCGATCGTGTCTTCGGAAGGTGTATTTTTGGATACCGCCCATTCGTGAATTTCACGAGAGTATGGAGTCCACTTGATGCGACGAATCAACTCTTTTGCGGTATCGCGATTTCCTAACATCGCCATGAAATTTGTCACTTCCGAATCGAGATCGAAATAGTATTCCGCTCTGGCCGGTTCTTTTTGAAGTAAAATGTTAGCCGCCCCTCCGAATCCATCGACGTAAACATCGTGATCCGGAAAAAACGATCTTACCCATGGACCGAGAATCCACTTTCCGCCATTGTATTTAAGAACTGGTCGAGTGATGCTCATGAAACATACCTTTTATTTGTCCAATGAATGATCTTGCCTTTGAAATCTTCACTGAACCATTTAATGAAATCTACAAACGACTCGAATCCATCGTTCTGAGCCAGCTCATCACATTCACTATATGATAGTTTACGTCCGGATATTTTTACATCTGGATACATGCCTGAAAAACCAGATAATCCACACCAATTGATTTCAATTGATTCAACGGAAATGCAGTTCGATTCGTAAAAACGTTCATAAAATTTTGTTCTGACTCCATAGGCCATCTGAATTTTTCTACCAGCATACCAACGATTGGATTTATCTTCTCGAATCGTATGAATCTTTTCACCGGATAAAATCTTATCCTTAAATTTTGTCGGGCCAATTCTTGGATGTTTTTGCCTAAAGCCCAAGACCATTCTCGAACTCCGATTTATCAATTGATCTATAATATAATCTCGACCTTCCTCCCGAACTTGAAGGCTTAAACCAAATTTCGCAGTCTTTCTTGCCAACGCTTTCTCCAAATGATGGAGAAAAAATAAATTTAAATCTTCTCGAAATTGGTGGATCTAGTTCGTTCCACTTATTTAAGATTTCATTTCGTTCTTTCTTCGTAGGAGGCTGATAAGAAAGAATTATTCTTTTAATGTTTGGATGAATCTCATGATTTCTTTTCCTTATCTGTCTAAGCGTTTCTGAAAATTTAATATTTTCGTGTTTAAGTTCAATTTCTGGAACCATATTTTTCCCTTTTAATAATTTTTGATAACTGAGTAACAATTTACTAAACTACCATTCCGTGCATGCGATCGGGAAAGGAATTTCTGGATCTTGTCCATCTCGAAGTGAAAGCTCAATGGCTCTACGAAAAGAAACTCTACACATTCTTTTCAACCAAAACTTATCTTCTTCCGTTTCCCCGTCATCGATTTGATAACCATCCCACCAAACCCGACCATCATCTAAATTCTGGATTTTGAATTCGGATTTATCATAAATTTCTTCTATTGTGACTCCGTACTGACGTATACATTCTCGTAAGGTTTTAAGCAAAGAAGTCCCAGCCCACCACTCGTATTCATTTAACTTAAAGACTTTAATTTGGTTATTCATACGCTTCCTTTTATGATCTGAATTATTTTTAATAAAAACTGCGTTGTTCATTTCTTTTTCTTTTTTAATTTTATAAGGAACTTTTTCCGGCAAATAGAGCATATTATTACCTTAGCCCCTTTCTTATTTTGCTGGAGCTTTCCACCACAATCACAACTTCGTGACTCAATAACTGTGTTAACTAATTCGTTTATCCTTTCTCGTTTTTTCTCCATCTCTCTTTTTTTAATTTCTGGATGAAGTTCATAAAGGGTTGTTTTATACTCACGGGCAATACACTTATTTTCTTGATGGAGCTCATCACCAATCATGTCTCCAAGCTTTATAAATCGTTCACTAAGGCCTTTGTTGCTTTTGACTTCACTCTTATTCATATTGGTCCACACCATCCGAAGCTAATTTATAAGCACTATCCATCCCATCGAATAGCTCAGGTTGAGAATGGTGACCAAGGTTTTTTAAAAATTCCTTTTCCTTCTTCCCATACCATCCATGTTTACCAAGAAAATCTCTGGCGCCTTCAATCCCTAATGCTTCATTAATTTCTGGAATAAACTTCAAATTTAACCAGAACTCTTCAAAACCACATTTTTCACATTTAAGATAGCACCCATACTCCAATGGTTGTTTACCAACACCTATCCAGTTAATCCGATCGGTAAGATAAAGATTCATTTCACATTTAGGACAAAACTTAGGAGGTTTGCTTTTGGTAAGAAGTGAATCTCTAAAATCTTTCATCTCGGATTCCTCTCTTCCAATCCCGCATTACGAAGCGCGACGTATAAGATATCCCAGGCTCCACGTAACTTTCGGTGTATCCGGTCGGCTCTTGCCGACTTCCAAACTTTTTTCGGATTGAAGGCTTCGCTTTGCATAAACCTTGCATCGTAGGAACCGTAAGCGCCTTTCGTTGCCTCAGTCGTCGTCCGATCATTTGCAATATACGCGCGAGAGTGTTCGCGCTTCTTCGATTCGTCGCCGTTAGGCCAGATTTCAATTTTTACTACGATCATGATTTTACAATTCCTTGAGGTCGGTTTAAATCTCTCTCGTTGAATCTATTTGCAGAGGCTTTTATATATTTATTTTCCATTCCTATTTTATCTGATTTTATTTTGCATTCTTCAGAACAGATTATAAAAGCGATTTCCTCTCTAAAATCTTCCAAATCCCCAAATACGATTTTCCATGACCATGAATCATTCCATCGCTCACGTTTATTGCAGATATCGCATATATGAATTCTCATTTATTAACCTTCTCTAGCCTCCGGAAATTGTTTCCACTCGACTCCATCAAGTAAGGCACCACTTTCTTTTTTCCCGCATCGAAACATGACGCCGGGTCTTCCGGAGGGACGATCCATTTCCCGACAAGGTTTTTCGTTCTTACATAGGCAATTTGGTGCCCACTCGCCCCATTGTTTAAAGAAGAACGAAACATCAGCTTCTAAGCACTGATCCCGCAGATTCGTGATCCATTCCGGATGAACAGGTCTGGCATTCGGACCAGACTCACCGCCAGCGATCACCCAATGGATGTATTTAGGATTTAAATCCAAATCGACTTTTCCGAGAAGCGGTTCACAACTAAGAAACCGTATAGCTGCTGGAATTCTGATAAGGTCAGGAATTCTTTCATTCGCAGTCTTTTGATCTTCGATGGAAACTCCAAGCCAAACGTTGGGGAGTGGCCAATCTACAGAACCTTTCCAACTGTCTTTCATCGACTCCGCTGGCATCTTGACATTCTTATATTGAAAGTTCATCTCCACAAAAGTGTGTGCCGCCTCTCCAATTTCGGACGCGCGAAATTCTCTATTCATATACTCTAGCATTCTTTCGGACCGTTTTGTGAGAATTTGGAATGTATGTTGAGGGTTCAACGCTATGACAGCGAACACTTTGTCGATGAAGGAGTCAGGAACATCCTTATGAAAAAGATCGCTCATCGAATTCACAAAAATCTTTGATGGCTTTCTAATACTAAATGGGTCCTTCAGTTTTTTATTTTTGAATTCTACTTTGGAAAAATCTCGGATCGCCCACTCTCCAAACTTTCGTTTACTCAAAGTTTCTGCGTAACAGTTCTTGCAGCCGGCGGAAACTTTCGTGCATCCGGTTACAGGATTCCAAGTATGATCAGTCCATTCGATTTTAGAGTTTTTCATCCCAATACTCTTCCTAAATGTAATATAAAAGTGTTTCCTTCAGTTATGATCCCATAACACCATTCTCTCCGTGGTTGCCCGATTGATATACCGAGACATTCGATCCGAAACTTTGGTGAATCTTTTTTATAGCCGTTTTGAAATTCTATTATCCTATACGCTTTATTCAGAAGGCGGGACTTCCAATATTTCGTCAGTGTTCGATACTCATCTTTTTTAATCCCAGATCGAATGTTATCGAACCGAACTTTTTTAACTTTCAGATGGAGCACGCCTTCTTCTTTCATTTTATTTGCGCTCCATTAAGAGGGTCTCGATATTAGCTGCGACTCGACCTTGAATAACAGTAATGAGCTGTGCTGTTCTCAACTGCGCTTTGTAAGTGCTATATGTTCCGGATTTCTTGAGTTCTGCAAATGTCTGAAGCTCTTCGTCGGTAATTGACTCACCCCGCCGGTCGACCAAACATTGCAGCATCCTACGAACGCCTTCGCTTAATTTGGGCATCCAAATGCTGAGAACTTCCGAGGTATTTTTTGGACTATGAATTGACTCGCCTAAAAATCTGAGCGCGGATTCGGTCGCGTAAAGCAATCCAGCCTTGTCTTCGAGCAATCCTTTTTTCCGGAGAGTCGATTTGTAAGTGGAGAACGTTCCAGATTTCCGTAATCCCGCATGAGTGCGCATTTGTCCTTCAGTCATTCCGTTCGGATACCACTGAACGAGTGCAGCCAGAAGGTTTCTTTCTCCTTTGGCTAGGGTGATTTCTGATTCGTTTATTGTTGTCGGAGATGAAGGAGGACGGTGTTCTATTTCGAGTCCTTTGGAATAATTTTCTGGAATAGTGTGAGTTACGATTTCGGATGCGTTTATCGTATGTAGATTTTGTAAGATAGAAATTGCTTTTCCAATCTTTACAGAATCTGCACCTTTCCGGATACTATGGGCTCGTAATTCTCTTTCCAAATCCAGAATACGATCCTTCAATTTCTCTATCTCTCCCATTTTCACCGATGGTAGAGAAGGATTTCTCGTTGTGAGTTCTTTTTCGAGCTCTTTGATTCGAGCTCGAAGTATCGAAGGGTTATTTTCTTCTGCCTGCTGGATAGTTGATTTGATTTGAGCGCTTAACGCTTCCATATCGATCGGCTTTAAAGTCGGACCAACGTATCTCTTACCTTCCTCGAATTTTGGAGTCGCTGAAGAATTATAAGTCAACCTATCGCGGATTTTGATCCGCTTTAGAGTTCCCAACCAGGACGGACTCCATATCCACGCTTCTCCTTTCGGCAACGAAGCAAGACTTGAGAGGACATTATTTTTTTCGTCTTCCGATCCGTTATTCTTCACCCAACTTTCTATCGCTTTCTGATCCTGCGGAGAAGTTGTCTGTAGGACAATCAGACATTCGGTTTGGGTTAGTACGCTTTTGTTTATGACCGCCGCTCGCTGACTTATGAGCGTGATCCCTATGCCATGGATTCTTCCTCTCCGGACAATAGCCTGAAAAGCGCCAAGCATTCTTTGTTCTCCTGGCATCGGCTGTTGAGGCGCGAAGGAATCAGCTTCATCCAAGAAGAGGTGAAGTGGACTTTTGTTCTTTGCCTTAATCCTATAAAGAGCTTCCGCGAATTCCGTAGCAAATCGGTTCTGTTCCGCATTTGAACCAAAATGAGAGAGGTCGATCACGTAAAAAGAAGGATGCAATGCCACCTGTTCCGCAATCACTTTACCAGCGGTAGATTCTAAAGGAATTCCGTGGGCTCCGCCGATAATGTAGACCGAGTAACCCCCGTTTGCCTTTCCATCTTTCCCTGAACGAAGTCCCCACCATGCACCGGTCGGATCTAAAACAACGAACGGGATTTTATTTTGAATAAATTCTTCAGCAAGGACGGTTGCGGTATGCGTTTTTCCAGCTCCACGTTTCGCAAGAATCGCAAGTGTTTGCGTTACAGCGTCCTTTGGGAGTTCGAGACTCTTCGAAATTTTTAGTGTATTCTGTTTCATTCACTTTTCCTTATTTTGAAATGAGTCTAGATAGAATGCTTGTTTAGCCTTGAGCCCACAATTTACACAGCGAAAATCGACGATCCAGCCGGGAGCTCCGTCGGTTAAATATTCTTTTTTGAATTTTCCAATTCTATGATAACGATGATCAGCAAACGCCGGGAATTTGCATTCTTTAACTTTCTTGATTTTCGTTGGTGCGTCATAACCAAAATCGGGATTCAGCTTTTGAAATGAGTTATTTGAATCATCATGAAATACGATTTCCAATTTAAGGCCTTCCAGTTCCTTCGCATTTTCTACACTCAACATTTTTAACTCCTTCATCGACGCTCCAGCTTTTGAAAACTTCTCCCTTTCCGAAACAGTTTGAACAATTACCTTCCTCAAATTCATATAAATCTTTTTCTTCTTTTATTTCCGCAATGGATATTAATATTTTCTTATGTGGCTTGGCCCATGTTCTTTTTCCTTTATTATCTTCGGAAATTATCCCGCCGATTATAATGAAACCACCTTCGACTGCCTCATTTGAAAACCATGCCCATTCCTTCGGTAAATTATACTTTCTTTGAGCGATTCTATTATAAAAGTCTTCCATAACTTTTTACCTTCTCCTTAAATCAGTTTGCCTTGAGCCATTTGCTCTAATTTTTTTAACGCCATTGATTCATTTCTTTTCTTGATTCGATCATCTTCTTCATCGATCATTTGTACTATTTTAACCAAAAGTTCCGAGTGATAAACCTCCAATTCATCTTCACAAAGACTTTTTATTCTTATAAGAACTAATGGTAACCGATCCATTTTCGTCAGTCTTTCCCATAATATTTAGAATGAATCAATACTATGAATAGGAGTCCGATCCCTATCGGTATTGAAAAATGTTCCGGGAACCAAATCGTATTCATCAAGTCGATAATGTAGGCTTTTCCAAATAATCCTTGAAAGACTAATCCTATTCCAACGAAAAATATAAGTCCGTTATCAAACCCTTCTTTAAAATTATTCACCACTCTTTTCCTTAAAAGTCTTTAAGAAACATTCTGTAACTGACTTCTTAAAGTCTTTTTCATAAATACTTTCTTTACCAACATAAAACGGCTTTGGTTTTTCAATAGGAGCCCTACTTAGAGATCGAGAAAACAATTCGATCGTAGCAAGAAAAACTAAAACAATCACAAGTATCAGAATACTATCCCGGACAACCATTAGTGATTCTTTGCTTTGATCCATCTGGATTTTATTGAGCAAAAGACGTCGCTTTGAAAACTTTTATAATCGTCTTACCATCGGAAAGAACATCCTCTTTCATACATTTCACTTTGTAAGCCTTTCCTAATTTCGAAACAATTTGCGTTTCTTCTCCAGATTTCATTTGAGATAGAACTTGTTGTGAATTCAGAATTTTGTTACTCATAGGTATTTGTTTCCTTTTGTTTTGAGGTATAATTTATCTTACGATCCAACTTTAACGCCGTATCGAAACTTATTCCTGTAATTTTGCAAACTTGCTTCACACTGTATCCACTATATAGTAGATATGATGCACGATCCTCAGGTGAAGTTGGATCGTTTGCATTTTCTTTGTCCTTCATTCTTTCGACCTTTTCCTATTTCTTAAATTGACTCTTTTATTTTCATATTAGGATACAGCGCCAAACAATTGCCTGTCTTCTGGTGCCGCCATAAACTCAACTTTTATTTTTCTATGACATTCTTCCGAGAAGTATTTCCTAACAATCAAACTAACGGACTCAGGTAACGGATTCAGAACTCGTATCGAGTTATTATCTATTTGGATTTCAATTTCTTTCAATATTTTCTTACTTGAAGGGGTCAATCTTTCATTAGCCCAATTTAAGAATCCTTGCCACGTTGGCTCCTTATTCGAAGGAATAGCAGAAAGCTTGTTTTCAGAATTTATAAATGGAAGCGAAGTGAAATCGGGAACAAAAAGTAAATCTGAAGGAATGGTAACGACATAAATATTCGATCTTCTATTCCCTCTTTGTTGTTTTATCAACCAACCTCTCTTTACAAGTTTATTCGTGAGCTGAGAAATTCTCCTTGGTTTTAATCTTCCACCTACACGCCTAGAGATTGTATTTAACGTTGGCCAGCTATTCGCATTATTGCCTTGAAAAGTCCAGAGCACTATCCAAACGATAGCCTCTGAATAAGGAAGATTCAAAAGCGCGAACAAAGGTGCGAATTCAAAATTTTTCTTCTTTTTCATTCTGCCTTTTCGCCATCCTGGCAATTAGCCAAAATATCATCCGGAGTTGTTAAATAAATTAGCCTTTCTGCTTGTTCGTGTAGGTTATGATCCCTCAACCATTCAAGTCGCGCGTCGACGCTCGTATTTTCGTCGTAACCCCCTTTACCAGTATGGAGGGAAGCATTGAGACAAAACAAATTTAAAGGATCCCAAGGTACGTATTTTGTGTATCTCGTTCTTCTTCCAAGAAGATGACAAACTACGAAATTATTTGAACCTGTTACGAGGCACCTTTGGTCCATCTTTCTTCTTCTATCCATCCCCTCTTTCATACGTTTTGCAGCCTTAGTCGGGCCCTTAGTTCGACGAGAATCCTGGTATCTTTTTGCAGACTCTTTTTTCTTATTTTCCCAACGTTGCATCCTTTCATATTGCGAATCACTTTTCAAACTTCACCCGCCAAACCGTCCATACAGAATGGGCAAGAGGTAGGACTTCCTCCTAATGATTCCGGCATTGGCTCACCATGCAAATCGACGTAAATGATACTCGTCCCTTTACATTTTGAGCAATGACTTGCTTTATCTACGCACCAAGTACGTAATTTCCGGATCGCTTCCTTATACTCGGCCCAAACCTTAAGAAAATCCGTTCCGGGTCTAAACATATATGATTCCAAGCTCCCACAAAAATCATTTGTAATGTCCAAGTGTTTTGCAATGGTTTCTGAGAGCGGACCTTTCCAAGAAGAAGTGGATCCATTTGAAGAATTACTCCTTGAACTTTCTAATGCTTTCTTAGCATTATTTTTTACACCGGAAGGAACTTTTGGTAACTTCTTTCCTTCTTTTTCTAATTTTACACGTGAAAGTGATTTTGTTCCAGCTTTTACTTTTTCAAATTCTTTCGGGTCGCTACTTTTCAACTTTGCAGCTTCATTTACATATTTAGAGTTTGTTCCCATTAAGTCCGCGGCAATTTGCGCTGATCTTCCTTGAACAACAGAGTCATCTTTCGATTTTTCGGAAGAATCCTGGTTTTTTAAATTCTGAATACTTCTTTGTTTTCCAGCCTTTTCAAGCAAAGGCAAATATTCGGTAGCAATCGCGGCTTTTTGAGAAGCGTTTAAGTTTCTCCTTAAGTTAGAACGCATTGTATAATTTAGTGCCTCGAAGTCAGTACCTTTGAAAGTTTCATACGTTGCTTGTTTATTGGTCTCTTTTGAGGCTTTGTATCGATGCCATCCATCTAAAATTTTGGATTCGTAAAGAATGACGGGCTTTGATTCATCATAACCATTTTTATCCATATCTTCGATAAGCAGCGCATACTCATCAGATTGCATTTCCGGATACAGATTGAAAGGATGCTTTTCTCTAAGTATTTGTGTCTGGTTTTCCATTCGAGTTTTTCTCTAGTACGTTAAAATAAAATTTCCGAAAATGGTTTTCCGTATCTCACTTTTTTCTCAAGTGCTCGGAAACGTCAGACTCAAGCATTTCGTATTCTAACTGTTTGTTCACGAAGGATAAAGTTTCTATTAAATTTGTGATAAATAGCTTTATAACTTCCATTCCTGGGAAAAGAACTCCTTTTCGAGTTGAAAACCCTCGGAGAATATCGAGCGTTATATGCGCTTCAATCTTTCCTTTATCGTCCACATCCGATTCCAATAACTCCCCTATAACTTCCATCTAAACTCCTTTATAAAATATTCTGCGAGAGCCACAATCTCACCTTTGAAATTATGCAAGGTCAAAATCATCAAACCCTTTCCCCAGCGGAACTCTCGCAGAAAACTTTATACTCCATTCCTTCTATAAAAATGATCAAAACAAGAAAACATCATGGGCGGATTTCGAGCGCCAGCCTTCAAACCATTTAAGAAGATACGAATTTGTCCCAAGCTTTTCGTGCAAAAGATTCTCTCTTTATTCTTTTCGAAACTGACTTGATCACGAATATGAGCCACTGTTCCATCTTTATAATGAAACTTGTTCGGAATCACAGACTCAATAAATCCGTTATTCATTAGCAATTCCTTAACTAGTTCCTCGTTCATTTTTGTCCCTGATTTTTGTTAATATGTCTCATTGAATTATACAAAAAAGAATCTGCCGGCCTACTTTTAGAATCCTGCAAAAAAGAATTTGCTGCCTTTAGCGCAGCTTGTTCTCTACTTTTTTGAATTTGATTTTTGATGTTGGTCTTAAAATCTTCGAACCACTGCAATGGAATCATTTCTGAATCAGAACAATGTACCCATTGGGCAAAGTAAAAAATCCCAATGGCGATTATGAAAAGAATACCAAATATTTCATTCATAGGGCTTTCCCTAAAAAGCATTCGATTCTCATTTCGATTTCCTTCCTCTTGTGTGCTTAATACCGTGCTTTTTAATCGAGAGTTTGATTCGTTTCGATTCACAATCTCGGCAAATGTGTAAGAAAAACTTCTGTTTCCATTTTACCGGAAACATCCAAAGCTCTTTCGTCGCTTCGCAGACATTGCAACATCTCAAGCTATGGATAATCTCTTTTCCGAAATCCTTTACCATTCTCTCGTAGGCTCTCCGGAGACGAACGTTGTCCCTCCCGCTTGAGTTGAGAAATGAAACCTGTCCTTTAAACGACTTCATAGTCCCACCTCGATTAGCTCTTCCGTTGACTCAATTTCCTCAGTCGCAAATGAGAGATCATATATCTTTCCATTTTTAACTTCAAAAATTTGATCCGCCAACTCTTGAATTGCTTTCTTATGCGTAATGAATATAACTTGATTAAAGCGCCCATCTTCAATCGCTCGATCTAACATTTTCTGATAAAGAAAAACTGTTTCGGAATCTAATCCTCCGTCCGATTCGTCCCGAAGCAATGTTTGAATATCCGCTCCAAATTTGTTTCGCTTATAAACGGCAACACCTAATGAAATTGCTTCGTTGAGAATATTCCCTTCTCCGCCAGATTTGTTTTTGATTAAAGATTCGATACCAGTTCGGTTATCCAGAACAGTAACCGAAAAATCTTCTTTAGAATTTCCAGTTGAACTTTCTCTGACAGTATTTATTTTTATTTGAAATACTCCTGGAAATGATTCCGAAAGAATCGAATTGATAGTTGAAGAAATTTCAGGACCAGCGGCATCAACCATCAAAGCGCGGGCTCCTTTTGGCCCAAGGGCTTCACATATGGATCGCAATTTTCCAAGCTGGGTCTCTTTTAATAATTTTTCCTTATTGAGATCCGCAATCCTTTCCTCGTTCCGAAGTGCAATTTCAAGTTTCGCAGAAATTGAACCAATTTCCTTTTCTAAATCAGATTTAGATTTTTGCAAAGGTTCGATTTGCTCTTCGGAATCTTGAAATTCTTTTTCCGCATTTGTGATAGCAGCTTCCTCGTTTGATTTCGCATTTATTAGGATCTCGGTTTCAGATTGAATTTTTTCCTTTTTAGAAATCGATTCTTCGAGTTTCAGGATGCTCTTCTTATAATCCTCGATTTTTTCTTCCGCCGTTTCCAAATAAGGAACCAATTTTACAAGATCTGAATGAGTGGGGTCTTTTATTTTTTTCTGTAGGCCCTCCAACTCTTTTTCATATCCTGAATAAGATTCTTTTAAACTCAAATACTCTGGGGTTAATTTTAAATTCTGAAGATCGTCATCGATTTGTTTTATTTCCAATTTCCGAACTGAAATATAGTTCTCATCAATGTAAATTTCAGTGATTAACTTATCGATTTCTTCAAATTTGAGGATAAGGGGAGGAAGCTCCGCTTGTGACGCTCGAGCATCTTTAAGTAGCAGACAGGAATCTGGAAGATTTTCCCCTTCGATGACTTTTCCACGACAAGGAACTTCTTCAAGTAAAGATGACTTTGACTTCGTTTCGTTTATTTTTGATTCGATTCCTGCACACTCGACTTGAAGTTTTATTTTTCTTTCCGACAAAACTTTGTTTTCTTTTTCTTTGTGAGTGATTTCTTCTTCAAGATGTCTTTTCTTTGATCTTAGGTTACTTTCTTTTTCAGTTATTATCGATTCTATTTCTGAAAGTTTCTCTTTCGATCTTTCCTTTTTTGAAATTAAAATCTTCTCTTCTTCTTCCCAATTTTTTTGATTTAATTCCGCTTCTCTTATTTCACCGGAACGGGCGAGTATTTGAGTTTTATTTGCTTCAATCTTTTTTTGGAATCCTTCGATCGAAGCGACATCCGTTGCGATTTCTGACTGAATTGTTTGCAGCTTCTCTTTTAAATCAGAAATGTCTTTGAAATTTGCTTTCAAATTGGCCACCATTTGTCTTTTCTCATTTGAAACATGAGTGGCGTTTGAAATTTCTTGAATTTTTTTCTCTAAAGATTCTTTTTTGGAATCCAAATCATTACGAAGATTTGAGGAAGAATCGGAAGTAGAAATCATCTGAATTGCGGAATTGATTCCTTCTAATTCTTTCGAAACTTTCGTCCGTTTAGTTTCGAAAAATGAAAATTGTTTATCATACTCGCAGAAGTTTAAAAGGTCATCGAACAGTTCTCGAACATCTTTCTGATCTAAACCTGTGAGCCTACCTTTACCGGTTTGAGCATGATAAATCGCAGAAAGAAAAACTCTCTCAGTAATTTTTGTAGCCTCAAATAGTTTCTCGTTAAACTCTTTTATTTTCCCTTCTGAAACGGCTTTCCCGTCGATATAGAGATACGGAATTTGCTTTCTCGAAACTGGATCAATTAACCGCTTGGCGTGGATCGTGTGTCCATTCATGGATACGATTGATTCAACAAACGAATCACGTGATGTAAAACAATCGTAAATTGCACCTTCCTCTCTACCTGAAGCCGATTCGCGGAGCGGAGTTTTTCCAAACCAGGAAATAAAGAGAGTATCCATCAACGAAGATTTGCCCGCGCCAGTCTTTCCTATAATTGCGATTTTCTTAAGATTCGGAATTCTAAAATTTATCTCTTCCGGGAATGCAATCATCCCTTTTGTTTTGAGTGCTTCGATGATCATATAGCGCCCTCCCCAATTTTCAACCCTTCAGTCATTTCAAAATACCCAATACGATATTCTTCCAATAACCCATGGATCTCACTTTCTGGTTTATTTTTTGCCCGGAAATATACGATAATTCCGTCTTCAATAGACTCGACAGATCCGATTTCTTCCGACCGCACTGCGACCTTTGAAATCGTTGACCTTTCCGGTTTAAGATCTGTTGCTTTTGGGAAAAATTTCTCAAGAGTTTTCGGAACGGAGTGTGAAAGTGCTTCCGGAACATCAAGACGTATGCGAACCTTTCCTTTAAACTCTGTAGGCTCCAGGACTTTCCCCGATTCTTTATCGATGAGATTTTCACCATCCCAGTCGAGATTCACAGTACGCATTGGTTCCGGGTTTAGCGAAATAAAGTCTGGTTCTTTACGCCATGATCCATCTTCGATTTCCCAAAGAAGAATTCCTTTGTCATCGTCCGCTTCACCCCAGGTTTGCCTGGTTGTCGATCCGGAATACCAAATCCATTGGCCAATCTTTTGGCAAAAATGATAGTGGCCTCCGACCACCGGACAACCGAAAGAATCCAAGATGGTTTGTGGTAAAAAAATTCCGTTGTTTCGAGGAATTCTCTTATTGTCAAGGACCGCGCCTGAAACCGTTCCGTGGAATAATACCAGAGAAGGTCCGGAATAGTTTCGAATTTTCTGAAACCAATCTTCCAATAAGTCTACAATTAGGTTGTTACCCTTGGAATGGAAATCATCAATCGATTGATTTTGAAGAGCGAGCGCCCCGGCTCCGAAATGTGGAAGAGCGAAGACCTGAATTTTTTCGAGCGAATTCGGAAGAATGATATGACCTGGTTTGTCAAATTCATAACAAAGTGGATTTAGTTTGTCCTTGAAGGACCGCAAATCCTTTGGTTTGTCGTGATTCCCACGAAGAGTGAACGTCGAGATCCCTTCTCCGTGAAGCATATCGAGAAAATTTCTGAATACGAGTCTTTGGTCTGGATCCGAAACATCCTCAAAGATATCCCCATTGATACAGACGATTTTGCATCCTTTTTCGATAAAGATTCCGGCGGCCTTCATAAGCGCTACTGCTTCTTCACTCCCTTCCCCACCCCGGAGATGAATGTCTGCTGTATGTCCTACGATCATTGCTTTTTCACTCCGAGTTCTTTCCATTTCCTTCCTAAAACTGTTCGGAGACCTTCGAAGGTAACCAGATCAAAGTCTTTTTGTGAAAATGTGGAGGAAAGGGCATGGACGTCTTCTTGCGTTTTGCAATTTTCTAATTTCTCAAGAATTGATTCTTGGGAAGGACCGAGATTAATTGATTTCGAATTTTCTCCGTAAAGCGCATCTGCCGCGGCGATCGCAGATCCGGTTACGGTCTTATCTCCCGGAGTTCCTTCTGCAAAGACCGGTTTCAAACAAACCCACATTTTCAATGCTTGGGACTTTAGCATTTGTGTCGGAAGGTTAAGCAGATACTTTA
Source organism: Leptospira ainazelensis (assembly GCF_016918785.1). Taxonomy (GTDB): domain Bacteria; phylum Spirochaetota; class Leptospiria; order Leptospirales; family Leptospiraceae; genus Leptospira; species Leptospira ainazelensis. Next base: position 29,072 of record NZ_JAFFPT010000021.1, on the reverse strand, counting down.
TAGCGTTTCGCTGTGCTTTCTTATCAACGTTCTCGTTAAGATGAGCTTGCTGCTTTCCATGTTTGGTCATCATAGGCGATGCTTTCGGGATTGGTGGAGTATTTATCTTAACTCCATTGGGAAGAATCATCGAAGCAACATAAGTAATTTCTAAGTGTTTAACTCCGTTAATTTCTATTTCGTCCCTTCCGACTCTTTCCAGTTTTATTCCAGTAGCTTGACCTAATGAAATAATTTTTTCGACTTTTAACATCGCGTGATCTTTTGCTATACCGATTTCCATACCTGTTACTTCGTCATAAATGTCATTTTCGGAAACTTCAATGATTTGCGGAACGAGAGAAACGCCCGCTGGCAAATGGCTCATTAATAATTCCGAAAACAATACAACATTGTAATCTTCCGGCGGAAATAAAGTTCTCAAAGCGGCAAGCTTATCTTTGTGATTGTTTTTATATGCCATAGGGTTTATGGCACCGTTTGATAAAACGAGATCTGAAATATTATCTGAAACTCCCATATCACGCCTCCACCCTAAGTTTGTAAGAAGACTTGATATCTGAAAGCGTTGCTTTCAAGTCTGAGACTTCTTTTTTTAATTTTCGATTTTCATCTAGGAGCTCGCGGAAACGATTCCAAAGATTTCGGAGAACGCCGATTGACCGTATTGGTTTCATCGCATTCCGATACAGTTTTCTTAAGGATCTTCTAATTTCAGGAGTCGAGTCTGATTCGGTATATTCCGGAAAATCCAAAGAATTGTGATTTTGCATCAGATTTAGGAGCGGTTTCATTTGAAGATCGGAATTCATAATACCACTCCTTTTTTTTCAAGATATTCTTGAAGTCCGTTCATTCCGTATCCAAATTCAGAAATAATTTGAAAGCATTCTTTCGGGGTTTCAATGTGATCTATGAGATTCTCATAAACGTCTACAATCGAGAATATCTTAACGTAGCAATCACCCGCGACGGCCAGTTTAAAAGCCTCAGAAAATGGAATATTCATTTGGTCTGAAATTGATCCCGTTACTTGATAATCTTTTTTTTCAGTGCCTGAACTACTATTTAGGTTCATGGTTTTCTCCTTTACTTTTTCTTAAAACTCAGGCACATGATCCTCAAAGGGCGTCATGGCCTTTTCTCCAGCCTCGTTTCCGTTCCAGCGGGAACGGGGCTTCTTTATTAAGCGGCCTTGCGATTTCGATAAAAAACCTCAATCGATCGCATTGCTTTTTCGCTTCAGAATAACTTTTTGAAATCTGTAAATCACCTCTTCCAATATATTGCCAGAATTCTGGCGCTTCTTCTTCCATCGTATCCGCCCGTGTCTTATTTTGCTTTCTTCAAGAACCCACGGACTTTTCTTTTGTTTATGCTGTCATTTTTGTATTTCTCATCTCAGACTTAATAAGATTTCTAACATACGAAGACATTCCTTCCTTTGTTTTTGCTCCTTGTTCTTCTACAAACTCGCGCTCTTCTTTTGTAAGGAGAACAAGGACTTGCTCGGAATAATAAGAACTTTCGTCCGAACGTTTTTTATATATATTATAGCCTTTCCGATTCAAGAATTTGTATTCCGATCGGCTTAAAGGTTCTTTACCGATTTTTTCCAACAAAAAGTTCATCCTCGTTGAAATTCTAAGTTTTTTTAAATCCGAAACCTTGTAACCATGCTCAGAATATTTCTTTAATAATTTCGATTCAGATTGATTGGTTTGTTTAGCGATTTCTCGTAACGTGTGTCCTTCGACGAACATCCGAACAAGTTTTTGAATTTCAATCTTTTCCATTTGATTTTTCTTAATTATGATGCTCTTTTATAATTGCTGGGCGTACGACCGTGATTGATACCAAGGTCCTTTAAATACTGGAGCACCTGATCGTTGTTAGATCGACCTTTGATTGTATGCCGCACTGTATCGTAAGAAACTCCAGCGATACGAAGTTTTAAATCCATATATCCCAAACCTAACGCTTTCAGCCTTTCATCGATTTCTTCAGGAGACATAACACCCTTCGGCCATTTTCCTTGTTGCAATTTATTACCTTTCATCAATCTTTCCTTTTACTATGTCGTCGGTGTCGGCGTCAGAAATAGCATAATACTGATTCCAGTATTATTTCAAGCATAAAATTACTGAATTCAGTATTATTAGGACTTTTTTTGCGACAGCAACTTTTAAAACTTTTTAAAGAATCTGGTTTATCGCAGTCGGACTTTGCCAAAAAAGCTGGCATTACTCCATCTGCGTTTAACGATTTTTTAAAAGAACGTATTAAAGAATTTTCAACAGAAAAGACTCGATCGGTCGCGAAAGAATTAGGTGTGAATCTTCATTGGTTCATATCAGGTGAAGGCTTGCCGGATGCAGATTCAGGAAATCTTACTGAAGCGGAAAAACAGATTTGGTTTGAAAAAATGGAAGAGGAAGAAGACTTCCTCCGAAAAATTAAACGAACCGAAGGAGCGAAAGAAATGTTCAAAGAAATTTTAGAACTTTCAGCCGAGGAGAGAGAAATAATCTATAGCTTAGTCAAAAATTTTAAGAGCAAAAAGAAAAAATTAAAACCTACTTCAACCGGTGTTTAAATTTTTCTGTAATCACCTGTTTTCTATTTTTATAATTCATATTGTAAGATTCTTTAAGATAATAATTTTCAAAAAGAATGCCTGCTGTTACAGAAAGTTTACTTTCCGATAACTTCAAATTGTATTCAGAAGGATCAAGAATGTTATACAGCGTTAACATAAGTCTGGAAGAAACCCTAGTTAAAATAGGCGTTATTTGCCCTTCGAGATTTCTCTCTCTTATTTCAAAAGTATCGTAATGCAATATTGCAACTGCCCAAAACAAAGAGAATGGAATAAATCCAAAGACAGATTTTGAAGCGTAAAAAAGTCCGATCATCGGAAATACATAAACGCACACAATTGAAAATACCAACGCGAAAACCGTCCCCACCGAAAGGAGGAATGCGCGAACTCTCAAGTCCCCTCTTCTCTTGAAAATTGAACTTATCATAATGTAGCATGAATAAGAGATAAAGAACCCGCAGTAAGCGATTATTAAATGATAATTGGTTGTCGGATTGTAAGAGAATTTTTCTGGATCTTTAATTTCGACGGCATTGCAAAAGAACGCAGAACCGAGGAGATAGATAAGTATGCCGAAATTGATTGTCTTGTTCCAAAGATTTTTTTTATTTATCTCCGGAGTAAAAAGTGAGGTTACTATTCCAAAAAGGCAAAAAGGAACACAAAGAATCGGAAGCAACGTCCAGTTTAATGCAAGCTCTCGATACTCTTCTGAGAGCAAAACTCTAAATCCGTGGAAAAACATCCAGGTAGAAAGGAAAAAGCAAAGCCAAAAGAATTTCTTTTGAATATCCTTTGTCGGAGTGATCCTCCTTACATACGTTCCTAAACCCATCAAGAAACAACCGATTGCAACGTTATATATATTTGTAGATTCCATGTAAAAGTACAGAGATTACTACAATTTTGACGCAATTTTTTGTAAAGTTTCTTTTCCCAGCTCGATGACCTGAAATGTAGATTGTTCGTTTAACAAATTAAACCCCGGAAAAAAAACAGGTCCGGGATACTTTTGGGAAAGAACTGAACCCTCTTTCAGATAAAGTTTCTCTATTCCTTTTAGGCTGGGATTGTACATCCCATAAACCTTTTCGTAGCCTTTTTCGGCGCAATATTTCGCTACAGTCCGAAAGAGAATTTTGACTGTGCGCCAGCCGAATTGGCTAAGTTGAAATGCGACTGCGTTCCAGTCTGCAACGTTTTCCTCAATGACAGCGTAACGTCTTGGAGAGGTCGTATCCCCTTCTCCCTGAAGAATGACCGCTACTTCCAAGGGAATAAAATTATTAGGCTTCTTCTCGATGATCCGCATTGCCGCGATAATTTCACCGAAATCATCCACGTAAAACCAAGTCGACCAAGGGTCGTAATTTATATTCTTCCAATCTGAATCTGAATATCCGGCTTCTTTGTAGATTCTTGAAACAAAGGATTTAACCCTGTTCAATTCTTCGGGAAAGTCCGATCCCGAAATCATCTTCACTTTAAATTTTTCTTTTTTCTTTTCCGGTTTTAACGTTACGATGTTCGACATAATATAATTATGTCACATATATTTCTAAATTCGATCAATTAGAATATTTTAGACGAGATCTCTTTTACAAATTTTTTTCCGAAAGTTTACGGATGAGAAAATTAACTTCCTCTCTCTCATTGTCAGAAAGACTAAAGTAAAGCTCTAAGTGGCTTTCTACTCCGGGAGTCCTGAGAACCCGTCTTAGTAAAGAAGTCTCTTTTTCCATACGAGAAATTTTCTCGACCAATGGTAATTCTTCTTTTGGTCCTTCACCTTTTGAGAGCCAAAGATACTCCACTTTCAACTTCACGGAAAAAATAACAAGGTTTGATTCCGAAATCTCTACAATTTCATTCGCTATCAATGCGTCTATTGTTTCGATTGAAATACCAGTCTTATGTGAGATTTCTTCCCAGGAGAGACCTGACTCCTGTGAGACATGCAATATCCTATCGCGCAATGTTGACGTAATTATCATTTTTAAATCTGGGTGAATCCTCTGAGTTTCGGATTCATTTTTAACACTCCCGCAAAGGTTCAATTAGAATATTACGGTTTTTGGATATTTAGAGAGGGTTTATTCCGGAGACGATTGCGGGCGGGTCCTTGTGACCGGTCCCCCGCCCTGGTTGTATGCGGTCTTGCCGCAAGATGAGGATTTCGGAAATTTATATGGAAGTCAAAATAATTTTCTTAAAAATTAGTATCTGGTTCAACTATCGCTTCTTCGAATTTTTCTGAAGTTAGTTTTACAGATATAAGTAACGTTCGAGTTAGGTAGAGCTCGGTAATTAAGCCTTTCGAAACTTGAGTAAGTTTTAAGTCCTTTTTACCAGGATCACGAATCCAGTATTTCGCAACAGTTGATTCCAATGTGGAAAGTTTATATAAATCTTCTGGAAATTTTTCTATCTCGTAAGGCGCTTCCCATTCTATTGAGTATCCGCTTTCAGCAATGATTCTTAGTACTTTTTCGAGAGAATAATATTTCAATTTTACTAAGCCATAACTGGAATCGCGCTACGAATTTCTGGCTGCTCCTCTAACCATTCTTCCTGACTTCCTTCTAAACCAGATTTTAACTTACTAATCTCTCTAATTTGAGCCTCAATTTTTTTATTCTTAGCTTCTACAAGTTCAAGAATTTGTTGAATCAGCTCACTTTGCTTTTTGATCGTCGTATCCTTTTGTTTCGTTACTTTATCGTGATGTGCCTTAGGTACAAGTTCATCCATCTCTTTACTTGGATCAATTAAATCGTTTGCTAATTTTTTTAACTCTTCTCTGGAAGAAGTCTTAAATGATCGTTCCACAAAATGGAGATTAGCTTTGTATTTTTCAGCCATAAATCTCCTAATTTTTCCCCAGAGCTCTTCGTTCAAAGATTGCTCGAGTGTGTCAAATATATTATCTTTACCCTCGCTGCGTAGGACGGTTATAAAGTAATCATGCATTAAATTAATTAAACCTGCCACCGCATTCTCCGGATTTTCACTCTCATAGGCTTGTCCGTATTCCATACAGGTTGCAATAAACGAAACCTTAGAATCACTTAAGTTAAATTTTTCAACTGCAATGTGAATCAAAGGGAAATGTATAATTTGCCCGGTTGCTTTATGTTTAGCGGACAAAACGATTCTTAGATAGTCCTGGATTAATGTTTCCATTCTTTTCTCCAGCCTTTTCGGGGCCTTCTATTATATTCGACCAATCCTACTCCTTCCTGGATTCAGAATTGTCGAATTTACGTTTCCAAATGGGTTTAAAATGAATCTATTCGTTAGTTGGCAAATTTTGCAACTATATAAATTGTTGTCGTGGCTATCAAATTACGACAATATCCATTTTCGAAGCATCTTTATTATATCTGAAAAGGTATTTATTGCAATATTCGAACTCGAACGAACTGCCTAAATAAACAAATAAACTTTTTTCCATGTTTTACCTTTAGGTCTCAAATTCCGCTTTAATAAAATGAGTTAGAATTTTCTCTTCTATTCATGCCCAAAATTGTCTGTTTTATCGCGAATAAAGGCGGCGTCGGAAAGACTTGTAATGCAACGGGCCTGGCACAAGCTCTCGTCTTTCTTGGAAAGACATGCTTAGCCGCTGACTTCGAAAACAATAATAACCTCACAGATATTACCGTTACGGGCCACCCGGATTTTTCAAACATTGGAAAGCGAAACTTAAATACGGCGCTCGTTGGAGCTCATTCGATTTCGGAAGTGATCTGGAAAGACAATCCTCATGGCTTTGATGTAATTCCTACAATCGGCAGAGTGCAAGATTTCGATTATTTACTTTTTCGAGATCCTTCTTTAGGGATTCGGATCGGACAAGAGTTAAGATCTTTGCCTTACGATTTCGTCATTCTGGATGTAAATCCAATCATGAACAACACTATGAGATTTGCTCTTGAATATGCGGACCTCGCCATTGCCCCACTCGAAGATGACACACAGAATCTTGAAGGGATTGACAAAATTTTCGAATGGGCTAAGTCTCTCAGCTTCAAGGTTCCAATTCGCATTCTTAGAAATAACATCACGAAAGCTAAACAAGATTTCCAAATGGAATTGATTGCAGCAACTAACTCTAGTTTAAAGACTTTGGAAACAGTAATATACTCGAATCCCGGAATCAAAAATGCTAAGAATTTAAAGACCCCGCTTTCCCCAAAAAGTGAAGCCTTTAATAATTTCGTAGAATTGGCAAAGGAGGTTTTAAATGAAATTAAATGAAAAGCGCCTTAAGGCCGTTCAGCAAAAATCTCCGGGTCGTGATTCGGAAGAAAACCCGGAAATATCGAATTCGCTTGTATCAAAGGACGATTTAGCAGAAAAAATAAATCTACTTTTGGAAGGAGCCGTTAACGATTTAAAAAATAGTGTCATGAAATTCATCACTGCAGGCGAACTTCTTATCCAAAAACGGAAAGTGCTTCCGCATGGGCAATTTATTGAATGGACTAAAAATAATATTCATTGTTCAACTTCTTCAGCACAACGATACATGTTCATGGCTGAGCATAAAATGATTATCGAGGCCAAAAAGCCGGAGTCAATGAGAGCCGCGCTCAGAGTTATCGATGAATCTTTAAATGAAGAGAACTCTGAGAAAGTTGTTAAAAACGTAACTATAGATAGGACCATCCTGCAAGGGAAAGAATATTTCAAAAGATTCCGCGCCGGAGACACGCTGAACAAGAAAGAAAAACAAATCCTGATAGAATTCTTAATTTCAGAGAAGACAAGGATAGAAAGTCAACTCACGATAAAGATATCTAACCTCGAATCCCATCTTAAAGAGTTGCAATGATCTAAATTTCCCACGCGTGGGAAATTTGAATTTTTTGAAATTTTTCTTCATCAGAATAAAAAATGTGTACCAATTTTCGTACACCTGTTTTAGAGTACCGAGAGAAAGGAAAGGCTCCCGCCTTCACCTTTTCTGTTTCGATACCTGCGGCGGAGGTCAGAGTCCACGCAGGTTTTCTCCTCCCCTTCCAGAAAACTCAATCCAAGAGACATAATTTTTTATGAGACATAGTATTATTATGCTTGACTGTTTTTTTAAAAATCCTGCTAGTCTGTACCCGTTTAGTCGACATAGCTAAACAACGGCCACTCTGACAATACGGCCAAACGAAACAGAAAAGGGAACCATTCAATCCGGCTCCAAGCTCGATCAATGCTTCTCGATTCCAGAGTAGGGTAAACTCTTTTACCGTGCGCGCCCAAAGTATGTCCGCACCGTAAGATAGGAAACGAACGTGGAAGAATTCGACTACGGTCACGCCGATCATATACCCGGAGTGATCAAAAAATTAAAACTTTCAAGAGGGTTGCGAGACCTTCTTTCTAAAATAACACACCTCGATATTGGAGGAAGACGTCTTGGAAAAGGTGGATGCTTTGCTACCAACAAATCGTTAGGCGAGGAATGCGGATTTGCAGAAGAGACTGTCGCTAAGTATGTTCGACGACTTCGTCAACTTGGTTTCGTCGAGGCCGGTGCTTTCCATGGACATTATAGAATTTTACGATCAACTCTTCACGATGCTGTGATTCAAGAAACTCAATTCCGAAGAAAGCCCAATGCCCAGGGTAACGATCCGGGGCAGGGTAGGGTAGAACAGCAAGGCTCCCCCGGACAATCACGATCTCACGCCCCGGATAATCGTTCGTCGTCTTGTACCCTTCTTACTAAAGAAAGAATTAAAAAACTTACTTACCAAGGTGCACCGTTCGACGAGAACTCAAATGAATGGAAAAAGTTTTTAGGTTGGTCGAAAGAAAAATTGAGCAAGTCCACTTTGAATATTCTAACTGAAGTTAAGATTAACTTTGATGGAACAAATTTAAACGTATTAACTCAGATACCTGAATCTATTGAGAAGGTTGTAGAAAAATATTTCTTTGAAGATCATCCTAAAAAGTTCATCGTAAAATTTTCCGAGAAAAAAGATGCAAGAGGCATGAAGGAAGACGTTATCAAAACTGAGAATAAATCTTCACCTCCATTCATAGAAAAAAAAGAAAGTAATCTCATGACGGAGGAGGATATTCGAAAAGCCATGCTTGAACTTCAGAGGATTCGCGAAGGTGAAACCGGCGCGCTACGACGAAGGAGGATCGCGGCATAACTCTATGTCTCCAAAACGTGAAGAAAATCGAGGTCCGTTTGTTTGAAAAATTGACTTTCTTGGACAGGTAAACTAATGTGTAGTTGTGTCAAAAGAAGCGATCGAAATTCTTAAATCCGATTCCGAACTCGGAAACGAATATCCGTTCCTTGAGGGGATTTCCGCAGGCTTCCCATCGCCGGCAGAGGAGTATTTAGAAAACGTTCTCGATTTGACTGAAGCGGTCGTAAGAAATCCGAACTCAACTTTTTTTGGAAGAGTCCGCGGTAACTCGATGATCGAAGCGAGTATTTCAGACGGAGATATCCTGGTTATCGACAAATCGATCCGACCTCGGAATGGAAATTTCGTCGTGTGTTCGGTGGACGGAGAGTTCCTATTAAAAACTCTCAAAGTCGAGAGTGGGGTAGGCTGGTTGGTTCCGGCGAACCCGGCGTTCAAATCGATTCGGGTGACGAAGGAAAATGATTTTCAGATTTGGGGAACAGTAACTTGGATTCTCCATAAGGCAGAAAATGTTCGCGCTGGTTGATTGTAATTCCTTCTACGTTTCTTGTGAGCGAATTTTTAGGCCGGAGCTCCGGGAAAGACCGGTAGTCGTTCTTTCGAACAACGACGGGTGTGTCGTGTCTCGCAGTCAGGAAGCGAAGGACCTCGGCGTAAAAATGGGAGAAGCGGTTTTTCTCCGAAAGGAATATTTTACCGAAAACAGAATCGAAATGTTTTCTTCCAACTACACGTTGTACGGAGATATTTCTCGAAGAGTAATGAACCTCCTTTCCGAGTTCTCTCCGGAAATGGAAATCTATTCCATCGATGAGGCATTCCTCGGTTTGTCCGGTACGCCAAAGGAGAATCTTCCGGGATTCGCGAGACGAATTAAGGAAACGATTCCGAGAAACACCGGAATTCCCGTGAGCGTCGGTATAGGACCGACCCGAACTCTTGCGAAACTCGCGAACCATATTGCGAAGAAGAGAAAGGAATATAACGGAATCTTTATAATCAAAAACGAAAGAGAACGGGAAGAGGCACTCCGGATGGTTTCCATCGGTGACGTTTGGGGAGTTGGCCCGAGCTACCGGAAGAAACTCGAAAGGGTAGGGATCGAGACCGCATACGATTTTTCCCGGATGCAAATCAACTGGGTTCGGGAACACTTAACGGTCGTCGGTGCGCGGATGGTATATGAACTCCGGGGAATTCCCTGTTCCGGTCTCGCTACTCCGGACAAGGAAAAAAAATCGATTTCGATAGCCCGGTCCTTCGGAGAAATGCAGGAAGATTTCGATTCAATGGCTGCGGCCGTTGCAACTTTTGCGAGCCGAGCCGCCTACAAACTCCGGAAACAAAAGGGATTTGCGAATATGATTCTCGTCTTCATCCATACTAACCCCCACCGGGAGGACTTGGTTCAGTATGCCCGGAACACAGTTGTAAGACTTCCGGTTGCTTCAGATTCCACTTTCGAAATCGTTCGGTACGCACTCGCCGGCCTTCGGCAAATTTACAAACCCGGAGTCCAATACAAAAAAGCGGGAATCGTTTTGGACGGAATTGTTTCCGGAACCGGAATTCAACCTGGACTTTTTGATTGCGTCGATCGACCTCGGGATGCAAGAATTATGGAAGTCATGGACGCGATGAATGGGAAATTCGGGAAGGAACGGATCCGTCTCGCAGTCACAGCCCAAAATAATTCCTGGAAACTTAGGCAGGAGCACCATTCCCCAAACTTTACGACCAACTGGAAGGAGATCATCAATGTGCTTTCATAACTCAATGTCAGCGGATGCGATGAGTTTGAAAAAAAGATTCAGCGCCGAACTGGTAGAACCGGAGAATTTTCAGCCTATATTCCACGAGAACGCATTTCGACATCGACCGCGTCCGGTGATCACAGGCGACAACCCGAAGTTAATTCAAAATTTCGTCTGGGGATTGATTCCTTCCTGGACAAAAACGGAAGTGTCCGCAAAGGAAATTCAGGAATATACTCCGAACGCCCGTTCCGAAACTGTTTTTGAAAAACCGTCATTTCGAGGTGTAATCCGGTCAAGACGGTGTCTCGTCCCTTCCACTGGTTTTTTTGAATGGCAGGACTTCAAAGGGAAGAAGTATCCCTATTTCATTTTTCTGAAAGACCAGGAAATCTTTTCTCTCGCAGGCATTTGGGATTCTTGGAAAAATCCGGTTTCGGGTGAAATCGTGAACTCCTTTTCCATTCTGACTACAGACGCCAATCCGCTTATGGCTCGGATTCACAATTCGAAAAAAAGAATGCCGCTGATTCTTCCGAAAGAAGGGGAGGAGGCTTGGATCGATCCGGAGCTAAAAGAAGAAAAAGACATCCGAGCGCTATTTAAAATTTTCCCGGAAGAAAAGATGGATGCTTACACGATCTCGAAACTAATAACGTCGAGAAATGAAAACTCAAACGTGAGAGAAGTTTCAAAAGAGTTCATTTTTTCGGAATTATCTCAGGAAAATTTGTTTTAAATTTCGTTTGATTCTTATTGGAGAACATGAGCTACTTGCAATATGAATGAATTTGAATATACTGAAATTACAAACGCAATTTTGGAGTTTGGAAAACAAAACCAAAGACAAACGATTGTTATATCCTTAGTCCTTGATTCAATAAATTTTGAAATACCTCTTACAATCTCCAATGTTTGCGATTTGAATAAAGAGCAGATTGAGGCAAGGTTGAACGAATTTAAAATATTGAATACCGCTACTCAATTTTATAGGCTCGTGCCTGAGCTACATATAACCCTTAGTAACATGAAAGTGCCATCCAGGATCCTCAAATATGCAAGTGGTAGAATATATTTTACTGATCAAGATGGAAAGTTAGTAATCGATTGAGCAACAGGTCACTTCCGATAATGCCAATCATGTCTCATCAGGAAAATTTACTCCATAAACGTATCTTTTTGAATTTGCCGGAACAATGTTTCTTGAATTTCACCTATTGCATCACAGAAATCTGAAAGTGAGATTTGTAGATCGTGGGTGCGAGCTGTCTTGTATCGAGATAAAAGACCGTTAGTCAAAAAGTGATAAATCGCGGATAAAACATTTTCTATTTGCTCTGAGCTATCGTCTGAATCAATCCCTTCCTGCATGAATCCTAAGATAAATTCGTCGTGAACTATGTCTCTGTACGGATTTTTCATGTCTTGAATCTTTCCATTGGCAAATACTCGATAGGGATATTCACAAATTCAACTTTTAAAAGGAACAAAAGGTAAAACTTTTGAATCAAAAGCTTCGAAAATCATTCAAGGGCAACTTGACATAAACAATTCTGTGAAAAAAATGGATAAATATGTCAAAAATAGGATTTTTGGAAAAGAGAAGAATAGGATCAGTTGGCGTTGCTTTGGGGTTCCTTATTCTTGTAAGTTGTAGCAAAGTTTCTAATCCAAGTAATTTACTTTGGCTTTCGGCAATTGGAATAAATCCAAATTTTGCAAATGGAATAAGTGGCACTGGGAGCGGCGCGGATTTTCAAATAATTTCCTCGCCGGAGACGCGATTCCAGATAAACCCTGAAGTAGTTGAAAACATTGGATTTTTGTATAACAACGATCCTAACTTTCCGGAACTTCGTAAAATACAAGATTTTTCAATCGTCTCGTTCGATTCGATTATCAAAGACCCGACATCGGCGCCCAGCGACGTAAATTTATTTATTCTGGATCCTACGAAAGGGAATATTATTTTTTCCAAGAATTCAGGTAAGATTTCTTACTACCAAGATCCGTCGCTTGTTAACTATTCATCAATACTTGTTCACCCTTCTGGAAGAATTCTTCTGCTTTCTAAAACCGGATTTATAAATTCTTGTTTTCAATATACAGCGGTCGGTTCGGTTATCAAAACTCCTTCCTGCAACGATTCAACGATTCAAGCTTCGAAGTTATTTAACTTTAAAATTGATGAAGGTAAGATACTCTTTAGGGCTCCTTCTGGTTCGCTAAAAATATTTTCTATAATTGACAATTCGGTTAACGATCTTTCTCTATCCCCTACCCCGATAGGAATCATAGATGTTTCATATTCTTCAAATCTAAAAACTCTCATAGTCTCTGAAAATGTTGGTAAGCGAATTTCAGTGTATAAAGAAAATGAGAATCTGTCTTTCAAACTTGAGAAAAAAAGTGATTCGTTTATATATACGTCCTCTTCAGGAAAAGGATATAGCGCCCCTTACATCAGTAGTGTTGCAATAAATAAAGACGGAATTGTTTATGCTCTTAGTAACGTAGAAGATGCCATTTATACTTTAGATCAAAATTTAAAGATCGTAAATGTATTCGAGGATTCCCTGCAATTTCGTCCTTTTCGGAAGATTATAGAACCGGTTAAGATAAGAATTTCCTATGAAAATGAAGACCTCTATGTTTTGACAAAGAATGAAATTTCAGTTCTCAGGGATGTTGAAGTAAACAAGAACTCTGATTTTCAATGGTCACTTCCAATCAATCAAGATAGCTTAAAGCAAGCAATCATCGATTCTTTAAAACAAACGAACTACAATCTTAACAAAAGTATTTTTGATCAACCGGCGGTTAAAGCGGTTTTAGATTCGTATAGGAATGCTGCTCAATGAAAATGTCATCTAAGTTAATCCTGCTTTTTATTTTAGTTGCGAGTTCCTTTGTTTCGTATATGCGTTGCGGGCAAAAGGAAGTCCTATTTGTAGCAATTGGAATATGCACATATTGGGATACTTCTAAATCAGGAGCAAAGCCCCACTATTGCGATTATCTTCCGGATGCGAGTAAGATTCCTCCAAATCCCGCCGCTGGAAAATGCGTAAGTTGTGATGCCGGTTATACTGTAGGCTACTGTGCGGATGGTTTATATTGGCAATCGGATGTAAATGGAAAGCAATGCGGGAAAGACGCTGGATTATTCGGTGGACAGACCGGATGCGCTCCCGCTGATCGATGCTATGGAGTTGGGGGAACGCCAATTCAAACATTTTACTCCGGATTTCTTTCGACCGGCGAGGAACCATTACCCGCAAATGTTTTATCAATCTCTCCTTCTAATGGTTCTACAATTTATCCAAATACAACTGTGACCCTTCAAACTTCAAAATCCGTGGATGGGAATTCTGTGATCCTTTCCGGATCAATAGGAAATTTTATAGGAAATAATTTCGAATTAAAGAGGAAAGACATTTATAACGATCAGCTTATTTTTCAGTTAGAACAGAATGTTCCGAAAGGCGTTCACAAAACTTTGGTAGTAAAAGGTAAAGACTTAGATGGGAAGGACCTGCAAATAAATTTGAACTATTCTATTTTGGCAAACGGCCAATCGGCAAGTATCAGCTCTTCTACTTGCCAACCAGAATGTTTAGTTAGATGGATTTTCGATTCATACGCGATTCCGTTTTCAGCACAAGGAGGATTCCCTCCATATACTTGGTATATGAATGGAGAAATTCCTCCTGGTGCAGTAATGTCTCTTGACGGAGTTTTGAGCGGACCACCGACGGGGAATTTTCTTGGAAAATACTATTTTGTAGTTACGGTCGTCGATTCAAATAACTCAGTCGCAAATTTTTCGGTTTCCATAAATTCTTTTGATTTAGGTGCCGCCTGTTTTTTTGCTGGAATATGTTGGTAGGAATTTATATGAAAAATCTTTTTTTGAAAATCACGCTTTCACTTTGTATTTCAATACTCTTTTTAGATTGCAAACACGATCAAAAAGAAGACGAGAATGATCCTATTTCTGCTTCGATCCTTTACGGCGCCTTTGTTAGAATGGACACTTTGCTGAGGGTCGAAAATTTAACGTCTGCACCCGTCGCAGTGAAAATTTATGATAACTCGACGTGCAATGCGAATTCCTCCGCGGTAAATTCCGGAATGCCTTCGTTTCATGATTTCGGAACGATTGCCGCAAATTCGAAGTCTGATCTTTTCCCACTTCCGTTTAGTTTAAATCTCCAATACAACGACGTAACGATGTATGTTCAATTCACCGGGCCGTGTAACTTCCCGCTTCCAAATAAACTAAAAGCAAGTTCACTTTCAAATTTACGAGGCTATCTTTTGCAAATTAAGCCGGCGATCAGTGGAAACGCCAATTATTTGGATATAGAAGAGAGGAACGGGATTTTCGCATATCCTCCACTTTAATCGTTTTCTAAATACGGATAAATCCGGGTTCTAAAAATTCTCGACATAATGCGAAATCCCCGGATTTGTCTCTTATGCCTAAAATCCGATATTCCGCCGTTGAAGAAATCCCGCTAGATAAACTTGTAATCCATAAAGACAACTTCATGCGGGATGTTCCCGACGATGAACAAAAGGCTTTTGAAAAACAAATTGCCGAGCAAGGAGTCGAAACTCCGATTTATATCACAAAGGAACCAGATAAGAACGGAAATTATGAAATTTTAAACGGTGCCCGCCGATTCCGTGCATCTAAGAAGGCAAAGTTTTCAACGATACCATGTAAACGAGTTCTCACTGATTTAACGGATTGGGTTCGTGCTCGAGTCATGGTTGCGGGAAACGATTGGGCGAAAAATTATTCGCCGGAAAACCGGAAACAAGTCATACAGATTTGGTTTAAAGAAATAGAAATCATTCAAGACGAAAGAGGAGGGGCCTTTGGGAACCAGTATTCAAGTGTTCGTGAATTCAAAACTCCCTTGAGACTTAGAATTCATGAGTTATTTGGATGGCCTTTGCGAACAGTTGACCGGGATCTCTCCGAAATTCGGAAAGAAATCTTTTCAAAAAAGAAAAAACCAATCAAAGAACTTCCGGATCTTCTCGATGGAGAGATTTTGTATTTTAATAACCGAGTTTCAGATTGGTGGTCATCGGAGCTCCAAAAAAAACAACTCCTTCAGGATCTTAAAAACGAACAGGACGCGATAAAGAAAAAGATCACCAAGATTTCTGAAACGCAAAAAAAATACACCCGCGATTTTAAAAAAGTCGGAGGATTACAAACCTATGTCCGACTCGCGATAAAAAAGGATCCGGCTCTAAAGAAGATTAAGGGACTCAAAGAGTTTATCGAAGAAGAAATTAAGAAAGAAAAGAAATCCAAATAGAAATGGATGTGCCCAACATTTCAGATTCATTTTAGGAATTGACTTTTAGAAAATCCCGAAACTTTGTCCCCGCCCTGTGGAGAAAAAACAAGCCAAAAGGGGACAAAGCGGAAAAACCGCTCCGAATAAGAAATCTTCTTCCAAACAAGATCGGAAAGTAACTAAGGCATTCGAACCCCCTTACGAAAACCCATATAAGAACGTAGATCCGGAACAGTTCAAAGTAATTCTTTTACTTTTGGATGGCCAAACAATCGCTCAAACTGCTAAGGTCATTGGAGTTGCCGACTCTACGATTAAGCGCTGGTTGTATTCAGAGGAGACAGTTGCTTTACGTTTTCGAGAAGCCTACGAAAAAGAAGCAGCGCGGCGAATAGACGCGATGCGTATGAACGCGGACTTGATCGCATTCGACCTATACGGGATTTTGAAAGATTGGATTGCGGAACTAAAAAAAAGAAAGGGAAAAGTCAGTTCGAAAGAAATCCAGCAGGTGATTTCCCATTTATCTTCTTCGAAATACCTCCTTAAAAATAAAACAGAAGCCGAGTCCGAATCGGCGAGGAAGAAACTTCTTTCCGGCCTTGAGGCATTTCTTGAGGAAAAAATTCTTGAGACAATATCCACCGGAGCGGGGGAGTGAAGATCGATCTTTCAGAGCTCCTCAAAGGGACTCCTTATGAAAATGTGGATCCTTCGATCCTTGGAGAAGCGGTCCGGAACGTTTCCGAAAGACTCAAATCGAAAGTAGTAGGGGCGAATCGGGAGAAGAATATCTGCCGGAAGCGAGCGACGGGGAAGAGGGGATCTTACCTTTTCTTTTGCCGTCACTACTTTCCCCATTATTTTTCCATACCGTTCGGTGAGCAACAAATGGAGCTCATCCATTTGATTCAATCTTACCGGTCTACCCGGAATAAGGATGGAAGTAAAAACCGGATACCGATTCGCTCCCTCGTTGCGCTTTCCCGCGGGTTCGGTAAGTCGACGATTCTAACTTTGTGCGGAGTCCTTTGGCTTCTTTTGACCGGAACCTGGAAATTCCCTATTCTGATATCTTCCACTTTGAATCAGGCGAAAGAATTTTTACGTAAGATCCAGGAAGAGATAGAGGACAACGCGGCACTTGCAAAAGATTTTCCGGAACTTCTACCGAAGAAAGATATTAAGGGCCAAAACGTTTCGTGGTCAGATTTCGATTTGGTTTTCATGGGAGGGTTCCGGGTTATCGCAAAAGGTTGGGGGAACGCGATCCGCGGGAAACGTCATAAGAACTTCCGACCCGATGCGCTTCTCATGGATGATCCAGACGAAGAAAAAGATGTCGAGAGTGAATCGACGATGCGTCGGAAATATCGTTGGTTGGAACGTGCCGCGCTCAAGCTCGGAACCGTCTGGGGGATCGATGCGATCCTTTCTTATACGACGATCGCACCGAATTGCGTAGGGGAATACGTTTTTAATTCCGAACGTTACAAAGAATGGATCCGGAAGAAATATCAAGCCTTGGTTACGGACCCAGACGGGACCGAGCGATCATCGTGGCCGGCCGGCGCGCCTCTCGATTTACTCCAAAAAGAGCGAGACGAAGATCCAATTACATTCGCGCAAGAAAGACAGAACGATCCTCTTCCTGAAGTCGGACAGAAATTCAAAGGACTGATCCAAACTTGGAAATACGAAAGACCTGAATCATTTGCTGGTTGGCAGTTGGCTTTAGCGCTCGACTTATCTCTAGGCAAAACAGAGCGATCGGATTTTTCTGCAATCGTTGGACTTGGACTTTCGCCGACAGGAAAATTCTACGAACTCTATTCTGATATTGAGAGAAGGCGTCCAGATCAAATTCAGAAGGACTTTATAAAGGCTTTGCAAGCGTTTCCTTGGGATGTCGCGGGTATAGAGACCAATGGGGGTCAAGAACACTTTCTGGATGGCTTTAGAACGCGCCTGGAAGACTGGAATGAACTTTGCTCTTTAGAAAACAACGAACTGGGATTGACTCTTGCAAACAAGATCATCGTTCCGATCGTCGGCATTCAAAACGCTGGAGACAAAATCCGACGTATTGAAGGAGCTCTTCAAGTTCCGATTGCTACCGGGCAACTCTTGCTTAGAGAAGACTCGAAAATTCTCCGAGAGCAATTCGATGAATTTCCTTTTAAAAAGAAAGACGGGCCCGACGCAACCGAAATGGCACATCGTTTGATAGTAGAAAAACTTGGGAATTCTGTTTCGTTTCTAACTTCGGAAGAAAGAACGGGGGCAATTGTAATTTCTCAAAAGACAAACGTATCCGAGAAAGATTCGGTTATTCCCGAAGGTTACATTGCTAAAAGTATAAATCAACTCAGAAGAGAACAAGCGAAGCGCCGCGGCTTTTAAGTATTGTATTTTCCTTTTTTTTAATATAGGATTCGCTAGTATAGACGCGAACATGATTCGCTAGTCTTGAGAGCGAAACTAAGAATCGCGCCTTACTAGCGAAACACTTTATTCGATTTTTGTTTGGATCGTCGATCACCGGGTTGTCGGTTTCATTTCTCGACGGAGAAAAAATTCTCCATCGAGCAGAATGCTTTGAAATGAGGATTTGGATAAGAATACGGAAAAAATCGGCCCTTAGATTTTAAGTAATTTGAGATTAAAAAATATAGAAATCGAAAATTCTCGGAAAATTAGAAAACTAATAAATAAAATTTGTATTTTCGCAAACTATAAATGTTTTTCTATATACTAAATTTAATATTTTTGAATTATTTGGCTTTAATTTTATGACTGAAGAACAAATCCAAAGATTCACTCAACATATTCTAACAGCTGCGATAAATGCAGGTGTAGTGGAAATAGGTACAAAATTAATGATTGGCTCAATTGGCGTTGCTCAACGGATTCATGTGCCCTCTACAGTCAGAAGATCTAATGAGAACATCCGTTACTTATTGGAAAATTTCAATTTAGCTAGAAACGGGTTTTTAAACGGATTGTTCAATGTGGACCTTGAGTTATGCGTTTATTGCGAAGGTCCACATTTCCCTGAATCAATAATTAGATTTGATATTAATGGAGGAGCGAATTTCACTCTTTCGAATGGGAATATTCTAATTTAGAGCTTACTTTATAATCGAAGTGTCTAACAACTTCTTTAAAATATTTGCAGATTGACAATTTCAACAGGTCACTTCCGATAATGGCTTTTATGTCCCATAAATGAACATATGTTCATAAACGTACCCATTCATCCTTTACACATCGTACTCAATATATACTTTACAAAATGAAACTGAAATATGTAACTCACGATCAATGAATTGGCATAGGATTCTTATATTGCAACACTTTTCCAGTGAATAAATCTAACATACCGAGAACTGCGCTCGCTAATATAAAACACGACCTGTTCTCCAACTGTCCTCTTCATTTTTCAGATATCCTTTTTCTGGAAGGGTGTGGGATTGGAATCGTTTTGGGTTTCGGTTCGGTACATTCATTTTTTATATTGCTTCTCTCCAGGCCTTCTGTTATAGATTTAATTAATTCAGTTTTATCTTGCGGAATTGATTTTGAGATAATTACTACGTTTTGAATTGGCAAAATTCTCTCATCCTGGTTTGGGCTTATTGAAAGCCGAACTCCGGTGATTGTATGTTTTAAACTATCAGTATCTATTATTCCTTCAATAGCTGGGAATAACTTATGGATGGTGAACGTTCCGATAAGTATATCACCTTCCCATTCGGTTGATTTGAGTTCACCAAATTGAGAATCATTTGAAGAAATCGGTGTCGTAGCATTTCCAAAATATACCGGAAGTCGGTCTTTGATTGAAACATCTTCTTTCTTTGGATTCCCATTATTACCGTCGGCTATGAGAATGACTGCTCTGAATTCCATTTTTTTCCTCTCGAATATTAGAATCCTCGAATGATACACCGAAAATGAATTTAGTACAAACGTTTTCAAACCATTTTCAATTAATTTGAAAACTCATCAAAAACCTCTCAGGGATCAACGAAAAAGGTTTGCAATGTTTTCAAACGTTACCCCATTGTCCTCTTTCCGTGGCACGACCTCGCGGAAAGAATTACGAAAAGAATCTTCATTATAGAACTCCCAAGGAGTTCCGCACCGAAAAAGAAGTAAAAGGAAAAGCGTCGCCAACAAATTCAAATTCTCCTCCGAAAGAAGAATCCGATCCACGACACATGGACGTTTCTACATTTCGGAAAAGCAGTTTTTACGGACCGACAAGGGCGACTGTTGATCAAGCAATCAATTTGAATAATCGTATGTATGAGCTACTTCGGACTCAGAAAGATGCAAAGGATCCAATCTACGTCGATGATCAATACGTTCTTCTTTCACAAGGGATTCGGTGCCGACCCGTTTTCCGTCCAGATCCTTTCGATCTACGGGATATCGGATATTCCTCTTCCTTAATAGGCTCTATTCACCAAATTCTTGCCGACGATGTTTCGATGTATTGCGATCTCGACGAAGATCCCGGTTTCTCCATCGCAATGAAGGAGAAACGGAAGTCCCCTTCTCCGGAAGACAAAATCAAAATGGACAACCTCGGCCATTTAATGCTTATTATGGGTGACAAATCCCTTCCTACTTGGCGCGAACGGGAGCGCTTAGGTGAAGTGCTTGAAATGGCTACGAGGGATACTCTCGCGATCGATACAGTTGCCTACCAGAGGACATTTAACAGACGAAACGAACTGATTGATATGACCTACCTTGACCCGGCCACGATCTTTCGAGTGGATCCGAAAAAAGGATATAAGGGCGACAAATCTATTACTCACGTTCAGATGATCCGAAATCAGGTTACGGAAGTCTACGAAGCTGGAAGGATTGTTCTCCGGCATAAGAACAACATTTCCGATGTAAGATTCCGCGGTTTCGGCATATCCCCGATCGAGTCATGTATCTTAGAGATCATGTCGTTGATTTTTGTCATAAAACATAACGCGGATAGATTCAATTCCAGAAACCCTCCTCGAGCATTGATAACGAGCGAAGGTAGCATTTCAAAAGCCGCCCAAGAAGCGTTGGAGCTTGAATGGGAAAACGCATATTTCGGCGCGCGAAGCGGATTCAGACTTCCTATGCTTTTTGGTGCGGGAAAAATCCAAGTCCATAACTTAGAAGTGAACGATGATTTCGAATTCGATAAACTCCTTCAGATGACTGCATCTTTGATTTGCGCTAGGTATGGAATCGATCCTGCTCAATTGGGATTGAAATTGAATCAGTCCGCAACCCTTTCGGAACCTTCCGTTGATGGAAGACAGCATTTTGCTCGGGACCGTTCACACGGTTCCCTAATGGCCTTCCATCGAGATTGTTTGAATGAAGTTCATGATCCACAAGATGATTCTCCTTACAAATTGATTTTTAACGGAATCAAGGTCGATGAATCTTCGAAGAAAGCGGATCTTTATGATAAACAATTCAAAACCTTTAGAACTCTTGATGATATTTTGAAAGCGGAAGATAGACCGACGATGAAAGAACTCGCCGACCTTTATAAAACGAATGGTGTGATCTCGGATGACCAAGCTAAGAAATTTTCTCAAATGGGTATGTTAATCGGAAATCCATACTATGCTGCGGAATTTAGCAAAATACTTGGGAACGGATCTCAAGCCGGCCAACCTTCCTACCCAGGGAATCCCGCGGAAGGAGATCAAAATCCTCCTAATGAAGAAGGTTCGCTTCAAAGCAAAGAATCAAAAACCGATCAAGATGAGGACTTACCTTGGAGCGACGAGGACTTTATCATGCCGGAACCCGGAACTCAATAGTTTTCGCGCACTCATAAGAGTAAAAAATAAGGCGGTATAAAATGTCTGAAGAAGTCAAAACACAAGAAACTGAGAAGGAACAACCGGGAAGTGAAAATCCCCCTGCTCCCGCGGAAAACCAAAACAATACGGAACCGGTAGAGAATTCGAACGAAGAAAAAAAAGCTGAAGTTGAAGAAAATAAGAATCCGATTCCGGCACCTACTACTCCCGAACAAGAAACTGAGAAGGAACAACCGGGAAGTGAAAATCCCCCTGCTCCCGCGGAAAACCAAAGTGCAGATTCTTCGGAAGTGGAATCTGTTGAAGAGGAAGAAGCCTCGGGAATTTTGCAACCTATCATCGACGCTCTTTCCGACTTAAAGAAGTTCGATCTTTACGAGAGCATCCTTCAAATTCTCTCTACGGAAAATAGAGTTTTAAAAAGCAATATTTCCGGTGTTATCGACTTGCTTGCCTCGAAAGGAGTAGAATCCGAAAAATTTCCCGCAGAACATTGGAATGAAATTGCGGAAAGAATTATCAAGGCCGTGAATACAGACTCTTTTGATAGGCTCAGCAGCGCTATAGAAGGTATTCTTCATCAAACTACGGATAAAAAAACGAAACTTTCACTTTGGTCATCGGCAATTGATTCGTTCCTCGCAGAACTGGTACACTGAAAGTCCTTTTTTACGCGGACGTGCCGGGCGTGAATTCCAGCTACTGGTCGGAGATCGATTAAAGTGGCTGGAATATTGTGTCATAGGTCCAAAAGATCCGGAAATTTTCGCATCCAAAACATTCTTTCGGAAAGGAATCTTCTCTTGGGGAAAGAAAACAATCGGCAAATACTTTCCAAGCATTTTTGAAAAGAATTTCCCAAAGGATCGTCCACCTTTAATAAAAATTGGGAGAGAAACAGAGCCTACAGAGAAAGAAGATTCCGAACCTGATTTTGAAAAATGGCTTTTTGAATTTTTGGAAAGAGATTGGAATCCGGTTTATAAAGAAATCGGAGAATCCGGAACACTTTTAGGGTATCTGTCGGGATATTTGAGTGGCGCTTTGAAACTTCCGACTGAAACTATCGATGAGATGGGAATCGAAGATTATGATCGAGCTTTAAAATACAAACTTGGGTTTGGATTAGAAGATCGTAATTCGCTTGAAGAAATCATTCCTAAAAGTCGAGAAAGAGAATTGGCCGCGGAATATTCAAAGAACCATGCCTCCGAATGGATTGCAATCTATCAACGTGATGAAGAGGGAAACGTAATTCAGGATTCGGAGGGTAACCCTGTTCGTGGTGGTAAACCTTATGAATATTTGTCTTCGATGTATCGAGACATGATTTCAACGGCAATCTCGGAAGGGAAAACCATGGAGCAACTTCAATCTGAAATGGCCTACCCCGATCTTTTTGAACTTGTAGAAAAGGGGAAATTATCGGAAGATGAATATCTTAAAATTCTAAATGGGGATGAGTCGTCTCTTTTAACGTTGAGATTGAACCGAAACTTTCGACGATTTGCTTGGACAGAAGCTTCGATGGCTTTCAATGCAGGACGTATTTCTGCGTTAGTTGAAAGCGGGATCAATTACGCGATTTTTACAAAAGGGCGACGTATGATGTAATGTTTAACTGGTATGAAGAACAATTGGATAGTATCGATGCTTCGTGTAGTTGGGACTTAAACCAAAATGGAATTAAAATCCCACTTGATGTTCGAAAATTTTCGAATCCCTGGGAACAAAAGTATTATCTTAAACTATTGGATATCAAAGAGAAGATTGCCCGGTTAAAAAAGGAAAGGCCAGATGCTCGTATTCGAAGAAAGGTCGTTCTCGATACGATGGCCTTAAATCGAGAATATAACGAATATCAGGATTGCGAAAGTGCTTTGTCGAGGCTACTCCATGATATTCAGTCAGGGCAAATCCAGGTTGTCGGTATGCTTTTGATTTCTATAAAATCTATCGTCGGCGAAATGGTAATCGATTTAGAGGGCTCTGGCTTATCTAGAGAGGAGCGAATTGAGCTTTTAGAAGAGGCGATAGAAATCGAAAAGCGTGAGGGAGGAAAATGGAATTAGCAAATCTTTATTATATCGATTCCGCGATTAAAAAAATTGTCTTGATTCGGATTCTAAATTACGAACTTAGTTTCGACGAACAATTTTATATTCTAAGAAGATGTTCTGATTCCCTTCTTATCTATGAATCAAGAATTTATTATGAAGTAAAAAACTATGCAGAAAATCAAGAATATCAATTAGCGGGACCTTTTTTCAAATATGGGACGTGAATTTCTAAAAACAGGTGGAAACACTTTCAAAGTCGAAATCGGCCCTTCCACATTCAATCCGAATCCTCCAGACGATTTAATTCAAAGGCAAGGCGAGCCGGTTATTTGGTTACGGACTTTCCCAAACCCTGATACAAACAGTCAGCAACTCATGGCTTTGCCAGGGAAAAATGATTCTTTATATCGAATTGATAAAACCTTTAGGGTTCCATTAGAGGATCTTCAAAACCAACAGTTTGATGGAAACGATCTTTATACTCGATACGGACCTATAAAAAAAGTTCGAAATTTGTTTGTGGTGCGCGCTGAAGAGGATGGCGGAAACCTTGATTTAGAAATAGAAGAAACCGAAGGAAACAGAATTAGATGCGTTCCTAAAAGGGAATTCGAATCCTATATGTTAGTTCGTTGTGATTATGAAATTTCCGTAATTGATAAGGATGAAAAGCTTACATTCATTCAAAATTACGACGGAGGGGTTTTAAATTTAGGTATCTTCCCAAATAAATTGGTAACGAACGTAAAAGAGATATGGTGGAAAAGGCCGACCGAAGATAAATTCTCAAAACTTTCCGATTTCAAACACGATCTTGTAAACGTATATCTCAAGGATATATCTTCGAAAGGGACGATTTACGAAATAACTTTCGATTCGTTTTCGCCTATTAAAATAGGTTATCGTATGATTGAGGCAAAAGATCGACGATTGGGAAAATCTGGTGTGGATTTGCAGGTAGGCGATCTTGATGTTGTAGTCGGTTCTACTACAAATTTTGCGAAAGACGATTTGATTATATTGTTGAATTCACTCATCACAGAGAAAGAAATTTGTAAAAGAAATAAGGACGGTCTGTATCCAATAAAATATACTCCGGTAAGAGAAATATACTCGATTCATTCTTTCGAAAGAGAATATACAGATTTCTCTGTCGAGAAATTTAGATTCTTGCAACTCAAAGGCGACTCTCTTCCCGATCAAGTTTCTATAGTCTACGGATATAATCCAAAGTTTAGAATTCTTCCTTCTACAAAGTTTTCTGCTTTGGCGGATAGAGTTCAACCTAGAGAGTGGGTTGCGCGAATGGATCAAACAAATCTTGATCTTTCAGAAATTATCTCCGGATTGTCGCATTAAAATCTTGCAATGAAAAAGATATCTTCAATTTGTCGCTCTTCGTATGAAACACGACGAAATTATTCAGAGATTTTTGAAAGGGCGTAAATATGAAGTTGGAAGGGAGTCAGTAAGGAAGGACGGGATTTACAGAAAAATATCCGATTCGGGTGAAAAATCAAAACAGTGGAAGCTGATTCAAAAACATAACGAAGAAAAAAAGAGATTCTCAAAAATATTAGAAGCAATTACGAATTTCTTTGGGACGGAAAAAAAAGACGCAAAATCAATTCCTAAGCGCGAATACGAGTCGAATAAAATCGAGTCCAAGGGAATTACCATTCAAGAATGGACCAGACACTTCACTAAATATTTTGAAATCAAATCACAAATCGACGCAAAATTTCATCAAGAAAAGAATGCAAAAGAATCAAATTCAACTTTAATCGGAAATCGGACCGAATCTAATCAGGTCACAAATTTTACTGCGAAAAATTCAAATAAAATTTCAGAGAAACCGACTTTCAAAAAATCGATTTTTAAAATATTATATGATCTCTATGGAGAAGAAAATGGGAAATCAAGCAGAGGTAATGAGTCAAATAACAGCATCCAATTACAAAACACTTCCAACAAGGGATCCAGAATGGGTTTATCAAAGCCTTCTAAAAATGGCGAAAGTAGACAAAGTGGAACCAACAGTGGAAAATCTTCTCTCTTTGGCAGGCACTCTGGAAATCGATCTGGCTCAGGAATTTCAAGCGACGAACGAATAACAAAAGAAGAATCACTGGCATTGTCCGTTGTAGACGGGTTAAAGACATTTCGCGGGCTCTGGAGCAATAAAAAGCAAAACGAAATAAATCTAGAATGCAAAGCAATACTTGCATCGACTCCTCCTGATCAAATGAGCCCCGAGCAGAAAGAAATTCTAAAATTATATGAGGGTTCGGGAGGACAAACAACGAATGATATTGTAGACGCGAATAGAGGAATGCTCTATCAATTTCTTACACCCACAAAGATTGTCGAAAAAATGCAGGATATTCTTTCCCGTTATGTAAAAGAAGGTGATAAAGGTTTGGAGCCTTCAGCGGGGACAGGTAGATTCGCTAACGGAAAAGGAGAAGGATATCAATGGGATATGATGGAATATAACCCTGATGATAATACGGCCTACTCTATTGCCAAAATCTTGAATCCATATGCAAATGTTTCGGACAAGGCTTTCGAAACGTTATTTATAAATTCGAAAAATCAATCTGTCGGTGACAAATACGAAGGTAAAAAATTTCAATTTGTCGCAGGTAATCCCCCTTATGGAGCCATGGAAGGAAAATATAAAGCGATAGAGGGTAAGGGCTGGAAAAGATATGAACATTATTTTATAAACCGAGGCATTGACGTTCTCGAAGAAGGCGGTATTCTCACTTTCATAGTCCCTCAATCTTTTTTGAATGCTAATAATGAAAAATGGAAGAATCAAATATTTGAAAAGGCGGAACTTTTAGAGGCATATAGGTTGCCTGAAGGAGCATTTAGGAATACGCAAATTGGAACCGATGTGATCGTCTTAAGAAAGAATTCAACGAACTCGAAAGATAACTCGTTAGCATTTTCGGGAAAATATTTCGAAAAGAATCTACAACATGTTTTTGGTTCTACCGAAAAAAGAAAAAATCGCTTCGGGAAAGAGGAAGAATATATAAAAGGGGAAATTTCTGATTTTTTGAATTTCAATTTACCTTTTAGTCATGAAATGAGTGAGGATCACAAAAAGGCAATCTCGGAAGGAATGGTCGGGAACTCAAATGCGAAAGGTAAGAGAATGCTTAAAGCGGTCGTTGATGCTAAAAAAATAAATAAGAAGAGTGAAACAAAAGAGAAAATTTCAAATGCAATTCGGAGCTCAATAGGTGTTCAGGCGAAGATTGATCCAAAAGATGTTTATACACAGGAAGAGTTTATCCAAAAATACGGGAAAAAATATGATCAAGCAGATTTAGAAATGGTTCGAAATATGCTTCCTACTGGCGCTCTTCCGGATACTCACGATTTCAATATTCAAAAAATGTCTAAAATGAGGAATGAAATATATCCGGATTTTATTTACGCTTCTGGTGATATATCGGAAAAACTCAGAATACTAGAAATTGAAAAAGATAATCTAAGCCAAGAAGAATATAAAAAACAGAAAGCTCTTTTAACCTCGGTTCTTCCGGAAATAGTCAAACTTGAAAAAATAATACTTACTCCAATTGAGCCATTTGCAAAAGGATTTATTTTTGACGATAATACGAGCCTTATCGACAAGTTCAAAAAATTCATATTAGGAGAACCTCGGGTCGGAAAATATGGGAAGGATCAGGGTAAAATCACCGGATACGATGGCGGGCTACCAAATGAATATTTTACAAATTATACTATAACGAAATCGGACATTCTCGCATACCTTAATGGAGAAAGGGTAACAGGAAGAAACGAAGTTATTTACGACAAAGAATCTAGAGAAATTACCAAATTAGAAACGAATAAGCAAAAAAGGAAAGAAAGGAAAGAGATAGGAAATAAACTATTTCAACAGTTTATACAAGAGTCCCTAAACAACGAGGAGAGGGCCGAGCTTACCAGGAAATGGAATGAGCAATTCAATTCCATTGTAAATATAGACGGTTCAAAAATTCCAGTTGTTTTAGAAGGAATGTCTAAACTATTTAAAGGGAATAAACAAGACTTTAGACCAACGCAAACTAACTTCATTTCAAGATTCATGGCACAGGGCGTTGGGTGTGCTACTCATGAGGTAGGTTTAGGAAAAACTTGGACAGGAATGGCCTCGAATGTTTCAGCGATGCAATCTGGTAAATGTAAGAAACCATTAATAGTAGTGCCAACCTCCGTTCTCCAGAATTGGGTTCTTGAATTCAAGGAAAGATTCCCGAACATTCCGCATCAAATGATAGGAACTCCAGAGCTTAATACTTTGAACAAATCGGAATACGGGTTTCAAGTAGAAGATGGCATGGTAACGATCATGTCTTATGACGCATTTACGCAATTTGGATTCAGCAATGAACGGTATGAAGAGCTAACTAAAGAAGTGAGAGACCAGATTTATAATCCAGATAGCTTAAGGGAAGATGTAAAAGGAAAGAAAAGAGAAAAAGCTCAAATGGATGAAAAATCCAATTCAATTATTTCAGAAGCAGTCAAGGGTACTCGGTCAGATTTGCTTTTTGATAAGGTAGGTTTTGATCATATCACCGTTGACGAAGCTCACAATTTCAATAATATTTTTGTAGATGTAGCTTCAACTAAAGGAAAGGCCGAAAATAAATTAAAAGGGCAAGAAGATGACATTGGCGTCAATGAGTTTGATGGAATTACTGGAGGGACTCCTTCATCTCGAGGGATTAAACTTTGGTTAGCTGCAAGACATATCCTTGAGAAAAACCATGATCGAAACGTTTTGCTTTTAAGTGCAACCCCGTTTACAAACAATCCTCTTCAAATATATTCACTCCTATCAATCGTCGCAAAAAGCAGAATGGAGAAAATCGGAATTTCTAACATTCGAGATTTTTTAGGAACCTTTGTTGAAACAAAATACGAAAACGTAATCGAAGGAAATGGCAAAGTAGTAAATAGACAAGTTGTTCGTTCTTTTAAGAACGCACAAGCTTTACAAAGTTTGATATCGGAATACTTTGACTTTCAGTCCGGCGATAAAAATGGAGTCGAACGCCCAAATTTAAAAATGAAGGCGATTACTCTTCCGTTAACCAAAGAACAGGAAACAATTCGTAATGAACTAGAATCTATGTATGATTTACGGGACGCGTCTGGTAAGCCTCTAGGTGGCGCACCTTTAGTCTCGATTCTTACACAGCAAATGATGAATATTTCACCTGCTCTAGTAAAAAAAGGAGATGGTGAAGTTTGGAATTACGTTGGGGATATAAACCCGGATGGTGACAAGGATATCGTTCAAAG
>NZ_JAFFPT010000087.1 GCF_016918785.1 Leptospira ainazelensis | reverse complement strand
TTAAGTTTTCAAAAAACGAATCCCTTTTAGCCTCTGGGATTTCTTGGAAAATTTTGTAGAACTTTCTTTCTAAGTTGGAACTCGGTAGAAGGATCGAAAAACAATTCAAGAAGTTTTCCAACCTTTCCAGGCTATCAGTTACAAGTTCGATCTTTCCAAATCTCCAAACAACTATCACCTCGCCGATACTAACACTCATTCCATCCGGGCTTTTAAAAAGGTCCGGCTCTTTGGTCTCAGAAAAGTCGTAAAATTTAAGAAGTTTGTAAATAGGTTCTTTTTGCATATCTCTCCTACCTTTTTCCATTACGAGCCGGAACAAAAAAGTTCTCGGCTCCGCGTTTGTTTGCTTTCTTGGAAGCCTCGTTGGCGAAGGAGAGAGCATGACGCTCTCTCCTTTCTTTTTGGTATGCTTTGAACCTTCTTTTTATTTCCTCGAAAAATCTCATGCCGCGAACCTCCAGTGCTCTTTCGCGAACGCTTTTTCTTCTTCATCCCAAACAAAACTGTCATAGTTTGGAAAAACGAATTCGATGATCTCTTCTACCGAATCCGTATTCATGAGAAGCCTTCTAATCGCGCGAGCGGCCATACGATAATCATCTACCAAAGACTCAATATCGGAGGTCGGGATTTCGAATTTTTTAAACCCTTCGTGAGATTTATTTTTGGTTGGTTTTCCGAGATATACAATCTCCGCCGGAAGAGAAAGCGCCTTACACTGCAAAGCAACTTGTCTTCTTACGGAATCCTTTAATTCACTCGGGAAACTCTTTGCGGTTTTGAGTTCGATGATTCGGTCAGGAGTTAAAAAATCGAGATACCCGATCGCTGGGATTTCGATTCCAAGATCGATCTCAAATTTCTTTTGAAATACGGCGGTCTGAATTTCTTTGAAGTAGTCATAACCCGCGCGAATGGAAGGTTCGATATATGAAAATTCTTTGTCCTTTTTTTCGCAATATTCTAAGGAAACCTCCCCTCCCCTTTTGGTTAGAAAATCTTTTTCTGATTCTTCAAAGACGCGGACCCCAGAAAGAACAGCCTCTTCTACGCTGTATTCCGATCCCGCCATATTAGAAAGGACCACGTTTTTCATTGCATTTTCGATTCCGTTCCCCCTCCAAAGAGAGGGTCCGGTTCCTGAATATTTCAGAATGTATTTTAAAACCCACTTAGCCGGATCCGTAATGTATGCGTTTAAAGAAGACGCAGACAAATGTTCGATTTCGTATCGGTCCAGTTTTTCTCTGAGTTTGTTT
This sequence comes from Leptospira ainazelensis, assembly GCF_016918785.1. Lineage (GTDB taxonomy): Bacteria > Spirochaetota > Leptospiria > Leptospirales > Leptospiraceae > Leptospira > Leptospira ainazelensis. Next base: position 72,135 of record NZ_JAFFPT010000087.1, on the reverse strand, counting down.
GATTTGCGGATAACTGGATACATTTAGAAATCCTCCTCTTTCGTTTTGGATCCATTCACTCCTGCTATTGCAAGCTCAGGTTTTGGGGTTTTAGATTCTGTTTTCTTGTTCGTTTCTTTTTTGGGGGTTATGACAGGTTTTGAAATTGGAAGATTATTTTCAGAAAATTCCGGTGGTTCTGCCCAACCATATTCTCCCAGAGCATTGATTAACTCACTTCTACCATCGTTAAAGAAATGGATTTCAGTTTCTAAAAAAGTGTCCTTTATCTTTTCCCAGCGATCTTTCAACCTAAGAAGTTCATTCTTCTTTTCTATTTCGGATAGATTGGTTGCCCTTTGAATTCTTGGAATTGCCTCTACAAGACCGCGATACTTTTCATTCGAAGTTTTTTCAGGTTTAGGGACAGGAGGAGCTCCGACAGATAACCAATCGGCTAATGCTTTTCCAAATTCTTTCCCTGGTTTTTCGAGAACCTCATCTTGGAATTTACCCGTTCTGTCCTTTGTAATTGTTGCCGTATGGTCTACACTGAGTTCGATTAAAATATCGAATTCAGACTCCACACCTTTTCCCTGTTCCGGTGCAAGGCCGATTCTTTTTGGAACTTGCTGACCTTTTTCGTTTATCGCAAGAACGTATTCGGTCTTGGATCTCATTGTAAAAATCAAGTGACCGGGAAAATCATAGATAGCGGCGATGAATTTTTTCTGTTTGGGTGTTCCTACAGACCAAGCTGCAAATTTATTCCCTCCAAATTTTGCGTTCGCAAGTCTGTCCACCTCTTCAATTAATTCCTGCCAAGCGTGAGAACCGGAGTCGATGATAAGGACGTCGTATCCGAGATTTCCCGCGATTTTTATTTCTTGGATATACGAATCGATCGACTTGTCTTCCAATACGGAAATATCAAAAGTGAATCGATCCGAATATTTTGCAGACGAGCCTTTTTCTGAATCTATCACTGCAATTTTTTGTCCGAGTCCTTCCGCCATGGACAAAGCTGTAAAAGTTTTACCCGCTCCCGCAGGTCCAAACATCGCGGCTCTGAGTTTTGATTTTTCCTTCGTTGCTTTTATAAAGGCCATGAGATACCGCCTTCCAAAGCAGGTAAAATTACTCGGTCTGTATATTCTTGAAATTTTTGAACTTTGCTTTTTTGCCCTATCTCCTCTAACAACTTTGTTTTTAAATACTCCAGATACCTAATCACCCTCAATGCGTTCACATATCCGCGATCATTCAGGATCGTTACCTTTTCTTCCTCGTTTGGTCTATATCCTCGTGTTTTCCGAAACGTTTCAAACGCGAGCATCGCTTCGCAAGCGATATACCCTGCCCTTGTGTCCTTATTCATGGTTTTAACTCCATTACAAAAATTTGATTGACTTTTTGGAAACGGAGGTAAACACTCGAACTTGGATAGAGTTCAATGTGCTCACCAAAAAAAGCTCGGTTGCAGCCGGGCTTTTTTCATTTTCACGTCTCTCATTTGTTTTTCTTAAAAAAATCCTAAATGAACTCTCCCCTCTTAAAAAAGAATATTTGCAGTGGTCCCATTAACGACTTGCCTTTTTATCCCTTTCGTAAGACACTTCCCATAGAATCGATCTAAGAATAACAGAAACACATTATACGCCTTTGGCGTATTTGTCAAGTGGGATTTAATGTATGGAAAAAAGAGAAAAAAGTCCAGGGGAAAGGCTTTCCGAAGCTTTGTCATTTTTAGGGCTGACACAAGCTCAGTTTACGGAGAAATTCGAGGGTAACCCCACCCAACAAACGATCAGCAAGTATATTACAGGAAAACTCGAAATCCCTTTTATTTTCGCCTTAGCCATCGAAGCGATTTGCAAAATTTCCCAGAAGTGGCTCCTCACCGGAAAAGGAGAAATGTTTATAACGGAAAGCGACCAAAAAGAACAAGTTGCCGTTCTCAAAAAAGAATCTGAATTTTTTAGAAGTATATCCCAGACAAAAGGACTTCGGGTTATGATAGAGGATTTCCTTCTCCTCCCGACTAACGATCAGGAGATGATTCGGAATATGGTAAGAAACCTAAAAAGCAAGCTCTGAATTCTGCTAATGCGACATTCGTTAATTCGAAGTGCATTACTTGAGTTTGAATTCCAGCCCTTGAGTTCTTTCAAAAAAATACATTTTCCACGTATGGTCTTGACTCTTTTTGTCGGGTCCGGGAAAAAGGGTCACTATACATATACTTAGTATGGTGATTACGTTGGATACAGAAACAAGAAAGGAACTTCTCCGGAAGCTTATTATGGATTTTATTCAAGATTTATATTTTGGAGAAAAGGAATTTGAGGTGAAAATTGAAAATCAGGTTCAAATTTTAAATAATTTCGTAGAAAAACCGCCAAGGTTCGTTAACGATCCTTGATTTGAATTTGGTGGGCAGGACTATGTGACTTGCCCCGCCCTGGTTTGTTGCGCGCCTGGCACGATCATAAACCTAAATATGATTTCTCTACCTGTCAAAAATATTTTCGTTATTATTTTTCGAATTTCCTAAAAGATAAAAAAATCAGCTTTTAAATTTTAGTACACCATTTCTATTTCTCCATAGATGGCTCGTTCGCAAAAGTTTAAAAGAAAAATTATCAGTTTTGTAGCCCACAAAGGTGGAGTTGCAAAGACTACGGACGCCGTTGGACTTGGTCAGGCTCTCGCTTTTAAAGGCTACCGGGTACTATTGGTGGACCTTGAAGAAAACAACAACCTTACCAGCATTTGTCTAAGTTACCATCCCGAAATTGCAAATCTTGATAAACGAAATTTATATTCTGCTGTAACAGGATTCCATTCTCTTGAAGAAGTAATTTGGAAAAATTCTGATCACGGTTTCGATGTTATTCCGACTATTGGAAAAATTCAACAATTGGATTTTCTACTTTATAGCGATATCTCCCTTGGCATAAGGCTTTCTGAAGAACTCTTTGCATTGGAATATGATTTCATCATTTTAGATGTCCATCCGTCCTTAAACAATGCAATGCGTTTTGCGATCGAAGTATCGGATTTACTATTAGCTCCTCTTGAAGAAGACACACACAATGCTGATGGCGTAAGAAAGATTAATCAAGAAATGGATATTGTTTCCAAAAAAACCGGAAAAAAAATTCCACTTTTAGTCGTACGAAGCAATATTTCTCCTGCGAAAGAAGAACTTCTTGCCCAGGTAGTTTCTGGTAGATCACTAAAAATGACCCATTCCGTTATCTATACGAATGACGGAATCAAAACTGCGAAAAATCTGAAGCAACCATTAAATACAAAAAGCACTGCTTTTACATACTTTTTAAACTTAGCGGAGGAGCTTTTATCTTTATGAAAAAATCTGAAAAAAAGCTAAACGCAATGCTCGAACGAGATCCCGGATACACTTATCCTGAAACAACTTTAAATGAAAAAGAGGTTTCGAATGTCAAAGATTTTGATGCAGAAAAGATCAACAACCTCCACCAGGGAGCCATAAATGATATTTCAAATGGCGTTAGAAAATTCATTTTAGTTGGAGAATTGCTTCTTAAAAAGAAATCTGAACTTCCTCATGGTTCTTTCGAAAGCTGGCTTGATAGAAATTTAACTTTTTCAAGAGCGTCGGCAGGACGCTATATGAAAATTGCAAAGGGAAAAGTAAAAATTAAATCCCCAGACGAGACCGGCCTTCGAGAAGCCTTACTAATGGTTGATGACTTAGATAACGAAGCTGAAACCAAAACTCCTTCTTCGGAAAAACTTGTTAACTTAACGGAAACGCAGATGAATACGCGCCGAGCGAAAGAATTTTATAAAAAATTTCGCTCAGGTTCAAAGCTGACTCCACTGCAAAAAAAAATAGTAAAAACATTTATCGATTCTGAAGTAAAACGAATTGAAGGAAAAATCGCAATCCTCAAAGAGCAATCGAACCAACTTTGACAGACTGTTAAATATCTCACGTGTGAGATATTTAACAGATTAAAAAATTTATTATTCCAATTTAAAAAAAGAGTACCCAAATCCGTACACGGGTTATAGAGTACCGAATAGATCTCATCCGAGATTTGCGATTCTGGCCTGCGGAGATGTGGTAGTCGACGCAGGCCGACTTCCCTCCACAATACCCCAGATAATTTGTTATGTCTCATTATTTTGCTTGACATTTGTATCGTACCCAATTCTAGTCCTGTACGTTCTAAGAAGACATAACTTAGGACCGGCCACTACCACTTAGGCCGCAAATCGCAAATCGAGGACCATCCAAAAGGCTCCATGCCTAATCCATGTTCCCCGTTTTTGAAAGAGTAGGGCAATTAACCCAGCCGTGCCTAGCCCGAAGTATGTCTGGCACCGCTATAGGAAACGAACGTGGAAGATACCAAATTCAACGGGCAATTGACCTATGCCCAAAAGATAAATTACGGTTTCCCTTCATCGAATGACAGAAAACCGTTTATCGACGAACAGTATATCAAAATTGAATATGCTCTCGTAAATGGAAAGGGGCTTACCGATCTAGAAAAAGCGATTTTTTCAGTGATACACCAGAATTCAGAAAGATCTGCTGGCTGCACTTTAACAAACATTGCCTTTGCTTATAGATTCGAAAAAACTGAAACCGCTATAAGCAATTCAATTTCAAGACTCATAAAAAAAGGAATGGTATATCGAGAATCAACTCTGACAAGAGAGGGGACATTAAGAGTCTTACGCTCGCTTTATCGAGTAAAACCGAATACTCTCGTCTGGGTTTCTAAAGATAGAATTAAATCCCTAAAAGAATCTATTTACCGCGAGCCATCGGAAATTGTATTTATAGACGAATGGTTTGAAAAATCTCAAGGAATCAACAAAACTAAAAACGTTAAGAAGAAAACCGTAATCCGATTAAACCTTTCAAGAGTGGCCGAATTCCTCAAAAAACTTTTTACTCGGAATTCTAACAAAAGACCGAAGCAGGCAAAAAATACCGCGATCTTAACTCCAGAAAGTGATATCGAAGAATTATGGCCGCGCACTTCTGTTGCTTCCAATTCTGGCAGTCCACATTTTGATAACACCTCTCCAATCGCTGACACGAGCACTCCGCAAAACATGAAGTCCTTGCACCCGGCAAAAAGTGAACCTGAAATTACAGTACAAACAACATTATATGAAAAGGAGAAAAAACGCGCAAGCGCGCGGTTCTCTCAATCTATGACTAATCTGTACATAGAGGGAATAAAAGCTGAAGTTGAAAGTGCAGGTTTAAAATATGCAGGTGACCTGAATCGTAATAAAGAATCCGCCATTTTAGAGAAATGGTCGAAAGACGATTCCAATCTAACAGTTGAGACGATTTCAGATTTAATGAAGAAACTTATTTTTATTCAAAAAGCGGATGAATATGAAACAGATATGTATTGGCAAAGTATGAGCCTAAGCATCGCTACCCTTTATTCATATCGTGTTCAAATTCCTTCCACCTTTGAAGCACTTAAAAAAGTGTCCGAAAAAAAGAGAAAAGAAAGAGCCTCTGATCTTTCAGAAGGAAAGGAAACAAAACAGGTCATTAAAGTCGCCCCGACCTGGGAAAACTTTTGTGAATACATTGGCTCCTTAATTTTGCCTAGATTAACTAAGGATCATTTGCTATCTCTCAGGGTAAAAATTGAATCGAATAAAATTACGATTCTCGATCCAGTAATTCGTTCAAAGGCTCAATTTATTAAAAGCTTTTTTACCCAAAAGACAGAAGAAGCATTGGACGTGATTTTTAACGAGCTTGTTGAAGAAAAAGCAGTTCAAAAAAATACGGAATACCCAAACGATTCAAATGGAGAAAAAAAAGTCATCGATAGTTCGAAGAAGAATATAGCAAAAGAAGTCGAAACTAAAATACAGTATCGGGAAGCAAGTTTCGAGGACTTTTTAGAGTATTCAAAATCAAAACTTTCAGAAGCAGATTACAGGATTTTAAAAGAAACTGATTTTACCTATGAAGGTTTGATAATTGAGTTCCAAACTGAGATTCCCGAACGACTCATCAATCATATTCAATACTACTTTAAGGACTTAGTTGAATTCCCACATTTAGTCAGATTCAGAAAATTGTCCGAAGAGCGAGATTTGGTAGCGGCATGAATTTTGTTTTAAAAACACAGGTGAAGTCGAGGACTCTAAATTTGATTATTTTATAAGTCCGGATTCAACTTACATGCAAGAAAAGGAATTCATTGCAAATTTGTCGGAGGTCATTATTGATAAGACGCTCGCATTAAAACGGCAGATAGATTGATCCTGTGGTAGCACCTGGCGGCAAAGAATATTCCAAAATGGGATATAGGTTTAGCAATCCGCTTGCTAAAAAGAGATATTAAAGGACTTTAATGTATCAAAAAGAGCAATCGATCATTTCTAATTTGAAAGGCCGGATCAATTGAGATTATTTGTATTTTTAAATAAATCAGGATCCATAATTTCGCACCAATGAGTAAGAGTGGCGTCGCGGAGCGAGTATCTATAGCCGGTTTCGGGTCGTTTCAAGATTCCTTCGTTTGTAAGTTCGCATACGAAAAACTCTCCTGAAGCAGATCGAAGTAAAATCGAATCTCCTGGCTTAATCGTTGGTAATTCGTTTTGAAAATTTATCCAATTCATCTTCTTTCCTCGTTAAAAAATCATTATTATTTTCAAAACATGACAGGAAGCGCTGAAATCAATAACAATTCTCGTAAATATAATGGAGTCTGAGAAGGTGAAATTGCAATCGAATAGGGGACATGATTGATAGTAAACAAAGCAGTTAGGTTTTCAAAATACTTAAAATTCAGAATACAAAAGCGGAATCATATTTTAGAGAATTCACCTTTTAATCTTTTGATTTGCAAGTTCAACTCTTTGTTTTCCTCAACTGCCAATCGAAGTGTTTTTTCTTTTTCACTGAGTTTGGTTTGAAACAAGTTTTCCATTTCATTGACCTTATTCTGTAGAGTTACTTTTTCTGAAAAAATAACCTTGAGTTCATTTCGAGACCAATCAAATCTTCGTTTCAATATTCTTTTTTTAAGAATGAGGCGGCTAACGAAAATATAAAGCCTAAGCTCCCTTGGAGTTTTTTCATTTATCAACCTGAATTGCGCCGCAGCGTTTAGTTTTCGCCTTAATGTAATCAGCCGCCCCATTGAACTTTCTAAATCTTGAAAATCATACCATTTAAGCATACTTTGTATTCTCCAATAAAAAATTAAAATAACCGTTTTGCTTCCAAGAAGCGAATGGATACAAACAATCCGAATCGGTCTCGTTGCTGTTTTCGCCTGAAATCAGTTTTTTATAAAAAAATTCTCATTTTGTACATCGATTCTATTTTTAAGATTGTCATAAAATGGCTTTAGGATAGATACTTTAGAACCATTGAATAAAAAGCTCATCTCTTACTATTGAGCTATTTTGTGATGTATGTCAAATAAAATTATCACAATTCCTTTAGAAAATATTGATTTTTCCTCACCAGGGAAACGACTTCGTTACGCGATTAAGAATATTCTCGCGATGAACGACGAAGACTTTGCGATATCCATAGGAAAGTCTCAGAACTACATCAGTTATATTTGTAACGATAAGAGGCCGCTGCTTGATAAGCTGGCGGCGGAGATCGAAACCGTTCATAAGATATCCGGTCTTTGGCTTGTCAAAGGCGAGGGGAACGCCGAGATGAGCACCTCTTCGGAAGGAAGTTCGGAAACGATCAAAAAAATGAAAAAAAGGGATTATCTTTGGAACAAAATTTCCAATGATAAAGCGGAAGATACCCTTTTGGCTTTTTACGATCAGATTCCACCGGAAACTCGAAATCTTATCTATCAAATGATGTTGGCCGTATCCAAACAAAATCGTTCTACTTAAAGTATCTTCCGAATTTTTTGGAAAGAATCTGAGCTCGTTTTTCCAAAGAAAGCTCTCCAGTGTTCGTCGCTAAGTTGTAATCCTGAATCAATATTTCTTTTGTAATTTCCGCTTTCTGTTTTGAACTTTTTTGGATATATCTCATCGGATCTAGTTTTTCTAATACACGTAAGAACCCGCCGGAAGCCGCTTTGTTGATCATCGGTAAATCTTCTCCTTTTATAACTTTGGATTTGATTTGAAATGCGTCGTAGTGCAAAATCGCAACTGCCCAAAATATGGAAGCAATGATCAATCCGACCGAAGAAAGATAAGGTTTATAAATACCGAAAAGAGGTAAAAAATAGACGAAGATCGTCGTGAGCGGTAGCGCGAGCATCGCTCCTAGTAAAACTAAAAAGAGCCTGACTTTAAAATCTCCTCGTGTGATTAGCATCTTTCGGGTAACGGCGCATATCGCTAATACCATCCAGAAAACCAAATAAAGAACCAAAAGGTGATAGTTTAGATTCAAATCAAATATGAAGTTTTGAGGATCTTTGAGAGTCGCCATTCTTTGAGTTAAACACGTAAAGGTTATATAGGTTAGTCCGAAGAACCCGAGGAGATAAGACCATGTTGGAAGTCTTTTTCCGGGGTTCTCAATCTTTGAACTAAGAGCAAATAAGGTAAACGTAGCATAGGAGATCGGAAGGAATGTGATATTAAGGGCTATGTTTCGATATTCGACCGGAAGAAACACTCTGAAGGCTTGAATTATCATCCAAGTAGAAAGTAAAAAATTTAAAAACAAAAAAATAGACTGAGTCTTTTGTTTTGGTTTTAAATTAAAAACGTAAATTCCAAAGGAGATATGAATAATTCCCGCAATCGTCGGAAATAGAATGTTTAGATTCAATGGGATAACCTGATTTTTAATGTTTCGAATTTCAATTATTTAATTAAGCATCTTTTGTGTTGTTTTTTGGCCAGCGTTTTCATTTTTTTTGTTTCATGGAAAACCTTCGTCGAGATAATGGTATTATATTAATACATTTGTCAACAAAAAAGTATTATAACCGGACTGAATTTGAAAGAGCAGAATAAACGACTAAAAACTATCCTTTCCCATTTTGGCGGAAATCAGACTGAGTTTGGAAGAACGATCGGCAAGTCTAAACAAACCATCAGCGGTTGGCTCAGTGGTAGATTTACTCTCCCAGAAGATTCTGCGATCGTTATCGAAATGGTTCACGGATTTAGACGTGAATGGATTTTACGAGGTGAATCACCACAAAGGGTTCCGGATTTTCTTCGAGAGAGGGCCAGCGATAACGAGCTTATTAAACGTATCGATTCCAAAAAGGGTCTGCGAGAATCGATCGAAGTGCTTGCCGGATTATCAAAGAAAGAATATGAAATCGCGCAAAAATTACTTATAGGATTAACAGAAGAAGGTACCAGACGCAAAGCATAATAATGCAGTTTCCTCAAGGTTAATGCTCCTTTGCCATTCAATCAGTTTATCTTTCAAATTAATGAAACGAATTCCTGTGTTTTTAGTAAGCAGAAATTGTATCGCGCTTGACTAATTTATTACAATATTGTCCTCTGACTCAAAGGAATTTGTGATTTATAATTATAAGTCACATCACAGATAGGAATTTGTAAATTCAAATCGTAAATTTCCCAGAGACAAATGAAGTTTCACACGGCTATCATCTCTATTTCAGTTTTTTTCTTTTCTTTTACCTTTGAAATTCATGCGGAAGAGAAGGGGAAAGGGAATTTATTACAACTGGATTTAGAAAAGGCGATACTAATCGGAATCACAAACAACTTAATCATAAAAAATATAGAAAGACAAAATGAAGTTATTGAGCTAACACTCAACGAAAAATGGAGAGAATACCTCCCAAAGTTAGGGATTTCCTATTTCGGATTGAGAAATCTAAATCAAAATCAAGTCGATTCCGTTTACAATGATATCCGATTGACCGTTCAGCAGCTCCTCTATGATGGCGGCGAGAATTTTAAGAATATCGAAATCGCAAAGTTATCCGCAGAGCTAAACAGGGCAGAATTCAAAATACAAGTTAGAAAAATTAAAATCGAAATAGTAAGACAATATATGAAGGTTCTTGCTACAAGAGGGAAACTACTTACTTCTAAAAGACTTTATAAAAGTTTCAAAAATCAATTGAATGATATCTTTTCCGAGTATCGAAACGGTTTAAAAGCGCGAATCGACGTTCTTGAAATCGAACAGAAATTGAACGAGGCTCAACTGGGTCTGATAAAGGCCGAGAAGGATCATAAGGCTGCGGTTACGGAGCTAAAGTTATTTCTTCAATTGGAAGAATCGGACGAAGTCGAAATTAGGGAGAATGTATTTTATGATTACGTCCTTAATGATCCTTTCCCCATATTGAGTAAGGATGAAAGTGATTTAGAGCACAATCGACCCGATCTTAAAAAGACAAAGATTGTCGTTGATAAACTAAAAGTTGAAAGAGAAATTGCGGAGGATTATTGGAAGCCTAAGTTTCTCGTCGGCGGTTATGCGGGTAAAAACTCAAACGACATCAATCCTGTAAATCATTACAATTACGGATTTAATTTCTCCGTCGTCCTACCTCTCGGTAGTTCTACATTCCAAACTCAATCCAATTACGGTGTGCAGACGGATGGAACCGGGATACAGCGAATTCCGGGCTATGGACCTCAGTTTGTCGGACAAGGTGAAAATACGTTTAACAGCGCAAATTTGCAATTGTTTGATAATCTATCTCAGTCCCGCAAAATTTTAGAGGGTGAATTGAAACTAAACGATGCGGTTGCCGCTTACAATATCGCAAAAAAACAGGCTGCATTCGAAGTTGTAAAATCCAAAGACAAACTTACTGAAAACTTTTCAGTGATCTATGCCGTGAGTCGAAAGGTCATTTTATCATTAGAAAATTATAAAATAATCAAAAGTAAATTTAAAAGCGGACTCACTAAAAGGACGGAATCCTTAAAAGCAGAGTATGAACTTTCCAGGGCGCAAGACGAACTTGCGGATTCCTATGCGGAATATTTGAGATCTTGTTACGAATACTTCAACGCAAGCGGTAGAGATCTGATCGATCTGCCTTTTTACAACGTCGCGAAAGGAAAAGGAAACAGTATCGTTTCACAGTTGATCAAGGAAAACCGAGAAAATTCGGAACTCTTTCCGGAGAGAGGATATTGATGGATTATTTAAAATGGAATCGTGTGGTCTTTCTAAGTTTAGTTGTTTTTATAACTTTAATTTCTTGTAATAATGTAAACGATCAAGCGGGGAAATTTTTACCCTATCTAAATTCGGGAGAAAATCCAAAGGTTCTCGTCTTTACGCCCGGATCAAACGAAGCAAATGTTTCACCGAATACTAAAGTGCAGGTAACTTTCGACCGTTTGATGAAAATCGATACTTGTGTAAGTTCCCTTTCTATCAGTCCGAATGTAACAGGATTTTATCACACAACACCGATAAGTATAGAGTTTACTCCTTCCGCCAGCTTAAGTGCCGGAACTTATACGATAGCGATCACAAAAGGATGTGAATCGGAAGGGGGACAAGATTTAAAAGATGTATTTACCTCTCGATTTGCGGTCGGTGCGGCTCCCGGAAGCAGTTTTAATACTCCTTCTATCCTTGCCGTTAACACTTTGCGGGGAAACTTACCTGCCTGTTTAGCGGGAACAGGAACTATTGCCGATATGGTCGCGAATGACATAACGGATGGTTGTCTTGGGACTGTCGCTAGTCGTAATTCCATTTCCGTCGTTTTTTCAGAGCCGATGGATACGAATCTGACCTCTCTTGCGGTTGCTCTGTCCCCAAGTCTTCCTTCCGATTTTGATTGGTCGCCGGACGGAAGAACTCTTACCATCACTCCCGATTTACCCTATACTTTCGGTCAGAGAATTACTATAAACGTAAGCTCGAATTCAACGAGTGCTTTGGGTTACAAAATGGCAAACTCAAGTTCGGTTAGTTTTGTAGCGGGCGGAATATTTTCTTCACCAGCGGTCCAGGCCGTCGGACTTGCAAGTCAAGGTTGTGCAAACGCTTTGCCTGGAGTCGGAGCGACTCTCGGGGGCGACTGGACTTTAGGATCCTGTTTTTGGGATAGTTCTCTTGCGTTACTCGGCGCGGGATCCTATCGTTTTAGAGGAGGGGACGACGGCACGGGACTTGCCGGATCACCAAACGCTTGTGCGGACGTAAACACGGATAACTTCCGGATCATTTTTAGTAACTATATGCAAACTGCAATTACGGCTAACGCGGTTCGTATTCAGAGAGTGTCTCCTCCGCTTACAAACGCGCGGATTTCAACATTCGTTTGGTCCGATTGTCAGCCGGCGTTCCCATTTGGATGTCGGGCTTTAACGGTTTCTTTTTCCGAACAAGAAGCATCTTGTAACGGGACATTGTTTGGAGACGCCGCGACGGGTGGTGATTTCAATTTACTCCGAACAAACACGGCTCCCGCCGGATTTCCTATCTATAACCTTATCGTAGATACTACCGCAAAGGATGTAAACGGAGTGAGTTTACAAAATCAATTTATATTCGGCGTGGAGGGTAAATGAGATACCCAGAAAAACACATTCAAAAACTATTAAGTTTAGGGTTGATCATTTTTTTAAATTCCTGTTCCCTCATTCCCTTCTATCTTTCGGAACCGCAAAGCGCCAAAGAAACAGGTAAAAACGGTGTGGTTATCATCGGGGAAGTGAGAATTAAAGATTCAACTGGAGCCTCTTTTGTAAATGATATCTTTCGAGAAAGTTTACAATACGTTCTTTTGAAAGAAGGATATTCTCCGATTGTGATCGACGAAGAAATGCGGGAAACAACCTCGCTCAAAAATTTCGGATTCATTCAAATCGAGGCGGATTCAAAAGAAAAGCTAAAGACAAATGACACATCGAATGAAGTTCAATCAGATCCATCCATCAAGTTGATCGGCAAGACTGATAAAGAACTAAAGGCGCTCCAAGAGAAACTTAAATTCGATTATTATTTAGATTCAACGGTGATCTTAAAAGAAGTAGGTTCGGTTCTTGACGGAAAGAATTCTCTTTTGATCTATATCCGTGCATACGACAAGACAGGACGAAGAATCGGCGCCGTAGAATACATAACCGTCGGACCAAAAGATAAACTGGATCGAGTCATATCGGAAGGCGTAAAAGAAATATCCAAAAAATGGAAGGTGTTAACTCAATGATTGCGCTTAATTCGGAAATCATACAAAAACATTTGAATCTCAGAAACGGACTCTTTGGGTTGGTTTTGATTTTCTTTGTCGTGTTCGGACTTTTGATCCGGTCTTATTTTATTAAAAAAGAAATCACCGAAATTTACAATGAAGGAACTTCGCAGTATTCATCGAATCACTTAGACGCGGCGAAGAGCGCATTCCTTCGAGTTTTAGAGTTGGATGACGAGCACGCGGACGCACTTTTTTTACTCGGTAAAATAGAATTCTTTTCCAAAAAATTTCAGAACGCGGAAGAATATTTCAACCGATGCAAAACTGAAGATTCCGGACGGCTGGATTGTTTTTTTTGGAAGGCGAAGTCGGGATTTCTGGTCGGCAAAAACTACGAATCCGTTGAAGAAGATATCATTTTTTTAAAGGGAAAGGGTTTTGATCATCCCGAGTTGTTTCATTTGCAGGGAATGCTTTATGAAAGAGCCGGCAATCTTTCCTTGGCGCTAAAAAGTTATGAAGAAGCTTTAAGTTTTACCGTCGTTGCACTTCCTACATTACAAAGAATGGAAGCAATTTATTCTAAGGCCGGTTTTACTGAAAAATCCGAAAAGTATGAAAGTCTCAATCGTTCCATTCGAGATTTTCATGCAAGAAATATTACTAGATAAAATAGGAAACGATTTATGCAAACACTCCAACGGCTCAAAACAAAAGTTAGAAACATCTTTCAGGATTATTTCAAAGGAACAAAAGAGGATATAGCCGAAAATCAACCGGGATTTCTATCGAGGGTTTTGATTGGACAACTTCTCTTGATTCTACTTTATGTTATCGGAAATCTGATCGTAACCTATACGGTCAATTATTCCGAAGTTTCGGCATTGAACGTAAGAATGAAACTGCTTTTTGAACAAAGAGGGATCTCTCCGTTTTTGTATTCGATGAATACCTATCCGTTTTCTATTTTGTGGGCCGTTTTTTTTATTTTACTGTATCAGTTTTTCTCTATTATAACGAAATTCGGAATCTTAAAAACATTTTCGGAAAAAGATGTAAGTATAACAAGTCTTGCTGCGATTGAGATTACTTCGTTTTCCAGATTTATTCTCTGTCTTTTTCCGATTCTTCTGTATGCAGAGTTATTTCCTGAAAAGTATAAGCAGGAACTCCTTCCTCTTCTTTTTTATTCTTCGATATACCTGATTACATTATTGTACGGAGTTTATCTATACGCAGTCAGATATGTGAAACTTTCGAAAGAGCTTTATTCGCAGGCCGTCGGTAGGACGATCTTCACCTTTTCAACCCCGATAACGACGATCGTTCTGATGATTCTTGGTATCATTCGTTAAGATGGGAATTGGTATCGGATTCAAAAATCGAAAGACGTTATTCTGGATTATTGGTCTTGGGTTTCTCATTGCGTTTACCTTTTTCGTAATTTTTCCAAAAATTAGGTCCGGTTTAAAGGCTGCTACGAACAAAAAAGTTTCCGTAAAAGTCATTCAGGCCAAATCGGTCGAAGTTTTTCCTTCCATCGAATCTACGGGATCGATCGAGCCGGAAGAAAAGTTGGAACTCTATTTTAAAGTACCGGGAAGACTTGATAAAACCTTTGCAGAAGAAGGTGACAGAGTCAAACAGGGTAAACTTCTTGCGTCGTTAGAAAAATTCAGTTTGGAACAGGAGAAAAATAGATACGAAGCCTCTTTGGATTCCGCAAAAGCGAATTTAAAACTTGCAGGAGAAAAGTATGAAAAGGCCAAGAAGGGAGTTGAGGCTCGATTTATCGAAATAAAAAAACAGACCGAGCTTGTACATAAATACAAAGAAGAATATGAAAAGGCAAAAAAAACTTACGAAGCAAAGGAAGCCGTCGTCAAAGACGGAGGTCTTAGCCAGGAAGAACTAAACGTTTCGAGAGTAGAAGTTGTCTCCAGATCGGCGGCTTATGAAAACGCTAAGAGAGATTTAGAAATTTTTCAAATAGGAATGCGGGATTCGGATATCAAGGATTCCGGTTTCGAAATCCCGAAAACGGAGTCGAAAAGATTAACCGTTCTCAAAGAAATCGGGACAAAAATCGAAAAGGCGGAGGTCGAAGTAGCTTCCGCGAGTGTTCGTTCGACAGAAGCCCTTTTGACGTCCGCAAAACAAAATCTTAAAGAAGCAGATCTATATAGTCCGATGGACGGAACGATTATCCGTAAACTCAAAACAAGAGGTGAAATTTTAAACGGAGCTTCCGCGCAAGGGCAGGCAGTTTTTAATATCGCTAAGGTGGATAAGGTTTTTGCGGTTTACAACGTAAGTGAAAAAGATTCGGTACACATTCAAAAAGGTTTAAACGTAGAAGTTACCGCAGATATTTTCGAGGATAAAAAATTCGAAGGTGTCGTGTCTCGAATTCAGGAATTTATTGAAGAAAAAACTCATACACTTCAAGTAAGCGCCAAAATTTCCAACCAGGATCATTTGTTAAAACCCGGAATGTTCGTAAGAACAAAAACGTTCAAAGGTAAAAAAGAAAAGGTGATTGAAATTCCGAGATCTGCATATACCGAAGCTTCCGAAAAAGAAGGGTTTGTTTTTGTCGTAAGGAACAAAATCGCGTATAAAGTTTCGGTAACGTTACACGAAACAAAAGGGGAAACTCTCCTGATTTCCAAGGGAATCCAAGAAGACGAATTCGTGGTTGTAGACGGTATTTCTAGATTGAAAGAGGGTTCCGAAGTGGAAATAGAAGAATCTAAAAATGCTCCTTAACGAAACTTTCATTTTGAACCGTACGAACTTTGAGTAATTTTTTTAAAAATCTACTTTCGAAAAGAGCGGCGATTCTATCTTTTTTTTCATCCTTAGTCCTATTCGGAATCGTTTCCTTATTCGACCTAAAACTTGCGATTTTACCCGATATCGGATTTCCTAAAGTTCAAATCGAAACCAAATTTCCTTTTGCGGGTATCGAAGAAGTCGAAACCCTAATCACAAAGCCGTTGTCGGAGAGGCTTTCCGGAGCAAGGGGAGTCAAACAAGTTACCTCTATCTCGGAACCGGGTGTGAGTAGAATCACAATTACATTTGCATCCAATCAGGATCTTGATTTTAAAATTTTAGAATTGAGAGAGAAGATAGAACAAGTAAGAGAGGTGTTACCGCAAAATTCCGAAAAACCGATTCTTACCCGTTTTGATCCGTCGGGGAGTCCCTTTTTGGAACTAGTTTTTTTTCCAAAAAAAATGGAGAACCCGATCGGTTTACGCAAATATTTAACCGATCATTGGAAACCGGTTTTAGAAAGAATTGAGGGAGTGGCGAGTCTTCAGATTGGAGGCGGGTATGATCGTGAGATCCTTGCAAAAATCGATTCGAAAAGAATGCTCTCCTACAATCTTTCTCCCGAAATCGTTGGAAGACGAATCGTTTTGTCCAATCGAAACGTTCCGGCGGGAAGTGTTCCTTCCGGAGATAAGGAAGTTTTGGTTCGAGTCAAGGGTGAGTCGGAAAATCTAAACGAACTATCCGATACCGTTATTTCCGTGGGGCAGAACGGGGAAGTCGTTCGGTTAAAAGATTTTGTCGAAACCACGGTTCACTACAGAAAAAGATCCGAGAAGGCATTGTTTAACGGCAAGGAATGCGTAATCTTCTATTTTTATAAAGAATCGGGAGCCAATCCGATTGCAGTGTCGGAAAAAATTTTGGAAGAAGCCGAACTACTTTATAACTCTTCCAGAGAGGAAATAGAATATGTCAACGGGTATGACGAAGCCTCCTATGTAAAGGAATCTATCAAGGGTTTAAGACTATCTCTCGTTATCGGAGCTTTACTGGCCTTTATAGTTTGTCTTGGAGTTCTTCGAAACTTTTCAACACCTTTAGTACTTGTGAGTATTGTTCCGGTGGCGGTCCTTTCCAGTTTTTTCTTTTTTTGGATCTTCGGCCTTTCTTTGAACATGATGTCGCTTGGAGGTTTAGCTGTCGGGATCGGTATGCTTTTTGATAACAGCAACGTGGTTTTGTCCGCGATTGAAAAAAATCATTCATCAAAGGTGAACGCTTCGGAAGCGGCCGTGCTCGGATTAAGCGAAGTGTATGTTTCGGTTCTTTTAGCCACTCTTTCCACACTTTTTGTTTTTATTCCTATGATTTTTTTGAGATCCTTTATCGGATCGATTTTTAGCGAGATGGCGCTGGCGATTTCGCTTTCCTTGTCTTTGAGCTTACTGATTTCTTTGACTCTTACTCCTGTTCTTTATTCTCTCTATCCGAAAATGGAAGCCAAAGAGGGATCTCGGTTTGATCGTTTTTTCGAGATTTGCGCTCGATTCGAACATTCGTTTTCCAACTGGCAAAGAAGAAGTTTGGAGGAAATCCTTCTGAATCCGAAAAAACTTTTTTGGATTCTGATTACTTTTGTTTTTGTATCAGGATTTTCGGTTTGGTTTGTTAGAAAGGAAATTCTTCCTCAAATGGAAACGGGAGAGTTTACAGTCAGCGTTCGGTTTCAACAGGGTATGATGAGAGAACGAATCGAGGATTTAAGTCTGGGGATCGAGTCGTATATCAAAGAAAAATATCCGATCGAATTCAGTCTTTCGCGTATTGGACGGGAAGACGTTTCCAAAAGATCAAGCGGTTTGACGTTGGATCCGGTTACGGAGATTCGATTTATATTAAATTCTTGGAATAGACGAGAAACGGCAAAAATAGTCGAAGGTATTAGGACCGATCTTTTAAATGAGTTTGGAAATTTAGAAACGAGTGTAAAATTTTCAGGCGACGTATTGTCCTCCTTACTCGGAAAAAAGAACGAAATCGAAGTG
Source organism: Leptospira ainazelensis (assembly GCF_016918785.1). Classification (GTDB taxonomy): domain Bacteria; phylum Spirochaetota; class Leptospiria; order Leptospirales; family Leptospiraceae; genus Leptospira; species Leptospira ainazelensis. Next base: position 54,185 of record NZ_JAFFPT010000087.1, on the reverse strand, counting down.
GAAATACGAGGTGAGAATCTCGAAGAATTGGAAAAACTTGGGAAACAGGTTCAAACTGACATTGCACAGGTTCAAGGGGTCAAAAAGGTTTCCATGAGCCTCGATGATAAAACGAGGTCTTATTCGTTAAAGTTAGACGAATCGAAACTCCTCTTGTATGGATGGTCCACCGAGTCGGTGAGCGAATTCTTAAAAATCGGAACCTTGGGTGGATACTTTTCGGGATTAGAAATCGCAGGTGAAGAAATTCCGATTCGTCTTGTGTTTAGAGACGAGGATATTCCAAACGTTCACTCCTTTAAAAACCTATTCATTCCATACTCCGGAAAACTTGTCCCTTTGGGTGAACTTTCAACGATGCAAGAAACGAGCAACTTCCGGACTCTTTACGGAGTCGGAACGAGTAGGGCTAACTTTCTAAATGTTTATACGGAAAAAAACCAAAGAGAAAACGTAGAAAAAGAAATTTCTAAACTCTTAGAGAAAAAAGTTGTCCCTTCCGAAATTACATTGGGTGTGAAAGACAACGAAGATTCAAAGGACGTATTGTTTGAACTTCTTTTTACGATTTCAATGGCCTATATCATTTTATTTTTGCTCATCGCAGGACAATTCGAATCGATCACCGTTGCGTGTAAAGTTTTACTTACGGTGCCATTTGTCATTATGAGCGCTCTTCCGATTCTTGTCGTAACTGGGAAAACGTTAAATGCGAGTTCGTTTGTGGGTCTTATTTTGCTTATGGGAATTTCGATCGATTCTGCGGTACTTTTTTACGAATATTTTTTGATCGAAAAAAAGAAAACAAAATCCTCTCAGAAAGCTGCGAAAGACGCCTCATCCGTGATCATTAAACCCGTTCTTATGAATTCCGCGACTACGATTGCGGGGTTACTCCCCGTGATGCTCGAACTTACTCCCGGATCGGAGTTCCAATCCTCTATGGCTCTCGCCGTCGGATTTGGTATCATACTGAGCGTTCTCAATGCCCTTTTTTGGATTCCACTTCTTTTTTCCAAAGAAGAAGGATTTAAAAAAATCTAATTTAGATTTTGAAACGATGATTTCTTTTTTTGAATCACTTGCACACACGAGACCCGGTTTTCATCTATCCATTCTCGTTTTGTTTCTTTTACTATCGATCGTAAGTTTGACCAAAACGAATTTGGAAGTTTTTCCTGCTCGTGTTTCAGGAACCGTTATCGTTACGACTCAGTTTCCCGGTGCGGATGTGAATCAGATGGAAGCGGAAATCACGTTTCCATTGGAAGAGGTCCTCTCTAGTGTCGGAGGAGTTTCGGAGATGAGATCGATTACCGAGGCTGGAAGATCTGAAATACGAATGGGTTTTCAAAATACGGATAAGATCCTACACTATATCGCGGAAATCAGGGAGAAAATTGAAAGAGTCAGTTCCGGTTTTTCGAGAGAAGTACGAAAACCTACGATCGAATCATCCGGATCTTCGGAAAGTCCCGCGATGGTTTTGTCCATTCAAAAAGACGGAGCGGATCCGAGTGATTTACGGAGGTTTGTACAAAAACAACTGAAAGCCAAAATGGAAACCGATCCAAACGTAGGTCGGGTAATTATAGTCGGCGGGGAGATTCAAGAAATTCTTATCTCATCCGATCGGGATCGATTGGAGGCTGAAGGTTTGACAATCGACGATCTGATTCGGAAAATAAAATCCAACAATACGTATTCTCTTGTGTCCTCATTGAAAGAAGGATTCTCAGAGAGAGGAATTTTTCTAAATTCTAAAAAAAACGAACCGAGTGACTTTGCTAGAATTCCATTGAGTTACAAAAACAACGGAATTCTTTATCTAAGGGACGTCGCAAGTATCGAGTATCAACCCAAAGAAAAAGAAAGTTTTTTTAGAAGAAACGGTAAGGAGGGTTTGAGTTTGTATATATATCCTTCCTTTAAAGGCAACCTCGGTTCCGTGCGTCATGAAATCGAGAAGATTCAAAACGATTTGCAAAAAGAAGGAATCCGTTTGGATGTCGTTTACGATCGCCATTCTCAAACTAAAAGTGAGCTCTTTCGGTATTTTCTTTTCTCCATTTTATTGTTTCTTTCGGCAATTCTCTTTTGCGCTCAAGGAAATGTCGTTACAAACTTTCTTACGATGATTCCGACTTTTGTTATCGCGAGCGGAATATTCAATCTTTGTTTTGGAAGTATCAACGCGCTCTTTTTTATTTCTTTAAACGTATTTACTTTGGTATTTCTTTTTTTGCCGAAGTTTTTTTTACGTTTAAATCGAAGCCAGGGACTTTACTCTTTTTTAAAAAAATTAAAACTCGATCGAATCTTTGAAAAAAAAGGAGGGATTCTATTTTTTCAATCGATATGGACGCTTGTTATTTTTTTACTACTTCGATACGAATTCGGACTTAGTTTAATTCAAATTTTCTTTGGAATTACGATCTTTTTTCTTGTTTGGAATTTTACGATTTCCACGAATACATTTCGGTTTCCAGGACTCTCGTTTATTTCGAAAGCCGATCTTTCTGCAAATCATTGGTTCCAGTTCCGGAAGGGAAAAATTCAGAGTAGAATCGAAAATTTGTCGATTCGTTGGTCGCGAATTGGGTCCGATCTATTTGAAAAAAAATTCTTCTTATCTCTTCTAAATTTAGTAAGCGTTGGAACTAATTATTTTAAAAAAAAACCGACCTATTTTTTAATTTTCAGTCTTTGTACTTTGGCTTTTATTCTTTTTTATACTCATAAAAGTTATACCATTCGTTCCAAAAGACAAACTTTACTCGGTATGATCGAGCTACCACCCGGAACCGGGGTTCTGGCGACCGACAAAGTTTCTAAAAAAGTAGAGGAACTACTCATACAATCGAACTTCACGGAAGAGATTATCGCAAAAGTAGAAAAAGACCATTCGAGAATTTTAATTCGTTTGAAAGAGGACTTGAGCGCTGATGGTGATCTGATTTTAAAACTTAAAAAACAAGTGGGAAAACAAAGTCCGGCATTCGTTTATTTTACGGGCGATTCTGAAGGAAATCGATCGGAAGAAAGCACATTCGAAATCTTAGGGAGTGATTCAAAGGAAATCAATTCTCTCGTTCAGCAGATCTCAAAGGAAGTTACTGCTTTTCCCGAAACGGAAGAAGTGGTTTTGCGATACAAAGGCCCCAGGGAAGAGCTGATTATGAACGTGGACCCCGGGAAATCTTCACAGTCTCTTTTAGACGCATCCCGATTAGGAGAGGATCTAAGACTTACGCTTCAAGGTGGAATCGCCGCTAAAGCGTTTTTAGAGGCCCGTGAGTTTGATGTGAGAGTGAGAGCCAATTCTGAGTTTCGAGGTTCTAAGGATTCTATCGAAAAAATACATGTTCGCAATTCCGAAAACAAGTTTGTTCCTTTGGGTGAAGTAACTTTTGGCAAGGAAGACACAACTCCCGTTAAAGTTTTTCACAAGAATCGTACGAGATATCTTTCCTTTAGCATAAAATTTAGGGAGAAGAGTTCGGACGATACCGATCGTTTGGAAAATAAGATCCTCTCGCTGCCTCTTCCTTCGGGGTATCGAATCGAAAAATCGGAGCATAAACAATCCAAAATTTTCGGTAAGCTGGGCGATTCCAATTTCGGTTTTTATTTTTTTGTTTTTGTTCTGATATTTACGAAAGGAATCGATCATTGGAAAAATGATCATTGGAAAAAACTAACAGGTCTTTATACTCTGAAACTCGGGATCTTGTTTCTTTTGGTTCGAGTTCTTTTAGGGGAGTGGAAACTCGACTCGTTTTTGTATTTTATTTCGCTCGGTCTTTTTCTTTAAAAGAGTTCGAGTTTTTTTAATTCACTTCCACCTTGCGGCCATTGTAAATAAAGTATTCGGGATATTGACCTTTGGGGTATTGGAAGTAGTAGATCCTTTTCATGGAACGTCTCGGTTCCAATACGAAACGATCGCTTGCCTCCCTAAAAATCAAAAGGGTTTTAGGATCGAAAGGTATAAACGTTATATGCTGCGGTTGTCCCGTGTGGATTTCCGCGCCTGGAAATTGAGCAGGGTCAGAAATTCTACGCTGCAATTCCCAAAGGCTGGGGAAGGGGATAAAATAAAACGGATGGACATGGGCGTTTGCATCGGATTCGTTTTCATATTCGACGGTTACTTTTACAAAATCGTCCGTTTCTGGGTGAGTGGGTAGTATCTTGGCCTTTCTAGGTGGGCCTCCGCCTCCTATCACACTTTTATAATACGAATCGACCTTTTGTACATCCTTTATCTTTGCCTTGAGTACATATGTTCCGAAATCCAATGGAGCGGTTTTGATCACTTTGTAATCCGCGATTATCTCTTCGGATAGCTTGGAAGAATATATAGAAGTTTCGGTTACAATCCGGACCGCTTTGTAGATGTTTGGATCTATTACACTTTCATTTTTGGAAAACCAATAAAACGGAAGTAAAAGTATTTCGGTCCAGTTTTGCACATAGATCGAATTTTCGGTGATTTCGGGAATCAATATAGAATTTCCATCCTTATCAAAGAGTTCTCCTGTCACTTGGAAGTCGCGGGTTTCGACTCCCGGTATTAGGAATAACGTTATTAAGGATGCGTAGAAAGACCAGTTTAATCGATTTGCGAATCTCGATAATCGCAGAACCAGTACGTTTTTTAATGTCCCTTCCGTTTTTGCATAACTTTCAGTCGAATGAATTCCGAGTAGTTTAAGTTTTGGATGTTCGCTAAATTCAGCGACGAGGTCGTCGCTTACGCTTAGCTCAGCTATGGGGCCGGGCCTATATACCACGGGGGAAGATTCGTAGATTACAATAACCCCCAATTTTGGAGCATTTTCAGAGAGTTTGGGTATTACGAAGTCAGCTTGTTTAGAATTTCTGAATACCGTTAGGCAAGATAGCGAGATGAATGTTACGGAAATAACTAAAGTATGGGATACGCCGAGAAGGAGCGCGCGTCTTTTTGAGTTTACGTTTGTTTGATTCAAATTCACGGATTTTTCCTACGTTTGAATATTTCACTCTTTGAAAAGAAATGAACTTACGATTTAATTAGTTTTGAAGCTAAATCTTTTGTCGCATCCGGCCAATCGTTGTGGTCCCAAAATGATTCCCGGAATTCTTTTCGATTTTTTAATTTAAAAAATGTTTTTTTGTTGTGTCAAATCTATTTGTGATATTAATCTAGCGAAAGCATCACAATTTGGATGGTTTTCTTATGTCGGGAACAAAGAAGAGAAGCAGTTTTAGGTTTTTAATTATACTTTTTGGGATCATTATTTTTTTTAGCCATGAAAAATCCAGACTTTTTGCTCAACCTGTCGGTCCGATTGACTTAAATACTACCGCTTATCAAGCAAACGACTGGGATTCTCTTTTCGAACAGGTTTTTCATTTATCCAATGTGGCTTCTTGGGATCAGAACGTGAATCAACAATTCACCACTTTCCGAGCGGATTGGGAAACTCAGGCAAATCTTGAATTTTCAAATATTCTTTCTTCGATCACTCAAACCGACGGCGTTTTGGGTAATCAGGCATATATCGATTACGTCACAAATTATCTGAAAATTGAGAAGGAAGACGCGGCAAAGGACTGGGAAGTTTTAGCTTCCACACGGATTCAGCAAGAAAGGACTTATTTTTTAACGAGTCTGCAAAATTCTCAGGTAGATGCCTTAGGGAATTCGATTCCGAACCAAACAAGAGCCGAAATTTCACAAGCGCTTGCCGAGTGGAATGCGAACGCTCAACAAAACGTTCAAGTCGGTCTTTATGAATTTCAAAAAACTCTTACCGATCTTCAATCCACATTTCAAACGATGTGGAATTCGATTTCAGCCACGGATGCGGAGTTTGCCGCCAATCTTCAGCAAATAGAAGCGTTTGAGGCTCAGGTTCGAGATACCATCAAAGGAAATAACGACGGCTTAAAAGCGTATCTCCTCCAACAGTCGCTTTTGCATAACAGAGACGCTACGGGTGTTTCCCAACTTGGGGATTTTAGCGCTCTTACAAGCGCGCAACTTTTGACTGCGTTTAACTCGATCGACGAGACAAAACTGAATACTGCCGGGAGAAGATTAAAGGATTTGATCGACGACTTGAGCACGGCCTTAGATCCGGCGAATCCCGCTTCTCTTACCGATATCGCCGATACGATGCAGGACTATCTTCAAGAACAGCTAACGTATGCAAATACAACCGCACTCGGCTACCGTGCCGCAGAATACAATAACTGGTCCTACGCCGATCCTGATAGTTCGGTTCACAATTACAATATCACGAATACTTTTTCGGATATGGTCAATCCGGGGAACGGTTGGACAAACAGCATCGCCATTGCCGCACGAAATTACATCGATTCTCCGTCTACCGCAAACAAAAACGCGCTTATGAGTCAATTGGGGACTCTTTTGGGAAACCCGAGTTTAGTGGTGAGCGATGTGAGTAACGTGGATTTAGTCGCAACTTCTACCGCAGCCCATTTGAGCGGTATCGATGAATGGAATTCCGATATTGGAAATCCTTTTTTGAGGCTGGGTGGAACCTATCGTAACGACGGAGCTTCCTTTTGGACTTTGGAAGGTCTCTATTGGGCCGTTTGGGGTCCGGTTGCCGTACCATATACCATAACCTTTGCTGAAAATCACGTTTATTTCCAAGGGAATATTCAAGTCCACGATCTCAACGCTCAGAACAACGCGGTTTTGTATGAAGGATACAAAGACGAGCTAAACGGGAAGTTCAATACTTGGCAGGGGACGTTACTTCCCGCGATTCAAAATTGGGAACAACAGGTCACCGATTACAAGGCTCGATACACCGAGTGGCAGACAAAAAAATTAGATCTTCAGGCAAATCTCCAAACACAATACCAATCTCAATCGGCTGAGTTATTTAAAAACAGAGACGAATGGCTGATCCAAGTTTCCAATCTGCAAGCCGATGCAAATGCGATCGCGAATAACACATCCGTTCCCACGTTTTCTTCAAACGTCAATACAAGTTCGCTTCAATCCATTTCCGATCAGATTTCTTCGTTTCATAATACGAATTTGCCCGACTCGAATATCATAAACCAATTCTCGACAAACATCAAACAGACGATCAACGGGGCCTATAACCTGAGTTTGATCGAAGCGAATCAGATCTCCGCCTTAGAAAGTCAAAAGGAGGCGTTGGAAGGTTTGGCGAAAAATCTCGAAAAACAAAGAGAGATGAACGACAACGTTTCCGAAGACGTTTATATCAAATTTACAGGTTTGAATTTCAAGGGTGATAAGTCGAATGCGGAAGGGGCGGGGATGTGTTCGGGAGATAATTTCAAAGCGAACAGATCCGCATGTGAAACTCTTCAAGGGGACGATAAGAATTTTCATAACAAATACAAGGATGTTTACACGGACGCTTCCGGAAATATCCATGTCGTTCAAGAAGTGAAAACCGGAGCGGCGATTTTGCAAGCGGGTAAGGACGCGGCGGAATACGACAGTTATCATCATGAAACCAGTATTGAAGATCGTGTGATCGGAAATGCGGGTACGGTGAAACTTGCGGATACGAGCAAACTCGGAGGGATTTTTAATTCGAACTGGTTGTCCGAAGAAAACGACGACGCGTTAGTCGCGTATATGAATCAATCTTATACGAATCGAACTCAAGATTATCTCAACGACGCTTTTATCGACTCTATAAGCAAGAATATTCAAAGTATCGATACAGCCGTCGCCGTAAATAATAAGGACGCTCAACAGAGTGCGGTCGCCCAATCGAGTACCGCAAAATTGGCGGTAAGTCTTGTTCAAACCATGTTTATGGGTGGAAGCGGAACCGCATGGGCAAAACAACAAGTACACGACATGACCGTTTCGGCGGTTTCGAAAGCGATTTCAAAAGCGTTCCCGAATCTTCCTCCCGATTTGATTGCCGCCTTTATCGGAAGTAAGGAAAACGAAAAGGCTCAAAGAAAAGCGCAACAAGAAATGCAGACCCGAACGATCGTTACCGCCGGAGTGATCGGAGCGGGGTTAACGGTTTTAGGTCCACTCGCTCTGATGGGGGGAGCAGGAACTATGTCCTTAGGAGCTGTCGCTACTTTTGCTGGAGCCGGGGTCTTTTCAGGCGTCGTTACCGCTTCCGCGCTGACATATGTTCCCGGTCTAAAAGAGATCGGCAAACCACTTGCGACGATCCTGAACAAAGGGACGTCGGAGCTTCTTGTAGGGACGACAAAACTACTTACCTCTTCGGATTTTGCATACGGGATGGCCGGTCTTGGACTTGTCTCGAAAGACACTTTAAAACATTATAATACGGAAGGAATGGAAACTGCGGAGTATGTTCGCGGTAAAGATCTACAAGCGGATCTTGCCAAAGCAGATTATCAAGCTCAGTACAAGGCTGCGTTTAAAGACCAATGGTATTTAGAAATTTCTAAAGTAGTTTCCAAAGCATCCGGCGGGGAAGTTGATCCGAAGCTACTCTCTAAACTTTGGCAGGACTATGATGCCAAACAAACGGCTAAAGCTGCGAAGAGGGAGCAAGAACAGCAAATGCTTTCCACCGCGGCATCAATAGCGGCGGCTGTCGCCATGCAGTTTCTTCCCGGACCCGGAACGGTTGCGGGAGCAAGTATGATGACTCAAATCGGAAATTTTTTCAGCTCTGCTCAAGGTTTTGTAACACTCGCAAACGCGGCTGTCCAAGGTGCGATCGCTTCCAGACATGGAAATATGAACGAAGTGTTTGCAGGAGTCGCGAACGGATTATTACTCGCAGCAACCGGACCCGGCGGTCTAGCAGGGAATATCAGCTATACCCCACCGACCAAGGTGAGCGGCCTGGGCGGTTTGATCGACCAAGGAATGAACGGAAGCGCGGCGTTTGGATGGGGCGGTGGTTTTGCTTTTGGAAGCTCCGCACTGAACGGAGGAATTGGCTTTGTTCCAGGAAGTGGAATCAGTATCAACGTAGGCGGAACCATCGGTAACGGCGGCGGTTTTGCAAACATATCGTACAACGTAGAAAGCGGTCACACAAGCGGCAGTGTTGGTATTGGTCAAGAATACGGAACAAACATAGGAGTGAGCTTTAGCACAGACCATAGCGTTCCCCCTGGAATCTTTGCCGGATTTGGTTGTGACGTAAAAGGCGACAACTGCGGAGGCGGAAGAAATGCTCTCGGAGCCGGAGGTTCGATCAATATTTCGGGAGACGGTAACGTAACGTTCGGAGCTGACATCTTAGGAAACCAAGCAGCGAGTATCAGCTACAACGTAAACACTGGAAGCTGGAGCGGAGTAGAAGTGAGCACAACTTGGGCTCAAGACTTTACATATATGAACGCCCAACAAGTGATGGATGCGAAGATCAAAGCTCAGGATGCTATACGTTCGGGTAAGGAAGCGGGCGTATTAGCGGATCCGAATATCATCAACAAGAGTGAGAAGCTGAAAGGATTTGCGTCACAAATGGGCCTGAGTCCAGAGCAGTTTAGTTCAGCGATGAGTCAGCTATCCAGTGATTTGAAGAATGGGAAGCTGAGTGGTAAGGAACAAGATGCCGCAATGGGACTAGTCAACCAGGGAATGAACTTGATTCACGGAGAAGCATACCCTGGAAAAGACAAGATCGGGAATGCCGCGTTACAAGATGCGATTCACGATTCCCCTGCGGTGTATGGAACTAACAACAACTCCGTTGATCCATCAAGTCCTCTGAGCCAGTTTCTCGGTCAGGCCACGATCTACTTCAATAACTTGGCTGGGAATGCGTTCGGTGAGTTCACATATGTAGATCAGAATGGTCATTTAGTGTTTCAGCAATGTTTTGTTGCCGGGACGTTAGTGCATACGAAGAGCGGTTTAGTTCCAATTGAAGAAGTAAGAGCTGGGGATATGGTCCTTAGTTACAACGAGTTTGGTGAAGAATTGGAATACAACCGAGTTCTCAAGACGTATGTTCGGCAAACAGAGACAATCTTCAAACTAACGTATGAAAACGGGAGAGTCGTAGAGACGACGGCGAGTCACCCGTTCCAGATTGAAGGGAAGGGTTGGATCGAAGTTAAAGATTTGCGAGTAGGAGACAGATCAATCCTTTCGAATGAATCTTCACTTTCTATCTCTTCGATTGAGATTTCGGAGAGAGAAGAAACCGTTTACAACTTAAAAGTAGAGGATGCTCATACTTACTTTGTTACTGAAGACGCGATTTTGGTTCACAACGCGAATTACAATGAGCAGACCGGCCTTTTTGATACTAATCGATTTACGTTAGAGAAAGCAGATCCGGCGGTGCTGAACAAGTTGTTTATTTCTTCTCAAGAAAGTCCGAGTCTATTTGACAAGTTAATGAACAAACTTGGAATGAAAGATATACATCAGGATAACGGGATACTGGAGAACAAGAGGAAAGCTGCTGCAGAAGCAATGGCCCAGTTCCCAGCCGATCACAAGTTTGAATACAAAGATGCTAGAGGGAATACCAAGTATATTACAAAAGCTGAGATATTAAAAGACGATAAACTTTTTTCTGCAAATAACCCTAAGAAATATACAGAGACCGTGCGAAGGGCATTCGATGTATTCTCGGCTCGAAGTATCAATAGTCTCCCTGAAAGCGAAAGAGGAGCCACCAGGGAAACACTTTACAACAAGTTAACTGACGTTGTTCATACAACGCAATGGGGAGCTAATAATGGTCTCAAACTCCAAATGATGGGAACAATCGAATACATGAGGGCTAAATATGGCGAGAACGGTGCCGGTTTTACTTACGATCCAACTGCACACGGAGCTGCTGGTGAGAAATACTTTAACGAAGTGAAGGCATTTATTTTTAGTGGAAAAGATTCTTCTGAGTTGGCAAACTCGTTCGGGAGCCCGGTTTGCAGAATGTATTCCAACTTCGTTCAAGGGGTTATGAACGGTTCATTTGAAGGAAGTTTTGCAGAATATGCGATGACGAAGTTCAGGCAAGGGGATGTGAGTGCTACCGACAAGCCCTATCCAGTCCATGACGCGATGGGTGTTCCACGACCTTCCAGTGTTTCATTGGTTTTCGATCGAGGTGGAATCAACGCTGGATCGAGTGAAAGAAGTGTTACATTACCTCCACCAAATATTATCGATCTCAATGCACCCTTGACAGAGGGAGAGATCCAAAACTTTATTAAAAGTGGAGTGGACAAAGGTGATATAAAAGAAGGTTCTGTAGTTCAGTTTTACGTGGACAATGACCATACAGCTGGTGCAAATCACTTTTTGACTGGAATAATTGTGAAGAACATAGATGGGACTTATGGAGTTAAGATTTCTGATCACACTGATGCGAATGTGCAGGGTAAGGATTTGAGCGATTATTTAAACAAGTTGAATAAGAAAATACATAAGGTTTATTTTTAATAACGAGGAAACAAATGAAGTTCAGAATTTTTATAGTGAGTATTTTGATTTTACAATTTAGTTGCAGAGAATCAAAAGGAACGAATGGTTCTTCGGAAAATCAAACTCAAAGCGAAATCCAAAAAGAGAAATTTGGGTCTCAAGAGAAAGCAGTATTTACTTTTGAAATGGGGCCTAATAAACTATTGAATGATTTATTCGAATTTTTTGGCGCTCCTGCGAACAAAAAAGGAGCTTTTTTTTGCGTCGAAGTTGATAGTTCGAAAAACCATCTTCAAATTGCTTATGAAGGTTTAAAGATTAATAGTAAGTTGCTGAAAGACGGCACAGATATTGATGCTGAGAAATCAATGGTTGAAGGTTCAATCCATTTACCGTTTGAGTATAAAAAAGAAGATCAGTTTTTTATGATCTCTAAAAACGGGAAAACTCTCTATTTTAAAAAATACTTGGAAGGCAAGCAGGAGCGACTTTATCTGTCTTTTGATTTAAATAGCATTAAAGATCAAATCGCAATTGAATTAAGTAGAAAAAAATCTTTTGGTGTCTATGACTATGGTACGAGAATTAATTCCCCCTATAAGATTGAACATATTGTAAATTGTATGATCGAAAGAGAAAACAATCGGCAATTCGAAGAAGAAAGCGGTTCAACTCCACAGGAAGATTTGAATCCATAGGCTCTATCCTCATTTAAGAAACTCACACAGAGCTAAAAGGAAAAAGGAATGTATCGATTGGTTTTAATATTCGTAATTGCTATTGGCACAGCGATTGGTTGCGAGAAGAAAGAAGATGCGTCACATAATATGTCTGTAACAGAAAGTAAAAAACGAGAAAGGTTAAAGTTGTCCGATCCGAGTATTTCCGGAGTTTATTGGTTAAAAGAAGCTGGCGCCTTGTATGAGCTTTTGGATTTGGACAGCAAGAATATCAATCCGGATGTATGTGGAGAGGTCGATTCAAAAAACAAAACTTTAAAAGTAAAGTTTTTTGATCATAATGAAAAGTATACGGTTAATATGGAAGAAACTTCGGAAGGACTGGTGCTTTTTAAATATCAAGGCAAAGTTCTCGATAAGGGATTCTTTAACTTAAGAGACAAATATTCTCCAATAGAATTGAGAACATTTAGACCGGATGCAAATCTCGATGATCCTAAAGTAGGATCTACGCGCGCAAGTAAAAAGGTTATCCCAAATCACATCAAAAGTTTTCGTAATGCTTACGATTGCGAAATGGATTTGAAGATTGCAAGATGCATTGACGACATTCCGCATGATGTAATAGAAGATCGAGTCAAGGCCGAAAAGGCTTGTTTCCCAAAGGGTTATGATAATTACAAATAGCCCACTTACACTAGACTAACAGGTAAAAAATTAAAAAACCCAGCTATCCTTGCGATAGCTATACCCGGTGAAACAATTGTAGTCCTTAAACTGTGTCAAAATAATAAAAAAACGGAATATTATGAAATTAAAAGGTAAGATAATGAATCAAAAAAGAACAAGTGCAATAGCAATTTTGGGAATGCTGGTGCTGTTATCATTTTCGTGTGAGGACAAGAAAGAAAAAGAAAACACGGAAGATGGGACGATTTTCTCATTACTAATGAGTTTGAGTAGGGCTCAGTCGGCCCAGTATTGTCCTACTAATATAACTATGATTTCGGGTAAGGCTTCTGACGGTCAAGTAGGCAGCGCGCTGTATCCTTTCGGAATTGAGTTTACAACGAATGGTTCGACTTCCGAAACGATAGCGTTGAGTAAAAAGAACTGTCAATTCAACGAATTTAAAGTGAATTCAATTTTACCGAATGGACTGACGTTTGATTCATCGAGCGGTAGAATCAATGGAACCCCCACGGCTCAAGGTGGACCCTATACGATTTCATTTTCCGCAACCGTGACGGAAAACGGAATCCCTAAGTCAGTAAGTGGAACTCGAACCTTTACGATTTTTGCGGCGGGTGCGTTGACTTGCAGCAATGTAGGAGCTGGTGGCGGTTGTAACGATCCCACGAAACCATATAGCTGTACAAATTCTGCGTTTTGTTTCAGTAGTTGTGGAGCCGCGTCCGAATGCGGGTATTAATTTTTCTTTCGGTCATTTTAAAGAGTAAGGTATTTGCATAATTTTAGAGGACGAAACGAGACATGGATTTGTTTAATCCGAAAGAAAGACAAATTTACGAAGAATTGAAACAGGTTATGGAACCTAAAATCAAAATGTCGTTAGTCGACTTAGGCTTGGTGTATAACATTCAAGTGGATAGGTCTTTCGCTAAAATCGAGATTACCCTTGCTTCTCTTGCTTCGCCCTTTGGAGAGTATTTGAAAGATGAAATTAAGAGCCGAATTCTTCTGATAAAGGGAATTCAAGAAGTTAAAACTCAAATCGTCTGGTTTCCGAGATGGAACTTTGAGTTGATGGCAGGAGACGACGTAAAGGATAAATTAGGAATTCATTATTAATCAAAAAACAAAGGAGAAAATTTTGTGAGTTATTTAAAGAAAATGAATTTTAAGGGAATTTGCTTGGTGTTCGCATTTTTGTCGTTCGGGACATTTTTGACGAACTGTGAAGACAAGAAAAAAGATACAACGGTTGACTCTTTGATGCAACTTCTTGTTTTAAATTCAATGCCGGTCGATTTGGGAGTGGAGGTCAGTGGATGTAATACAGGCGGAATCTGTAATTCAATCACTGCTCGTTTGTATAACAATTCGGATTGTTCGGGAAGCGCTTCGCAAACACTGATAAGTCTTAAGTCCGGAAGTTATACAAAATTTCCAACACCGCTATCGAGCGGAGTATATACGGTGCAAATTTCGGACACTGTAAGCACGCGTTGTTCAAATGCGGTGAATATGGCTTTTTTGAGCGGGTCTGGAGGTTGCACCGTGGTTTACAACACTGGCGTTTTTGCAAGTATTTCCTGCATCAATTAAACTGGTATCCATACTGATTTGTATCTTTTGATCGAAGCACTAGCCCGGCTCTTTGAAAAAGGGGAGCCGGGCTATATTTTTTTGAATGAAGACTAAAATTTAATAATTAAGGAGAAAATTATAATGAAAGGGAAAAATGTAATCCATACGTTACTTGGGGTCGCGGTTTTGATGATGTTCTCAAACTGCGTAAGTTTTGGACAAGATAGGATTGAATCGGCGAAAATTCTGGCGCCTCAAAAGAAATTGGAAAAAACATATTTCGTCTATACGATCAAGAACTACAATGCCTTTGGTGTCGATATTGGAGTTGGAAAAGGTGAAACGGATACTTTTGAAAAAACGATAAAGAGTGAAATCGATTCTTGTTCTTGTTTTAAAGAGTATGAAGTAGTTTATTTAAAAGAATACAGCAAGGAACAACTTCCCAAAGATAAGAATGTGATCTTCTACGATATAAACTACAGAGTAACTTCGAATGCCGGCTTAATGACTTTTTTGAACTTCTTAAGCATGGGGACGATTGGGATTATTCCAACCGGATATCGATTTGAAGTGACGGCGGACATTAAACTTTTGGATAGAAAACAGCAGGAAATTAAGACCGAATCCTACAAAAATCAGGCTGTACTGGTCGGCGGAACGCTGATGATATTTGTTGCCCCGTTTCGAGAACAATATCCGTATATCCTTGAAAAGATAACTACTAACTTCTTAGCCACCATTGTCGGTTCGAATATGATCGCGTTAGTTAAGTAGACAAACTATTGATAAGATCAATGTTCGATGTTTTCATCTAAACGGCTAAGCTTTTATTTTCACAGAAAATGATTGGGACTCCAATGTGAATTCAAAAGAATTTTAAAGACAATTACAAAAAAATGCTGGAACCAATGTAAATAATGTGACATAATATAATTATGTCACATGCAGTTATAGAAAAACCTCAGTCACCACCAGGAAAGGCAGAGAAAAGGACTGAACTTCACTGTTATCGGATCGTCGGATTGGAAAATCCGGAGCAACTGATAAGAGTGAAAGAATTTATTCGATCAGTTTTTGTAGCGGGCGGATATACGAAGTCAGCATACACGGCTGTTGATCTGGACCCTTGGTCAACCTGGTTTTACGTTAAGAATTCTGCGGATGAAATTCTTTCAGCAATGAGGGTAGTTGAGAAGAAGCCGAATAACTTCCTTCCCCTTGAAATGGCTGTAATAGAAGGGAGCTATCCCCCTAAGCGTTATGCCCTTATCGAAGAGAATGTTGCCGATTGGAATAATGTCGCATTCCTAAATACTCGAAGCGGCTGGCGTGCTGCGGTAATTAATTTTTGCTCCGTCGCAAAACACTGTTTAGAAAAAAATTATACGACAACTTACGGGTTTTACGACCCGAAAATGAAGTCCATTGTCCGTATTTATAGTTCAGCGGGAGCAAAGTTATCCGAAAAATATAACCAGCTTGTATTTTTCCCTGGCTCTTCGCTCAACGGCGAACCGGTCTTTTTGAACATAATTGAAATACCTAAAGCTAGTTTACAAATAATTGCGTCAAAAATACCATAATTTTTGAGGAAAAATTATGGATGTTGTTTTCTGGGTTAGTCTTTTCTGTTCATTGGCGGTCCTTTTTTTGGGAGTTTATGTTTTTCGTGTTGGGGAAAGGGTTTCTTTCGAAACGCGAAAGACCTTTTTAACGTTAACCGCAACATTGAGTATCTGGGTTTTTGGTTCCGGCGTTAGGGAATATATTCCCGAATCTTTAAGTCGATTGGCCCCGAACTGGATTTTGGCAGCAGTAGTGTTTGTTCCTTTTTATTTAAAAGAGCTTACGCTTTCGATTTTAGAAGAAAAATACGAACCCTCTCGCGAATTTCGCACATTTGAATATTTTCTTTTAGGATATCTCGTTCTCTCCTGCTTTTTCTCCGCGACGATCAACGTAATGGAAGAGGGGATATCCGTTTATAAACCTTTATTTGCATATCATGTTTTAATAGCGTATTCTGTTTTGTATGTGAGCGCATCAATTTTCTTGATGCTTAGGAAAGCAATTCGGTATAGAGGAATCGTTCGGGTAAGGTCCACTCTACTGATGCTTGGAACCTTATCCGGATTTATAGTATCCATTCTCTTCGTTTATATATTACCTATTTTTGGAATCTATAAAGGTTATTTCTCGGTCTTCGGAATTTTAAGTTGGGTGTTCTTTTGGTCGGTGGCCATAATTCAATACAATGCTTTTGAAATAAGAGAGCTAATTCTAAGAAATCCATTTACGGCTAAAAGAGAAATTCCTTTCTTGAGCAGAATATCTTTAAAGCCGGTTCTTGGACTTTATTTTTTATTGGACCCTTTAGGTTATCGTTTGCGACTTCGAAAAAGCCGGATTGAGATCGTGCGTTATTTGCTTCAATATCAAACTGCTTTGATGAATAATTCCGAAATGAATCAAGATACGCAGCTTCGTAAAGTAACAAAGATTTTTGAACGATTTCTGAAATAAGATCCAAATTCTCTATTCATTATTATCCTATTAGGCGAAAGCGGTAGTTCTTACATCTTAATAGTTTACACTTTCACAACCGGGATCTCATCCCAGTTATGAAGCGGGCTTTTTGACTGAAAGTCCCGCCGCATTCTCCAGTTCCGGGATCCGAATCCGGTAACGGCGGTTCTGATTTTTCCTGAATAGAATTTAGAGTTTATCCCAATAACGGCTTCGGTAGCACAATCGGCGTTGCCTCTGTAAAACAAATCCTGTTGACGTTTGTTTTCGTTGGTTAATTCAGAAAGCATCACTCCACTCTTTTTGTATCTGTAGCCTTCTTTGAAAATTGTTTTCACTCCGGCTATGCAATAGGCTTGGAGTTCAAAAAGATCCCGTGTGGCAAAAGGAATTTTCATATAAATTGTTTCTTCATATTGTTTATCTTCTTTTTGAAACGGATCAGTTCGGATAAAAACGGACAAGGCTTGTGCGTATCTATTTTCTTTCCAGAGTTTCTCCACTGCGCGAGAGAGATAGGTAGTAGTTGCTTCGATCACGCTTTGTAAATCGCAAACGTAGTCTCCGTATGCCCGGCCGACAACGATTTCTTTTTTCGGAGGAGGGGAATGTTCCATACCATAGCAAACGGTTCCACGGAGTTCATAAACTAGCCGAAGGCCAACCACAGTCATTTGTTTTCGAATCCAGTCGTCGGGGAGCCTTGAGAGCTCCAGCGCGTTCTTTATATTACAATCTTCCAAGAAACTTACGTAGGCCGGTCCGATCCCCCAAACGTCGGAAGGTCGAATTTTTGATAAAATGGATTCGCGCTTTTCGGGTTCAATTCTAAAGACCCCTTGGCTTTCTAAATTTGATTTTGCGATTTTGTTTGCGACTTTTGCAAGAGTTTTGGTTGGACCAATTCCAACACAGACGGGAAGTCCTAACGTCCTTTGAATTGTTTCTTTGATCTTGTGTCCGAACGCGACGGAATTCTCTTCCTTGATGAATCCAGTGAGTTCCAAAAAACATTCATCGATTGAGTATTGCTCCACTTCCGAACAGAGTAGTTTAAGCACTCCTCGAAACCGAAAACTCATCTCTCCATAAAGAGTGTAATTACTTGAGAGGGTAGCCAAACGGCCTGTCGCCACGAGGTCCGTCGCTTTGAATATTGGCATTCCCATTGTGATCCCTAATGATTTTGCTTCTTCGCTTCTGGAAACAGCGCAACCATCATTATTTGATAGAACGACAAGAGGAACCTTTTCTAAATCCGGACGAAAAACCCGTTCACAAGAAACATAGAAATTGTTCACATCCACTAAGGCAAAGAGGTGTTTGCCGTTAATACCTGTGAATGACAAAGGTTATAATTCCCCAAATTTGAAATTCGGAACTCGGTTCGATGGAAAGAATCATTCCCGTTGAGTCTTGTGTAAGAAAACAAAGTTGTCCGTCGATCTTACCTAACATCCTCAAAGCGAAGCTCCCTTCATACGTTACAATAGCCAGTTTTCCGGAGGAAGGTGGTATCGAACGATCGATGACAACGATATCGCGATCGTGGATATTAAACTCTTCCCAGGAGTGACCTGCGATAAGCATATAGAATGTTGAAAGAGGGTTTAATTCGAGGATATCTCTTGGATCGAGTTTCTTTCGTAAGTAATCGTCAGCTGGACTTGGAAAACCAGCATGTAACGGCGTTCGGAGAAGTGGAATCGTCCTATTGAGCTTTAAATTTTCTAAAAGAAGCATATATTTGTATGCTAAACAAATATATGTATTTATAATTTCGGATCAAGCCTTTTTAGAAAAGCGTATCTCTTTTTTCTTCCAGGGAAATTTCTTTCAGGCATTCCTCGCCCTCTAATTTCTTCTTAGGAGACAATAATAATTTTGAAACAGGGTAGGCGTGCATTAAATCCGAAGGATAAATTTGAAAAAATGGAGAGATCTGAAGCTTAGTATTTAATTTTGAATCAAGCCAGGCTTCGTAATTCTCCGGAGGAAGAATTACAGGCATTCTTTGTTTTGGGTGATATTTAGTAAAAAGCTCGTTAGAGGGAACTGTGATGATCGAAAAGGTTTGGATCCGTTCGCCGGTTTCCGGATTTTTCCAACGAGAGTAAATCCCAGCCATTCCGAATGGTTCGTCATCATTTAATCTAAGCGCGTAGGGCTGTTTCGATCCACTTTGTCCGATGGATTCAAATACAGCATCACAAGGGATAATACACCTGGAACTTAAGATAGGCTCCTTGAAAGATTTGAGTTCGAATATGGTTTCTGATTTCGCGTTACCGGTCGCATACTGAAAAGAATCCTTTAGGCTCTTCGACCAAGGGGCAACCAACCAAAACATCGCATTCTCAACGGTGTAGTCGGTGCCAGGTTTTAGAATAATAAGAGCGCCTTCCGTATATACAATATTGAAACGACTTCTGCTTTCATTTATATCCTTTGCGAATTGGAAAGCTTTCGCCTTGGACCAGCGATTGGATTGAGCGAATCTACTACACATAACGGATAAAAAGAATATCAGAATCCTTTAATAAAACTGTAAAATAAATTCCTAAATCAAATAAACTGACGAATTCCATTGAGATTGTCGGTAAATAATTCTTGAAAATGAAACGTCGAATTCAAAAATATTGAGACGAGTAGAGAAGATATAACTGTAATCCTAGTTAAATAAAAAGAAAAATAAAATGAGAAAAAAAGTCCCGAAGTTCGAAGAGATAAAACTGTTATATGAAACAAATTATGACGAACTTAACAGATCGCGCGATTGGCCCTTAAAGGTGAACGTATATATATCCATAGTCTACGCCGGACTAATTACCGCCATTGGACAAAATTGGTTTACATTCACGCAATCTCCTTATTGCCCAAAGATTATTATTACGCTTCTTGCGTTGATTACATCAGGTCTCACCGGCTACGTCATGTATCGTCAGAATAAACAATACGAAATTTATAGGGTAGTTCAAAGAAAATTGCAAAATTTATTAGAAATACATAATTGGAAGATTTGCGATAAGCCTATATTTGATTATGTTTGGACTGATTTTGCGAGAAAGCCAAAGCGCGTAAGTTATGGCTGGCTTTATTATTTTTACTTAGTTCTCATATTGACAATATTGGTATTATTAATTACTTGGGCAAAATAAGAAGTTCAAGGCCGGCGTTTGGATAAATATAATTTATGCTGATTTTAGATAATCCTAATACTTACTCAAAAGAAATTCTGGATCAGCTTAAAGCGACGGATGTGATGGAACTCCTAAAGAACAGGACGTCAATAGAGCAGATCCAAAGAAAAAAGCCGATTATTGAGCTTTTTGAAGAAATCGAAAGTTATGCGCGTAAGAATGGGGTAGTCGGTTTTCATTGTACAAAAGAAATACCGAGCAAGCCGTACATAAAAAATGGCCTAAGAATTTTAAATATGCAGAGCCATCATTTAGAGTTTATTGAAAATATATCACAAGAATTGAAAAACACGGATGAGGAAATATACAACATAAAAAATAAATTAACTGATTTTCGTAATCAGGATACTGGACGGAGAGACGGGTTGATATGGTTTTGTTTAAATCGAAATTTAGTAAATAGTAGAGGGACGGAAGGTTTTTTTGAATACTATGGAGGGGAAGCGATAAATTTCTGGTATCGGAAAGATCCAATTATTGGCCCACTCTGTAAAAAGATAGGAAATCCAGTTATTGTTGAAGCCATAATTGAATATTCACGACTTACACTCTATCTTGAGTATGGTTTAGGGAAATGCCTAATTAGTTGCTATGCGAATTCTATAAATAATAATTTTATAATAACAGATCTCCAAGGGCACTCTAAATCAAATATATCCAGTATGAATATCAGAAAAGTTCATCCTAGAGAAAGTTTCCTTTAAATAATCAAGGATATTACAAAATCGATGAATGTTTTAAGAACCAGAAATTGAGATAGCGGCCTCTATATGTTTTCTGTTTGCCGCTTTCGAGAAAAGAAAAATAAGGATCAAAAATAATTCTGGAAAAGTTGACAAAGATTCGATTGAAATTCAAAATAACGGTATGGCACTCACTGAAGAAGAACTCACATATTCAAAAAAGAAAATCGAAGAGTTGCAGAAGATAATCAGCGACCTGAAAAATTTGCGCGAGGAAGTCCCGGCTCCAGTGTCAAGCAAATTGAACGACGGCTTAGGCCACTTAGAGAGCGGGCTTCATCGATTTTTGGATCTCACGTATGCTCAATAGTGGCTGATAGCGTTTCTTAATCACTTCCGTATATTTCAAAGCCTTGCATTGACTTTAGGATCAAAGTTGGAAATAATTTATTGAGTGGATTTGAAGGTCGTGAAAGTAGAGTGACAGAATTACATATTATCGGAAGTAGGAAAATGGTTTTAAGTTTACGATCTAAAGAGTGGTTTGATTGCTCATTGAAGTTGAAGAACAAATCATAATAATTTGTCGATTTTGCACTTGATTTGAAATTCGCTTTGCTTAATTTATGTTAGAATATGATGATAATCGCATGTCTCATACTATAATATTTAATTTCATAATCAGAAAGCAGTTAGAAGATCATTTTTATTGAATAAATTATATGGCTATGAAAAAAAAATTACTGATTGTCGTTGGAGCTGGAGCATCCATTGAATTTGGAATGCCTTCAGTGTCAGC
Source organism: Leptospira ainazelensis (assembly GCF_016918785.1). Lineage (GTDB taxonomy): Bacteria > Spirochaetota > Leptospiria > Leptospirales > Leptospiraceae > Leptospira > Leptospira ainazelensis. Next base: position 32,628 of record NZ_JAFFPT010000087.1, on the reverse strand, counting down.
GGTGGATACACTATTTGAAAAGTGGGCTTTAGGTAAGTTTGCATTGGACAATCAAGTAGATAGCCTATATTCATTTCTCAAAGAAAGGCTATCAGAATATTATAAAAATCAAAATAATAACAATTATGTTAATTTTGAAGAGTTGCTTTATGTTATTTTTTCTTTGTCATCTCATTTGAATCCTTTGTCGAATAATTCGTTGAAAGCCTTTTTAAATCCGATTAATTTTCCGAAAGTTAACCGGTATAATAAATATATAGCCCCGGATCAATCGACTTTTAGGGATCTATACGTTAGTCTAATCGACGAACTATTAAATCATTTTCGAGAGCAATGTATTGATCTAAATAACAATAAGCAACCCGAACTTTCATTATTAAAAAAATTTATCGAAAAGTTAAAAGATCAGTTTGAAATTGCAATTATCTCTTTGAATTACGATAATATATTCTTACAAGCAGATCCATCGCTCGATGTTGGATTTAATAAATATTCAGGTGCGTTCGATAAAGATTATTTTATCGATTCTGGGAAGTGGAATTATTTAATTCAACTTCATGGATCCGTTCATTTTGATATGAAAATGAATGAAGGAAGCATGCACTCGATAAGTTGGGAAAATAATTTAAAAGCTTCTTTTTCACAAAACGCTTCGGGTCGAAATGAAATAAAAACTTCAGAAGGGATTAGTCTTCCGACTTCATCGATAATCTCCGGATATTTCAAATTGAATCAAATGCTTCGAGACCCTTTTTTTACGTATTATAATAAATCATTTAATTTTCCGAGGATGGCGGATTCGATATTGTTTATCGGTTACGGTTTTAATGATCATCATTTAAACTTTTCTATAAGTAGGCTTGATCCAAACGTAAATCAAAAAATCGTTTTGATAGATTTTAGTAGCAAAAATCAAAATTCGATGCATTTTAGAAACGACTCTTGGGCGGGAGGAGTTTGTAGCTGTCTGAAATTAAATGGCCATAATTTTAGTTTCGATAATTATAATCATCCCGCTGATATTCAAGAATTAAAAAAGGAGAATAAATTTGAAATCTACAAAAATGATTCAAACCCAAGACACGTTTCTATCTGGCATAATGGATTTTTATCGGCACTACAAAACGGAGATAAGATCTTATCCCAATTAACTTAATAGGGCTACTATTTGTATAACTTTGTAAAGTTTCGCGAACGCGGAGCATAGCAAAACGTTAATAATAAGTAGTCATAATAATTCTCATTCTATCAACGAACCTGAATTTTGCATTTCAGGTTCGTAAATTGGAGAGCCTCTTTTTTATGAGATAAAACGACATTATGATTAAAATAGAAACAAACAATTTAAAAATATTTCAAGAGAGATATCCATATCTTTATCAGGACTCAAAAAATGGAATATCAGGTTATGAATTAATAGAAGATAATATTGTATTCGGAAACGATGAAATTCTCATAGTAGGTATTTACTTTATAGTCGAATCGCTTAAATCAGGAATAACATACGATATTATTAAAGAAATTGTCTTGAGTCTAACAAAAAAGGGCAAAAGGGAGAATACCAAGATAAGTTATTATAAAAAGGATAAAAATAATAATGTGAAAAAGCTTTCTATTGAAAATATTTCAAAAGGGAAAATAAAAATCGACGGAATCGAAATTGAAATAGAATGAATTATCCAAAGTATCGGTCGTTCCTTTGGTGGATATATGCGCTTTTTTCTTACGTAAGTAGTAATTTTTGGATTTATATCGGTAATAAATTTATAAAAAGAAAAAATAAAGAATTCATAGCGAAACAATACGAATACTCTTACGAAAATCAAGATTTTATCTTCAAAAAACTAATTAAGAAATATAAAGAATTCTATTGGATTGAAAAATATCTGGAACATGGTTATGCACCTATGGCTAGCGAATTTGGCATGGTCAGTTTTCATTTCTCTACCGGATGTATTTCATACTGGTCTTATGAATTTACGATAGAAGACTGCAAAAGAATAATTCGATTTGGAATACCGTTTCGAACTTCGATAAGGCTTCGGAACGGTAGCGGCCATAGCATAGTTATTTTTGATTATAACGATAAATTAAATTTATTTTATGCACACGATTCTTTAGGTGATTATTTTTCTAATTATAAAATATGGTATGGAGCAAATGTTGAATTTAAATTTGAAGCGTTCTTAGATTTGGTGATTGGAAATCCAATTAGTGTGTATTTGTTTTTCCCAAACAAAACGGCTTATCACCAGTTTATAAAAGAATTTAATAATAAATTTTATTCATATCCGTAATTGGCCTCATACCTCTATTATACTGTGTTACCGATGTGCCAGAACATACAAATGAGACATAATTCGGATGCGACAGAATTTACATTATCGGAAGTTAAGCAAATTTTTGTAAAGTATAATTAATTTGTGTAATATTCCTCCAGACCCCCTATTGCTGATCTGGATTCCGTGTAATATGGAGAATCAAACCGCTTTCTGTATTGACTAAAAATTGGTCTATATAGACTAAAATATAGTTGATAAGGAAAAGAGAATATATGATGCTTTAAGAATGATCCTCGACGGAATTTTTGGAAATAGGACAGCCTCAAGAGTTTTATTGCATCTCTATCATTATAATGAAATTCACTCATCAGCGATCGCTGCTGATTACGGATCGGCAGTTACGCCAATTAGACTCCAACTTGAGCGATTTGAGAAAACTGGAATTATCGTCGCAAGGAACGTTGGTAAATCTAGAGTTTTTGCATTCAATCCAAAATCCCCTTTCGTCAAACCGATTAAGGATATCCTGGCTATTTTCTATAATTCTTTATCTATCGAAGAAAAAGAATTAATTTTTGTAACAAGGAGAAGGCCGAGACAAAAAGGAAAACCTGTTTATGGATGAACCGGATTGGGCTAACGTAGATGAAGAAGAACTTTGGAAATTTGTGGGATGGCATTTAGCTAACAAAGGTATTCAGTCTGTTCTGGTAGGTGGTGCAGTTGTCGCGATTTATTCAAGAGGTGCATATCGTTCAGGAGATATAGACTTAGTTGAACCGCTTATATCCAAAGCGTCAGAAATAAAATCAGTAATGGAAGAATTAGGGTTTTATAAAATAACTCGTCATTATGTTCACCCAAAATGCAATCACCTTTTTATTGAATTTCTTTCCGCCCCTGTTTCAATTGGTGACGATTATAAGATCATCCCAGATGAAAAAGAAATTGAAGGTAAAATTTTAAAAATATTTTCACCAACTGATTGTATAAAGGACAGGCTCTCTTCTTACATACATTTCAATGCACGAGAATGTCTCGATCAGGCTCTTTTAGTAGCAAGGAGCCAACGTTTTGAGATGAGAATGGTCAAAGAATGGTGTCTTAATGAAGGTGCTTTGGGAAAGGACGCATTTGAAGAGTTCGAAACGTTATTAAGAATGACTTAGATAATGGGTTTCATCATTAATTGAGGTATATTATGCCGGCAGTCGTGAAAACTCCCCATACTGAACTACAATTAAAGGAGAAATTCTTCTACCCTTCTGAAAGCTCTCAAAAAGGAATTTGGTAAGAAACTTCGTATTGAAAAGTCTGAAGAATCAATTCCCTGGAAAGATACGGAATTTTTCAAAGAGAATAAAGAGTTCCTTAAACCAGCATCAAGAATGAAATATTATAGAAAAAAGGCTGGATTTAGTCTTTCGGAACTTGGGGTAAGATTAGGTGGTATCCCGAGACAAAATCTTACGGCTATAGAATTAGGCAAAAGGCCAATTCCAAAAGAATTGGCTAAACAACTTTCACGAATCTTTAAAAAGCCAGCTGAAATTTTTCTTTTTATAGAATGAGTTAATTTACAAAAGTATAAACTAAGATTTATTGCTAAAAAAGACGATTATGACATCGAATGAATATATCGTTATCCAGGAGAAATAAGAATCTATATTATTTCATTTTTAAAGCTCTTGTAAAGATTCATTATTGGCCAGCGATCAAATTCGATTCTTTCCGCTTCCGTTAATTTCATATACAGTGAATCAGATTCATAAATATTTTTTAGAAGAATATTTGCACACAAACACGTTGGGATCTGATCTTTAAAAGCTTCTTTTACTTTAATTACCTCTTCCGCTTCTTCCGCACTCAAGTTACGAGTGCGGAAAATTATTTGGTATTTATTGATTATGAAGGGGGTGCCATAGCTATCATCTTCGGCGTTTTCTATTATTATCTGATTGAGCCGATCGGCGAAAGATAAAATGCGTGCATCTTTTGATGTGTCGAAATATAGAATGCAAGACAGCATTAGAAAAGTATATTCTAATCTCAATTTTTCATCGTATTTTTCTTCGATGTCTGAGATTGCAACATCGCAATGATTCAAGATTATAGGAATTAATTCTTGTCTATCTAAGATCAAATATTTACTACATTCAACCCTTGAATTCGATCCACGCGGAGAACACATATACTGTTCACCAAGGCCGATCTCGTCCGTAAAATTATATACGGCATAATCGCCATCAACCATTGGTAAAAATATTAAAATCAAAACTTTAGAGGAAATTTTATAAACTTTATTAAATCCCTTTTCGCAATTATCAATCTGGACTTTCATCCTTTGATTAACGATATATATAATTTCCTCTATTTCTTGGTAGCTATTCTCAAGGTCTTGAATAATAATCCCGGTCGTATCAAGATTTAAGTAGGAAAAAGCGTTATAAGTGTCTTCATATAGAATAACTTGATCTAAAATCGTTTCCGAAGCTTTATAAGATTCGAATGTAAAAGGAAGATTACCTAATACGAAAGAATTCGAATTTTCTAAATCACGTAGAAAACGCAAAGCATTCAGCGTTTCAACAAAATCACTATCCGGTTTCCATGAAAAATGTATCTTAATATTCTTTGCATCGAACTCAATAAAGAGTCTTTTATTTAAACGAATTGTACGGATTCCGTTATTTTTTTCTCCAAGGAATGCGTTATGGAAATAGACTATTTCGTTAATTTTTATCTCTACTTCCTTATCAACTCCGATTTCTGATAGAGTAGCTTCAACGGGAACTGTAATATCTGTGTCCTTCAATTTAAAATATAAATAACTATCGTCTGACAGGGCAGATTTATAAATATTATCCTTTTTTAAAAATTTAGTAAAAAGCGTTCCTTGTGTTAAATCAACTTTATCGATAGTAATATGATTATTTTGATTTCTTTGTAGCGGTTGATGTTCGAGAAAAAATATACATTCATTAATAAAATCTTCTATGTTACTATATTCTTTTAATCTTATTCTGATTGTTTTACTTTTTCTTTTTGTGCTTAATAAATAATTCTTAATCGTTAGAGGGAGCAAAATCTTGCCGAAGAATTTAACCGAAGAATCATCGAATATGGGTCTTATAAAAATTATTCCACCATCATTGAGATAATTGATAGCATCTAATTTATCCAAAGAATATGATTCTTTTAATGGAGGTCTATCTTCCTTTGATTTTATCTGTATCGGGATTCTTCCAAGTAAAAATTCTTTTTTGTCATTATGATCTGGACGATTATATACTAATATGCCTCCGTCCCAAGACGGAGATTTATCATTTTCATTTGCATCAGGGATTAAAATTTTACTTTTTAAGATAAACGATTTAAAACGGGCAATGCCATCCATTTCTATTCTTGATTTACTCATACAATATTAGTCTCTTCTGTTATTCTAAATTCCAAGTTGATATGAAAAAATCAAGAATAAAGAATATTCCTTGTCGAGTATATATTTTTTCGAGCAATTTAATTGGATATAATTTAGAGTCTAATCCAAAACATAAAGAAAAATTCCCACAAATAACGAAATCGCTCCGCCGACCAAAAACGCAGTTATCCAGTTCTTTATACTCCTCCCGAATTCAGCGTCGGATTTCCTGTCTTCTGCTACTTTTTTCCAATAATCGGCGACATCTTTCATTTTGAGATAGGCGTATAACGCCAATTTTCTGCCAGCTTCGTTCTCCAGACAGATTTGCTCCATCTCACCCGGATCCGTAGTTTTCTTTCTTTAAGAAAGGTTGTCTTTAAAATTTTGGGACTCCGCTTTGTAATCGATTATTGGTTCTTGCAGAGAAGCGAAAGAAAACGAAAAGAAAATGAGTAAAATAGAATAACCTAAAACTTTCTTCACTCCTTGTCCTCCGGAAATCCTTCCCTCTTCCCCATAAATCCAATCGCAGCAATACCGGCGGCAATCGCGATTGAAGCTTGCGACCAGTCTGCTTTTTCAAAGAATACACTGACTACAGCTCCAATTACGATTAGAATCCCGAGAATCGTCGTTATGATCCCTTTCGTCGCGTTATCAAGTAAGTATTTCCAAAAAGACTTTGCGTTCGATCCCATAATCAAATTCCTCCTTTTCGTAAGGTTAAAATTGAAAGCATTCTTCCCCACGTTTTGTTTTCCTAAAATTTATTAAAATACGGTGAAAGTAAAATTGGTAAGCTAAAGTTCATGGAAGCGTTTCTCGTAGAGGCGATTCCCATCGCCGTCGTTGAGTTATGAGGAATACAAAAGACCCTTGCATCGGGTAACAAAATTCCACCAGCAAAGGATCCAAATCCAGGATAACTTCCTCCCGGAGTGATTACTGTATTTGTAACTGGATCAAAAATTCTTGAAGTTGTGGATTGAAATGGAACACAAAAAATTCGCCCATCCGGCAAAAAGACTCCACCCACAAACGCATTGCCGCCGGGATACGATCCTCCTGGAGTTGAAACGGAATCCGAAACTGGATCATAAATTCTTGCCGACGTTGAATTGTTAGGAACGCAGAATACACGACCATCAGAAAGTAAAACCCCGCCAGAAAATGCACCAGAGCCGGGATAGTTTCCATTTGGAGTTGAAACCGTATTTAAAACCGGATCATAAATTCGAGCGGTGGTTGAAGAATCCGGAACACAAAAAACGCGGCCGTCCAAAAGTAAAACTCCTCCCGTAAACGCATTTATTGTCGGATATGTTCCATTAGGAATTGAAACTGAATTTGTTACTGGATCATAGATACGAGCTGAAGAAGTGTTTCTTGGAATACAAAAAACCCGGCCGTCTTGCAATAAAACCCCACCTGCAAACGCCGCAGATCCGGGATAGGTGCCATTGGGAATTGATACTGAATTTGTTATCGGATCATAAATTCTGGCAGTAGTTGAGTAATTAGGAACGCAAAAAACTCGACCATCCGAAAGCAGCACTCCTCCCGCAAATGCAGGTCCACCATCGGGTGGAACTTCTCCTGGATAGGATCCGTTTGGAATGATTACAGTGTTTGTAATCGGATCATAGATTCGAGCTGAAGTGGAAAGATAAGGAACACAAAAAATTCTTCCATCCGGTAGTAAGATTCCTCCGAAAAAGCCATTGCCTGCCGGGAATACTCCACTGAATGAAATTTTCCAAACAAGATCTGGCTCTGCGGCTGAAATTACTTTTTGAAGATTTGGTAATAACTTTCCAGTCCAGTTCCCGGCAAACTTCGGAACTTTTACGTTCAAATTTGAGACGATCGAGTCTATTTGATTTTTTGTATAATACAGTGAGTTGTGCTCATGAATCGCTTGAGAAGCGCCTACATCCGAATAATCAAGAACAACATCTCCGATTTTTGAGTTTACACTTGTGACCGGCACGTCTGCATACGGAGGAAGATAAATCTCTGGTATTTTCCCGGCAACAAGAGACGGGATCAAATTTCCAATTTCTGAAATCGAAATCTTTCCATTTATTAAATTGATAATCGTTGTCGCAAAATTTGGATCATCTCCGAGTGCTTCTGCTAGTTCATTGAGTGTATCGAGCGTACTAGGTGCTCCGTCTATTAAATCCGAAATTGCTTGCTCGATTTTAGAATTAATTTCAGAAACCACCCAATCTCTACGAGTCGCATGTTCCGGATTTGTCGGTGAATCAAGCAAAGAAAGGGTTTTTACATCTGTTACGTTATCATTGGAATCAATTTCAATTCCTGATTCTGTTATCTCAAGATCGACGGATCCGGACTTGATTAATTTTCCTCCTGTGTGTGGGTTTAACCGATAAATTTTATTCTGATCGAGCCACTGAAGACATTTTTCTAAAACGAGATTACCAATTCCTCCGAGTTTTTCTAACCAGTAATCAGAAAATACTCCGATCATCCAAGAACCGCGTCCCATTCCGGTTCCAGCGAGTCTTGTTTCTAAGTCATTGATAACAATCGGATCAACCGATTCATTGTTTCGGGAAATAGTTCCGATGAGCGTAAAAGTTCCCCAGTAAGGATATTCAAAATTTCCCTGCCGGTTTACGAGTAAATCCCATTCATAAACAGACGCCTTTAAACCCCTTGTAACGCCGGGAGGGATTCTAATTACAATTTCTTCATGTTCCCAATCAGCTCCTATGTCGGAAGCAAGAGGTTCGATTGAAATTAAAATTTTGGGAGAGGAGGAATTCTCTTTTACTTGAAAGAGAATTTGGGCGGGAGGTGAGAATATATTTTTAATTCCCCGGAGGTGAATTACTACAGTCTCATTTTGTCTTACTTCTAAAGGTAAATTGACTCTCAAAATACGCTATTCGACTTTGAGTATTCCGCCATACTCAAAGATTGCGTTTTTTCCTTCCGGCCAGGTAGAGTCCGGTCTTTCGACTAAAATATCAAATTCGATTACTTCTTTTCTAAGATTTGAAGTATCCGTTTCACTCATACTCAGAATGTATCCGTCCGTTTGTACTGTAACTTCAAACTGTCCTCGTTTTAAAAAGTGACCGTCACTTTTGATTGTACCAAAGGAAGCGAAAACAGTCGCCTCTTCTACATTTGCCGAAGGAAAGAATTTTTGAAATGCCCTTCCTCTTTGGATCGTAATCGTTTGAAGAATCATGGAGCGAAATCACTTACCCACTGGATTAAAATCCAGCGCATGAGCGCGTTTGAGGGCGAAGACCATCTAAAATTGTACTGTCCAGCTCCTTGGTCATCTATGATTTGAAAGTTACTCGATGCGTCTCCGTAGGCGCCAACTCCTCCAATTTTGGTTCGAACATTGTACCAAAGAAGAATTCCTTTTTGTCCTGCATAAGACTCCAAACCTAAAGTCCCGGAGGAATTGTCGTTTGCGTAGTCGCGTTCTAAGAGAGAAAACTTTGTAAACTTCACTTTCGAATCGAGTGGGTTTAGTCTTGAATTGATCGTAGAATCTGCGTTTATTCGTTGTGTGGTTTCTGTCGTGAGCGCGTTTGCAAGAGAGCTTAACTGAGCAAAGTTAATACCATCGCCTGGGTTACTTCCGTTTGCGAGATTGATCGCTTTGTAAGAATTGAAATTGAGATTTCCCTCCATAGGAAGGGATCCGTCTCTGGAAAGTTTTGAATTGAGTGCTACGTATTGGATATAGAGATCGTTCTCGACGGTTTTACCTCCCCCGACTCCGTTATATGCGCTGATATATTGTGTTCCAAGATCGACTGTGTTTGGAACAACAATTTTCATAGTGGAAGGTGTAATATTGACTTGGGGTCCAATGGGTTCGGAAGTAACCCTCGATTGAAGATTTGCCGGGATCTTGTCTCCCAGAACACTTCCCTTGTACACTCGAATTGAACCGTCATCGACCGGCCTTTCGTTTAACCGGAAACCTCGTCGTCCGTCAAGTTCTGGAAATTCAATGACCTCGTGAACTTCTCCTAAGATTTCCTGAAATACAAACTTTCCCGTAATTTCATCGTATCTCCAGTTTATATCCTGTCTTCCCGAAAGAATGGGAGGAAGAGCCATTACCTGTTCCTTGCAATGTAGCGCAGCGTTTCAATTTGTGCGAGATACCCGGACAAATACTTTTCAAGAGTTTGTTTTCCGCCGAATGTGAGTTTGCAGTTTTTCTTTGTGGGAGGGTTATTGTATTCCACCTCAACAAGCGGGACCGTGTGAGTAATCGAAGTATCGGAGCGAACTTTTAACTCATCAAAATAGATTACGGAGTCAGGAACGTTCTTAAACTGAAAACCTACTTCTACGATTTGTTTGATCTTTAAAGAAGCAATGTTCCAAGGACAAGGGATCCATTTGGATTCTATTGAAATCGGAAAAGATTTTTCGTGTTTTGTTCCGGTCGAATCGATGATATAAAACTGAATCATTCCGTCGGGATTGGTATTGAAATCATCGATCGCCGAGGAATAGAGATAGAAGTGAATGTCGGTTAAACCATTTTTACGAACATTAAAGATTTTTGAATACGTGACTTCATCACAACCTGTAAAGATCATCTTGTGACACTTCGAGCCTGAAATCAGAGTGTCGTTTGAAAGGACTACGGAAAGTTTTGAATTGTCTGAAGAGCTCCAGCCTCCAAGGGAATCCAAGTCATCTAAAACTTCGTAATACGGTTTTGCAGGAAACGCTATTTTGTAGTCCCCGAATTCGTAGAACTTGTAGGGTGCGTTTTTGATCGTGATTAGAACCCTTGGTTCTTTGTGAAGTTCGAGTAGGTTTCGACAAATCAGGATCGCGATTTCCTTTGTAAACGATGCGGGGACTTCAATTCCTCCACCCGGCGGAGTCCTTCTTCCCCACTTTTTCTCGGAAGACTCGTTTAACTCAGAATAGAGTTTAACCGTTCCAGATCCTTCTTCACTTTTTGCAAAGATCTCGATATAGTTCCAAACCCAGTCTCGATCGATCTTTATATCTAGATCGTTGTAGTCCCAACCAACCGCAAACTTGTCGATGGGTTCTGACTTTTTCTTTTCGAGGAAATAAAATCCATCTGCATTGACTCCGCAGTACCAAAGACCGCCGAGCATATCGACAACTAGCTCGATGAATTTGAAGAGCGACATTCCTTCGAGATAGAGTTCTCCAAGAGTTGTAATTCCGGGAGTGGGTTGAATAAGGTTTGCAGAATAAAGAATCGGAACTCGTTGACCGTAGGTTTTAAAAACTTGATCTACGAGTTCGGAAACAAGGGTTAAAGGATCTCCCCACTCTTTTGGTAAAATTTCAATCGTTCCAAGGATGATATTTTGAAGAACTACAGACGGGTTGTGAATTCGAAGAGTGAGGGCACCCGTCACCTCCACTACTCGAAATTTACCTTCGTTGTCGGAGTCTTCGGTATCTCGAATATAGAGAACCTGATCCGGTTGGATATCAGCGGAGTAGAGGTTTTGCGGAAAGTTTACATTGGCTCCTAAGGTGAGAATAGCGTCTGTTTCGTCCGGACCACTGACTTCGATTTTGTGAATCGTCCACTTGTTAGAATTGGAGATCGTCTCTCCTTCTAACCGCTTAATCATTCCGTATGATTTGTAAGAGAATCCTTTTTTGGAAGTTGAGGTTTGATCGGGAGTATCATAGAGATACGCTTTCATAACGGATCGCGAATCGATTTTTAATTTGTAAGAAGCAAAATCCGGGAGCGGAACTTCCGGCATTTCTGCAAATATGAGTTCTCCTGAAAGTGGACCAAATTGGTTCACCACGTTTTTCATCGAAGAAATTTTCGGATACTGGATCCCTAAAGGAAATTGAGAAAGAATAGAACCTGCGACGGAAGAGAGTTGAACGTTTGCGTCTTCTCCATTCCCTCCCGAGTATTCTTGAAATATCGTCGCGTCTGTTGGTTCTCCTTTGCAGGAGGTTCCATATACGGATCCAAATCCTTCCGGAAGACCTGACTTTTCTCCGTGTCCGTAAACTGCTGAACTGTCTACAATGTATCCCAAGTATTATGATTCATATCGCGTCCTGTGTCTGATCCTAAGACTTACAGGTGCATTCACCGCCGAAGAATAGATCACTCGATTTTTACCCGGACGAAAGATTAAAAAACTTCCTCCGGTCCAAAGAAGATTGTTGTTCGAATATGTGATTGGTTTTGAAGTGTTTGGTCTTCCTCCGATCATGACTTCTCCGTTTACGGAGCTTATCGTCATATACTTGTTTAGTTCGTTTGCGTTGGAGAAGGAAAGACATTGGATTCTTTGGGTCGCAAATCCGTTTCCTTCTTCATCTTCGAGGTCTAAAGAAAAGTCCGGGTTTGAATTACTTTCTGCGATGAGTTCAAATATCGGATACCCGTCCATTGAATATTCAGAAGAAAGATAGATATCAAAATATCCGCCCGAAGCGAGATACAAAAAATCGGTATCTGATTCTTCAAAGTCTTCAAAGAGAACATCCATAAGAATCAGTTCTATGTTTGCTTCGGTAACGATTCTTTTTTCAGAACCTTTATCAAACTTTTCAGGAAGACTCGAAATTTCTATACTCGCGCGTCTTCCATTTTCAACATCGATCAGATAGATTGGTTTTTTTCCGGTGAGAAAGAAGTTTGCGAGTTTACTTCTAAAAAGATTGTATTCGAGGTCGGATTGGAATGTTTTCGAATAAGGGAGAGAGAGTTTACGTGTGGAGATCACGTTATCGGATTGATTTTTAGATCCCCACTGACTGTTTCTTGCGACTAAGGATTCAGGCACGTCGAATTTCGTTGGTGAAATTCTCCACAACTGATCTAAGGTTTCTGTTAGTGTTCTTCCATTCGAGTCTCGTAAGATAAACTTCAAACTACCCCACAACGCCTGCTTGCGTAAGGCGTTTGAGGAGTTCATCTAAAAGATAATCAAGTAAGGCTTCCTTGTCTATCTGCGTATAGTTTTGGGAATAATCCATCCATTCGATGTTGATGTTTGGAGAACCGGGATTCGATTTTGGAATCAGACTTTCTGAAATGTCTTTTCGAATGTCTTGCCAGCCGGTTTCGGGAACAACTACCTCGCGCGGTGTAAGCATTGCCGGCACAGAATCTTTTCCTGAAATTCCACCTTCGACAAGTCCACCGATCGAAAATCCCATCCAAGGAGGATATTGCTGTGACTGAGCGGCGGTTAACGCAAGTCCGCTAGCAGTTATTCCAGCTCCGGCAGCTAAAGCGCCAAGAACCGTTCCTTCAGCCACACCAATTGCGGGCATGGTGAGCATCGATGCGCCCAATGTTGGTGCTGCAAGTGCGGCACCGGCGGCCGTGTATCCCGCAACCGAAGAAGCAAAAGTAATCGCACCTTGCACAGCAGACTGAGCGATTCCAAACGCGGCCTGTGCAACTTGAGCTTGTTTATTTGCTTCGAAGGCGGTTCTACCCGCTTGCCATTCTATATACGAAGTTAAACGTTTTGCATTTTGTTTGTCGGTTTCCGCTTTTGCGGTTGCGGCGGCCTTATCAGCTTCAATTTTCTTTTGTTGTTCTGCAAGAGCCTTGGCCTTTTCTTCTTCCTCCTTTTTCTTTTTCTCGTCGGCTGCGTCCTGGTCCTTATTTGCTTTCTCAATATCACTTTGAGTTTTTTTGTCGTAGCGATCCTTTAAGTCTTGTTTGTCTTTTTGAAGTCGATCAAAGAGTTCTGCTTTTTTTTGATTAAAGAGTTCTTCATCTAAACTCTCTTGTTCTAGAGAGGTGATTTGTGAGCTGTATTTTTCTTCAAGTTTGAGTGCGTCTTCGTTGTAGAGGGCTTCGTTTTCTTCCCTGATCCTTTTTGCTTCTACGTCTCTTCTTTCTTGTTTTTTCTCTTCATAGGCAACCTCGGCGGCCTCCATTGCGTCCAAAGTTACTTGAAGTTTTGCAAGTTCTGAGTCCTTGGCGGCAAGAAAGGACTGCAAATTTGCATCGATGACTCGATCAAAGATTTGTCCGTAGTATTGAACCTGCTGGATTTGATTCTGAGTTTGTACTTGAACAAGTTGCGCCTGTGCCTGCAAAACTTGAGTTACTGGAGCGGTAAGAAAGGCAATTGCACCGGCGGCGGCTTTTCCCCAAGCTGTGACAGATTGTAAAAAACCTTGAGACTTGTTTGTTGCTACATTGATCTGTTGGGAAATGTCTAGTATTTGGGATTCGGTTTGAGTTAAAGGTCCGGTATTTTGTTCCCAATCGGATTTGAATTTCTGGATCTTTGCCGAGATCTGGTCAAAGGTTTTTGCGTCCTCTAACTGAGCGTGAAGCTTGATACCTTCTTTCGGAGTGAGCGCACCGGACCGAACCTTTCGATCGATCTCATCTCTTGCACCGGAAAGAAGAGAATCCAGTTCCTTTAAGTTCTCGGGTTTTAGTTTGAGTACAACGTCCGGGGAAATATTGTATTTTTTTGAAATTTCATTTACTACCCTCGATAGCTGTTCTTTGTTTTGAATCTTGTCGAGAGTAACTGACTTTCCATCGAGGGTGAGCGGAATCTTTGCTCCTTCTTTTTGCGAAAATTCGGTAAGTTGTTTTTTTAGATATTCAAAGGATTGCGATTCTAGTGAACCGATGAGTTTGACTGAAGTCGGATTTGCTTTCCAAAACTCTTCGATGATTCTTTTTTGTTCTGATAGGTCTTCTTTTAGTTTCCCCTTCCCTCCTCCACTGGTTGACACCGGCGAGGCTTTGGGTCCGGTCTCTTCTTTGTTAATTTCTGAAAACGCTTTTCTCCAACGATTGACCTCTTCACTTGAAACAAACTGTTTTCCTGTGAGCCAATTTCGTTTGAATATTTTCTCCGTTTCTTCTGCGCTAAATCCAAGATCGTTTAGTTTTTTTCGTAGCTTCTCTAACTTCTCTTCACCGACCGCGTATCCAAGAGAAGAAGCACTCGCAAGCTGGTTGATCGCCTGATTTGCGGCCTCCATATCTTCTTTGAATCTTTCTTTTAACCTCCTTCCCTTTTCTTCTGTATCTTTTTGTTCTCCTTCTCTTCTAAATCTTTCTACAATATCGATTGTAAAAACCATTGCTGTGATTCCAAGACCCAAAGGACCAAGAATCTTTGACCAGTTTGCAGCTCCAGCAACACCCGCGAGTTCGAGTCCTTTTGAGATCGTTAGAAGTGCTGTATAGAATGTAAGACCGGCGGTTGCGGCTACGATTACGGATTTGCTGATATTTCCAAATGAAAGTCCTAAGTGAGAGATTTGGTTTTCAGTCTTTTTTATCTGTTCATCGATTTTTTTCCACTCGTCACTTCCTTCCGGGACACGATCGAGTTTTTCTCGAAGTATGGTCAGATCTTTGTCTAATTCTTTTAGTTTTTCTCCGTTTGTAAAAAGACCGGAAAGAAAAGAAGCTCCGTCACTTCCCAAATTTAAGATCGGAAGAAGGGATTCTTGATAGAGTTTACCTAAAGAGACTTGTGTTTCATTTGCCGACTTGTCAAGACGTCCGAGCGCTCCAGCGTAACCTTGTGCTTGTTCGGCGGCTCTTCCTTGAAAGGCTTCCGTTTCGAGTAACGTTTCGTTTAAAAGAACCTGTCTTGCAGCCGCGCTTTTGGTTGCATCGCCTAGGTCGTCGAGTTTCATCCCATGCTTTTCAAGCATCTTGGAAATATTCGTCTGGATCCCCGTCGCATCGGAAAGAACCGAGTTACCGGCCTTGTATCCTTGCGATACGACTTCGATGGATTCCGCAAGTGTGTAGTTGGATTGTCGTAATACAGATCCAATGTCTGCGTTTGCTCGAATGAGTTTTGATGCCTCGACTACACTGTATCCCATCGAGGAGAAATTTCGCATCGCCGCCGTGATCGCTTCTTTGTTTATGTTCAGCTCTTTTGAAATAGAGCTAACGGCGGATACGGCTTCTGGTACTGCTTCTTTACCAAACTTGTATTGGATGACAGCAGAAAGACCGCTCATTGTGTTCTGAGCTTTTTGGGCTTCATCCATGAAGTTTTTTACTTCGGATGTTATAGCCCGCGTTGTGAATCCACTCGCAAGAGAGGCAAGACCGGCTCTTAGAGAAAGAGTTTGTCTGTTAAAATCCTCTCCGGAACGTCTTGCTTCATCGAGCTTCGAACGAACAGACTCTACTGCGGATTTGAGGCGGTTAAAAGAATCGCTTCCAATTTGGCCGCGATTCATTCCGTCTTGGAATTTTTTTAATCGATCTTCCAGACCATTGATTGTGTTTAAGGAGGCGCGATATACTTTCGGATCAATTGCGATCGCATTGTTAACCGCTTGCCCGACACCTTTGATCTGGGTTACAAAGGTTCGTCCGTCTGCGAGGGCTGCGTCAAAAGTTTTTTGAAGCGGCCTTTTATCACCGACGATTGCAACGTTAACTGTCGCTGAGTTATTCCCCAGTCGCTACTCTTCGCGTATCACGATTCCGTTTTTCCTCTCAATATGTTCTTCTTTTAGTTTTTTCCAAAAGTCCGCAGATTCCGATTTCGCCTTCCAGAACGCTTTTTCGTATTCTTCTTGTGTCATTTTCTGAGACGCGCGAACTACCTTTAGAGATTTCATCTCCTTGTCTAAATCTGCGATTCTCCCTGTGATCACTTCTGCGAGCTCCGGTTTGAGATAGATCGCGAGAACGAGACGATTTCTGTATTCTTCTAACTCCAAATACTGAAGAGCTAAAAGCCTTGCGGTAAGTCCGTGATAGTTTAATGTTTTTACCGTTTCTTCCCGAACTCCGGAGCGGATGAGTTTCATCTGTGCAAGAAGCATCTCCGAGTCGGGGTCTACTTTTTTACCCTTGAGTCTCCGGGATGGCGTTTGGTTGCGAGTTCTACTTCATTCAAGAATTTGAATACGAAGGTAAAGTCGGGATAAAAGAAGGGGATTCGGTTTAAAACATCGATGTGTTTTTCCGGTTCAAATACTGCGATTTGAAACTTTTCTCTCAGGTAGGTGAGAATTCTATCCCCGTATTTCTTTGCTTCTTTTTGCTTTTTGATAAACTGAGCACAGTCATCAGAGGAAACATACTGAGTCAGATCCTTACAAAAATCGACAAAGGAAACCGCGTCTTCTAAGGCTACGAGCTTGTAAATTTCATAGAGTTCTGAAATTGCGTGATTCGTTTCATTAAAAGCGTTTGAGTGTTGTTCAATCGCGAGTTCCAACTTGTCTTGAATTTTTGAAAGTCGTTCGTGAAGACCAATCGTTGAAACATTTACTGGGATTGTAACTTCACCCCCACCCGGAATCAGGATAGTGGTTTCGTTGTATTTGCTTAGGTTATGCGACATTCAAATCTCCTAAATAGTAGGCGACCGGAAGTCCTCTAAAGGTTGTGTTTGGATCCACAAGACTTTCGAATTTGAGTTCCACAGAGAGCGGAGTCTTTCCATCGAATTCCCATTTCGGTTCGGGGTAGAGCATCGTATTCGGAAGGATTAAAAGATCCATCGGATCTAGGGAGCGAGTTCGAGGTGCGATAAGACCTGTTAGGTGAAGCTCTTGACCATTGCCCGCTTCGATGCTATCCCACATCTTCACGGTTCTTGCGGCACCCTTGATGTTTCCCGTGAGTGAATCATAGTTTATCAAATATCCTCTGATAACCTTTTGGATCACCTCTTGCACGGGTTCGATGATCTCGATACTCGTCGTCACCATGTAGCTGTTGAGAGTTTTTTTAAACGCTTGTGCTCCCATCTGCATGGCTACGTGTTCTGCGTATCCAAGAGACTCCTGCATCGTCGCCTTGAGACTCATCCCCAAATCCCACATATCGGCGACTTTGAATGTGACGGCTGATGCGGCCACCGCTCCGATCGGTTCTCTCAGTTCAAGTGCTGTCGGTCCCGTTATGGTTTTAATTTTACGAAGACCGGCGAGGGATCCGATCTTTAGATACTGTCCTACTTCCAGTTTCGTAAAATCCGTCCCGGTTCCGGTGACGATCGTATCGTTAGCCGCAACCGTTATCGTTCCCGGTTGCGTTAGAGTTTTAGAAAGTGGTTTTCCGAAATCGGTTGCGATAGGACTAATCGAACCCGTCGGTCTTCCAATAACGGCGGAACCTTCCGGCTTTATTAAATCTTCAATTGCCATTTACAGCTCACTCGGGAGAGCTTTGTTTCGCGTTTTGTTTTGGTTTCTCCGGATTGGCTTGTTTTGGCTCGAAAAGTTTAAATAGAGGATCTTTTAGAAAATTCTCTACTTCTGATTTTGGAACTCGTACTGTAACGTCTCCGTTTCGAGTGGACCGGAGGAGCGTTACTTGCTCTTCTTCATTCATCTTCCCTCCTTAGGAAATGACAAAGCTCGCGTTGTAACGATACTCACCGTTCAATACTTGGCCGATGAGTCGAATCTCTCTTCCTTGAATGACTCGCAAGACGATTGGAGGAAGATCTGGAGGGGTTTTTCCTTGCGGAAGATTTTGTGGAGTGGGAAGCGTAACGTTATACTTTTCGTTTAACTTTTCATACAAATCAAATGCGATGTCTTTGGACCGGGGAAGTGTTTTTGCTATACACAAAAAATCAATTTGAGTCCTTCCAAAAGGATCGGGGTTTGTAAATATATTGTGAATGACTAAAATCTTCTCTACTTGCTCTTTCGGGGTCTCTACAAAGGGTTGGAGAATGTTTGTATAAGAAGAAAATTCCAGTTGGAGTTTCATCCAGTCGACCAGGTATTCAACCAAGTATTTGTGAGTCGTTACGTCACTCATTTGAACGTCTCCTGAAATAGGTCGTTAAAATGATCCGATACCTCTTCCACGATGTCGTCTGAATTGACCGGTTCTTGGAGTTTTCCTATCCAGCCCGGTCCGGTTCCAGGTTGCCTTCCCTTGAGAGTGATTGTATTTCCCGCGACTTTACTTTCTCCTCCTTGTTGCACTTCCGCATACGGAGCCTCGTAAATGGTTCGCGCTTCTAAGTCTCCGATATCAGAAATCACCGGAGGAAGTTTGAACTGCCCTTTTCCTGGACTCACCTCTTCTTCGTCTTTTACAAGTTTGTCGCCTACATAGATTGAGTAAGCTCCTTGCATGTAGCCTGTTTGTCTTTGAGGTTGAATCCCTGTTTTTGCACTCGCGACTTTTGCCGGGATTCCGAGAGATACGATCTCAAACGCTTTCTTTGCGATCTCTATTATTTTCTCAGGAAACTTCCTTCCGATTCTTTCTTTGTATTCTGTGTCGTCTACTTCCCAGTCTTTTCCCACTACGCCTCAATCTCGATATGATGTACGTTTTGATTTGCGTCGGGAGCTGGATAGAAAAAGAGAATCGAAAGGTATCTTCCCCTGAAAGAAAAGTCTTCGCGGGTGATTCCTTGCGGCCACTTGATTAGATCTGTAGAACGAATATCTTGGTCAGGTAAAATATCAGCATGAACGGAAGTATATGCGATCCCGTTGTCTGTCGTTCTCAGTCTTGTCTTTGGTTTCCAACTTTCCGCAAAGACTGTTAAGTGTTCGGACAATTCTTCATCAACAGAATTGTCGGCTGCGTTGTAGCGAGGTCTTAGGATCTCGAAAGGAATCACAATGCAACACTCCTTTCAGGAATCGTTTTCCCTTGTTTTCTAAACCACTTACGGGCAATTTTTTCATTCGACCGAGTTGCTATGAGAGCGAACAGTTTTCTGTTGGATAAAACGAGAGGGAATATCCTGTGAGAACATCTGGGATGATAACCAGGTTTTTCTTTTTCTGTAAGAAATTTAAAAACTCTATTCTTTGCAAGTAAGGGATCGGTTGTATATATCTCGTCTTCGTGTGGCTTACAAACGTTTGCCGTTGTGTTGTGTCCGGGAACAGTATAGAGTGCGATTCCGGCTCTTTGTCCTTCCTCGATCGCGGCCGTAACCTGGCTATCAGTGATCCTTGATCTTGCGACAAGTTCAGCGTAGCTATCGACCTTGAAGTGAATCGGATCTCCATTCTTGTCAAGGATCTGGATATACTTCTTTTCTAAGAGTTTTGAATTGAGTCTTTCTAACTCTTCAAATTTCTTCTTTCCTATCTTCTCTAAAAAGAACTGTCTTGTCTCTTTGTCCCGAGGGGAAAGGATCTGGGTCGTTCTACTCTTTGAAAAATCTGTTTTGTAGAATAGTTCGATTACGTTCTTTCTTACTGAGGTGGGAGTTCCCGATTTTAAAAGTCCTTTTGCCACTGCTTCGGAAAGCTCCGATTCTGTCAGTACACCTTGTTTTGAAAGTTTGAAGTAGGTTCGAAACATTTCCTTGGATTGAATGGTTGCAATTCGAAAGTCATGCGCTGCGTCTCGAATGAGAACCGGCAAGGCTTTTGAATCAATGGAAGCGCCGGTGATATTCATCCCGGACTCTAAAATCAAACTCTCTGTGATACTTTTTCCATATCTGTAACTTCGAGTAAGGGCCTGTCCGATTCCCGCGTAGAAAGTGTTTAGAGTATTGTCATAGAGGGAGAGGATGTTTCTGTATCTTCTTTCGATAAAGGTAAGATATTCTTTTTGATCGGGGACGATCACGGCAAAATGATTCGTGGTCCTTCTTACGTATTCCTGAACCGCAAGATCGAGTTGGTTTTTAGCGTCCGAAAGAAATTCTTTTAGAATTTCAACCTGGCCCTGACTCATTTCCCGTAAAAGATCATCGTGGTATTTCATTTAAAAAAGAGAGACGGTTCTACCCTGAATAGTTTACCCGATTCCCGACTTCCTTCCTTTTTAACAAAGTCATATACGACTTCGGGAATATCTCGAACAGTTCCGTTTTTGTAAGTATAACTTTGATCGGAAATGGAGTAGGACTGAATTCCGTTTGCGCGGTTTTCATCGTGTTTGTTTGTGGGAGTTTTAAAAAGCTCTAAAGCAAAAACGATCTGAGCTTTTTTTAGTGAGTTTTCCGAAACACTTACTAAAGAAAAGGAAGTAGAGTTTTGGAGTCTTAAATACGCGGTATTCAGAGCTTCTCTTTTTCTTTGATAGATAGTGGTAAGAGACGCGACTTTAGTTTCCGGGATTCTTCGAAACCGAACGGGTTCTGTAATATCATATTCTATCAAAGAGATTTTTGCGCGCGAATCATCGATTACGGAAACAACTTTCACAAGTTGGGAGTCGATATCTAAAGTCTCACCGGCCACTAAAGGAATGTTCGATGAAAATTCAGTTCCGATTCCAAGTAAGTCTTTACCGATTGCGGTAACACTCCCAACTTGAAAATAATCTTTTCTCTCAGTATCTCTCCAGAGTTGTCCCCCGGAGAAATACTGTAGAAAATCATCGGACTCTCTTATTGTCACAAGCCCGACTTTCATGGTTAAACCCCTTCCCCTCCTTCTTGTGTTTGGCTTTTGTTTTTGGGTGAACCTGGAATACTCTTTTCCTTTAATTCTGGGATTTTGAAATCCGGGTGTTTGGAAAGAGCTTCGAGTTGAGAGGAGTCGGCAAGTAACTCGACTTCACTTCCGTCTGAGAGTCTCTTGTACACTTTGATAAGGTCTTTTTTCATACTTTAAGCCGCCGCGAGAATTCTTCCGATTCTGTTTGCGTTTATCACCTCTCCTCCATACAAAATATCATTTTGCACTTTGACCCTAAGTCCATCCGACCAAACCGATACTCTCACGGGAAGTCCCGCGAGCATAGCGACGACTGATCTTACTCCTGTTCCTTCCGGCATCGCTTTGTAGGCTCTTGCACCAAACGCAATCGCAGAAGGAGCGAAGGCCACCATGGAACGAGAAGCAATGAAAGTGATTACCGCATCATCCGCAACCGAACTTTTTAAAGGTCCGTCAAAGGTGATCTTAGTCGTTACACCCAAAGTCTTCTCCGTTCTCAATACAGTATGAAAGGGAGAACCCGTTTCACCGGCCACGGTAAAAACGTCACCGGGTCTAATCGGTGCGAACGTATCGTTAAAAGCATCGACTACCATTTCCGAATCCCCGGCCGCGTATCCGCTTGAGTGATTTACCGCTCCTGCAAGGTCGGTCGGAGTATATGTTTCGATTGCGTGGTTTTCAGATACGTTAAACCCCAATGCTCTTGTGATTTTCCCGTCCCGAAGTGCGCTTGTATCACCCGACTCATTTGCTTTGAAAAACTCTGGGATCGACAAAAGACTTCCGTAATCATCCGGCGCACAAACGAGCTGTTTTTCACCCGTTACTTTGTTATTTGATAACAAGGTTCGAAGCTTCACCATCGTGTTCTTGTCTATCCCACTTCTTCCATCGATGATGTTTTTCGATTTTAAAGAGAGGTTGTAAATAAACTTGTTTACGGTTGTATAGAGAGAAAGCGCCATCGGGGCCGCATACTTTTCAATCAAATCATACGGGCTTAAAGACAACTCTGTAGAGGTTAAGATGATTGTCTTTTTTTTAGATTCGGTAAGCTCTACCTTCTTTGCCTCTTGATGAACATCTGTTGCATCCGGATCTTCGTTTGGATCGTAATCGTCCGCGTCTCCGAAGTTTGGAGTGATTGGCACCGTTACTTTGTCTCCCACTTCTGCGAGCTTTTGCTCGATCGATCTTGATACTTGATTTTGAAAATTCAAAACGCCTGAATCTAATTGATCCCATCCATCAAACCAAAACTCAGGATACAAAACATCCTGTCCTGTATTCGACATCTTACCTACTCGTTAGTCAACGATCATCGTTTGGATTCCGGCTTTCATCTTTTCGAGCCGTTCTTGTCTTACCTCGGGCTTTGCTAAGTCAGCTCGCTTGTATGCAACTTGTCCGGTTGTAGTTAAGCGGCCTCCTTTCACAGAAGTTCCTGATCCTGGAATGAGATTACTTTTTAAGAGATTTGCGTTTGAAGGATGAGCGAGCCACTTTGATGCCGCGTCTTCGGGTTCTAATTCTTGAACTCCTGCGCCGTCGCCTACATCGAGTTTTAGAAGGACTTTGAAAGTTCCTTCGTCTTTGTTCTCAACAACGACCGGTTGGCTGATCGCTTTTAGAAGCATGAGAGCCTGTTTTTGGTCATAGAGGTTGTGTTTTGATAACGCGGAGTAGAGTTCGGTGTTGATTGTTTTCTCTCGAAAGAGGAGTTCATATCGTTCCCGATTTCTTTTTTCGAGTTCTACTAAGTTATTTACCTTCTTTAACTCAACGTTTAACCTCGCGGCCTCCCGTTCTTTCTCCGGAAGTTTTTCAAGTTCAAGCTGGTGTAACTTTTCTTGAAGTTCTTTCAAAGCAGGACTTTCCCCTTTTGCCGCTTCTTCCAAAGCTTTCAGTTTACTGGAAGTTGTTCTGTGTTCTGCGGAAAGTTTTCCGAAACCTTGTGCGAGTTCTTTTGGAATATTGTATGTGTTTCCTCCGAATTTAAACTCTGTGAGTTCAGGTTCGCTATTTTGTCCTCCAGACTCCCCACCTGCTTCGCTACTTTCGCCGTTTGTTCCTTCACCTCCTCCCGATCCGTCTCCCTCTCCTACTGGACTCATCACTCTGTAAAGTTGAGATATCCATATCTTCATTTAATTCACCTGTTCTCGGCTATTCACCGTTCGCGTTTGTGTCGGGGCCGCTCCCCGTGCGTTTTTTCGTTCCTGATTGTTTGCTCCCATATCGGAGGAAGCGGCCGTAGGATTACTTTGATCTGTGAGAAACTTCTCCAGAAAACCGGGGAGAGCTTCTTCATCGGTAAAATCGATGTCTGAAAAGAGTTTGTCTTTTTCCTTTTCGCCTAGTTCTGGAAAGGCTTTGTTTACAATCTCTTTTGCGATTCGCTTTTTAACTGCGGAGTATTTGAGAGTTTCGAAAATAGAAAGAAGGGTTTTTACGGTCTCCGCGATATCAATGGTTTCGAATTTTTTCTGATACGTGATCTTTATCTGATCTTTTGAAATTTTAGTTTTTAGCCAGAGTGAAAAAAGTTCAAAGATTTCAATCTCACACTTTTCAAGTCTTGTCGCTCCTGACAAAAGAAATGCTTTTGCTTCTCTAAACTCTAAGGACTTTGCAATTCCTGATTGCGGACCTGTCTTTTCTTGGTCTTTATCAAGTCCTACTTTTTGAAGAATCTTTTTAGAAAGACGATCTACAACAATTCCAAGTCCTGTAAGATCCTCGATTCCAGGGCCTATGAAGTTTGGAGCGGAACCGGATTCTTTGTCGTACGTGATAAAGGAAAGACTTCCAATTCCTTCTTGTTCTAACTTTTCTGGAAGAGTGCCGGGATATATGAAGATCTTAAAAGCACCGGAATAGATGACCTCATCTTCTACCGATAGAAGGTTATATATCTTCCGATCAATGATCGCGATGTCTTCAAATACAGTTTGATTGATGGGACTTGAGTCATTGTCAGACCAGGATACAAAGAGAAGCGGAACCCGGTTTAAAGAATGTGGTACTGGCTCACTTGCGATGACCTTTCCATCTTTGTTCCGAGTGAAGTCTTGATAGAACGACTTAGTCCAAAGCCTGAACTCTTGAATCTTCTGACGTTCTTTAAACGGATCCTCATCAGCAAGATACGAATTGTCGAGTAACACCCAAAGAAGAGATCCCTTCTCGTCTAAAGAGAAGTCTCGAATCTGGCCCAGTTCATACAATACGCAGTATGGTTTTAATCCTTGCGCATTTATATCGGCCTGGGTTTTGATTTTCTCGGGATCAAAAGTTGGAGAATCGACAAGTATCGCGCAGGTGCAAAGAAGAGATTTTGTCGCGACCTCTTGCATGAACTCACCCAAACTTTGGCGTTCATTTGCGTGTTCGAGGAAAGGTTTTAGAGAATCAGGAATATCCCTGGTTGGATTTGTATCAAAGATGAGTCCGGTTAAGGTTTCGACGACTGGAGACGTGTGGTTTAAAAATACGGATCTCTTCTTTCTATTTTCGTAGGAGAATGTATTTTCTTTTGTATATTGGAAGAGATGATTTTTTCCAATATAGGCGAGTCCTCCAAGAAACGAATCAGTGATGAGTTCCCAAGCAGGAATCTTTGATTCTATATCCGGGTGTCTCCTTTTTAGTATGATTTCGTAGTCTTGTGTCTCTGGCATGAGTTTTTAAAAATCAGTTTGTTACCCCTTTTTCGTTGAAGGATCCAACGTGAGACCAATTCGATTTTAAAAAATCCAAACGGCCTATTTTTACTATATCTTCTCGATGGAAAACAGTCAGTAAAAACGCGCGTTTTGTTTTTTAAGAAGCAAGGCCGAAGGATGCAACAAAGACTTTTTCAATCGACATGTAGTAAACACCCGAACCTCCATCTACGATGTCGTCGTGACCTTTTCCATCTCCGATAAAGTTGTGAAGAGTGGAGAGAATTGTTTCGATTGAAGTGTTAGGACTGTGGACGATGACCACTTTTCCAATGCCGGCGAGGCCCGCCCAAGGAAGTGCGCGTGAGAGTTTATCTCCATGAGGGGGATACGATACACACTCAACTCCAATCTCGGCAAGAAGCGAGATGATATCTTCTGCGGCCCCCTTACCCGTTGCACCGGGTTCTTTTTCAACGCCTACTTTTACTTTGCCGTATTTTGCGTATTGAATCTTGTCGAGTTCGGATTCTCTCTGGATCCATTTCTTTACGTCATGCCAAGCGAGCCGGTTCTGATCGAATTTTAAGTAAAGGATCCCGTCTTTGAATCCACCGATTGCGGTTGCGGTAAAATCGGGATCGTCTTTCGCAGTTTTTTTTACAGTCGCAGCCAAGTCCCAGAAGCGAAATAGCTTCATGTCATTTGGAAAATCCGGTGCGTGTCCAAACCAGTGACGGTTAAAAACTTTTCCGGCGGTCGGCCTTGCATTCCAATTGCCTTCTAAGTAACGCTCACGCTCATAGTCGGCCATTGACTTGAGGTTTGCCAAGTAGCCAGGGTTTTTCTCTAAAAGGATTTTGTTATCATATACAGAAGACCTAATAAACGTAACCGACCGTATATCCTGTTCTGTGAAGTCTCGGAAACTGTGTGTGAGTTCTTTTTTAGAGTCCGCGAAGTAAAATTCATTCTTCACCCGAAGAAAATAGCGGATCTTTCCATCTCGTTCAGGAATGGGAAGACCGGTATCTCGGTCTATCCACCAATCAAGGAACCTTCTTATCCAAGAATCTGGATCCGGGTTACACGTAGCTCGAACGTATGGTAAAACCCCACTTCCCGATCGGTTCCGGGATCCCATGAAGAAAAATGTGTCTTCTGAAAACTGGTTACACTCATCAAAATAGAATCCGGCAACTTGCGAACCTTCCCAACTAAACTTTGTTTTCTCAAGTTGGAGGTGGTGATATTGGATACTTGCTTTTTTGATTCTGTATTCAAGAGCCGGAGACTCGCGAGCGATTCCACCCAGGAGAGGATAAAGGTTATTTGCTTCGTCCCAAAGTCCTCCGGGCTTACGAAGGTCCGTTGAGTTCTTCCGAAAAAAGACTGCGGTGAATTTTGGTATGTGGATGTATCGTAACGGATCAATCGTAATCGCATACGACTTTCCTCCGCCTTTAGCTCCTCCAAAAAAAGCAATGTCAACAGGAGTTGCTAGAAAACTTTCTTGCGGTCCGGGTTGGGCCTGGATGATTCGCGAACCTATATTCAAGTAGAACTTTTAGAATCGTTTTGGTTTACATCAATCGGAGTTCTTCCATTGTCGGGTAAGTAAACTACAACCTGTTGCACTTCTTTCTCAACAGAGACTTTGTCTTTTCTCCCCCACTCTTCCGGCCATCTTCTTTCGAGTATCCATGCCTTCGCTTGCCAAGAGTCACTCTTTTGGATGTCGCTTAGGAGTTTGATCTTTGCGAGTGCTTCTTTTTCCGCAAGTTCCTGCACAAATTGCACATATTCGGAATTTCGTTTCTCGGTTGGCTCGGTCCCTTTTGCTTTCCACTGATAGAAGGCACGTTCTGAAATTCCCGCGAGTGCACAAGAAGACTCGTATGTATGACCGTTTGAGATCGCGGCGAAAAACTTTTCTTTTACCTTCTCGCTTAACTTGGAAGGTCTTCCGCTCTGTTTAGGCACAGGATTCGTTATCGTTTTCGCGGATCCATTCTTCACAGATCTCGATCATCTTGATGAACGCGACAGAATGGTTTTTTACGTTGAGTCTTCTTTTAACTTCCGTCATCGTCTCAACGAATCTTTCGAAGTCCCCGAGGACAACGCGGTCTCTTTTGTCATCGATGATCTTTTTTTCTAAGGCTTCTAAGGTGAGATCGATTCTTTTTAAATCGAGGTCTGCATAGAAGAGTCTGATTTCGTTTAACTGAATGTCGGATTCGGAAATCGGGATGAGCTCCGGGATTTGGTAGTTTAGGAGTGCTTGCTCGTCAATTCCTGAGTAGGCTTTCCAATCGAGTTCTTTGATTTGGAGGTAGAGGGTTTTTAGGATTCCTAAATCGTCCTGTCCTGAAATGGAGTTGTGAGAAAGTTGAATCGCTAGTTCTCTTTCCGAATCGATATCCTCTATATACAAAACTAGAATCGCCGGGAGTTTTGCTTTGATCGATGCGGTAACTCTGTGGTTTCCTGAAATGATTTTGTATTTCTCATCTATTTTTACCGCAAAGGGAAGTTGAGAGAGAAACCCGTCCCTTTTTACGTTCTCAACGAGTCTGTTCATTTGATCCGGCGTCATGAAACGAGCGTTTACCGTGAGAAGTTCGCAGTCTTTTACCGGATCTACCCAGGCGAGTTTGTAAGGAGCTATGAACTGATTGATTTCCTGAAGTTTTGCATTTATTTCCTCTTTGTCTGGAACCATGTTTTGAATATTTCAACCATTGACGCGTTTGAGAATTCTTGGGAGTAGACTAACTTCCCTTTTTTTCTTTCGGTGAGTTCATACACTCCCCTGTATTTCATCGATACCGGGTGTTCTGTATATACGGAAGTCTTCACACCTCTATACGCGTGTAAATAGTGGCTTCTAAGTAGTTTTTTTACTTCTTTGGAAAGTAAAAGCATGATGAGAAGTTTTGAGAGTCTTCTTTCTCCGGATTTCACAACAAAATCAGAAGATACAAACATAGAGTCCATATTGCTCATGAACTTTTTAAATCCTGCAAATCCGAAAACCTTTCCATCCACAAGAAACGCGATCCCAAAATCTTCTTTGTCTGAATAGTTTACTCTCGAAGACATGAAGATATGTTTGTAGTGAAAGATCAGATCCGAAGTTACCTTCGCAATTTCAATTTTAGAATTTTCTGTGAATTGGAAATCACTCGGAATAATTTTGAGGGTTGGGTTTTCGTTACTTTGAGCCGGAGAAAAAAAGTAAGTTTTGTGAGCCTTGACACTAGTGTAAAGTGCTACGTCTTTTTTATTTGAATACTTAACGATTCCTTTTTTGAAAGGTGCGAGTTCGGGGAAATCGATATCTGAATAGATTACTGATTCTCCTGTCTCCAAAAGGTTTAAGTAAGTTTTTTCTGCATTCTTGCTATCAAAAAGATTGTAAGTCGCTTTTTGGTATTCAAAGACCTCCTCTACGGTTTTGTACATCTTCTCATATCCGCCTTTGTAAGTCGGAGCAAATAGAAAACTCACTCCCTCACAATTCTGGATATGGTTTAGAAAATCTCCAAAGTAAAAGGATTCTATTTTAAAATCAAAAACCCCTCCTGTTTCGAATTTCTTGATTGTTCTTTCATAGAACTCATCCCCTTTTTCTAAATACGACTCCCACATCTCTCTTTGGAAATCATTGGAACAAGGTCGAAATTTCGAAGTTTTCAAAACATACATCACTTCAACTAGCTTTCTGTATCTGGAATTCTTCGGCCATTTTTGAAAAACTCCCTTGAATATAGGGTCATTACACTTTAGATCCGTATCCTGAATTAGAATAATGTCCGCGATGAGTTTTGAATAAAGGGAGACATCGTTTGAATGGACTTTGTATCCAAGTCCTGAGAGAACACGGTCGATCGTAAAATTGCCAGAGCATCCTACAAAGATATCTCGAGATTTTTCAACCTTCGATAATATATCTACGAGGATCGCTCTGGCTTCCGGTGGGACAGAACCGATGAAACCCACTAAAAGAGTTTTGGTTGTTTCGTTTCTTCTTTTTTTTCTACTTCTTTGTTTTGGTATTCCAAAACTTTCATTCCTGTTTCCTTTTCGATCCACTCAGCTACGAGTCGCCGGTGACAAAAGTCTCCCGGTTTTTCGTAACAAAGTAGAGCGATGTCCTTTCCTTCTGATATCGAAATCAACTCTTCTAAAACGCTTACCGCATTGAGTTTAGAAAGCTTTTTGTTAAATCTCAGCGTGTATTCACCAGTTTGTATTTTCAAAGTCTCGCTATCAGGAGCCAAAGGGAAGTATTTGAGTCCAGGCCAAAACTTTGCGTGTCTCGCAATCGAAACCGGAACGATTTCAACGGGAAGATTTCGAACATTTCCAAAGTAACTCGTGTATATTTTCATCGCATCATTCCTGTAAAGGTAATTGGGCAGTGGTTTTTATTGTATTTTTTTGCAATTTGCCTACCTATCTCGTTTAGGCTTTTGAGGTGAGGGGCCGCAAGCTCCCTCGCCTCCTTGTAGTCTATTTCCTTGCTGAGTAGTCTCAGTTTTATGATTTGGATTTGGTATCTTGCGTCTTCGGCGTTCATTTTTGACCGCCCTTTTTTACTTTCGATGCAGTTACAAACCCTTGCTGTTTAATATTCTTGTCCCACTGTTCGGCAAATCTTTTCAACTGATACAAAAGGTTTTGGTCGGTACGGACAATCTTCCCGTCGTCATCCGTTGTATATACCTCATCGTATCTCGAAAACCTACCTCCATCTTGAATGAAAAGATAAGGGACGAGAACATTTTCAATTACGACTTTCGACGCCCCTTTTACAATTTTTAAAATCTCAACGTCTCTTACTTCAAAACACATTTCCGGATCTTTCATTAGATCCCCGTTTTGTTCAAAGTAATGAGCAACGCTGACCGAATCGTATCCGTGAGGTCCTTCTCCTATATACTCGATGTGAAGATCCATATACGGTCCGTTCTCAACTTTAATAGACTCGTCACCCTCTTTTAACTTCTCAAGCCCTCCTTTGTTTTTGATAATCTGTAGAATCGTTTTCATACGTTAGTCTCCTTTGACTGATTTTGTGTTTTAACCACTAGAAAAAGGATCTACTAAGTAAACTTTTATTTTTATTTAATACTTTTTGAATATACATTTCATTTCCACCCACACTCCTCAAGATGTGTCCTTACAAATTCCGCGTCCGCGTCTTTGATATACTGCGTTGTGTGAACTGGGAAATAATCTCTATGCGTATAGAGAGTTAGAAAGGATCTCCAAGAACCCATTCCCGAATCGTTTTTCATCGAAATGAGTTTGTGAATATCGTCTCCGGAGAGATCAAAGATTCTTTGGTTTTGGGAATTGTATCGTTCTACGTACCTTATGAATTTGTATCGATGAACGAGTTTTTGAAGAGTGTTCTGGGAGATCCGCATTGCGATCGCGGCTTCTCGGAACGTCATTCTGAGTTATGGTTTTTCGTTTGTTTTTGATCGATTGATCTAGGTTTGTTTAAGGGAAAATTTCCCAAAGAAAAGATAAGGACAAGAGCAAGGACTGCGAAAACGAAAAGACAAGCTCCTAACCAAAAGGTGTAAATTACTAAGATTCCATTCATTGGATGATGCGACTACCCTCCCTATCCCTGCGACTGAATTGCCGCAGGGTTCACGTTTGATAAAATAAAATTCATGCTATTTTTCCGGTTTCCGCAAAGTGCGATAGAAGTGGCGCAGCCATTCTCGCCATTTCCTGATCGAATCGAATTCTGTCTCCGTTATCAAGTCCAAACCAGAAAGACGGCTTGTCTCCAAGTTCGTTTGTTTCTTCGATACTGGAACTTCTCCCCAAAGCGTCTAAAAACTTTGCTTTTTGAAATCCTCTCGGGGTTGTATGGATGTATAACTGTCTTTCCTTCATGCGGACTTACTCCTTAATTGCGCGTTTGTTTGATCTGGGATTATCTCGCTTTCTTTTTTAATTAGGAGTTTACGAAAGCTTTCATCGCTTTCTTGTTTTTCTTTGTATTCTTTGGAAATCCAACTCAAAAGCAAAGGGTCAGGGTTTGCGTCGATCGGATCAAAATCCGTTACCAACTCTTCTTGCCCTATCCACTTAGTCCGTTTATCCTTGTAGCGGATCACTTGATACGTTTGAATCTCTTCCATTCCGGAAACAAGCATTGCGATACAAAGGAGTCCGCTTTTTTTGGATCTCACTGTAAAAAACCTTCCTCCTTCGAGTAACTTCCTCATTTCTTCTTTTCGAAATCCTTCTTCCAAGGCTTCGAAAAACTCAGCCTTTAGTTTTGAATCTGAAATCTTTTTCACTTTCTTTACGACTCTCTAAGCGGTTAGAATCTCTCTTCGCACACCGGCTTTCGGAATCCTACTTTCAAGCTCGTCGAAAATTACTTTTACTTCCGCAAGTTTCAACTTAGGATATGACCACTGTTTGATCTCCCAGGTTTTCTCCTTCGAGTATCCATTTTCAAAATGCCAGACAATCGACTCCTCTAATTCCTTATTCACTTGTTTTTCCTCCTTTGCTTTTTTTCCCAAAAAAATAATACCAATCATACAGCGACCTTTTTTACCTGTGAATGAAGAACAGGCGTTCCACCCTCTTCCTTTACAAACTTGTCGTATATCATTCGGATACTGGATGGCAACTCATCTGGAGTTTGAACTTTTCTAATTACCCCGACGGAGGAAGGAGAAAGTTTTGTACAAGCCCAATCTTCGAAAGAGTCGTAAATAGAAAGATTCGTTCGTTTCACTTCTGTCTTTATATCTTTCTCGGTTGTGCGAGAATTCTCAGTTTGAATTTTCCGGGGTTTCGTTTCTGCCAAAAGTAAAAGTGCATTGTAAGCGTTTTTGATATGGTCCTTGTAGGAAAAGGCAGAAGAAATGTTAACCGGTCTTGATTGCCAAAAAGTGTCGGTCTTAAATTTTTCAGAGTTACGAATTTTGATTAATTTCTGAATCATTTCCAAAACCAGTTCGGGTCTTGTTCCTTCCAGATATGTTTCAAAAAGTTTTACCTTTGTTTTTTCAGTCTCTGGCGAGTGATCGTATTCTCCCCATTCTCGAAGGATGAGATCACGAGCTTTGTCCTGAACATTCAACCAAGTAAGAATGTTTGATTTCGAGAGAGATCCCTTTTCTATCTCTTTTTTATGTTCTTTTATTATTCCTTTAATATCTGTTCCATATTCTGTGGAGTGCATACATTCCACACCGTGGGGAGTGGCCTCCTTAATTTGTGGATCATTGTCCATACCGTATGGAGTGGGTTCCTCTGTTTGTGGGGTGGCTTCGGGGTTCGGTTGTGGAGTGGGTTTTTGTACTTTTACGTTCGCAAACATTACACGCGCGGTCCCAAATTTAGTTTTTGTTAAACGAATTTTGATAACTCCTTTTCTAACCATTCTTGAAATCGCTTCCGATATCGCTTTTTCCGACTTCTCCATAATTTCGGCGAAATACGCATTCCCAGCCGTGCACCCTTCTTTCCGTTTCGAAAGATTAAATATCATCGAGAAAAGAATTTTTTCCTGATCGGTAAGTCCTAGACCATTTACGATCGTAAAATCGATCCATGTCCCGTCCATTCCGGACGGGCGCACTTTTCTTTTTAAAGCACTCATATATGTTCCGAGATTTCCGAAACGAGACTGTCCGGTTGGTCTTCTTGGTGTGCGTTACACTTTGGGCATACGAGTAGTTCGCTTTTTTTGTGGATATAGTTCTTTTCACATTCACAGTCCCAATACGTTTCGTGGAAATTTAAGTTTTCAAAAAACGAATCCCTTTTAGCCTCTGGGATTTCTTGGAAAATTTTGTAGAACTTTCTTTCTAAGTTG
>NZ_JAFFPT010000078.1 GCF_016918785.1 Leptospira ainazelensis | reverse complement strand
CCGATCCAAAGTGCTCTCCGGAATCAACAAAGTTACGGTATCCATTCGACTTTCCTGAAGACTGGACGAAATTTCTTCATCCGCATTGAACGTTAAGTATCCCATACCCATTTCAGTTCCTGGATCACTTACAATCGGGGCCAATTTCCTCGAAAAAAAGTTTTTCCGAGCATTTTCTCGAAGTTTTTTTTCTCCTTTTTCCGCACTTTTCCTTTTTTTTGAGGTTTAGTCCCGACTCGTTTTCGCAAAAACGAATGGAAATCCTCGATAAAAGAAAGGCTCCGGATTCTTCTTTACTCCGCGCGAAATTTCAGAAACAAAAAATTCCTTTCTCTAAATTCTCCCTTTCGATTTTCTGAAACAAAACATGTCTTTTGATCCCTCGCAGATTCATACGATCGCCGTCGACCTGGACGGAACCCTTCTCAACTCCAAAAGCAAGATCTCTCCCCTCACCCACTCCGTTTTGCAGAAGGCCATCGACCAAGGGAAAAATCTCGTCATCGCGACGGGAAGAAGATTTTTCTCCACCTTCGCGTTTGCAAAAGAATTCAAAGGAGAAGTCCATGTCGTCTCGAACAACGGACAAATCTTGAGACATTCTCCTAGCGCCGATCGGATCGGCGAGAGTTATCTCGACACGAAACTCGTCTCTGAGATCCTTCTTTTAGGAAAAGAATTTCATACACCTCCGATTCTTCATGTCGACCATTTTGAAGAAGGTATCGACATGTTTACGGAAGTTCCCATTACGAGCGAGATCTATCACAACTATTCGGGAGGAGATCTTTCTCGCACACGTTCCATCGGAGATTTTCTTTCTCTTGAACTCGATAAGATTCTTGTGGTTTGTTTTTTATCCCTTCAAAGAGAAGATCTGGACTCTCTCGTTCAAAAAATTTCCGCGTTGCCCGGAGCCTCCGAGCTTCGTTGTATTCTTACGAAAATTCCCGGTGTCGCCTATTGTGTGGAGATCATCAACGTCTCCGTTTCCAAATGGTCCGGAATTTCTCGTTTTCTTTCCTTAAAGGGTTTGGAGGGGAATGGAGTCGTTTCCTTCGGAGACGAGAGAAACGATCTTGAAATGTTGCTTCACAGTGGAGTCGGTTTTGCGATGAAAAACGCGGTACCCGAAATCAAAAACTCCGCGAAGCACGTTACGCGATACAGCAACGAAGAGGATGGAGTCGCTCTTGCCTTAGTGGAGAATCGGATCGTTTCCTTTTGAAACACTCTTTACTTCACAAGATTTGCAGGCCTGTGTATAACATCCGAAATCTTCGTCTTTAGAATGAGAAGTTTTTCCGGTGAATTCTTGAATCACGGAAAGAAGAGGAAAGAGCAACCGAATTGCGGTCAAGCTCACGATTCCGTAGACGATCCAATCCTGAGTCTGAGTATCAAGTTGCATATATGACCAAGTTGAAAATCAGTCTCAATAAAGTCAACGGAAAGTTTTTCCAGCCGGTGACACTTCTTTGACAATCTAACCCATAAAGCTGGTATAGTTCATTTAACAATATGTGGTCCACACTTCGCGTTTATCATTCTACTCAGAAAGACAGAGAGATGATTGAGAATCCGGATTCTTTTTCCTGGATGACTTGTATGCGCACGATCTGGATCGCCGACAGCCGAATTCACGGCGGACCTTCTTTTTTTCCTTCCACTTTGGAAACGTATTCCGGTTATGAAGGATATCGTTTTCTTCTGGAAGTTATCTCGGGTCTTCATTCCAGACTCTTGGGTGAAACCGAAGTTCTCGCTCAGTTCCGGGATAAATTTAAGAATTCTTCTCTTCCCTCTTCCGCGTTCGGAGAATATCTGGCGAGGCTTCGCGACAGTCTCATTCAAGATTCTAGAAACATTCGTTCTCGTTATCTTCAAAACATCGGCGAACAATCCTACGGCGGACTCGCGAATAAATATCTAAAAGACGCGTCTCGAGTCACTCTTCTGGGAACGGGGCAACTCTCCGAAAAAATTCTTCCCTGGCTGAAAAATCGAAACGTAACTCTCGTGGGAAGAAACAAAACCCGTCTGGAAGAACTTTCAGCGACGTTTGAAGTGGATTCGAAATTGTTAAACGACTGGAAACCGGACGGTTCCGCGATCGTGATAGCGGCGCCTCTGGATCTGACTCCGTTTCTCGATCGGATTCAGCCCGGAACTTTGATCGTGGATTTTAGAGAAGTCCCTCTGGAAAAAAAACTTTCTGATACGATTCAATCGGTTTCCTTTGCCTCGATGTTGGATTCTCTTCGTGAGACCGAAGAGCGTGCGCTTCAGATCCGAGAAAGAGTACGACCCGCGTTAGACGAAATTGTGGAAGAACGGGAGCTCGAAGCTCAACAATTCATTTTCGGCTGGGAAGACCTGACTTGTCCCGCGTTCTAAAGATCGGATCCCGCAAAAGCGCACTCGCAAGACTTCAAACTTACCTTGTACTCGGCGCCCTTCGAAAAAAATTTCCCGATTTGGAAGTGGAGCTTTATTTTAGGGAAGCCTCCGGTGATCAGGATCTGCAAACCCCTCTCTGGAAGATGGGAACTCGCGGTGTTTTTACACAAGACCTTACAAAAGAACTCGTGGACGGAAAGGTGGATCTTGTGGTTCATTCTTGGAAAGACTTGGATCTGGAAGGCCATCCAGCGACGAAGATCTTAGGAGTTCTGGATCGTGCGGATCAAAGAGACGTCCTTCTCTGGAAAAAAACATCCCTCTTAAAACATTCTCCGGAAGAATTGAAGATTCAGACCTCTTCTCCAAGAAGAGAATACAATCTCAAAAAATTTCTTCCGAAATTTCTTCCTTCCCGTTATAAAAATTCCGATCTGATCTTTCTCCCGGTCCGCGGAAATATCCAGACGAGGGTCCGCAAATGGAAAGAATCGGACGTTGACGGGCTCGTGGTTGCAAAGGCCGCGCTCGATCGTCTTTTGTCCACGGATTTTCTCAATTCGGACGAATTAGAATATCAAGAAATACGAAAGTTCTTAACCGAAATCCTGGAAGAATCCGTATTTCAGATCTTTCCACTTTCCTTAAACCCGTCCGCTCCCGCGCAAGGAGCGGTGGCCGCCGAAGTCAGAGCCGACGACGAATGGGCCCTGAATATCCTAAAAGCCCTGAGCAATCCCGACGTCGTAGCCGCAGTCGAAGAAGAAAGAAAAATTCTTCGGAAATTCGGCGGAGGTTGCCACCAAAAGATCGGCGTTTCGATTCTCCAGCGTCCTTATGGCAAAATTTTGTATCAAAGAGGGCTTACGGACGCGGGTGAAGTCCTTGAGATCGAAGAACAATTCTTCTCTTTTTTAACTCCTTCGGCGGAATCCGTGGAAAAGGTATATCCGGTTCCGGGAGAAGCGATCAAACAAAAAAGGACGCCGCTCCCGTCTAACAAAGGTTATGTGCTTACCGCGGACGGTAAAAAGGAAAACCACATTCTTCCCGAAGAGTTGATCCAAAGGGATTGGCTCGTAACTCGAGGAAACGCGTATCCAAATCTGGATTCTTCTTTGGAACACAAGGGTATTGTTTGGACGAGCGGTCTTAAAACCTGGCATCAGCTCGCCGAGCGCGACGTCTGGGCGCACGGTTCTCTGGACGCATTAGGGGAAGAGGAACTTCCAAAGGGTTCACTTTTCGGAAAAAATTTGAATTTTGTAAAATGCACTCATATCGGTTCTACTGAAATCGAATCGGGTTTGGAGAGAGTTCTTACGTATCAAACGACTCCTCTTGAAGATCATCCGGATCTTTCCGAGAAAACTCATTTTTTTTGGATGAGCGCTTCCCAGTTCGACAAAGCGCTCTCCTTGTTCCCTCAGATCAAAGACCGTTATCACGCTTGTGGTCCTGGAATCACCTCTTCACATATCCGAAAAGTTCTGGGAGAATCCGCAAACATTTCTATCTTTATACACTACGAGTCCTGGCTTGCGAGTTTGGGTCTCGAGGAATTCAAAGGAACAAAGCTTGGAAACCAAACAGAGAAGAATTCGGCTTAACGCAGCGCTCAGAGATCTCGCCTCTTCGGAAAGTCTCAATTACAAAAAGCTAATACAGCCTCTTTTTATCGTGGAAGGCCTCAAAGAAAGGGAAAAAATGGATTCTCTTCCGGGAGTTTTTCGCGATACGGAAACGAGCGTTTTCAAACAAATCGAATCCGATTTGAAGTTCGGAGTTACTCATTTTATTCTATTTATGGTTCCGGAACTCAAATCGAATACTGAAATTCCTAAGTCTTTTTGCGAACGTTCGATCTCTTCTCTTAAGAAAGAATTTCCGGAAGCCTTTCTCTGGATCGATACGTGTATGTGTTCCCTCACAACTCACGGTCATTGCGGCCTCTTGCACAAGGATGGAAGTATCGACAACGCTTCTTCAGTAAAACATCTTTCGAATATCGCTCTCACCTACGCGCAGTCAGGCGCCGATGGAATCGCTCCGAGTGATATGATGGACGGAAGAGTGGGAAGTCATCGTAGAATCTTGGATACAAACGGATTTTCACACGTTCCCGTGATGAGTTATTCCACAAAGTTTAAGAGTAATTTTTACGGACCTTTTCGTGCGGCGGCGGATTCCGCTCCGGGACACGGAGATCGTTCCTCGTATCAGATCGACGTTCGTAATCGGGAAGATTCGATTCTTTCTTCGATTCGGGACAAAGAAGAAGGCGCCGATTTTTTGATGGTCAAACCCGGAATGACTTCGATCGATCTCATCGGTCCGATCCGAGAAAAAACCGGGCTTCCCACCGGAGCTTATCAAGTGAGCGGAGAATTCGCGTCGATTCACTACTTGGCGCAAAACGGATTTTGTGATTTCGAAGCCGCGTTACGCGAAACCTGGCAGATTTTTTCGAGAGCCGGCTCTTCGTATCTTATCACTTACGCGGCGAGAAGAGGGAAGGAGATTTTTCAATGAGTCAACATCAAACGTCTTTATCAGGAAATTCATGGAAAGGAAAAACTTCGGAAGAGCTTTTTGAAAGAGCAAAAAAGGTTTCTCCCGGAGGAGTTCATTCTCCCGTTCGCTCCTTTCGTTCCGTGGGAGGAACTCCGGTTTTTTTCGCATCCGCAAACGGAGCCACGTTAACCGACATACAGGGAAAAGAATACGTCGACTATTGTCTGAGTTTTGGTCCTCTGATTCTCGGGCACAGGGATCCGGAAGTGGAAGATGTGGTTCGTGAAACGACAGGGCTCGCGTGGAGTTTTGGCGCGGCGGAACCCTACTCTCTCGAACTCGCTGAGTTTATCACGAGCCGGATTCCTTGGGCTGAAAAAGTCCGTTTTGTAAATTCGGGAACCGAGGCCGTTATGAGCGCGTTACGCGTCGCTCGAGCCGCAACCGGAAGAGAAAAGATTCTAAAGTTTGACGGATGTTATCACGGTCACTTGGACGCTCTTCTTGTAAAAGCAGGCTCGGGTCTCGCGGGAGAATCCTCTTCGGACAGCGCCGGGATCTCCGCTTACGCGATCGCAAACACGCTTGTGCTTCCGCTCGACGACGAAAAAAACGTGGAAGCCTTGTTCGCAAAAGAAGGCAAGGACATCGCGGCTCTGATCATAGAACCGCTTCCTGCGAACTACGGACTTCTTATCCAAAGAAAAGAATTTATTTTGAAGATAGTCGAGATCGCAAAAAAGCACGGAACGTTAGTCGTCTTTGACGAAGTGATCTCCGGTTTTAGGACCGGATTTCAAGGAATGGCGGGTCTTCTCGGGGTAAACCCGGATCTTGTAACGTATGGAAAGATTATCGGCGGAGGATTTCCCGTCGGATGTTATGCCGGCAGAAAGGATCTGATGGATCTTGTCGCGCCGGCGGGCCCCGTTTATCAGGCTGGAACCTTGAGCGCGAGTCCATTTGGGATGAGGGCCGGTTTGGCGACTTTGCAAAAAGTGCAAAGAGAAAACGTCTATTCGATTCTTGAAAAAAGAACAAAGGCCTTTGCGGAAGAGATGAAAAACATTCTCAATCAAAGCGGTTTGGGAGAATGGGACGCGGTTTCACATTCTTCTCTTTTTTGGTTCCATAAAAAAACTGCGGAGCCGATTCGAACGATCGAACAAATTCCGGAAGGACATAAAGAAGGATTTGCAAAAGTATTTCATGTTTTGTTAAAGAACGGAATCTATCTCGCGCCTTCCGGTTACGAAGTCGGTTTTCTTTCCTTCGCGCATACGGACGAAGTCATCGCAAAAACTTTGGAGACGGCCAAAAAAGCTCTGAAAAATCTCTGATGTCCTCCGTCTGGAAAAACACAAGAATTCTCTTTGCAGTCCTTTGGCTTCTTGTAACTTTTTCCCTCGGCGTTTGGTGGTTTCTTTTGGGTCTAAAACTCACGAGTATGATCGCCGAACTCAGCGCCAAATTGGACGGGACCGCCGCTACTGAAAGTCTTCTTGTGCTGGAAAGACAAAGCAGGATGATCAAAATGGAAGGTCATTTTTTTCTCGCAATGCTCGTGTTAGGCGGGAGTACTCTGATCTGGCTTTCTTACAGGGATTCCCTGAGAAACAAACTCATTCACGATTTTTTTTCCACGGTGACACACGAGATGAAAACTCCTCTTGCGAGTTTGCGTCTTCAGGCGGAAAGCCTTCAGGAAGAATTACCCAATCCGAACGAGAATAAACTCATCTCTCGCTTACTCATGGATTCGGTTCGTATCGAATCCCAGATGAACCGCGCTATGTATCTCGCGAGTCTTACTCGATCGGAGATTCTTTATATCGAAAAAACGAATCTCAAAGAAGTAATTGATTCCATCCGGGATGATTTTCCGAATTTGAAGATCGACTTGAGTAGAATGGAAAACTTCGGCGTGGCCGCGGATCGAAAGGCCCTTGAAAGTATTTTTAAGAATTTAGCGGAGAATTCGATCAAACACGGAAGGGCGACCGCGTTAGATATTATTTCCAAAAAGGAAAAGTCCGGAGAAATCCGGATCCACGTAATCGACAACGGAAACGGCTTTGACGGAAACTACAAAACTCTTGGAATTCCTTTTAATCGACATACGAGTACGAGCGGAACCGGCATCGGACTTTATATCATAAAAAAATTGATGAAGAAGATGAAGGGAAGAATGGAGATCGTTCCCGTCGAATCCGGATTTCGAGTGGATCTGATTCTCCGGGAGGCGCATTCTTGAAAGCCAAACTCTTGTTAGTCGAAGACGATCGTTCTCTCGGAGAAACCCTGCAGGAAAGACTTCAGAAGGAAGGTTACGAAGTTCTCTGGACGGTCTCAGCGGTTTCCGCAAAAAAACTCGCAAAGGAAGAAAGGCCTCATTTGATTCTTCTGGATGTAAGACTTCCGGACGGGGACGGTTTTACGCTCGCGGAAGAATTGAAGGAAACAAAGGATTGTCCTCCGTTTTTATTCCTGACCGCGCAGGCGGGCGCGCCCGAAAGGCTTAGAGGGTTCGAGTTGGGCGCTGAAGAATTTATACCGAAACCGTTTCATCTCAAGGAACTTCTGATCCGCGTCAAACACGTATTAGAATCTCATAAACATTCGATAGAAGAATCCAAATTCCGTTATAAGGATTATATATTGGATTTTCAAGGGTTTCAGATCAAAAAAGGAACTGAAGAATTTCCTCTCTCCAAAAGAGACTGCGCCCTACTCCACTTTTTGGTAAGCGAACGGGATCGAACCGTGAGCCGCGCCGAAATTTTGGACAAACTCTGGGGAGAAGAAAGTTTCCCAACAAATAGAACGATAGACAACTCGATCGTACGACTCAGACAAACCTTCGGCGAAGACGCTGTGATCCGTTCGGTGAGAGGAGTCGGTTATCAATGGACTGGAGATATTCAAAATGTCGAATGAACGCTACTCGAATGCGTTGTTAGGGATCGCACAAAAAATTCCCCCCGTATGGATGATGAGACAGGCGGGGCGATATCACAAACACTACCAAACCTTGAGGCAAAAACATTCTTTCGAAGAACTCTGTAAAATCCCGGAGCTGGCGGCCGAGGTCGCCTTCGGCCCCGTGGACGAGTTCGATTTCGACGTCTCGATTTTATTTTCCGATATTCTGTTTCCGTTGGAAGCGCTGGGAATGGGTTTGAAATATACGGACTCAGGCCCCGAACTCGGTTTTGCGATTCGTTCCAAAGAAGACCTCGCGAAGTTGAAGTCCGTAGAAGATTCCATTTCCTTTATGCAGTTTCAAAAGGACGCGATGAAACTGACACGAGAAAGAATTCCGAAAGAAAAATCTCTGATCGGTTTTGTCGGCGGGCCTTGGACCTTGTTTACTTACGCAGTCGCGGGCAAACACGAAGGGAATCTTTCTCTTCCGAAAACGTTGACGAATGTCAGGAAAGAATTCCTCGAACGGATCGTCCAATTCTTAAAAGCTAACATCGCCTTGCAGTTGGAAGGCGGGGCCGACGCGATAATGATTTTCGATACCGCGGGAGGAGATCTTTCTCCTGCGCTTTTTGACGAGATCGTAGTTCCCGGAGTAAAAAGTATCGCCGACGCCTTTCCTGGAAAAGTCGGATATTATAGCAGGGGAACCGTTGCCCCGCATTTCCGGAGTATACAAAAGATTTCTTCTCTTGTCGGATTTGGACTCGATCATCGATGGGATCTGAGAGACGTTTTTAAAACCGAGAAGAGGATGATCCAGGGAAACTTTGATCAGGCTTTGTTATTTATGGAAAGAGAAGAATTTAAGAAAACCCTAATGCAATATTTGAAACCTTTCCAAGATTTGGCGCCCGAAGATAGGATCGGTTGGGTCTGCGGACTCGGTCACGGCGTGATGCCGAAAACCCCCGAAGACAACGTAAAAACTTTCGTAGAAACAGTGAGAGAGACATTCCGATGACAACAGCAAAAGATATGATCGCAAAATACGACATACCGGCTCCTCGATACACGAGTTATCCCACGGTTCCGTATTGGTCCGAAAATCCGACTACGGAAGAATGGCTGGACAAGATAAGAAATCGACTCAACCCGAAGGATTCTTCGCTTTCCTTATATCTCCATATCCCTTTTTGCGAAACGTTATGCTCCTTTTGCGGGTGCAACACTTCGATCACAAAAAATCACACGGTGGAAGACCCGTATATCAGTTCGCTTCTCGAGGAGTTTGAAAACTATCTAACCGAGGTACCGGAGATCGGACAAAGGGAGCTGAAGGAACTTCATCTCGGAGGCGGAAGCCCCACCTATTTATCGGAAAAAAACATGGAATTCTTATTGGATTCTATATTAAAAAAAATGAATGTTTCATCCAAACCGGACTTTTCGCTCGAAGTGGATCCGAGAAGAACCAGGGAAACACAGCTCAAGGTTCTTTATGATTTCGGTTTTAGAAGAATCAGTCTCGGAGTTCAGGATTTTGATCCCGAGGTGCAAAGACTGATCAATCGTACTCAACCTTTCGAGATGACGGAAAGGATCACGGATCTTTCAAGAAGTATCGGATACAATTCCGTAAACTTCGATCTTATCTACGGATTGCCGAAACAAACCTTGGAAAGTATGAAACTCACCGTCGAAAAAACACTCGAACTTCGTCCGGATCGAATCGCATTTTACAGTTACGCTCATGTCCCCTGGATCAAAGCGGCGCAGAGACTTTTTACCGAAGCGGATCTTCCTTCCGGACCCGAAAAAAGGGAACTCTACGAGGTCTCAAGAGAGATGTTTCTTCAATCCGGTTATCATGAAATTGGAATGGATCACTTCGCTTTGGAAACTGATTCTCTCTCAACGGCGGCGAAGAATGGGACTTTGCACCGAAATTTTATGGGATATACAACAAAAACTACGGAAATGCTCCTCGGACTCGGAGTTTCTGCAATTTCCGACAGTTGGGATTGTTTTCATCAGAATGAGAAGATCGTAAAAAAATATCAGAAGCATATCCATGAAAGTAGGTTCGCCACACTCAGGGGACATAAACTCGATGCGGAAGATCTTGTTCAAAGAGCGTTGATCTTGCAGCTTTCAACGACGGGAAAGGTTTGGGTACCGGATCAAATTTTGCAGGATGTGCGACTCTATTTGGCTTCGATGGAAGACGATAATCTTATTGGATGGGAGGAAAACCTCCTGTCCTTGACTGAAAAGGGCTGGCCTTTTCTTCGAAACGCCTGTACGGGACTCGATCTCAGGTTAAGAAGAAAAAGTCCGGAATCGAGGGTTTTTTCGAGAGCCATCTAAGAATCGCTCGAATTTCAGTCAAAAAGTCGTCCAATAAATTATTGATAAGGAAGGACGTCTCGTTCATACTTGAGGTTCGAGCCGGTTTCGCTCGGGGAAGGCCCGTTTTGATGCAATTTTTGAAAAAAATATTTCTATACTTCGGTTTATTATTTTTACTACCCCTTTCCCTCTTTGCGGAGACGGTCCTCTTGCACGAAGGAGGATCGTTTCGAGGAAAGGTAATCACTCAAAATCAAAAGACGATTACCCTTCAGACGAAAGAAGGGAAACGAGTCGTCGCCAAAAAAGAAATTCTCAAAGTGATCTATAAGGATATCAGCGAGGAAGAGGAAGAAAGAATCCGAGACGCAGAGATCAAAAGATTGGAAGAAGCAAAGCTGGCCAAACAGAGAAATTTAGATCTTAAAAAACAGCAAGAAGAGGAAGAACGTCTTCGTAAGGAACGAGAAGCCGCTGAAAAAAATCGACCGCCGATAGCTCCGACCCCTCCTCCAAAAAAGCCGGAAGTATCGAAGGCGGGAGCGCTCGGAAGATCCGCAGTTCTTCCCGGCTGGGGACAATGGGCGAGCGGGAGAAAATTCGCCGCGGTCATCTACCCTACTCTATTTTTAGCCGCCGGTTACGCGGTATATGAGAATAATCGAAAATACCACGTCGCTAGGAAAGAGTATGAGAGTTACGGGAATCCGTATTCGACCGGAGCGATCGCCTTATCCACCTTAGGCGTTGCAAACCCGACTCTTCCTCCTGTGATTACAGATCCGTTATCGCTTTATGTTTATAACGAATCTTCGAGCAATCTCTATCAGAACAAAAAGGACGCCGTTGACAAGGCTTATAGGAATCTTCAAACCAGCTTAGGAGTGTTAGCCGGTATCT
Organism: Leptospira ainazelensis; assembly: GCF_016918785.1. Classification (GTDB taxonomy): domain Bacteria; phylum Spirochaetota; class Leptospiria; order Leptospirales; family Leptospiraceae; genus Leptospira; species Leptospira ainazelensis. The sequence goes on along the minus strand of NZ_JAFFPT010000078.1, from coordinate 62,956 downwards.
ATCTGATCAACTTGGCCGACGCTTTTATTTTCGGCGGAGCGGTTTCCTCTTCAGTCGGAATTTCGGACGGTTCGAGTAAAGGTTTGATGTTTGATTTTAATCCGATGGCTAATTCAGGAACTGCGATGGGCGGGACTTCTTCCTCTTCCTGGGAATCCAAATATACCTTCGGTTACAGATATAACTTTTAAGTTCCATTCTTAAATTCCGCGCCGTAGTCTTTCACTGCAAAGTTTCCCTAAATTCCAAAGATTGCTGATTTACAATCTTTGGAATCTTATAAAAATAGATCCGTGGCGTCACAACAACCGGATCATATCATCCTTGGAGCCGGGTTTACCGGACTTCTTCACGCGACACTTTCGGTTCAGAAAGGAGAATCCGTTCTTATCTACGAAAAAAAAAATCGATTCGGAGGTTTGATCCAATCGGTCCAGACTCCTTTCGGGCTTGTGGAGACTGCCGCAAACGGAATTCTAAATTCATATCGTCTGGAAGAATTGGCTAAAATCCTCGGATTGGAGATCATCCCTACTCAAAAAATCTCCAAAAAAAGATATATCTGGAAGGACGGAACTCCGAAAAGAATTCCTCTTTCGTTCTTTGGCGGGTTACGCGCGTTATACGGTATGTTCGGAATTTCATCCGGTTTTCAAAGAGACGAATCCGTATATCACTGGGGAGTTCGTGTTTTGGGGGAAGACGCGGTTAAGAATGTGATAGAACCCGGTCTTTCGGGGGTTTACGCGGGCGATCTCAAAACAATGTCCGCGGAACTCGTGCTCGGAAGATTTATCCAATCGAACGGATCTCTTTGGAAAAATCTAAAAAATACCTTTGAGAAAAAAAAGTCGGAACCGAAGGTCCCAAAACAACGAAAAGGAACCGTGAGTTTTCGCGGCGGCCTCGGAGAATTGTTAAGCGCAATGGAGACTAAGATAAAATCCTCTCCGAATTCGAAGTTGATCTATTTGCAGGAGGCTCCGTCCATTTCCGCTCTCAGAAAAAAATATCCGAAAGCAAAGATCACCGTCGCCTGCGGTATAGAATCCTCTTTAAAAATTCTTTCTTCGAGTTTTCCGGTTTTTAAAAGATATGAGAAAGTTTGCGGAACGTTAGGGGTCGTAACGGCGACAAGATTCGGAAACGAACCGCTTCTCGGACAAAAAACGGGCTTCGGAATTCTTTTTCCTCCCGGTTCCGGCTTTCGTGCAAGGGGTGTACTTTTAAATTCTTCGATTTTTCCGGGACGGGTTTCCAAAGGAATTTATTCCGAGACTTTTATTTTTGGAGGAGCCTTGGACGGGGAGATTTCAAAATTAAAAGAGAATGAGATCGTTTCCATCTTGGAAGAAGACAGAAAAAAAATCACGACCCAAAAAGACGATCCGATCAATCACTACGTAACGATTTGGAAATCGGCTCTTCCGGTCTACGATTCGGCTCTTCTTGAATTCAATAAGGAGTTGGACCGCAGCCTTCCGGGAGGAGTTTTTGTGGAAGGGAATTTTAGATACGGAATCGGACTCAGTTCCATCTTGGAAAGAGCCTGGAACGTTATGCACTCTTGAGCCTAATTTTAGTCTGAGTAGTTATTATTTTCTTTGCGCGATCTTTTAATTCAACGATCGATTGTATTCGAAAGAAAACATTCTTTCGTGTTGAGGTCGGGCGTATGGCCCCCCAAAGTTCTACAAAGGCATTCTTTTTTTGTCGCACGAGTCGATTCTAAGCTGATCTTTGCCATCGCTTTGATGAACTTCGGATAAATTCCGGGAGCGGGGATTCGATAGTAATCTTTAATTCCGTTCGAGTGGGCTATTTCTTTGAGTTGTTCTCCGATTTCTTCCAATGTTTCGAGATGATCGCCCACAAAGCTGATCGGATACACCGCGACTCTTTTGACACCTCTTCTTCCGAGTTCCTCCAATTTTGTGATCGTGTTCGGTTCCGTCCACTTCGAAGGCCCTACCCTGCTCTGAAAGGAAATATGACATTCTCCCTTAAACCCCTCTTTTCGCAGCGATGAGGTTAGATTTTTTACGTTGGTTTCGATTTCCTCTCTGTATTTGTCTCCTTTTTGAATCAATCGGATCGGAATTCCGTGTGCGCTAAAAACGAGGTCGATGTTTTCCCAGTTTGGGATGTTTTGGAAAGATTCGGAATGTAAGAATATTTTTTTATCCAATTTCCCCTGAAAGAATTCCAAGATCAGATCCCGGATCGACTCCAAATACAAAGGGGAAGAATGAAACGGTGAAACCCAACCTTCGAAAGCTACGGGGCAAACTTTTGTGGTTTTTTCTATGAGTTTGGCAGTGCTAAGAACCGTGGATCTTGAAAAATGCGGGAATAAAGGTAGAAGAATATTTTTCTTGGATGGGGTGAGTTTTTTTTTGTCGAGCTCCCGGATATCCGGATATCCGCAAGCCATCGTTACCTCCCCTTCCCATTCTTCTCCCGTAAGTTTTGTAAGTTCGTTTGCGATCGCCTTTGCTTGTTTTTCGGTTTCGGAAACGATCGGAGATCCGCCTCCAAAACCCATGGACGTATAGGCCGCGGCGACCTTCGGAGCCCTTTTTACGGCGATCCACCTTGCAAGTCTGATTCTTAAGAACTCCGGGATCGGGAGATCGAATACGAACGGATCTTCAAAAAGATCGATTAAGAATTTTTCAATTTCGGAAGTGTTACGAGGGCCGCCTAAGTTGATTAGGAGAATTTTGTTTTTCAATTGGGTTGCCTGCGGTTTAATACAAATACCCGGTGATCGCGAGTTCCACGTTCCATTCTTTTAGATTCATATAGTTTTTATACTGACCTAAGTTTTGTGAAAGAATGTCGTTATAACTTAGACCGCCCTTGGTCACAAAATGACCGTCTCCAAAAAGTCTGTGTTCGTTGAGTTTGAAAAAAATCAGATAATTTCCGAAAAGACGTCCCGCGCTCACGTTAAAATCGATCCCAAAACCGGAAACGTCGCCTATAAAATTCAACGCGCGTTGGTAGTGAAAGTCTCTGAAATGTCCGCTCCAAAAAATTCCGGAAAAGGAAGTTTCAAAAAACCAACCGGCGTTAGAGTAACGATAACCAAGTCCCAATGGAAATTCGTATGTGGAATAGGAAAGGCTCAAACCGAGTCCGATTCGATTGAGAAAAAGGGGGTTAGAATCAAAAAACTGAAACACGTCGTAGAGTACGTATTTCATAAAAGTGTATTGAAAGCCGCCGGTAAGAAAAAGGCCCTTTCCTTCCTTTCTCGCGTCGGGATCCGCGTCTCCGAAGTATCTTCTTAGTATCAAAGAATGACGATCCTGTTTCATCGATAGACGACCCTTCCCGTCGGCGAAATTTCTCGAACCGATAAAAGTATAAGGGGAGTCGTAGTATGAAAATTCCCTTGTCGAAATTTTGGTTCCGCGTTCTATCGTGGGCTCTCCTAAAAAAAAGTCTTCGTCCCTCCCCTCTCCCGCGTTCACATACCAACCCGTAGTCCGTCCTCCGTAGTCGGCCTCCCATTTTTTCCAGCGAAGAGTAAATCCAAGACCCCCGTAGTTAAAATCGCGTTGATAGGTGATTCTGGATCCCCCTTTTAATCCCGAAAGGTTCGCGTATTTCGTCCCCGTTTCAAAGATATTGTCTCCTCCGTTTTTTCCCGCGAGGACCGTAAAAGAGGATTGTTTGAGAATTTTTCGAAAAAGAGATTCCTCTTCGGGGAAGGGTTTTTCCTTTTCCTGTTCAATCCTCGGAGGTTCGATGCCAGTATTCGTTTCGTTTTGCGCCGAAAGGGAGATTGTAAATAAAAAATGGATGAGGACAAAGTGAAAGAATGTTCTAAACGAGTTGTTTTTTATATTCATAATTCTATTTTTATTGAAACTCGGTTGGTCGGCCGGGGTGAAATCGTTTCACCCCTTTGAAGCCCTTCATCCGGGAATCAAGGCAGAATAACCGCCCTACCCTACTCATGCAATTCCGTTTTTTAGCGGTTGTAAATCAATGGGACATAGTATTGATTTGACAAAGTGCGATAGTTTACGCGATTCTGATATCACAAGCTCCCAAAAAGTATGAGTTCCAAAATTCTTACAACACGCCAGGTCTTAGACGAGTATGAAGTCCCTTCGGAGGAAGAGTTTTTGTCCAAGGTCAAAGAATGGAAAATTCCTTCTTCCGGAAAAGGAAAATACGACCGTGAAGTGATCGAAAAGTATTTTCAAAAGTCCGATCAGGCGGTTTATGAATCCGTAATCATCGCCGTTTCAAACCAAAAAGGCGGAGAAGGAAAAACTACGGTTTCGGTTTGTCTCGCGGAGGCTCTTTCCAAAACGGCTCCGGTTTTACTCGTGGATTGGGACGCTCAGGCAAATATAACTCAGTTGTTTTTTGGGTCCGTAGAAAAATCGGTTTTTCACGCCCTCGGCTACCGAGGCGAAGAACCGGTTCCGGTTCAAGACTTGATCGTAAAACTCGCGGACGGTTTGGACCTGCTTCCGTCTTCGATCCATCTCGCCAATTTTACTACTCCCTATGAAAGGGACGATTTTGAACTTTTGAAGGACGCACTCAAGCCGGTTCGCTCCAGCTATAAATATATCATCATAGATTGTCCTCCGTCCCTAGGTTTGATTCTTGAAAACGCTTTGATCGCGGCGGATCACGTTTTGATTCCGATTCAGACGAGAGCATTTAGCGTCCAAGGTTTAAAAGACCTTCATTCTACGATCTTAAAAATAAAAAGGAAGGCCAATCCTTCTCTCAATCTTTTGGGCGCAGTTCTCAATCAGTATGAAGACGCGAGGGCCCTTGCGGGTCTCGCCGATGCGATCCGAAAATACTTCGGAGTTTTTGAAACCGTAATTTATAGAAGGGAGTCGATTCCCCAGGCGCAGGCAAAAAAAAAGCTCTTGGGAGAATACGACGGCAAAGCGATGCAGATGTTTTTCTCCCTCGCGGATGAATTGATAAAGAGGATTTCAAATGGCTAAACGTTCTGACTTTGCAGGAATGGATCTCCTCACCGCGTTTGGTGAAAAAGAATCTTCAAAAACCGAAATTCAACTTTCGGATATTATTCCAAATCCGGTGCAGCCGAGGGTTTTTGGAAAGGAAGAAGTATCCGACCTCGTCGAATCGATGAAACGTCTCGGGTTGATCGAGCCGATAGTAGTTAGAAAATCAGGTAAAAAATATCAGATAGTCGCAGGTGAAAGAAGATACCAAGCCGCAAAAACCCTAAAGTGGACGGCGATCCCGGCGATCGAAACGTCGGCTTCCGAAGATAAGTGTTTCGAAATGGCCCTCGCGGAAAATGAAAAACGAAAGAGCCTCAATCCTTGGGAAGTCGGACGCGCGATTCAATATCTCAGAAAGGAAAAAAGAAAAACCGCGGAAGAGGTCTCAAAGGTTTTGGGATTTACCGAAAGATACGTAAAACAGCTCAGCTCGATCGCGCGTCTGGATCAGAAGTCCGTCGCCGATCTAATTAAATCCGGAAAAGACGCGTCCGTAAAAAATCTGGAAGACCTCCTAAAACAAAAGGAAGGACGGGGGGGTGAAATGATTTCACCCCGAAAGTCGGCCCCCTCAAAGATAGTTTTACAACTCGGAAAACTCACCTCGCAGCAAAGGGAAAAATTCATAAAAGAACTTTCCTCGCTAAAGAAGAAATACGGCCTGAAGGACTGAGGTTTTTCAGGAATCATCGGCTTTAGCTCCGTTTAAGGCCGTTTTTTTCTTTTCATCTTTGTTCCCAGGATATCTTTGAAAAATGGCTTGAAGAAGGGGCGTCGATTCCTTCTAAGGTTATAATAAAGTAACTTCTTGTTTTGGAAATTCCGAGCACAAGGTTAGGATCTAAAACGAATCGTGAAAAAAGAATCAGAGCTAAACGTTTTCAAATCGGAGAAAACATGAAACTTGCCATCATTTCGGCTTCACATCGAAAAATTTCCCAGTCTGCAAAGGTTGCAGAATGGATGAAAACCCGGCTCATTTCCTTCGGGCACCAGGTTTGGACTCTGGATCTCGGGAATCATAGGTTGCCCGTATGGGACGATTCTTTCTGGGACGGAGGCGAAGAATGGGATAAGATTTGGAAACCGATCGAGTCCGAACTGGATCAAGCCGACGCTTTTGTTTTTGTGACTCCCGAATACTCCGGAATGGCGTCTCCGGGTCTAAAGAATTTTCTTCTCTACTGTAATCACAAAATTCTCGGTCACAAACCCGCGCTCATCGGGGCCGTCTCCGCGAGCCGCGGCGGAAGTTATCCGGTCGCTGAACTTAGAATGAGCAGTTATAAAAATACAAAAGTCTGCTATATACCGGAACATATCATCGTAAGAGACGCTGAAAACGTCCTAAACGGATCGGAAGCCGTAAGTAAGGAAGATTCTTATATCCGTGAAAGGATCGACTTTGCACTCAAAATTTTGGTAAGTTATGGAGAGGCGCTGAAGACCGTCCGTGCGTCCGGTCTTACTTTTAAGAAAGAATTTTCAAACGGGATGTGATTCTTTATTTTTAACTTTTAGTCGCCGGCGAAAGGATTTTTGCCGGAAATTCCGAAATTTTAGTTACGACCAGCCAGATCAAAAGCGGCAGAAGAACGTTGACCAGAGCCGTTATCGGAATCCAAATCCAAGAAAACGCAGCCCCCCATTCGAAAGGACTCCAAGCGTGCATAAGGTGGATGAGAATCGGATGTAAAAGAAAAATTCCCATGCTGTTCTTTCCTAAAAAAGCAAAAGCGCCGATCAAAGTTTTATGTCTCCTTTGGCCCTGCGTTTTTTCAGCCCAGAAAAAAATCGCGAGAAACATCCCGAGCGGATAGAAGATCAGGTGATTGGAGGAATCGAACTTCCAAAAAATTCCCGCCAAAAACAGCGTTGAAAGATAGATTAAAATTCCGATCCAAAGGATCGTTTTTAGAGAGTAGGGGAGGGGGGAGGACTTTTCTTCCGAAAGAGTCAAAAAATTCTTAGGTTGTTTAAACCATTTTCCGGCTAACATTCCGAAGGTGAAAAAGAATACAAATCCGGTGAATAAAATCGGCTCGATCGTTCGTATTATTCCCTCCGGAAAAAGCGGAAAAACATGATTGGAAGTTAAGTTGACGATCAGGCTTAAGAGGAGGATCGAAAAAATCGCCTTTTTAGTGTTAAGTTTTGTTTGGATTTTTGAAAACAAGGGAAAGATCAGATAAAACGAAAAAAGAAGCGGAACAAAGTAATAAGGAGCGCACCAGGTTCCGAGTAATAACCCGTAGAAGAAAGATCCCAAATCCGGCGCCGTCCCTAATTTAACCCAAGCCGCGAGTAGGCTCGCAAAGAAATAAGGAAGAATCAGTGAAAGGATCTTTGATTTCCAGTAGTCTCTAAAGTTTGTATATTTCAGAAAAATTCCGGAAGAAAGAATAAAGGCCGGGACGCTAAATCGAGCAAGATTGGAAAGGGCGAGAGTCGCAACCGATGAGCTTTGCTCCGGTCCGAAGTATTGAAAGTAGGAATTGACGTGGATAAAAACGATTCCGGTGATCGCGAGTCCGCGGATAAAATCTATCGATTCGCTTCTTCCGCCGCTTGAGTCGTCTTTTTGCGGAGACGAGATTAGAATTTGGGAAGATCGATTTGCGAAAAAGAAAAAGGCAAATAGAAGAAACAGACCGAATAGATCCATGAAAAGCTGAAGATGTGAATTCATAAAAAGAGTGTACTTTTCCGGGGTAGAATTAATATTCATCTGTCAATATGCGATTTTTTGGTAAAGAATCTAATTTATTAGGTCGGTTTAAAAAATGAATAAGGTGCAGATCCCTGCCGGCGGAATTATCTTTCGCGAAGGCGAACTGAATAACGCGATGTATGTGATTCTTAGCGGATCCGTTGAAATCTTTTTTACTCGTAAGAATGTAGTACAACGTCTCGCGATCATGAAAAAAGGAGACTTTTTCGGCGAGATGGCTCTCTTTCGTTCCTCGCCGAGAACGGCCACCGCGAAGACGATTTTGGATTGTGAACTCGCCGTGATCGAAAGTAAACAACAACTGGAAAAGTTCTTAGTGAACAATCCGGACTTCTCCGCAAAGATGGTTCGAATTCTTGCGGATCGCCTCGCAAACACGAACGCGATTTTGATTTCTAAGTTGGACGAATACGCATCGGGAGAATTGGAATTCGGGACTTCCGAGGGATGATTTAAGTTTCGGAAGAATGGATCAAAATTCTATCCTTTCCCGATTTTTTTGCTTTGTATAAGGCGGAGTCCGCATTCTTAAAAAGTTCGTTCGTGTCTTTTCCGTCTTCTCCAAATCTGCAAATCCCTCCGGAGACCGTGACGGCCAGTCCATACTGACTCATCGAAGCTTCTAAGAGATAGTTTCGAAAACGATTGGCCGCGACGAGCGCGTTTTCTTTCGGAGTTTCCGGTAAGATCACCGCGAATTCCTCTCCGCCGATTCTACAACAGATATCCTCTTGACGAAAAGAGAAAAGCATAGTGCCGGCGATCAATCTTAGAATGTCGTCTCCGAATCCGTGTCCATATGTATCGTTGATGATCTTAAAGTTATCCACATCCAGGATCAAAAGACAAAAATCCCTCTGATAACGCGAGCTTCGGTTTATTTCTTTGTTGAGAATGATGTTGAAGTATCTGCGGTTGTAGATCCCGCTCGTTTCGTCGATGACGGTGTTGAGAATGATCTCCTCGAAGGAATACAACTCGACGATTTTCGGATTTTCTATGATTCTATTTTTGCTGAAGATATAGTCGAGCATCGAAACTACGAAGTTGACGTTTCTTCCCAGAGAAGAACTCATACTTTCGCCGTGTTTATATATTTCTTCCCAGAGTTCTCGCGCTTCCGGTTCTTGGATTTCCAAGTGGGAGATGATTCTAAAAAAATCGGAATAGAAGTAAGGATTGTTTAAGGCGAGTTCGGCGATTCGGGTTTTAAATTCCGGCAATCCGGATTCGTGATCGTGTAAAAGGGAGATTACTTTTGTTTTGAGATCGGGGCCGATGTTGCGGATGGCTTTGAGTTGTTCGTTCATTTTGATTAACTCGAGCCTCGCCATTCCCGCCGTATTTTCGTGAGCTTGGAGAGTTTTTTCAGCTTCTAAAAGTTCGCTTTCACTGAGTCTGGAAATTCTTTCGTAGAGTTCTACCAGGCTTTTGAGTCTGGTAATTTCATTTTGCTGGTTCAGGTCCATTCACCTCACCGCCTTTCTTTTTCGCACCGGCTCCCAAAGGGGCCCTTTTACAAATTTATTGCTTTGAGGTTTTAAAGGTAAACCAAATAAACTGAACCTTTTCGGAAATTAATGTTTGAAGCAAGTTATAAGATAATAGGAAGTTGATTCTATGAAAAATGTCCTCATTACAGGTGCGAGTTCCGGAATCGGTAAAGAATTAGCCAGGATGTACGCGGAAGCAGGGGCTAACGTGGCTCTGACAGCGAGAAGAAAAGATTCTTTAAAAAAAATCGCGGATGATTTGAAGTTGAAAGGGGCGAAGGGGAAGATCGTATTCGCGACTTTGGACGTGGCCGACTACGAACAAAATTTCAAAGTGATTCCGAAACTGATAAAGGAGTTGGGCGGTTTGGATTTGATGATTCTCAACGCGGGAATTTCCACCAGTTCTTCGTTTGGTGGAAGGAGCTTTGAGGCGGATCGGAAGGTGATCGAAACCAATTTGATCGGCGCGATGGCGGGTGTGGAAGCCGTTCTTCCGACCTTTCAAAACCAAAAGTCGGGTCAGATTGTGGGGATTTCCTCCGTGGCTTCGTTTAGAGGGCTTCCGGGTTCCGCCAGTTATTCTTCTTCGAAAGCGGGACTTTCCACTTATCTGGAAGCTCTGAGAGGAGAAGTAAAACGTTATGGAATTCTTGTGACGGTGATCCATCCCGGTTTTATCGATACCCCGATCAACAACCAGATGAAGTCCCGTCCTTTTGTGGTTCCGGTCGAGAAGGGTGTGCAAAAAATTTATAAAAGAATTGAAAACAAAGTTTTATCGGCTACAGTTCCTTGGTTCCCTTGGACATTTATCGGTTATCTCATGAGAAGTATGCCAGAGTTTTTATGGTCGAAGATCAATCCGAAATAAATTTACCTTTTGAAAAGTCAGCCTCACAAGGCGGAAGCCCGATTCGTGTTTTGTTTGTCTGTCTCGGAAATATCTGCCGTTCTCCCGCGGCGGAAGGCGCATTCTTAGATTTGATCCAAAAAAGAAATTTAGAATCCGCCTTTGTCGTGGATTCCTGCGGAACGTCTCGGTTTCATCTCGGAGAACTTCCGGATCCGAGAGCGAGACAAGCCGCGCGTAAACGAGGAATCGAACTCACACACAGGGCGCGTCAGTTTCGAAAGGAGGATTTCAAAGAATTCGATCATATTCTTGCGATGGATAAATCGAACCAGAAAGACATCCTCTATCTGGCTTCGACCGATGAAGAAAGAAAAAAAGTGCAACTCTTTCGATTCTTCCAAAAGGATTCCAAAAAAGATTCCGAGGTTCCGGATCCATTTTATGGAACTCTAAAAGACTTTGACGAAGTGCAAAATATCGTCTCGGAAACCGCAGAAGACTTTCTGGAATTCCTCCTCTCTAAAAAGCTGGATTTGAAAGCCTAAATATCCGGGAGGAAAAAATCTCTCTATGAGTAAATCCGGAAAGAAGAAAGTAGTCATCATCGGCGCAGGGTTTGGCGGTCTTCAAGCCGTCAAAAAACTCTCTCAAAACTCGGACCTCGAGATCACGGTCATCGATAAAAAAAATCACCACCTTTTTCAACCGCTTCTCTATCAGGTCGCAACGGCGGTTTTGAGTCCCGCCGATATCGCGATTCCGACTCGATCCCTCGTCGGAGAAAGTGAAAACGTCACGGTAGTACTGGGGGAAGCCACTAAGATCGATATCGAAAACAAAACGGTCTATTATCAGAACACTTCTACAAATTATGATTATCTAATATTGTCGGCGGGTGCAAGATCGAGTTATTTTGGGAACGATCAATGGGCTCAACATACGATCGGATTAAAAAATCTGAAGGACGCTCTCAAAATTCGCCATAAACTTTTGATCTCTTTTGAAAAGGCCGAACTTTCCGGAGATCCTGAAATCGCGAAGTCCCTTTTGAACTACGTGATCATCGGAGGAGGTCCGACCGGTGTGGAACTTGCCGGTTCCATCGCGGAGCTTTCCCATCAAATCATTCGGGATGAATTTCATTCCATCGATCCGGCGCTTTCCAAAATCACTTTGATCGAGGCCGCACCGAGGCTTCTGATGGCGTTTTCTCCGTCTCTTGGAGAATTTGCAAAAAAAAGATTGGAGAAGAGGGGAGTGGAAGTGCTTACCGGGACGAGGGTCGTGAACATCGACGAAAAGGGAGTTCATCTGGAAGGGAAAACGATTCATTCCGAAACCGTAATCTGGGCGGCCGGGGTTCAGGCGAACGCGATCGCATCCACGTTAGGCGCTTCTTTGGATCATTCCGGAAGGGTGATGGTCGACGAGTTCTGTAATATAGAAGGTCATCCTGAAGTTTTTGTGATCGGCGATATCGCCAATTATACAAAGGGTTTGGAACGTCCTCTTCCCGGCGTTTCTCCCGTTGCCATGCAGCAGGGAAGATACGTCGCCGCTCTGATCAAAAACGACCTGAAGAATAAAAAACGCAAACCGTTTCATTATATCGACAAGGGTTCGATGGCGACGATCGGAAGAACGGACGCCGTCGCCGAAATCGGCTTTCTAAGGATGAAGGGTTTTTTCGGATGGCTCGCTTGGCTTTTTGTCCACTTGTTCTATCAGGTCGGGTTTAAGAATAAGATTACGATTTTGATTACTTGGGTTTGGTCGTATATCGCGTTTAGCGCGGAAGCGAGAGTGATTCAGGACGAGGTCAGCGCCGACAACAAGGATTAAAACAAGATTCTCCGAAAAACGTTATCTGTCATCAGGTTGAAACCGCGCATTGAAAAGATCGGTATATGTCTTTGGAATGCGCCCTTTTCGGAAACGATCGTATTGCCGTGTTATGCGTTTTTTTGAATGAAATTAAAATGATTTCGAACAAGGAAACCGGCTTCTTGGATCTTGGTTATGAGAAGAATTTGGATTGACCCTTATGAAAATTAGAATTTTGATCAGGATCGTTTTTCTGAGCGCCCTTCTTTTTTGTGGTTCCTTTTATTTTTTGAAGAACGTGGAATACGAGCCAAAAGACGCGATTCTCGTTTCCGATCGATTTTTGGAATTGTTGATCGTAAAAAAACTCGAAGAAGCCTTCACTCTTACGAACGAGAATGCAATCGTAGGAACTTCCTTCGAACGATTTCAAAAGAAGGTCGGCAAAGAATTGGGAAACGGCGATTTAACGGCCTGCGATCTTTCGGTTACGGGTCATTATCCAAAACAGTCTTATGGAAACAGGATCCGGAGATACTGGAATCAAAACGGCGTCGAGGTCGATCCGTTTAACGTCGAATACGATCCTTGCGGAATTCCGTTTAGAATTTCACTGAGATTCAATCGAAACGGAGAATGGAAGGTCGTAAATTTTCAGTCCCACGCGGAATAGATCCTTAAAAGATAAATCGACTTCTCTAAACTTCTTTACGGGTGAAGTCGTTTATCAATACCTCTTAGGCTTCTTCTTTGTTTTTGCGAGCGTCCATTTTAGAGAAAATTTCTTACCGTATCTCCGGCGGAAACGACGAACAAGACCCCGCTTTTTTAGGTTAGCCGTAACACAATCTTCGCTTTTCCCATTGAAAAAATCCTTGAACGCTCTCTTCTCACGGACAAAATGCTCTGGAATGAATCCGGATTATTGGAAAGGCAAGACCATCGTCGTAACCGGAGGTTCATCCGGGATCGGAGAGGCGATTCTTTCAACCCTTTCTAAGATCGATTGTAAGCTGATCAATCTTTCCAGAACACAACCCGAACTTTTAAAACGTAAGAATACGTTTGTCGCCGACTTGCTCCATATCCCCACGGATCTGAGTTCCGAAAAGGAAATCGATAAGGCGATCAAAAAAATTTCCAAAGAATATCGAGGAATCGACGTTCTTTTTGCAAACGCGGGTGTCACAACTCATTCACGTTTCGACGGAACAAGAATCGAAACCTTCCGTAAAACGTTCGATATCAATTTTTTCGGTCCAGTCTATCTCATACAAAGATTACTTCCGCAGATCAAACTCAACTTAGGAACCGTGATCGCCACTTCCACCGTGAGCGGACTTTATGGAATTCCGGGAAGAAGCGCTTACTCTTCTTCTAAATCCGCGTTACACGCGGCCCTGGAAGCGGCGAGAATCGAACTTTCCGAACAAGGACTTTCCTTTATTATTTTTTGTCCTCCTTATACGAAAACAAAACTGAGAGCGAGCGGTTTGGACGGAGACGGAAAAACTCTGAACGAAGGTTATTATCCGAGCAAAAAAATCAAAACTCCGGAAGAAGTCGCCTTACGGATGTTAAACGCCGTAGAAGATCCTGAATCCAGATTGGTCCTCATGGACAGCTCCGGATTCTTTTTAAAATGGCTCCGCAATATCGCTCCGGCATTTTTAGAAAGAACTCTATTCAAAAAACTTTATAAAGATTTTCACTAGTAGGAAAGCATGGAAACGAGAAGTGTTGTAAAAGAATTTCAGTTCGACTATCCTCTGATGAGAGTGTGGAACGCGGTGACGATCAACGAAGAATTAATCCACTGGTTGGCGGATAAGGTGACCGGACGTCCGAAAGAAGGGGCAAACTTTGCCTGGACTTGGAAACTCGGAATGGAGGGAGACCTCACCACAAACGGGATTTATAAAAAGATAGTTCCTTTAAAAGAATTGATACTTCTCTGGCAGGATCATCCGGCCGGGGACATCGAGCTCAAACTCGAATTTCAATCTTTGAGCGAGAATTCTTCAAAGCTCATCGTGACGAATTCGGGTTATCCGGTAGGCGATAAGTATGACGTTTGGATCGAAGCGGCCTCTGAGGGATGGGAAGAAGAAGGAAAACATTTGAGAGAATACTTAAAAAAATCTTGAGCGGACAAGGCCTCTAAAAAAGATGGTAAAAGGAACCTATAGGAAAGGTGATTTTACCTGTGGAACTACCCGATTTAGAAAGTTACTTTCAAACACTCACAGATCTCACTGATACCATAGCAGTCGTCAATTCTCCATACGAATCAGACTTTGACCATGATATCGGACAGTTAGAGCAGTATTTTTCTGATATTGCTTCCAGACCCTGGGAAACTTCGGAAAGAGATTATTTTAATCTTTTTTCCAGTCACTTTACCTTTCACGCAAAGATCGTGGAAGAAATCATTCATGAAGCGAGACGAGTTCTGATGCCTGAAAGAAGGATCTTCGTCAAACGTCTTGTAGCCTATCATAAGCACGCCGAAGAATGGTTTGCGGAACTTCAAAAGAGACGCAAACAGTTCTCGCAGAAAGACATGGTAACTGCTTGATTTCATTTGACAGCTACCCGCTTCTTTAAGAATCTGAGCCGGTGTCTTCACCGGCTCTTTTCATATTAACGCATTATTCTCCCGGGAGAATCTCTTGAAGTCCAAGCCTTTCCTCTGGTATCCAGTCCTGCTTTTTTCTGCAATCTTTCTCTTCGATAAACTTTTCTTTTTGGATACGGTAAGAGATTACGTAAAACAAGAATTCACTTACATCTACTACGACGTCAAAAAAGAACTCCTAAAAGAGATAGTTTCCAAATACGGAAGCGACGGAGAATATCATAAGGATTCTTCCAAAAAGAAAAAACTCATGATTCTTATGGGATCTTCCCGGATGCTCTATTTTCAAAATTCGGATCTGGAAGCTTTTTATCCGGATTGGGATATCTACAATCTTTCTTCCGCAGTCACGACGCCCGCGTATTATCTTTACTTTTTGGAAGGACTTGCAAAGGGAGGAGTTCATCCGGATCTCGTTGTGATCGAAACCGATCCGTTTCAGTTTAATAAGAACAGTACTACATTCAAAAAATCGAATTTAGCCAACAGCTTTGATCCGATCTTTATTCTTAAATACTCGTGGACGTTGGGAAAGGAAAACGTAAATTATTTTTTCGGGAATTATCTTTTCGGAGTGAGCTATAATAAGCCGTATGTCGGGAACGTGCTCAAACGTTTGAAGAATGAGAATTTTGAAATCGGCGAGATGCTGAAGTCGATGACGATCGCCACTTTGAAAAACGACAAAGGGAATTCGATTTCGCCGGCCGGTGCCTATGTAGAAAGGGACTTTGGGAAAATTCAAGAATCGGCCAAAAAAACGGTGGGATGGATTTATCCTTCTTACGCTCCTTCGGAGATGCAATACGAATTTTATCAAAAAATTCTTAACTTGCTGAAGGAAAAAAACTGGAGGGCCTTGTTTGTAAAACCGGGGTCTTCGATTCCGATGGAAAAAACATTAGACGAACTCAATATTCCAGGGCCGTGGTTTGAGATCGTGAGGCCGATGCATGAAAGGGCGGGCGTTCCTTTGATCGATATGAGCAAAGATTCTTATTATACCTGCAACACTTACGCGGACAGCGGTCATATTTCATTGGATTGTTATCGGCCCTTTATACGTTTTATTCTTCTCCACTACTACTTGGATCCGAAGTAATTTTTCGGAATTTCTTGACTTTTGGATTCGCTTCCTTAACGTTTGGGAGAAGTTTTTAAACTCTTAAGGAATAATCATGAAACAACTCTGCTTGTCTCTGCTCGCAGTTCTTGCCGTCTCCTGCTCTACGATTCCGGGCGTGGAAAATAAAGGTAAGGATCAAGAAATCCAAATCCTTCCACCCAATATTCGTGTGGAAAAATACAAAGAAACATTCAATATGAAAGCCGAAGGCCCGGTTGTTACGGACTGTTCCGGTAAACCTTGTACTCCCGAACAACTCGACGGCTTAAAACCCGATCTGATCAAAAAGTTTAAGAAGAACGGGCCTTGGAAAGAATACCAAGAGAAGGAAGATTCCGCGACCAAAAAAAAGATCAGCGTTCTGATTCGGACCGGAGAATACAAAGACGATAAAAGAGAAGGTTCTTGGAAGACTCTTTATGAGACCGGTGAAGTTCTTCGCGATACTCCTTACGTCGCAGGTTTGAAAGAAGGCGAAGAAAAAAAACTCAAAAGAGACGGAGTACAAATCGAAAGTACGGTTTATAAGGCCGATAAAAAACACGGTCCTTATTGGAAGAAAAACAACGAAGGCCTGATGGACGAAGAAGGCGCTTATAAAGACGATCAGAAAGACGGAGTCTGGACGGAATACTACGCGGAACCGGGACAAAACGGCGCGAAGAAAAAAGTTTCCACGTATTCCAGCGGCGTAAAACAAGGTCCGGAAACTTCGTATCATAAAGACGGAAATACGATTCAGAGCGAAGGTTCCTACAAAGACGATCTTAAAACCGGAATCTGGAAAACCTACTACGACAACGCTTCGATCCAGATGGAAGGCGGCTACAAACCGAAACCGGCTCCAGCGGATGATAAGGAAAAAGATCCGAAAGAAAAAAAGGCTCTTCGTTCCGGCTATTGGAAAGAATATTATAAAAATGGAAATGTTTTCGCGGAAGGCCAGAGAGAACACACTCGGAAAGGAGTTTGGAAGTTCAACTGGAGCAACGGGAATCCGGCTTACAAAGGCGAGATGATGAACGAGTTTATGATGTCCTCTGCGGAAGCTTACAACAAAGAAGGGCAGATGATCGGAAAGGGAAAACTTCAGTTTTCGATCATGAACATCGACGAAGCGACTAACGAGCTCAAGTCGAGTTACAGACCGGATATCCCTTTTACGTATTACAAGAACGGCAAAAAACAATTCGAGATTTTGAGCGAAACAAAGGCGATCGAATACGACGAAAGCGGAACAAAACTCGGAGAAGGTCCTATCATGCCGGGAACAAATAAGAAGAACGGTTGTTGGTCGGTGAGTTCCGGTAAGACTTACTACATCAATGGAAACGAAAACAAAAAGATGGGTGAGATGCAGGGTTGTAAATAGAATCTATTTCTTTTTACACAACATTTGTTGCTCCGAAAAACCGAGCCCGTTGAAAAAAGTCGGAAGCGGGTTTGAAGTCCGCTTTCGGATAAAATCGCGGCGGTTTTTTTATTCGGTTCGCAAGTGACCTTTGTGTGTTGTGTGTTGACGAAAAAAATGTTTTCGATTTTTTAGAAATCCGAAAACATACGAGATCTAAGAATCAGGAAAGCAGAAGGGTGACCTTCTGCTTTTTTTGTTTTCAGGCGTGAATGCTTTTTCGAATTCTCCGATAATATCGTATGAACACTGAAACAGTTTCCCGATCTTTTTGGAGAAGGGATCTTACGATTTGGATTTCCATCGCCGTTTTATTTTTTCTGTTGGGCTTTTTCTTAAGAACCTGCGGATCGGGAATACATCGATCGGCAAAGGTGACTTATAACGGTTCTTTTACCCAAGGCACCTTGGTATTTCTGGATCAGAATACGATAAAGCTGAGAGACCCGGATCAAGAGATCTCCATGGAAACTGTGGAAAAGATCGAGTTTTTTCCCGAAGAAACTCCAACGACCTCTGCGGAACTCTCTTCGAATGATAAACTTTTCGTCGGAACCTATCAGCTCACGGTCGGCCCTCACAAGGGAGTTCTTCAACTTTTCGGAGGTAAGAATGGTCGCCTCTATGGAAATCTAAAATTCTCCAATTGGGGAAAGGGAAAATGGGAACTCGTCGGAGGGCCTTTTATAAAAGGGAATCAGATTCAATTTGTAAGATCTTGTTCGGGTGTGAAATGTTCGGAGATCGGAAGTAATGTTCCTTTTTCCCAAAAATATACCGGAGTGTTGGAAGGGCGCTCGATCTCCGGAACCTATCGAGGGAACAACAGCTCCGGGAACTGGGACGCGAAGAGATAAGTTTTCTTTCCTCGATATGATTTCTTCCGAAATCCTTCGAGGCGACGCTCTTCCGTTATTCGAGGAGAAACGAAGAATCTCTTGTCGCAAGAGTCATCCTTTCCAAAAAATCCGTCGTAGGTCCGACGATTTTTCAGTGAAACGATCGCGGCCCCGCCCCACCCTGATCGGGTTATAACCTTACCCACAAAGTGGACTGAATCTTAAAGGAATTTGTCGTAACTACGACAATCCTCCGTGAAACGAAAGCCCCGCCCTGAATTTTTGGGTGGAGGGGCGGGAGGCGGAAAACTCCGGGTGGCTTTGCTCTATCATAAAATCAATTTTTTGCAAGTAAAAAGTCTCGAATGTAGGAACTCCTACAAAAATTTTGATTGGGATCGCCCTGATTCGAAATCGCCTTTTTAACTTGTGGGTAAGGTTATGCTGATTGGGTGGAGTGGCGTGAACTCAATGCAACGCTCTCTACGGATCGCGTGAACTCAATGCAACGCTCTCTATGGATCGCGTGAACTCAATGCAACGCTCTCTATGGATCGCGTGAACTCAATGCAACGCTCTCTATGGATCGCGTTGCAGGGAAAAAAATCGTGAGATTTTTCTCGAGCACAGAAAAGCCGTTCTCGCAAGGACGATTTTCCAAAATTCCTTTGTCGGAACTCCGACAAACCTAAAAGAATTTTCTTGACTTCATAGATCCGATTTTCTTCGGAAATCTCTCCCCGTAAAAGAAGAACCGACCAAGTAAGCGCGGCGCGTTCGAGGGAATTCGCTTGAAGCAGATCCCAGGTTCTCCGATTCTTACAATATGGAAAAAGATCTTCTATCTGGAGAAGACGTCGAGTTTGCCAGGATCACTCTGGAAACTCTTAAGAAAGAATTGAGTAAGGAAATTACCGGACAAGACGAGGTCATCCGAAACGTCCTCGTATGTCTTGTCTGTCAAGGTCACGTCCTCTTGGAAGGGATGCCGGGGCTTGCAAAAACTTTACTCGCAAGATCTCTCGCTTCCGCTTTGGATTTGGATTTTAAAAGAATCCAGTTTACCCCGGATTTGTTGCCGGCCGATCTTGTAGGAACTGTAGTTTTTAATCCGAAGACGACCGAGTTTGAAACGAGAAAGGGTCCGGTTTTCACGGGGGTTTTGCTCGCCGACGAAATCAATCGTGCGCCCGCAAAGGTTCAATCGGCTCTCCTGGAAAGTATGGAAGAGAAGACGATCACCATCGGAGACAAAACCTACAAACTCGACAGGCCTTTTCTCGTGATCGCGACTCAGAACCCGATCGATCAAGACGGAACCTACCCTCTCCCCGAAGCGCAGATGGATCGATTTTTTATGAAGGTCAACGTAGGTTATCCGGCGCTTGAAGAAGAAATTGCAATCCTCGAACAACACGGACGTTTGAATACGGAGAACGGGAAGATCAAAAAGGTAGTAACTTCGAAAGATATTCTAAAACTGTCTTCGCTTTTGGATAACGTCTTTATCGAGGAGAAGATCAAATCGTATATCGTTCGTCTTGTAAGAAACACAAGACCCGAGGAAAGGACGATTCCGGAACTCCTTCCTTATATCCGTCACGGCGCTTCTCCGAGAGCTTCTTTGAGTATATTAAAAAGTTCTAAAGCGAATGCGCTCCTTAACGGAAGGACTTACGTGATTCCCGAAGACGTCAAAGTTTCACTCGTGGAAATATTGAGACATAGAATTCTTCTCACCTTTGAAGCCATTTCGGAAGAATTGGACGTGGAATCTCTGATCAAAACCGTGGTCGAGGCGACTCCGGTTCCTTAAACGTCCTTTATGATTCGTAAAGAATTCTTATCCATTCTTTCGAACCTCGAGTTGGGTCGTAGAACGCGGTCCTTTCGGGAAAAAGCGGGAAGCGCCGAGAGTTCGAAACGCGGAAGGGGGCTCGACTTTAAGGACGTTCGTCTCTACAGTTTCGGCGACGACACTCGTTTGATCGATTGGAACGTGACTTCCCGTTTTGGCGAACTCTACGTAAGGGAATTCTACGAAGAAAAAGAAAGACAAGCGATTCTTTTTTACGATATCTCAAGTTCTATGGAATTCGGTTCCGGAGAATTCTCACGTTCTGAAAATGCGTTTCAAGTTTTAGCTCTTCTTTCCTTACTCTATGTCCAAAAAGGGAATCGTGTCAAGATCGTTCTTTTCAGCGATAAGGTGGAATGGGAAACCGACTTTCTCCGATCCCGAGACGAACTTCTCCCCACGCTCCAAAAAATATCGAAAAAAAAATCGGTCGAAAGAATCTCCGATCCTCTTTTACCGTTTCGATATCTAAAAAATCGGGTCCACAGACACGCCGAAGTATATTTGTTAAGCGACTTCATCGGAATCGGAGCTCTCAAAAAATATTCGAGTCTGAAAAAACTTTATTCTCTCCACGCGATTCGTTTTCGAGATCCGATCGAAATGGAAACTCCGAAGTCCATACTTTCCTTTTTTTACACAAGAGATCCCGAGGAAAAAAGCGGAGGCCTTTTTGCAAGAACCCTCTCTCCCGAATACGAAACAAAAACTTTAAATTCTTTTTTTCAAGGCTCTTTCTTGGATCTTACCGAATCGGAATTGGATCCGAAGAAAATAATGCGGTATTTTTCAAAATGAAAAAAAGAATTCAAATGATCGTATATTCTTGGATTCTAATCCTTACTTCCTCGCTCGCGGGGGAAGCGGTCGAAACTCTTTCCCCCGAAACGGTTTTGGTCGCGCAGAAGGTGCGTTACGAACTCAAGTGGTCCGCCGGAGAAATCAAGGAGATCGTAGCGCCCCAGGTCGGAATTCATTTTGCGGAAGGAGTTTCCGATCTTCCCTGGTTCGAAGTTCTTCTCTCCGAAAAAAAGGATACGAGTATTGCGCTTGAAATTTCTTTTTACGCAACGGGAGAATTTCCGATTCCGGTTTCCTGGATTCTTTCCAACGGAAAACGAGAATCCTCGCAAAAAAAAGTATTCGTAAATTCGGCGCTTTCCGATTCGGATACCGGCCCATCCGATATCATTCCTCCGTTGAATTTTTCCGGATCGTATCTGGGAAGACTTCTTGTGTTTCTAATTCTTTTCGGAATTCTTCTCGCGTTCGGAATTTACGCGTATCGATTGTATGCGGGACAATCCTCGCCGATGGACGCGATCGTACAAACGACTCCACAACTGGAAAGAATGGATGTTTATGAAATCCGTCTCCAAGAACTTTTAAAAAAAGACCGGATCCCTGCGAGGGAATTTGCGAGACTTTTGTCCGGTTATATCCGGGAAAAAACGGCGAATCTTTCGGGAAAAAAAACTTCGGCGTTTACCGAAGCGGAACTCTTTCGATTTTTATACGATCAATTTCCTTTTGAAGAAAGAGAACTGCAGTCTTGGAGAAAATTCTTAACCGAAAAAAAATTCAAACCAGGAGAATCCTTTCTCACCAAAGAAGACGCCGAAGACAAATTTTCTCACTGGAAAAACACCTGGGATAAATCATGAATTTTGAATATCCTTACGCTTTTTTATTTTTTGCCCCGGTCTGGATCTGGACTCTGATATATTATCAAAGAAGAATGTATCTTCGGAGGATGGAGGTTCGTCTTCCGGGAAGAAGAACGGGTTCTTTTTCGAAGATGGAAAGATTCGGAATTCTTCTTCCTTTACTTCGTCCGATCGCACTCAGCTTTCTCATCGTCGCTCTTGCCGGACCCGGAAAAAAAACGACCTTTCTTCCGGATGAAAAGGAAGGAGTGGATATCATGATCGCTCTCGACGTATCCGGATCGATGTCCAGAAGCCGCGACTTTCTTCCGGAAACAAGACTGGGAGTTTCCAAAAAACTCCTTCGACGTTTTATCGAAAAACGTCAGAACGATCGTCTTGGTCTTGTGGTTTTTGCCGGAGCCGCGTATTTGCAGGCGCCTCTAACCGGAGATAGGGAGTCTTTAAACGAGATTCTGGGCACGATTGAGGAGGAAACCGTTGCGGAGCAGGGGACGGCCATCGGAGACGCCATCATTCTCTCCACGTATCGTCTACGAGCCTCTCGCGCTCGTTCAAGGGTCATCGTTCTGATCACGGACGGAGTTTCCAATACGGGTAAGATCGATCCGGTCACTGCCACCGATCTCGCGGAACATATCGGAGCCAAAATTTATTCGATCGGGATCGGAAAGGAAGACAGTTCATACGAGATCAACTTCGAAATTTTACAGGAGCTTTCCGCAAACACCGGCGGTCAGTTTTTTCGGGCGGAAGATCCCGAGGAAATGAAGGAAGTTCTCGCCTCCATCGATTCTTTAGAAAAGGATCCGTTGGCCGCTCCTCCGAAGGAAGTTAGGGAAACCGAATACGAACTCTGGCTCTATCGCGCTCTTGCTGTATTACTCCTGGATCTTATTTTACGATCGTTTGTCTTTCGGTATTACGTATGAGTCACGAGTTTTCGTCCTATCTCAAGACTATTTTTTACGCGGTCCTCGCTTTTTGGTCCATATATTCGAGTATTAGAATATACTTGATTTATAAAATTTCAAATTGGAGAATCCAGTATCCCGGCTTGGAACGCACTTCTTCCTTCCCAAAGGCCGGCCTTGTTGCCGCGAGAATCGTTCTTTTGTTTATAACTTTGATTTGTATTTTTTTTGCGGGCTGGAAGACGGATTATAAGGACGAAAAAAAAGAGGAATCGTTCCGTGGAGTCGACATTCTTTTTCTCGTTGACGTCAGCCTTTCGATGCAGGCGATCGATAACGCGCCGACCCGACTCGCAAAATTTAAGGAAACTCTTCTGAGAATGTTACCTTCGCTTGCGGGGAATCGTTTTGGAATGATAGTCTTTGCCGCGAGTCCGTTTTTATACTGTCCTATGACTTCGGACGTGGCGGCTTTTTCCGACTATGTCCGAGGATTGGACGTGGATATGGTGGGAGACCGTGGAACGGATTTAAAGAAGGCCTTTCAAAAAGCGGAAGATCTGTTAAACTCGGAGAAGGTGTTTCGCAATCGAATTCTTATCTTGGTGACCGACGGGGAGGATCAGAACGATCCTGAACTCGTTTCCTTTCCCGCGAACTTTCAGATCTGGGCTACGGGAACGGAAGCCGGAGGACCGATCGCATACAACGACGAAGAGTCAGGTCTCAGCGGTTATCTTTTGAAAGACGGAACCTTGAGTCCGAATGCGAACGTTCCCGGAGTCATTCAGACGAAGATGAATCCCGCTTTTTTACGGGAACTCGCGGGAAAGAACGGCGGATCCTTGTATTCTTTGGAAACAAATCCACCCGATTTGCAGTCTTTTCAGAAGGAGATTCGTTCTTTGGAGGAGAATCTTTATTCCAGAAAGAAAGATCTCAAACGGGCCGAAGGTTCGGGTAAATTTTTATTTGCCGCGATTCTTTGTATGCTCATGGATTGGGTTTTTGTGGAAGCGTTTTTATTCTCCAAAAAAAAGGAGGAGGCCGCGGCGTGAAACGGATTCGTATATTAGAATATTCTGCAATTATGTATTTTTTAGTTTTTTCAGCCTCCGCCAGCGCGGTGGAATTGGATCCGGGCGGCAATCGAATCGGCGAAGGATTGGAACACTACAATCAGGGAGAATATCTCGATTCCTTGCGAAAATACCAGGAGGCGGAAACTTATTTCCCGGAAGATCCGCGACTGGAGTTCAACCGAGGAGCCGCGGAGTTTAAGTCTGGAAATCTGGACAAGGCGATCCGCCATTTTGAAAAGTCGGCAAATTCTTCTTCACCGGAACTGCAGTGGAGATCGCGCTTTAATTTAGGAAACAGTTATATGCGCGCGGGAGATCGGAAAAAAGCCGCGGAAGAATACATCAAAGCCCTCAAACTCAATCCCGATCTCAAAGAAGCCAGAAAAAATCTGGAGTATCTCAGACAAAATCCTCCTCCGAAAAATTCTCCGAACTCGACTCCGAATTCTTCCAATCAAAATCCGAAAAATTCTCCTTCACAAAAAGGAAATCAACCGCAGAATAGAAACGATCCTTCCTCAAACGGGGACGTCATCGGAGAATCTCCCCGTGATCAAAAAGGGAAGTTAACCGAAGAGGAAGCCAAAAGAATTTTGGATTCCTTAGATCTCAATCAGATTCGAAGAAAGAGCAGAAAGAGCCGGGACAGAGAGGTCTTTTGGTGAAAAGGATTTTATCAGTTTTAATCTTTTTTTGCGCGTTCGCGCTCGGCGCGGAAGAAACCAAATTCTACGTTACGCGAAACATGTTTCATCTCGGAGAGGAATCCTTTGCCGTTTTCGAGATGGATCTCAATTCTAAATATACGATCCCTCGGAATTCCTTTTCCAACGGAGATATCACCGTTGTTTACGCGAGTATCGAAGAGAATACCACGATCATCAACTTTCAAGTTTTTCGAAAAAGACTTTTGAAGTTTAGAATCAAGGCTTCCAAACAAGGAACCTTCGAACTCCCGCCGCTGAGCATCGAGGTCAACGGTAAAACGTTTACTCCCGGCGCAACTCAAGTCCAGGTGCTTGCAAGAACACAAACCGCGAAAAGTCGAGGAGGATCTTTTTTCGATCGATTCTTTCAAGTCGAAGGAGAGGATCTTCCGGAAAACGCGGATCTTCGCGTTTTGTTTCAGACGAGTAAAAAACAAGCCTGGATCGGAGAACCGATCATCGGATATTTTACGCTTTATTATCGCGACGTACGAAAACCCTATTTCGATCGAAATCCCGCGGACTCGATTCAGTTTCCGTATTTTAGAAGCGAGGTTTTATCAGGAGTCGCGGTAAAAATTCCGGAACAGATTTTATACGAAGGAAACGTCTACGACGTCGCGGTTTACAATAAGGAAATCTATTCTCTCATCCCGCTTCGCCCCGGTGATTTTTATCTCGGCAAAACGACGTTCTCATTGGAAGGACAACTGCAATCCTACTTCAACGTAAAGACGGTCTCCACGATTCCGAATCAGATCTCGGTGCGACCGCTCCCAAAAACAGAAGAAAATTTCAGCGGAGGAGTGGGGAAGTTTAAAACTCAGATAAGAATCAAAAACGATCCTTCCGAAATTGCCGTGGGAGATACACTTTATCTCACCGTGATCATCGAAGGAGAAGGAAATCTTTCCTCCGTTTCCGATCCTTTTTCCTCCTCCTGTAACGGCGGAAAAAATTGTTTTCCGCACGCCACGTTGTATGACACATATCGGTCCTGGAAATTCACCGAGTTGGAAAACTCGGAATACGGATTTTATTCCACTGCAAAATTCGAATACGGGATTCCGATGGATAAAAAAGGAATCTGGAAGGAAGGATCCAAGGTTTTTGTCTATTTCGATCCTGATTCCGGAACCTATAAAAACTCGATTTTAGAATTCCCATCCGTGGAAGTGCTCGCCGAGTCTAAAAGGAAAAAACCTTCGATCGATGAAAAGACTGAAGAAGGGGCGTCTTCCGTTTTTTCGAAACGAGTTTTATTCTTATCTCTCGTTTTTTTGATTTTGTTTTCGGCATCACTTTCGATTTGGATTCGCTGGAAAAAAAATGAAAACGGTTTTCAATTCTTAGATTGGATTCCCGGCATCCTCCGGATCACCGGAGGGCCGATACTAAAAGAACTTGACTTGTTGGTAGGGAGCAAAAGAGGCTTGGTATTAAAGCAATCTCTGCTGTCAAAGGGGATCTCTGAACCGGACGCTTCCTTTCTGGCAAACATTTCCCGGACGGAATCCAACTTTGTCGAAATCTCCCGTCGATTGAACTCCGATGGGAAAAAGAATTTGCTAAGAATCGCAAAGACAATCGTTAAAAAATTAAGGGAGGAAACTTAAATGAGCGAAGAGATCAAAGGAAGAATTTCCGTAGAAACGGAGAACATATTTCCAATCATCAAGAAGTGGTTGTATTCCGAAAAAGACATATTCATTCGAGAACTCGTGTCCAACGCGAGCGACGCGATCACCAAGTTAAGAAAAATTTCCCTTTCCGAAGAATTCGAAGGCGGCACCGATTACAGAATCGATCTCGACTTCGATCAGGAAAAAAGAATTCTTACGATCGAAGACAACGGAATCGGAATGAGTTCCGAAGAAGTTCAGAAATACATCAATCAAATCGCATTCTCCAGCGCCGAAGAATTTGTCAAAAAATTTCAAGGTGAAGGAGGAAAACCCGAAATTATAGGCCATTTCGGTTTAGGATTTTATTCCTGTTTTATGGTTTCTACAAAGGTTGTCATAGAAACCAAATCCTACAAAAAAGATTCCACGAGCGTAGTTTGGGAAAGCGAATCCGGAACCGAGTTCTCTCTGCGCGCCGGCGATAAAACAACTCGAGGAACCAAGATCACGCTTTATCTCGACGGGGATTCGGGAGAATATCTGGATCAGTGGAAGTTAAAGGAACTCATTCGTAAATACTGCGATTTTCTTCCCGTTTCCATCTATGTAAAAACCGAACAGGCTAACAAACAAACTCCTCTTTGGTCCGAAACTCCGGCTTCGGTGACAAAGGAAAAATACGACGAGTTCTACAACTATCTTTTTCCTTTTTCGGGAGAACCGTTGTTTCATGTTCACCTCAACGTGGATTATCCGTTTCGATTGCAGGGAATATTATACTTTCCTAAATTGAAACACGAATTGGACGTGAATCAATCCGGAATCAAACTCTACTGCAATCACGTATTCGTAAGCGACGACGCAAACGAATTGGTGCCGAAGTTTTTGACCGTTCTTAAGGGAACGATCGACATTCCCGATCTTCCGCTTAACGTTTCGAGATCCTATCTTCAGAGCGATCCTCTCGTAAAAAAGATCTCCGCGCATATCGTAAAAAAAATCGCGGATCGTCTTCACGAGGAATTCAAAAAGAACGAGGAAGAGTTTAAGAAGAATTGGGAAGAGATTTCCATTTTTGTAAAATACGGAATGCTCACCGACGATAAGTTCTACGAAGCCGCAAAGGATCTCGTATTTTTCAAAACTTCGAACGGAGACGTCGTTCGTCTCGACGAATACTGGACCAAAAATAAGGAAAAAAACGGGGGAAAGGTCTTCTACGCAAACGAAGCGGAAACTTCTTCCGTTTATATGGATCTTCTCAAGTCCCAAGGACTCGAGGCGATTCTTGTGGATTCCAGAATCGATTCTCACTTTGTTCAGTTTATTGAATCTAAGAATTCGGAAATGAAGTTCCAGAGAGTGGATTCCGAACTCGCGGACGGAGTTGTGGACAAGGAAAACGCTTCCACCTTGGTCGATTCCGAAAACAAAACCGAAGCCGATCGTGTGAAGGAATGTTTTGAACAAACCCTAAAACGAGACGGATTGGAAATCAAGGCGGAACCTCTCAAAGCCGAAGGAGTTCCCGCGGTAGTTCTTCTTCCCGAACATCTGCGTCGATTGAGCGAGATGAATCTGATGGGAGGTCAGAAGCCGATGGATCTTCTGAAAAACCATACGCTCGTTCTCAATACCCGCTCGGTTCTTGTGAAAAACATCCTGGCTCTTTCTAAAGGACCTAACCCCGAAAAGGCGGCGAAATTGACTCGTACAGTATACGACATGGCCCTTCTTTCTTCGAAGATATTCGGAGAAGCGGAGTTCGCCGAGTATCTCAAACGGACCACGGAGACCTTAGAGGAGTTGAGCGCCTCCTAAAAACCGGGAAAAAAAGCTTGGAATTCCAAAGTCGGTCCGATACATATAATGTGCGTTTTATGGACCGACTTCGGAAACAATTTTTTTCTATTTTATTGATTCTTTCGGGAATCCTCTACGCAGAGGAGCCTTCTGCTCCGACCTCTCAACCCATCTCCAGAGCTCCGGAAGAAAACGGAGAGGCTCATAAAAACGCCGCATCCTTAGACAAGGAATACTACGAATACTATTTCCGCACGATTCCGGATATCGATTCCTTAGAAAAGGCAAAGTTAGAATACAATCTCATCCGCTCCTTTAAGCTGGAGCTCAGAAGAAGAGAGCCCGCAACCCCGCCGGAATATTTAAAACAAATCAAGGCGGCAGGAGTGCGTTACGAACGAGTACAGCTGGATTCGATCTGGATGCGCGGAATTAAAAATCAGATGCAACATATAAAGTTTCAGGAATATATGTATATCATAATATATGACAAGTATTTCTGTTATATTTCCTATGAGATGAATCCGGCCCGTTACGTGATGGAGCCGTATCAGGTGCAGTTGATTTTTAAGAAAGAAAATCCATTCTTTATCAAACTGCCCGACCCTTGAAGATTCCGTAATAGATTCCGGTCAAAATCAGAGCCGCCGAAAAACAAAGTCCGGTCAGAGCGAAAATTTCCAAAAAATCGAAGTCGTTGATAAAAAGGGAATTCTTTTTGATTCTCGCCAAAACGCGGATTTTACCGAAGGTTTCGAAAGTTTTTCTGCGGATTTCGATACTATCTCCGACCCGAAGTCTCTGATAGAGATTTTCGTCGACTTGTTCCGTGATCTCGTGGAGTTTTCCGGATTCGTCTGGAACCCGATAGGAAACTAGATAGGCGCGTTTGCCCGACTTCTCCACTCGAACCGATTCCGTCAACGTCCCGAAGACGGTCGCGCCAGGTTCTCTCAAACTCTGATAAATCCGATCGAGATGTTTGTTTTCTCCGGAGACTACCAGATAAAAAGGAAGAAAGAAAAGGATCGAACCCAACCCTAGTACGAAAAGAATTTTATAAAACGGAGTTGAATAGGAAGATGAATTCATGGAAGAAAAAGAATCAAGTTCTGTCAGATAGTTTTCAATGCCTTCGGATTATTACAACCAGATAAAATAGGAAGTGATCGGGAAATTCAGGATGGCGATCGTTTTAGATTCTGAAAACTTAGACGTATGACACTGACTCGATCCCAGTTTTTAGAATACTTAGGGAAGGGAATCGGAGCGCTCGCTCTTGCAAAGTCCGGGAACCTTTTCGGTTCCGGCAAACGCACTTATAACAAACCTTCCATTCCGACCGTCAAAAATTCCTTTCCTAAGTTTCAACCCGTCGGCGCGAGAGAACAGGATTCTTTGATTCTACCCGAAGGATATCGATACGGCACGATCGCGCTCTTCGGAGATCGTATCAATCCGCAAGGAGATACGTTCGGGTTTAATTCCGATTTCAATTGTTATCTTCCTTTTAAGGGAAAAAAAGACAACGGTCTTCTTTGGAACAATCACGAGACCCTCGGAGTATTGGAATACTACGTAAACGGCTACGATAGTCAGAAACAAGGCCCGAATTTGAGGACCGATAAACAGATCGAACAGCACCTGTATGCGTTAGGCGGTTCCGTTCTCCGGATATCTAAGGAGAATGGAGACTGGAAGATGTCTCCCGATTCGAAATACGGAAGAAGAATCAACGGCTTAACCGAGTTTCGTATGACGGGGCCCGCAGCCGGTAGTTCTGCGTTAGGGAACACAAATCGCGTTTTTGGAACCTTCGCCAATTGTGCTGGAGGAACCACGTTTTGGAATACGATTCTTTCCTGCGAAGAAAACGTGGAATGGGTGATCGAATCCTGTAAACTCAGCCAAGAAGCCCACTACGGTTGGGTGATCGAAGTCGATCCGTTCGATCCCAAATCCACACCGGTAAAACATACCGCACTCGGAAGATTCTCCCATGAAAACGCGGCTCTGGTTTTGTCTCCGGAGGGAAAACTCGTTGTTTATATGGGCGACGACGCGAAGGATCAATTCGTATATAAGTATATATCAAAAAATTCTTATGATCCGTCGTACGGAGCGGGGAACTCGAGTCTTTTGGAAGAAGGGATTCTTTACGCGGCCGATTTCGAGAAGGGAACCTGGATTCCTCTCGATTTGGAAATCAATGAAGTATTAAAAAATTCTAAATTAGAAAACGGAAAAAGAAGATTCAATTCTCAGGCGGACGTTCTTGTTCATTGCAGAGAGGCGGCGAAGATCTGCGGAGCGACTCCGATGGATCGGCCGGAAGACATAGAAATTCATCCGATCGACGGGACTGTTTTTATCGCGATGACGAACAACGATTCTCACGGGAATTTTTTCGGTCAGATCGTAAGAATTCAGGAAAAATCCGGAAATCACGCAGGTTTAGAATTCGACTTTGAAGTATTCGCAGCGGGCGGACGCGGGTCCGGATTCGCCTCGCCCGACAATCTCGCCTTTGACAAACGGGGAAATCTTTGGATGGTGACCGACGTTTCCCAAAAGAATCTCAATCGTTCGGTATATAAGAAATTTGGAAACAACGGAATGTTCGTGATTCCGACTTCGGGAACGGACTCGGGGAAAGCGTTTCAGTTTGCCTCGGCTCCGGTCGGAGCCGAACTCACCGGACTCTGGTTTACTCCCGATGAAAAGGAATTGTTTGTCTCGGTGCAACATCCAGGTGAAACCACAAAGGACTATCGGAATCCGACGAGTCATTGGCCTCAAGGCGGAAACTCGATCCCAAGACCGGGAGTGATTGCAATTTATCTAAAGTAGATCGGATTTATTTTTTGGCGACTTCGAGAGCTTCGGCTTCGGATTCCAGATGAGTGAACGGTTTCCACAAACCTAGAAGATTGAAGATCTGAATGACCTTGTCCGAAGCTTCGGTGAGAAGAAGTTTTTTACTTTCGTTGGAAAGTTTGTTTCTGAGTTCAAAGATCGCCCGAATTCCGGAACTGGAAATGTATTTTAATTCCGCGAGATTGAGAATGACTACGTCCGGGTGAGGCGGATCGATGATGTCCTTTTTAAAATCGGTAAAGCTGCTTTCGTCCAGTCTTCCATCGAGCGTATAAACGAAAATTCCCGCAGATGTCTCTTTTATTTTGATGCTCAATTGACTCATAACTTACGAACCACTACATGTAATTTTTTTTCAGAGAGTTTAAATTCAGCTTTTGCGCCGGGTGGAAAATCGTAAATCGTTTCCGCAAGAGAATCGATCGAAATTCCGCCTTTCATTTCGGAAATCAAACTAAAACTATCCGAGACCGTGAAATGGTCGAGGGTATATCGAGTGTGTTCCTTTTTCCGAAGTTCTCTACAATAGACTTTGAAAAACGGAGATTGTTTGTCAAAACTTGTATCTTTGTTTTCACAGGACATAACCCATCCCGTGGAACCGGCGCCCGTATAAACCAGGAGACCGGAACATTTCTGTTCTTCCATCTCTTTCCCGTGAAAGATAAAAAACCGGCTCGTAAGATCCGGGCTGTTGTTCCGAATCGAAATCTCGCTGATTCCCTGTAAAGTGCTGACCTTTCTTCCGTCCGGATAATCGATTTTTACTTCGATCAAAGGCCATTCTTCGATCATCGCGTTTTTCCAACCGGTTTCCAAGGCTTCCTTGATATCTTCGACGTGAAAGGAAAGAAGGGCTCCGACCGATGTAGGAGGGTCGGAATTACATCCCAGGACGAGCGTATCGACGGCGTGGTGCGCCACATAGGTAAAATGATTGTCCCCTCCGAGCGCGATCACGAGGTCATAGCCGGAAGGCGGAAATTCTTCCATGGATTTGCGGAAGATAAACGTGCTTTCGGGGAAAAGCCGTTTGAGAGTTTCCCGATTGGAGACTTGTCTCAGATGCGATTCGTGGATTCTCGCAAAAGAATCGTTCTGGATCTTATAGATTTTTTGGAGAATTTCGAGAGAACCCCATTCTTCCAAATCCAACTCGAACTTGGTTCGTTTTCCTAAGATGAGAACTCGTTTGACGGACTGTAATCTCTCCAAAGCCATTGAATGATCCAAATACAAGATCCTTTGGAAAACAGAAACCCATTTTTTGGGAGTTTCCGGTCTTTTGTTTCCGGTTGAAAGGAAGGTTTTTGCGAAGAATGTTTTAGAGGGAGAATTGTTTCACAAAACCGGTCTTGAGGATTACGGAACGTTCAGTGGGGAGCGTTTCGGTTTTGCGCGCCGTTCGATTCTTTCCGAAAAAAGGATCGGTAAGAATCGGACGCTCCGCGTTTTTAAATTAAACCAGAATCGTTTCGGAAGAAACGTCCTGATCGTAGTCTTCGTCTCTGGCTTCTTTTTCCGCGACGAGCGCCTTTAGGTTCGTCATGATAAAACGGAACTTGGAACGATTTCCGACGAGTCTGTAGAGTTCCACAAGATGTTTTAGGTTTCGGATATTTTCAGGTTCGCGGGAACGAAGACGTTCCGAATATTCGATCGCCTTGGAATATTCTTTGATCTTACGCAACGCAAAGGAAGTGTAATATAAGAATTCGTTGTCGAACGGAAACTTATCCACGTAACTTTCGGAATAAGCGGCCGCCGCGGAAAAATCCTTTTGGTTGATGCAGATTCTCGCGAGTTGTTTGTAAAGACCCGGATCCGCGTCGCTGATTGTAAGAGCCTTTTCGAAAAGTTCCCTTGTGACTTTTAGATTTTTTTTTCGGATTTCCTGAATTCCCTCTTTTACCAGACGGTTGTATTCGTCTCCGGCGGATGGAATTTTTTGCAGAGGGAGTTCCACTTCGGTTTTATATGCAATTTTCATAATGGAAAGATCGTCCGTGACTTCTCCCGCGTGATGGAGCAGTTTTTCGAGATCGGCGAGGTCTCCGTTTGCGAGTTCCACGAGCCGTAAGAATAGGGTTTCGTCCTCGTTCATAAACGTTTCTTCGGAGCCCGGTCTTTTC
Source organism: Leptospira ainazelensis (assembly GCF_016918785.1). Classification (GTDB taxonomy): domain Bacteria; phylum Spirochaetota; class Leptospiria; order Leptospirales; family Leptospiraceae; genus Leptospira; species Leptospira ainazelensis. The sequence continues at coordinate 30,358 of NZ_JAFFPT010000078.1, read as the reverse complement.
AGAAGGAGATCGTCTCTTCCGTCCGAGCCTATAAAAACGAAATCGTTCGGTTCGAGTTTAAAAACGCGGATGATCGGTTCCGATGCGTTTTCGGTAAATCCGATCTTACGAAGAAGAAGTTCGGGATCTAGAAAGTTCGCCTTTCCGTCCCTGTAGAGAACCATCCAAGGATGTTCCGCGTTGATCGAATATAAGGCTCCTGTTTCCTGATCAAATAACGCGATCACCGCCGAAACTAACATACTTCCGTCGAACGTTACAAAGACGTTTTGGAGTTCCGTATAACAGTCCTTTAACCATTTCTCCGGAGTTTTTTTCTGGTTGGAACGGGAGAGGAGTGTTCTTGTGATGATCGCCTTAAAAACGGTTCCCATCACCAAGGCTCCGCCCGCTCCTTGGATGGATTTACCCATCGCGTCGGCGTTCAAGATGACTACATAGTTTTTTCCCATAAGGGTGATCTCTTGGATGGAGCAGAGATCACCTCCGATTTCGGAATTTTTAGTTCTGAATTGAAATTCCTTTTTTTGTTTGAGAACGGATTCTATCCTTGTGTTTTCATCGGAATAACGAAGCGCAGTCAGAGGCTGGATGAGAAGAGAGGTGAGATAATAATCCCCGTCCTGTTTTTCCTTCAAAGCTTGGACTTCGCTCAGGGTGTCCTGAAGTTCCTGGGTTTTTTCTTCTACCTTTCTTTCCAGAAAAAGCTGATGATCCAAAAGTTCCTTTTTCATGTGAACGAATACTTCTCCCATCTGACCGAGTTCATCCGTGCGATCCAGATCGATGATGGTGGTCTCGTCTTCGGACGGATTTTTCATCGCGAAGTTTAAGGCTTTGACGGCGTTGATGATGTCCCTCGAAAAAAGATACGATACGAGAAGAATTCCTATAAAAATCGAAAGCGCTAAAAGACCGCAATATATCCAGAGATTCTGTGTGGTCGTATGAAGCTCCGTCTCGTCGATCATTAGAACGAACTCGAGCGCTAAATTGGTGAGACCCTTGTTTTCGTAAGGAATTCTTGTGAGATAAAAATACTTTCCGTCAAAGGGAAAACGGGATCCGCTTTTGAGAGAGGGGAGCTGATGATTCTTTAGATACTTCTGGATTTGATCGCCGGAAACCGAGATCTGTTTGTCCTTTTCGTAAATAGCCATGTGGACATCCGTGGACCCCGTGATATTCTCGGTGAATTTTTGATCCACGACCTGCCCGACTAACACCAAAGAGCCGTTTCGTAGAGGCGATGTTACACGAAGACCCAAGCCGCTGTGACCGAGTTCCAGAGTGGAAGCGATCTTACCCTTGAGAGCTTCCTGCACGATCTTCTGTTTGGATTTATCGTCTCCGAAATCCGCAGGTCTGTGAAAACGATAGACAACTTTGCCCGAAGCGGAGATCACTTCAAAGATCGAAAGGTCGTATTGTTTCATGATCCCCAAAAAGTATTCCCGTTGGGAATTCAAGAGTGAGCGGTTGTTCGAACCGGATTCTAAGATCGAAATCGTTTTCGAATTTCGTTCCAACTCTTTTAGCATAAAACGAATCGTTTCTTCCTTATGTCTGAGCTCTTTTTGAAAGTCTACGGATTTGTCTAGGGCGCGTTTGTCCTGGGGTTCGTTTTTGACTCGGTCGATCATCTGAATGAAAGTAAACGCGAGAATGAGAACAAGGAACAATTGACTTGCACTTAGGATTAAAAATATTTTTTGTCGGAAACTCATAAAAAACTCGCTCGGGTTCGAGATATACTCAGTTCATTCGATTTCAAATGTTGAGAATTTTTTCATCGGAATCGAGCCGGCTCGAAAAAAATTCTAAAGGTCTAAATCGGCTCGATTTGTTTTTTCAGCATCGAAAGTGAATTATCACTTGAACCCATAGCAGTGGAAGGTAGTTTAGAAATCCCCCGGTTTTCAGATCGGGAATGTGAAAATCTCGTTACAGAAATAAAGAGCTTTATGTCCCCAGAAGAGAAACGAATTCAAGAATTAGAAGATGAAAACAAAAAACTCAAACGGCAAATCGAAAATACGGCTCAATCTCCTTACTTAAAAAAGGGGATGGCAAGCGTAAGATACTACGCGAGAATTTTTCGAGAAGAGATCGTCGAGAATGAAATCCGAGGAAGGATCGACGAAAGTTTGGGAACCCTCTACGAGATTAAAAATTTCGTACACCGTTATTCGTCTTTAGCCGGACTGGATCCCGATACGATCCGAATCATAGCGACCGAGGCCACGCAGAACATCGTGGAACACGGACAGGGAAAATACGCCGAAATCGAATTAGAATTACATAATGAAGTCGTAAACCCGTTTTTTAAGATGTCTTTCAAACACGAGATGAAACCCGGAATGAAATACACTCTTTCTCAAATCAACGAGAACGTAAAAAAAGGGGATTTCTCCTCCGAACTTTTCGATATCGAAAGTTCCCGGGGAAGAGGGGAGTTTTTAATGAAAGAACTCGCCGACGAGAGAAGGGTTTTAAACGGCGTCGAAATCACTCCAGAAGGAAACAAGGTTCACTACTTCAAAAGGGTTTTGATCAATTACAGGGATCCGAAGGGACCGAGGGACGTAACGAGTTTTGACGAGATCAAAGAAGAAATCGACCGTTTGGATCCGGAAGAAGCCCTTTGTTATTTTCATATCGATCACAGAAAGAGTAAGTTGTCCTCCGTGACGATCGTGGTCACCGCATCCAGAGAAACCAAACTTCGCACGTTGATGGAAGAAGCCGGATTCTATCTCGTGCATAAGGACAAGTATTATAGAGCTGTATTTTGTTCCTTTGAGCCGACCCGCGAGTTTACGCCTGGAGAATTGGAAAACTTGTTCGAAAAGGTTCGTAAACAGGTGGAGATCGAAAAGGAATGAGTTCGGATTCCTCGTCGGGGGCGGGATTTCCGTTTTATCCGTTCCGGGATTTTCTGCTCGGAGAAGTGCTTCTAAAAACATTAAAAGAATTGAATGTATCTTCGGAATCAGCCGAAGAAGCCGTGGGCTCCCATCTTTCACCGGGCCAAAAGGGTTTTGTGTTTACCCCGAACGCAAAAAAACAGACGTTGATGAATCTTTATCCCGAAAAGATTCGCGGTTTTTTAAAGGTCGGAAAAACTGAAGAAATCAAAAACGAATTTAGAACGATGATTTCCTCGGAAGGAAAGTTGGATCTCGCTCTGGAACTTTTAGAATGGCTCTTTACCGGTTTTGAAGAAAAGAAATTGTTAAACGAATTGTTCTCCCTCGTCCTAAACGATAAAATCCCTCTTCCTGAAAACTTTCTCGAAACCCTCAAAAAAAATTACGAAGAAGAAGTTTTAAAGGATCTGGAGAATTTGGAATAGGATTCTTTTTGAAAAATCTTTCTGATGTGTGAGTTCCTACTTTTTACCGAGTATTCGAAACGTTTAAATTCTTTCCTGATTCTATGTCGGACCAACTTAAAGTCCGAATTCAAACAAGTTCTTTCGATGAATTTTTTTTGTGGGGAGAAAGGATGGATGCTGATGCTATTCGTGGGAAGGAGGCGATTCTTCACATCCTCTGATTTGATTTCAGAGTTCGTCTGAAAAAATTTGAAATCGTCCAAAAGCCTCAAAATACGAGAATCCTAAATTATAAAATTCTAATCCATGTGCAGGAGTTTCCACAAATTACGTCTCATCGACGTTTTGTTGGATTCCTAATCGTTCCTTTGGTATGCACCATATCCTTACCCGCAAATGGAAAAACGATTTGGAATCAACAAGGGGGCCATCGGAATTCTTGTAGGAGTTCCTACATTCGAGACTTTTTACTTGCAAAGATAAGGTTTTTATGATAGAGCAAAAGTCTCCCGGAGTTTTTCCGCCTCCCACCCCTCCACCCGAAATTTGGGCGGGGCTTTCGTTTCACGGAGGACTGTCGCTGTTCCGACAGATTCTTTTAAAGATTCAGTCCACTTTGTGGGTAAGGTTATGGGTTTGCACGGGGGTGTGAGTTCCCACATTTGAGACTAGTTCTTTGAATGTGGGAACTCCCGCGTTTCCGAATACGAGCTCATTGAATCTTGAAGCGGTTTCTTTTACGATTTTGGGAGAGGTTCTAAATAAGAAAGTGGGTTATAAAATGAAAAGCCCGCCGAAGGCGGGCTTGTAATAGGAGCAATTCTTAAGCGGCTACGCTGGGGGAAGGATCGACGATGACATCGGATCCCCGAAGAATCTTTTTCCCTTTTTCCGTCCAGACGGCTCTTTGGATTTTGATAATTTTCAAAAGATGCAGAACCTTCATGGCTTGATAGGTTAGATCCAATTCAAACCAACGAAATGCAAAATTCGGAGAATTCGGATGTGCGTGGTGATTGTTTTGATACAATTCTCCAGCGATCAAAAAATCCACGAAAAGAGTATTTTTCGAATGATCAGGATTTTCTTTGTGGTTTCTATAACCATACATATGTCCGCACCAGTTTACGATCGCTCCATGAATCGGTCCCATCAACCAGTGGATCGGAAGTAAAAGATACCATCCATATTGACCGGCAGGAACAAAGTAAAGGTAGAATAACGTGTAGAGTGTTCCACAGGTCAAACGAAACGGCCAAGAATCGCTGAGTTTATCGATCGCAGGCCACTGCGGATAGTTTCCTCGAAAGTCTTTTTCGACGTTCGCTTTTTCATCCAAAATCGCTTCGTAGTTGAGTGCGGTCTTCCACATCATGTCCAAAAAACCCTTAGAGGCGATCGGAGAATGCGGATCTTTCGCAGTATCGCTGTAAGCGTGGTGTTGTCTGTGCATAATCGCATAAGCGCGAGGATTTAAAAAGGAAGAACCTTGAGCGACACAGGTAAAAATATAAAAGAATTTTTCCCAGAACTTGTTCATCTTAAACATCGCGTGAGCCGCGTATCTGTGAAGAAAGAAGGACTGAACAAAGGCCGATAAAAACCAGTGTGCGAAAAAGAAGGTAAGAATGATTGCCATTGAATATTAGCTCCTATTGTAATAAATAGGAGCCGAACTGAGGAAGCTTGTTGCAGAAAAGTTCTGAAATTTTTTAAAAAAACTGGAAACGTTCTAAAGAATCGATATTCGCCGAAAAAGAAGGTTTTTGAAAGCAGAAGTGCCGTTTTGGATGAAAATAAAAAAGGCCGAGTTTTCTCGGCCTTTTTCAAAACGATAAAACGGAGAAATTATTTCCCTTTGTGAATCGGTTTTACGGGAACTCGGATTGCGTCTACTTTGATTTTATATCCGCCGGATACGGTGACGACCCCTTTGTAGAGATCGGAAACATCGGTGATTTTTGCGATAAACCAGGAACAAGTTCGAGCTTCTTCTTTGTTTTCAGGCGCTCGATAACCGTCTTCGGTTCCTAGGTCAGCTATGATCACGTTTATTCCGATTTTGAGATCGTTTTGTTTTGCGATTTCGGTAGAATAAAAGAATTTAGTCCAGACCTTATTTCCGTCGTGAACTTGTAAAAACTCTCCTTCGCTTTTTGTCTTTGCAGACGGAGGAGTGAGTTGTTTGGCGAGGTGAAGGTAAATCCAAGACTGATTTTTGAATTCTTCTTTGGAAATAAAAAAGTCATCCGGTTGAATGTAGTGCGCGTCCTCTTCGGCAAAAAGAAGAGAGGGTAGGAGAGTTAGAGAAATCGCGAAGGCCAAAATCGCGGTTATAGAGTGAAACTTTTTTTTCATTTTTGACTCCTTGTCAAAGTTGTATTCTCATTTGAAATTGGAATACCTTAGATTAGAATCGGACTCGATCCGATTCTAAGAATCCAGGGTGAACATCTCATCTTTTGAGGAAACAAATATTTTCCTAATTTGAAAGTTTCGTTTTTATAATAACGGAGTCTTTCCTTGGGAGTAAACAGGATACAAGGACGTCTAAGTGGGAAGGTTGTTTTGAAGAAGAGGCGGACCCGCCGCTCGCAGAGCGGCGGGTGAAACGGCAGTTTTCATCCGCAAAGAAATTTATTTTGAAACGGAGGCTTGAATGAAAGGAAAGAAAATAGGGATTTTAGGATCTGGAATCGTTGGGCGGACGTTAGCTGATGGATTCCTTAAGTATGGGGCCGAGGTAAAGATCGGCACGAGGGATCCTGAAAAACTCAAAGACTGGTTGTCCAAAACCGGAAAAGGCGCTTCGGTGGGATCTTTTGCGGAAGCATCGAGTTTCGGTGAGATCCTTGTTCTCGCTTGCAAGGGAAACGCGGCGAAGGAGGTTTTGAAATTGGCGGGGAGCGATTCCTTAAACGGTAAGACCATTCTGGATACTACGAATCCGATCGGAGATAGCGCGCCCGTGAACGGTGTTCTGAATTTTTTCACATCATATAATGAATCTCTTATGGAACAGATTCAAAAAGAATATCCTAAGGCGAACTTTGTAAAGTGTTTCAGCTCGGTCGGTAGTTCTTTGATGGTCAATCCTCTTTTGAAAGATGGAAAGCCAAGTATGTTCATCTGTGGAAACGACGAGAACTCTAAAAAACAGACGAGAGAAATCTTGGATACTTTCGGCTGGGAGACGGAAGATATGGGGAAAGTCGAAGCGGCCCGTGCGATCGAACCGCTTTGTATTCTTTGGTGTATCCCCGGATTCTTATCCCAATCCTGGACACATGCTTTCAAACTTTTAAAGTGAGCTGAGCGGCTTATTGCGGTTTCGGTTTGCTCGAAGTGGATCTGGATTTCGTTCCTCCTGCCGCTTCGAGAAGAGGAATGATCGCGGTCCTTCCGTATGCGGTTGCCAAAGATAACGCCGTATAACCGTCCACTTGATAGTTCGGATCCGCTTTTTTTTCGAGAAGAATTTTGGTGAGTTCCGGAAGATCAAAATAAACGGAAAGATGAAGAATTCTCCAACTTTTTGTTTCCGTATTCGGATCGGCGCCTTCGTTTAACAAACGAAGAGCGGTATTGAGATCCTTCTTGTAAACCGCTTTGATAAGGGCTTTGTTTTTGGAAGCCTGTTCTTCCGGCGTCAGAGGGAGCGGGTTGTTTGATGGTTTCGATTCTTCGGGGGTAGTTCGATTGGAAAGGTTGGAGTTCGGGTTTCCGGCGAATGCATAGTCAAAAACCACCTTGGCGCCTTGGACTCCCCGATGATAAAAGAGTTTTCCATTGGAAAATTCAGGATGATCGAGTTTTGTCACTTCGGAGACTTTGGTTTGCGTATCGTAGACACTTCCAAAATTCTTTCCCGTAAAAAGTTCCGCTACGATACTCTGCGCGGTCCAATGGGCCCAGGTCGCATAATACCCTTGAAATCCAGCCTTTAAAAATGGAGCGGAATACATCGAGACCCTGTGTTTTGTTTCTTCCGCATCAATGACTCCCATATCATAAGCCATATTCCCCGCAGTAAAACAGGCTCCAAGAAAAAGGACAACGGCGCCAGGCGCCGGTTTTAAAGAATTCTCCACCTCTTCGTTGGAAACGAATTTCCCCTTCAAAGCGAATCCTCCCACATACTTTTGATGAAAAGGTGAATTCGTAAGATTGCTCCCGATTCCGTGCCCGGCATACAGGACTATGTTTGCTCCCTGGATCGCTTCTTTGATTTGTTCCCAGGATGTTCGAGGACTATAAAATTCGGTGACTTGTACTCCGCGAGATTTGAGGACCTTTGTTACTTCTTGCATATTCTTTATGTAACCCAATGTTCCCGGTCCGTTGTCTCCGTCCACATCTCCAACTAAAGCGACCGCCCTGTATCCGTTCCCGGATATCGTCGCTTCCGGTAAGTTTGCGCGTTTGGAGATTTTGAGTAGAGATTCTCCAATTGCGTGATTTGGATGTTCGCCTTCGGCGAAAATCGGTAAGATAAGGAAGAAGAGGAGGATGAACTTTGGTAGATTCATAGAGAAAGGAATGTAAGAAATAAATTTCCGATGTCAAGGAGAAGTGTTCTTAAAAATGATTCTCGGAGGATTTTTTTTCTTCTTTTTGCGATATCGTGGAATGTTTCGGGAACCGTTCTGGTTAATGGACATTCTATCGTTAAGCTCTGAGAGAAAGATTGAATCTGCTTTGATTGAAGGAGAGATTGGGACAGACTCTATTTTGATCCCTCTTTCTTATTGGGATGAATTGAGTTTGGAGGAAAGGAACATTCTTCGGAAAAAACTTCCGTATCTTTTGAGGAGATATACGAAGTACGTGAGTTCTCTGAAGAGATTACACTGGAGGGCCGGGAAAATTAAATACAATCGGGGAGTTGGGAAAATGAAGAAGATGAGCATTCGTGTGAACACCGGAGCTTGGGCGGTTTTGGGTGCGCTTGCGGCCGCGCACGGGGTTTCGAGGTGTTATCTTTTTAATTATTTGCTTTGGTTGGATGACGTTGGAGTTGGGGATTCTATCCTGGATACTTTGAACCAAGGAGTTCCTAGGTTTCACGAGTCTTACAGGATGATTTGGACCCTCGATTTACGACAAAACCTCATTTCCCGAGAACTGGAATTCGAACCCAACCCAATGACCGACACCTTCCCCTACCATCTTCCCCCGAATAGCGCCTAAACAAAACCGTCCGGCCCAAAAAAAGAAACCGCACAACCGCAAAGGTCTCGCAACCATTCGAAGACCGTCAAGACCGTCAAGACCGTCAAGACCGTCAAGACCGTCAAGACCGTCAAGACCGTCAAGACCGTCAAGACCGCGCGCCCACTCCAATTTCTCGACAAAACCAATTCAAAACCGGCATCTCAATCCATTTGAACTCGGAATTTTCGCGAAAAGACTTCGTATGAATTCTACCCAAAGTCCTTTCTCCGAATTTCAACTTTTCAGGTGTTTCCTGATCTCAACCAAGGCGAGGGATTCTAAGGTTTCAAAGTTTGTGGAACTAGAGAAGGGGAGATTTTCGATCAATCTTAGACCGAAGTTACCGTACTCGTTCTTGATCCATTTTTTGAGTTGGAGAAGGGTTTCTTTGGAACGAACTCCGGAAGGAGCCGCTTTCCGAATGAATTCCAAAAGTTCGACGATCCCGACTTTTGTTTTGGTGGAAGTTTTGAAAACCGGAGGAAGATTTTTTCCGGGCATGATATCCTTTAAGAATTCCAAAGTAGTTATCAGCATATGATAACTCGAATTCGCGAGTTGTTCCTCGTCGCATTTGTTTAGGATAAAAGAATCCGGAACTTCCATAATTCCGCTTTTCATAAACTGGACCTGATCCCCGCCTAACGGTTGCAAGACGAGAAACGAAAGATCGGTGAGTTTGGAAACTTCGATTTCGTTTTGTCCGATTCCGACTGTTTCGATAAAGACGTAACGAAAAAAACAACGTAAAAGACGAATGACGTGATACGTGTAAGGATTGACTCCCCCGAGCTCGAGTTGACTCGGTTGGGAACGAAAGTAGATTCTTTTCTCGCGAGCAGGAAGCGAAAGGCGGGTTCTATCTCCGAGCAAGGAACCTCCGGAGATATGACTGGACGGATCGATCGCAACGATCGCCATCGTCTCTTCGTTTTCGCCTTTTAAGAATTGAGTCGCGAGTTCTCCGAGAAGAGAGGACTTCCCCGCACCCGGAGTTCCGGTAAAACCAACTGTCAAAGAATTTTTTCCGGTCAAACCTCTTGTGTAAAGTTCTTCAAAAAGATTCTTTCTAAACTCGAAGGAATCCGGTCTTTCCACGCCGGAGATCAGTTTCGCGAGAGGAAATTTTTCTCCCTCCCGCGCGCCTTCAATGAGCTCCGCGAGTTCTTGCAAAGAAGTGTTCACAGACAATTCCGCAGAGACGCGTTAAGCGGCTTTGATCGTTTTGGAAATGATGTCGATGATTTTTTCCATCACGTCCATCAGATCGTAATCTTTCGGAGTAAAGATCGCTTTAACCCCGAGTTTTAAAAGAGCGTCAAAATCTCCCGGAGGAATGATCCCGCCGAAGACCACGGGAATGTCAGCTTTGTAGTGTTTGAGTTCCTGAAAGATCTGTTCCGCGAGTTCTTGGTGAGAACCGGAAAGGATCGAAACTCCGATCACGTCCGCGTTTTCTTCCACAGCGGTCTGAACGATTTCTTCCGGTGTTAAACGAATTCCGGAATAGATCACGTCAAAACCCGCGTGTTTTGCGGAAACGGCGATCATTTCGGCTCCGTTGGAATGTCCGTCTAACCCCGGTTTGCCGACCACGATCTTCGGTCTGGTTCCGTTTGTTTTTAAGAAGGCTTCCACTTTTCCTCTGACCCTTGTCACCTTTTCGGTTTCGAGATTGAGTTTTTGTCCTTCGACTCCCGTGGAGGGTCGGTATTCTCCGAAGACGGATCTTAAGACGTCGGCCCATTCTCCCGTGGAAACTCCGGCCTTCGCACATTCGATGGAAGCGGTCATCAGATTCTTATTAGCTTTTGCATCCGCTTCTAAATTGGCGAGGGCGGTCTTCACTTGGTTCGCGTCCCTTTTCTCCTTTGTCTTTGCCAATACTTTCAGAGTTTCTTCCGCGGACTTAGGATCCACTTTGAAAACTCCTCCGTCTTGGTCGGTCATCAATGGAGATTCAATTCCTTCGGTCCACTTGTTCTTTCCGACGATGATGAGTTCGTTGTTGTTGATCTTTGCGAGACGTTCCGCCTGCGATTTGACGAGTTGGGATTTCATGTAACCGTTTTCGATCGCTTTGATCGCTCCGCCCATATCCAGAATTTTCTGAATTTCCTTGTAAGCTTCTTCTTTGAGGTCTTTTACTTTGCTTTCCACAACTTTAGAACCTTCGAAAAGATCCGGATATTCGAGCAAGTCGGTTTCGTAAGCGAGAACTTGTTGAAGTCTCAGAGACCACTGTTGATCCCAAGGTCTTGGAAGGGAAAGGGCCTCGTTCCAAGCGGGAAGTTGAAGCGCTCTGCAACGCGCGTCTCGGCTCATTGTGACGCCTAACGCTTCGATGAGAATTCTCCAGGCGTTGTTCTCCGGTTGTTCTTCGGTGAGACCGAGGGAATTCACCTGAACCCCATAACGGAAACGGCGATACTTTTCCTGTTTTACTTGATAACGGTCTCTTGTGATCTCGTCCCACATATCGGTGAAGGCGCGCATCTTGCACATCTCTTCCACAAAACGAATTCCCGCGTTTACGAAGAACGAAATTCTTCCCACGCATTGTTCAAATTCGTCCGGAGTAAAACAGTTTCTTTCTTTGATTGCGTCAAGAATTGCGATCGCAGTCGCGAGTGCGAAGGCGAGTTCCTGCACCGGCGTTGCGCCCGCTTCCTGTAAGTGATACGAACAGATGTTAGACGGGTTCCATTTCGGAATATTCTTCAAGCTGTATTCATACATATCCACGATCACGCGGATGGATTGAGCGGGTGGGAAGATGTAAGTTCCTCTTGCAAGGTATTCTTTGATGATGTCGTTTTGAGTGGTTCCTTGGAGGAGTCCGATGTCCACGCCTCTTTCTTGTGCGAGGGCGACGTAAAGAGACAGAAGATACATCGAAGTCCCGTTGATCGTCATCGAAGTGTTCATTTCCTCGAGAGGAATCTGGTCGAAGAGAATTCTAAAATCCTCTAAAGTATTGATGGGAACTCCGACTTTTCCGATTTCCGGTCTTGCGATCGCGTGATCGGAGCTATAACCGCACTGAGTCGCGAGGTCGAAGGCGATGGAGAGTCCGGTTTGACCTTTGGAGAGGTTTTTTCGAAAGAGTTCGTTCGATTCTCTCGCGTTTGTGTGTCCCGCGTAGGTTCGGAAGATCCAGGCTGGTTCTTTGGATGGTTTTCCGGCTTTGTCGTAAAGGATATGATCTTTATTTTCCATGAATTCTGTCCCGATTCGAGGTTCTCATTGTTACTTCAAAATGTGTTGGTAGAATTTCACCTCAATTTTTATCCTTGCTCTGATTTCCGCAAAAACCCTACGGACCCGCAATGGATTTAGAAAGAAGCAACAAAGCCAACCCAATCTACCTTTTTCTTTCGGCGATCGGCCTTTCAGTCGTGCTTTCCGTCCTTTATCACTGGTTTGGAGAACCTCTGAATCCGGAGGCGCTGAGTGTTCTCGCCAACCTTCGTTCTCTGACCGAAGAAGGAAAATTTTTCTCCGATCAAGCGCCGCTTTCCTTTTTCATTTTGGATTTTTGGAAATCGATCACAGGGCTCAATTATACCACGGCCTTTTATTCTCTTTCCGCTTTTGTTTTTTCGTTTTGTATCCACGTGATCGGGTTGATTCTTCAGAGAGAAAAATGGAAACCGAATCACTATCTGATCTGTTATCTTTCGGCTCTGACTCCGCTGACCTTTTCTATACCTTTGCACTTTTATCCCGAGTTGTTTAGTCTTTCCTTTTTGTTGATTCTCTTTCTTGCTTTTAGAATGGAAACTCTGGGCGACATATTCTTGCTTGTGATTTGTATTCTCGGAAGTTTCTTTTCCCACTTCTCGGTGTTTCTTTTTGGAATGACCGTCTTTGTGATCAAAGCCGGGACCGTGGGAATCAAAGAAAGAAAAAAACATCAGTCCGTATTTTTCAAAAGAAGAAATATTCCTCAGCTTGTATTGCTTGTTTATCTCGGAGCGTTTCTCGCTCTTCTAACGATTCTAATCAACGTCGAATTCTACGGAGAAAATTCTTTCGAAAGTTTTTATAAACTCGGATGGAATTATCTGATCAACATCGGTCCTTTGTTTCTTATTCTCTACGTAGGAAGTTTTCTTTTGAAATCGGAGAAAGAGCTGAATACGATCGCCGCGAGCGCGGTCTTGTTTGTCGCTCTTCTTGTTTCCGCATATTTTTCCGTAAAACCTACGACGGGAATCAACGCGACGAAGTTGAGCGCCTTTACAAAAGATCTCGTAAATTTAAAGAGTAGGGAAGTGATTCAGGCGGAAGAGAAGATCTTTGCAAGTCCTGCTGTTTCGTCTTACGTGTATTTTCATTCCAAACAAAGGCTCGTATCTTTTAAGCCAAAGGAATGGAAGAATCGAGATTATCTCTTTTTGGAAGAAGTCTGGCTCGCAGACAAGAGAGATCTTTTAAAACGTTATAAGTTTAAGAATCCGCAATACGTCTTTTTATCCGGGGAACAGATTTTGATCACCGGATTTCTGACAAAGGTAATCAGCGGAGAAAAAGAAAATACTCAGATCAAGATTCAGGTGGAGAAAGCCAATTCTCAGCTCTTATCTAAGAATGGAGAAAAAGGGCTCAATCGTTTTCTGACGGGGCTCTTTACCTCTTCCGCGCTGAGTCCGGAACAAAATCCTTGAAGTCCATCTGGAATCAAAAGAAAAATCCAAAAGATAAGAATCCGACTTCCAAAGGTCAAAAGATCGCCGTCTCCTTGTCGGAATATAAGGAAAAATTAAAGTTCGGTTTAAAAGGCAAAAAAGAAGAATCTTCCGAGGACGAGGGTTTGACGATAGGAGCCAACGGACTTCCCTTCGAGACCGCGTATTGGAGGGACATCTACGGATCGGGAACCGACGTAGACGCGACATTTAACGCAAAAGAACACGCACGTTATGCGAAATCGATCTTCAATCTGATGGAGATCAACGTAAATTCGATTGCGGATTTCGGTTTTGGGAAGGGAATTCTTTTAAAAGAGATGGTGAAGATTTTCAAGCCGGGGAGGGTTCTTGCGATCGATCCTTCGGAACAGATGCTCGACGAACTTCTAACACAAAAATGGATCCGCGCCTGGAACATCTCCGTCTTAAACACGACGGTTCAGGAATTGGATCTGTCTTATTTTGTTCATCTTCCTTTCGATCTCGGGATCTGCAATTCCGTGGTTCAATACATAGAAGGCGACCTAAAACCGGTCTTCGAAAAACTTCATAGGATCGTAAAGTATCTCTATTTCTCCGTTCCCACGAAAGACGACTACATAAGAATGAAAAAAGAAATCTACTTTGAAGATCCTTACGCCTTCGTGAGAACTAAAAAACAATACATGAAGATGATCGAACCTTACTTCCGAAGGGTCGGTTTTAATCTTTTAGAGAGCCGCCTCGTTTCAGATTCCCGTTTTACCGATCAATTGTTTAAGGACGAATAATCCATCTTATCCCTTCCCTCCAATCCTCACCGGATCGGAGCCCAAGGATCGCACATCACTCGTCCTTAAAAAGTTGATCGGTAAATCGTCGAATCCCAACAGATTCGCATTCTTTAAAAAACTAAACTCATCTAAGTACAACTGACTGAACTGCGGCCGAATGTATCCGTATGCAGAGAAGGCGGCCTTTACTAAACGGTGATTTCCTTCCGCTACCTGATTGTGAATTCCGTCTTTACACCAACGATTCTTAGCGAACTTGTAACGATTGTCTTTCGACTTCGCACTGTGATTTACTGACCTGTGGTTTTTGTAGACTCCAAAGAGCCATGGATAGCCTTCGTCTGTGAAAAGCGGTGTAGAGAAGGGTAGTTGTTTTACTAACAGTGGGCCAATCGTATCAGCTTTTGTATTGGAAACTGAGGTAAAGAAAGCAGGTCCATTTTTTATTGCGATTGAATGTAAAAGTGTTCCAACCTGCTTACCACCGAGCTTCTCTGAGAGATAGATGGAAGCTGTTAAACCAGTCTTTCTGTAACGAGCTCTTCCTTTGTTCGCTCTTTGACTCGCACTGTATAAAACCGCTGAATCAGCGCATACAAAGGGTTTTTTAGCCATTTTACGAGTAAGAGCTGTATCGGAATTAGGATCTAACTTGAAGTCTTTGAACTGAGTTTCTAAAACTCTGAATGTGAGATCTTTGTAGATCGGTAGTAAATCAGAACAGAGTAGTTGGAACCTTCTCTTTAGTAGCGAGGCGGCTTTGTAACTGATCTTTAGCTTCCTGGAGATCTCAGAAGATGTAATTACCTTAGGATATTGGATCAGAGATTCATAGAAGACGAATCCGAACATATAGAGGGGTAGTTTAAAGTGATTTAAGGGAGTATAGCTGAGTCTTGAGCATTGGTATCTACAGATTTTACAACGAATTACATCGGGTCTGGTAGAGATTTCTTTTGTTAAAATCTGATCATCACAGTGAGGGCAATGCTTTGGATAGAAGTCGTTTAAGATCTTCTTTGTGATTTTTGTATAGAATGGGATGTTGAAAGGAGAATTGTCTAAGGTGGAGTAGTGGAATTGAGATTCTTTAAGAAATAACTTTTGTTTACTGTTCTGATGAGAGTTAACGTTCTTTGAGGTAATGAAAGGCTTAGTGGATATCTTGAAAAAGGACGGTTGGTGAGGATTGGTGCGAGGAGATATGCCTAAGTCTGACCAAGTTGCGTTAGTTCCTGTGGTTTCTACGGGGAGGGTAGAAATTTGGGGGTTTGGAGCAAGTTTTTGATTCAAGGTGAGGGCCACAGTTGGTTCCTGGAAGGTTCTTTTGTATACATAAAGAGGGAAGATTGTCAAGCGGAAATTCTCTTTCTTGGCTACTTTTGAGAAAATGGGGCGTTAAAAGTCTTTTTGTGTAAGAGTGGATTCTATTGTCTTAGGAAAAAAACCTTCAAAACCATTATTATTTTTTGATTTATTGGGATAAGAGAGGCTCTTTGAAACTTTTGTAGCGATATAACTGAAAAAGTTGATATGAGAATATTTGGTAAAAATCTGCTATAGAGTTATAAAAAACGGCAAAAGGAAAATTATGAAAGTAATTATAAATTCGTTTCTGTTATTATCTGGAATCTATTTGATGCATTGTTCAAAATCAAATAATGTAAAAGATGTTAAATTGACTCTCCCTAAAACTGATCACGAATTGAATCAGTTATTAACCTCTATCGATCAATGGGAAAATGAAAAAGGTAAGCGCATCGCTTTCAATAAAGATAATACATTCGAATATACTCAAATAAGCGAACCTGTAGTGTCTGGAATTGGCAAATATCACTTAGTCAACAAGCAGATTAAATTAAGTTTTAGCAATAAAAATACCCACACTTGGTTAAATGGAAAAAAAATTGTTTGCGAATTTATTGTAAATGAACATGCCTGGAAACCTCAACAGTACATATCTTGCATTCAAGGAAGAAGCGAAGAGAAATTTGAACTTACCAACCCAAAATCAATTAACTCAGGAAATGAAAGTAATATTGATAAAGTTGAAGTTCGAATACTTGGGTATAAACCAGCAAATACAAAGCGTTCTTTATATATCCGGCAAGCGCCCTCTATATCGGGTAAAATAATTCCGTTTTCGGACCTTGGGAGCGAAGAATGTTTGGACGAATTCCATTTATTTCCATCAGTACAAAAACCTGAAAAAGTAAATTCAGATATTTACGTTCGCTTCCCTGCGAAATTTGACCTAACACTTATTGCTGAAACTAAAGAAAAAGACATCGTAGATAAATTCGAAAACAATTGGTATTTCGTTAAAGTATTTGTTTCTTGTATTGGCTATGAAACATCACTTTATGGTTGGGCTTATGGGGAGTTTATAGAAAAAAAATGATGATAAAAAGTGTTAAATCCACAATGTTGCTACTAACATTTCTTTTGTTCATTTCATTGGGGATGGATGTAAAAGAGAAGAATCCGTAAATTTGTAGGAAAATGAAAAGGTCAGCTTGTCAAAAGAAATATATCAATCGGTTACGGAACCATTGAGAAAAAGATTTAGTAGAAATGACTCATATCACAATGGACAAGGAAAGATGACATTAGAAAATTAAGTTCTTTCTTTTTTATAGATGTAAATTGAAATTAGAAATTTCTTTTTAGTCACCCACAAACTTAACATTGCGAGCCTCGTTTAATAAGCATGCTGGCGAATGAAAATATCAAATTAAGAATTAGGATCAAAAAATGTCATTGAATGGAAGAAGAAAAAGCACCTTGATTTTGTTAGTATTGATTACTTTTATAATAAGCTGTAAAAAAACAGAAAGAAATGGAATAGAAAAGACTATTTTTGAACCTGGAACCGTTGTTCGAGTAAATGTTAAACCAGGCTTAGTGGTCCGCACTGAACCATCGGCTAATAGTAAAAAAATATTAGAGATTCCTTTTAATGAAAGTACGCAAATTATCAGTTGTAAAAATACTAATGAAACACTCCTAAATCTTTCTGGTCCATGGTGCCAAATAAAATTCTTAAATAAAGAAGGATGGGTATTCTCGCCTTTTTTGAAATCAGAGTATTCAAGAGAATTAGCGTTCAAAATTTCGTACGGAAAAGCGATACGTGAGCTTCCACTGCCAGAACCTGCACCAATATCAGATAGACTCGTTTTGTATCGAATGTCAGTTCAAGGACATGATATTGGAATAATTCAGTTTGTCCTAGATGAAAAGTCACAGAAGGGGAAAATGAATTCTTGTCGTTATTGGTCGGGTCCACCTAACACTGAAGAATCTAGTCAAAGATATTGTGACAGTTCCGATGCAAGCTACAAAAGAAATAAAAATGATTTATCAATAAATGGAAAACAATACAAGTGGGATGGCAGATTTAAAGGATTCATTTCTTTAGATGACAATTTTGATTGGAAAGAAATATTTGCTCAGGCTTTTGACGGGAAACCGCATCCTGAAGGAGACTATAATGCTTGGGTATTAGAGGAGAGTAATTGTCGATTTTTTGAAGGAGAGCCATATGGGGGTGCAGAAGCAAGCTTCTTGTGTGAAAAACTTGGGTTCGACGATTCATGTCAATGTTTCGAGAAATAAAAAACAGCCAGCGTCATCAGACGCCATTCGTTTTAAAAATTTTAGCTATATAAAAAACATTCAATTTTAAGATATTAGGTAAAGGTGGCAATGAGGCTCTTTGTAAGATTAAGTTTATATATTGGTTATCTTGGTTTTAGTTTTAACTGATTTAAATGCAAGTGACAACCAATACCCTGAATTCGAATCAGCACTATCATCACTCTCTGTCTATTTCAAGAATAAATCTTCATACAAACCTGTAAGTCGAATAAAACAAGAAGACGTTGTTTATCAGCACGCTTTTAGTAAAGAAGGTTAGGATTTCGTTATTTCCTAATTCAACAACATATTCTGATGAAAAGAAAAACGAGTATTTATTTCGCACTTCGACAGAGGTTGTAATGCTGAACATTAGCCAACCGAAAGATGGAGAATTGATAGGAAGATTTAGCATGTTTCCACCTGAAGGAGTTAAACCCGAGTATGGAGCTGATTATGGCATGTCAGGTCTAATTGAAGGTAACTCAAACTTCTCAAAAGGTTACAAATATGTACATGTAATTGGACTATGGAAGAAAGGAGTAGGCTTTGCATACATATTCATCTTATTTAATGACCTACAAAAATCGATTCCATTTCCGATGGATTTATTTTACTGTGTAGGGTTTAAAAAGTAAGTATTTACGTCTTATTTTGATTTCTCGCTTTATAATATCTAAGGAAATTAGGCAATGAAAAATATCGTAATAATCTACTTTAGTATTTTGATTTTAACAATGACTTCGTTATTCTCCGAAGAAATTAAAATTGATTGGCTCATTCCGCCTACTTATGAAGAGGGAAGAAAATTTTCGCAAGGCTTAGCCGCTGTAAAAATTAATGGGGAGTTTGGTTTTATTAATACGAAAGGTGATTTTATATTGAATCCAACGTACGAAATAACCACATATTTTTCTGAGGGTTTGGCTCCAGTTTATTCAAAAAATTTTCATGGGTATATAGATAAGCAGGGAAATGAAGTTTTAGATATTAAATTCATGGTCCCATATGAGTTTAATTCCGGTTTGATTCCATTTATGGATGATTCAAATTCATTGTGGGGTTTTAAAAATAAAAGTGGGGAAATTATCGTTACGCCTCAATATGATGATGTATTTGAATTTAGTGAAGGATTGGCTTCGGTATCTTCTAATGGACTTTTTGGATATATTGATATCTATGGAAAACTTAAAATTAAACTAAAATACAAAGTAGCAGGCATTTTCTCTGAAGGGTTGGCGCTTGTAAATGAAAATAGCAAATTTGGCTATATCGATATGAAGGGTGAATTTCAAATTAAGCCTATATTTGACGATGGTTTTAGTTTTAGCGAAGGTTACGCACGTGTATTAAAAAATGGCGAATCTTATTTCATTAACAAAAAAGGATCTAAAGTTTTACATCCGAAATTTGAATGGGTAGGTTTTTTTAGAGATGGTGTAGCAGCATTTCGAGATAAAGGAAAAGAAGGATATATAAATAAGGATGGTAGTATTCTAATTCCGGCAATTTTCGAAGAAGCCGGTACCCAAAGCGAAGGCATTGTTGCCGTAAAGTATAAAGGCAAAGTTGGTTATTTCGAACTGAAAAACTATACGAAACAAAATGATTTTCAAAAGTGATCGATAATTCTATCATACATAGTCTTAATTCTTAGAATTCTTTGGCAAAGGCAAAAGTAATGAACGGTTTCGAAAGGAAGATGCAATAATTTATAAAAACCTAAGAAATGGAGATTATAAGAGGATATAACTATGATCATTAAGAATTTAGAACGTAATTTTTCGTTTAGATTAACATATTATTCAAAAACGATATTTACAAAATAAAAAGTAAAATAGGGGCAAAATGAAAAAAATAATTTTAACTTGTTTGGTTTTATTCGTTTCAATGTATTTAAATGCGGATTCGACAACTTATCATTTCTTGTCGATCAATAAAATTAAGGCTTCTTCAAGCTCGATCTTGACAGAGAAAAGTAAACCAAAAGATTTTTATGATACAATCAAGGCTATGGACGGAAAAGTCGAGACGGCTTGGTGCGAAGGAAAAGATGGTTCTGGAGTGAACGAATATATAGAATTTATACTTCCGCCAACGGATGTAATAGGATTGAACGTCTTAAATGGATTCGGAAAATATAAAGACAAATATTTAAGTAATAATCGAGTTAAGGAAGCGAAAATCTCTATACTTGCCGAAAATGGCACAAAGAAAGAATTTACTTATACTTTCGGTGATAATGCGTGCGGATCAGAGAATGGGGGAGGTAAGATAGAGTCAGCCAAAGATTATTGTAATGAATTTTCAGCGAATACGAGCAAATTCAAAGCCTGCATAAATGATTTTCAAAATCAGTGTATTATGAGTGATTATGATGGAGGAGGAGAACGGATATACTTTAATGATAGGTTGAAGATCGTATATTTTAAATTTGAGATTCTTTCTACGTATCCTGGTTCAAAATACAATGATACATGTATAGCGGAGATTAGTTTTCTTGACTTAAATTTGAGTGACTATGGTCCGGAATACTTTAAAAGGGATCCAAGTATTAAAAAACGATATTAGTATATGTTGTTCAAGGGGCCAATTATCGCGCTCTTCATGCTTCCCTTATTTGACCTAAATTCAATACCAAAATTTAAAGATGAAAAGGTTACATTATTTGTAAGAAAGGATAGAATAATCAACGTTAGAATCGAATTCAATTTTGAAGGGACCCGTGGGTTTAAAGAAAAACTTGTTTTTCCTGAAAATTCGCTTATTAAGTATCGAAACTTTCGCGCATTTTGGAATAATATCGAGTTGGAATGTTCCAGATTGGAACCTCCGATTGGTGGGTATTTTAAATTAGGTGATGACCTTTATTCCTCAATGATTACGTTTAAAGTGGATAGCATGAGACAAATGAATTCCAATCATATCATCAGTTATGATTATGATTTGGTCCGTTGGGAAAACGATAAGTATGACGGTCGTGAAGGAGATTATTTAGAATATATACTTAGAACAGGCTCGCTCTGGGGAGGAAAATTGGAAAATCTTACGATTTCTGTTTCTTTTGAAGAACCCTTATGTTCAAGAATAGAAAAAGTAAATCCAACTTTCCCCGGCGATTGTGTTAACGATTATTTGTGGGAATTTCGCGGTAAGAATATTAAATTGGATAAGAATCTGCAGCTGCATATTAGAGCTGATTAAATTTAGATACTATTACTAGTTCACCCTTTAAATTCTTGCACACTATTTAAAAATTCCTCGTAACTCTGAGTCTGAAGGAATTCCCCCGCCGTCAAGATATTCGTAAACAGTTTTGGTAAATACTTTTGGCTTGGCACATGGACATTCATTAGGACAAGTTTCGCTCCACCCGCTCCTGGCAACTAATGATTTCTTTGTTTTAAATACGAAAGCGACTGTATGGCTTTCCGACCCGCCACCATATTCGTCACCCTCGCCGCCGAAGATAGTAAAGAATGCGGCCTTCTTTGAAATATGAGTAAGCTCACCGTAAGATTCCCGATTCATATCGGTATTGATTGTCTTCCCATTCTTCAATATAAAATTATAGCAATAAGAGTGTAGGTATCCGGCACACGGTTCTTTGCGAGGAGAGATGGATACTACAGAATTAGCCTATTTACGTTTTAGGAGACACTTTTTAAGCAATTCTTTCTTCAAATTCCGTAGGACTCACGTAACCTAAAAAGGAGTGAGACCTTTGTCTATTATAAAATACTTCTATATGATCAAAGAAAGCGCATGTGGCTTCCTCAAGATTATAAAAGACGTTATATTCCATTTCTCTTTTAAGAGAACCAAAGAAGGACTCAGCAACAGCGTTGTCCCAGCAATTTCCTTTTCTGCTATTACTTCTACGGATTTTATTCGCAAACAAAAGCTCGCGAACTTCACGAGAACAATAATTGGATCCTCGGTCAGAATGGAAAATTAAACCCCTTGTTGGATTTCTGGATTCGATAGCCTTCGCGAGCGTGTTACAAACGAGTTCAGAGTCGTTCCTTTTGCTAAGTGAACCTCCGCCGATTTAGTGGACACGGTTATGCAATAGAAAAAGGATCAACAAGCATGACGCGTAAATCTCAATACGATGAAGAATTTCAAAAGAACGCAGTAGACCTCTTGTTAAAAAGCAGCAAGTCCCTAGGTCAATTGGCCCAAGAATTAGGTAGATCGATAAATACCCTAAGAAACTGGAAGAAGAAGTATCTTACAGATGACGGACCGTTCAAAGATGCCCTTCAGGATGAAGTAGCTCGCCTCAAAAAAGAATTAGCGGAAGTGACGGAGGAGAGGGAAATCTTAAAAAAGTCCGTGGCCATCTTCTTGAAACCCCGCAAATGAAATATTCGTATATTGAAAAGAACCGTATTCCTTTTCGAGTTGAGAAGATGTGCAATATACTCGATGTATCTAAGAGCGGTTATTATGATTGGCTAAAGAGACCCGATAGCAAAACATTTAAAGCAAATCAAGAATTGGATAAACATATCCAACGTCTTTATGGAGAGAATGAGAGTCGAGCCGGTTATTTGCGAATTCACAAAGACCTCAGAGCAGAACGAATCCTCGTTTCAAAAAATCGAGTTTACAGAAGAATGCGTATAATGGGTTTAAAAGCCGATCGGAAGCGTTCCTTTCGCCCTGTGACTACTGATTCCAAACACAAGCTTCCGATAGCTCCAAATATTTTGAATCAAGACTTTAAGGTATCAGGTCTGGATAAGATCTGGTTGTCGGATATCACTTATATACCGGTTGGAGGAAAATGGTCTTATCTATTTGCAATCAAGGATCTCTTTAATCGAGAAATCATTGGATGGGAATTAGGACCAACTCTTGAAACTCTCTATCTCCTGAACGCTTTTGAAAAGGCTTTGATTCGAAGGCGATCTCCAAAAGGGATCATATTCCATTCGGATAGAGGAGTTCAATACGCCAGTGAAGACTTTAGAAAAGCGTTAAATACGAATGAGTTCATTCAGAGCATGAGCAGGAAAGGAAACTGCTATGACAATGCTCCGATGGAATCATTCTTCAAAACATTAAAAGTTGAGGAAGTTTACAGAAGAAAATTCAACACAATTAAGGAAGCAAAATATTTTCTGTTTGACTACATCGAAAGATATTACAACAGAAGAAGAAGGCACTCGGCTTTAGGATATCTTAGCCCGGTCGAGTTCAGAGAAAGAATTACTGCATAGCTCTGTCCGTTTTTTCGGGGGAACTCCAAAGAGACCAACCTATTACTTTTCTCGAATACAAGTCCAAGATGACACAAAGATAAAACCAGCCAGTAAAACACTTTATGAATGTGATATCCGATACCCAAGTTCGATTCTTAGATGCTACATGGAAGTTACGTCTTACCAAATCGGGAGCAGTTCGCTCAGAATGATCCGAATCTGTCGTAAATACCCGAAATCGTTTCTCTTGTTTTCCTCGGATATCGCATAATTTCATCACTTTACGAACCTTCCTGGCTCCATAAGGAAGAGAAGCCTTTCGAACTTCATCCAAGAGACGAACTAACCCATAATTCTTTTTGCTTTTGATCCATGTCTCTTGAATGAAATCGACTAAAACGCGATCAACCTTATCGAATTCATTTCTGCAACGTTTTAGGAACTTATAATAATAAGTTCGAGAAACACTCAATACTTCCGCCATGCTTTTAATGGAAAACTCTGAACGATGGCTTTCCATAAACTCTAATCTGGATTTTGTTCCCGAGAAAGCATGGCTGCAAACTTTTTTAGGATAGCATTCTCTTCTTTAAGTTTAAGATTTTCTTTTCGGAGTCTTTTCAGCTCTTCGCTTTCTTTGAGCTGTTTATCTGTCGGGGGATTTTGATCGTCAGACTTTTTCAAGTATTCTGCCTTCCATTGTCGTAGCATAAAATAGCTGACTCCTAATGATTGGGAAACTTCTTTTATTGTAAATGAACCAGAAAGCGTTCGTTTTACTGCCTGTTCTTTAAACTCCGGGGAGTATTTTCCCTTTCTACTCATATTAACCTTTTCCTTATTTGGAGCGAAAAAGGTGTCTACTTTTACGTAACTAGGTTAAATATTCGTCGCGTGCAAGGTAATTTTCAATTTGATATTCATCCGATTTATATTCTCTTCTATCTTTACTTTGGTCGTAGGTTTCAGGCAATTTACTTTCTATCAATGTTTCGAAAATTTTTGTGTGGCTTTTACTGTTACCGAGTTTTAAAGACTTGTTCTTAAAATTGCTAAGATCTCTTTCTACCTTCGCGAGAAATGGGCCAAATGCGTAACCAATCGTTCTTTTATATTCAAGTTTTACCCATTTCCCTTTTTTTTCATCGTTCGTTTCAATTTCTCCCACTTCTTCGAGAACATAGACAATTTTACTTTCCGGAATCGTTAGAATTATTTTTGCTTGAATATTTGGATTTTCACGCAATCGTAGCCCGCCTTCTGCGTTGACTGAAAAATATCCTTTTAGAGATTCTCTTTTTACTTGGATCGTTTCTTTGGATGTGCAATTAAAAGTTGAAATGAGTAATAGAATAATAATCGTAATTTTAGAGTACATTTGTAATTTCCTAATAGTAGTTAGATTTTTAGATGGAACCATTCTTATTCTAAATCTACGAATTGACCGTATATCCAACCGTTACTCCTATGTATCTCTCCGTAACAGTTTATACTCGCTTCGATATAATACCAAGGACTGTTCCAGTTTTCGATTTTACTAAGTTTTTCCGTTTTTCCGATAATTACGATTTTGAATCCTTTTGGTAATCTTACTTGCTTAGGAGATTTAGATAGATCTTCCAAACATTCTTCAGGGGCGAGGTCATAGAAAGGAATTTCTTTCGAGTTAAGATCTGGTTTTGAACGAAAGAATGAGTCAAAATTGATTGTTCCAAGTATATTACCCATTGTTAGGATTTTCTCGTTTTCTATTAAGGCTGGAGTTCCTGGTGGATTAATCGATTTTTTATTATATATCTTTACGGGTCTACTTGACATAATCGATTGCGGGCACTCGATGTATTGCTGGGGTAAATAGCTATTTTCTTCATAGCCGAATATACAATCGAATTCGTGTTCATAATTATTTTCTCCATATGTTTCTTTAAATTGGAGATTTAATTTGTTATCTTTGATAGAGTAAACGCCTCGACCTGATCGAACCGGTTCAGATTCCTCGTGATAGTTAATTTTATTTTCAGCAAGAAATTCTATATAAATTCCATCGGAACTATTCCATTTATCTATACTTAAGAGTATTTGATTCTTTTCGTGATCTGAATCAGGCCAATGATAATCGGGTAGAGAGTTGGAATTTTTTTTACAGTTTCCTAATAACAAAATCACAATGCAAAAAAAGTAAAGTCGCGTTTTAATCATAACCTGTTTGTATTAAGTTTGAGAATCGAAGTTTTAAATTATAATATTTTTACCTTTGTGTTGATGGCGAGCAAATTATGACTTTAGATTTTGTCAAATATTCCGTTCCTATTGTGCTTCATCTATAATTTCCATTGCCATCGCCGAGTAATTGAAATTGCTGATCCTATTGAGATTCCTAATCAGCGTAGGAATCGCCCGATCTCCAAAAGAATTTCGATTACCGAAAAGATAATCACATCTAACAGTGATGGACCATTCCACTTTGGAATGTATTTGCTCTTTAACTTGTCTGTAAAGGGCTGTTGGATATTCAGAAAGCAGGTTTTGTTAGGGGGACGTTCGCTCAAAGAAGAGGGGAAGTTATGGCGAAATTTCGTAAGGGTGTAGTTGAAAAAATTCTATGTCTGGAAACGGATGGATAAGGTATAGTATTGTTAAGGCGACAAGTTACGAAAATATTGGAGAAATAATGAAAAAATTCGTTCCGCTACTCATCTTACTGATATCGATTGATCTCTTTTCCGAAGACCTGATTTCATTCTCGCGTTTTCGACAAGCAGTTCCTTTAGAAAATTCTCCTGACTCAGATTTTAATACAGACGCAAGATTGTCTAAATTTGATGTGTTGGTTAGGGCAGTAGGTCCAATCATTGAAATTCCTAACAATGAGAAATGGATTATTGACTCATTTGGTAACGTACGAATTGAAAAATTTAATTTCAGTGATTATAAATACGAGATCCCATTCCAAAATCGCAAAGAAACACAAAAAATTTGGATAACTCAATCTCAATTTGCAGAACTACAAAAGGAAATAGATTCTAACATTCAATTTAAAGCGACCGTGTTTTTTTACGGAGCTTTCAAAAATAAAAAACGTGTATTCTTGCTTGGATCCCTAAAAAAATCGAATGCACCATTGGATCAAAGTGCATGTTTCTCAGACTCATTGATGGGAATTAAACTCGGATCAAATTACAATGAAACTATAGATTCCATTGAAGATAAATATGGTCCCGCCTATGATACTATGAAGCATAGGAATCAAAATGGGAAAGTTTATATAATAGACAAAGACACGAAAACTGTTCTTTACGTTTATGATGGCGGAGAAGAGGAGGCGGGTAAAGTCTATTCTCTTCAATTAAGCACCTACGGCAATTCGAATCAGGAACTATTCAAGTCAGTCGTTTTTGGGGACAATATTCAAATTGCTTCAAAGAAATTAAACGTTAAGTTGAAAGAACGTAAACAATCTCCAGAAATTGATTTGCTATATTCTGACTTTTCGCAATGTTCATTTGAAACTAAGAACAAAAAAATATTCTCCGTGTTTATTACGGAAGAGTAAGATTTAAGAAAAAGGCCCCACGCCGTATTATTCGATTCCTGCTCGAAAGCAAAACGTCGAGAAATCTACGTAGTTTTATGCATGAATTAGAATTATAGGAATTAAAAATGAGCTACAGAAAAGCTATAAGTTACTTTTTCATATTTATTATTTCGCTAAACTGTAAGATTCCAATGGATGAGCAAGGATACGTTATTGCACCTAAAGGGCTATATCTAAGAGCGAATTCTAAAACTAACTCTGACAAACTAATGCTTATTCCGAAAGACGAGGTGTTTACAATTCTTGCTAAAAGTGAAGTTTATGAAACAATAGAAAATACGAAAGGCACCTGGTGGAAAGTCAAATATTTAAACCAGACGGGATGGATATTTAGTGGCTTTGCTCAAATTCTTGATCAAAGTTTTTATGACAAACGCAACTCATTATATAGAGGTGATGCTATCGTTAAAGAGGAATTCTACAATGAGTTAAGATCTTATTTCAAGAAGACGGGGAAGAACCATTGTCAATTAAATTTTATTTCGGATGGGTTCTTGAGTGGGGATGGGGACGATGTTTTTTACGAAGTTTACACAATTGAAATCAACACCGTCATAGATACAATTGCTATATTGAGTAAGTATAATAGTTTTAGTGTAAGGGTTACAGATATAAAAAGAAATTCTGAAGAAGTTCAAATTTACTACTCGAGCAATAACAACGAAGATAAAAATGCAGTTTCGGTGACGAAATGGTTTCTGGATAGCAAAAGAAAAGAATTTAATTGGGGTAAAAGGGAGCTGGTTCCAATTGGGACGACTTCAAATATAGAGCTGACGAGAAACCAAGTTACGTTTGTAATTCACATTTGAAGTCTTGGTTATACCCGTTTCTTAAATAGATTTTACATTGGACAGCTCCGACTTCTCCGGATGTTTCGGTAGCGAGAATTTCGAGAAATATTTTCTTTTAGGTGTTTTTATTTCAGGTTAACATTGAATAGGTAAAAATGAAAAAGTATTTAATCGTAATACTATTGTTGGCTCAGGCGGAACTGATAAATGGCTCTGATAATAATTATTCTGTACAATTGGATGGTCTTTGGAAACTTAATACAGAATCAGAAAATAGTTATAAAGATAAAAATTATTCACCGATTTATCTTCGGTTTCTTACAAATAAGAGTAATAACAAGTACGCTCTAATTATAAATTCAGTTTATGCAGACTTTATCGCAACTGATTTAAATGTAAGCTGCGATGAGTCATACATCTGTACAATTAAAAATTCGAAAAACTCAGATATTCTAAGGTTACTTGTTAAAAACCCGAAAGCCATAGAAATAAAATATAGTTTATCAGATGGAGAAAATTCACTGATCGAATTGGGGTCACAGTTAGTCCGGATGGAGGATAATGTTCGAGAATTATACGGAAGCGTGGTGCCGATAACTAAAGACACAACTGGGTCCATCTATACAAGAGGACTGAGAATGAAAGTTGAAAAAAGTTCGGATATACCAACTGTGAGTGATGGTGTAATCGCGTTTATTGATAGAAATTCAAGAGGATATGGCGGCGTAGTTATGGTGGATCATGGAAGGGGCGTAAAATCCATTTATGGACCACTTGATTTCATTGAAGTTGAAGAGGGAAATAAAGTTTCCAAAGGTCAAGTTCTTGGAAAAGTCGGAACATCTACAAAATGGCCGATTTCGAACGCTAAAGTTCTATACTATATCATCTTTTCAAATTCAAAATATAATCACCCATTCGATACAACTGCTCAGCTTGAAGATCCTCTGAAATTTGATTGGAGAAAAGTGGAGCGAAAAAGGTAATAACGACGTCTAACGTTGACTCTCGTTTAGTTGGTCGCCATATGTATAGAATGAACAGAACAAAAATTGATTTATGCTCTGGCTCCGTTCGTTTCTTGGATTCAATTCGAGCTTAGAGTGCAAACTTCCCAGGAACGCAAAGGTTGAGAAATATATGCGAACGATATTGAAAATAAAATTGTTAAAGGAAAACATGAAGAATCTATATCTAATACTATTAATATTTTGCTCCACCGCAGTATGCGGAAAAACTAATATGTTTGAAGATCTTTTTCTTGAAGGTAGATATTCAGAGGCGGCTAAGCAAGCTAGGATTAAAGCAAAATCCGAACCCGAATATTATTTGTTAGCGGGGATTGCTCACCAACTTGCAGATGAATATGCAAATTCAAATGCAGCTTTAAATTACTTTAAAAACATGCAAATACCTTTATCTAAAGTAAAGAAAATTGCTGAGATCCAATTTTCAAAAAATAATCATTATCGTAGAGATTTGCTTTTTGGTGTTTCCAGTTTAGTCGGCTTCCCTTTAGATGAAAAAGATTCTTTCTACCACTTCAACGAAGCTTTTACAAAGAATAAGAACGATCCTAATGTCTTAAATTATTTGTCGTTCCTGGAAGCAGGCAATGGTAATTACCTTGCTTCAATCAAGTATGCGGATGATGGACTTAAGTCCCGACCTTCATTTGGCGACCTTTACGGCAATAAGGCATTCGCCCTCTTGAAAATCGGAAAGAAAGAAGAAGCAATTGAGACTCTTTTAGATTGTTTCAAAAATTGTACGGTTATTTCGGATAATGTAATGTATAGCTTCGTTGATCTAACTTGCGCACCTGTGATCAATACCATAACCCCAAATGGACAAATGAGCTTAGTCAAAGTCCCATCTATATCCAATCCTAAAATCTATAATAAGTTATCGGAATTATCAACTACCTCACCTAAAAACTATCTGAAAGTTGCGGGCCATTTCATTGGCATGAAAGAGCATCGTCAATTTAAGAATAAATTAGAGACTATTAAAGTTTCGGAATCATTACAAGATTATTTGTTATATCTAAAATCGATGATTGCATATTATTCAGGGGACTCCGATTATTTTCAGAAAAACATTGTTAAAATAAAGAATTTTAAAGAATTAACATATAAACAAGTTTATGGAATCGGATTCATATTAAGCGAAATGAAGCTGTACGATGAAGCTTTAAAGTTTTACATAAAGTCGTTAGAAATGACTGATGGATTGGATTATGATCAGAGGCTGCCAAATCTATCTAATATAGGGAATATGTATTTGATCAAAAAAGATTATTCGATGGCTGAAAAATACCTTTCTGAGGCCTTGTTACTTTATTCCGATGATTTCATTTCAAATTTGAATATTGGGGTCACCTACTATTGGTTAAATAATAAAAAGTCTTCATTGGAGCACTTAAAAAAAGCGAAAGACCTTATTCCTGATAAAGGGTATTTAGAATATATAGAGCAGTGGATCGCAAAGGCAGAATCGCTTTAGTCTGCGCCTTTCGGCTTCTCACGGTGTTTCGAGATGTAAAGGCGAGAAACTTACATTAGTAGTTGGTATTTATTTAAAGGATTTGATTGCAAATGTTCGATTATTCATCGATTTTTCTTGTTATATTTTTAATTGTCGTAATTGGCTTTTGGTTCTCCTACTTAACAAAATACCAATATTTTAACTTAGATTTTTCTACTGGAATATTACTTCATCAGTCAGTCGTTTTGAAAATGAGTCTTGAATTGATGCCAAATCGTGTTTATGAGTTTAAGAATGGCTTTGTCAAAGTAATTTCGAATAAAATGCTATTCTTAAGAATGAAGCTTCCAACGGAATATGGAACCTTCAGTGTAAAAAACTACAACCCTCTAATTTATGTGACTATCGAACCAGTTAGTAATTTATTTATAATCAAAATTCGATTATCGTGGTATATACTCATCCCGTTCATTTATTTTGTTTTTTTTATATTAAATCAAATTTCGATGACATTAGTAGAGGGGTATTTAAGCTAACTAATTTACTTGTTCCCATTGGGATAATTGTCATATTACTTTATTCAATGAAATTAGTATCGATTTGGCAGATGAAAAA
>NZ_JAFFPT010000003.1 GCF_016918785.1 Leptospira ainazelensis | reverse complement strand
CAAAGCAATGTGGCTTTAGCCCGAAGTGAGCGCGAGCGGGAACCGTGAGTCGCGAACGGAGCGAGAAGCCGAAGTTATGCGACGTCGCTATTCTTAATATTTAAAAATTTCCAAGATAGAATTTTACCGGTAAATCATTCTTTTTCTTTAATGATAAAGAATGAAATAATGCATCTTGAACAAATTTATTCAAATTTTCAGTAGTAAACTTATAGCTTTTAGAATGAAGAAAAAGCAACACGAAAAAAAGAAAAAAGAATACCAGTGTATATTTGTTATAAAACTCGGTAGCCAGCACATTGAATTCCAGATAGCAGTAAGCAATATAAAAGCAAGACGTTATACCTGCCAGAATCAACGATATGAGGGAGGATCCATTTCCATGCATTAAATCCGTTAATGAGTCGTTTCGACTATTGATTTTTTAAAAAGATAAATCATCCTCTCGCAATCTATGCCATAAAATATTAATGATCCTCCAATAGTCTTCTTCATTTAATTTTCTATATTTCTTCTCCAAGACTTTGGGTTCCCGAAAAAATTGTTTGATCAGAGATAGTAGACCTTTTCTTTCAACTGCAGAATACTTCTTTTGTTTTACGAATTTTAATAACCTTGATTGTTCCAAATTTTTAATAAAATTTCGATATTTTGTTTTCGGATAAAAAGGAACATTCCAGAAGCAATAGTGATGAATTGCGCTTATAACGAAACCTATACCAGCAGCGAAAGGAATAATTAGAGAAATTTCGACTTTGCTGTCTGTTAATATTTCGTAAAAATATATCTTCGGTAACAACCAAAGACTAATAAACACAAAAGAATATCCAAAGTAAATAAATACGGGAATTAGATAGCGGATTATTTTATTGAATTCAGTCATATTTCCTTATGAGCTTTTTATTAGCGATGTCGCCTAACTCAAACTGTCCGAGTGTGATATAAGAATAGCACTGGCGTGTTTCGTGTAAACGCAGAAAACTGTAGCGATAGTCGAAGGGCGTATAAACGCCTAATTTTTTTTGAGGTTTAGGAGATCGAGGGGGCTGGCAACTTCGGTGAGACGAACTTGACTGACCTGGGTGTAGATCTCGGTGGTCCTCACACTTTTGTGGCCCAACAAAAACTGGATGTGTTTGATGTTGGTACCGGCTTCCAGAAGGTGAGTGGCGAAAGCGTGACGGAGGCCGTGAATGCTCACGGGCTTTTTGATTCCGGCTTTTTTTCTTGCCGCCTCAAAGATTTTCTCCGCAGTCCGCATGTGAATGGGCTTCGAAGGATCCTGTCCCGGAAAAACCCATTCTTCGTAAGGATTTGCCTCTCGAAACTCTTTCCAGAGAGAAGCGCAGGCCTGAGAAAGCATCGTAAAACGATCCTTCTTTCCCTTACCTTCTCTAACCTTGAGACTTTTTCTCGTTTCGTCAATATCTTCGGGTCTAAGCTTCACCAATTCGCTCACCCTTAGACCGCTCGCGTAACAAAAGGAAAGAAGAAGTTTGTGTTTCGGATTCGGAAGGGCGGTAAGAATATTAGAAACTTCTAAAGGAGAAAGAATATCCGGAAGTTTTTTTTCCCTCTTGGGTCTTGGAAGATTCTTAAACCAAGGTTTTCCCAGATGAAATCCAAAGTAAGAATTCAGAGCTTGGATTCTCAAAGAGACACTCGTCGCGCTCAATTTCTTCTCCAGAAAGGAAACTTCTAAGAACGTTAGGACGTCCTTCTTTTCGATCTCTTTTGGATTCTTCCCCGACCATTTTAGAAGCGAGACTACATTTGAGTAATACGCTTGAATCGTTCTCCTGGAAGAATTCTTCAGCCTCAGAGCCTTGATCCAACTTCGGAGCTCCAGCTCTCCCTTGAGAACCACTTTGGAAGAATCTAACTTCAGGAATATGTCCAAGTTGGCTTCGGAAAAAGGAAGCACCCAATTCTTCCGAATCGGATCCCATTTTGCCTTGGGAATTCTTCTTACGAACTCGTAGGCCTCCGAGTCGTATGAAAAACGAACTAAAAGGAACCTTCCCTTCTTTTCTAAAAAGAAACGCATGGGGAAAGAATGAGAGAGTGCTATATATTTGTATAGTAAAAAAAGAATGTGGCGGAATAGACAGCTTCGCCCCATTAGTCACACGTGTTTGAAAAAAATAGAATCTTGTAGTATACGGTCAAGGAGATTCTGACACATTTTCCGGCGTTTGAATTTCTTTTTTCATAACTTCTTCTTTTTGTAATATTCAACGTCCCCGGGTGGCATTTTAGAATCAAGAAACCGTTTTTTTAAGAAGAGGCGTTTATTTCCGGAACTTTACAATGCCGCGTAACGCGAAAATTTCCTTATCTCTTTGGATGAAATGGATTCTCCCGGAGAAAGTTAAACTTTTTGGAAAGGAATTCGATTCTTCTTGGATTTTTACCTTAGAATGGGGAAAAGAAAAATTCTTTTCCTTTAGGCTCCTGCCCCGATCAGGAGACTCTGGGAACTCCTCCGTTTTCAATCGGGAGACCAATCTCGCAAAAAGCGAAAGACGGAGGAACGGAAGGTTCTTGTAGGAGCTTCTACAAATTTTCTTCCCGGTTAAGGGAAAAACTCTGATCTAAAAAAATATAAAAGAGAAAGGTTTCTTTCGTCTTTGTTTCTCTCTTTGGATTCAGAATTAAGAATTCGTTTTGGATTTGAATGAGGAAACCGCTTTTGCCCAGTCTCTCTTGAGATATTCGAAAATTCGCTCCTTCTGAAGCCGAGCGTCTTGTTTTCCGAGTTCGTATGCGCCTCGAACACCGACGGGATCGGTATAATCGAAAGAAGTGATCGGCAATGGTTCGGAAGGGGTTTGTAAAAAACATCTCTCGAGAAGTTTTGGATCCTTCCCTACGATCGTCGTTGGCTCGTAGTAGATTCCTATCGTCTTGCTGTCGGGTGGAAAGGCCTCTAAGAGAAGATTGTTCGTCAATCCTCCGTCAAAGTAATATTCTTTTCCGTGACTCTGAACGGAGACCACGGGAGGAACGGAAGAAGAATTGAGAATGATCTGCTCCACCGTCTGAGGATCGTCGAAATCCTTTTCGGTAAATAAAATTTCTTTCATATTCCAATTTCTAAGAACTCTCTGCATCCTTTCCGTATTCAGTCCTCGAGAGCGGTCCCTCTCGTCTTCTAAAAAGGCTTTTGCGGTTTCGGCGATCAATCTCGCAAGACGAAACTTATTCTTCAGGGAATCGTTTTTAGGGATGGCGCGTAACGTATGGATGAAAACTTTTGTCCCGGATTTTTTGATCTTTTCGAAGTCCATTCCAAAACGAATCGTCTTTCGATACATCTCTTCGTGAGGAAACGCCCGTTCCCCTTTGAAAAGACGGCTTAGATAGAAGTTCTGAGGATTTTTTCTTACGATGTTTTCGAAGAAGGCCACACATTCTTCTTCTCCGTCGCAGATCAAACAGAGAGCCATGGCAGCTCCCGCGGAAACTCCGGAAACTTCCCGGAATTTTATTCCCCAGGATTTCATCTCATGTCCAAAACCCAATCCGTAAAACGCCTTACATCCTCCTCCGGCGATGGCAAAACTGATTTCGTTTTCCATCCAGAGTCCTTGGAAGGCTTCTCCCAAACGCGTCTGGGATTCCTGTCTTCTCTCAAACGCAATGGAATCGTCTAAAACGGGCGGCATTGAATTCTCCGAAAATACTTTTGACCATAGTTTGACGTGCGATCCTTACGAGAAAAGAAATTATTGGGAAAATTTTTTCTTCCTTTTTCGGATCGTCTTTTGAAAAAGAAGAAGGCCTTTGAATGAGTGTCTAAGTCCGGAGCGTTCAGCGAAAAAAGATCTGGATTGGATTTGTAATTTTCTTGTCGGGTTCTTTCCTTAATATTCAATCCCCCCTCTGTTCCGACAATCCTCCGTGAAAGTCGCGCGGCCCCGCCCTGATTGCATAACCTTACCCACAAGTTAGAAAAGCGATTTAGAATGAAGAAGGATCCCAGTATGACTTTTTGTAGGAGTTCCTACAAAAGCTCTGAGAGAGAATATTCCTTGCAAAGTTTTAATCCTGTGATATAGGAAAATCGCCGGGAGTCTTCCGCCTCCCGCCCCTCCACCCAAAATTTCAGGACGGGGCTTTCGTTTTACGGAGGACTGTCGTTGTTACGACAGATTTTTCTTAAGATTCAAAGCACTTTGTGGGTAAGGTTATGCTGATTGGGTGGAGGAGGAGAGGCGGATTAACTCAATGCGACGCTCTTTACGGATCGCGTCGCAGGGAAAAAATCGGTGACTTTCCTCTATCAGAAAAACCTCATCTTTGCAAGTAAAAATAACCCCTTCTTTTTGTAGGAACTCCTACAAAAATTCCGATTGGGATCCTTGTTGATTCTAAAAAACTTTTTGCAAGAGAAAAGTCTCTTTTTATTTTGTAAGAGCTCCTACATCTTCTGTATCGATTCTTCCTCGACGTTCCCCTGCTCCGAAAAACCGTATCCCCTTCTTTCCAAAAAATCTCCCGCGTGGAGTGCGATCCAACTCGCGAGAAGCCCCGGAATGGAAGCGGGAATCTCAAAAGAACCCAAATTCCAAAAAAGCCAGACAAAAAAGCCGCAGATCATGGAAGCGACAGCCCCCGTTCCCGTGGAATGTTTCCAAAAAAGCCCCGCGACCAAGGGAACAAAAAGAGAAACCAAACTCAGAGCCGACGCCTGCGAAACCAATTCGTAGATATTACTTTTCGTGATTGCCATCGATAGGGAAACAAGGGTGATCACTCCAACAGAAATTCTTAATATTCTTAAAAGATGTTTTTCGGAAGGATTTTTTAAGAATGGACGAATCACGTTCTCTCCCAAAACGGAAGCAGGAGCTAAAATGGCCCCGCTCGCCGTGCTCATCACCGCGGACAAAAGAGCTCCAAAAAAAAGAATCTGAGTAAACAAACCTGTGTGCGCCAAAACCGTTTTGGGAAGAATCATCTGTGCGTCCGAAGCCGCGATTTCCGGATAAACTTTTCTAGCACAAAGAACCGCGAGTAAAGGAAGTAAGGCCACGCTTAGATAAAAGAAAGAAGCCAAAAGCGAAGAATAGACCGCAACTTTCTCCGATTTGGAAGCCATCACCCTCTGAAAAATGTCCTGTTGAGGAATCGAACCGAGCCCGATCGTCATCCAAGCCGCGATATAAACCAAAATACTTTTCGGATTCATCTCGGGAACAAAACTGAAAAAACCCGGTTTTGTGGATTCTAAAACGACGCCGATTCCGCCCGCCTTTCCGCTTAAATCCCAAACTATATAAGCAAGTCCTAATACGATTAAGATCGTCTGTAAAAAGTCGGTGAGAGAAATCGCCCACATTCCTCCGATCGTAGTATAAACCAAAACGACCCCGGCGCCTAAAAAAATTCCCGTCGAAACCGGAAGATCGGTCAATGAATGAAGAATGATTCCCAACGCGACAAATTGGGCTGCGATCCAACCGAAATAAGAAGGGATCATAAAAACACTCGAAACAACTTCCGCCCTTCTTCCAAAACGATTCTTATAAAAATCTCCGAAGGTGAGAATATTCATTCGGTAAAGAGGACGTGCAAAAAAAAGACCGACCAGAAAAAGACAAAGTGCGGCGCCGAAAGGATCTTCGATCACTCCTAAAATTCCTTCCTCTACGAATCGAGAAGAGGCCCCGAGCAAGGTCTCCGAACCGAACCAGGTCGCGAACAACGCGGAAGAAGCCAGAAAAAGAGGAAGCCTTCTCCCCGCGAGAACGTAGTCCTTAGAATCGCTTACAAAACGCGAAGCAATCGCTCCGATCAGAATGGTTGTGAGGAGATATAAGATTACAGAAATACCGAGCAATGATTTACCTTTGATCTATCCTTTCTTTTTTTTCCTCCGGAAAATCAATTCAAAACCAAAGTGATTTTTATTTTTAAAAACGGGAAAAGATCTTAAGTTTTCAAGATCATTTCTTTGTGTGAGCTTTTTTACAAAGATCGGCGAGTTGAAAATGATCGAGATTCCCAAAGTCTCCTATATTTTTCGGAGAATCACGAACCCATTTGTCGTAATGACCTTCGTCGCTCCGGGAAAGATTGATGATACATTCTTCCGAAAAAAACGTTCCTCGGAGCTCCTTCATTTTTTGGGAAAGAAACTGAGCGCCCTCCTTTGTATTTTCAAAAGTGTATTCGAACTTTCCTTCCGATTTTGAGATCGTTGAGTTTGTTTCGATCTGCTCGCTTATCAGCTTGAGTTCGGTTTCGGAAAGAATGAGGATTGTAAAAATAAAAATCGATTTAACTAAAACCATCTTATTCTTTCCAACGCCGGAAGGTCTTTCTTTTTGAGTTCGTTTTTTAGTTTTGAGAATTATTTTTTGACAAACGTTTTTTTGCAGAGATCGGCTAACGTGGAATGATCGAATCCCTTGGTCAAACCTAAATTTTTCGGAGAATTATTTACCGTTTTTCCCAGAAAACCTCCGTCTTGCTCTGAGAGATTGATGATACAGTCTCTGGAAGGCTCGTTCCCTTTTAGTGCCGACATTTTTTTCCCGATCAAAGAAAAACCGCTCTGCGTATTTTCAAAAATAAACTCGGATTTTCCATCGGAAACCCCCGTACGAACGTCGATACGTTCGCTGATCAACTTGAGTTCCAAAGGGGAAAGAATGAGGAGCGTAAAGATCACTAAAATTTCGGACATTAAATTCTCCAAAAACCGGGGATCCAAATTTGAAACCAGTTTTGAAAACGAGGAAATAAATTTCCATACAAAGATTCTCTGTTTCAGAATTCGTTCTGGCGGAAATTTTCTCTTTCCGCAATCCGAGGCTCTTCCAAAGAATCGAATCTTATCCAAGTTTCCAAACGATTCTCGAAGTCCTATTTCGCTTCCGAAACGGATCGACTGGAGAATCTGAATTTTTAGAATCTCAATACCTTTCTTTTCTCCCAAAGCGGGTTCTTGAAAAAATCCGACGTATAGATTTTCAAAACACTTGATAAATATGGAATATAGTTTGTCTCGGAGTTCTTCTTAAGATTTGGAAAGATTACGAAGATGAGTCGCTTCTTGGATGAGAATTTTGGCAGTCTCTTCTTGAAATCGTATGAGAAGTTCCAATTCTTCATCGCTGTAGTTTTGAAAAAGACTCATCATCGCGTTTCCCATCGGAGAATAGATTTTACCCGCTTCTTGAATGGCCTCGTTTATCAACTCGACTACGACCTTTCTTCGATCGTTCGGATCGGCCACTCGACGAACAAGTCCCACCCTTTCCAGACGATCGATCACCGAAGTGACCGCACCGGTGGTCAAACCGAGGGATTCCGCCAGTTTTCCGGCGACGATAGGGCCTTCTTCCAAAAGTGGAAGGGTTTTCATATCTGTTGCATTCAGCCCGAATTTTTCGGCGGCCGCTTGGTGGAAGAGAACGGTCGCGTTGCTGGAATGATGACTTACCAGGGAAAGTTTTTGTAGGAGCTCCTCACGGAGGGAATGATTCAGATTATCAGTTGACATATTTAGTTAGATTCATTAAGATACTCAATCAATCTTAGCATCGAGTAGAAAAGAAAAAGACAGAAGAGGTTTTCTCATGCATTCAAAGGACAAAGAATTCGAAAATTCCGTCAAGCTTTCGCTTGGAAAATGGTATAGCTGGGATACACCGATCGGACTTAGTATTGCACTTCTTTCTTTCGGATTGTTTTTGGTCCTCCTGACGGTAGTCGGATACATCGGTCGTTCCATCGCACTTCTTCAGTGAGGAAAAAAAGAATCGAGGAAATCGGATTTTTAAGTTCGCAAAATACTCGTTATGCGAGAGTTAGAAATTTTCTTTTTAGAAAACACGTTTTTCAGATGAGTCTTACTGAGAGTGTAAGGTTTCTTTAACAAAACCTTACACACAAACGATGATTGGAATTCCAAGATTTCTCTGTCGGAAATACGACGACAATCCTCTGCGAAAAGTCGCGCGCCCCGCCCTGATTTTGGGTGGAGGAGGAGAGGCGGCGGGAAAAACTCGGGTGACTTTTCTCTATCAGAAAAACTTCATTTTTGCAAGTAAAATTCTCTCTCACTTTTGTAGAAACTCCTACAAAACTCTTTCGAATTATCCTATTCTAAACTCCTTTCCAAAATGTATTTCGCTTCTATTCTTATGACAAAATAGACAAATATATTCTAATATACTTATCTATTTGATGCAAAGAAGATTTTCCGCAAGAAACAACGAAAGATTATTTCCATCAATAAAACTTAACAATATCTCCGGTCGATTCTCTCGGAGTATGAAACCGATTGAGATCGGAATCCGCTTTTGGATATCCCAGGCTCAATCCGCAAACCACCTTCTCCGATTCGGAAAGACCCAACTCCGATCTTACCACCTCCGGAAAGGCGGATAACGCGGCCTGAGGAACCGATCCCAAACCATAACCTCGAGCGAGTAACATTAAGGTATTCAAATAACATCCGATATCAAGCGCTATGTAAAAGTTCAGTTCGAATTCGGTAGTGATAAAAACCGCAGTAGGAGCTCCGAAAAAATCAAAGTTGCGAAGCATAAAGTTGTCTCTTGCTTCTTTGTCCTTACGCTCGATCCCGGCCACTCCGTAGATTTTCATTCCAAGATCGAACATTCTTTTTTTTGCACTCGCCGGAAATGAAGCCGGCCAAATCGTATCCGGAATCGGTTCTCCTTTTTTCGCCCTTTCCATAAGAAGATTCGCCATCTTCCCCCTTCTCTCTCCGCTTACGACGTGCACCTTCCAGGGCTGGCTGTTTTTCCAACTCGGGGCTCTAAGCGATTTTTGAAAAAGATCCTGCAAAACGTCCTCTTCAATCGGCCTCGATTCATAGTCTCGAACGCTGTGTCTGGTTCGAACCGCTTCTTCTACGCTGGTCGCAACTCCCGCGACATTTACAAATTCGGCTTCCGTGGTTTCAGTAGATGACATAAAAACTCCAAATTGGACTTGCGTTTTCTTCCTTTTCCTGATTTGATGAAAGAAGAAAGAACTTGAACAGACAAGTCTGTCTGCTATTCAATCAAAGGGAACCAAAAATGTCAAGTAGAGAATCCGGACCGAAATATAGAATTTTAGAAACCGCAGTCCGGCTTTTTCAATCTCAAGGCTACGGGAATACCGGAATCAATCAAATCATCCAAGAATCCAAAACCGCAAAGGCCAGTTTTTACGATCATTTTCCGTCAAAGGACGATCTCGGCCGGGCATACATCGAATTCTACGGAGAGGAACAACTCGTTCTTTTGGAAAAATTAAAATCAAGGTCCGTCAATCCTCAAGAATTTATTCGAGCCTGGACTCAAATTTTAAGAAGACAAACTCGAAACAGCGCTTTCGCAGGTTGTCCGATGGCAAACACGGTCGCACAAATCGCCTCCACCTCTCACTCCATTTCAGAGGAAGCAAAAAGGGTCTCCTTAAAAACGATCGAAATCCTATCCTCTTATTTGTCCGATTGGCAGAAGGAAGGTTTTGTTTCTAAAAACGCGGATCCAAAACTTCTC
Organism: Leptospira ainazelensis; assembly: GCF_016918785.1. Lineage (GTDB taxonomy): Bacteria > Spirochaetota > Leptospiria > Leptospirales > Leptospiraceae > Leptospira > Leptospira ainazelensis. Next base: position 85,722 of record NZ_JAFFPT010000003.1, on the reverse strand, counting down.
GCAAGAAGAGTTTTTTCGTGTTACGAAGGCGTTCTTCACACTTGGAAACTTACCGGAAAAATTTCAGCATTAGACGATCTCCCGATCATCGTTGAAGCCATTTTTCAGAATATTCCTTCGAGCAGGAATTAAGTAGTTCTTCTCTTTCGAAAATTTTCCTTTTCAGTATCGATTCTCATCCCATAACCTTTTGAGTCATAAAAGAAACTAATCGTTTTTTTAATGGGAAAGTTACGAACCGAGAAAGGTGTTCAATTTCAGATTGACGTCGAATATACCCCGTATGGTATATGGCTATGACAACGGAAAAAGATTCCAAACTTTTGATCAATCGAATCCACAGAATCAAAGGTCAGTTAGACGCTGTTGAAAAAGGCCTTCTCAACGATTCGATGGACTGCGAAAAAACGCTGCTTTTGTTAAAAGCAGCAAGCCAGGCCCTCAAAAAATTCGGAGAGGCCTATGTGCAAGAATACATGGATCGTTGCCTTGCGGAAAATAAGAAAAAACCGAATATGGAAAACATCCGGACCGCGATCAAAGCCGCTTTTTTCCTTTAATCAACATCGTATTTGATCAGAGAATGACGATTTCTCTCATTCTATGATCCTTCTGCTATTTTCAACATCTTATAACTTTTTTTGCGGAAATTCTTTCGTATCCGTATCGAAGTTCCTTCTACAAGCCTTGGATAGGAGGAATTCCTCCTTAATACCAATCGAAAAAAACTTCGGTTGAGCTTGGCTGAATTCGAGATCCTTTTTGCCCATTTACCCGTATTGATCGTTCATCGGCCGATTTTCGCGTTTTCCCCGACAAAACCTCTTACTTTATCGTTTTTGAAAAATAAAATTCTACTTTCCGAAAACATATACCCCGTAGGGTATGTCAATTATTGTATACCCACCGGGGTATACAAAGGAGAACAAGATGAACAACTGGTATAGAGAAAGGCTACTTTTTTTAATCGGTGGAACCGTATCTTTGATAGGAGTTACTTTAGGGCTTCTTGTAAATCCCTGGGGGTATGTTTTGAATTTCCTCGTTGGAATCAATATGATCCTCTTTGCGTTTGCGGGATTTTGTCCTATGTCGCTGATTCTTAAAGGTTTCGGAATCCCTTCCTTGCGCGAGATTCAAGGAGAAAAAAGATGAAATCCTATTTAGGAATTCTTCCGATTCTTGTAGCGTTTCTGGCCTCGCCCTTTTTGGGCGAGGTTCGCGCGGAAAGTGTTCTTGAATTTTCGGAAGTATGGTCAAAAATTCAAACCCAGGCTCCCAGCTTAAAATCGAAGGCTCTCGAAGTTCAGGCCGCGGAAATTTCCAAGGATCGCGCGAAAAAACACTGGCTCCCAAAAGTCTACGCCGATGTTCGCTCTTTTCAGACAAACGATCCTGCTTTGAATTTTATGGGAAAACTCGGACAAAGATCGGCGACTCAATCCGATTTTTCCACTGCGAGCGTACGTTCTCAACCTTCCAATTATTTGGATACAAACAACCAGCCTTACACCGGTTTGAATTCGAATACCGCGAATATTTTTGCAAAAGACACTCTCAACAATCCGGGTTCCCAAACCTACGCAAGAGGAACGTTAGGAATCGAGCTTCCTCTTTACGAAGGCGGTGCTAAATCATCCGCGTCCCTCATTCAAGAAAAACGTTTGAGCGCGGTACACGCAGAAGAAAAATACATTCGTTTTCGCGAATATTCCAACGCGGCGGTCGCTTATCAGTCGATCCTTCTTTCTGAAGAGAACGGAAAGATCGCCGAAAATCTTCACCGCAAAATCTCCGACTTTTTAGCCCAATACCAAATCGGAAACCGTTCCAATCTTGTCGGGTTTTCCGGTTCTTTGGCTCTTAAGTCCTTACAACTTATATTAGATGTTTCTAAAAAAGAACAGGAAACCCTTCGACAAAGCGCGGAAGAAACTCTTCACTATCTCGCGGTCGATCTTCCCGCCGATTTTAAACCGAAAAAAAACTCACTTCTTAAGTTTGTGGAAGAGTATCTCCCTCTTCCTTCGGAGCAGGAAACGGGTCATACCCCTCTCGCAGACGCTTATTCCGCTTACGCCGACGGCGCGAAAGAATCCGTGAATTCTGAAAAATCAAAATTCTTACCCAAGATCGCGGCTTACGCGGAAACATACGCTTACGACGGAAATCGGAATTTTGCAAATTCCTACAACGCCGGAGTTTATCTGCAGATGAATCTCCTAAGTCCGGCCGACATAGGCGCGTTAGACGAGGCAAAGGTGAAGGCCGAAGGCGCCAAAAAGAAATCGGAAGAGATCAGGCTGAGAGAGGAAAGTAATTTTAGAATTCTCGTCCAACAAGAGAAAACTCTTTCCGAAAATTTAAAGTCCATCTATGAATCGGTCCGACTCCAAGAGGAACAATTGCAGGTTTCTCAAAAACTTTTCCGCAATGGAACGATCCAAGCTCCTCAGCTCGCGGAATCTTTTTCAGCGATGGTCAATCTTCTAAAAATGAAAACGGCCTCGGAATCGGAATATCTGAGAATTCGAGGCGAACTCTCAATCTTCACAAAAAGAGGAAATTCCAATGAAAGATAAACAACCACAAAAGACCGGATTTGCCGGGAAGATCGCACTCACGTTTGTTCATTCTAAACTCACCCCGATTCTTATCTTCTCGAGTCTTTTTTTAGGAATCATCGCGGTCTATCTTACTCCGAAGGAAGAAGAGCCGCAGATCTCGGTTCCCATGATCGACATTCAACTTTCCGCTCCGGGTTTTAGCCGTTATGAAGTGGAACGCAAAGTCACCGAGCCGATTGAAAGAGCGGTTTGGGGATTGGAAGGTGTGGAATACGTTTATTCAGCGAGCGGGGATCACAATGCGATCGTTACCGTTCGTTTCGAAGTGGGTCAACCCTTAGAACCTTCCCTTGTAAAAATCCATCACAAACTTATGGAAGTTCAAAGAGAATTGCCGCCTAACGTGGCGCCGGCTACGGTTCGATCCTTGACGATCGACGACGTTCCGTTTTTGGCTCTAACGTTTAGTTCCGATCAAAGGGACGACTACTCCTTACGCACGTTAGTCGCTCCTTTGGCGAGAGAACTTTCAGGAACTCCGGATCTTTCCAAGGTGGAACTTTTGGGAGGAAGAAAAAAATCGGTACGTGTGATCGCCGATCCGTCGAGAATGAATCGTTCCGGGATCAGCGTCTCCGACATCGCCAATTCTCTCCGACTCAACGATACGTTTCTTCCGGTCGGACAAAACTGGGGAAAGGAAAAAAAATACGACGTAGAAGTTGGGACCACGATTTCCAAACTGGAAGACGTACGTTCTCTTCCGGTCGCACAACGCGGAGGTCGGGTGATCCGGGTTTCCGACGTCGCTGAAATCGTAGAAGGTCCGCAGGAAAGAAACAAAGAGTCCGTCCTCTACGACAAGAATATCGGCGGAAAGGAAAGAAACTCGGTCACGATCAGCTTCTCCAAAAGAAAGGGAACCAACGTCGTTCCTCTTTCCAAAGAACTTTTAGAAAGAGCTGAAAGTTTCGGAAAAAATCTTCCGAACGACGTGAAAATGTCGGTGATCCGAGACTATGGATCGACCGCGGATGCAAAGTCCAAAGAATTGATCGAACACCTTTTGATCGCAACGGTTTCGGTGAGCATTCTCATCGCGCTCTGGATGGGATTTCGCGCCTCCATTGTAGTCTCGGTCGCGATACCCGTGACCTTGGCTCTGACCCTGGCTCTTTACTACTTTCTGGGTTACACGCTCAATCGAGTCACGTTATTCGCGCTTATCTTCTCGATCGGGATCCTGGTCGACGACGCCATCGTGGTAGTCGAAAACATAGAACGACATCTCAAAGAAAACCCGAAACGGAGTATCTTAGAATCCACGATCGCAGCCGTTTCCGAAGTAGGAAATCCGACCATTCTCGCGACCTTTACTGTGATCGCGGCGATTCTTCCGATGGCGTTTGTGAGAGGACTCATGGGTCCGTATATGAAACCGATCCCGGTCGGAGCGAGTCTTGCGATGATCCTTTCCTTGTTGGTGGCGTTTATCGTCACACCTTGGGTCAGCGTTCGTCTTTTAAAAACCTCTCACTCCCATGCCGAGAAAGAAAAAATTTCCAAACTGGACCGGATCTACATCCGGGTCGTAAACTGGCTACTTGCTTCGAAAGTCAATTCTCTCAAATTCGGAGCCGGGATCGTAGGACTTCTACTGCTTGCGTCCTCCTTGGTCGCGTTTAAAGCCGTAAAGGTGAAGATGCTTCCGTTCGACGACAAGGACGAATTCCAAGTATTGATCGACTTTGATCCAAAAACTCCTCTTGCAAAAAGTATAGATCGATCCAAAATTCTCGCCGAAGGAATATTAAAAAATGAGAATGTGGAAAAGGTGCAGATTTTCGGAGGAGAAGCCGCGCCCTTCTCCTTTTCGGGAATGGTCAAACACAGCTTTCTCAGAAAATCGGATTGGCAGATCGATCTTCACGTCGTACTCAAATCCAAAGAACATCGTTCGACCAAAAGTCACGAGATCATCGAATCTTTGAGGGGCGAGATCGCAAATTTCGGAAGAATGGAAAACGCGATCACAAAGGTTTTGGAAATCCCGCCCGGACCTCCCGTACTCGCTACGTTTGTCGCCGAGATCTACGGACCAAACGAGACCGAACGAAAAAAGACGGCGACGGAAATTCACAAAATACTTTCCGAACAGGAAGGAGTCACCGATCTCGATTCGAGTCTCCGACCGGGAAGACCTAAGATCGTTTATCCGTTCGATTCCAATCTCGGTGGAGTTTTGGGGGTTCGTTCGGAAACGATCGCAAGAGACGGACAGTTTCTTTTTTCGGAAAGTCCGATTCTTTCCTTATCCGAAGCGGTTCATCCGGAGGAGATCACGGTCGACCTTTCGGTATCGGATAGAATCCGTTCTTCACAATCGCCTTTTCGTCCGATGACGGTTTCTTCGATGGAAAGCGGATCGATTCCTTCCGAAAGTGTATTAAAGAATTCTTATGTTCGAGAGAATCTGACGTTAAACCGAAAAAATCTGAGATCGGTGGAATACGTCACGAGCGAGTTTTACGGAGAAGAGGAAGCGCCGGTTTACGGAATTCTTAAATTGGCTCCGAAGATCCACTACCCGACCGGAACAGCCGAAACCCCGCGCAACACGGATCAAGTCTTTGTAAAATGGGACGGAGAATGGTTTATCACATACGAGGTCTTCCGGGATTTGGGAGGAGCCTTCGCGCTTGTGATGATTCTCATCTACGTTCTTGTGCTCGGTTGGTTTAAAAATTATTTCCTGCCGTTGATCATCATGGCTCCGATCCCGATCTCTTTGATCGGAATTTTGCCCGGACATTGGTTTACGGGGGCATATTTTACCGCGACTTCGATGATCGGTTTTATCGCGGGAGCGGGGATCATCGTCCGAAATTCGATCATCCTCGTGGACTTTATCGAATCCGAAATTCGTTTTGGAAAACCCCTCAAACAAGCGGTGATCGACGCGGGTGTGGTTCGTTTTCGTCCGATGCTTCTGACGGCTTCTGCGGTCGTCGTCGGAAGTGCGATCATGCTCTTGGATCCGATCTTCCAAGGACTTGCGGTTTCTCTGATTTTTGGAGAAATTGCGGCGACAATTCTCAGCCGATTTGCGGTTCCTGCCCTCTACTTTTGGTTTTTGGGTAAGAATCGAGTGCAAGAATTGACGGCAGAAACGGAGTAAAGTTTGCATCCGATCCAACGAAAACAAAAGAGGCCAATTTATAGCATGCAGTGATTTTTGAAATTATAAAAACGATAATCTATCTTGATCATGAAGAAGTCTCTTCGATTACAGATTATCGTCATTTATACGATCTTGACCGTAGTAAATCTTACGTTTGTTGCGGTCATGATTTTCGAAAATCAAACGGATCTTTTGATTTCGAATTTTACTCTGGAATCGGATCGGGTCGCGAGAGAAATTCTTAAAAAGATAGAATCCTTCGGTAACGTCGATTATCAAGATTCTTCTCAGATCAACGAGTTCCAGAGTAAACTTTTCAGCATCGGCCTCAGTAATTTTTCGGTTCTGGAGATCGAAGACAGCTCTTTGGAAAAGACGAGAACCCTTCTTTCCAACGGAGCCGTTTCCCCCTTCTCCGATCTCAAATCCAAACTCAGCAAAATATCGAGCGCCAAGGCCGCTCTCAATACTTCGTATGATATCGAACTGGACACGGATCAGTTTATCGTACATCTGATCTTTTTTCTCAATCCGAAAACATTCCTAATTTCCGAAATCAAAATGCGCGAGATGATCGATCGTCTGCGTTCTCTTTACATCCAACTCGGACTTTTACTCGTCTGGGGATTTACGTTTCAGATTCTTTTCGGAATTTTTCTCTATCGTAAAATTTTTATCCGTCTTTTTCTTCTGAAAGAAGTCAGCGAGACGATGGCGACCGGAGATCTCAAGGCCAGGGTTTCTTGGAAACAAACCTCTCAGGACGAATTGGACGTTTTGGGAAATACGTTCAACGGAATGGCGGAAAAAATTTCTTCCCAGTTTGACGCGTTACATCTGAAAAACACGCAGATCCAAACGGAGTTGGAAATCGGTAAAAACGTCCAGGAATGTTTTCTTCCCGGGAAACGAAAAAAATTCAATCTCCTTCAGGCTCATATCCACTACCAACCGATGCGAGAAGTCAGCGGAGATATCTACGAAATTGTCGAAATCAACGAAACTAGGAGCGCATTCTTTATGGCGGATGCGACCGGGCACGGAGTTTCGGCGGCATTGATCACCTCCATCATTCACTACAATATGCGGGACATCCTAAAAGAAACGATCAATCCCGCCGAGGTTCTCGGTCGACTCAGTGAAAACCTATTTGAAACCTTGCAAGGAACCTTTTTCGCGACTGGGATCTTTTTTCTTTTCGAAAAAGACGGATTCGCCTACTTCTGTAGCGCCGGGCACAATCCGATCTATTACTTTCGCAAAACAAAAAGAACGATTCTTACTTTGAATTCGACCGGATTCGTTTTGGGAATCGGAATTCCCGATCCATACCAAGTTTTGAAAATCAGAACCGAACCGGGGGACAAAATCCTCGTTTATACCGACGGAATCTTAGACGCGGAAAGTCCTGCAAAGGAACAATTCGGAGACGATCGTCTTTTAGAAACGTTTCAGAAATATGCTGAACTTCCCCCGGAAGAATTGCTCTCTCGCTTACAAACGGAACTCAAGTCTTTTGCGAATCATTTTCCGGACGACGTTACTTTTGGAATATTAGAGATCTCTTAATATGAAAAAGAGCGCTTTTATCGCAATCATCGGATTTTTGGTGATTCTATTTTTCGGATTGATCGTTCTGGATACGAAACTTTTCGAACTCAAGGTGATTTTGGAAAAAAGAAAGGTTCTAAACTTTTCCTTCTCCAGCGACATTCTTAGATCCAAATTTGAAAGTATTCTTTCCAACAAAGAAAATCTAAGAGCCGAAATGAATCTCAACAATCTCCAGAGTGCCTTGATCGAAAGTGATCAGATCCATTCCTTTGAGACCAACGTATGGCAAAATTTCGGGGCCGGTCTAATCAACGTCGTCCGCTTCGTGACTGGAAAACCTCCGATCCACTTCGAACTCAATTCTTCGAAAATTCGGGCCCTGGAAAGATCCTTTCGTTTGGAAAGGAATCAGGCTTATAAGGACGCTTACAACTCTTACGAAGAGGCGCTGCTTTCGTTTCCCAAAGGAAGTGAAGAAAGCGGATTTATCCTTTTGCACCAAGGATTTTGTCTGGCGGCGCAAGGAGAATTGGACGCGGCCCTAAAGGATCTGCAAAAGGTTTTGGAAAACAATCCGGGAACAAGTTTTGCCAACGACGCGGAAATCCTCACCGGAGTGATTCTCAAATCGAAAGAGAACGCAAAAGAAATCGAAGCCAATTTCGACAGTCCGGAAGCAAAAATCCGGGCTTATTTTGCAAAGGGAAATTACTCAAAAGTATTGGAGGAAATCGCGAAGACCGAACTCCATTCCGCAGAAATGAAATACCTTCGGGCATATTCTCTCGAAAAAACGGGAAACCAAAACGACGCGATCACGGAATACGCAAAACTTGCATTCTCAGACAAGGACAAGGAGATTGCGATCAAGGCCAATCGACGTCTTTTGATGTTGGGTCACTACTACAACGCAGGAAGCGAAATCGCAAGGATTTCGGATAAGAATGCGGAACGACTCGGTGACGTAAGCGAGGCCGCCGCGATCAAGTCTTCGGCTGAAAAGTTAAAATACGTGGAAGAAGAAAACTCCCCATCTTCCGAAAAATCCGCCTTATCGAATGAAACGTTCAAAACTCCGATCCAGGAAATCATAACAAATTCGGAGGCATTTTTAAAAAAAGCGGAGGCCGAAGCCAAAGCGGCCGAGGTTAGAAATTATATCGCCGTCCATATTGCAGGCGCCGCGCCCGTGTATGGAGAACGGCTCGTCATCGACGGAGACAAAACAAAATTGTTCTCCACACATTTCCCGATCACCTTACCTACTTATACGATTCAATCCATTACGCTGGAAAAAAAACCGATGCGGAATTCCAAACTAAAATTCGTAAAAGATTCCAAGATCAGTCCTTTTCTAAAGGCAATCTTCGAAGACGATCAATCGATCACTTTTATCGAAAACAAATCGCAAAAAAAAATCGATCTTACTACACCGATCACAATCGAGCTGTCCAAATGAAATTGTTTTTTCTTTTGATCCTACTTTGTTCGTTTCTTACGGAACAACTCATCGCACATCGAGTGGTTCTAAAATCCGGAGAAGTTGTCACGGGAGAATGGAAAGAAATCGAAGGTCATAACGATCATATCGTAATCATCACGAACGGATCGGAAAGAAAAATCGAAAAAAAGGAGATCTTAGAACTTTTTTTTGAAGATTTGGGAAATCGACTTTGTCTCACTCCAAAAATCGAACCGGAAAGAAAATGCGGTTTAAAACTTCTCAAACTGAGTTCACAAACAGCTTACTACATGGACGAAAAAAATCACTATCTTAGAATTTCTCTGCAAGATCTGAAAGATCTTACGCTCGAGGAACCGTCCATAAAAATGTTAGAACAACTCTCTCAGGCAGGTTTTCGACTTTTGATCTCTTCCGCACAGAACCGAGACATTCTCTCCACAATCAAAAGGGTAAACGGAGAATCCATTTTTGTCCAAGAAGAATCTTCTATAACTCCGATTGAAATTCCAAGAAAGGAAATCCTCGCGCTCACTTACGTTCTTGAAGAAGAATCCAAAAAAGAAACCGACGATAGTGCGAAAAAACAATCGATCACTCTCATCGATTACTTAATCCCCGGATATTATCTAAAAAACCAAGGACATCGTAAGTTCGGATACACTCTTATGGGATTGACGGGTTTTTTTGCAACGGGCGCCCTACATGAATTTATAGCGGCGCAAAAAGCGAAATCGGGAGCGCCGACGTTAGTCCCGCAAGGAAACGGATCGGTGCTTTGGCTCGAATCGGGAAACGAACAGTTTCAAAAACACAAACAACTCAACCAGATCTTTCTTCTTTCACTGGCGTTTAGTTACCTTTTGAACACAACTCTTTTGACCTTTCCGGTTACTTACGAATTCTTATTTCAAGAGACTGGACGTCCCTTAGAGTCTTCGTTTGAGAAAGATCAAAAAATCGAAATGAAAATAAATATCAATTTTTAGGAATATACAATGGAAACAACCAACAACTCGAAAGATGAACTTTCCGTAGAGACCGTAGGGAACTCTCACGTACATCACATACTCAAACCGAATATCAGCGTCATCAAAGCGAGAGGAGAAATCAATATTTTCTCTTCTAAAAAATTGAAGGACGTCTTTTCCGAAAAAGTCGACGGAGGCGCCAACTTGCTCCTTTTGGATCTTTCCGAAGTGACACATATCGATTCGTCCGGTCTTGCAGTTTTGATCAGCACACAGGCCCGATTGATGAAACAGGTAAAGGGAGGATTGATTCTTTATTCGATTCCGAACTCTATCATGAAAATTTTCGAACTCACACGTTTGGACAAACTGATTTCGATGACAATCGATTTAGATGCAGCTGTCGATAAAACACTGAGTTATTAGGAACTCGCGCATTCAAATAAACACCTACTCTCTTTAATACCGAGCAGTAGGTTGTTTTCCTTCAAGTCCCGTCGTTTGTAATTCCGGACGGGATTTTTCAATTCTCAAAAATGCAAGAATGAGTCTTAACTTCTTGGATCAAGAACCGTCTTGAATCAAATAATCCAGATGCAATCGAATGTCCGGTTCCTCGGAAGAAACATTTGCAAAAAGAAGATCCTCATCCAGTTTGCGCTCAATTAACTGATCCAATTCTTTGGGAACCTTAGCCAAATACGTTCCATTAAAGATTGTGTAATTTTCGATCCACAATTCCAACTTCCTGCTATCGGAAAGAAGAATACAGTTTTGATTGATACGGATGGAATCGGCGATCATCTTTCGAAAGTTTGTGAGATTGGGAAAATCTTCGTTTTCGATTTGGTTGAGATCCAGAATATAAATTCCTGAAAAATCATCCAGAATCGATAGAATGACGTCCCTTACGTTCACGATGGAACGGTTGTCAACGACGCCGGAGAGTTTGATCCACATGGTCTTTGTGGAAGTTCCTTGCACATCGAATATAACAAATTCGTTGCTAACCTGCATTTGCACCCTCGCTCAATCTATATTCGTATCAATTTACCAACGATGAATTTCAAAATAGATTCTTTAATTCTTTGTCGGCAAAACGTTACGTGTCCTTGTCAGAACAAAAAACAACGAATTGAATTTTATAGGATTTCAATTCGAAGCTCAATTGTGAAAGAGTATAATCGGGTTTTAAAGAACGTTCGCCGCATTCTATAAAAGGAACACTTTTTTACTATTGGCTCCCTTCTATTTACAAAGAGAAAATATCTTTGGATGATTTTCTCTTTCGGTTAAGCAATCAGGTACAAATCCGGATGTGCTCAAATTTAAAACTAACGTTAGACGGTTTTTGTATAGAATTTTCAATTCCATACTACGATATTTTTATTTAGAACCCGAAAGGGTAAGAAAGGGAAGATCGTAAAGATTGGAAGGTTTTCCATAGAGAAATCCTTGCAGATAATTTGCTCCACAATCGATCGCAATTTTCTCCAAGGTTGTGTTTTCGATTCCCTCAAAAACGGTCTTTTTGCCGAGAGAAAGCAGAACCTGCGAGATCGCTCTAAGAACACTTCTTTTACTCGGGTTCGAATCGGTTCCCAGGATCAAACTCTTATCTAATTTTACGTAATCACTTTCGATCTTTTCAATTCTTGAAAAATTAGAATTCCCTACCCCAAAATCATCGATCGCTATTTGAAAACCGAATTTTTTTAAGATAGACATCTGCTCAATGATCAGAGGGGTTTCTTCGTAACGACTTTCCGTAATTTCTAAAATGACCGAAGCCGGAGTAAGATTTAAGTTTGAAAAATAGAATATAAGATTGTCAGCGAATTCCGGATTCTTGAGTTGAAACGGAGAAATATTGATCGAACAGATAAAATTCGAAGATGGATTCTTTCTTTTGAGCTCCGTAAAATCTCGAAACGCTTTTTGAATCACCCAAGATCCGATGGAACTGATCAAACCCGATTCTTCGGCGAGGGGAATGAAAATATCAGGACTGATCATTCCCTTTTCGGATTGATTCCAACGAGAAAGAGCCTCTAAAGAATGCAAAGTCCTCGTATCTGCGGAAAGAATCGGCTGATATTGAAGAAAAAGTTCCTTTTTGTGAACAGAATTCCTCAAGGACAAATACGTGGCGATCATCTGGGAAGAGTCATTTTGACTTTCCGTTGCATAACGACTGAAAGGATATTCAATCACCTGATTCAAATTGTTCTTAAGCCCACGCAGAATGTGAAGCGGAGTCACAGAGGGTTCCGCAGTATGATATCCGCCGATCGAAAGTTTGAGATGAAATTCGTATCCTTCCACTTGAATCGTGTTTTTCATATAGGAAATTAAACTCGAAGGAATCCAATTGATATCCACATCCGGTTTGTTGATCTGATAGGAAAAGAAAATCTGATTTGCAGAAACTCGAAATCCGAGATTTTGAGAATTTGTGATCGTCAAAAACTCCGCGTGCAAATCCAAAAAAACGGCTTCGTAGATCTGATTCTCAAATTGATGCAAAAAGGGATGATTGTAAATTTCAATATTTACGAGATAAAAATACGTGCTCTGTAACCGAAGAGAACGGAGTAAATTGTTTCTCAAGGAACGAAATCTCTGTAGGCGATTTTTTTCGGAATTGATCGAAGCCTGTGTCGTAGACTCGATATGAACAAAAACTACCTTACTCTTAGAATTGATTTCGAAATTAACTTTGTAAACTCGGCCCAAAGCGGAGCGAACTATCAATTCAATTCGTCGGTCGGTTCTTATTTTCCGTATCCCGACACCGTGTGCATAGATATTTCCGTATTCCAAGAATCGCTCGATCGCTCGATTCAACTTTGAATCCAACTTTCGAAGGGAATCGTAATCTGCATCCGAATAGAGAAGCTCCCCTGCGAAGTTGTACAACGCATAACTGTAGGTTCGAGAGTCGAGATCGCGATCCAATTGAATATCATGAAATTGAGAAAGCATTCTAGGATTTTACAGTAATTTATGCTTCTTTCCTTTCAGTTTATAATCTAAGTATTATGCAAATCCAAAATGAGTTCCACTCACCGAAGGATAAAAACTCTAATTTTCTATTCTTTGAATGGAGTATATAATAGCAAACCTCCAACTTCCTCAAAAAAAGAAAGGCTACTTTTTTTCAGTCCTACTTTTTCCTTTTTCTCAAAACCAATTTTCAAAAATGAACTTGGTTTCCTTAGGTTTAAAATTACCTCCCAAGATATAAACTGAGTTCAGAATTCTTCAAGATTTCGGTTGGGTAAATCCTTTTTGAAAAGAATCAGCATCTCCTTAAAAATACTTTCGGAAAACCTCGGCCTGCTCGGTCCCATAAAATTTGTAAAAAAAGAACGAACCGACAGGAAGATCCCTTGTTTTCTTTGCATTTCGGACCGAGATATTTTTTTCTCCATTCTCAGGAAGAAAGAAATCGATCCAAGCAACTTTGCTCGGTTTAAAATATGAACAATCATCATTTAAAAATGCTAGCATGCACATTATAATCAGAATCAATTAAAGTAAATTTCATGTCCTCCAATGAGTTATTCCTTACGAAAGTTCGTATATTCTTACGACAAAACATTAAATTCTAGAAAGAATTATCTCAAATTACAATGATACTGTAATATTCATTTTTTATATTGTAACTTAAAATCAGAATGTAATTCCGTTTTTTCATAATAGAATGATCTATTTTTTATAGAATTTGCTAAGAAGAAATAGAATTCGTTTTAAAATTTAATTTATTCTTTTCAAAAATTAGAATTCGATCGATTTTGATTTTATAAAAGATTTGCTTTAGTTTTTCATACAAAGAAATCAAAAAATATTTAAATAGAACATGAAGAGTTATGGTGAATATTGATTTAGATTCATTCTTAAATGAAACATTTTTAATCGGTCTCATTCGATTCGGCGCGGGTTTTGCGCTGATTCTGGGAATTGGAAATTGGATTCGAGCCAAAAAACAAATCGATTATCTGATATCGTATGTTTTAATTTTAACGGCGATCTTCCAAGCAATCGACGAAAATAGCCTGCTTTTGATAAACCATCTTTGGCTTTCTAAGCTTCTATTTCTGATCGATATCATCGCGTTAGCGGCCAGCGGGACCTTTGTTTTTCTGATTTCATCGATGATTTTCCGTAAGTATAGGGAGCTTCCTCTCTACTACTATTGGAATTTCTTAGGGCCTTTTTTTCTCACGATTCCGATCGCTACCTTCTACGAACAGCCTCAGAGCGAAGAACTCTCTTTCTTTTTGTTTCTGACGGACGTGTATGTTTTTGTTTACTTTGCGATTGCGATCGTAAACGTTTGGAGAGATCGAGAATATCTCCTCTCCAAAGTGAATTTTAGGATCATACTTCTTCTCGTGATTACCATTTCACTTTGTATTCCCTTGGAAATCGCGGGAATTCTTCTGGAAAACAAATCCTTGATTCTTCTTTCCAGTGTTCACACAACCTTTGTTTTGGTTTTTTATTATTTTATGACGCTTCTCTTCCCGAGGATGATGGACTTTCCTGAAATCGAATCGAACAAAATCCTGTCAAAACGTTCTCTTTTGCACGATATAGATATCCACGCACTGGAAGAAAAACTGGCCTATATGGTAAAAGAAGAAAGAATTTATTTGGACGAGGAGATTCGACTTCCGGATCTTTCAGAAGAACTCGGGATTTCAGTGCACCAGCTTTCTTTTTTTCTCAACAACCACTTAGGAATCAATTTTAATAATTATATCAATCGTTTTCGGGTGGAAGAAGCCAAATCGATGCTGCTCAACGACCCAAACCGCTCGGTGGTTTCCGTCGGAATCGCCGTTGGATTCAATTCCAATTCTTCTTTTTATAAGGCCTTTTTTAAGGAAACCGGAATGTCGCCGAAACAATTTAGAGAATCCCAGCCTAGAATCATCCACTACGAATCTACGCACGACATTCAACTAAAAAGTTAAACGACCTTCCCGAAAATTCCCTTTTTCATCCAGTTCTTTACCGAATTCGATTCGGAAATCGGTAAAGAAATCCTCTAAGTCTATAATTTATAGAATTTATTTCCGATTAAATTAAATTCTAAAATAGAATATTCTGATTTTTATAATTTCAACAATTTCTAATTATATTTGCCGACGCATCCGGATCCGAAACGCGTTAAACTCTCCTCAAACTCATGCAGGAACATAAAAGAGGAGGTGCATCCCATGTTTAACTTGAATATTCTATCGGATATCATGTCTTTTGCCGGTTTTTCGGAAGTGAATTTGTTTTACACGCACGCGGCCGGGGTTGGGACGGGAATGACCATGGCCATTTCCAGATTTTACGGAGGAAGGAAAAACGGATTCAACAAGGCATACGGAACCATCTTATTGAGTGTAAGCGTATTTTTGATGGCAAATAACAAAATTCTTTTTCCTCAGGAGACGGACCCAAGACTATTGAAAGATCCGGTCTTTTTAGGATTCTATTTTGGACTCGTCCTCTACGCATGTTCTGCGGTTCTCATCTGTATGAAATTCATACTTGGAGAAATGGAAAACCCGTGGTTCTTTTGCAAACGAATGATAGGAATTCTTCCCCTGGCCATTCTTCTTTCCTTTCTTCTTCCCAGCGTCGTCTACATTTGTCTTTGTGATGGGATCGGAATCAGCATCATGCTCTATACCTTCGTCTGGTCCTGTTATACGATTCACAAAACGCGGCAGGAATCGTTATTCTATCATTTTCCTTTTATCACATTTATGGTTTCGTTCTCCTTGTTTTTAGATTTTACGGGAACAATTCTGCAATCTACGAGGATACTTTTGGTCTCAGAACTCATACCGGGAATCCTGTTGGCCTATGTGACCCTAATCGAAAGAATTTATCCCGTCCTTTTTAGCAAAGTCAACGGGGAACCGAAACCGGAAGAAACGATCGTTTTCTCGGAAATACCGAATGAACAACCCGCGGCGTTTTTTGAAGAGGAGGAAACCACTCCGGAATCGAGTCGAAACATTTTAGAGGGTGTGGAATTGAGTAAAATCGAAGAAAGAGTCCAGGCATTTTTACAAATCCGAGGTTATGCGGATGAGGAATTGAGACTCCCGGATTTTGCCTCTTATCTCGGCCTTTCCACACATCAGGCTTCGTATTATATCAACAAACACATGTCTATGAAGTTCGCCGACTTTCTAAACATGCATCGAATCGAAGACGTAAAAAGAAACCTAAGAAATAAATCTCATATGAATCTTTTACAGATCGCTTTAGAATGCGGATTCAATTCGGCCTCCTCCTTCCATAGAGCCTGTGTAAAATTTACGGGAAAGTCGCCTCGGGAATTTAGAAAATTGGTCAATTCTCAGAACTAAAAAAGCTAATAAAAAAAATCCGGACCTCTTTCGGGTATAAGACAAGTCCTTTGGTTTTATACTCGATTTCTTGTTCTCAGATTACGGCACGGGTCTGTGCTTAAAAATTTGTTACAGCTCCTACAAAAAATCTCCGGGGATCGCAAAAGAAGAACTTTTCTCTGGCTCTCATTGCAAGAAACCTTAAAAAACTATCTACATTCTTCCTGAGAAAAAAGAAAAATAAAAAGTAAGGGTCGATCAAATCAGAATCTCATTTAAAAAAGTCTCAACCGAGAATTTCAAAGAATCTTTGGATTGGATTTGAATCGTGTGAAAAGAAGAATTCCTAAAAAAAAATATCTACCTGGCTAATGAATGCAAATTAACCAAATAGATACAGAGGTTTCTATGGAGATATAGGAGCTGGTTGCTTTTAAGGTTCCAATTGGATTCACTCAAAACTGAATTCATTCTAAACTAGAATGAAACTTTCATCCCTTCTCGTTATAAGTTGCATTCAATAACTAGTAAATCTAAGAATTAGAAAGATTTGTTTTTTAGAATTCAGATCGGAATTTTGATAAGAAGCGGGATTTTTTTGGAAAGAAGGAAGAGAATCGATTCGAAAAGAAGAATGAATCCGAAAATTGTCTACCAGGTTAACTTTTTACAGCTAACCTGGTAGACCAGTACAATAGAGTGAGTTCCCTTCTACGCTTTGAATCATAACCCGGCACAGGATTCTGTTCTCTCCACTATATAATTTGAATCAAAAAGAACGAACCGGATCGAAAACACAAACTCGATTGCGTCCGGTGGTCTTTGCTCGATACAGGGCCTGGTCTGCGTGAGAAAAGGATTCTTCCAAACCGTGTTTTCCTCCCCGACCTTCTGAGATTCCAATACTTACTGTCACGGAACTTCCATCCTGAAGTACGACCTTGTTCTCCACTTCTTCGCGCAAATGTTCCGCAATGTTTATCGAATCTTCGGGATTTGCCCCAAAAAGGAAGATGGCAAATTCTTCCCCGCCCCAACGGCAAACGGCATCCGTCTGTCGAATACAAGAGCTCAAAATCTGTGCGACCCTTACAAGAATTCGATCTCCTTCGTCATGACCATATTGATCATTTACCGATTTGAAATGATCGATGTCCAACATCAAGATAGTCCAGGTCTGCCCGTGCCGGTTGCTGATAGCGAGCGATCTCTGGGCTAATTTCAAAAACCCTCTTCGATTGGAAATCCCGGTCAAAGGATCCGTATGAATCAAAATTGAAATTTGTTCAATGGAGGAGCGAAGCTGAAGATATAAAATCAATACAACGGCTAAGGCGCAAACGAGTCCCCAAATCGGAAGCAAACTTTTGATGAGATAAAAAATAAACTCGTACACTTCGATTTTATGAATGAGATATACCTCGCCGGTCTTTACTTCAAAAGTAGCCCAGTAAGTCAGGTCTTTTCTAAATAACGACTGGGAAAGGGGGAATTCCGGAACTTGAATTTTCTGCAAAGCGCGAAGGTCATCCTTTCCGGTGGTAGCGATTACGTGCCGATGTTCGTCGATGAGAAGGCTTTCGCCGATACAGTCTCCGGTTTCAAGTATCCTTTTCATCATATCCAATCCGATATCGATGGAAGCGACTCCCATAAATTCATCACGATAATAAACGGGTTCTGCGATTGTGATCATCAATCCCTTTTCATTGATATCTTCGTACAATTCGGTGATAATCTGGCGTCTATCCGGATTTGTCTTCGGTTCCGTCTGAACCCAAAACGGTCTCGTATAAAGTTCGTCCGTAAATTGAAAATTTACCGCCTTCCCAATGTTAGGTGTAAAGTAAAGAAATTGTCGTTTTGAAAGATAGTAAACCCAGACCACTTCCGGTTGTTTTTCGACCAAAGTCTCAAACTGTCCGCCCAAACTCAGAATCGCCTCAAGTTCTCTTAACAAAGAAGAATTTACTTTATGAATCGATCCTACCGCAGTCAGTGTACCCGCAAACGCCGCGTCGTTTTTTGAGCCGGAGTATCTTGAAATTCCAAAACGATTGATATCAGGAAAGTCCTTCATTTTTTTAAGAATCTGAGGGTTGACCGAAGAATCTTCGTGGAATATCATATAATCCGTTACCGACAATCCAAGAGCTCGGCTTTGATTGCTCACGCGGTGAAGGTAGTCTTGTGTAGCGCGCGCTCTCATTCCGACAATCCGATAAAGATCGTTCTCCAATTTTCGTGTCTCGTAAACGAGAATTAGAACCATAAAGAGCGGAATGATCGCAAAAAGCAAAAAGAGGATTCTCTTCTTGATTCTTATTTTTTCCTTATCTTTCTGAATTCGATATTTTCGTAACAACTTTCACACTCCTCGATCTGATAGGGACAAAGAATCTCTATTGTCGAATTGCATTTTTGCCCGTTAAAAAGAAATAGGAATTCCCTTTGAAAAAGTATCGAATTCAAAAATGAAATATTTATCTTAGAATCTGCGGATCGAAATCATTGCGAAACGGAATTGGTTTTGACAAACTTTGTATTTCATTGGACAAAGATTCGGCGTTTTTAGATTCCTTGAGAATTGAATTCTCAAATCATGAACACGTTTACGAAACGAAATTAATACGAGCGTGTCAAAAGCATGGACATCTTGTTGCGGTTCTATTTTTTTATAATTTCACAGATGCTGTAGCTCATTGTTCACGCCCTCCGGCTTTTCCATAACCTTACCCACAAGTTAAAAAGCTATTTAGAAAGAAGGATTCCAGTAAAATTTCTTGCAGGAGTTCCTACAAAAGCTCTGAAAGAGAATATTCCTTGCAAAATTATGATTTTGTGATATAGGAAAATCTCCCGGAGTTTTCCGCCACCCGCCCCTCCACCCAAAATTTTGTACCAACTCAATGCGCCGCTCTCTATGGATCGCGTCGCAGGGCGGGGCCGCGACTTTCACGGAGGACTGTCGTTGTTACGACAGATTTTTCTTAAGATTCAAACAACTTTGTGAGTAAGGTGATGGGCTTTTCAGAGGGACCAAAATCGACTTAGAATCGTTTCGTAATGAAGTGATAAGTAGAATAGGATGGCTAAGTTTCCATAAACAACCGTAGGGAGAAACCAAAAAAGAGCGATCCATATCGAACCTTCGTTTAAATAAATAAAAAACGTAGATATTCCGAGTCCTAAATAAAGATCGATTCCGATTTGTCTTGCCCAGTGTAGTTTTAACATTTTTCCGATACTGTGAAATAGATTCTCACGCCAGCTACAATAAATCGTGTAAGCGAGAAAGCCGAGAAACACGGACCAAACCAGATATTTCCCCGCCCCTACAGAACCGCTTACGGCGACTACTTCGTGTTTTTGTTCTATAACGAAAGCCGAAATTCCGAAAATAAAAAAAACGACCCATAAGATTATTTTTGCGTTCATAAACCCTCCCGATTTCTTTTAAGACTTCGTTTCTTCCCAATAATCGGTCAACTTGTATTTTAAATCGATTGACAATATAATAACCGGTTATTATATTCTTTTCGATGATTAAAAAAAGGATCAAACAAAAGGTCGTTCGCAAAGTCGGACAACCTAGAATCGATCCGGAAGCTCCTCTCGAAAGAAGATCGGTCGGATTGCCCGAGTCTTGGTGGAAGGAAGTGGACCTTTTGGCGAAAAGTTACGGAGTCAAAACCTCCGAGATCGTACGTCTTGCGGTCGGACTTCACCTTCGCCGTCTCGGTAAGATAAAAACAAAAATCAATCGTTAAAAAAATCGAAAAACGAATTGATTCCACTCGGGGATACGATTCATATTTTGGATAAAAAGGTTTAGAATGAATTTTAAAGAAGCAGAAGAATTTTGTACTCGTTGGCTTTCCGCTTGGACAGGAAATCAACCGGAAAAGCTGATTTCATTTTATGCAAACGACGCCTTCTATTCGGATCCTACCGCAAAAAACGGTTTTCAAGGACACGGAAGAATCCTTCCCTACTTCAAACTTTTACTTCGGAAAAACCCGCATTGGAAATGGACTCACGAAGAAATATTTCCGAATGAAAAGGGATTCTTACTCAAATGGAAAGCGGTCATTCCCACAAAAGAAACCGAAATCATAGAATATGGAATGGACATTGTGGAGATCAAAGACGGTAAAATCACGAGAAACGAAGTTTATTTCGACACTCGAAGTTTGATTTCGAAAAAAAACAAGTCCTCAAAGACGACGGCTAAATCATAAGAAAACACCGGTGATTAGAAACGGTTTTCATCCGGAAGAATCGTACGAACACGGTCAAAAAAAGTCTCATACAACAATCGATATGAGACTCAAGTAGTAAGGAGTCCGCTTCTAAAGAGAAGTTTTCGAATTCTTCTCTTCGCTTAACAAAAGATATTAATTTCCGGTCAAGATCTTATACTCATTAGGAATCTTAAATTTTTGGAAACGGTTTGTAAGACCGTATATTAGGATTCCCGCAAGAATCACTCCGACGATCAAAATCCAAACCGATTGTTGTCCAGGCGAGGCTCCCAAAACCGTAAGTTTCATTTTATTTCTATGGATCGCCGCAATATGACCAAAAACGGATATGACCGCCAAGGAATAGTAAGGAATAAAAAAGACGTTAAACGGAAATGTATTCAGCCCTGCGGCTCCAAAGTAGAAATTCGTATCCAGGTGTAAAACAAATCGTCCGGTCAAAACCGCGCTCAGATGAACGATCAAAAACATTGCAAGATACAATCCCGTTGCGATCTGCACTCGATCAAAAGTTTTCGAAATTTCTTTTTTCTTTTGCAAGAATAAACGAATTCCGGAGACGATTTGGGTCAAAACCGCAAACAAAAGCAAAGTCTCAACAACCGGGTTTCGGTAAATAAAACGTAGATTCTCCATCACCGAGATATGAGCGTCCGGCCCCCGAAAACTCGCAAAATGATTGAAAAGATGAAGTCCGATAAATACCGCGAGTGTAAGCCCGGAGAAATAGTGAATTTTTTTGATCATAACCAAGTCCTGTCCCGATTCAAAACGTCTTCTAAAATCCGTTTCGTTATTTGAAGTAAAGACGTTGGACTCAGTCGGTTTGTGACGGGAATCGCGGATAAAAGATGACTACTTGCAGAGGGCCTCGTTTTTCCAATCACTCGATTTTAAATTCATTATATCATAGAGAGGAGTTCCTATTATTCTCCCCAGTAAATAGTAAAGCCGAACCCGCTCCTCTTCGTATTCCAAATCAACCGTAACATCGTTTGGAAAATATTTCCGAGAATTCTTAAATAATTTTAAAAGGTCTGGATCGACGGATTTCCCGGATTTTTTGCACTTCGATATCAGCGTATAAAACTTTTCGGTCACCATCGGTTTGACGTAGAATATTTTGCCAACCGCTCCGTTTTTTCTATCTAAGAGTTTGTATTCAAACTGAATCACCGGCACATTCTGATAATTTACCTTTTCAATATCGATTGTAACGCCTAATCGCGTTTCAATGATTTTAAGAGTCGTCCTGATATCCTCATACATATTAAAATTCTCATAACTATAATTTCCAATGTCGGTAACGATGATCGTTGGTACATTTCTGACAACCAAGGAGAATAAACCTAGGTTATCGCTCTTACCTCCGTCCGAAAGCGTATATTCATCACGAACTCGTTCGTCCTTTTGAACGTTACTGTGTATCGTAATTCCGAGTGTGAGGTTTAGGAATGCGCTGGATGCACGAAGGATATCGGAAAACTGAATATCGGATTTTATTCCGAAAATATTCTTTTTTTGAAATGTTAAATAAGAATTTGTGAATATCCCTTTTTTGTCCTGATTTGTCCTTATTCCCCATTTTTTACAATCGTCGTTTGTATTTCCGCAATCCATATCGGTTCCAAATCCGAAAGGTGTAAATTCGAAAGGATAGTGTTTTGCCTTATTGTAATTTTCTTCGAAAAACGGAACGCTATGTGTGGTATTAAAAATCGGATAAGGACGTTTCTCTGCAAACCCGTTTCGATCATACAATTTATTGATGGTAAAATCAGTAAACTCAGGCATGCTATATTTTAGAATGTCCTCTTTCCACCTACCGCCGCTATAAGCCGTATATTGTGTCAGCCTTAATCGCCTCTGAATTTCCTCACAAGGATCTTGTTGGGAACCGCCCTCATTCCCGAATAACGCAAAAGAATCCAAACAATCGAATAATTTCGAATCCTCGTTCGGATACGCTATATACGCCGCGGAAGACCAGGAACCTCCCGAAACGGAAGAAATATAGTCAATCCGTTGCAGATAAGAGATTGAATTTGTTTCCATTTTGATTTGTTTGTTTTTTCTTGTAACGGCGTTTAATGCGCTCATAAGACCTAAATTAAATGCGTTTGCGCGAACACCGCCTCCCGACAGCGCCAAACCAACAATTTCTTCCTTAGGGCCGATTTTAATTCGATCGCGGCGTATATAAATTTGTCGAAGTTCCTGCGAGTAAAAATCGGAATACTTATCAGCTACATTCAGAAATCGAGAATCGGGTTTTTCAGAAATAATGATATTCGCCGGCAAATGCCCGCAGGAGAAGAAAAGGAACATCATTAAAACAGAAACGTAACTATGAATATTTAACATAATATGTAAGTATCATAATATAGAATATTTTAAATTCATTTTTTACGAATATTTTACATAGTTAAATTTAATTTGAATTAATTTTTTATTGACAAATATTTTTATGGCGATTAATCCGGATTTAATTCAGAAGATTTTTCTATTGGAAAAAAACATCGTAATTTTCATTCTTTCCCGGAGTTTAAAAGATGGGTGCAAGTTTGTTTAATCTATTTCTCCGACCCCAAAACTCATGGATTCAGGTCTTTTTATTCGTTTTTGTCATGTCCTGTTCGGTATTTACCGAGTCGGACCTTAAAAAATGCAAAAACGGGGTTGGAGAAGAATGGAATCGAAGATCCGATGTCCGTCTTTTTTGCGGTGTTATGCCTGTGGAGCAAATCAGTTCGGCTTGGGCAACAAGCTCAAAGGTAATTCCTGAAAGAGATTATAACATAATCCTCTTATCTTGTTTTATTGCACTCGACCGACTTTCCGAATGTGATAAAGAAAGCGATTTCTTTAATATCGAACTGAATCCACCCACACAGTAACCCGCAGTTTCTTCGTTCCCTCAGCGAAATCATTTTACTTTGAGAATCTGGCTCTCTTCAAACTTTTGGGAAAAGAATAACCAAACGTAATTTCGAATTTCTCAGCAAAACCAATTTTACATTCTTCGAAGTCGTATTCAAAAAAGCCATTCATCAGAATTTCAGTTTTTACTAAAAAGAAAGAAAATCTCTTTTGAATTCAAAAAAAGGCTTGCTATTCATTCTTTATATAACCTAATAGTTATATAAAGAATGAATTCTAAACTCGCAACTTCGAATCGCCTGGATTTAACGTTTGCCGCACTCGCAGACCCTACTCGGCGCGCGATCCTTGCTCGTTTGGCCTCGGGAGAAACTTCCGTGATGGAATTGGCTAAACCGTTTGCGATGAGTCAACCTGCGATTTCAAAACACCTGAAAGTTTTGGAACACGCGGGTTTGATAGCAAGAGGCCGCGAGGCTCAAAAAAGACCGAGAAGGATTCGCGCGAAACCCCTTGAAGAAGCCTTTGATTGGCTTGAGAAATATCGCAGATTTTGGGAAGGAAATTTTGAACAACTCGACGTTCTTTTAGAAGAACTCAAGGCAAAGAAAAAAAAATGACCGATTGGAATTCAATTACATTTAGGAGAATCGAATGAACGCCGCTGGAAATCTAAAACTTGTTCCCAAAGGAGATCTGGAAATCGTGATGACTCGAGAGTTCAACGCGCCTCGCAAAACGGTTTTTGAAACGTTCACAAAACCCGAATTTGTCAGACGTTGGCTTTTGGGTCCGCCGGGTTGGTCTATGGACGTTTGTGAAATCGACCTAAGAGTCGGCGGTAAATATCGATATCTCTGGAGACACGAGGACGGACGTGTTATGGGAGTTGGCGGAGTGTATCAAGAAATCGAAAAGCCCGAACGAATCGTCCACACCGAAGTTTTTGACGAATCCTGGTATGCGGGCGAATCTTTGATCACAACCGTCTTGATCGAAAAAAACGGTAAGACGTTTATGACCGCTACGATGAAATACGAATCTTTGGAAGCGAGAGATTCCGTTGTTCACTCGCCGATGGAAGGAGGAGTTGCCATGAGTTACGCAAGACTCGACGAAGTTTTATCTTCCACATCGATTCAAGGAGAAGCGGAATGAAAAGTTCTTTAGAAAATAATAATTCAAAATTTCTGAATATTTTAAAAGGTACGGGAGCGGTTTTGGTCGGCCTTTTGACGATTTTTATCACCTCCCTCGGAACCGATCAAATATTACACGTCTTGAATATTTATCCGCCTTGGGGAGAACCTATGTTCGACAACGGCCTCAATGCGTTAGCTCTGTCTTATCGGCTCGTCTACGGCGTTTTGGGATGTTATATAACGGCCCTTCTCGCGCCGAATCACCCGATGCGTCACGCGCTCATCTTGGGTGGCATCGGTTTGATTCTCAGCACCGTCGGAGCGATCGGAGCTATGAAATACAATGTCGGGCCGCTTTGGTATCCCATCTCTCTCATTCTTACCGGCCCTCCCTCCGCATGGTTGGGAGGCAAACTCAGAGAAAGGCAGTTGAAAGTCCTATGAAAAAAATAACTCCTTTTCTTTGGTTCAACGATAATCTGGGTGAAGCGATCGACTTTTATACTTCTATCTTTAAGAATTCGAAAGTCGAACACGTTTCTAAAAACGGTGACAAGGTCGTCAGTGCGACCTTTCATCTCGAAGGTCAGGATTTTTTGGCCTTGGACGGAGGACCACACTTTAAGTTCTCCCCGGCGGTTTCTTTTTTTGTTAACTGCGAAACACAGGAAGAGATCGACGAGTTTTGGGATAAACTCTCCAAGGACGGAGAAACGCAGAGATGCGGTTGGCTCAAGGACAAGTTCGGTCTTTCCTGGCAAATCATCCCTTCGGCGCTCGGAACATTCTTACAAAACGTGGATAAGGAAAAAGCGAATCGAGCGATGCAGGCGATGCTTCAGATGAACAAACTCGAAATAAAAACTCTCAAAGAAGCATTTGACGGAAAATAACTTTCATCAGTGGATTGAAAACCAATCCACGATTGCTTTGACTCCGTTGGAGACACCAAGATTCAATTGGCCCTGACGGAAATAAGGAATAAAATCTTTCTCGATGATTTCTTTGGCTTCCGAGTTCGACATTCTTTCGGCGGCGACCCTTCCCAATTCGATCCGAATCTTACGATCGCTGAAAGAAATCAAGACTACGATTCCATATTCCGAAAACGACATATCATTTTGGGAATATTTTTGAAAATATTTTACTGCATATTCTTCTTCCGTAAGATTATCGAGTAACGCGACAATGACGACTTCCAATCGAAGTTTCGTTTCCATGTAAAGAGAATTACAGAGAAGATTGACGGTCGATTTTGTTTCTACAGAAAGTTTATTTGCGTAGTCGTGAGCACAATCCGTTTTTAGGCTTTTTTGAATTCCGCTATAAAGGAAAGAAAAAGGCGAAAGGAATAGAGCAAAATATAAGAATAGGAGAATTCCAAATTTCATTACTTACACAACAATGCGTATTGTTTTTTTTATTTATTTTTTGTAGAATCCTTTTTTTGAAAATTTTCTAACTTATAAAATGTATTATTTTGGATCCAAACTTCTGGGTCGCTGATTGTTCTCAAATACACGTCGAACATTCAATTTTTGGAAAATAATTCTTCTAAACTTCCGTTCCATACATTCAAATCGACGTAACCTTCGATCCCGAGAATTCTTCCCCGATTCTTATATTGCCATAAAACCCAAGAAAGGTCCGAGAACGTATTCGGATGTTTGAAAATATCTCGAATCCAAATCGGATGTTCGAAAAATTCTTCACCCATATACTGATCTATAAATTCGAAAGTTAAATATAAAATCGTTTTTTTACCGTAGTAAGAATCGATTCGGGTCAAATATTCTCGGATTTCTTTTTGAACGTCCTGAAGTTTGGGCCTTTCCTTACAATTCCCCGTAAATTCAAGGTCGATCACGGGCGGAAGGGCATCGGATTCTTTGGGAACCCGTTTTATAAAATTCTCCGCCTGTTCGGCCCCGGATTTGCAGAGTGTAAAAAAATGATAAGCTCCTACTAAAAACCCGGCCTGTCTCGCCTCCTTCCAATTGATAGCGAAGGAAGGATCTCGAAAATCGCCTCCTTCGGTGGCCTTGATATAAACAAAGGAAATTTCCGATTTCGGAACCCGATCCCAATCGATCTTTCCTTGATGATGGGAAACGTCGATTCCCCGGATCGGATATTTTTGTTCGGAAGGATATACGAACCAAATTCTCCCCGAGTCCAGAGCTTTGTAACCGCCAAACAGAAGAATTACGATCAAAACGATCGCGAGCGATATTCGGAGTTTCATTCTGAAAATTCTTCTTTGAGATATTTTTTTTTCAACCAAAGAATCATTCTTATTCGTATGGTTCGGAGCCGCGAATTCGATTTACGACGCGTCCCAAAACTCAAGTTTACTTTATCCGAAAGATCAAGCTACGAGAACCTATCGTAGTCGGTTACGGAAGTAAAGCGGATCTACTTCTGCTTTCATACGACGCGGCATAGGTTTATGAAGTTTTGTAAGAGCTCATACAATCGGATTCAAAAGAATCGTTCGAGAAAGAATTCGCCAAAAGCAATCTTCGTTTGAAAGAAGGCCGTAAACGAATCAAATTGAATTCTCCCCCAAAAAACGCAGTCTCCCGATTCAACGATTCAAAAAAATCATAGCGCGAAACGATATTCGGATAAAACTTCAGCTTATTATTTTAGTTTTTTTTAATATATCAAAGAGCTTCAAATTTCTTTTTGACGATTAAAACCAACGCCTGCGCCTGCTCCGGCGTCATTTGGCTTTGGGCTCCGAGCGGAGAATTTTCAATCTCACTGTGATTGTGGGAATACGCGATTTTCGCATCTAACAAATCTTTTGCGGTGATATAAACCGTCTTGTCGCCTCTAGTCACAGCGAGATAATCGGATTCGTTTATCTTTTTGGAATGATTGGCGACATTCTCCAATTCGATCTTTCCTTCACAGTGACAGGTAAAGGTCATGTCTTCGCGAACCGCCGTGAAAAATTTAGTTCCCCTGACGCCCGCCGTACTGGTCGGAGTGTGAAGACTGAGCTTGTCGCCTTTCAACAATTTATTGGCAAGAACCCAGGAACTTCCACGATCTTGAAAAAATATCCTCTCGTTCGAATCCTGTTTTAGACGAAACTGAGAATCCGATTGAATTTCGATCATGGAAGAATTTTCCCCAAAGACTATGGTTGTCACCGATTTAGACCCCGTGATCAGAACGTCTCCGTCTTGAATCTCCTGAGAAACAAAAGCCTTTATCTTTTGATCTCCGCGTTGGATCGACACGTCGCCTTTTACGAAGGTGATAGCGCCCTTTGTCGGCTCCAAAGACGAACCTTTGCATTGTAATAAAAAAACGTTTACACAAAGAAGAATCGACAAGATCTCTATTTTTTTCATAAGTTCCCCGCTGACCCGGATTTAAAATCGGAATCGAACATCAAACATCGGCGGTCAATTTAAAAAGGCAAACGATTATTTAGAATCGGGATCGATTCTTTCAATCGGATTCCTTTGCAGGGATCGGAAGACGTTGAACCGGATCGTAAAAAAAAGTCTCTTCCGCGATCTGTTCACCTTCCCAGCGTTGATAGGCAAGTTCTTCCATATGCATGGAAGTTCCGTCTTTCCATTCAAAATGAAAAATCCATCGGATAACAACCTTGTCTGCATTCACAAAAACGGGACGAACGCACTTCGACGTGAGAGTTTTTACTCTGGAGAGAACCTTTCGTTCGTTTGCGACGAGCAAACGTTTCCCCGTGCGAGGTGCGGATTGGTTTTCCTGCATGGAAGCGTCTTCCGTATAAAATTCTTCGATCGCTAAATCGTGTTTATTCTCTTCCACGAGGGCGATAAATCGTTCCAATGTTTCCAAAGTAGGCATAACGTTCTTTCTCCGGTTGACCGATATTAAATCAGGTATGATCCCCTTATCTTTGTTAGACGATCTCGCGATTGATTCGTAATTTTCCCGTCTGTAAAATCCGGATCCGGAATCGAAAACTCATCCTCAGATGCCGGACTTCCAAGATTGTGATTTTTAGTTTTATGTCAAATTATATATCTTTTTCGGAAGATCGCGCCGGATCCAGGGATCTGACTTCGAAAATTTGAAAGATTGATTCGAAAACGTGAAAAGTGTGGGAACTC
The DNA here is from genome assembly GCF_016918785.1 of Leptospira ainazelensis. Classification (GTDB taxonomy): domain Bacteria; phylum Spirochaetota; class Leptospiria; order Leptospirales; family Leptospiraceae; genus Leptospira; species Leptospira ainazelensis. Next base: position 57,220 of record NZ_JAFFPT010000003.1, on the reverse strand, counting down.
CCCATTTTCATTCGACGATTTCCATCTCTCAAAAAACGAAAGTCGGTTCCAGGAAAGGTCTTCGTAGGAGCTTCTACAAATTTCTTTTTTTTTCGGCTTTGAATGAAGACTCCACAGGCGGAAGGGAATCGAATTTATTCCTTCATCCTGGATTCAGGAGCGGAGAACCAATCGACGGTCGCCTTGGTCACTAAATTCCATTTTTGAGGATCTTCGAAATGACTCGGGGAACCGGCGATCAGGCTCATTTTTTTTTGGGGAGAATCGATTCTCATAAACCCGCCTTGATTGGAATCGGCTCCTTTCGAATTCAAAGCTCCGATGATATTGAGAAGCGGAACTTCACAAAAGACGATATTAAGAGGCGGGATTTCTCCGATAAAAACGAAACTTTCGATCTGACTTTTCAGCTTAAGACTCGCTTTGAAAAATCTTTCGGCATACGCCGACAAACCGACATATCCTAATTTCATATCCTTTGTGAGATCTTGAGTTTTTAACCAATGAGTAACGGAGATTAGGCGATCCGATAGGAGTTCTTCGTCCAATCTGTTGATTGAAATTTGTCTTTCTTTTTCGGTCAAAAGTCCGTAGAGAAAGAACGTCGCGATTTTTTTCCCGTTTAACGCGTTGGAAAGTTTTTTCAATCGATCCGCAAACCTAGAATGTTCCTCCTCCAATACATTGACCACTAGCAAATCCGCGCCTTCGGGGACTACGATGTCTCCTTTGAGTTCGACTTGATTTACGGGGAAACTTACAGTTTTGCTAAAATGTCTTTTGCCCATTTACTTTTAACGATCGAATTTCCGCGTTTTAATCGAGAAGACTTTCCAAGGCCGCTTCGTTTTTGATTAGAATTTTTCTTTTTTCGATCTCGATCCAATCTCTGCATTTAAAATCGGAAAGGGCCCTTACCAAAGTTTCGGTGGTCGCGCCTATGATGGACGCGAGTACGTCTCTTGTAAAAGGAAGTTCGATCTCCGCTCCGACTTCTTTCATTCTTTCCAAAAGGAATTCGGATAACTTCGCGTGTGTATGACGGATTCCCATCGAATAAATTTTGTTTTCGGCTTCCACACATTCCTGCGTCATTTTGTCGAACGCCATATCGCTGAACTCGCGGTTGGTATGTAATAATTCCTGAATTTCAAACTGAGACACGAATTGTACTTCCGTATCTTCAAGCGCGACCGCGTCGTGGCGATAAGTTCCGCCCATCACCGCGTCCCTAAAACCTACCCAACTTCCCGGGTAGTGAATCTTAAACGTTTGTTGTTTGTCGTTTGTTTTAGAATGTCTGAAAGAACGAACGTATCCTTTGCGAACGATATAGAATCCGTTGGAGGAATCTCCCTCCGAAAAAAGAAGAGCGTTCTTCTCAAAATGTTTAGTATTTTGGGAATCGGTTAATTCATACTTTGGAACCAACTCGAGACGTTTTTTCTTCGGGGAAACTTCGTTTTCTTCGGAAACACGTTTGGATATTGTGAGTGAGCTCATATTCTTCCTATTCCTTTCCATTCTTGTTGAGAATGTTTATACAGGACTTTCGCAATCCAGTCAATGACCCAGGGGATATGCGGCGGATTACGGAGGTATTCTGCGGATTGAGAGGGTTAAAATTCTAAAATTCGAAAGGGATCCAAAAATCGGGAAACGGCTCCGAACGGCCGTTTGGAAGAATTTTAAGGCGTTTTCGAAAATTCAGAGCAGTTCTTTGATTTTAGCGATGTATTTTCGACCGACCGGAAGTTGGGTCTCGTCGTCGTCCTTAAGATAGACTACGTAGTTCCCCATCGTATCGCTCTGGAGATGGGAAAGTTTCTGGAGATTGATGATGTACTGTTTATAAATCCGCAAGAACTGGCTGGAAGGAAGTTTTGTTTCCAGGCTCTTCAAAGATTTGTATGTGATATATTCCCTTTCTTCGGTGTGGATCACGCTGAAATTATCCCGGGATGCGATGTAGATGATATCGGCATAAGGAACTAGGAAATAATTTTCCTTTTCCAAAATAAACAATCCGTGTTCGTTGAATACGTTTCCCGAATTCTGACTTCTTTTGTTTTGAAGAAACTCGATCGCACGATCCACTGCCTTAAAAAATCGATCCTTTGAAAACGGTTTTAAAAGATAATCAAGAGCGCCTAACTCAAACGCGTCGATCGCCTTATCGCGAAAGGCGGTGACAAAAATCACGTAAGGAGGATTTTCCAATTTTTCGAGAACTTCTAATCCGGACATTACGGGAAGATTGATATCTAAGAATGCCAAATCAAAGGATTCTTCCCGCAGAAATTGAAAGGCTTCTTCTCCGTCTTTTGCTACTTTACAAAGTTTTAATTCAGGTCGAGAGAGACAAAAATTGATCAGTAACTCTCGAGTGGGCGCCTCGTCTTCGACAATGATAGCCTTCCATTCTTTATTCGGTGTTGCCATTTTCAGTTTAAGTTTCCCAACTGTTCGTTTTTTGGCGTATCAAAATCCACGGTGACAATCGTTCCTCCATCGGCGTGATTTTCGATTTTTACTTCCGATTCGTAAAGATAAAATTTAAGACGTTCCGATATATTGTTTAGGGTTCGTGAATAGAAATTTTCGGTGTTCTCGATTCCCTTTCCGTTGTCCCGAATTCGGATTCGAGTACGGTTTCCTTCGATCGTAGCTTCCACCGAAATTTTTCCGCCGCCCTTTTGATTTCGAATTCCGTGAATGTAAGAATTTTCGACGATCGGTTGTAAGGTGAGAGGAGGAAGCTGACATTTGCTAAAGTCGCCCTTTTTTACTACCTCGATGTCCAAAAAATCGGAGAATCGGAGTTTGAGAAGTTTCATATAATTCTCCATAAACTCCCATTCGACGTCGAAAGGGATGAGCGCTCTTTGCGCGTTGTCTATTAGAAATCTGTAATTATCCGCAAGCATCAGGATCGCCGAATCTGCGAGTTCGGAATTGGTCTGCAAATAAGAATGAATGATGCTCAACGTGTTGAACAGAAAATGGGGACTCATTCGATCCTGTAACGTTTTGAGATTGTTTTCAGCCAATCTCGCCTTTTCTTCGGTTTCCTTTCGTTCCGAGATATCGTTTCGAATCGCAAGATACTGATGCGGTTTGCCGTTTTCGTCCAAAATCGGAGAAATCGTAGTATCCACCCAGTAGAACTTACCGTCCTTGGATTTATTTTTGATCTCCCCTTTCCAAATCTTTCCTTTCGAAATCGTCTTCCAAAGTTCGGTAAAAAATTCTTTCGGGTGATAACCTGAATTGATGATTCTGTGATTTCTTCCTAAGAGTTCATTTTTAGTATATCCGCTGATATTGCAAAAATTCTGATTTACATAGATGATATTTCCAAGCCGATCCGTGATCGCAACGATCGAAACCGCGTTCAAAGCCGTATGAAAATCGGATAATTCCTTGAGGGAACTTTTTAGGTTTCGTTCCACTTCCTTTGTAAGAGTAACGTCGACTCCGACAAACCAGTGTTTCCAACCTGCGATCGGAAACTCCGTCGAAATATTGGACATCGCAATCGTTTTTGTCTTTCCGGCCTTTGATTTGAGTTCCAATTCCCAATTCTTAAAATCGGAATCCACGCTCTGATGATAGAATCCGGTTGAATTACCGTCTTCTTGAAATCCTAAAAGCTGGTCTTTGAAAAATCGATCTTTTCCGATAACTTCTTCTTTTGCGTAACCGGTCACATTCTCGCATTCGTGATTCCAGGAAAGAATCCGAAATTGTTCGTCTACTGAAAAAAACATAACGGGCATATTCTCGAGAACTTGCCCGATTTTTTCCTCGTTCCCTTGAGGAAACTGAGTTTCCTGCGTGTCCGGTAAAAGTGAGCCCAATTGATAAGCGACACTCTCGATCCATCTTTCTTCTTCGGGAGTTTTGATCCGATCTGAATATAGAACTAAGGCGCCGATTTTTTTTTGATTCATCGGGACGGGAATCCCAAATATGGTTTTAGTAATCGGATCCAAGGAGCGACTAACGTGTTCGTATCGGATTTCGTCTTTGGGATCGTGACTCCAGATACTTTTTTGTTCTCCGAATACTCGTAAAAGAAATCCTTCCGAAGCGGGAACCGAAACTTTTTTGAAATCCTTTGCCGACGATTCTTCGATTTTTTGATTCGTCCTGTGGACGGCTTGGAGACAAAAGGACTTGGAAGCGTCGTCGATCACCCAGACTTCCGCCCGACTCCAGTTCGACAAAGAGGAAATTCTTTCTAAAACATTTGCAAGGGCCCGATCTGCGCGCATTTTGCCGGAGACAACTTTTGAAAAAAGGCCCAATATCTGGAATACGATTTGGACTTCCTTGGGCTCGTTTTTTATAAATTCGAAATTTCGATCCAAGTTATCGGTGATCGGTCCCATGTTTATTTTCTTTTCGATTCATGACTTAAGGGATAAGAAATATCGCAAAGGCGATTTCCTGTAAACTGAATTCCAATTTTTTTCGATTCCCTTTTTCCTCCAGCGATTTCCCGTTTTCCATTCTCCGCTGAAAAAAACTCCCTGTGATTTTGCCGTTTGGCTCCGATTTTCGACGTTTCTCCTATAACCCCTTGACCACGTTTAAAAAAGAAGTTATATCTTTAGAATCTACTTTTATCGAAGGAGAATTTTATGAATAGTGTTACAAAACATTCCAATCGGTCTCAGAGTCTTACCGGTTTGGATCATTTCTTCCGTAATTGGCCCGATTGGAATGAGCTTTTTCACAACGACTGGGTCTCGCACGTTCCTGCAGTAAACGTGAAAAGAAATCCGAGCGGCTACGAGCTGGACTTTGCGGCTCCGGGTTTGGACAAGAAAGATTTTAAGATCGATATCGACGGAGAAATGCTCACGATCAGCGCGGAAAAAGAATCCGAAAACAAAGAAGAAGACAAACAATACAGCAAAAGAGAATACAACTATTCTTCCTTTAGCCGTTCTTTTACGCTACCGGATAGTGTTGATCGATCCAAAATTTCCGCAAAATACGACAACGGCGTTCTCAAATTGAGTCTTCCTAAAAAAGAAGGAACTCCAAAAACAAGTCCCGTTCAGATCGGAGTTCAATAATTCTTATCGTCGACCTCAACGCCTTCAAACTACTAGGGGGCGTCGTTTTTTTGTTTCATTCCGATGATTCGATTTCATCCTGACCGCGTTGTTCATTCTCCTTTTATTCTAAATCATCAGAATCTTAACCAACCGGAACTCATTCATGTCCAATCCCTCCACCGAAAAAAATTTACCTAAGGGTCACAGCTCGAAAGAAGCCGCCGAAAAACTCGAACGTTTTGGTCCGAACGAACTCAGCAGTCAGAAAGAATCCTTTTGGAAAGTGATTCTTTCCGTCATTACCGAGCCTATGTTATCGCTGCTCATCCTCTGCGGAATTTTGTACGCGGTTCTCGGAAATCTGGAAGAAGCCGCAATGTTGTCGATCGCGGTGATCGCGGTCATCTCCATCACGATCTATCAAAACAACAAATCCAAAAACGCGCTCGCTTCTTTAAAGGAACTCGCCCCGCTCAAAGCGAGAGCGGTCCGGGACGGAAAGGTCACCGTTATTCCTTCGGGAGAAGTTGTTCCCGACGACGTTATCATTCTCCAGGAAGGAGACCGGGTTTGCGCCGATGGGTTTTTAACATTCTCCTTAAACCTAAACGTCGACGAATCCCTTCTTACCGGAGAGTCCGTGAGCATTCCAAAAGAATCCGCGGCCGATTCCGAAGAGAATATGCAAAATTCTGCAAGTAGTAAAACCTTTGTTTTTGCAGGAAGTACGGTTGTTGCTGGAGAAGGAGTTTTTCGAGTTACCGCCACCGGTGATTCCACCGAAATCGGAAAGATCGGCAAGGAGTTGAAAAATATTTCCCAATCTGAAAGTCCCCTCCAAGCGGAGATCAGACGATTTACGATCTTCTTTACTTTGTTTGCGGGAGTCCTCTGTGTTTTTCTAATCGTAGGTCTTGGACTTCGTCACGGACGTTGGCTGGAAGCCATTCTTGCAGGTCTTACCTTTTCGATGGCCGTTTTGCCGGAAGAGATTCCGGTAGTTCTGAGCGTCTTTTTTTCGTTAGGCGCATGGAGAATTTCCAAAATCGGAGTTCTGACAAAAAAACTAAGCGCTATTGAAACGTTAGGCGCCGCTACCGTGCTTTGTGTGGATAAAACGGGAACCCTCACCGAAAATAATATGAAGGTTCGAGGTTTGTATTGCGAAGGCGAACATCTGGAATGTAATTCCAAACTTTTGGAAATCCCCGAGAAGTTTCATTCTCTTCTTGAGTTTGCGCTTCTCGCTTCGAAAAAAGATCCTTACGACCCGATGGAAAAAGCGATTCTGGATTTGGGAATCACCTTTCTTTCAGGAACTGAACACATTCACTTCGATTGGGAGTTAAAAAAAGAATACCCTCTTTCGCCGAAACTGATGGCGCTAAGTTATGCGTGGTTGTCTCGGGAAAATAACGACGTCCTTTTTATCGGAGCCAAGGGCGCCCCCGAAGCAATTTTCGATCTTTGTCACTTTTCGGAAGAATTGTTAAACGAATGGGGAAACGTCGTCGAAAAATATTCTTCTCAAGGTTTTAGAATTTTAGGAGTAGCAAAATCGAAATCGAAAACTCGGGGAATCCCGGAAGATCAACACGACCTTAGTTTCGATTTTTTAGGTTTGATTCTTTTAGAAGATCCGATCCGAGAATCGGTTCCGGCTTCCGTTTCGGAATGTAAACACGCGGGTATCAAAGTTGTGATGATCACCGGCGATCACGCTGGAACCGCAAAGTCCATCGCGGATCAAATCGGATTTGATCGTTCCGAAACCGTCATAAGCGGAGACGAGCTGGATAACCTCTCCGACGACGAACTCGTTTCCCGTCTGGATCACGTTCGTATCTTTTGTAGAATCAGACCTCATCAAAAATTAAAAATCATCCGTTGTTTTCAAAGTAAAGGAGAAACCGTCGCGATGACGGGTGACGGAGTAAACGACACCCTCGCCTTACACGCTGCCCATATCGGAATCTCCATGGGCAAACGTGGTACCGACGTCGCTAGAGAGGCTTCCGACTTAGTCTTGTTAGACGATAATTTTTCCTCGATCGTAAAGGCGGTTATGCTCGGGAGAAGAATCTACGAGAACATTCAGAAAAGCGTTTCCTACATCATCTCCGTCCATATTCCGATCATTGGTATGTCCATACTCCCCGTTTTTACCGGAGATCCTCTGTATTTTTTCCCGGCCCATGTCTTATTATTGGAATTGATAATCGATCCTGCATGTACTCTCGTGTTCGAAGGAGTGGACGCGGAAAAACATATCTACGTTTCTCCTCCTCGAAGGGGAAAAGACAGTCTTATGAGTTTTCAGAACGTTTCGGCCAGCTTACTGAGGGGTGGATTGATTTTATTCGTACTCGTCGGTCTTTCCTATTGGGGTAAACACGAAAACTGGACATTTGAAAAAATCCGAGCTATGGCTTTTCTCTGTTTAGTCTCTTCCAATTTGGGAATGATTCTGATCCATCTTTCCAAAGACCTTCCTTTTTATAAGGTTCTTTCGAAATCGAATACGACTTTCTATTGGATCAGCGCTTTGACGATTCTTATCCTAACGATTATCTTTCACGTCGATCTGTTGACTCACCTTTTCGGCTTCGTAATGATTTCCTGGATCGACGTATTCTCCTCGGTCGCGCTCGGCCTAACCGTAAGTCTCCTCTGGGAAGTAAAGAAGATCCGGTCACAATACGGCGGTATTGAATCATCCGAATAATTTTTTCTTATTTTTCCTTGAAGCAGTTTAATAAGATCGATTCTTCTTCCAGGATTTTTCACTCAAATACGTTCACTCCGGTCCTTGAGCCCGTTTCCTGGATAAAGATACGAGTCGGCACTTTGAATCTTATCCGGACGTCCTTGTATCAGTCTCACTCGATTTCACCAAATGTTTTAATTCTTAGAAAGTGAAAGAATTAGAACGATAGATCCGTCTTAAAAACCGCCGAATCATTTTTTGTAGTTTGGCGGTTTTTCGTATTCGTTTTATAGAACCGGGATATAAGAATTTTAAAAAACATTTCCCTTATTGTAAATTTTTGCAATAATCTAAAAGAACATCAACGGGTATGATTCTCCGCTCCGATCGTATGTTTGAAAGGATCGAATTCTCTTAACAAAATCAAATGCGCTTCAGTAATTCTAAATTTCTCCTACCCCTCTTCTTGATTTTATCGTTCTATATTTCCTGTAACAACGTTGAAGAAAAAAATACGATTCAAATTAAAAATGGTCAAACGAATCTTTCCGATTGGGATCCGAACGTTGAAATTGTAAACCTAAAAGGAGACTGGGAATTCTGTTGGGACCGGCTGATCCCTCCGGATGCGGATGAGAGTTTTTGGAAAGAACACTGCGACGGTTATCATCCCGTACCGTCCTATTGGAAATTTTATAAGATTCCGGAAAAAAAAATCACACCGTTCGGAAAGGCTACCTATCGGGTCAAAATCAAACTTCCGAAATCCTTTCCAGGATCTTACGGAATCAGCTGGACCGAAATTCTTTCAGCATTTGAAATTTTTGTGAATCAAAAATCCGTAACAAAGGTCGGTCAAGTAGGAACGAGCTACGAAAGTATGATCCCCGCCGTCAAACCCGACCGAGTCAATATCGGTTTTATACAAGATGAAATCACGATCGTAGTCTGGATTTCGAATTATAACCATGAGAACCACGGTTTCTGGCGTCCCTTGTATTTAGGAGAATGGAATCAAATTCGAGACACGCAGATAAGACATTTTCTCGTCGAAATCGCAAGTTTTTCATCCATCTGTCTGGTCGGACTCTATCATCTTATGATCTTTCTTTTTCGAACCCGTTCGAAAGAATACTTATATTTCTCGCTCTTTTGTATCCTGATGTCTTTCCGACAACTCAGCGGAGAAAATCACACGCTGCTCCTCTTTTTTCAAAACATGAGTTTTGATACTTATATAAGAATCATCTATTTCGTGGTGGTCACGATAGGAATTTCGATGTGTATGTTTATCAAAGCACTTTTTCCGGAGGAAGTCTCGAGCAAATTTATCTATTCCACGATCGGAGTTTTCTCCACGTTTATCCTTGCTCTGATTTTACCCGTAAACGTATTCACAAAATTTTCGGAAGTCGAGTTCACGCTCATCGGACTTCTTCCGCTCGGTTTAAGTCCTTATATGATTAAAGCCTGGAGAAAAAATCGGGAAGGGGCTTTTGTAATTTTAGTAGCTTATCTCATTTTTTCAGCCACCGTCGCCAACGATATCCTGTTTACTCTGGGATATATTTCTACCGGATATTTTTCGAATATAGGAGTAATTCTTTTTATCCTTTTGCAAGCGAGCGTACTTGCAAAAAAACTCACAAAGGCGATCGCGAATTCGGAACGATTGGCGATCGAGTTGGAATCCACTCTGAAAGAAAGTCTTCAGACTCACAGTGAGTTGATGAAATTAAAAGAATTACAAAATACAGACTTAGAAACTCAAGTTCAAGTAAGAACCCAGGAACTCGTAAAGGCCCGGAACGAAGCGGAACTCGCAAACAAAGTAAAATCGCAGTTTCTCGCGACGATGAGTCATGAGATCAGAACGCCTCTAAACGGAATCATAGGTTTGATCGAACAATTCAAATCCACACCTCTCGATAAAAACCAAGAACAGATCCGAAGTCTCATCCAAAGCAGCGGAGAAACCTTGTTTAAAATCATCAATGACATTTTAGATTATTCTAAATTAGAAGCCGATAAAATAGAACTCGAAATCGGCGAAATTTCCTGGAAGATGATTATGGAGGAAATGCGGGGAATTTTTCAATATCAGGTAGCTCAAAAAGGTTTAGAATTGAACGTTGTTTACGCCCCCGATTTTATAAATTCCGCAATGGGCGACGAACATCGAATCAAACAAATCCTGTCGAACCTTCTTTCCAACGCCGTCAAATTTACGGATTCCGGAAAAGTCGAAGTGATCCTGGATTCCGAAATTCTTAAACCCGACGGGCAAATCCGTTACACGATCCAAGTCGTCGATACGGGAATAGGAATCCCGAAAGAAAAAATCGATCTTCTCTTTCAGAAATTTTTTCAGTTGGATTCTAGTATTTCAAGACGATACGGAGGAACCGGGCTCGGATTGGCGATATCAAAAAAATTGGTGGAACTGATGTTAGGAACGATCCGCGCTTTTAAAAACAAAAGCGGTGGTTCCACGTTTGAGTTTACGATTCTGTTATCCGAAATGAGTTCGGGCAAAACACAGAAACCAAATCAAGAATTCGATCTTTCGGAACTTGCACCGGATACAAAAATTCTCATCGCAGAAGACGATGATACCAACGTTTTTCTTCTGGCTCGTATTTTAGGTAAATTGAATATTTCTTACGAGGTCGCAAAAGACGGTTTAGAAGCCGTGGAAAAGACGAAAAAAAAAGATTTTGATCTGATTTTTATGGATATCAACATGCCCCATCTCGACGGGATCACCGCTTCCGCGTGGATTCTGAGCGATCCGAAGATCGTAAAAAAACCGGTCATCATTCCGATTACTGCGGACGTTTTACAAGAAGACAAGGCGAAATGTAAGGAAGCAGGTATGTCCGGGTTTCTAGCAAAACCGTATTATAGGAAGAATATCGAACAATTGATCTACGAGTGGTTGATCGTTCGCAAACGATAAGACCTTCCCTTGTCACTCAAGCGGTTCTCTTTGCGATACATTCTTAGGAACGTTGCCGTCGTCTCAGTCCGGAGGGAATCTCCAGAGATCGATTTCCAAGAAAATTTTTAAGATTTCATTTCGTCAATATAAGAGAAAGCGGTTCCGCAAATTTAATACTGGACAAACGAAATAATTTGTTTATTTTCCTTTGTTTTAATAAATTCGTTTTCAAATCAATAGGAAACGAATACGCGGAATGATCTGAAATCGCAGTCCTATATTGGATTCAGGTTACGATTCATAAAAAAGATAGAAACAAGTTGAAAACAATGACCTCAAATATTCCGAATCGAATGAATTCGATTTCTCTAAAAAAGCTTTCCCTTCAATTTTTAGCGTTGATCATCCTTGCTTCTCTTCCAATTCTCGTTATCCAGAACCTTCCTTCTCTTCTTCAATACGACGTAACAACTCCCGTCTATCTTGTATTTCATAATATCGCCGAGGTCTTTAGTATCACGGTGTCCATTTCGATTTTCGGACTCGGTTGGTTTACATACAAACGGACTCGGGATTATCATTCCCTTTTTATCGCCGTCTCCTTTTTAACCGTCGGTTTGATCGACTTTATGCACGCGCTGGCCTATTCCGGAATGTCCGATTTGCTTACTCCGAACACTCCAAACAAATCCACACAATTTTGGATTATGGCGAGAATCGTAACCGCGGTCGGAATTCTATTGAGCTCATTTTTTTATACGAAAAAAAACTCGCTTCGGATCAACGGCTTTTGGCTTTTATTTTTTTCCCTTTCGTTTTCTTTTATAATTCTTTATTTCGTGAGTTTTCATCAGGAGAATCTGCCGGAAACTTATAAACAGGAATACGGTCTCACTAAAATTAAAATCAATCTTGAGTATTTTATCATATTCTTAAACTTCGTTTCCTTGATAATTCACACAAAAATTTATCTGAATTCAAACGATAACAATCTCAAATATCTTTTATCGGCCCTAATCCTTTTTATTTTTTGCGGTTTTTCGATGACGATCTACAAAAACGTATTCGATACTTATAGCGTACTCGGACATATCTATAAGATCGTTGCGTTCTACTTGATTTACAAATGTATCTTTATCGCCTCGGTAAATCAACCCTACGATTCCCTTCTTTTTATCAACAATCGACTCGAAAACGAAATCGTGGAACACGAGAATTCTAAAAAGAAACTGATCCAATCTTTGAACGAAAAAGGAATTTTAATTCGGGAGCTCTATCATAGATCGAACAATACAATGCAGTTGATTCGCAGTATGATCAACCTTCAGGCCGGGAATTATATCAAAAACGAAGACATTGACGAACTCGTGAGTAAGACGGAAGAACGTATCCAAACCATCTCGATCGTACATCAAATCCTATTCGAATCAAAAGATCTTTCCAGTATTTCATTGAGGAAATATATTGAAAAGTTAATCCAATATGTACTTTCACGAAATCAAACGGTGTCAAAGGATTTAAAAATTCTTTATGAGATCGAGGATCAGCAGGTCTTGTTGGACATTGCGATTCCTTTCGGTTTGATCCTTTTGGAACTGATATCCAATTCTTTAAAACACGCATTTCCGGATCCGGCTTCCGGACTCGTTCGAATTACGATTCAAAAACTGAAGTCCGGTCAAACCTTGTTCGAATATTCCGATAACGGAATCGGGATTTCAAATCCTGTAGATCCGAAAAATATCGATAAACTCGGTATGAAATTGATTTACGGAATCGGAGAAGGACAACTCCACGGAAAGATATCGATCGAAAATCAGCCTAACTTTTCTTTTAAACTAGAATTCAAAAACGATCAATATGTCCCGCGGGTTTAAATGAAATCTCAGATAAAAATTCTTATCGTCGAGGACGAGTTTTTAATCGCGCTTCTTATGCAGAAAGAGTTAAAACGGCTCGGTTATGAAATTACCGATCACGTTTCAACCGGTGAAACCGCAATCGAAAGCGTAAAAATAAATCCGCCCGACGTCATCCTCATGGATATCAACCTAGGCGGCGTTATGGACGGAATTGGAGCCGCGAAACAAATCCGTTCCTTCCAATCGATTCCGATCATTTTTGTTACCGGTTATACGGATCTCGAAACAAAAGAAAAAGCCGAAAGTATCCATCCCTTAGGTTATCTGCTAAAACCCGTCGAAATCAATCAGATCAAAGAAATTATCGAATCCAAAATATAGGAACCTGGATTTTGCTTGAATCGTTCTTCTATTTATCGTTTTCTTTAAACCGACCTCGAATAATTTTTATTAAACGAAATCCGAGAAAGTTTTTCCAAAAAGGAATCAGGAAGAATGCCTACACACAATCCGGCCGTAACGGTCCGTTTGACTCGAAAAGATTTTCTCGCAAAAGCCGCGGTTTTAGGCGCCGGAGCGGCGCTCACCTCCTCATTTCCCCTTTGTAGAGGACTCGATTACAGAGACGAAGTCGATCGAATTCGAACAAGATCCTTTATTGATATTTCCGGTATCGACGGAAAAATGTTGGACATCGTGCGTTATGCGACACTCGCTCCTTCCGGGCACAATTCTCAACCCTGGAAATTCTCCATCAAAGAAAATACGATCCGGATTTTTCCGGATTTCACGCGCAGACTTCAAGTTGTGGATCCGGACGATCGGGAACTCTATATCAGTCTCGGTTGTGCGCTCGAAAATCTTCTGATCGCTTCCGAACAGGCAGGATACATTCCGAAAGTCGAATATTTCCCCGCGGAGGAAGAAAACGGTTGTATCCGGATCACCCTCGGTAGCAAGGGAATCTCAAACAAAAACGAAACTCTTTTTCAAGCGATTCCGTTAAGACAATCCACTCGAAACGAATACGACGGCAAAGCCCTATCCGTTTCGGAATTAAAAAAATTAGAATCCATTTCAAAAGCAGAGATGATCGAAACTCGGATCTTTACCGATAAAAAACAAATCGAACCTTTGATAGAATACGTAAAGGAAGGAGATCAAATCCAAATTTCCGATCCGGCGTTTTACAGGGAACTCAAAGATTGGATTCGATTCAGCGAATCGGAAGCGATCGAAAAAGGAGACGGCCTTGCGACAATTTGTACCGGAAATCCTTCAGTTCCTCGTTGGTTCGGTCAATTTCTTATGGACGCTATCGTAAGCGGAAAAAGCCAAGGAAATCTAGATGAAAAATTAATCCGAAGTTCCGCCGGGATACTGGTCTTTACTTCTCAACAAAACGATAGAGAAGCATGGATCGAAGTCGGACGCGCTTTCGAACGTTGGACGTTACTCGCCACTTCTCTCAACGTCAAGTCCGCCTTTATGAATCAACCCGCCGAAATTCCCAAACTCCGCGCGCAACTCGGAGAACACTTAAACTTAGGAAAAGCCCATCCTCAACTCATCGTTCGTTTCGGATACTCTCGGCCGATGCCCTATTCTCCGCGTCGATCGCTCGAACAAGTGATTCTTTAAACTAAAATTTTCAAAAATACGACGCCCTGTGAAAAAAATGATTAAGAACTTATAAGCAAGCGCCTTTTTTACGTTCGGCCACTTATAATTTAAGATTTTCGATTCCAAAAAGATTCAAAATTAAATTGAGCGTGAATCGGGTCAATGTAGAAAGCAGAATGCTTTCAAGAGATTCTAAAACACAATGGACGGATCGCGATATCATAGCTTCCGGTCCCGCTTATATCAATTGGATCCGATTGATTCTAATCGTTCTATTTTATGTTTCCATAACCGCTTCTTGGAAACGAAGTACGGTTACACAAAACACTTTTTATCTTTTAGGGGTCACGAGCATGTTGGTCTATGCTCTTTATAGTCTTTATAAGATAAAGGTTTACGGTAAGATTTCGGAAAGACAGAGCCAGCTTTTTATGATCCTGGATGTTCTGAGTCTATTTTCTACCATGATCGTGGTCGCCGCGGACATTCCGCAAAATTCCGGAGTGATCGTAAAAGGACAAATTTTTTACGGAATTTCCTATCTTTACATCATTTGTGCCGGGCTTCTTTTGTCTCCGAATTTCGTACTCGTCATCGGATTGCTCACTTCCGTGACTCAATCGATCATAATCGCAGTCGCGGTGCAATACGGCCTGCAAATGGTGGACGATCCCGTACTCGCCGCGTCGGCAAGTTATGCGTCCATGTCCGAACAAATAATGAAGATTATCTTTCTATTTACCGCTTCTCTGATCGTCCGTTTTTTAGTGAGCCTCTTTTTAAAATTAGTTCAGAATTCGGAACTGAGACAAAAAGAATTGGAACATTCACAAAAAATCATGAACGATAAAACGACCAAGATGCGAGAATCAGCGCGTTCCTTACGGAATTCTTCTCAAAACCTAAAAGACTTTATGAAGGATTTTACCCAAGTCGTCTCCGATCACGCTTCCTCTTTCGAAGAAATCAGCTCGACCATGGAGGAATTTCAGTCACAAACGGAAAGTTCCGCGGAAACGGTACAGAATCAATTTCAGAATATCGAAAACTTAGTGGTTCACAGTCAAAATCTCAAATCGATTATAGAAAAAATCACCTCGTTCAATCAACATCTCGATCGGAGTTTGGAAAAACTAAGAACCGCCGGATCCACTGTGAACGGATTCGTCCAGGAACTTTCCCATTCTTTATTTGCATTGGGAGATTCGTTTCGAAGCGTGAGCGACGTAAATCAAATCATGTCCGACGTCGCGGATCGAACGAATCTACTTTCGTTAAACGCTTCGATTGAAGCCGCAAGAGCGGGTAACGCGGGAAAAGGTTTTGCAGTGGTGGCCCAGGAAGTTTCAAAATTGGCGGAAAGCAGCGCGAAAAACGCGGATTTGATCTCCAATATCATCAAAAAATCAACGAACCACGTTTCCTCGGGACAAAAATCGGCGGAAATCACGGCGGAACGTTTCAAAGAACAGGATTCCCTGTTTCACGAATTCGTCTCTCATTTCGAAGAATTCACCCGACTCTTCCGCGAGCAGAACTCCATCAATTCTCAATTCTTTTCTAATTTAGATTTTTTGAAAGCGCTCTCCTCGGAAATCGAACTCGCTTCCAAGGAACAAAGAGTCGGTCTTCGCGCGATCGTAAATTCCATCAACGATCTTCAGACTTCGATGGAATCCTTGACGGCCAAAAGTGAAAACCTTTCCGGAATCATCTTAGAATTGGACGTACAATCGGGAGAACTTACAAACAAGGACTAAGACGGGTTTTTTGAAAGTTTGATTTTTTTTATGGGAAGAAAATTCCTTTTAGGCGAACAAAACGGAATCCGAAAATCGTTAAAAACGTTTTGGATTCCGTTCTTCGTTTCAAAAAAAACGAGAAAAGATAAGAATTTAGAAAAGGATCAGAGCCGATCGAACATCCCGTTATAAATCATCGATGAAACTTACAGCGTGTCCCAAAACTCGATTATACTTTATCAAAAAGATCAAGCTGCAAGAATCTGTCCCTGTTTTGGGACAGATTCTTATAAACTTCTCATTTCGACTAACGACCGTTTATTACTAAATTAGTAACGTTCATTCCCTTTGTGACCTCCAAAAATCTTTTCCAAGGATTTATTGTATAATTATCATTTGTGAACTTGTTCTGATAAATGAGACCAAGTTATACTTGGTTGAATGGGAAAACGATGAAGAGCCAATTTTTAAAATTGCCAGTATCCATTTCGATCATTCTTTTATTTACAACTTTCTGCAGTGAAGCCGAACGATTGGATACGGATGCGCTCAAAAATCCTCTGGTCGTATTGATCGAACCCTCTCGTATCTTCAGTCCTTCTTCTTCCATCCATACCGACCTTCCCACTTGTAGTACGACAAAGGGCCCCTGTTATATCTTCGAACTCTACAACATCGCGGGTGTACTGACAAACGGCGCGATCGGAGGTGTCACGGGCGCCGATACCCTTTGTCAAAACGCGGCTGCAACTCTCCCCTCCGCTTTCGGAAGTCCGAGCGAATACAAGGCGATGATTATGGATGAATCCGGTGCAAGGGATCTGACTCACAATTGGGTTTTGTATCCGAACACAAAGTATCTCAATATAAAAAAGAGCACCTTAAACCCGAATGATAGTCTAACGGTTTTTACTACCGATTCTCAATCGATGTATTTAGGAACTCTTGAGAACAGCGTTATCGTGGACGGGGCTCGTCCCCCCAATACGTATACGTTTACCGGAATCAGAATCGATACTCCTTCTTCTCCCGGAATCTGGTTGCCCGGAGAAGGAAGAAGCTGTTTTAACTGGACAAGTACCGCCTTAGGCACGACGTATGGTTCCCTCGGCGAACCGGAGCAACTTTCAAATTACTTTATCGATCGGGGTTATGGCTCGGCGACCGCTTGCAACACCCAACACGGGATTTACTGTGTCCGACAATGACGTTCCATCCGGATTCTTCATTCTTATCTCTCTTGACTTTTGAAAGTAATGAGAGAAGTTTTCCTCAACACAAAACCGATCGGGTAAAATGAAATACTATTCAGTCGCAGAAATCAATATAACAAGCGTTCGGTGGATTCCGGCGTATGTCCGCAACGTGACCAAGCTGGTGGAAAAAAACGGCGGAAAATATCTGGCTCGCACCGCGAACATGGAAAAGATGGAAGGAGAAAGAAAACTCCCTCAACTTTTTCTTCTCATTGAATGGCCTTCAAAAGAGGCGGCACAAACATTCTACAATTCGGAAGAATACAAACCCTTTCTTGAAAGTCGTCTCAAAGGTTCTCAAAGCGAATTCGTTCTGGTTTGCGGGGAAGACGTAAATCAAATCGCGGAAATACCCAAATAAAAGATAGAATTCTGTAACCCATATCTTAGAATCGACCCCGTTGATTTCCCGGATGTAGGTTATAGACTATGAAATATGTTCTTTCCATTCTTCCTTCGTTTCTTTTCCTCCAGTGTTACTTGCATCATGCGAACGTAAACGGAGACGGTTTCGGAGCCAAGAGTCTAAATCCGTTTCAACGTTCCGCTTCTTTCCAGGGAAGTGTGGCGGTAAGAATCGACTTCGACGCCTCCAGAAAGGAGACCGCGATCGAGGATATGAAAGGAAAAGGTCTGAATGTTTCCGTTTCCACCCAAGACATCGAGAGTTATTATTCTCCGGAAATTCTTTCTCAATTTAGAAAGAGTCCTTTATTTCTCTTAAATCCGAACTCACGAATTCTGATTCGGATTCGATCCTCCGTGGAGGAAGTAAAACCGCCGGTTCTTTCCGTGATCGCGTTTCTTTTTACAGTGGGTTTGTTTCCTATGATCGAAAGAACAAACGGAAGAGTGGAATTCGAAATCTACGAAGAAAAGACGGACCTCGTTTTGAAAAGTTATAAGTATCCGATCGAACATCGTTCCCTCTTCGGATTTGCGCCTGTAGTCTTGGGACCGATCGTTCCCGCATTCAGCGAACGATTCGATCATTCTCAGAATAAGAAAAATTTTGCGATCATGAGAGTCGCGTTTCAACAATTCGAAAAAGATCTTAGCGCGGACCTGGCTCAATCTAAAGAATTCAGCGCTCATTTTTCACAAGGAGAGGCTCACCGCTTTGCATTTGTTTCACTTGCGAAAACGACCGATCAAGATTTTGGTATTTTTTCGGACGTATATACCACTCTCGAGAAAAATTTTTTAAAACACGGAATCTTTTTGGTCGAAAGAAAACGTTTGGATCAAGTGATATCCGAAATCCAACTTTCTCTTTCCGGGATTACAAACAGCTCAAGGTTGCAATTGGGACGCCTCTTGGACGCGGACCGTTTGATTCTTTTGGATAACTTCGAATATTCTCCTTTTGATTCCAAAGCCTACCGAGGAGGGTTTTCGTTTTCGATTCGTTGTGTCGACGTTCAAACCGGAAAGATAATCTGGTCCGAACACATTCAGGAAAAAATTTATTCGGATTGGAACAAGTCTTTTCCTTATCAAATGGATAAAGCCATCTCCAAACTGATCGCTACTTTGCGAGAAAGAGGAGAACTCTTATAAGCAGTTTTTAAACTTTAAAAAAAGACCTCTCCGCATTCCAAGGTTCGAATCGAGATTCATTCCGAAAGAATACGAAGAGGTCTTGATCATTTAGCTTTCACAAAAACAAACTCTCTATTCCGAAACCGATAATCCGGAACCTCCGAGTTCGGAAGGAAAGTCCTTCAACTTTAACAACCCGTCTTTCATAGGGAGAACGGTTTCAACATAGTTGACGTGAAGTCCCGGATTGAATTTGAAGTTTGGAATCGTCGAAGGATAGACGTCGATCAACCCGAACGGCGGGTGAAACGTCATAAGATGCCCCCCGCATTTCGTACAAAATTGACGATCACTTTGTTGAGTTTGCATAAAACGACCGACAAACTCGGCTCCCTTCAAAACTTTTACGTTCTCCGGCTTCCACAGCGTAAAAGCGGTCACAGGCGAGGCAGACCAAGTTCTACACGAACTACAATGACAATACCCCATCGCCTCGGGAGCCCCCTCCACCTCTATTTCAACGGCTCCGCAGAAACATTTTCCCGTATTTGTATTTGCCAATTTATCTCTCCTTTTGTTTCGACCGCGATTCGTAGGAAATTCTAAATTCGATTATTTACAACGGTTGATAATACATTATTATTTTGGAATATTCTTGATGTATTGTTTTTTATAATTGAAAAAGAATCCGAAACGTCTAAATAGACAAAAATCGCGACTTGTCCTAAAATCATGACTACGTTAGGCGAACTGGGGAATCACAAAAAAGTAAAAATGAAAAAGAAGGAATAGACTCCGTCAAAGAGGGAACAAACTCACTATAAGGATAAGAATCGATCCGCAACGTCGACAAAGTTCGTTTCGCAAGGAATTTAGAAAGTAAGCTTTTCTTTTCGATCTCCAAAAAAATCGCGATAGAACAAAAGCCAAACCCAGGACAAGAGCGAAAAACCAAAAATCGAGAACGAAAACACGGACGTACCGAAAAATTGAAACGTTATATAGTCGAAATAGAGCAGACGAATCGGTTCGAGATAGAGAACCCATCTTCTCAAATCGCAAATTCCTCCGATAGAAACAAAAGAAAGAATACTGATAAAAAAGATCGTTTGTAAAACGACCGTCGGGATCTCCGTAACGTTAGCAAGGGCCAAATACGATCCGGTCAGGATCAAAAAAGACCAAAAGGTCGAATAAACCATCACCCCTTTTGGTAGAATTACATCGTACTTTTTGAATGTAATTAAATCCGTTTCCGGTTTTTTTCCTGGATCGACAAAGGTTGTGGGTTCCCGACCGGGGATTGCAACGAAAACCTTCATTCGATTTTTCCAGCCGTAAGTTTTTTTTGCAAGATCAATCATCTCCCACCAGTAGTGAAAATTCGCCCAGAGCGGATTGAAACTTTTGAGTTGTGTCGTGATTCCGTAGACCACCTCCTCCGCTTCCGGCTCGAACGTACCAAACCATTTGTCGAAAAAAATAAACGTTCCTCCGTAATTCTTATTGATATACTTTGGATTTCTTCCGTGGTGAACTCGATGATGAGAAGGAGTGTTGAAAATTCTTTCGAACCAGTACGGAAATTTTTTAATCCACCTTGTATGAATCAAAAATTGATAGATTAGACTGAACTGACCTACCAATCCCATCATCACTGGCGGGAAGCCTAAAACCGAGAGCGGAAGATAAAACACCCACGTAAACAATCCTC
Organism: Leptospira ainazelensis; assembly: GCF_016918785.1. GTDB lineage: Bacteria > Spirochaetota > Leptospiria > Leptospirales > Leptospiraceae > Leptospira > Leptospira ainazelensis. The sequence goes on along the minus strand of NZ_JAFFPT010000003.1, from coordinate 36,764 downwards.
GAAAACTCGCCTGACGAAACGCAACGGAAAGATTGTATTCCTCGCTTTGATGATGAACGATATGCCCGGCCCAGAGAAAGTTGATTTCGTGGCTGAGTCTGTGATTCCAATAATACGCGAGCTCGTAAAAAAACAAACACGCCGCCCAAGTAAGAACTATAATTCCCCACGACCAATAGATGGGGGACATTCCGAGTAAGTTCCGGGAAGAAATGCTCCAAAGGATTTCAGTCGGCCAGGAGGGAAGATCAAAAATTCTCCAGTTTAAATAGATCCAGAGATAACCCGCGATCGTAATCGAATGAAAGACGATGATAAAAATTTGATTGGAAATTCCGGCGGTTAAATTGTTAAGCGAATCGCTAAAACGATAGAGTTTTAGATTTCGACGCCAGGAGAATACGATTTCCAGTCCGATAAATAAGAATAAAAATGGAATAAAAAGAATTACAAAATTGTGTTCCATCTAGGATCTCGGAGGAACACAATGCTGATCATCATTCTCCAATCCGACAATACAATTCGAACCTTTACGGTTCTGAAAAATATGTGGATCATTACCTCCTTCTTTTATTTGGATAAAAACTCGGACGTTTATTCCTTTAAATCCGTCGTTCACTCCAATCGGAAAAAACGAAGCGCAGAACCGCTTGTGAGTCTGTTTATATAACTGAGACTTGTTAGAAAGGCTCGATGAATTTACTTCCGATGATTCCAACTAAAAGATCCGCGTTCTTGTTACTCCTTCCCTTTTGTTTTGTTTCCTGTACGATTTGGCCCGCTCTTACCTTTTTAGTTTCCGACGATAAATCGGGAAGTTCGGATATAGCCGCTCCACTTGCGCTGATGCTTCTCGCCAACGGGGCCTCGGCTCCCCTGGAAACCCCGAATCTTATGTATGTCACAAACTTAGTTTCCAATACCGTAACTTTCTACAACGCAAAAACGGGAGCCTATCTAAACGGAACTCTTGCCAATTCGAGCTTTGCGACACAGGTGAATCCGGACTTTGTTGCGGTAAACCCGACGGCAAATATTCTCTATGTTTCAGGACAGGCGTCGGACACGGTCACTTATTTCAACGCAAAGACCGGCGCTTATCTCAATGGAACGTTAGCAAACTCAAGCTTTGCGACGGGTGCGGCTCCGTATTCCATCGCAGTCAATCCGAACGACAACGTTATCTATGTTTCCAATACAAACGACGGAACCGTTACCTACTTCGACGCGACGACCGGAGCTTATCTTAACGGAACGATTGCAAACTCGACATTTGCGACTGCGGGTAACACTCCGCAGGCGGTTGCGTTTAACCCGATAACCAATCTAATGTATATTACGAATTTTGATTTGGACGACGTGGCCTACTACAACGCATCGACCGCTGCGGTAACTTCCAGTTTTGCGGCTCAATCCGGTCCGACCTCGATCGCAGTCAATCCGACTGCAAACCTATTGTATGTCGGGAACAATGCTTCCAATTCGATTACTTTCTACAACGCAACCAACGGGGTCTATATCAACGGAACACTTACAAATTCCAGTTTGCCGGTTGGAACCGGTCCCGTTTCGATCGCAGTCAATCCGACCGCTAATATCCTCTACGCGGTAAATCAAACTTCTCAAACGTTAACGTTTCACGACGCGACCACGGGCGCTTATCTCAATGGAACTCTAGCAAACTCAAGTTTCTCTACCGGTTCGTCTCCGACCGGAGTTTCCGTCAATCCGATTGCAAATATTGTCTATGTAACCAACGCCGCCCCTGCGACCGTCACTTTTTTTAATGCGACTACGGGCGCTTATATCAACGGAACTCTTGCCAACTCCAGCTTCCCGACCGGATTATCTCCCTCCTCGGTGATCGTAAGTCCGTAACTCTTCCCGCCTAAGACAGTCATTCGAAATTAGATATTTACAAAAATTCTCCGGCGCTTTCTCCCTCGTTCGAGGGATTTTTCTCGAAGAAAGAAAGTCGAAATGTTAAGCGAAATGCACTTTTTATAATTTTCTAAATTAGCTTATGGTTTTTTTTGAAATTTTCCCGAAATCCTTTTTTCAACTTTACCGATCCGACCGCACCCAATTTCAATCGTAACCGAAAGATTTCGAAAACACGAAAGTTTTCGTAATTTCTTCGAAGTTATTTTCGTTTTAAATATATTATCTTGAAAAGAATTTTTAAAATCGATCTTTGTGCAGTGATCTTTTCAACTTGGCTGACGGGTTGTGTAAGTCCGATCTTCAATCCGGAAATTGCATATTCCCGCGCCTGGTGGGAAACCGAAATTCTAAAATGTATCCTTTCGGGCGCTTGTTTGGATCGTACACCCCCTTCCGTTACTGTTGGAAATCTTTCTTCTTCGCATAACTCGATCTTAGAATCCGGTTTTATCGTAGGAACCGCAAACGACGACCTTCTTCTTTCTCGTATCGAAATCAGCTTGGACTCCGGTCCCTTTTTTTCCGCAGTGGGAACTCTTTCCTGGCGTTATCAAATTCCTTCTTCATTGAATAAAGCGGGATTACATTCGGTTCAAGTGCGTAGCGTCGATTTTTCGGGGAATTCTTCCGGGATTCTTAACTATACGTTTAGAAAAGGAAACAACAAAGACGTCAACGGAGACGGATTTCCGGACATCGCGATCGTAGCATCCTTATTTTCCACCACTCGAAACGGAGACGTCTATCTATATTATGGAATCGGAATGAATGGTTTTAATCCGACAAACACGAGTATGGCGAACGTAGTCATTCTCGGAGATTCCACCGCTTCTTTTGGATACGCTCTTCAATTAGGGGACGTAAATGGAGACGGATACGCCGATCTCGTTGCCGGAGGTTCTTTCGAATACGGTGGAGCAAACGGAAAAGTTTACGTTTTCCAGAGTCAAGGAACAAACGGAATTATTGCTTCCAGTTTTGCTAACGCGAATCTAACCCTCGATGCGGGGCCTTCGACAACTCTCGGTTATTCTATTTCTCTCGGAGACGTAAACGGAGACGGAATTTTGGATATAGCGGCGAGCGGTTATGTCGGCGCGGGTTTGGCTCAAATTTATCACGGAGGATTGAACGGTGTTTCTCCTACGCCGAACACGTCGATCATCGGCCCCGGAAGTAACTTCGGGTCCGCCGTTCGTTTGGGGGATCTGAACGGAGACGGATTTTCCGATCTGATCGTAAACGGCAATACGTTTAGCGCTTCCGCAGGACAGCTCTGGATCTTTCATAGCGGTTCGGGCGGGATATCGGCCGTCGATACTTCCTCCACGACATTGACCCTAACCGGTGTTTCGTCTAACGATTCTTTCGGGATCTCCATGGAAACGGGAGACGTAAACGGAGACGGTTACGAAGACTTGATCGCCGCGTCCGTCGGTTATTCGGGAAATACCGGAAGGGTTTATACCTTTCACGGAAGTCCCGGCGGCATTTCGGCCGTATCACCAGGCGGAGCAAATCAAACCCTAACGGGAGCAACCGCCTCTGAATCTTTCGGAAACGGTTTGGCGTTAGGCGATGTAAACGGAGACGGATTTTTGGATCTCGCCGCCGGATCCACCGGCTTTAGCGCGGGACTTGGAAAAACTACCTTGTTTCATTCTACGGGGACTTCCATATCGGCAACCGCGTCCGCAACGATTTTAGGAGAGACGGCGGGAGACGGTTTCGGTCTCGGTGCCTTTGCCGATTTTAACGGAGACGGTTATGCCGATTGGATCGCAGGCTCTGCAGGAAATTCAAACAGCGCGGGAAGGGCTTATCTTTTTTATAGTCCGGGTGCGAGCGGTCTGATTGTTTCCCTCGCGACGAGTGCGAATTTAGCGATCTCGGGTTATAATCTTCCGGGGCCTACGGGTTCTCTTTTCGGACAAACGTTCAGTCATTAGAATCGTATCCTAAATTTTAATTTTATGTTGAGAAGTTCCGTTATAAACTGCATCTTTCAGAAGTTTCGAAAAAATCCGACGCTCCATTTGACGTTGTTGTTCTGCAAATAGAACAGAAAAAAATAATAAGCAACGATATGCAAAAAGATAAGATAACCTAAAACCGCGTAATACAATGAGTTAAAATTTTTTAAATTCATATTTCTATCAAACCTCCGCATCCGAAGCGAAAATTAAACGAATTAAATCATTAGAATATTCTTGTAATCCATCCGCGTTAACTCTCTTTTTTTCGATAAAGTAAAACAGAATCAAAACCCTTAAAAATCAAGATTTTTGAAAAAGATCAAGGCTTAGTTCCGGAAACTACAAGAGCGCTGGATTCGATCTGAACGTCGTCTTTGTATTTTTGATTCACGGTTTCAAAAACTTCGACCTTGATTTTTTCCCTCATGTTTTCATCCGCTTTGGAAAGCGCTGAGACGATCGGAGCCGCAACCTCCGTCATGACGTTCCAATAGGTTTCCGCCGTTTTACATTTCAGCTTTCCCGAAACTTCCTTGACCAAAACGCTCTTCAGTCCGGCTTCTTGGAAAAGATTAGAAATTAAATTTTGTTCCGCACAACGGAACATTCCGGGAGAGCCCGGAGGAGGAGCGGGTAAATTCATATTTTTTTGAATCGCTCCCAGGATCGCGGTGATCCAGAAATTTTTTTCAGGGATGTTCCAAACCGAAGTTGCGATCCGTCCACCGGGTTTCAAAACACGAACCATTTCATTCAGAGCTAATTTCATATCGGGGAAAAACATAAAACCGAAACGACAACTGATCGCATCGAAGGTCTCATCCTCGAAAGGGAGTTCGCTGACGTCGCAGACCTGAGTTTCGATGTTCGAAATTCCTCTCCGTCTTGCATTTTCCCATGCGATCTCCAACATATCTTCCGCGAGATCCGTGATAAAAACCGTTCCACTTTTGGCAAGCGACGCGATCGTCAATCCCGGTTCTCCTGTTCCTGACGCAACGTCCAAAACATGATCCGTCTCCATGATATGGAGTCGACGAATGATCTCGTCTCCCATCGGTTTTAGAAAGTCCATAAAAAGGTCGTCCCATTTCTTCCAGCCAGGAGAAAAATGATTCCAAGATTCCTTTTGCTGTTCTCGTATCTGTTGTAGATGTAATTCCATTCTGGTTCAAAACCTCTTTTGTTCGTAACTGTGATCCGTTTTGTGTCTCTTTTTATAATCTTACTGATGAATTACCGATCGTTCAGTAAGTATTAGGGTTTAAAGAATCCGACTCCTTTTTGGATTACCCTCCAATCCTCCAGAAACTGCGGCAAGCCCATCCAAAGCTTTCTCGCGGCTTCATTTTCCGGATTTTCGGAACCCAGCAAAGCAGGAAGTTCCACTGAAAACCACCTTGTTTACTAATCGATCAGTAAGTCAATAAAAAATTTACACCATAGAAAATGAATCCGGAATCTTACTAGGACACAGGAGACGGCCTATAATCTTCGCGCCCCCGTCTTTTGTAGGCATATCCTTACCCACAAGTTAAAAAAGCGATTTCGAATCAGGGCGATCCAATCAAAGTTTTTGTAGGAGTTCCTACAAAAGCTCTGAGAGAGAATATTCCTTGCAAAGTTTTAATTCTGTGATATAGGAAAATGTCCGGGAGTCTTCCGCCTCCCGCCCCTCCACCCAAAATTTCAGGGCGGGGCTTTCGTTTTACGGAGGACTGTCGTTGTTACGACAGATTCTTCTTAAGATTCAAAGAACTTTGTGGGTAAGGATATGCTTTTGTAGGAGCTCTTACACCCTCCGCGAGAACCACCGCATAAACTCAGGTCCCAGAACGACGCATTGAGTGACTTAGAGGCTGCTTTCTCGCTTGCCATAGATCCTTCCCTGCAACTTGGAAAGTTCTTTTGAATCCACCTTTCGCAAGTAAAAGTCGGAACTGTAGGAACTCTTACGAAAATTCCGATCGGGATCGCTTGTGGAATTTTAGGAGAGAGCAAAGTCACCCATAAGCGCCCAACCACCCCGAACCCAAAAAACTCAGTGCTCCGCTCCCGATGGGTCGCGTGAACTCAGCGCCGGGATTTCGTTTCACGGAGGATTGTCGATGTTCCGACAGATTCTTCTTAGGATTTAAATAACTTGTAGGAAAGATAAGGTGCGAGTGTTTTCGGGAATTCTCTTAAAAATCGAAAGTTGGCTATCCTTTTTTATAATTTCAAATCGCTGGAAAGGATCACTCCGATTTTCTCGGCAAATGCCGCCGTAGGGAAATCGGCCACCTTGTTGAGTTGAAGACTTCCAAAAATCTGACCATAGCCAAAACTCGCCGATAGATAAACCCAGGAAAGGATTCTTGCCATTTCGCGCTCCTGTACAAATCGACCGACTTCGATCTCAAGCGCGGCATGAAGCGCCTTCATTTTTTCGTGAATCACCTTTCGATCGGATTCCGCAAAGTTTGGAAATTCCGCCAAAAGCCAGCGATCTTTTTGAACCGTATCCGAATCGTGGGCACAAACCCTGAGAGCGATCTGCGTAAACAATTCCTTCAGTGACTTCGCGGATAAACCGACTTGCAAAATTTGTTCGGGATCGGGTAAGTGAGAATGAAGAACTCCTTTGAGAATCGCTTCCTTCCCTTCCGGAAAATAATAATAGAGAGCCGCCGTAGTACAATGAGCCGCCTCGGCGATATGTTTTATCGAAACCGCGTTATAACCACGATCCATAAAAAGTTGACTGGCGACACTAATGATGGTTTCGCGCAACCCTGTTTCTTGCATAATGTTCAGACTTCCCCCGGCTTCCAAATTGAGAAGTAAAATTTACAACCGTAGAGAATCCGCCTCGGACAAAAATCGAAGTCTCGAATCATTAAAACGGAAAAATCTCGTCCAACACGACGGGGAATTTTATCCAATTCTGATATAATTTCGGAATTCTATTTTAGTTTATTTTGTTTTTCTTATATTTGATTCTAAAAGCCGCATTTCCTGCATGAAAAATCAACGTCAAAAAATAGAATTTTTTTTCAGAATCGGAAGGAACCGCCGATTTTTCGGAAGAATCGAATCCTACCGGTTTTCAGAGAGACCGATTCTCCCACAATCGATCCGGAACGATCGTTTGTTTATGATTGCAAATTTTTGATCCCTAGGAAAGGATTTTCAGTCTGTATCGATCTTTTCCAAAAATATATTCAATACGGGGACCGGAATGAAACTAAAACTCGAAAACGGACGGCTCACAATTCTTCTTTTTACTTTATCTTCGTTTTTCTTTTTATTGGAAGCGCAAGATCCGGATTCTTCCCGAGTCATCGGTAAAATCCAATCGGTCACGATCTTTTCGGATCGAGCCTTGGTGAAAAGAAATCAAGAGATCAAACTGCAGAGCGAAGAAACAACTCTTATTTTTGCGCGTCTCCCCGCGACGGTGGTTCTCGATTCGATCCGCGCTTCTTCGGACGGAGCCTTGAACATTTCTTCGGTTTCCATTCGTACGATTCCGTTGGGAGAAGATTCCGAACTTACAAACGATCCTTTAAAGAAAAAAACGATTTTGATCCAGCAAGAAATCCGCTCCGAAACCGATCGACAAACTAACTTTCGCGAACAACTCAAATTACTTTCCTCTCTGGGACAATTGACTACGGAAGAATCGGACCGGCAATTGCGTACAAACTCCGTCGACGTAAAAAATTGGGCTACGAGTTTGGAATTTTTAGAGAGTCGCCGCAACGGTTATCTCGAAAAAATACAGAAGTCCGAAGAAAGATTAGAACAATTGAATAAAGAATTCGTACAGGTAAACGCCGCCTTTTTAAGAATGGCGGACGCAAAACGATGGTCCCATTCCGAAGTTGAAGTCGTTTGTTCCGGAAAACCCGGTTCCAAAGGAATCGTTTCGATCGAATATCTGGTAACAAACGTTTCCTGGAGAGGAATCTACGATCTTCACGGCTCCTCCGAAGGCGGGGACTTTCGTTTGGAATCCCGAGTCGCACTCCGTCAATACACCGGAGAGGATTGGAAGAACGTTGATATCACGATTTCAAGCGCAAAACCCTCCTCCGCGATTTCTTTACCTTCGTTCAAACCTTGGAGAATTAGCCAAGGAAGTCTGACTCAACCGAGCCGAAACGTAAACTCGGAAGACGCTTCGCCGAACGATTCGGAAATTTCCGAAGGTGAAGACGTCGCAAATTTCACATTCCGTTTACCTAATAAAGAAACGATCGTCAGCGACAATTCCGAACACAGAGTATCGATAGACAGCGCTCAAATCAAGGGTTCCATTTCACACGTTGCGATCCCCACTCTTTCCAACTTCGTCTTTCTAAAAGCGAAATTTAAAAATACCACAAAGATGCCTCTTCTTTGGAACGACGTAAAAGTTTTTATGGACGGAAGTTTTATCGGAAGCTATACTCCGGGAAATAGAACCGCGATGGGTCAAGAATTTGAAATGTATCTTGGTCCCGATCAAAGGATAAAACTCAAACGTTCTCTTTTGAAAGGAGAAGTCGCAGGCGCCGGATTTTTGGGTAAAACCGTTCAGATCGAAAATCAATGGCAGATCGAAGTTTCCAATTACACAAAACGCCCAAGACAGGTTACGATTTACGATCAATTTCCGGTCACTGCGGATCCGAACATCTCCACAAAATTTCTGGGTTCGAGTAACGACAGTTTCAAAAAGGACGCTAACGGAACTCTTTCCTGGACCCTTCTCGTAAAACCGGGAGAAAAAGAAAAATTCGATTTTTCCTATTCCATCGAAATCCCGCAGACGATGTGGACGAGTTTGGAGAATATCCGAGAGGATCGCAACAAACCGAACGAAATCGACGATCTCAAACAACAAAACGCTCCCGCGAGTCCGAAAAAAATCTACAACTTGGAAAGAATTTTTAAGTAATCGTTCAAAGATCGGTCATTTTCTTTTTTACATCATTTCGCGAATTTAGAAAACCTCTGCACGTTTTTCCAATACTCCGTCGAGGGAACGTGCTATTCTTCTCCTTATAAAAACAAACGGGGGAAAAGATGACCGTTTCCGAATTATTATATCATAATGTACCAACTGATATTTTTACTTTAAAGGAAAACTGTTCTCTTATAGAACAGGCCCAAAATCTGATCGACCAATGTCATCCCGGTGCGACGAATATGAAAGTGTTGAACATCGCCTCGGAACTTTCCGAGGCGGACATTCCTTATGCACAAAGCAACAGGGCCCTTCACGGATTTATGCACGGAGGTTGTTTTTTTAGCGTAGGAGATACGCTCACTTCCATCATGGCGTTCTTCCACGTCGAAAACGAAAGGGAAAGAACGTTTACGATGGACGCTTCGATACGGTATCTTCGTCCCGTAAGAACGGAAACTGTACGCGCCAAAGCAAGACTCGTTCGAAAAAACGGAAAACTTTTGGAATACGTCTGCGACTTTTTCAACGAAGAAAACAAAAGAACCGCACAGGCAAAATACAAATACGCAATCGCCGAACCTCGTTGATTTTTTCGCTCGTTCGATTTATCTATCATAGATTTCAATTGTCTTGGGTCTCGTTTCCGATTAACATGAACCGATGCAGAACGTAATTTGTGCGCTCCGAGGAGCCGTGTTGTTCGTAGGAAAATTACCGGACCTCGCGTTTCATTCTACCGTTACTTCCGCGACGGTCGTCGGACTGGATACGGAAATCAGAAAACGAGTCAAAGGAAATTCACAATGGATGAGTTCGCGTTGTTTTGTTTTTGATGGAACCCTGAGTCACGAGACAATTCTGAGCGGAACGGTCGGAATTTTGTTCGCAGATCCAGGAAGTGAAATCGGAGCGATCCTGGCAAAGGAAGCGGGCCCAAAAGGGCTTTCCGAAAATCCTACATGGGCTCGTGAGTTGATTACAACCTGTTCTGAAATTCATTCCGCAGACCCGGAACGATATCCCGAAATTCTAAGTCGTTCGTTTCCTTTTAATCGATTGGCGCCCGCCAAAAACATTCAAGACGACGATCGTCTTATCCGTGTTTTGCGAAAGCTCGTGGAGAATCCGGAGGAAACCGTAAACGTCGAAGAACTCGCCGAAGAAATCGGAATGTCCGCGTCCTGGCTGCAACACGAATTTAAGAATGTCGTCGGCCTTCCCCTCCGCGCCTTTCGTAAGTGGTTTCGAATCAAGACAGCGGTGATCGCCCTCAAAGAAGGCGCCACCCTCACGGACGCGGCGCTTGGAGCGGGCTTTTACGATCAGGCTCACTTCACCAATGTGTTTCGGGAGATCTTCGGAATTTCGCCTTCTTCCGTTTTCGGAAAGGGGGAAACGATTCGCTGGTATATCCAGAACGAACAGATCGAAAGGATGCTTACTGTTCTTTGAAACCGGTTTTTTATTTCCTCATCTCGTGAGTTTGTTTCCTTTTTCCGTACCGGCTCGAAGTAAATCTTGACCATAACTCCTTTTTGCCGCTCGATATCTTTCCAAGATGAATCAGGACGTCGATCTTTATCTAAGAAAGAGTATTTTGGATCCTTTTCAAAAAAGACTTCGGATCGATTCTAAAACGATTCAATTCGGAAAACTTCAACTCCGATGTCATGATATCAAAGAGATCCGATATGGAATCACTCAGTTGTATATCAACGGAATCAAAGCAAATCGACTCTATTCTATCGGCCTCCGAGACGGTAAAAATCAATCGATACAAATCGGATTTCAATCGCTTCGACTTTTTGTGACCAACAAAAAAATAGAAGACCGATATCTAAAAATCATAGATTCTCTTTGGGAACATATTACAAAAAGACTCGCTGAAGAAGCGCTCGAAAATCTTGAAAACGGAAGATCCTATAAGATTCAGAATTTAGAAGTTACTCCGAAAGGAGTGAAAATTCTCGTCGTTAAGTGGTTTCAAAAAAACGAAGATCATTTTGTGGAATGGAAGGATCTTCGGAAATATTCGCAAGAAGGACATTTGTATCTTTTTTCGGATTCAAATCCTAAAATTAAAACCAAAATTAATTTTCAAACCGTTTGGAACGCGCCCGTCCTCGCTTCCGTATTGGAGACTTTGTGGCAGGACGGCCGAGCTTATGCCCTGGCCGCTTCGCACGATCGATATTAGAAAATATTCTAATATCATTCTATTCTAACATATTGATTCTTACTTTTAATAAAGACTCCTGCCGAACCAGTTGCCGGTTCCTCCGGTCAAACCGGAGCCGTCCAGGATTTGAGACGCGGAAGAAGGCAGGTTTGTGTTCAAACCCGTTCCGGAAGAATGAAAGATAAACGTTCTTCCTAAAAAAGCGCCGTTGTTATAACCGGGAGAACCGACATAGAGATCCCCGTAACCGTCGCCGTTTACGTCCCCGGTCGATAGACCCCAACCATAGAGATCGCCCATTGGTCCCGTCATCGTAAGAGTCGCTGTGCTCGTATCCGTATAAGAAGGAAACGGAGTCATATAGACGTAGACGATTCCTTGTGCGGGAGAGTTCGGCGTGGAATTTAAGATCAAGTCGGCTCTACCGTCCAGATCCAAGTCTCTCGCCGCAACCGTATAACCGAGATGATCGCTGATTACGGTTCCTTGTATGATAAAGTTGGCGCCTCCCAAACCTCCGCTCAAAATTCCGGCAGGAGTTGTTGAAGAGACAAAGACTACTACGTGTCCCTTGGCGCTGTTTAGAAACGGAGCGCCCGCGATTAAATCCGCATAACCGTCGCCGCTGACATCCGCAAGAGTAAGTGAGAATCCAAACTGACCGCTTCCTCCCGAGTTGGTAATCAAAGAAGAGACGGCTCCTATTCCGGCGGAAGATCCGTGAAAAATCGAAACCCTGCCCTTCTGTGCGCTGTAACCGTAGGCGCCGACGACCACGTCGGAATAGATATCGCCGTTGACGTTTCCCGCAACCAAGGCGCTGCCGAAAAATTCGTTAGTTGCGGAACCGGCAAGAATAACGTTCGCAGTGGCCGCGCTCGTATCCACAATCCCCGGCGTCCCGGTAGAATGAAAGACGTACACCTTTCCGGTGTTAGTTGAAGAATACGGTGCGCCTACGATAAGATCGGAGTAACCGTTTCCGTCCACGTCCGCAGTTTCTAGGGCAAACCCGAATCTTTCGCTGGAGACGGCTCCGTCGATTTTTACGGAAGCGAAGGAAACAAAAGAAATGTTTACGCCGGAACTTCCAGAAGAATAAAACGCATAAACACGTCCTGTGTTCGTGTTAGCCGCTGGAGCACCCACGATCACATCCGAATAACCGTCGCCGTTGAGATCTCCTAAAACGACCGACTTGCCGAATTCATCGGATGTATTACCGACTATATAACGATTTGCTAAACTTGCATTCGTCGCGGTAATTCCCGAGGTTCCGGAAGAATGAAAGATATAAACCAGACCTTGCCCGTATTCTCCGGTCACCATGTCCACGTAACCGTCGCCGTTTATATCTTTGTTAGTCCCTTTTCTGACTTGAACCGAAACAACGGAGGAAAAATTACCGGAAGAATCCTTACTTCGAACCGCGATCGTGTGTTGTGATCCAGCGCTCCAAGTCGAAGTTCCTGAAGGAAGTTTGAAATTCCAAGTCGTCGTACCGGACGCGGACATATACGCTCCCCCGTCGATGGAAACTTCTACAAGCGCAACACCGCCTATGTCGTTCGAGGTTCCGATGACAAAACCGGATTCCACAAGACTTTTGTTTCGAAGATTCTGAATGGAAACTCCCGGCGGAGTCGTATCCGGCGACGCCCCCGTAGTAAAACTCCAACTAAAGACGGAAGCAATCGAATTGTTTGCGAGATCCTTTGCGCCCAAATGAATCGTAGCCGTATAAGTAGTTCCGGAAAGAAGCGAAACGTTCGGCGTAAAAACCGCGTTTGGTCCTGAACAATTCACCGTTCCCGGAACGAAAGCTCCGTTGTTAAGAGTAAAGGTCGCCGTGGTCTGCGAAGTACAATCCATTCCTTCGCTAAATGCCGCGGAAATGTTAGTACTAGTCGCAAGCCCGACGGAAGAATGAATCGGATTTACAATCGAAATTGACGGAGCCGTAACGTCCGGAGCCGAGCCCGTAGTAAAAGTCCAAACAAACGGGGCGGATACCGAGTTACCGGCCATATCCGTAACCGCAGTCGTGATCGTAGCCGTATACGACGTGTTATACGCCAAGGACGTAATCGGCGTGAACGTCGCGGTGTTAGAGGAACAACCGACCGTTCCCGGAACGGAGGAGCCGTCGCTCAAGGTAAAACTGGCGGTAGTAACCGAGATACAATTTAAGGCTTCGCTAAAAGCGATGTTTAGGATTCCATTTACGCTGAATCCAGTGGAAGTATTCAATGGATTTGTAATAGAGATCAAGGGAGGAGAAGAATCCGGTGCGGGACCCGTCGTAAAACTCCAGGAATAAGTTCCTGCCATCGGATTTCCTGCGAGATCTCTCACGGCCGTTGATATGTCGACGGAATAGACCGAGTTGTAGGCAAGATTCGCACTTGGGGTAAACGTCGCAGAGGTTCCGAGACAACTTACGGTTCCTGGAACGCCGGAAGCTCCTTCAAGAGTAAAACTCGCCGTTGTGAGAGTAGAACAATCGATGAATTCGCTAAAAACCGCGCTTAGGCTCGTGTTCACGCCTACTCCGGAAAGAGAATTGGAAGGAGTTACTAAAGAAACCGTAGGCGGCGTAAGATCGGGTCCCGCACCGGTAGTAAAAGTCCATAAAAAAGGAGAAGCAAGCGCGTTAGACGAAATATCTCTGACAGAGGTAGTAATGGCGACCGTATAAGTAACGCCATAGGATAGGGACGCTAAAGGATTAAAAAAAGCGGTGGTTCCGAGACAAGAGACGGTTCCGGGAACGGAGGACCCGTCGCTCAAAACAAAACTGGAGGTATTCAAGGTGGTGCAGTCGAGAACTTCGCTGAATGCGACTGCGATGGATCGGTTGACGGCAAATCCGGTGGAAGCGTTTGCGGGACTAACAAACGACACGGAGGGAGGAGAAGAATCCGGAGCAGAGCCCGTAGTAAAACTCCAGCTAAAAGAAGAGGCAATCGGATTCCCCGCGAGATCACGGGCCGCGATGCTAACGTTGGCGGTATAATTCGTATTAGACAAGAGCGATAAAAACGGCGTAAAGGTCGCCGTCGAACCGGAACAAGTAACGTTACCCGACACCGAAACGCCATCGTTTAGAGTAAAAGAGGATCCGTTTAGGGAAGTACAATTCATAGTCTCGCTAAAGGCAACGGTTAAGGATGTGTTTATCGGGACGGAAACGCTCGAGTGGATCGGAGTAACAAGAGAAACAACGGGGGCGATCAGATCGGAGACGGTCGCGGTTGTAAAAGTCCAACTGAAATTCTCGTTAAGGAGCAAACCGTCCGCCGATCTTAGATCTTTGGAAAGAATCACCGTATATACGGTAGAGGATGCGAGCGGAGAAGAAGGCGTAAAAACAAGATTCGAATTGTTTACCGTCACATTACCCGGAATCGGAGTAGAACCTTCGGACAATTGAAAGGAGGAAGCCGACATCGAAGAAAAATCCAGATTTCGATTAAAGGTAACTTGAATCGAGGTATTCAAAGAAACGCCGTTGACGCCCACACCCGGTGTAATCTGAGAAACACCAAACGGAACCGTTGGCGATCCTCCTTTTAGATCGATATAAGAAAAAATCGGCGGGAGATGATTCGAACCGCCGTTTAAACAGTTTACGAAACTGGATAAAAAGAAAAAGGAGATGAGAGCTGATAAGATAATTTGTGTCATATAACGCGTCCAGACTTGGCTCGACTATCTTCCTTAAGACTGGATTTCGTTATACAATTATAACAACGGAGTGCTGTTGTATTATAAATCAATTAATTTGAAAAACGGGAGAAAAACTCCGAAGTCGCTCAAAGGAGGGCTGGTACGATATCGAGCCTAACGTTTGACTCGAGTCAAAACGAATTCATTTGATTTTTTTGGAGCGGAATTGGATTCTCCCCAACGTAAACAAAAGACAAGAGGCGTCTTAGAATGGCGTAACTTCCTCGATTCTTACAACCAAAAAAGAAACCTCTGTCTAATCAAAAATCACAAGAAGATCCGAAAATCAATCTCCTATGCGTGAGTAAAACCTTCTCCCAATAACGCCGAAACAACTCCGATACCGGCCATCGTGCCCGAAGCTGCGGCCAATAAAACGGAATGCGCCGGACTCACGTTGTCTCCACAAGCAAAAACTCCGTCAACGGTCGTACCTCCCCTCTCGTTCACCTTGTAAAAACCGAATTGATTTTTTTCACAACCGAGAGTCTCGCCGATTTGAGATTTGAGTAGAAACGGCAACGTTGGATGGAAAAAAACCGCCTCTCTCTCTTTGGTCTCGCCGTTTGCCAGAGACACCGCTTTTAACTGTTCACCTTCAAAAACAAAACCCGTAATTCTCTCCTCTATCAATTCTATGTTTTTTTGTTCGATCACGGATCGTTGTTCCTCTCCAAATTCCGCCTTTCCGTTAGTAAAAAGAATCAGATCGGAAGCGAGATCGTGGATCAAAGGCAACATATGGAATGTCATTTCGTTGTTTGAGATAAAACCGAGGCGAGATCCCCGGATTTCAAAACCGTGACAGTAAGGACAATGAAAAATGGATTTTCCCCAGAGTTCCTTAAAACCGGGAACGGGGAGAAACTTATCCTCCACACCATAAGCAAGAATCACTTTTTTAAAACGGACAACGGCTCCCGAAGAAAGTTCGGCGGAAAATCCGGAGATTGATTTTTCAACGGATAAAACAGATCCTTCAAAAAATCCGATCGTTGAATATTTTTCCAAATCTTTTTTTACCAATCTTCTCCACTCGGCGGGGTGAATGCCGTCACGAGTGGGAAAATTATTGAGATGAGAAGAAGGCGCGTTCCGAGGACGACTATCGTCGCAAACCAAAGCGGTTCTGCTCATACGTCCCAAAGACATCGCAGCGCTCAGCCCCGCTGGCCCTCCGCCGATGATAAGAACTTCATAATCAAATTTCATTCGATTCTACTCCTTAAAACAAATTAAAGTTAAGAGAAAAAAATCAGACGTTCTCCGGCGGTCGGGAAGATAGAGATCAAAAAACGATTCTCTTCCGAAATTTTCTCTGTTGTCCTTGTTTTGAACGATCGATTCCAATCGATACGGTATAAAAAATGAAACTACATCTGCGAATGTAAAGACTTATAAAAATAAGAATCTATTTTTTCGAAATATTTTTTATAAGTTGATCTATTGATACCTTTATGGTATCAAATATAAATGGATTTATCAAAACTCAAATCGTTTGTAGTAGTCGCGGAAGAACTTAATTTCAGAAAAAGCGCCGAAATTCTCGGGATGTCGCAACCGCCTTTAACACGATTGATTTCCTCTTTGGAAGAGGAACTTTCGACCAAACTTTTTGAAAGAACGACAAGACAGGTAAAGTTAACCGGCGCAGGCGTTTTCCTTTTAAAAGAAGGAAAAGAAATCATAGAGAGAGTCGAAAATCTTGAAAGAGAGATTCGTTCCATCGGCAAACTCAAATCAGGCGCCTTGAGTATCGGTTTTTCTACGACTACATTCTTGGCAAACCTCCCCCAAATCATAGGCGAGTTTCAGGACCGATTTCCAAAATTAAAGTTTCAACTTCACCAAGAGTCAAGGAACAGGATTTTCAAGGGTTTGAGATCCGGTCAGTTTGACGTTTGTTTTATGGAGGGTACGGTTTCCGAAGAAGGCATCGAACAACATTCCGTAAACGACGAAGGTTTTGGAGTTTTAGTTCCCAAAAAACATCCACTAGCCAAAAGAAAGGAAATAGAACTTCGGGAATTAAAAAACGAAACGATCATTCTACATCCTAAAAAGGAAACGGGAAATTTTTATGATACGATTTTTCAACTTTTTAAACAGAGCGGGATTAAACCGAAAGTGTATATGAAAAAGGAAAGAGAAAGTTGTCCCATTTTGGTCGCTACTGGAAAAGGTCTGTCTCTGACAATCTTAGGCGCGCAAAATGTTGTCCCTTCCGAGACACAGTTTATTCCAATCAAAAAGTTATACTTACCGGTATCCGTATTTTGGATTCCTGAAAATAAAAATCCTTCGTTGAATACTTTTTTGAGTTTTGTAATCGAAAGCAGCGCTCTAAAAAACAGAAAGGCCGAGTGTTTGATGGACGTAATGAGGCTTTGAAAAATACCTTTAGAATTCCATGTAAAACTAATGCGACTAAATCCACTTTTAAGACGGAAACCAGAACGTCGCATTATTTTTAGTCAATCGCCGTTCAGTAAATAAATTGTTGGACTTTTTAATTTTCAGTAGGTAATCTGATTGATTACAATTGTGGAAAATTAGACGAATCGAATGTTTCCTCAGTCGGATTCAAAGAATGAACAACCAACAATCTCTGTATGATCGGGATAAATATACCAAGTTCCTACCCCCCTATTTGTTTCTAAGCGACGAAACGGATGCGACCGTAAAGGCCGCGATTCATCTCTCGAATAAGGAAATCGATCTACTGTTTCGAATCCGAAATCACTCGACGCTTGAGTATTTTTTTTCGGGGAAACTTTTGAGAGTTTGGAAAGACGACAGCGCTAAAATGAACCATTTTGAGATTTTAAAAAAAATGTCCGATATGGGGTTGATTCTTGTATTTCCGGAATTTCGTTTTAAATCTGAAACCAAAGAGCTCCTCGTTTATTTAAATCTATTATCCGGAAAAGAATTCAATCTCAACGGCGCAAATCATCTCAAGGAAATTTTTCTCAACAGCTTGAGCCGCTCCGCGTTTTCGATTCAAAACTACATTCTCTCCTGCGAACCTTATCACGTTGCTGAATTGGCTCCAATTTTAGAGTTTCTATTATCCGGAACCAGCAAGTCCTTATTGAGAGATTCATTCGATTGTAAAAGTTGGATCGTTTCATTTTGTTATGATGGAATTGCAAAAGAAGAAGTAATCACTGAAAGTATTAATATCATTCTAAAAACGATTCAAGACAACGGTTTTATCGCAGTCACTAAAACCGCAGGATTATTTCATGTCGCCGACGAACTTGCGGATGATACGCTTAAGATCGTGAAAAAATATTATTTAGAGCAATTCATTCCAAAAATCAGTTTAGAATATCCTAAAGTTTGGAATCAGCTCCTGCAATTTCGGAATAATCTTGAGATAGAATCCAACTTCGAAGGATCTCTTCAAGAGTTGGAAGAGACCTTTCTTTCCCGGGAATTAGCCGAAATCCATTTGGATTTAGAGGGACTCCCGGAAAAAATAGCCGACTTCATCACTCTTTGTTATTATATCAGCCAAAAAAACGATCAAGAGAAATATCTTAACATTTCCACTCAAGAATTAAGATCCATCAAATTGTTAAAAACGATGATGTCCATGAAGAATGAAAGCCTTTCGAAGTTCGTGATGATAGACTTAGAAGAGGACAGAGAGTTTTCGTTTAGGGTGATAGAAGATATAAAAAACGACCGCGATTACATATCCGGCGAATGGTTTGAAAAAGGGAAAAAATTTCACTGCCTTCTTAATAAAAGCGCGGAAAACGTAGTTTCGTTGATGGAAATAATGATTCATAAATTCGCTTATAAAAAGGAAATGCTCAAATCCTTTTTATATGTATTACATACAAATAAAAAAACCTTCCCGTCCTTATTCTCTAACTTAGATTTCCAGAAATCCTTTTTCAAACTTAAGTTCTTATGTTTTGAGAATCAAGCTTCTTGGTTTGATAAGATTTTATTTTTGGTTCACGCTTACGGTTGGCTGGAAACGTCTTTGGATCGTCAAATTTCAAAGATCCAATTTGAACAGATGAGCAAAGGAATGGAATACGTCGAAAAAAGAAGAAAGGAACTCGAAAAAATTAAAAATTCCTGGATCGAAAATGAAATTCGTACAAAGGAGATCCATCCAAAGACCGTGAATCAATCGTTTGACGAGATTGCGGGAAGGCATTCGTGAAACACGAATGATTTCGCAGAATCCACTTTTTTCCCGTTCTTCTATTTAACAGAAAACCATTTTACCCGAATTCGAATGATCAAAGAATATTAAGAATTTTTAACCCGGCCTTAATGGAACAAGCAATTCAAAAGTGAACGTTGCCCAAATCTCAGATTAAGAAAGGCGAGATTCTAAATTCTACATAAACCTTCATTTCTCTTTCTTGTCTGCTCTCAAATAACGGGACAAGAATCTTATCACGATGATCAAAGTAAAAAGAGAGAACACATAAAACAATACCGCTGAGAATGAACACACAACTGTAACTATACCTTCCTTTAAAGTTAAAGATGAGTTCGACCAACATTCCCCAAGGTTTCTCCGATCGTTACAAGTATCGTCATACGTGATCAACATCACGGCGGATATCAAATAAATCAAAGAGGAGGTAAATACACCGACTAAGACGGAAATGAAAAACCATTTTTTCAGAGCCAGAAGAATGACGCAGGATATCGAAAGAACAAAAAGAGTTACGATTCCAAAAAACCATGAGTTGGGGAGATCGTAATCGTGAGTGGGCGCACAAGCCGATTGTAGAAACAGAGTCGATAAAAAGATGAGATTTAAGAATTTTTCGTTTTTTTTCATAAACACCTTCGTCCTAAAGCAGATTTTTACCGTTCCAGAGAACGAATCAACCGGGATACGATTCCTTTCCCGAATTGAAACATCGAGTTCACGTTGACATCGTTATAGGACAAGCTGGATCCAAACATTCGCTTTCCATTCAAATCTTCTATCCGAATGGCCTTTATTTTCGGTCGATATTTTTCAAATCGGAAACGTTATGTGTACTTGTTTAGAAACTCGCTTCCTTTTTGACTTTTATGACGTTGAGCGGATTTCTCCGTAATCTGCACATCTTTCCAAGACCGAAGCGGGACAACGTGATCCTTCTCCTTATAAAAAACTAAGGAATAAACGACATGTATTTAGGAATGAGAAAAGAGCGCGCTTTCGTAAAAAAATATATTCGTAGGTTATAATAATATGAGTCATGACTCATAACTAAAAAACCTAAATCGTTCGCGATCCGGGAAAATCGGAGAAGCCCTAATGAAAAATTGGAAAAAACGTAAATCATCTCTTAGACTGTTTAACATTACCTTAGTCGTTCTTTTAGGGATTGCCATTCTATCCTGCGGAGACAAGAAGGAAGCCGGTGGCGCAGAAACAACCCTTCTTCCTTTGCTTAGTTCTTCCGGATCGCAGAATACATCCCCTCCACCTCCCGAGACGGGAATTTTGCCGCCGTCCTCATCTCCCTTGATACCAGCTCTTACCCAAACGACTCCGCTTAACAACGCGGCGAACATACCGATTAACGCCAAATTAACGGTCGTTTTCTCGAAAGTAGTGAACATCAATTCCGTCACAACCAATACCGCAGATAACAACTGCTCGGGTTCGGTCAGCCTTTCCTCCGATAACTTCGTGACTTGTGTTCGTATGAATTCCGCGCCAACCTCTCCCTTTGGTACTAACAGCGCTTCCTTTCGATTAGATCCGGCAAACAACTTAGCCACCTCCACTCCGTACAAAATCAGGGTGCTGGACACGATTGTCGACGAAAGCGGAAGAAAACTTTCCGCTACCGTGACCACCTCTTTCGGCACGTCTGCAAGCGCCGACATAACAGCGCCGGGGATTCAACACTCTCTTCCCTACGACGGCGATGCATTGGTAGGAACTAATACATCTATCTCCGTTACCTTCACCGAAGCAATGGAGGCGACTTCGCTTAACGTAAACACTACGAACACCACTTGCTCGGGCAGCATCCAGATTTCGAATAACAATTTTGTTAGCTGCAAAAGAATCGCTGTGCAACCACAGTTCTTCAATCAAATGCGATCGGTAGCTATAAAACCCGCTATACCATTGGAAAATTTTGAAGATTACGAGATCAAAATCACTGCGGGCGCAAAAGACGTAGCCGGAAACTCATTGAATGAGCAGATCCTCTTCTTTGTTACTCAAACCAACGACTCCACAGCTCCTCAATTGGCGCAAATCTTTCCAAATGACAACCAAATCGGAGTAGCGAGAAATCGGGTTTTCACATTGGGTTTTACGGAGAAAATGAATCCGACTTCGTTTGTATTGAATCCTATAAACAATACTTGCTCAGGGACGGTTCAGATTTCAGCGGATAACTTCAATACGTGCGTAAGATTGAATGCAAATTTCCGTTACGAGGGAGACAATATCGGACTGGTTCATTCCTTTTTTCTAATAGATCCGTTAGAGCCTCAGACTGTTTATAAGATAAGACTCGCAAACGGAATTCAAGATTTGTCTGGAAATGCCTTTGCAGGTGGAACTCAGGCGACCGGATTTACGACTGGAAACGATTTAGACAACGCTCCCCCCACGATTCTTGGGATTACACCGAACGATGGAAGTGTAAATCAACCATACACAGGTTATAATGTCGAAATTCGTTTCTCCAAAGAAATGAATCCGAATGATTTTAGTCGAAATATTTCCAACGGAGCTTGCAGAGGAAACATTCAACTTTCGATGGACAACTTTGTCAATTGCATCCGCTTGAATGCTCTTACCGTCTATACAGGGAACAATCGAATTCGAGTCAATTCCGGCGGAGGAAGTCTATTACCCAATACGACTTACAAAGTTAGAATCAAAGGGACGATCCGAGATGCGTCCGATAATGCCCTTGGAGCGGACTTTACTCAGACCACCGGTTTTACGACCGAGCCGTAATTCGATTT
Organism: Leptospira ainazelensis; assembly: GCF_016918785.1. GTDB lineage: Bacteria > Spirochaetota > Leptospiria > Leptospirales > Leptospiraceae > Leptospira > Leptospira ainazelensis. The sequence continues at coordinate 15,034 of NZ_JAFFPT010000003.1, read as the reverse complement.
CCTTAGAATGTTTCATCCAATCAAGGATGGCATTTTAGGGAAGAATTTCCGCTCGGTTCTTAGATTCGGAATCTTTTTAGAAATTAAGAATCCTTATGGAAGCCGACCTCAACGGTCGGCTTCTCTATTTTTTTAAGTCCAGTTCCTAAAAAAAGATAATTCTCCTTTTCTATAAATACAAATTCACAATCGCTGTGATTGAGAATGTAATCGATTTCTGAATCCATAACATTCGATCCGCGCGGAACGGCGACCGCGCCCGAAGTATAATGGCATAATCGACGATCATCCACGTTCTCCATTTACGAATACCTTTTTGTACAATAATTTTATGATCAGTTAAGCGGAACAAAAGGTCACTTAACATGATTATAATATATTAGAAGTATTTCGTTTACTTGAATGTAGCGGATACGAAAAATTAATTCTTTGAATAAAACGGCTATGATCGATGGAATAACAGCTTTAAGTTCCGAAGGCGTTTGAGAATCTCAACTTCTCCGAAGAGTTAACGAATTTTCATCGGTATGAATAAAGATTCTGTCGTAGATTTGAATTTTCAATTCCTGCGAATAAAAAAGATGTTCACCGCGAATAACGAGTGTATTCTTAAATTCCAAGGTTTTCGCATTTGAGTTCATAAATGGCGGCTGAATAATTCCCCAGTCCGGATCTCCTTCCTTAGCGTTCACCTCGATACGGATCGGCTCGGCGGCTTCCTTATAAACACCTCCGGCGACGACACAAGTTCCTCTTGGAATCACAAACGAATGAAATACGATTCCTGTTTTAGCTTCCCACATCCAATATCCCGTTTGATCGTGAATGATCGTATCGTTCGATTTTTCTCTGACCAACTGCCGATAGAAGAGTCCGGTCAGGACTTGTGATTGTGCATTTGTCGTCGTTCCGATCGGTTCGTAGATAACGGTTTCATTGTATTGTTTTACCCCTTTCCCGATCCGCTGCGGCGAAATATCAAGGCCTTTATCTCCTTCCCATTTTCCGATTAGATAAGCCAAGGGACCGTAAATTTCAATGCTCTCGCTCATTTTTAACCTCGTCTTTTTTTAGTATTTTTTTCGCTCACAGAAATGTCTACTGAGGAAATTTCGATCAATAAAGTCTTTTTCTATTTCTTTATTCTCATTTGCTATGGTTCTCTCGATGATGCTTGATCGACCAAATAAAGAACATCTTGAAAGGCCGGGAGTGGGAAAAAGAAGTTAGGCGATAAAGCCTAACTTAAGGTAGAATGCTGAACGTAAAATTATCTTGTTTATCTTAATGAATAGATTGTTAAGTATCTTGTTTCCGTTTTGATCGTGAAGATCATTCTTATCTTTGATAAAAGTATAAAATAAACAAAAAACTGATCCAAGCGAGCTTCCACTGACAACTCCTTTCTTGCTGACAATCCTTCATGTTGAAGGCATTTTTTCAAATTTTTGAAGCGAAGGATCAATATGATCCCAAGTATAACCGCGTAGAGCATATGTCACAGCCTGGGGTTTGTATCGGCTTGGATCATCCAGGCTTGTAGCATGCACCGTAAATAGTTCCGGCATTGCGGCGAACGTCATATAGACCGGCGAGCCGCATTTTGGACAAAAGCCGCCAGTCTTGATATTACCGCTGTCGCCAACCATATCAAAGTGTTTTGCTTCGCCATCGAGCTTTACGGATTTCCGAGAAGGAAACGTCAGATAAGACCCGTGACCGGTACCACTCATCCTTTGACAGTCCCGGCACTGACAATCATTCATAAATATCGGTTCATCAGAAATGTCGTAACGAATTGCACCGCAAGCGCATCCGCCTGAATAAGGATTAGTCATATTGATTCTCCATTGGAAAGTTTTTAAAAAATCGTATGTTCAAGGTCGCATAGTAATTAGGTCACGAAATTTGCTGTGAAAGAACATGACCGGATTCCAAAAATGTTTTAAGGTTCGAAAGAATCATTGGCCAACCTTTGGATATTCCCGCATACATTTGATTATCTAAATCCTCGTGGGTAACAATCAATCGAACTAACCCATTGCCGTAAGGTTCAATATCGAATGTTACTCGCGAATGTTTTGATTCTTCTTCAACTTCGTTCGGCCTAGCCCATGAAAGAACTAACCGACTGGGAGGAATACTTTCGACCACCTTTCCTATGATATCGGTTGTCCTGGTTTCATCCACACACTCGTGCCTCCATTCCGAACCGGGCTCCCAATCCGAAACGTTTACGTGCGCCGGTTTGTTAGATAACGGATCAAGCCAATATTGGCGAGTTACTTCCGTATCAATCAATGCACGCCATACCTTCTCCGGTGTGCTCGCTATGTAAGTGACATAGACGAAATTAGGTTTTTCCATCGTTTTCTCCTTCGAGTTGTGATTTCAAATCGTGTAAAAGTTTTAAGCGATTTTGTTCAAATTTTCTGACCCAACGTTCATAAACCTCGTAAATCGGTACGGGATTAATGAAGTGGAGTTTCTCCCTGCCCTTCCAAACTACCGTTACCAGAATCGCATCGATTAGAATGTCGATGTGCTGCGTCGCCGATTGTCGCTGCATATCGAGGTGTTCACAAAGAGCTGATAACGTTTGTCCGTTGTTGGCATAAAGGAGATCGAGAACTTTCCTGCGATTCGGATCAGCCAGCGCTTTGAACACCTTGTCTGCTCCTCGCATTTCTTTCGGCATACAAAACAATATGCAGGCAAATACCTGCATGTCAACATAATTTTAGAATCTGGGGTAGCTTATCAAAAGTTTTAGTAGGAAGCAGATTAGAACTTTATCTCATTCAAGCGCAATTAAGAACGGCCCCGGCTTTCTTTACTTCGGTTTCGAATACTAAAGCTGATACGATTGGACCTTTAATCGTTTGAATTAGACTTCAATGTTTTTCGGATCGAGGTGTGAAAAACACGATGGATGCGCCGACTCCGGCAAAGAGTATCATTAAGCTGAACGATACCCAAAAAAACGGATCGGGGTCGACTTCTGCGTGAAATTCCATCGCGTTAGACTTGAGGGCCTCATTCAATTTAGTTGCGATCCGAATGACATCTGAATTCCCGATTGAGGAACGTAAAATTTGCACTTCACCGCTCGGCGTCAAAAGAATCAGTTGATACGTTATATTCTCGCCGCGTCGAACTTTTTGAGAGATCTTCAGAGAACGGGCTGCAGTAGTTGTATACGTAAGGTTACGGGAAGAGAAGGCGAATCTTTCCGATACAACACACTCCATGGTATTCGCGGATTCCATTCGAAAACAATCGATGGAAATCCATCCTTCCAATGTCGATAAAAACCATGCCGGCAATGCCGCAAAAAATGAAGCGAGAAACAAGATCGAGATCAGTCGTTTAAGCATATCGATAATTTTAATTTTTACTCATGAACTTACTTTCGTAAAATTTTTTCCATAGACTTTCCCTTTGCAAGTTCATCAACTAATTTATCAAGATAACGGATCTTACGCATAAGTTCGTCTTCGATTTCTTCAATTTTGTAACCGCAAATGGTTCCCTTTATAAGGGAAACGTTATCGTTTATGTGAGGAGCGCTTTCGAAAAATTCTTCAAAATTTGTCTGTTTAATTAGTTTTTCCTCTAACGATTTCGCATCGTAGCCAGTAAGCCAAAAGATGATTTGATCGACTTCCGATTTCTTACGTCCTTTTTTCTTTGCTTTTTGCAAATACAGCGGGTATACGCTTGCAAACGAAGTTGTAAATATTTTTGGCTTATCCATTTGAAATTCTCTACGTTTAATTTTATTATCGTAAGATTGACTCATATTCATAAAAAACTGTCGTTTAAAAAACAACACCCTGAGATCCTATTTTTTTTAGGTCGGTTTGATTTGAATTCAATTCTACCGAAACGAAATTTTTCCTGAAATCCTTTTTTGGTGAGACAAAAGTTTAGAGAATTCTTCTAACCGCTCGTTTTCTTTGAGTGACCCTGCTCCGTTTGCAGAAATCGATCCACAGACAAATAATGTGCGGAGTTCCAATCCGTAACAGGTAGGTTACCCGGAGCATCATTTAAGCTCGCCGAATATTCCGAGTTCTGAGATTCAAGAAATATGAAGCGATTTTTGATATGGAATGATCTTGCAACATACCGCGGGAATGGATTTTTAACGGGACGTCACAGTCATTTTTATATTCAGATCAGCTTGCCCGATGAAGGCCGTGTTCAATTACGCACTCGCGATGGAGACTGGAAGACATATAACTCAGTTTTTATTCCATCGGGTGTGAGCCACGAAATGCAACAAGTCGAAGGCGATTTAACACTCCTTTTTTTAGATCCATTGACGACAGGATATCATCTTTTTTACGAAAGAAGTTTGGCGGCGAATCACTCCGCATTTGAAGTTGGAGATATATTCACTGACAAAAAAAAGGATCAGATAGCATCCATCCTAAAGGAATCCGATACGAAAGTACGCGCACAAATTCTTGAAATTCTAAATAAAGATTTTCCGATGAGGGACAAAGGTGAATTAGATAGTCGAATTCAAAAAAGTATTTCGAATGTAGAGTTGGACGATTTCTCCCTTTCCCGTTTAGCCTTTGAAGCTCGATTATCGGTCGAACGTTTTCGCCATCTTTTTAGACAGGAAACCGGTGTTCCTTTTTCCGCCTATCGTCTTTGGTTAAAAACAAAGAAGGCCGTTGATCATTTGGCTAGCAGGCCGCACTTGGCTGATGCGGCCTACGAGGGAGGATTTGCCGACCAATCTCATTTTACGCGTATTTTTCGCCGGTCGTTCGGAATTAGCCCCTCTGACTTTACAAAAAAGAAAGAGCCGTTTAATGCGATCTTCTTTTCAAAATAGCCGCTGCGTTCAAGATCCTTTTTCCAATCACTGATATCGTCTTTGATATCGGAGAAAAAGAAAAAATGAGTTCAAAAGTCACGGCGAAAAACTTAGCGGAAATGTATTATGATTCTGCGCAGAAATTTGGGGATAAGGCGGCATTTGGAACAAGAAATAAAAACAAAGAATTTATTACTATAACCTTTCGCGAAGTTTATGAGACAGGCGTTGCACTCGCAACGGGGTTAATCGCCGATTTGGGATTGAAAGCTCGCGAACACGTGGCCGTTCTATCAGAAAATAGAAAAGAATGGATCATTGCAAACTATGGCATATTGTTAAGCGGCGCGGTCGATGTTCCAAGAGGAGCGGACGTAACGGACGGAGATATTCGTTATATTCTCCCTCATTCTGACGCGAAGATCGTATTCGTAGAAAATGAATCCATTCTGCGAAAGATACAGAATCATTTAAGTCATCTCCCGAACATTACTCAGATCGTCCTTATGGATGACGATGCGGATATTGCTGATAAAAAAATAATTCGAATGACGGACCTCATTGCGAAAGGACAAAAATTGCGAGCGTCAGGCGATCGTAAGGTGGAGGAACGAGTCGCGGCAATTCAACCTGATGATCTATTTACCATCATTTATACGTCCGGCACGACAGGAGAACCGAAAGGTGTCATGTTAACTCATGCCAATATGATCTCGCAATTGCGCAACATTCCGATCGATATCGGTCCTAAGGATCGGTTCCTTTCGATTTTACCCGTGTGGCACAGCTTCGAAAGAGTTTTTCAGATGGGAACGATCGCGATGGGGGCCGCGCAATATTACACAAATATACGAAATATTAAGGAAGATCTATCCATTGTTAAACCTACGTTTATGGCATCTGCCCCTCGATTGTGGGAAAATATCTATCAAGGGATTCAATCAAAAATCCGATCGGGATCAGCGGTAAAAAGGCTCTTATTTCAGAGCGCCTATTTTTGTGCTCTGAAAGTTCAGCGCGCTTTACATTTTCTTAGAGGGAATCGGCTGGATTTAAAGGGACGAAATATTATAGAATCATTATGTATCAGCGGAAAATCTATTCTTGCGATCATCCTATTTTCTGTTCCTTATCTAATTCTTGACACGATTGTTCTAAAAAAAATACGAGAAGCTACCGGTGGAAAACTGCGCGGGACCGTTTCAGGCGGAGGTGCACTGCCTTTTCATATCGATGAATTTTTTAATGTGATCGGAATTCCTCTGTTTGAAGGATATGGTTTAACTGAAACCTCTCCAGGTCTTGCATTTCGTACACCGGATCATTTGGTGATCGGAAGCGTAGGTCCGCTTTTTCCCGAAGTTGAATTACTTTTAAAAGACGTGGAGAGTGGAAATATTTTATATCCGCCGAAAAAAGGTGTGAAGGGGGAAATCCATGTGCGAGGCCCTCAGATTATGAAAGGTTACTACAAACGTCCCGAGGTTACGGCCAAAGTTCTCACGAAGGGTGGTTGGTTTAATACCGGTGATCTTGGAATGATTACGTACAATAATACGCTCAAGATCGTGGGCAGAACAAAGGAGACCGTTGTTTTACTCAATGGTGAGAATATTGAACCCGTTCCGATTGAAAACAAACTGGCTCAATCACCGTTTATCGATCAGGTCATGGTCGTTGGACAAGATCAAAAATTTTTAGGAGCCTTAGTTCTGCCGGCCCTAGAAAGGTTTCAAGACTACGGTGTGACACATCAAGAACTCGTGGAGAATCCTATAATACGGGAAAAAATTATGAGTGAAATAAAAGATACAGTGAATATGGAAAATGGATTTAAGAGTTTTGAAAAGGTCGTAGACATTCGGTTGCTCCCAAAGGCGTTTGAAGTCGGAGATGAACTTTCTGCGAAAATGTCTATCAAACGTCATGTGATCGCGGAAAAATACAAAGAGCTTATCGATTCCATGTATCGATAAATTTCGGCCGCGAACGGTTTTTTTTGAACAAAATATCTTAACTAGTCTAAAGATCAGCTACAAGGTAGCATCCCTTTTAAAGAGAAGGTTCCAACTACTCTGTTCTGATTTACTACCGATCTACAAAGATCTCACCTTTAAAGTTTTAGAAACTCAGTTTAAAGACTTTAAGTTAGATCCTAATTCCGATACAGCTCTTACTCGTAAAATGGCTAAAAAACCCTTTGTATGCGCTGATTCAGCGGTTTTATACAGTGCGAGTCAAAGAGCGAACAAAGGAAGAGCTCGTTACAGAAAGACTGGTTTAACAGCTTCCATCTATCTCTCAGAGAAGCTCGGTGGTAAGCAGGTTGGAACACTTTTACATTCAATCGCAATAAAAAATGGACCAGCTTTCTTTACTTCAGTCTCGAATACTAAAGCTGATACGATTGGCCCACTGTTAGTGAAACAACTACCCTTCTCTACTCCGCTTTTCACAGACGAAGGCTATCCATGGCTCTTTGGAGTCTACAAAAACCACAGGTCAGTGAATCACAGTGCGAAGTCGAAAGACAATCGTTACAAGTTCGCTAAGAATCGTTGGTGTAAAGACGGAGTTCACAATCAGGTAGCGGAAGGAAATCACCGTTTAGTAAAGGCCGCCTTCTCTGCATACGGATACATTCGGCCGCAGTTCAGTCAGTTGTACTTGGATGAGTTTAGTTTTTTAAAGAATGCGAATCTGTTGGGATTCGAAGATTTACCGATCAACTTTTTAAGGAAGAATGATGTGCGATCCTTGGGCTCCGATCCGGTGAGGATTGGAGGGAAGGGATATGCTCATAAAAAGGGAAGCTCCACCTCAAAAAACTGGCTAAGTCAACAAATTGAATCCAAACTCTTTGTTTCTCTGCAAAATGATAAATCGCTTACGAAATCTGAACTTTCAAACAAGTCCCTTCTCAACGGCGTTGAAACAATTTCAAAAAGTCCCAAAGGACTAGCTAAAGAGTTAAGAAAATACAATTCATTTTGGGAAAACAGAAGTATTTCTACCCAGGCTAAAAATAGAGAGCTTAAGTATCAAAGAATCGCTTTTAAGGTTTGGGACCAAATCCATTCGAAAGAAGCAAATGCTCATTATACAGTCCAAGGGCTTTCCAAAGAACTCAAATTATCCAAGGTCACTCTCTTAAAAATTTTCAGAAAGTGGATCAAATATCGATTCATTCTCAGAAGAAGAATTTACAATCCGCAAATCAATCAGTTCAGAATCGATTTTCAGATCATTCCGAATAGGAAAGACCTCCTCTATGTTCTCTATTCAAAATCAAGGAATCAAAAATATGAGCTCAAGTTCGAAAAAAACGGGAAGGTTTTAAATGGCAAAAAGGTATAGATTTAACTCAAAAGATTTCTACGAGTTATTAGATAAGCAAGAAGAGAGATGTTTTCTCAGTGGCAGAATCTTAACTCCTGACAATACTTTAGTAGAACACATTCACCCGATTCGTTTTGGAGGTGAGCACATTAAAAGCAACACTTGTCTCATCATCGAGCCATTAGCCCGTTTAAAAAGGTATTACAAAGAGGAAGAGATTATTCAGATCGCGATCGATATCATTAACTTCAAAGGAGAACAATATGGATTTAAAGGCGCCTCCATTAAGACAGCTAAAAAGAAAGTTCCCACTCCTCGGAGCAAGTAGCCAATGTTCCAATTTTAATCTTAAATACGAACGACTCGAAATTAAGTTAAATCAAACTACAAACCCAAATGTATTTCCAACCTGGAATCGATGTTTTATAACCTGCTGGAAGCGTATCGATTCTTATTTAACGCAATATCAAGAGAAACATAAATCGGAAAGAGAAGCGAAATGGGCCTATTTCGCCTCAAATGTTGTGGGCAGGATTAATACTTATTCTTTTAAAAATCGAAAGGAAATTCGTGTTCGAGCAATTGCTGAAAGAATTAATCGAGATTCTCAAAAGTTAAAGGAAGAGATTTACTATAAGCCAAACTCTAAAGAAACATTCTATCGACAGGCAAGTAAACTAAATCGCTTCAAGGGGACTTACACTCGACCCAATGAAGAACGCGGCATTCATGATTGGGTCTATTGCATGGGACAAAATTGTACATCTTTCAAGCGATTGGAGAATGTTATGCAAAGGAAATTCGATCCAAGGTGGAATTGGTTTATTACTGTAAAATGCGATTATTTTTTCGGAGATCGGAATCCAATTTGGGAGCAAATATCGCACACATTGATCGGAAATTTTGAGAGGATGAGCAGTTTTCAGTTAAGCGGAAAGCATGATGGGATTTATAGGTAAATAAATCGAAAAGCGAATCCTCTGAAATTTAGAAGGAAACGATTTTTTCAGCGAGAATTCATTAAACACAAGTAATTATTCCTAACAATCTGAATCTGACTAAATTTAATTTTATCGCCTCCGTGATGAATGCACAAGTAAAAAATAATATGGAAATGAATAGTAAATAGTAAAGCCATTGCAAAGTTTACTATTCTTGTCATGTTTTCCCTTTAAATGAATTCGTCATTGTGTCTATACGCTTCCCTATCATTGGACTGCAATTCTATTTTTCAGCATGGGATAGCAAATTTAGAAAACACGTAAATTTGATATCCCATACTGAACCGGCGTTATCGAACTGGATTATCGAAATTCGTACTCTTTACGTTAACCGTAAACCAAAGTCTAATTGGCCTCACAGTTTTATCCGGTTCGGTAACTTGATAGATTGTGGGAGCATAACCTCTTTCTTTTAAAAGATCGATTGAGACCATATCGCCAGAATCGTTCGGATCTATTAAGTCAAAGATTTTCATAAACAACGGAACTAACGGAAGCCATGGTGCTACTTTCGATTTAAAAAAGTCCAAACCTTTAGGAGGATCTTGAAGTTCTTTAATGTATCCGCCCATTCCCTCAGTGAACTCGATTAAGGTTTCCTTTTCGCTACGCGAGAATCCGTCTTCGTCGTATACGCGCATCGAACATTCTAATTTCGTAATTTCTTTATTTGCAGCGATTGAAATTACTGAGAAATCTTTTTTAGTAACGGTTAATTCTATTATTTTACTTTCGTATCTTATCGGGTCATTGGCGTTTACAAAACCCGTACATCCATATATGAGCTTAAGTTCATCTTTTCCAAATAAATCCAGCGTTCCAGAGACTTCTACATGCCCTTCCACAACGACGGAAACATTCTCTCTTAGATCGAAAGCATATTTTACCTTTTCTTGATGTACCAGGGCGCGCCCTTCGTATGATTCATCCAAAGAACCGACTGCAAAAGTAACTCTGTTATTTATTTTGCTACGTGGGTCAAAGCCAGGAATCGTCTCTTTCGCACCTCGACAACTGCTCACAAATCGGTCTACAGGAAGACCACCCTTTTCCAAGCCCCTTAATACCTTTTTGTCTATATCGACGCAGTAATTAGATTGCTCACTTTTCCCGACTCCTTTCGCTGTGTTTATATTTATAAAAATTAGGTTTTTCGCGTCCATTTGACCGAGAACCCTTGAAAGAGTAATTTTGTTTATATTGAGCCAAGAAGAAAACTTGGATTCGTTAAAAACGGGATTATCTGGTGAGAACCCTTCTCTTTCCGGAAACCTTAAATTTGCTAGCTCTTTCGTTAGTCCTATATTAAATTCTAAATCGTTACTTCTTGCAATCGACTCCCGGCCTCCGGTCTTATACACCGACGCACACGCGAGCAAACTACAACTTACAGTACAAATGAAAAGATTTCTATATTTTCCCATTTACAACTCCTCCGATCTCTCAATCAGAAATAATCCAGATTTCTTGATTTTATTTCAAAGTGGATGCGCAAATTTGCATGCTCCAAAGATCAACTTACTTACGACTTTATAAAGATTAGATACTAAAGCATATTATTAAGTAATCAATTAAAAATATGGAAAGTTATTGAATTATCGAATAAAATTGTTGATAAATTATTTTGTTGCCGAAGAATTCTTTTGACCAAATTTATGTTTTCAATCCCCGCCATCGCGAAAGGTTTTTTTCTAAAAACTCTTGTTAATTTATTCTCTTCGGAATAAATTTTGAGGAGCGGTTCTATTTCATTTTATGTTCTCAAGGAAGGATTAGTAGCGGCATTCTATTAGAACTTAGAAACGAAAACAAACGTCAACAGGATTTGTATTACAGAGGCAACGCCGATTGTGCTACCGAAGCCGTTATGGAGATAAACTCTAAATTCTATTCAGGAAAAATCAGAACCGCAATTACTGGATTCGGATCCCGGAACTGGAGAATGCGACGGGACTTTCAGTCAAAAAGCCCGCTTCATAACTGGGATGAGATCCCGGTTGTGAAGGTCTAATTAAAAGTAGTAGAAGCCTTTATTTTATACGATTTTGATAGATTCCCGCTACCATTTCGGCGCGTTCAAATTTTTCTAAATCAGTTCGCATTGCAAGTTCGTGGTTTTTAGAAGTTACGTTTAAAACGACATTCGCCTTACTAATCAAGAGCTTCATATAGTATTCATTTGGATCCAAAATTCTAAACAAGACCAAGAAAAAAGAAGAAGATAAACGAGTTAATATCGGAATTGGATTCCCCTCTAAAATATTCTCGCGTATGCTAAAGGCGTCGTAATGTAAAATTGCAATAGTCCAAAAGGCCGAAGCAATAATTATTCCAAAGGCAGATTTCGATGCTAAAAAGTAACCGATCAATGGCAAAATATAAACAAAAACCAATGAAACGGTAAGAGAAATGATGATACCAGAAAATAATAAAAAAGCTTTCACTCTTTCGTCTCCTCGACTTTTAAAGATCGAAAAGAATGCTTTAAAACAGGAGATGAGAATGTAAAAGCAACAATAACCGATGATTAGATGATAATTCCAGGTAGGGGTATAAGAAAAAACCTCCGGCTCCCGAATCTTGACTACGTTACAACTCAAAATCACAATTGAGAAATATAATAAAAGTATAAAATTAGAAGTATATTCAAATTTTCTAAATATGCTACTCCGTCTAATCTTCAATAAAGAAGAAACTACCTCATGCAATAAGTAAGGAGCGAAGATAATCGGCAGCAAAGTCCAATTGATAAGAATATTTCGATATTCAAGCCCAAACGATCCCCTTTGTCCAAGAAAAAGCATCCATAATGAAAGAGAAATTGTCAGGTAGAAAAAGTAATTTCGAACCGGACCTTTCGGTGCAAAAATTCGAACATACAATCCCAATGAGAAAGCAAATATCCCGATACCAGTGCTAATCAAAACGACAAATTCTCCTCAAAAATATGTTAGTTATATTAATTTTGAGGCAATTTTCTGTAAACATTCTTTTCCAATTTCCACTACTTCAAACCAAGACATTTCGCCATTTAGATAGAAGCCCGGAAAATACATGGGTCCAGTATATCTCACAGATTCAATCGCTCCCTCTCGGAAGTAAATTCTTTCGATACCGGATAACTTAGGGTTATACATCCCATATACCATATCATAACCTTTCATCACGCAATATCTTGCCGTTTCTATGAAAGTTAACTTTGCGGCCTTACCACCTTTCGCATTTTTTACGAAAGCTACCGAATTCCAATCCGCAACGTTCTCTTCAATAACGCCGTATCGTTTTGGTGGAAATTCATTTCCTTTAATAAAGGCGACTTCGAGCGGAATAAAATTCCAGGGAAATTTTTCGGTTACTCTCATCGCAGCGAGCAATCCCTCTTTTCCTTCAACGTAGAACCAAGTAGACCAAAGATCATAGTTTACGTTTTTCCAAGGTGAATCGGTATAACCCGCATCTAAGTATATTTTAGAAACAAAGTCTTTGATTTTTTGGAGGATATCCGGAGATTCCAGGCCGATGATTTTTTTAACTGCAAGCCTTTCTAATACTTGTGACATAATGAGAATTATGTCACATTTGACCAAAAACTCAAATAGATAATTTCTTACTTTGTATTCAAAAAGAAAATTAGCTGGCTCACTTAGGATCTAATTTTTCCGCTAACGCTTTGATCGCGGATAAGTTCCGGTCTGAAAGTTTTAATAAGACTTCTATTAAATCTCCTAAACCTGACTTTTTACGAATACTTCGAAGTAATTTTAGATCTTCTTCAAAATTTTGATCAAAACTCTCATTTGGGAGGAGCATATCTCCTTTTCCGTCAATAACCCACTCTTGCGAAACTCCAAACATGGTTCTTAATTGAGTCAGAAACCTAGTAGTAATCGCGTTCTCGCCGTTTTGTAGTCGAGTAATCGTGCTTTCTGAAACCCCGAATCTCAAAGAAAGCTCCTTTTGATTTAGCTTTTTTGCCGTTTTTAGGTGGTTAAAAACAATTTTAAGGCGTTTTAATACTTCTGGATCTGTCATTTTCTTGTATATGGCAATTTTTTAATTTGACTAATTGTATAATACAATTATTACTTCAACTGATTCTATCCCGAAAAAACTATATGGAATTAGCAATGACCCCTTTGAAAGAGCAAGAATTTAACGAAATTTCAAAACTGTCGCGTTCCGCTTCGTGGCTCTTATCAAAGAAGAATTTATCGATGCTGGCCAACCTTAGTTTAGTTGGGGATTTTCCATTTCAAGGAAGATTGTGAAGTATTGGTCCGTTACGCGTCCATAGCACGGAATAAGAAAGCTAGTCCGAATAATATGCAGAAAACGATAAGAACAAAACTTTTAGATATTAAGGTTTTCGCAAATGACTAGGTACAAGTTAGAAACTCTGAAACTTAGCATGAAACTCTTAGATATAAAGAATTCCGACGGGAAACCTCGAAGCGATGCTGAGACTATTGATCTCCTTCTTACAAGGTGCGCTCTCCAGGAATATTATTTAGAAGAACGGAATTTGCTAAAACGTTACCATGATTGGCTGGATGACCAAGGTCTTGAGGAATGGGCGTATGATTGAGTGTTTCTCACAGAACAATGTCTGAGAACAATTCAAATTCAGAAACTGGATCGGAACCCTATCCTATCCGAAAACTTTCAAAAGATGAATTGATAGAAGCATGTATGAAAATCGCAAGGATGAAAAAGCCGATTGCTGAGATCGCGCGTATTTTAAAGCCGCTCGGGATCCCCTACTACACTGTTTTTCATGTATTTAAGGGTAAATCTAACCATCCCCGTGTTTTAGCGATTCTTACGAGACTCGGAATCCATCATGGAAGAAAACCAATCCGCAAACCCCGAGAAAAGAAAATTAAGAATGAGTAAATTTTCTATATTCAGATATTTCAAACGAAGGATGAGTGAACTTTGCTTTCTTATTCCTTTATTTTATTCGAGTCATTATTTTATTGGATTTATGGAGGGGAAAATGAACAGGCAATTCTTGAATTTAAAAGCTGTTGAACTAAATGAAAAAGATTTAGATGAACACGAGAAATTCTTTGGTCTTGACCTAAGCCCCTTGGATCGTAAAGCGATTCTAAAATATTCAGGCTACCGGACAGCTTTGAGATTAGTGAGAAGTCGAAATACAATCTCCGCCTCTTCGATTGACTTGGATTCCTATTTTTCAAATGGGAGAGGTAGTCGCTAACGATAAATCTTTGAAGGTAAAATTTTCATTTTTTTAATTCATTTATTCGAAAAAACTAACCCTAATCGATATGAGATTATTTTCACTTTCTGATCGATTCATAAAATATCAAAGAATCCGTCGATTCTCTCAGCCTATAAACGCAAGAATCCCGACAACTTCCTCTAAATACATGATTTGGCCTTTGATTTGTTGGGAATTGTTGATTGCAGTCTGAAAAACAAGCATCCAGCTCTTTATAGCATAAATGCTGTTTTTCATTTTCTTGACTTGAAATTTCTGCGCTGGACAGTTTTTCCAAATCTAATCTTTTCGGAATCGAATGATACCGAGTCCCTCTACAAAAAAGAGACAGGCTAATAAGAAGCACTATAACAAGATTCTGCTTTAATTCACGAGCAGTCTTCACATTCAATTCCCATCAATAAACTATTGAAGTTGGATTTGAATATCCGCTGGAGCCGAAGTAGTGCTGTCAGGGTATTGAAAAAGCAATGTGATCGGACCGGAAGCGGTTGAAGAAGACCAACTGATTTGATTTGCGTTGACTTGATTAAAAGTGAGAGGGATATCCTTGAAAGAAGTTGGAAAACATGAGTCGCTTCCCGGAACGGCCAAAGGGACAAAACTACCAAGATT
>NZ_JAFFPT010000033.1 GCF_016918785.1 Leptospira ainazelensis | reverse complement strand
CGCAGTTTATATGTTGTAAAGGTATATCAATTTAAGATAAGCCAAGCTCAAGCAGCTTGGCTTTTTTATGCCCTCAGGAATATTGATTCCTTTCAGTTTCGGTTTTTAATTCCATTCAGAATCAATCTTGTGGAGTTTTCTATATTTAAAGAATCAAACAAGATCCAAGAGAAAGTTGTATTCTCGAACTCGATCTGTTAGAGCAACAAGGCCAGGCATACTTTGTCTGGCCTTGTTTATGTCCTAAAGGTATGACGTTAGGCGAAATTGGTCGTTTGAACGCACTGGGAGAAGGTCCATAAGCAGAATGGAGCTTTGTCTTGGGGCTTGTTGAGGATCGATACGACTTGTTTTTAAATAAGGAGTTTGCATTTGGATGGATTAGAAAATGCAAATTGTATTCACGAAGAAGTATTTTATCTCAAGTTTGAAATTGGACGGAACTCCGCCTGTTCCAATTGAAGCTGAGGTCGAGAAGTTAGACAATAAATACCTTCTCAATGTTTTAACGGACGGTATCTATCATTTACTAATTTTGCAGTTAGATCGTTCCTGAGAGGTTTCTTAGGAACGATCTAACGACCAAGCCTTTGTTTCACGGAAGTTTTTTTATCGAAAAATAAAGAATTTCCAAAATTCTGAGGGAATATACATTCTTTTTCGCTCTTAACGGAACCGGAAGAAGTATGGGAAAAAAAGAATACATACTTTCTTCACAGCACGTTCGCTCGCTTTCAAAAAAAGGATCCTTCGAGAGTAAGGCAGAATCCAAAATAAAGCGAGCTTCTTCTTCCGATCTTTGGATTCCAAAACGCTTTGTTCCTACATTAAACAGACGAATTGCAAAATTTGGGTCTCTAAAGAATTTTTTATCCATCATTCTATCGAAGAATCGTTCCAAGTTTCATTCGATGTTTGCGTTTTCAAAAAGTGAAAAGACTATTTATCAAAGTACAAATCTTAATCTGATCCGATTCTCGTTTCGTCCAGATTCTTCAGATTGGGCCGAGCTTAGAGTCGTTGCGAGATATTATGGTCTTTCCATTTGCAATCTTTTTATAATGCTTCTTCAGATTGATGAAGGTCAGTCTCTCGACGACCGTAGTAGATCCATATTCGAGGAGAATAAAGATTTGAGAATCAAAGGAAAAGGAGGCGGAATTTCTTTGATTCAGAGTATTCTTCCTGGAAGAAAGTTTATTTCATTCTCTTTTTTTTCCGAAGGGAATGTAAGGAGAAATTCCATTTTCGATTCTTGAACCTTTACTAAGACGGATCTTCCGAGGGAGTTGGGCTGGTCTTCCGTCCAAAAGGAATCACAGAAAAACATTTCTTAAAAAAAAGAAGTTATCGAGAAATACCCAGTTCAAGCCGAGTGTAAAAAAAAAAATGGAAAAGACGATTTTTTTTCGAAAAACCGCTACCTTTGAAACTCTCTTGGAACCGTAAACGGTATGAGGACAAAAAAAGAAAAACAACCAATCAGACATCTAAGGCTTTTAAAGCCCCATCGTTCTAAAAAAGATCTTTCTTCGGAGAAAGAATCTTTCTTTTTCGAAACCGGAGGATTTCTAAAAAAAATAGGTTCACCTTCGGATTTGAACGTTCCCAAAGAATTGATTCCTTATTTGGAAAAAAGAATTCTCGCCGCAGGTTCGCTAAGAATGCTTCTGAATCAATGTCTTAAGAAAAAAACTCTCTTGGTTTTGATCCAATTTCATTTTCCAAGAAATAAGATCGGTTATCAGAAGCAAAGGCTGAGACTGATCCGATTCTCCTTTCGCCCGTTTGAGGAAGATTGGATCGAACTCAAAAGGTTATCCTTTTTCCATGGAATCTCAATGTGCAGAATGTTCGTAAAACTTTTAGAAATGGATCTTTACCCGGAGTCAAAATTTGCGGAGAATCCCTTCTTAGAGAAATCGGAAGTTCTACTTCCTCCATTTCCCGAATTACGACTTAAAACGGGGACCTAAAAATAAACTTTAGGACTTAAGAAATTCTCGATGAGAGGGGAATTAGAAGAATATTACTTTTCAAATAAAAAGAATCAGAGGGGAACTTCCGCGCCGCTCTTAAGATCTAAATTTGAGAATTTTGTAAATATTTTCTTGAAACTGAAGATTCGAGTCTTAAAGTGTTCGAATCTTAGTCGTTAAGAAAATTTTGGAGTGTAGGATGTTCCGAGAAATGAAAAGAATTATTGCTTTTACTCTTACTTTTGGTTTATTGCTTTTTTCTTCTTCCACTGTTTTTGCAGCAGGGACTTATTCAGAAGGTTGGGCGGTAGTGAGACTCATACAATTTGAGAGCCGTGGGCTTATGTTTGATTCTCACGAAGGTCTTCTTGAATTTACAACCTTTGATAAAGAAGAAAAATGCGACGCTTCGAAAGACGAATGTTTTTCCCCTCTCAAAGAAAAGGTAGAATTTAGTGTTCGCCCGGAGAATGGAGAAGTTGTAAATTTTTTGAATAATAATTTGAATCAAGAGATTCTTGTTCAATATAGAATTCATAGATTTGAACCGATTGCGCTCTCAACGGATTTTGAAGTAATCGGCGCCGTTAAACAACTGCCATCGATTCCAAAAGACGTTTCGGATAAGATCATTGTGGATAAGTCGGGCGCTAAGCGTAATTTCTCTGTTGCTGGAAGAATTCTAAAATTAGAATATCAAGGAACTTTGATCGGAACCTATGAGGGTCTCTATCTGGATGAAGTTCGAGGAAAAGTTCACCCTTTTTCTATCACGAATGAGAATGTCGCTACCTTTGCTTGGGACACGATGAAGTTCGGAGCAAAATACTTTATCGGTGTTTCAGTAGCTTTTGCAACCGGTTGGAGAAAATCCGATTTTGATATTTTCGAAATCAATTATAAATCTCCTGCTGGTGGCGCTTATCCTGAACTGAAGAAGTGATTTCGTTTTAACGAAAGGATTTATTCAGAGAGGACGGAACTCCGCCCTCTCTGAATAAAGAGGACTTTGACGGAAATACTTTTTAGAAGAATTTAACCTTTTTCTTTCTCAAGAGATTTTTCCAGATCAATCAGATCTGTCAGCCATTCCGAAATATTCCCAGCTCTGTCTTTAATTCTCGCTTGAAGTAAAACTCGCCTCTTAAATTTTCCGAAAGCCTTTGGAATTCTTACGAGAATCATTTTCCGATCGGATTCAAATTCAAAAGGATAATTTTCTCCATCTAAGAGGATTTCAGCGCCTCCTCCATAGCCGGAGCCTATATCTGATACGGAATACATTCTTTCTATAAAGGAATCTGGTCGGACCTCCGCCGTAAATCTATGACGGGAGATTAGATAAGGGTGTTCGATCTTTGGTTTTGAACGATCTTCTAAGACCGCAATGATTCCGATCTTATTTAAAACCGCACTCGTTCCTTCTCCGAGAAAAGTTGTCTTAAGGACGCCCCAGCGTTTTGTTCCTTCTTCAAAGAGATAAAGATTTTCCCCTTTTCCCATTCTTCGCCCTTTCCAGAGCAATTTAGCTTCTCCTGACCAACTAATTCCGGTCGATTCGATCTCGATCAAGTCGCTCTTTAGGATTAACCCTTCCGGTAAAAGGTGATCCGGCGGTGTTCCGACCTTCTCAAAGAGAATCTGGCCTTTTCCGAATGTGTTTCCTTTTGGAGTATTCAGTGAAAATCTTTTGTCTTTCGAGAAATACTCGGTCGCGGTAGCTTTTTCGATTCTTCCCTTCGATCCCGTATTTCGAATTCGTAGTTTCAGAGATGAAATATTCTCCTCTTTATCTCCTGCGATGATCTCAAGAGGAATCTCTTCCCCCTCAGGAAAATATCGTAAGTCGATGCTCGATTTTTGATTTGGGAAAAGATTGTATACATAGACAGGGGGATTAAGAGAAGAACGATTAGAATCGTAGATTGATTGGTGCTCCCTTGCTTCCGCATAACTCATCTTTTCAAATTTTCTCTCGTAGAGAGTTTGAAGTCCGGAGAGAAGTTTTGCGAAAAAGACATTATTCTTATTCCTAGAATTCATTCGATCAAAAGCGCCTAACTTGATCCAGACCTCTCCGCCGATCTTGAGAGGTTCGGAATCGTTTGTTTCATAAATTCCGTTTTCTTTTTTTACCAGGGGAATGCGAAACTTCTGTCCGTCGGACGAATCAACGTACAAAACTAACATCTCAGGCGGAGTTCCGTCCTTATCTGTCATTCTAAGATACGCGAGAGGATTGAATGTGTCTCCATTTCCGTGAAGTTCAAAATGTAAATGTGGAACTCCCGTTCCGGATTCTCCAATTCTTGCAAGCGCTTGTCCTTGTTTTATGGAGAATCTCTGATCTGAAAATTTTATTGAGAAAATCCCGTCGCTCAGAAGATGGAGGGCTTGTCTTAGATTCTCCAATTCTTTTTTTGCTCCTTCTAGATTGAAAAGGTGGGCAAACTTTGCTCTTAGACCGGAAGGTGAGCGAACCATCAAATTTAAACCGTATCCACTCGGAGATTCCGAGATCGATTCTACAAAACCGTCGAAAGGTGCGATGGCCGGAAGACCGTTCACATGAAACGTTTTAAAGTCGGCCCCCATGTGCAAATGGTGAACCCTATATTCCGCAAAAGAACCGGAAATCGGAGTTTGAAACTCCATCGGGAACCGGAGCTTTCCCTGAAGTTCGGGAAAGAGCTGAAGTTCTGGTCGGTCCACCGCCCCCAATCCTTCTACGAATAAGAGTAAGATCCATAAGGAGAGACTTTTAAAAACGAGAAATCGATTCATCCTTCCGAGAAACTGGAGCTCAATTCGAAATTTGTAAAGCCGAAAAGCGCTTCCGAAAAATCTCTTGCCCGGAGGTACGACCAAGAAAGATCCTTCTAACTATGTCCTTTGGCCGTCTGGCAGTTTCGATTCTAACAATCCTCTCCCTTTTTAACTGCGCATATTTAACGAGAGAACCAAGAAATCCTCCGAAGATCGACGGGGTTCCGATCCCCGATGACCAGAGAAGAATCTACGTACAAAACTTTAGAAACAATTCTTATGGAATGGGAATCCAAACCCTCCTTACCGAACTCGTTCGATCGGAAATCGATTCGAGAGGAAGGTTTATCCAAACCAGAGAAAAGTCTCTCGCCGCGTATAGACTCTACGGAGAAGTGGTTCATTATCAGCTCGTAGGAAATCTCTTAGACCAGGGAGGACAGTCGATCTCTCGAGAATTGCTCGTGATCGTAAGATTGGAACTCCAGAAAGCCGGAGGACAAAAAATCCTCTTGGAAAGAGAGGAAATTCCTGTTAGAATTATCTTTTCAGATCAAGTTGGATTTCGAGAAAGCGAAAGCCAAGCCCAGTCCCGTCTCCTAAAAATTATGGCAATCCGGATCGCAGAAGAGATGGAAAGAGCCTGGTATTTTTCTATTGCCGGAAAGATTGATCCCTGATAATCTTGACCCGCCCCTTGAGTAATCTCTTTATGAACCGAGAAAAACAAGAAGCCATTCTTAACAAAACCGAACCCGCAGTCCGCATGGAAATGCAGACCTTTTCCGAATACCTTCAGAAAGAAGGACTCAAGATCACCAGTCAAAGGATGTTGGTCGCGGAGAGAATTTTTTCCCTCCACAATCACTTTACCGCAGAGGGGCTCTTGGAAGAATTCAAAGACCAGAGGGACCAGATCTCGAAAGCGACGATCTATAGAATTCTCTCCATCATGGTTTCTGCAGGACTTCTCCAAGAACATAACTTCGGAAAAGATTACAAATATTACGAACACATCATCGGTCACAAACACCACGATCATATCATCTGCACGGTCTGCGGAAAGATTGTAGAATTTGTAGACGAGAGAATCGAACAGCTTCAAGAACAAGCGGCGAAAGACAACGGATTTAGAATCACAGGTCATAGTTTAAACATCTACGGGACTTGTAGCGAACACACTTCCGGTAGATGATTTTTAAAACGACTTCCGAGGATCCAAACACTCGAGCCAGAACTGGGATTCTCGATCTCAACGGAGTGAAGCTAAATACACCCGTCTTTATGCCCGTAGGCACACGCGGTGTCGTCAAAACGCTCGATACGGAAGACCTGGAGGAACTTGAGTATTCTCTAATATTGGGGAATACATATCATCTCTATCTTCGACCGGGAACTTCCGTCTTGGATCGTTTTGGAGGTTTGAAAAAGTTCATGACCTGGAAGGGAGCGCTTCTCACGGATAGCGGAGGATATCAGGTATTTAGCCTCAATTCTCTTTTTAAATATGAAACGGACGGAGTTCGCTTTCAATCCCATATCGACGGAAGTCGCCATTATTTCACACCCGGTTCCGTGATCGATGTTCAGAGGAGCATAGGTTCCGATATCATGATGGTCTTGGATGACTGCGCTCCTTTTGATTCGAGTTCGGAACGTCTGAGACAATCCTTGGACCGAACTCATCGCTGGGCTGAAATGTCAATCGAACACTGGGAGAAGAATAAGAATTCTCAACATCTCTTTGGGATTTTTCAAGGTGGAATCGATCTGGATTTTCGTCTAGAGAGTTTGAAAGCGATCGCCTCATTGCCGTTTGACGGAATTGCGATCGGAGGACTTTCGGTTGGAGAACCGAGAAAGGATTTTATAAGAATCTTAGATGGAATTTCTTCCCACACCGATCGAAGTCGTCCCCTCTATTTGATGGGAGTAGGAACCGTCCCAGATATTTTGGACGGGGTGAAGAATGGAGTCGATATGTTTGACTGCGTACTTCCGACCAGAAACGCAAGAAACGGACAAGTTTTTACTTCTTTAGGAAAGGTCAATCTCAGAAATGAGAAATGGAAGAACTCCGACTCACCGATGGACCCGAATTGTCAGTGTAAAGTTTGCAAGAGATACAGCATCGGCTATATCAGACATCTTCATCACGTTGGAGAAATCACTGCATTTTCTCTTTCAACGTTTCATAATTTATTTTTTATGAAAAACTTTCTCTCCGAGATACAAAAATCCATTCAAGAAGGAGAATTTTTAGAAACCTATGCCAGATGGAAAAATTTGTATGAAAAGCCTGAATTTTCCGGTTGACTATTTAAAGAATCGCCTTTCCTTTAGTAGAGCTGGCCGGAAAGAGACAGAAAGGAGTTGCTGATTATTTATGGAAATAACCAGAAGAGAAAGCGGGAACATTGTGATTCTGGACATAAACGGAGAGATCGATCTCTACAATGCCCCAGAGATAAAAGATGTAATCGCTAAACTCATCGAGGAACAAAAATATTATACCATTATCAATTTGGAAAAAGTTTCCTACATTGACTCGTCTGGTATTGGTGCACTGATTTCCAGCCTCTCCAACCTGAAGAAATATCAGGGGGGACTCAAAATTATCAATGTCTCTGGATCGGTAAGAAAAGTGTTCGAACTCACAAAACTTACTTCTTTTTTCGAGATTTTTGATAATGAAGCAGAGGCAGTGTCTGCCTTCAAGTAAGATCGGATTTTAAATTTATCCTACCTTTTCTGAAACCTGGTGCCGCAATGAAATCAATCCAAAGAAAAATATCCTCCGTTTTTATAATTTTACTCACAGGTGTCCTGATCGCCTGTGGAGCGGAACTTCCGATTCAGGAGCTAAGCGACGCAAAGAATTCGATCACGAGAGCGAAATCTGCGGGCGCCGAGAAATATGCTCCGGCAGAATTAGAAGAAGCTCGTAAGAGTCTATTGAATGCACATCAAAAAGCTTCGGAAGAAGATTTGGCGGAAACGAAAAAGTCTGCGGAATATGCAAGAGCGAAGGCTTTAGACGCTTCCGAAAAGTCGTTTCCTTCCACTGTAGACGAAGCAAAAAAAGAATCGAGTATGGCAATCGACTCCGCTGACGAAGCTTATGCTTCTCAACTGGCGTCCGAACCGTACAATGCTGCGGTTCAACTTCGGAAAGAGGGAGATACGCTTCGCGAAACTGCTGACAGAACCTTGGAATCGTATCCGAGAGAATCCGGAGACGACGCAAAATTAAGAACTCGTTTGGCCGCGTTTGATCAATACGAAGCATCGCATCAGAAATATGTAGAATCAAAAAGAATTGCGGACGAATCCAAGGTGTTGGCTCTTTCCCAGAAACAACAACTCATTGATTCTCTTGCAGACATCGAAAAAAATCTGAATGACGCTGATAAATATGCCGAAGGAAAAGATCCGGAAGTAACGGAGACCAGAAATCGTCTGGAATCTGCGAAAGCGAAGATTGAAGAAGGAAAGATCAAAGACGGCTATGCCGAAATGGATGATATCCGAAAAAAATCCGGGGAACTCGTAGCAAAAAACATAAAGGCCTATGCTGAAAAGCAGAAGGAACTTGCAAAGCAGAGCATTGCATCCGCTACGACAAAATTGGCTTCTTTCGATAAAACAAAAATCAACGCATCCAGAGATTTCCAAGTATCTCATCAGAGAGCTGAAGAAAATTTAAAGGCGGCGGAAGAATCCAGAGTTTCCGCAGAGGATCTTTATTCTTCCGAAAAATATGAAGATTCCATCGCTCGTTCCGAAGAAGCAATTCGTCTTTCCAGAATCGTAGTGGATCAGTCTGCTGAACTCGCCGAGAGAATGGAAAGAAAAACCGGGGATAATGTCGCGAATCGTGATACTAAAACTGAAAAAGATGGAAAGGACAAGACGGAAAATACCACCGACGGAAAGAATTCTTCTCAGAAAATGGGCGAGGACGGCTTACCGGAAGGTTGGAAACGTTATGTGGTTCGCAAAAAAGTTCCTGCGGACTGTCTCTGGAGAATTGCAAAAGATAAGAGACACTATGGAACTTCTAAGTTTTGGAAACGGATTTTTGAAGCGAATCGCGGAAAGATTAAAAATCCAAACTTGATCTTCCCAAAACAAGTATTACTCATTCCTCCTGCAAAAGGACCAACGAAGTTTGATAAGAACAAGGTTCCAAGCAAGAAAAAACCTGCGGCGGAAGAAGTAGAGGCGATTGAACAAAATCAAAAACCTGCAACTTCGGAAGAAGTCGAGCCTGAAACCGGCGGCGAAGATGCGGAGAGCAAAAAGAAAAATGAAGTGAAAGAGCCGGAAACTTCCGGAGACGACGCTGGTTCGGAACCTGCTCCTGAGGAAGAAAACGCCGAAGAGGAAAATCCCGAAAATCTACAGTAAGAATTTTGGTTCTTCCTTAAGACGAAGGCTTGGTCGAGATGACCAAGCCTTTTTTGTGTCCGGAGTTCCGTCCACTTTTTTCAGAGAAGGCCTCCACCTTCGAAAACCTGTCTTTTCCAAACGTTTCCTTTTATCTTAAAAACTCGAAAACTACGCCGATCACGATCGGAATACCGGCCAAAATCGCCGCAACAAGGTTGGTCCGACCCTGTTTTTTGCATTCTTCCAACTTCTCCATCTCGTCCTTTGTCGAATCTTCGCTGATCTTTTGAGTTTTTTTAGAAATAAAATCCAGATAGGTATAATTTCCCATCAGACCGAAGACCAGAATCCCGCCACCGAATGCCGAGTGCGGAAGATCT
Source organism: Leptospira ainazelensis (assembly GCF_016918785.1). GTDB lineage: Bacteria > Spirochaetota > Leptospiria > Leptospirales > Leptospiraceae > Leptospira > Leptospira ainazelensis. Next base: position 96,668 of record NZ_JAFFPT010000033.1, on the reverse strand, counting down.
TTTTCAAAAACATAAGTAAGGATGATAGAAGCCCCGAGAATGAGACCGTAGTAGATGATAGCGATCGAATACATCTTTCTGTAGGCATACCATACCGGTCCAAAAAAAACGGAAGCCCAGTTCCAAGAGTAAATTTTCATGGCCGAAGAGTTTTTTCTCATCCTTTCCCATTTTTTAAAATAGAAGTCGGCTTGGTTCCCGATAAATTCCCGATTTAAGTCCTTCTCATATTCGTTCAAAAGACTTTCCAATCTTTCCTTTCCTCTTCCTTTCACATGGATCTCCTATTCTGATTTTTTCGAGCTTCTCGAGGGTTATTATGGCAACAGGTTTTTGGAAATTTTTTGATTCCTAAATTCTCTCTTTTGTTTTACGTTAGATTCTCTTGAAGATTTTCAATCCGATTGTTTTTTATTTCTTCTTTCGCGGAAATTCCCGGGAATTTTTCCTAAGAATTTTCCGAAAACGGAAAATTTGTTTCTGAAGAGGACGTTCCGCGACTCTCGCTTCGTTTTTTGTTTGAGAATTCCGAAAATTGAAACCTCGAGCTCTTTTTTTGGATAAGATTTTTGACATTCCCTTCTTAATTTTGAAAATTCTTTCCTTTTCGGACTTAGGGGACGGAAGTCCTTCCGCAAAAGCGGATTCTTATTTTGTCATTCTCTTTGAAATTCACTTGATTGTGGCTTCTAAATTGGAAAACATTCTTTTGTATTGAAATGAAGCGCGCCTATACTCATCCAATTTCTTCCGTAAATTATCAAGACTACGAAACCTTAGTCGCCCTCGCCTGGCAGGAAGATTGTCCCGAAGAGGATATCACCTCCGTTTCCCTTTTTTCTCCCGAAAAAAAAGCGAGCGCCAGCCTGAACGCGAGAGAATCCGGAATTCTCTGTGGAACCGGTGTATTAGAAGTATTGAATGTTCTTTCCGGAAATTCCATCCAATACGAATTTTTTAAAAAAGACTCGGATTCATTCGTCAAAGGCGATACACTTCTAAAAATTCAAGGCAGTTTGATCGGAATTCTCCGAATCGAAAGAATTCTTCTGAACTTTCTTCAGTATCTTTCCGGGATCTCGACGCGCACCGGAGAAATCGTTTCCAAATACGGAAAAAAAGGTCTTATGATTTTGGATACGCGCAAAACTCTTCCCGGATATCGCAAACTCTCTAAGTATGCGGTCTATTGCGGGGGAGGAAGTAATCACAGACTCAATCTTTCGGAGATGGCGATGATCAAAGACAATCATCTCGCGATGTATTCCTCCGCGCACGAACCCGTCGGTAAAATCCGTTCCAAGTTTCCGGGAAGACTCGTGGAAGTGGAAATCGATTCTCTCTCACAACTCGAGGACGTGATGACATCCGGCGCCGACGTGATTCTTCTAGATAATTTTTCTTTGGAAGATACGAAGACGGCTTATACGATCTTGAAAAAAAGGGCTCCGAAAATTCAGATCGAATTCTCCGGAGGGATCACCCCTGAAAAGTTGGAAGTGCTTTCCGAATTTTCGGGCGCAGGTGTGAGCATGGGTTATTTGACTCATACGACTCGTTTTCTGGACCTCGGTCTGGATATAGAACAACACTGAGGATGGGATTTTTGAAAGCTCCCGCATCCAAAGAAATGCTTTTAGAAGGAGTCCGCGAGACTCTCGGAGACAACGCTTACGAATCCGTCTTAAAGGCGTATGACGTGTCCGAAAGGGCTCATCAGGGACAATTCCGTCTTTCGGGAGAACCGTATATCGTCCATCCGCTCCAAGTCGGTTATCTCCTTTTCGAACTCGGTCTGGACGAAAAGGTCATCTGCGCCGGACTTCTTCACGACGTAATCGAAGATACCGAGTATTCTCGGGACGATATGATCCGGGATTTCGGAGAGGACATCACGGATCTCGTCGAAGGTGTCACTAAAATTTCCAAGATCAAAAGCCAATCGAAAGAAACCGAAGCGGCTGAGAATATCCGTAAAATCATCGTAGCTACGATTAAGGATATAAGAGTTATTCTTATCAAACTCGCCGACAAAACTCACAACATGAGAACCCTTTCTTTTCAACCGGCGGAAAAACAAAGAAGAATCGCGCAGGAAACCCTTTCTCTCTACGCGCCGATCGCGGGAAGACTCGGGATTTATAAGATCAAATCGGAACTAGAGGATCTTGCGTTCCAGATTCTCAATCCGGAAGAATACCAAGACGTTAAGAAAAACATCAATTCTAAAAAATCGGAACGGGAAGGTTTTATAGAAACTCTGAAGATCATCCTTCTTCAGAGACTCTCCGAAATTCAGATCGACGCCGACGTGGACGGAAGGGCTAAACATTTTTATTCCATCTATCGTAAGATGAAACTAAAAGAAAAAACGTTTCACGAAATTTTCGATCTTCGTGCGATTCGGATCATCGCAAACGAAGTAAAGGACTGTTACGGTGTATTAGGAATCGTGCATACACTTTGGAACCCGGTCCCGGGTCGTTTTAAGGATTATATCGCGACCCCGAAGACTAATATGTATCAGTCGCTTCATACCACGGTGATCGGACCGGACGGAAAACCTCTCGAAGTACAGATTCGAACGAGAGAGATGAACGATATCGCCGAATACGGAATCGCCGCTCATTGGATGTATAAGGAAGGAAAACCTTCGACAACCGGAAAAAGCGTAAAAGTAAAATGGCTCGAACTCCTCAGCTCTTGGCAGGATTCGGCTTTGGATCCGAAAGAGTTCGTAGAAGAATTAAAATACGATCTCCACGAGGACGAGGTCTTCGTCTTCACGCCGAAAGGCGAAATTCTCCAACTGCCAAAGGGCGCCACGATCCTGGACTTTGCGTTTCGGATTCATACCGATGTCGGTTTAAAAGCCAAAGGCGGAAGAATCAACGGAAGAATGCTTCCTCTTCGCACCGAGATCCGTTCCGGAGATCAGATCGAAATCATCACTGACAAAAGGACAAAACCTTCTCCGATCTGGCTTCGGATCGTAAGAACTCCTTCTGCGAGACAAAAACTCCGGGCTTACTTTCGAAGACTCAGAGAAGAAACCAAAAAGGATCTTCAACAAGAAGCGGAGTTCGCCGCGGAGATTACGCTTAACGCGGATGTGCTTGAAGAACTGAAGAAAAAGCCTTCTTCGAGACCTACGAAACAAGTCGACTTAGCTGCAGGCAAAGTTGTCGTCGCGGGTCTTCGAGGAATTCCGGTTCGACTTTCCGGTTGTTGTTCTCCTCTCCCCGGAGACGAGATCATCGGATTTGTCACAAGAGGAAGAGGTGTGAGCATTCACAAAAAAGGATGTACCACCGCCAAACAACAGGAACAAGAAGAATCCATGCGAGTCATCACGGTGGAATGGGACTACGGTCAGAGCGAATCGATTCCCGTTTTGATCGAAGTCAAATCCAAGGACCGCCAAGGAATTTTTATGGAGATCGTGAAATCCATTTCCAACACACAGACCAATATCCGAGAATCCAAAGCCTCCACGGATCAGAGAGGAAATCTCGTTGCCAGTTTTGAAGTGGAAGTGGAACATTTGGACCAGCTCAAGGAAATCCTGAGCAATTTAAAACAAATCCCGGACGTTTACCAGGCTCATCGAATTAAAAATTAACACGAGGTGACTTTTTTTGAAAAAGATCTATCAACTTTTTATTTACTCTTCTTTTCTTTTTATTTCCGCAGGCGCCCTCATTCAGTGTGGAGAAAAAGAAGAAGCCGATACTTCTGCGGTTGTAGAAGACGTTCCTTGGAAGGGAAGTTCGGATTCGATTCCGGCGGCGCTCCGAGTTCAAAATCCGATCGTTTCTCCGGAAGCGAAAAAGGGCGGAACCTTTCGGATCTACAGTCATCAATTTCCGAAATCATTGAACTATTATTTGGATCAATTCTCCACGACCGCCCATATCTTCGGTCTGATGTTTGAGCCGCTTCTCGACTATCATCCGATCACTCTCGAACCGATTCCTCATCTTGCTTCTTCTTGGAAAATTTCTCCGGATAAAAAGAAGTTTTCCTTTACCATCGATTCGAACGCTACCTGGTCGGACGGAAAACCGATCACGGCGCATGACGTTCTTTTTACTTACGAAACTTTGATGGATAAGAATAACAATACTGCGGTTTTTCGCATCGATCTTTCCCGTTTTGAAAAACCCGTTGTTCTCAGCGATCGAGAAATCGAATTCACTCAAAAAGAAATTCATTGGTCCAATTTTAATACGATCGCAAATTCCCTCTACGTTCTTCCGGCGCATCACTTTCAAGGAAGGAACTTTGATAAGGAGAATTTCGATTTTCCGGTCGTTTCGGGGCCTTATTCTATGTTGTCCGCAAAAAAAGGCCGTTACGTAAAAATGAGAAGAAGAGGCGACTATTGGATGCGGGCTTATCCTTTTTACAAGGGCCTCGACAACTTCGATACGATTCTTTTTAAGGTCTATAACGAAGAGCCGATCGCGTTTCAAGCATTCAAAAAAGGTGATATAGATATCTACCCTACCTACACGGCTTCTTTTTGGGTAAAGGACGCGGTGGGGGATAAGTTCGAAGAAAACTACATTCTTAAACAAAAAATCTACAATTCCAAACCGATCGGTTTTCAAGGTTTGGTTTTTAATACTCGAAGAGAAATTTTTTCCGATGTGAGAGTGAGAAAGGCGTTTGCACATCTCGTGGATCGAAAACTTCTCATCGAAAAACTGGCTTACAACGAATACGAGGAAACGAACGCTTTTTACCAAGATCTTTGGCCAGCAAATTCTTCTCCCAATCCTCCGATCGATTTCGACGTGAAAAAAGCGAGGGAGCTTCTCGCTCAAGCGGGTTGGAAAACAAACGCGAGAGGAATTCTGGAAAAAGACGGTAAAGAATTCAAGTTTAGCATTTTGGAAAGAGATAAGAAGTCCGAAAAATATCTGACTCTGATTCAAGAAAGAGCGAAAGAAGTCGGAATCATCATCAGTCTCGAATCTACCGATCTCGCGGAATGGAGTTCGCGGATGGATAAGTATGATTTCGATATGACCTGGGCCGCTTGGGGCGGAGGGATTTTTAAAGATCCGGAAGCGATGTGGTATTCTAAATACGCGGAAGAAAAAGGACAACCGAATCTTGCGGGTTTTAAGAATCCTGAAGTCGATAAACTCATCGAACAACAGAGGGCCGAATTCTCAGTTCCAAAAAGAAACGAGATTCTTAAAAAAATAGATAAGATTCTTACATCACAAGTTCCTTATGTTCTTCTTTGGAATACGAGCGCTACAAGAATCATGTATTGGAACAAATTCAAGTTTCCTAAAAATCCGCTCGGTAAATACGGGAGCGAAAAAGAAGCCTCTTCGCTTTGGTGGTTGGATCAAGAACGTTCTTCCCAACTCGAGGAAGCGATCTTAAAAAAGACAAAACTGGCTCCTATTTCTGAAAAGGTTTTCTTTCAGTAAGATTAAGTTTCATGGCTCAGAGAAATCGTTTAGGAGAGTTAGGCGGAGTTATACGCGATTTTTTAAGTTCGCCTAAAATTCCCAACTTTATCGAGCTCTTGGAGAAAGGGCTTGATAAGGAACTCTTCTACGATCCTGAAAAAGCAAAACCTGAAATTCCGATCGAAGATCTTCCTGTCGATTTTCGTCTGAGAGAATCGGGTTTTGTAAGAAAAACTTACGAAAGATTGTTCCCGGTTTCGCATCTATTTCGCATAACGCACCGCTATGAGAGAGAATATCTAGACAACTTTATGCCTCTTTCCGCCGAAAAATATATCGGAAGGGGCTCTTATAAATTCGTTTATGCGCTTCCTTGGAATCAGGTCGTTAAAATCGGAAAGTCCAAACTTCCTTCGGATCCGATTTTCGGTTCCTTATACAAACACGTGAATAAGAATCTGGATCGTTATCTGAAACCCGAGGAAATTCATCTGATGGATTTTTTGAAATCCAATACCTGGACGAGATCGGCTAAAGAGGACATTCAGTTTAAGTTTTCCAGACTAGGTCTCGAGCGTCTTCATTATTGGAAACTGAAATCTCTCATTCCGGATTTGGTTCTTCCGACTCGTTACTTTATGGGTCTTCGCGCGAGAAAGACTCCGTTTGGAATTCCGATTCTTACCCTTACGCCTTGCGACAATCAAAACCTTCTTCCCGGGAAACACTTAAAAGAATTCATTCGTCTCAACGAGAAGATCCGACAAAACCCTTTGCAGGACGCGTTCTTTCCGAAGTGGAAGTTGAATTTTGACACTCATAAGTTCGGAGTGATCAGCCGTTCTAAGTTGAAAAAGATCGCTCTGGATTTTCACAGGGTGATCGAAGTGACAAAACACCTCGCGGAAGAGGAGAAGTTGATCTTCGATATTCATTCGGAGAATATCATCATTACGTTTCCGGATTTTTCTCTTAAAATTTTTGATTATCACGTTTTTGACGAGCATCTCTATGAACCGAGTAAGGAGAATCCTTCTCCCGAGATCGACCATATCAATACGATCCGTGAATTTGTGCGCTCTTTTGAGTTAGGTTGAAACGTGGACGGTAGACCGTCCGCTTCTTTTACGGTAAAACCGCGCTTGAGAGGAGGATGCTGGGTCGTCGGATCCTAAATTCTAAAATTGAAATCCCGTTTTTTAAATCTACAATAGTAATCGTTTAGAGGATTCTGACTGGCGGAGTTCAAATTCGTTTTCACGAGAATTTCGATCGACCCTTTGTCAGACCAAGGATTTCTCGTCACAAAGTGGACGGAACACCGCACACGTTTCCCCTTTTGCGGCGAATCCAAATCTCATTTTGTCGGTCCAATTTTTCTTTTTACAGAAAGGCCTTCTATAGAAGAGTGGACTTGAATTCACTTTCCTAAAAGGACCTTCCAGCAATGATCGATCGATATTCCAATCCTGCGATTTCCAAAATTTGGGAATTAGAAAACAAATTTGAAATCTGGAAAGAGATAGAAATTCTCGCCTGCGAAATCCGGATGAAACGCGGAGAAGTTCCGACCGAGGATTTCCAAGAAATCAAAACAAAAGCAAAGTTCAAAGTGGATGAAATTCTTGAGATCGAAAGTAAGGTTCACCACGACGTCATCGCATTCTTAACGAATATGAATTCCTACATCGGACCTGCCGGACGTCACGTCCACTACGGACTTACGTCCTCCGACATCGGGGACACGGCTCTCTGTGTGCAGATGGTTCAGGCCATGGATCTTATCCTAAAAAAAACCGACGAGTTGATCGTTGCAGTAAAAGAAAAGGCGATTCAATACAAGGATCTCCCTTGTATCGGACGCTCTCACGGGATTCACGCCGAGCCGATGACGCTCGGACTCAAGTTCGCATTATTTTTTGAAGAATTAAACCGAAATCGGAAAAGAATGGCGGACGCAAGAGAAGAAATCGCGGTCGGAAAACTTTCCGGTGCGGTGGGAACATATTCCAATATCGATCCGGAAATCGAAGCTTATGTTTGTGAAAAGATGGGACTTCGTGTGGACCCGATTGCAACCCAGGTAGTTTCGAGAGATCGTCATGCGTTTTATCTTTCCGTTTTGGGAGTAACGGCTTCCTCTTTGGACCGTATGGCAACGGAGATCCGGCTTCTTCAAAAGACAGAAGGAAGAGAAGTGGAGGAACCTTTTTCAGTCGGGCAAAAAGGCTCATCCGCGATGCCTCACAAAAGAAACCCGGTTATCTGCGAAAGAATCTCGGGGCTTTCCAGAGTCATCCGCGCGAACGTAAACGTTGGGCTCCAAGACGTTGCTCTCTGGCACGAACGGGATATTTCCCATTCATCCGCGGAAAGAGTCGTACTTCCGGATTCTACGATTGGATTGGAATATATCCTGGATAAGATGCTCTTTGTGATCAAGAACATCCACGTCTATCCGGATGCGATCGAAAGAACGTTAGGCGTCACACGAGGGTTGATCTTTTCGCAAAAGGTTCTTCTTGCGCTTATTGAAAAAGGAAAAATTGTCCGAGAGGACGCGTATATCATCGTTCAAGAACACGCGATGGCTGTCTGGGGGAATCCATCCGAAACTCTGAAAGGAAGACTCGAAAAAGATCCTCGAGTCAGTCAGGTTCTTACGCAAAAAGACCTGGATGATATCTTTAAGATCGAACCTTATCTCGAAAAAGTCGGACTCATCTACAAACGTCTGGGATTGGGTTAGTGCAAAACGTATCCGTATTCGGGCTCGGTTATACCGGGAAGCGTATTGCTGAAAAACTCCAAACGCTTCCTAAAATCTCACTTCGCAGTTTCTCCTCTAAGACCCGGATTTTCGAGACGGAGAATTTTGATTTCTCCGATCGTGATTCTCTCGCGGCGTTTTCAAAAAAAGTTTCTCCAAAGGAAATCGATCTTGGGATCGTAACGTTTCCGGTTCAAAAACTAAACGATCCATCTCTTTTTCTCGAAGTTCTTTTTTTATCGGTTAAGAATTTGATTCTTCTGGGAACGACGAGTATCTATCGAAGAGACCCGGATATCGTAGAATCGACTCCTGTTTTGAGCGATCACGACCGATTCTCCTTGGAGGAAGAATGGTTGCAGAGAGGGGGCAAAATTCTTCGTCTCTGCGGGATCTACGGACCCGGAAGAAACCCTGCGGATTGGGCGAGAAAAGGATTGGTTAAGAAGAATTCGAGACAACTCAATCTCATCCACGGCGACGATATCGCTCAAACCGTAGTTCGTCTAACACAGTTGATTCGAGAAAAAGGTTTTGAAGTCCTTCCGAACGTTCTCAATCTCTCGGACAATCAGTGGCACACTTGGAAAGAAATTTTTTCCTTCCTGGAAGAACACCGTAAAATTCCTAAATCCGAAATCGTGGAATCCGAACGAGAAGACAGTTTTATTGATAGCGGACTCTTACGGAGCTTGCTTCCTGATTTACAAACAAAAGACTTTTGGACAGAGTTGGAAAATCTGGAAGGAATCATTGATCTCTGAAATTACAAATATCCTCCATTTTTTTTCGATCGGCGGACTTATCTCGCTTCTTCTCTTTTTTTCGTTACGTTATTGGTATGATATTCGAGGAAGGATCGCGGTCTTTTTTATTCTTTCCATTCTTTCTTATCTAATTCTCAACCTGGACGTAAACGTTCAGATCCCTCCGATGATTCGAAATCTTCTTTTTCTTTCGGTTTTGGCTTTGCCTTTTTTTTATTGGCTCATTACGTTAGCCGCCTTTGAGGATCATTTCGAAATTAAAAAATGGTTTTGGGCTCTTCTTGCCGGAAAGCTGATCCTTTCGACGATCGCGACCTATCCGACACTGGGACAAATTTCACTTCGTGGCCCGGTCGAGTCCGAGAAGATTCTTTCCAGTATTCTTTTACCATCGATCTTTTCCCTCGGTTTTGTTTTGACCGCAATCATACAGACTTACATCGGAAGAAAGGACGACCTCGTAGAGTCCAGACGGACTCTCAGACAAATTCATATTCTCATTTCCGGAACGGTGATCGCGCTCAATATCTTCTCCCATCTTTTTTTGAGAGGAAAAGAAGTTTCCGAAATCTTAGATCTGATCAACGGAGTTCTCGCCTGGGGACTCATTCTTGCGTTTCAATTTTTGATGTTCGAACTCAAGGACGGACTGATCCAAAAAAAGGCCGGGGTTGTGGAAGAGGAGAAGCCGCTCGCACTGGATCCGATTCTTCAAAAAAAACTCATCGATTCTTTCGAAAAAGACAAGATGTATCGTTCGGAAGGTTTGACCATACGGAGTCTTGCGGATGAACTTCAGGTGCACGAGTACAAACTCAGAAGGCTCATCAACGGGAATCTCGGGTTTCGTAATTTTAACGACTTTCTCAACCGGTATCGGATTCAAGAAGCCTGTGAGATCCTGTTGGATCCGAATAAGGATGAGATTCCAGTCATTCGAATCGCGATGGATCTTGGATATCAATCCTTAGGTCCGTTTAATCGGGCTTTTAAGGAGCTTACCTCTCTCACTCCGACCGAATATCGAAAAAATCGAGTCGAACCGAAAATAAACCTAAACGATTTTGAAAATAGTAAGCCCAAATAAATTCTTCAGGCCATAATTATAAATGAAGTTCTTTGAGTCTTATCTTAGAGAAGCCGGAGAGAATAAAAATGACGGAATTGATTTCAAAGGTCGGTTATACCGGATTTTTCGGGATTGTATGGGGCACGTTATTCCTACGTTATTTGCTCTTTGCCGGAACCGCTTTTCTGGTGGTCTGGATACTTTTAGGTAAAAAACTTTCGCACAAGCTCATCCAAGGTAAAAAACCGGAATCCGAGAGGATCCGGCATGAAATAAAATATTCCCTGATAACATTTTTTATCTTTGCCTTTTCTGGAATTTTTACCGCCTGGTCTCAAGTAAACGGATACAATTTGATCTATGAAAACGTTTCCGATTACGGAACCGCGTATTTGATCTTTAGCATTCTTGCTTTGATCTTTTTGCACGATACCTACTTTTACTGGACTCATCGAATGATGCATCACAAACTCCTATTCAAAAGTTTTCATCTCGTTCATCATAGATCGACAAATCCTTCTCCATGGGCCGCGTTCTCTTTTCATCCGTTGGAAGCAGTCGTAGAGGCCGGAATTATTCCTCTCGCCTCCGTCTTGTTTCCACTTCATCAGGGAGCGATGCTCGTATTTTTTATTTATATGACTTCGCTTAACGTTTTGGGTCACCTATCCTATGAACTGTTCCCTTCCTGGTTTTTAAAAAGTAAATTTACGAACTGGCACAATACGACGACACATCACAACATGCATCATAAATATTTCAACTGCAACTATTCCCTCTATTTCAATTTTTGGGATAGAATGATGGGAACAAACCACGAGAAATACAAAGAAACTTTCGAAGACGTTGCGTCTCGAACTTCGAATTCCACCGAGGCGGTAATATCCAATCCGATGCGAAAAACAAAGGAAACCGCCGCAGTGTGACCTCTTTCGAAAGATTTTTTTATTTGAGGGGAAAAAAGATTCGTGTCGTATAACCGTCATTAGACGCCACTTCTTCCAAACGGCCTTTTAACTGGTGTGTAAGAAGAGAAATCAATTCCATACCTAGGGAATCTTTATTGGGTGGAGAATTCGGATTTTTGCCGGGTCCGTTATCGCTTACTTCGAGACAGGACAAATTCTGTTTCCCCATCGTAAAACTTACCGAAAGTTTTTTAATTCCCTGTATCTGCGGAAACGCGTGTTTCATAGAATTTGTAATGAGTTCGTTCAGAATCAATCCCAAAGGAATTAAGATTCCTTGATTTAGAACGAGAGATTCGCAATGAACGGTAGTCTGAAGGTCTTTGTCGTCGTATCCGAAAAAAAGCATAAGATTGGAAATAAGTTTTTGAATATAATCCGGAAGAAAAATCTGACTCTCCACGCTTTTCGAATACAATGTTTCGTGAATCATCGCCATGGATGCGATCCTATTTTGACTCTCCTCTAAAACTTTTTTTGCCCCGGGTTCGGTAGAATACTCCGATTGAAGTCCGATCAAGCTGGATAAAACCTGCATGTAGTTCTTGACCCGGTGATGGATTTCTCTTAAGAGTAATTCCTTCTCTTTTAAGGAATTACTGATCAGCTCCTCCGCTTGTTTGGGCAACGAGTAATCGATGATGACTCCTTCGAGCGCCAGTAATTCTCCGTTTGAATTAAAAACGCCGATTCCCTGTTCAAAACACCACTGAATCTTCCCGTCCTTTTTCCGGATCCGATACGTCAGTTGATAAGGAACTCCAGCTTGGATAGATTCGGTGACCCCGGATTGGACGAAATTTCGATCTTCTTCTAAGATGATATCTCCGAAATCCAAGGTTTTGTTTTCTAAAAACTCGTTCGGAGAATAACCGGTAAGTTGTTGGCACCCTTCGCTGATATATTCCATGCTCCAGCGAGGCGGATCGTTTTTACAACGATATACGATTCCGGAAATGTTGCTGATGACGGTGGAAATCTGCCTTTCGCTTTCCTTTAGTTTTTCCTCGACCATCTTCAAAGAAGTAATATCTACGATCATCGCGAGCGCTCCGTCGTAATTGCCTAGATCATCATACAACGGATTTGCCGAAGCGATCGCGAATTTTTTTTCACCCAGCCGATTTACAAAATTATATTCGGATATTTCGGTTTTTCCTTTTTTCCTTTCTTCCAGGCGAGCAGCGACTGAACTTCTGCGTTCCGGTTCGACAACTTCCAAAATATTCATACCGAGCATGTCTTCGGATTTTATTCCATAGAGATCGCCGATTTTCGAATTCGCAAACGTTGTTTTTCCCTCCTTGTCTATGATCCAAATCCCTTCTTGGGAAGTCTCTATGATCTTTTTGTAAAGTGAGTCGAACCTGGTCTCCGATTCTTTCGACCACTCGAAATATATCAGCAAAATTGAAATCGCGGAGCTCAGTCGGAAAAATCCGCCTAACAAGAATCCTACGACTGCAAGACTTGGAGTGTCGCGTATAAGAGGATAGTCGAGGATATGGATTCCCCAGAGGATAAAGTTCCATCCCACGATTTGGTTTCCTCGATAATACGCGGAAGGAATTTTTAGGAATAGAATACCCGAATAAATATGAGCGCCGCCGACAATCAAGTAGATCGGAGTCGAAGCGAGGACCGAACCTTGGAAATAAATTTCTTCGACGATAACCCACAAAAAACCGATCGGAAACGCCGAGTAGATACTTTTAGGAATTTCCTTTTTTAGAAAAAGAAAACAACCGGCCAGTAAAAAGAAAGCGCTGGTTATATCCGCGAAATGGGTTACAACCGAAATCCATTCATCGGGGCCGAGCGTTGCGCGATAAAGGTTTCCAAAAAGGAAAATCAATTGGAAAAACCACGATAACAACCAAAATAAGAGGAATTTATGTTTCTCGGTCAAATATAAGAATAAATAGACAAGATTGAAAATGATAACCGCAGTAAGTGCAAAAAAAATGGAAGGAATGATCCAGGAAGGCTGCATAGAAGATTTAAAATCAATGCTAGAGTAGACGGTTCTTTCACAATCCTGCAATTCATTTTCTAGGAATCCGACTTTCAAAGTTTGGCTTTTGTCCATCCGATTCTTTTTGCAGATCGTAGAACGAATAAATCTATGAGCGGAGAATTCGAATTCTTAGGATCCAACGTCGATGGACCTCCCGAGTTGTAAGTTCGAGACGAGAGTAAGTACGAAACTATCCTTTCTAGTTAGGACCTCGTTAAAGAAATACTAACTTTTTTTTCGTTCTTATTGAATCGAATATTCCCGAAGACAATAGTTTCCGGAAGGATGTTTGTACTCTTTTCTGAGAGTTGTATTTTTGCCGACTGCGGCGGAACGGATCGCAAACTTATCCATCATTTCCTTTTGGCCGCAGCTCGGAGTAATCACAAGCACGGCTGAAAATTCTTCCCAAGTCTTCCATTTGTGTCTGGAATCGTTGCGATACTTTCCCTTTGCAAAAGTTTTCATTCTCATAAGAAGATCGATTTCGGAGGCGATCAATCTTCCTTTTTTGTCGAAGTTGAATTCTTCGTGAAATCCGTTAAAGACTATGTATTTTCCTTCCGCAGAAATTTTGCTCGTGAGATCCCTGGCGGGCTGAAAGAGGTCGGTTTGAAATCCTTTCAAACAAAAATACTGAACCTTTTCAAAACTTTTAGTCAAAAGTCCGCCTTCGCTTACATAGAGACTCGCACTCCACAAAAAAACGATCAAGCCGAGACAGGTCGCGGCGATTCTTTCTTTTTTAATCGGACTTTCGATAAAACGAAATACCCAAAGGGAGAATATCGTAAACAGCGCGGGCAAAGGAGGGAATACGTGGCGAAGTTGTTTGTTTCCGGTGGTCGCATCTATAATGATATATTGCAAAAATAGAATACTTGTAATTGCTACGAGAGGATCTCGAAACGTTTTAGTTATCGATGTAAGAATCGAATCTTTCTTTTCCTGAATTCGGTTTTTAAAAAACCAGACCATCAGTGCGATTACGCCGAAGAAAAAAATTCGAAAGATCCAGGGTTCCTGAAAGACGTGACTGACCGGACTTGTCGTGGTCGGCGAAGAAAAAAGCGCGAACACAAAACTTTTCACGTATTCGTTTACGATCATTTGCGCGTTGATAAGACTCATCACTCGATCGGGATTGGCAAATATCCACGCAAGAGAAGGAGCGATTGCATAAAGATAAATCACTCGAATGGAAGAGGGAGCGATCTTTTTCCATTCTTCTTTTTGATAGTAGAGAAAAAAATTGAAGTCGATAAAAAGAAGAACGGAGCAGTAGTAGATGATCAGTTTGAATTGTCTTTGATCCAGGTTTAGGTTTGTCGCCACTCTTAGGATCGGAAGCGAAAGAACAAGCGCCACGACAAGGATCAGGAAAATTCTTCTGAAACCTTTGTAACGTTTTGCGAAAGCAAACTTTACGATTTCGGAATATTCTTTCGGTTTGGAAATCGCTTCGTAGGCTACGATCGCGATAAACAAAAGAAGGCCGTATGGATATTTCGTAAAAAACAATCCGAAAAGAGACAACACAACCGATAATTCGATCCTTTCTTTTTGATCGAATTCGCTTCGATACGGATCATCTTCGGTTTGTTTATAAATTTTATAAAGAGTATAATAAGTCCATAATAGAAAGAACATCCCCTGTGTTTCGAGCATCGAGGATAGGCTGTAAGAAGGCGCCTCCGTTGTGTGAAGCGTCAGAGCCAAGGTAAGAATCGAAACAAGTCCCGCTTTCCAAGCAGATCCCGTAATTTTAAAAACTATATAAAGAATCGCGGGAAAACAAAGGACGTAAAACACGAGTCCTAAAAATGAATCCTTCCAAGTGATCGGCATATCGCCGGGCGTCAAAAGGAGTAAAAGGGAAAGAAAGGAACGAAGGGGAGGCCAGGTCGGAGATTCTAAAAACGGGAAAAATGCGCGCCAAATTCTAAATTCCTTAAAATCCTGATACTGGTCGAGGACTACATTGAGTCTTATGTTTTCGTCCCAGGTCAAAAGATCCTTGAGGCTACAGGTCCTGATAAAAATTTCCCAGTTTGTATAACCCATGTAAAACGCAAGTCCCAGGGATAAAAAACAAAGTAGAATGCCCGGAACCGGAAATTTGTCTTTTTTCATCTTCGTCTCCGTAAAAAGGGATGGTGTTCCACTTTTATCTTTTCTTTGTCTGTTTTGCGTTTTTGGAAGAATACACGTTTTCGATCACATACAGAGGTCTGTTTTTAGACTCGTCGTTGACACGACTTAAGTATTCCCCGATCATCCCGAGGGCGAGAAGCTGAGTTCCGCCTAATATGAGTACTACGATCATCATCGAACTCCAGCCTGTGATCGTCTCGGAAGTAAAAATTCTTAGATAAATGACGAATAACGCGTAGATCGCGCCGCCGAAAGCGGTGAAAAAACCGAGATAAGAGGACAACTTTAGAGGAGCGGACGAGAAGGACGTGATTCCGTCTAACGCGAACTTGAGCATCTTTCCTACGGAGAATTTTGTGACTCCCTCGAATCGTTCCTCTCTTTCGTATTCGAGTCCGGTTTGTTTATATCCGATCCATGAAATGAGTCCCCGTATATAACGATGTTGTTCTCTCATGGAACAAAGAACGTTCGTAACTCTTCGGCTCATGATTCTAAAATCGCCAGTGTCGATCGGAATGTCGAACCTCGTGATCTTCTTTAGAATTCTGTAAAATACGTGAGCGGTCAAAAGTTTGAACCAGGATTCTCCCGGTCTTTTTTTTCGTTTTGCGTAAACTACGTCGTATCCTTCGAGTAGTTTTCCGTAAAGATCTTCCACAAACTCGGGAGGATCCTGTAAGTCGCCGTCCATAACAACTACGGCGTCTCCTCTTGCGGTATCGATGCCGGCTGTAATCGCCGTTTGATGACCGTAGTTGCGGGATAGATTTACGAGATGAAAGCCGTTTGTCTGCGCGCAGAATTTTTTAAGAACTCCGAAACTATCGTCTCTGGATCCGTCGTTGACAAAGAGAACTTCTAAGTCGTCTTTTTTGAAGGAACGATTTTGGATCAAGAGGTCTTGGAGAATAAAAAGTCTTCTCGTAAGTTCCGGAATGGTTTTTTCTTCGTTGTAGATCGGGATGACAACGGAAAGGAGAGGAGGTCTTTCGGCCATAAGATGTACCCGTTAGGATTGCAGGAGTCGGCTTTTTGTCCAGAATTATTCCCCGGCTTTTGTCCCAAGACTTCTTGCTCTCTTCTTTGCCGGTATGTCGCTGAAATCGGGTTTTTGCCCTGATTTTTAGTGCTATGCTTAAAAATTCTCTTTACAAATTGCTAGGAAATTAAATTATACTTGCATCCAATATCCAAGTCAGGGTTATGAAAATTAAAGTCACCACGAAAAACGACGTCCACATCATCAAGATTGAAGGGCCGATCAAAGCAGGGAATGAGTTCGAGCTCGGACAAAAAATAGAAGAATACATTTCCAAAGGTGACGTTCCGAAATTTATCATCGATTTGAAAAAAGTTCCCTTTATCAACTCCGCCGGTCTTGGTATGTTTTTGAATATTTACAAACACATCGACGGCTTAAAAGGAAGAATGGTTTTTACAAACCTCAACTCCGATATAGAGAACTTAATGGAGATTACCAAGCTCGCCAGCATCTTTGAAATTTATAAGACTCTGGAAGAAGCTCTTGAATCTTTTGAATACTGATCCAATCAGAAGTCGTGGAAACTTTCAAACGTCATTTCCAACGCCATAAACGACTTTATTACTTTTTCTTTAGTCTATTATTTATTTACAAATTAGTCTTCAACCGATTTACGGGACAGTTTGTTTTTGACAAGGTTCTATCGGGTTCCATTCGAGGAACCGCGAATTTTACGGTAACAAAGTTTTCCCTTTTTTACGGAATCACTCTGGAAGATCTGATCTTGAGGTCGGATGTTTCCTTTGAAAACAAACCCGTACTTTCCCTAAAGGAACTGGATCTTTCCTACAATCTTCCGTTGATCTTTTTGGGAAGGGCCAAACTTTCGAGGATCGCTCTCGTCGGTCTCAACCTGGATCTAAGACAAAAAAAAGGAGAATGGAACGTTTCCAAACTTTTTCCTCCTTCGAACGAATCCACAGAGAAAGAAAAACCTTCCGATCCTTTGGAAGAGATAGCGACTTATCTTCCGGTAAGCGCGTATCTCAAGTTCGAACTCAAAGATCTTTTTGTCCATGTCACATCCGAGTCCGGTCTTTCCTCTTACAAGGCGGGACTAGAAGGATTCAATCTGGCGCTGGAATTGGATACGGTTCGTTTTCGCAAAATTCCGATGAATCTTAGAATTCTTCAACTCATCGATACGCTTCGTTTTCAAATGAATCCAGAGAAGACGGTTCAGATCTACTTTGAAGACAATTCTAAATCTCTCAATCAACCCTTTCGGATGAATCTCGAACTCACAAGAGACGATTCAATTGCGGGCGGTCTTCTCGTATCGAAAGCCGATATCGGTTCCGATGCGGTTCCGATCCGTGTCCGCAATCAACTCTTGGCTCCTTTCGGTTTCGCGTTCCGTTATCAACTCGGTTATCTCGAAAAGGAAGATAAACTCAAACTCGAAAGTTTAGAATGGAAGGTCAATCAGGACGTTTGGTTACAAGGCGCGGGTGAGATGACGGGAGTTTCTTCTAAAGAAAGGGAAGTTCGATTCTCCATTCAGAAGTCTTCGATTCGTTTAAAACCGCTTTCCGATTTTTTATCCACGATTCCCGGAATTCCAAAAATGAACTTGGATGGAGAATTGAGCCTGGCGCCGATTACGATCTCGGGAAAAGATACTCGTTTGAAAGTGTCCGCGGATATTTCCGCGAAAGATCTTTTTGTTTCCATCGGCGGTAAAAATCATAGAATTCCGACCTTACGTTTGGCGGCGGATTCTATTCTTCATCCTCTCACACAAGAAACGGCAACCGCGTCTAAACCGCTTCCGATCCTCGAAAATCTGGAATTGAAAGAATTGACCCTCGTTTACAACGGGATAGAACTCGCCGCGACCGGGAGTATTTTCCGAGGATCCGAACTTGATCTGAATCTCGCCGTTCAAAAATTAAATCTTACCGATTACGTAAAAACTCTCAACGGGATTCTCGGGCTTCAGCTTAAGATCGGCGGTTCATTCCATTCTTTGAATATACTCGGAGGGGTTCAAATCGGCGGTTTCCGTTTTCCGATGGGAAGGGGAAAGTCCTCGCCGATTCCGGTCGGACTCGATCTAAAATCACAGATTCAATTTGAAAAACCGTTTGTCCCGAGTATCGTAAAACTCGATTCTTTTTCTATTCTCACAAAGGGTGTGGAGGGAAAAGAATCTCTTTCGATCTTTGCAAAAGGATTTCTTTCTTTAGAAAAAGGGTTTCGAATGTCCCTTTCCTCCTTACAATTGAAAACCACACTCGATCGCCTAACGCCTACACTTCCCCTATCGCTTCGCGAAAGTCTGATTCCTGTGAGAAACAATTTAGGAAATCAGATTCATCTCGACGGAAACGCGGATTACGCTCTTGTCGATGGAGCCCAATCCGTTTCGGGAAAACTTCTTTTTGATCTTCCGGGAATCCAAGTGCAGGATTTAAAACTGGATCTGGAAGTGAAGATCGCAAAGGATTCTTCCATTCATCTTCCTAAACTGACTCTTACTGCGTTTCAATCCAGATTTCGGATGGAAGCGAGCGGAAATCTTAGAAAAGCCGCAAAGACGGAAGAGGGAGTGTTCGGCGATCTTATTCCCGATCTCAAAGGCGGCGTTGTTTTTAAATCCGAAAAACCCGCTTATCTTTTTAAAGGGATTACGTTTGCGGGACTTTTTTCGATCGACTTCCGTCTGAAAAATTCCGTCGTTAGCGGAAATCTTCTTTCTAAAAATACGAACATCGGTTATGCGAATTCCTTTTGTCCTGGCGAGGACTGTAAACTCTATCAGATCGAGGGAATGAACGCGGAATTTCCGTTTGTCCACGATCTTGCTCTCAGAACGACCGCAAATCTCATCGACGGAAACAAGGAAAAATTCATCAAAACCTATGGAAGAATTCCAGTTCCGAATTTTACGATCAGACAGATCGTAGGAACTCATCCGTCGATCAACGGACTCCCTTTCGACTACGTAAAGCCGAAGGGCGGTCAACCCGGTCTCTCGGCGAGAATCGATTACTCCGAAAACTTTCTCAAATTAGAATATTTGAAAATTCTAACATTAGACGGACTTGTCGCGGGAAAGGACATTCTCGTAAACGTCGGAGAGGGAAAACCAGAGAAGATGGAATTTAGCGCGGTCGTTCAAATCAAGGACATCGACCTAAAACAACTTCTTCCTCCGAAAAGCAGATCCAAGATCGACGACGGAAAAATAAAGGCGGACCTCAACGTTTCGGGAAGAAATCTCGCGGATCCGATTCCGAATATCAATCTTTTCTTTAGCGTCTTTCAGATCGGTCAGGACTTTGCGAAAAGCGCCGTGAACGTCTTCACTCCTTCGAACGTTTTTACCGATTTTATCTATAACAGCTACGCAGTGGACAAGATCGAAGTCGAGTTGTCAAAGGGGCTCGTCTATGCGGTCATTCAATTCAAACGTTCTATTTTAAATACGATCATCAATTTGGAAAACAGTCAGATTTCACAACAAAGAATGCCTCTGGCAAATTTCTTAAAAAGGGCAAGATCCGAAATCGACACGTATCAGTGAAGGAGTCCCAACATGAAACAATTTCTTTTCCATCGAAACTTTAACATCCTATTTTTAGGAATTTTATTCTCCGGTTGTATCATCAAGTCTCCTCTGATCACGTTTACCCAAACTCAGACTTCCTCCGAAAAACAGATGATCGGAGAGGATAGGATTCTCGAAAAGGACGGTTGGCTTATCTCTTCGATCAAAACTTCCTCCGCGGGTTCGGAGGTCTGGAAAAAGGATTATTCGGGAGATTCTTATTCTCAAGGAGATAAGAATATTCTAATGTCCTTAAGAGCTCTCGCCTATCTCGCCCCCGAGATCAAAACTTGGAAAGAAGAGGGTTTTCTTGCCGAGGGGAGGGACGGTAGACTTAGAATCAACCCTTCCGCCGGAGACGCGGGAATCAAAAACGAACTTTCGAAAAAAGAAATCAAAACTCGGATCGACTCCCTCGTAACTCTCGCAAACGAACACAGAATCAAGGTGATTTCCACAAAGATGAGCGCCCAGACAAAAACGGATTCGAAAGAATCGTCCGCAAATCTTCGCACGCATCTGGAACAAACCTGGTATCGTCTTGTGGAAAAAGGGGAATACTACGAGCAGTCTCCCGGTAAATGGATTCGTAAGGAGTAGGTGATGATTCGTTTCTCCTGGCTTTTCGGTTTTATTTTTTTCTGTCAATGTGCGCTTTTGAAATCGAGCGCGAAAATCAAGCCGCTTGAGTTCAATTATTCTTCGATCGCGGTAAACTATTTTACTCCCGAAAACGAAAAACCTTTTCCGCTCACTGTTCAAAGAGGAAATAACTTATACAATTCCGCGACTGGGGACGGGAGATATCTTTTTTATACGACGGGACAAAAGGGAAACTACGATATCTGGTTTCGCGATCTCAAAAGTTCGATCACCGTTCCGGTCACCGAACATCCCGCGCCCGAATTAAAACCCGCGATCAGTCCGGACGGAACCAAATTGGTTTTTGTTTCCGAGCAGTATGATTCTTCGGGGGATATCGTTATGCTCGAAATGGAACCTTCTTATTGGGCTGAAAAAATTCTCCAGGGAAAAAGATTTCTAAATTCCGATTTTATTGTATTAACAAATCCTAATTTTGAAGATCCGGGTAAGAAGGACGGCTTTGTCGATACCGATCCTTCCTTTTCTCCGGACAATCGCCGCGTCGTTTTCTCTTCCGATCGTCTGAGTCCGGGCGTTCAAAATCTTGTAGTCTTGGATACCGAAGAAAAGGAACCGATGAAACTTCTCACTCAGAACGGAGGAACTTCCCCCGTTTGGTCGGTGGATGGAAAAACAATCGTCTATCTTTCGTATGAGAATTCGAACTCCGGCGATATCTATGTTTTGGATTTGGCTTCGGGAAAAAAGGAAAGAATCACATCGGATTCTTATCTTAATTTTTCCCCTTCGCTTTCCACGGATAAACGTTATTTGTTTTATACTTCGATTCGAAACGATTCGAACAAAAACGGGCGTTTGGACGAAAGGGACAACAGTTTGATCGTGAGGAAGGATCTAAAAACCGGAACGTCGCGCCAGCTTACTTCCGGAAACGATTCCCTTTTTGACTCCAAATTTTCAACGTTTAACGGAGGTTCGATTCTTTTTACTGCAGCATATTATAATACTCTCAATATCTATTTTATTCCTGCGTCCGGCTCAGTTTCCAAAGAGAAAGACATCATCTCACAATACGAACTCGCCCTTCAGTATAGGGACAAACAAAGTTTTGAGGACTTTCTTTTGGCGGTGGATGCGATCGAATTTTATTTTTCAGAGGATCCGATTTTCCCCGCGATTCACTCCAGGGCGCTTCTTCTCAAATACAAGGAAGCCCGCGATTCCGGAAGAAACACGGTCGCTGAAAATGTGAAGAAGGAAATTTTTTCATCGCGTCTTCATCCTTCCGAGGGTCTTGCCTACGGGTTGTTTTTGGCGGAAGAGCGCAGATCTTTGAACGGATCCGCGATCCAAGAACTGAAAAAATACTATGAACAGATTAAAATCGTCCCGTCGGTTTCCAAAGACGTTCTGGCTTCGCTTTTGGAAGAGGAAGCCGATTTTTTTCAGAGAGCGGGCGATTCGACTTCGTCTCTTAAACTATATCAGGAAATTCTAAATTTATATCCGAATTACTATCGAATTCGGGACATCTATCGAAAATCGGGAGATCTCCAGTTTAAAAACGCAGCGGTTAATTCCTACAAAATTCCCGAAACGTTTTATTCGATCGCAAACGATCCTAAAGCAGGTAAAGAGGATCTCAAACTTCTCTACGCGCAAATCGATCGTGAAGTTTTGGAAGGTAAGAATTTTTCGGAAAGAATGAGCGCCGCGGATGTCGGAATTTCGACCAATTCCTTGGAAAAAAAATCGATTCGTTTGTTTCAATATTTCTTATATATCAAGGCTCTCGGCCTGAACGGAAAAGGCTCCTTTGAAGAAAGTAATTCTTTGATGAACTCCTTTCTTTCCTCGGTCCCGGAAACGGATCCTCTTTTTTTAAAAGGACATCTGCTCAAATCGGACAACTTCAAAGGTTTGGGAGAAGTTCAGAAATCTTTCGACGAACTTCGGATTTATTTGGAGAAATACGATCCGCTTTTGGGAGTGGATCTGGAAGAAAAAGAGATAGAACGTTCGTTTATATACTTTGAAAACAAAGCAAGGGACCACGATCGAAGAGGGAATCTTCAAGACGCGGCTTTTCACTATTTTTACAATACCGAGAATATGTTTCTTGTAAAGAGCAGAAACCTTTTTTTGGAGACCTTATATAAGGAATACGCCGTATATTACCAAAGAATGATGGTTG
Organism: Leptospira ainazelensis; assembly: GCF_016918785.1. GTDB lineage: Bacteria > Spirochaetota > Leptospiria > Leptospirales > Leptospiraceae > Leptospira > Leptospira ainazelensis. The sequence goes on along the minus strand of NZ_JAFFPT010000033.1, from coordinate 74,093 downwards.
ATTCCGTCTTTAAACTCGCTAGTTTTTTAAGCGAAGAAAAACAAAAAGCTCTACTGAATCAAATCGACATCATCGATATTGCGAGTGTGGATCCTCTCGCGGACGAAGGGCTCGTTTATATCAATCAGTATTATAAGGTGGCGGTTCCGAGATCCCGTCCCGTTTTGGATTTAGCGACGCTCTATGGATATTCCTATTATTTGGTAAATCGAAGCGTGATCCGCGAAACATACTATAACGCCGCAGATTCGATGACTTCCGCGAGAAAGGAGGAAATTCTCAGAGACTTTAAACAAGCTGAATATGAATTGAGATGGATCATCTTCGCCGATCCTCGTTATTACGAAGCATATCAACTTTTGGGTTGGATGTATCAATACATTGACATTTTAAAGGGAAGAAAATCCGGAGAGGATCAGCCGACGGACGAAGAGAAATATGCGGGCGTTTATAAAAAATATTTTCCCGAAAAAAACTTCGAAGAGAATATCGAACTCTACAGCCAGGTTCTCGAACTTTTAGGGGAGAATTTCGAAAATAAAAAGGCTCTTTCCGATTTAAGATTGAATCTCGGAAACAACTACTTCCTATTAAAGAATTATCCGAGAGCCAACGAACAGTTTTCTAAAGTCGATTCTTTTTCCGACTATATCATCTCCAAAACTCAATTCGAGAACTATCGTCAGAAGGCGATGTTCCTTTTTAATTCTGCAAGATCTTCCATTTACGTCGCCGATTATAAGTCCGCCGTGGGAAAACTCAAAGCAGCCGCGGCTTTGTATTTTGAAAACGAGTCCAGAAAAACTCTTACGGGAAAGGATAGCCCCGAAAAACTTCAACAATACAAGTTCAAACTCGCTCTTCTTTTCACGTTAACCGGTCTTTCCTATATGGAATCCGGAGAATTTTCGAACGCGGTTTCGTTTTACAAAGACGCACTTTCTCTAAACGGAGACAAAGGTTGGATCGACCAGGTCAATCTTCACAACGGGCTCGCGCTCTGTTATCAAAAATTAGGAAAGTTTAAACTATCCGAATCGCATCTGCAAGAGGCTGAAAAGATATTTTCCGGAAGAGGCGGAGCGGATTGGATTCCAAAGGGTGTAAAGATTACGTTTTGGGATTATTTCTGGGACTTTGTTTGGGACGTCGCGGTTCCGGACGGGGTAAGAATCTCCGGAGAAGGAAGATTTCCGGAAGCCATTTCGCCTAAGTTTCAACCTTTGATGACTAGCGGCATTCGAGTCAACAATCTCATTCAATCGTATGAAATCGAAAAGGCTATCGAAGAGATCAACTTGCGTCTTTCCTACGTAAAGTCCAAGGGGCTCGGTTCCACACTTGCAGGGGCCCTTATCCGCTCCAATTCGTTTAACGATTTGGGATATTTGCATTTCAAAAGAGATGAATTTAAGACAGCGATGTCCCTTTACGAGGACGCGGAAAAGTTCGAATCCGATCAAGGATTCGTGTCGAAGGCGCGTATTTCCTTTCGAAGAGGACTCTATTCTTTTTTCGGGCATTTGGAAAATTCCAAAGAAGACCCGAACTTGGAATCCGAAACCTTACTTTCGGCGCTCGACACTCTGCTCGGCTCGAAACGGAGTTTTGTGGACCATTGTTTGGGCGATACTCAATATATCGAGGAGGTGATTCACTCGGAAAGAAAAAAATGTCACCTTCGATTTTACGCCGCAAATCCGGATCATGATCCTACGCTTGCATTAGTATATTATTATTTAGGAGTGCAGTTTTTTCGTCTTGGCGATTCCGCTTCCACCTTTGAGATGTTCGGATTATCGGCAGGGCTTTTGGAAAATCCTTCCCAAGTTCCCAAGGAGATCGTCGGATTACCCGCGGATCCGTATACGAGAAAGGAGAGAATTTTTCATTCTTTGAGTCGGGCCGCCTTATACGTTCGATTGGGGGACGAAGAAAGGGCGAAAAATCTCTTGGACATATCTGCGGAATCCGCAAACGAATTTTATTATATCCAGGAATGGATCGAATGTCTTGTCGCTCAGGCCGAAATCTTTCGAAATGAAAAAAATTACGCAAGGGCAAAGGAAAAAATAGAAAAAGCCTCTTCCCTTCTGCTATCACATCCGCACCTGATCGGAGAACTTAAGTATTTTGTAATACGCAGACTTTTTAAAATACAATCGGAGATTTATTTTGAGTCAGGAAAGGTAGCCGACGGATTCAAAAGTCTTGATCGACTTCGTAGAATCAATCTGTATCGCCAGTTTGTAAGAATTCCGCACGAGTCTGAAGACTCAAGTTTTACGGAGGACGTAAACCATCTTCAGAATCTTCTCAAAAAACAAAAACTCGCCTACGCGGCGATTCAGAACCTTTTGGAAAAAAAGGAAAAGTCGGATTCCGCACAAAAAGACCATCAAGGTTTCGTAAAAGATCTGGAAAAAATTCTTTCCGATATGAAGGCTAAAAACCCGAATCTGGACGGTTATTTGGGAATTTTTTCGGAGGAACCTTCCGTGATCGGCCTCTTATCGAACGGAGAAGGGTATCTTAGAATGGAATTATCCGATTCTAAGATGAGAATCTATCGAGCCAATTCAACAACGGAAGAATATTTGACTTTGAATGGAAGTCCCGAAGAGGTTTTGAAACAGATCGCAAACTCGGGCAAAATCCCTCTTACAAGTCAGAAGGTTTGGTTTGTTCAATTGGACGAAGGAATCGACCTCCGATCCTTACAAAAGATTCTTCCGGCGGAACACTCCTTGGTTTTTAGACCTTCTCATCTAAAACCCCTTCAGGAAAAGGACTTCAGACCGCTCAGATCCGCGGCTCTTATCGAAGGATCGCCTAACAACGATTCTACTTTAAAAATAAATAAGACGGATTCTAACCGGATTCGTTCCCGATTGTTGGATACGGATTTGATAGTTTCCCCGTTTCCAAAAGTGGAAGGTGATAATTCCTTCGGTGAAAGTTTTTCCGAGAAAGAACTTGCCTTAAAAGATCTCTTTCACAATCGAAATGAAATCTCTTCGGCTTTGTTTTACGGTAATACGTTTGCAGATCTTGGTAAATTAGCCGAGGTCTACGAACTCCTAAACGCTTCCGGAATCAGAAACGTCGCGCTTTGTCAGTTAGAACAAAATTGTTCCGAAAATCCGCCGGAGACGGTTTTTGCAAAATCGCTTCCGGGAAGTTTCTTTTTAGGGGCGAGCGTTCTGAGGAACAAGTCGGATCACAAGATCGGAAACAGTTTTTACGAATCCGCGAGAGATCATGAAAGAAAAGAACAGATTCGGGAGGCATACGCTCACGCTTATTCCTATCGTTCGGTGAGAAAGGAAACGAATCCGGTCGTATCGGGAGAATTGGATCAACTCCGTCTGAAGTGGAAACTTTCACCGGGGGTTTCGTTAAAGGACGTTTATTCCGAGGTTCTGAAAAATAAGGAGGAAAAGGATTCGGTTCTTTTTTCGGCGCTTCTCGCCTGTTATCTGGATCGTGATCTGCAGGATTGCGAATCCTATTCTCCAAAGGATATAAATGATTTAGAAAAAAGGAATATTCTTTTGTCATTGTATTCTCTTAAAACCGGTGTTCCGGTGTCGCCGGCGTCGCTTCGCGTTGCCCCGAAGTGGATCGCTCCTTTTTACGATCCTTACTTGTATTACAAACATATACTTAGAATTTCAAGAAATCTTTACGAATGGGAAGTCGGCGACTTCGTTTATAAAAGCGCGCTTCAGTTGGCGAAAGATTCCGAGGAAACAAAGAAAGTCGAAGAGATTCAACAGAGTCTTTTGGCTCAGAAATACTTTTTGCAGGGAGCAAGTCTTTCTAAAAATCAGATTTTTAGAAAGGAAGAATTGTATCTTATTCTTTCCGGAAATTGGGACGCGGCTTTAGAAGTCCTAAAGAAAAAAGAAGCGGAAGAAGATACCGGAAAATTTCGAGAAAGATTGTTTCAGAATTGGAAACGTGAAATTACGGGAGCCTGGTTTTCTCCGTATTCTTTGTATTCGGAAGTTTACGGAAATTCTTCCAAACTGTTCGAATCCTTGGACCCAGAGGAGAGAAGTCTTCTTTATCATTTGATTTTATACGTTGTGCCGTTTCAGGAAAACGAGGAAGCCGATCTTTTAGCGGATTCTCTTGTGGAATACGAATGGGGAGTCGGAGCCAAGTCGAGGGCTCTAAGAATGGTCCTGGGTTATTCCCAAGCGCTTTTGTCTCGGGGAGAATTGGAGAAAAGTCGAAATTGGATCGAAAAAATCGGTTCCAAATATAAGATCGGGGACGATTTCAAAAGTATATTCAAAGATAAGAATGTCTTTTTAGAAAAGTTATCTTTTCATAAAAATCAAAAAGCCGAAACCGTTTCGGGGATTGAAAGGGGAGAATGGCTCCCGCATTATGACAGGGCTGTTTCCAAATCTCCTACCGAGTTTATCGAATTCTTAAACGCTCTCATCCATTCCAAAAAGGGAAAAATTTTTCACTCCAAAGATCGAATCGAACTTTTGGACTTAATCACTTTTTTGCAGAAGTTATCCTTTCGAAAAAATAACTCGGAAGTTTTTTTCGATCTTGCTTTGGCGAAAGATTTGGTTTCGATGAGCCGTCCTTTGATCTTAAATCACAACGCCGATTACAAGGATATTCCGGTGTTCGCCTCGGTTTCGGAACGACTCAAAGAAAAACTTCCGAAAGATCAGGAATTTCTTTCAGTGATGGATCTCGGTTTGGAATCGTTTTACATCCGTTTTGTGAAGGGAAAATCGAAAGGGGACCTTGCGATCAAGGACAATCGTAAATTTCGAGCCTCGCTTTTTCAATATCTCGAAGAAGCTTCCAAAGGCGGTTACGAGGTTTTGCTTCGGGAAGAATTGGAAAACGAATATCGGAAAAACATCAAACTCACAAAGAATAAACTCACTTATCTCTATTTGAGTTCGTATCATTTTCGGGTTCCTTTGGTTCCAAGAACTGAAGATCGTTTTTATCTTGTGAACGATCCGGAATCTCTTCTTACCAATCCGATTTTTTCCACAAAGGAAGAATTCAACCCGGATTATCAGATTCAATTTTTAGCAAGTTCCAAAACCGAGGAATCCTGGCAGAAAACTCTGAACGATCTTCAATACTTGGAAGTCGGCTCCGGTAATCTCGGCTCCGATCGCCAGAGTCGTTTGTATGTTCTTCAATATCCTCTCGAAATCGTAAATCAAGTCAGCCTTACGATCGGAGGAAAGAACGTTTCCGATTCTTTCAGCGCTCCAAAAAAAGGAAACTGGATTTTTACTTCCTCTTTTCTGGAAGAAGATCGATACGATATCGTGAATTACAGGGACGCTTTTTATTGGATAGCTCAGAGTTTTGTCGGTCCGGGGGTCGTATTTATAGGGGATCAAACAGATACGGCTCACGTGGATTTTTTGAAGCGCCTAACAAAGAGAAGTCGAACGAGAGTTCCTCTCTACATTCGTTTTCAGGAATCCTTGGATGCGATCAAGGAAGTTTATCCACTGGATCGTGTTTGGAACGGCTATCGACTTTATACCAACAGTTTTATTTTGGAAGAATGAGGTTTAGATATTCTTCTTCGAAGTTACTCGGGGAGGCCTAAGTGATTGGACGATTGCTTCGAATCTGAGTAAGCTTTTTTTTCACAAGTTGGAAAGTGATTCCGAGTCCACTCGGATTTTAAGAGGAATTTTGTAGGAGTTCCTACATTTGGTGGTAAGTTTTTTACTTGTAAAGATAAGGTTTTTCTGATAGAGCAAAGTCACCCGAAGCCTCCCACCACCTCTCCTCCTCCACCCAATCAGGGCGGGGCGCGCGGCTTTCACAGAGGATCGTCGTTCTTACGACGGATTCTTCTAAAGATTCAGTCCACTTGCGGTTAAGATTTCGCTTTTTTTGAGCGAACGGGTTTGTTCTTTCGAAACGTATCTAGAGAACGTTTACTGTAAAAGTTTTTTTCTCTCCTCTTTGGAAAGCGCGACTAACGTTCTCATTCTTTCGTGGAATTTCGAAAAATCGTTTCCTACGGCCGCAAATTCTTTTCTAAAAAAATCGGTTCCGGAATGATAACGCAAATATCCGATAAAGTCCTCGTTGTTCCATTCTCTCTTGGAGAGTTTTTCCATTCGGATCGTTTGAAATTCGTTCTTCTTCGAAAAGAGAAGATTTTTGAATTCGTTTATCAATTCGAACTTTTGTTTTCTTTTTTCTTCGTCTTCCAAGGGAGATGTATAAAGTGTTTTTAGACGATTTGCGGTTTGGACGAGAATTTCCTTTAACTTTTTGGATTCTTCCTTTCGAAGAAGAATTTCCTTTTTTTGAGGACTTTCCTTTCCTTCGACGGATTCCAAATAACGAAAGGTTCCTTCCTCTTCCACAAAACTCGCATAACTCTCGTTAAAGACCGAATCTCCTGGAAAGTAGACGGTCGCGTGCGCCATCTCGTGAAAGACTAAGGAGGCGACTTCGTGAGATTTTCCTTCCAATTGGGAGGAAAAGATCGGATCTTCGAACCAGCCAAGAGTGGAATATCCCGCGGTGATCCGAATTCTTGTATCGAATCCCTTTTCTTTGAGTTCCTTTTCCTCTTCTTTGGCTTTTTCCAAACTGAAATAACCTTTGTAGGGAACGGTTCCTGCGATCGGAAACCACCAGGTATAAGATTCCAACTTGAGCGGATAACACGCGGCGACGTGCCAACCCAATTCTTCCCTCTCGAGTGGAACGAAGGATTTAAAACCGGCAGCGGGTTCCAGAGCCAGTTCTTTGATTCCGAATTCTCGGAAGTTTTCCACTTCCCTGAGTTTCAGTCTTAATTCTTCTTTTGTGTTTGGATCTTTGAGAACTTCTTCGATCGGAGTTCTTTTGAGAAGAATGTCGAGTTGTCCCGTTCCCAGATGCCATAAATATCCGACGCAGTTCTGAAAACACAAAGCTAAAAAAAGAAGAATCGAGATTCTTACTATATGGATTGCCGTTTTCGATTTACGGTTGTTCTGAAAATCGAGAGGATAGAATTTAGGTTCTAACATGGAATTATTACGCACACTTCCGAGGATTGTAGTCTTAAACGGAATTCTTTTGACCGCTCTCGTTTTGATTCTGATTTTTCCGAAGGATTGCGCCTTGTCTTCTCTTTTCTCCGGCAAAAGACCCATCTCACCCGGAGAACAAAAGTCTGCGATCGAAATTCAGAATTCTTTTCGCAACGTCTATCATCTCGTAAAAGATTCGGTGGTCTCGATCCGAACCAAAAAGAGCGAATCGATCTCCAACCCTTATCACTATTTCGATTTTAGAAATGAAAGACTCGCTTCTTTTGGGAGCGGCTTTTTTGTCCACGACAAGGGATATATCGTCACAAACTATCACGTCATCGAAGGCGCGGAGAGCATCGAAGTGATCACCTCGAACGGCGGAATTCATTCCGCAAAGTATGTGGGGAGTCACGAAAGAGCGGATATCGCACTTTTAAAGATCCGAGAAGGTTCCGGTTTGAAGCCGGTCGTTTTTGGAGATTCGGATCGGATCGAAGTCGGGGACTGGGCGATCGCGATCGGTTCTCCTTTCGGACTCGAACGTTCCTTTAGCGTCGGAGTTGTCTCCGCAAAGTATCGGGAAGACTTGGACGAGACCGGACAGACTCATATTCAAACCGACAGTATGATCAATCCCGGAAGCAGCGGCGGACCTCTTTTGAATATCTACGGAGAAGTTATCGGAATCAATCGTCTGATCCGGAGCGAGACTGGACGGAACTCCGGTATCGGATTCGCGATTCCGAGCAACTACGCTCTGAAGATTATACGGATGATCGAAGCCAATCAGGGCCGGCATATTCGTCCTGCGATTTTGGGGGTGATGGCGACGGTTCCGCTTCCGGATCACCGAACGGCTCTGGGAATACCGGATTCTTGGACGGGGGTTTTGGTTTACGATATGGATCCTCAGTCTTCGGCGGAAGTCGGTGGAATCAAACGTTATGATTTTATTCTCGAGGCGAACGGAACTCCGATCAAAAATATTAATGATCTTCGCGAACAGGTTGGAATAGTGGGACTTGGGGGCAAGATCAAGCTCCGTATCTACCGGGATAAAACGATGATGGAACTTCCGGTGAAATTGATTCAGAAATAAAAAAACTTGAGTTGGACGTGAGAAAATTCGGGCGATTCGCTCGCGAATTTTTTTTCAAAGACGGCTCGCGACCGCGCTTTACGCTGCAATTCCTAACGGAATTTCCGCTACAATCGCTATCGCGGTTTCTAAAAAACTCATGCAAAATTGATAATATATAAAAGAGGGCAGGACGGGATGAGAAGAAACATCGTTCACAGCGGAGCCGATGCTCTGATCTATGAAATCAGACAGATCGTAGCCGTCGCAAAAAAGCTGGAGGCGCTGGGTCTTCAGATCACTTACGAAAACATAGGAGATCCGATTCAAAAAGGAGAAACCATTCCTTCTTGGATGAAAGAGATCGTTTCCAATCTGGTTCTCAAGGATAAATCCTGGGCCTATACGGCCACACAAGGATACGAACCGACCCGTAAATTTCTCGCGGAAAAAGTAAACGAAAGAGGCGGAGCCCAGATCACAGCGGACGATCTTTTATTCTTCAACGGTTTGGGAGACGCCGTCGCGAAGATCTTCGGTTTTATGAGAAGAGAAGCCCGTGTTTTAGGTCCGAGTCCGGCTTACTCCACGATATCCTCCGCGGAAGCGGCTCACAGCGGATACGAACACCTCACATACAATCTTCTTCCCGAAAACAACTGGATGCCGGATCTTGAGGACATCGAAAACAAGGTTCGTTACAACGACTCGATCACCGGAATTCTTCTTATCAATCCCGATAATCCGACCGGCGCAGTATATGACAAAACTTTAATGAAGAAGATCGTGGCGATCTGCGAAAAATACGATCTTATGCTGATCTGCGACGAAACCTACGCACACGTAAACTATTCGGAAGCGGGACCTCTTCATCTTTCCGAAGTCATCGGAGACAAGGTTCCAGGGATGGCGCTTCGTTCCATTTCGAAGGAGTTTCCTTGGCCGGGAGGTCGTTGCGGCTGGTTGGAAATTTTTAACAAGGACAAGGATCCGGTTTTTAGCCGTTACGTAAAATCACTGTTAGACGCTAAGATGTTGGAAGTCTGTTCTACGACGCTCCCTCAGATGGCGATCCCGGAAGTTTATTCCCATCCCGAATTTGTTCCTCATCTCAAAAGAAGAAACGAAAAGTTTAGAAAAAGGGCACGTCTTGCGACCGAAGCCTTTGCGGGACTCAAGGGAGTCAAGGTGATCGAACCGAAGGGCGCCTTTTATCTGACGGTCGCTTTTGAAGACGGGGTTCTCGATTCTTCCATGAAGTTAAAGGTGGAAAATCAGAAGGCTTCCGATTTTATTCAACCTCTCCTTGCGGAGGCGGCGAACGATAGAAGGTTCGTCTATTATCTTCTCGCTTCGACCGGGATCTGCGTCGTTCCTTTGTCCGCGTTCTGCACCAAGATGGACGGTTTTCGGGTCACCCTTTTGGAAGAGGACGAAAAGAAGTTTGATTGGATCTACAAAACCCTTCGAGAAAAGATCGGTGAGTATATCGCTTCCGCCTAACGCAAAAATTCGTTTGAAAATGGGGTCATCCGTTTGAAAGAACCTCTCAAGATTGGGTTGATGGATTCCGGGATGGGCGGACTTTCCGTACTTAAGGAAATGCTAAAGTATGGAAGGGATCTGGAAGTTGTCTATTTTGGTGATCTAAAAAATAGTCCTTACGGTGAAAAAAGCGCTCAGAAAGTCCTGGAATTGGCTCGAGACGTCTGCAATCGGCTTCTGGAAGAGGACGTGAATGCCATTCTTCTTGCTTGTAATACGGCGACCTCCGCTGCTGCGGAAACTCTGAGGAAAGAATTTAATATTCCGATTTTCGGGATGGAACCCGCGATCAAACCTGCGGTTTTACAAAATCCCGGTAAAAAAATCGCCCTTTTGGCGACACCCGTCACTCAGAAAGAGGCGAAACTCCAAAAGCTCAAAAGAGAATTAAATGCCGACGATTTGATTCTTCCGATTTCTTGTCCCGGTCTTGCGGGTCTCGTGGATAGAGGGGACTTTTCCGGCGCGGAAGAATATTTAAAGCCGATTCTAAAAAACCTCAAAGAACAAAACGTGGAGATCGCAGTTCTTGGATGCACACATTACGTTTTTTTAATGGAACTTTTTTTAAAGAATATGCCGGAATTAAAATTGTATGATGGGAATTTCGGGACGATCAAACACCTTCTCAATTCCTTCGGAGAACCGATTTCCGATTCCGAATTTTCGGAAAGGGTTCAGACAAAATACAAACTCATTCTAAATAGCGAGGAAAAATTCCATTTTTCGCTGGCGGACAATCTTTTGAATTCGAAGAGCGGAGTTTGATTTCTTGGAGAACTCCGATTCTTCTTTTGAAAAGAAAACTTCCGAGGCCCTTCGATTGCTCTCCGGGATCGCGCAAAAAGACCCTCGTTGTCTCGAAAAATTCTACGATCTTTACGGAAATCTTCTTTATTCCGTAATTTATAAAATTCTAATGCAGAAAGAAGAATCGGAGGAGATTCTTCAGGAAGTGTTTACGATCCTTTGGAACAAAGCCGAACAATTCAATCCTGAACGTTCTTCTCCTTTGACTTGGATGACCGCGATTGCACGTAACGCGGCGATTACAAAAATCAGATCCAAAGATTTTAGAAATCGAAAACAGACCGGGGAATTTAAGGAAACTCTCTTATCCGGTTCGTCGGAAAAAGACACCTCCTTCCAGGAAGTTTTTGATTCTTCTTTGAGAAGTCGGGTTCAGGAGGCGATCGCGAATCTTTCTCCTGAGATCGCGATTCTTCTTAGGGAAGCGTATTGGAGCGGGCTCAGTCAGAGCGAAATCGCAGAAAAATTTCAACTTCCTCTGGGGACGGTGAAGTCGCGAATTAGGACTGGACTTTTAGAACTCAGGGATCAACTCAAAGGTTGGAATGTTTGAAATGAAAAGCCAAGTGGGGAATGGGATCGGAATTCGTTTTCCGGAAGAATGGATCTCGTCGGAACTACGACAATTTTTCTGTGAAAGCCGCGCCCCCCACCCTGATTGGGTGGAGGAGGCGGGCTCGCGGGAAGAAGCGGTCGACTTTTCTCTATCAGAGAAATTAGAATCTTGCAAGGAAAATTCTTCCTCTCCGACTTTGTCGGAACTCCCACATCCACTTCCTATTGGGTTTGCAAAAATTTCCCCTTTCACATTGGGAGGGATACGAAAGAAAAAAAGAATCCAGACCGAAAACGAAACGCCAAAAAGAACGATCCGATTCTGCACCGTAAACGTAGGAATCTAATGAAGCAAAGGAAACCAATTCTTTAGTAAGGAATTCAAAGATGAGCCAAGAAAGAAATACGGATTCAACTGAGAACTGGGAAGACTTCGTCTTTCCCGGAGAAGTCTTTGAAACTTCTCCTTTGCAAAGGGAACTAGAAGAGGTCTTTCATCGTTTTGGACTTTCTTCTCTTTCGGAGGTGAAACCCGACTCTTCCTTAAGGAAAAAAATTCTTTCCCATGTTTTGAATCAAACAAGCAAAGAAGAAAATTTTCTTTTTGTCCGTAAATCGGATTCTCCTTGGAAAAACTCGGCGTTCCCCGGAGTGGAATATAAAATTCTAAACAAAGATAAAACCCGCAACACGGTCACTCTTGTAATTCGTATGAAAGCGGGAGCGGTTTTTCCAGGACACTCCCACGGAAGCGGCGAGGATTGTTTTTTGATTTCGGGAGATCTGAACATCGCGGGAACGATCCTCCACGCCGGGGATTTTCACCGGGCAAACGCAGGTTCGGTGCATAAAAAATTCTCCACATCCTCCGGCGCCGAATTTCTTATCGTTTCGGGCGCTTCGGACTTTGCGGAATCCGAGAAATATTTTTCCTAAATTTCAAAAGCCCTTTCTTTGGAAATAAATTTCCAAAGTTAATTTTAATTTTTTTGAAATAAATTTCCTAAATTAAAACTAAAATTTCGATCCGATTTTTCCGAATTCGTGTATAATACGAAAACTCCTCTTTAGAGGATTCAATCGGAGTATCTATGATTCGTTTCATAACCGCGATTGCGGTTTTATTCTTTTTGAACGTTTGTAAACCGAGGGTTGCGGAAAGTTCGGACGCGGTCGTTACCTTTCTCAAGGGAAAGGCTTCCATCGTTGAATCCGGAAAAGAACTTTCACCGCTTGCAAACGTCGCTGAAAAACAATCGGTGAAAACCGAAAGCGACGCAGTGTTGGACTTAACTTCCAAACTCGGAAGTTTTCGTCTTCTGGGCGGAAGCACGGCAAAGGTGGAATCCCTCAACGCTGAAACGGTTTCGTTTCAGGTTTCGGAAGGGAATGTCCTGATCAAAGCTTCCAAATTGACTAAGGGCCAGAGTCTTTCCGTCGATACGCCGACCGTTGTCGCAGCCGTGCGTGGAACTCAGTTTTGGGGAAGAGTCAACGGCAAAGAAGAATCCGGAACCTTCGCCGTAAGAGAAGGTTCCGTAGAGATTACTCGTAAATCCGATAACGCAAAGGTTTTGATCGAAGCCGGGCAAGCCCTGGATCTGAAACCGGGTGATAAGGATTTAAAAACAAGAAACGCGGCAAAAGAGGAACTCTCCGCAATGGAGCAGATAGACCAGATGAAATGATTTCCTGAATTCCCGAATCTTCGTCCTTAAGTGCCGGATTTCCCGTATGGATCCGGTTTTTTTTGTGTGCAGGGATATTATCTTTTCCAAGCTATTCTAAAAAGAGTCGGGATCCTAAGAATGGAAGAAAAGATCACATACAAAAGCGCCGGTGTGGACACGGAGAAGGGAAGAGAGTTTGTTCAAAAGATCAAACGTAATGTGGAATCCACTCACGGTCCCAGAGTCCTTGGCGGTCTCGGCGGTTTTGCCGGAGCCTACGACGTAAGCATTCTTAAAAAATACAATCAACCCGTTCTTCTTTCCGGGACCGACGGAGTCGGAACCAAGATAGAACTCGCAAGACTTCTCAATACCTTCAACACCGTCGGGATCGATCTTGTGGCGATGTGTGTGAACGACATTCTTGTCTGCGGAGGAGAACCCTTATTCTTCTTGGATTATATCGCCTGTGGAAAATTGGATCCGGAAAAAATGGATCAGATCGTCGCGGGTATCGTTCAAGGTTGCAAGCTGTCTAACGCGGCGCTTCTCGGAGGAGAAACGGCGGAACATCCCGGAACAATGAAAGAAGACGAATTCGACCTCGCTGGTTTTGTGGTCGGCGCCGTGGAAAAGGATCTGATGATCGACGGAAGTTCCATTCGTCCCGGGGATCAGATTTTAGGATTAGAATCCAGCGGTCCTCATAGCAACGGATTTTCCCTGATTCGCAAGCTGCTTTTAAAAGATGGAAAACATCTTCCGTCCGATCCCGAACAAGTAAAATTCCTAAAAGACTACGCTCTCAAACCGACTCGGATCTATGTGGAAAGTATATTAAAACTTTTGCAAAAGGTTCCCGTTAAGGGAATGGTTCATATTACGGGAGGAGGATATCAGGAGAATGTTCCGAGAGTCCTTCCCCAAGGCTCAAAAGCTAAGTTTTACAAAGAGAAAATTCCTTCCGGATACTTTTTTGAAAAAATCAAAAAAGATCAGAAACTCGACGAGCTGGAGCTTTTTGCAACCTTCAATATGGGAATCGGTTATATGTTGGTAGTTTCCGAAGAAAACTTACAATCCGCAAAACAATTTTTAGAATCCTCCGGAGAATCGGTTCACTGGATAGGAGAAATCATTTCCGGTAATAAAGAAGAAGTTCAGTTCGTCTAACAGCGAAGATATGATCAATCTCGCCGATCTGTTGCGGTCCCCGCTTCTGGTTCTTTCCAGAAAAAATCCCTTTATGCTTTCTAGGCTTACGTTTTTTTACGTGATCCTAGGCGTTGTAGGAGGTTTGTTTTCCGCGGCATTTTGGATGCTCATCGAATATCTTACACGCTGGGCTTTGAACGTTGAAGGAATTCTTACGATTCCTTTTATGACGATTTCCGGACTTTTGATCGGTTTGATCATTCACTTTCTCGGGGAACCCGGAGAAATCTCATTAGTAATCGATAATATACGTTTTAGAGGCGGCAAACTCGAAGCGAGCCAAAACCCTTCGATGGCCCTTTCTTCGATCTTGAGCATTTCTTCCGGAGGAAGTGTGGGCCCTGAAGCGCCCCTGGTGCAGATCACCGGATCCTTTGGTAACTGGTTTGCCGAAAAACTCGGTTTAACCGGAGAAGAATATCGTTCCATGACCATTGCAGGAATGGCAGCGGGTTTTACTTCTCTTTTCGGTTCTCCATTGGGTGGCGCGTTATTCGCCCTTGAGATACTGCAACACAGACACGTCGTCGAGTATTACAAGGCTCTTTTGCCTGCGTTTTTGTCGAGCACCTCGGCCTTCTTCGTTTTTCTCTGGATGACTCACGCAGGACTTCAACCCACTTGGCGTTTTCCTCAGTATGTTCCGGGAGATATTCAAGATTTCTTATATGCTCTTTTACTCGGCGGTCTCGGCGCGGCGTTAGGTTGGCTGTTTCACGGTCTTTTTTTGACGAACCGTTGGATCTATTCTAAAATTCCGGGAAAGATCTACTGGAAGACGACACTTGGTGGTTTGGTTTTGGGAATCATCGCCTGGCAGATTCCGTTGACTCGTTTTTTCGGACACGATCAACTCAACCAAATCGTGGAAGGAAGGTTTAGTCTCGTCTTTTTAGCGGGTTTGATTTTTTGGAAAACCTTTGCGATCACGACTACGGTAACGACGGGTTGGAGAGGAGGGGTGATCATTCCTCTTTTTTTTCTCGGAGCTTGTGCGGGGAAATTTCTTTTTGGAATTTTTCCCACGGAGAACGAATCCTTTTTGATGATCTGTCTTATGGCTGCCGTGAATTCTTCCGTCACCAAAACTCCGATTTCCACTACGATTCTTTTGTCAGAATTAACTGGTTTGTATAGTTTTACTCCGGTTTTGATAGCCAGTCTGAGCGGCTATTTTTTGTCTCCCAAAGAGCCTTTTATTTCCACGCAGGGGAAAGAAGGTTAGAATTTTATGATCGCCGTCGAAATTTGGACCGTAAATTTTTCGAAAAAACTTCTTTAACCGGAGTTCCGTCCATCTCGATCTAAAATCCGCTCTTGAAATTGCCAAGAAGACAAAAACTTGTTCTCGAACCGATCGCGTAACGAGCACCAATAGAAGAGAGATCACGAGTTCTACAAAATGTGGGAACTCCCATAAAAATTGAACAACATTCCTCCGTTAGAAAGTTTATAAACCCCTAAAAGAGACGTAATCTGTGGGAACTCCATCGTTTTTACTACGAGCTTACTCCGTCGTTCAATGCGACACCTTTTAAGGTTCCGCGAGAAACTCAAAAATTTTCAAAATCGGAAGACTTGTTTTTTTGTTCCTACATTTTGTCTTTAGAATATTCAAAAAAGAACATTTGTTGTGAATCTTTTCCTTCGATGGAAGGGGAATTTTAAAGAGGATGGACGGAACACCGTATTTGATACGGTGTTCCTCCCTTTTACTGTTCGACGCAAAGAAGATTCAGGTTTTGGTTGCAGTTCCAACCGTCGATCGTAAACGCACCTCCTGGCGTTTCGTTTGGATTGGTAGCTGTCGTATTTCCCGCTTGACCAGACGGGATTCCGTCGCCCGAGGACCAAGCGTTGCAATCCGAGCTGACTTCCCAAGGAAAGGTCCCCGGTCCGCCGTTGAATCCGTTCCAAAAGAACTTTTGCGCACCCGCATCGATTCCATTTTGAAGAGTGTCTACGACGATAGAATTAGAATTTGTAGTAAACGTGATCGTAGTTCCGTCACTTCTTCGATACTGCTTGTTTGGATAAAGAACCCAGTCTTTTAAACCCGGACTTCCGTCGGCTACGGAGACAACTTCTCGAACGTTCCCCGATACCAAAAGCGCCTTGTAAGTTCCGTTGAGTCCGGCCGGTTTTGCGGCCGTACACTTCGCGTCCGCTCCTGAGATTCCTCCTAAGTTACCGTTGTATCCTGTTCCATTGTTTGTTGCCAGGAAGGTTCTACAAAAAGCAGAGTCCTTGCATGATGTAGGAACGTTTGCTCCGGCGTTTCCATTGACTAAAGAATAGAGTAAGACCAATAGGCTTGTGTCGTCATCCTTCGATTCTTCGCAGGAAAAAAGTGTAATCGAAAGCGAAATTACACAGAGGAAGGTAAAAAGTTTTTGAAACATCAATAGCTCCTTTTGCTTGATTGCAACGAACGGAAATTTCGAACTCCCGGAGAGGAGTGAATCCCGATTCGTTTTCAATGACTCTTAACAAATGGAACTTTCATCATAGATTGCAGATTGTAACCTGAATCGTTTTATCTACGACTTGAACCTCGAAAATGAGTAGAGCGATTTTTACGGTTCGTTTTGGATTCGTAAAGGGCTTTGTCAGCTTCGTTTATCAAATCGATTGTCTTTTTGTTTTCCTCCGAAGATACGTACATCGTCGCGATTTCGATGCTGATCGTAACGGATCTTTTTTTCACGAATACGACTTTGGATTACGATTCTTAAATTCTCCGCAACGTTGATCGATCTTTGACTATAAATTTTTCTCCCCCGAAACGCGCAAGGACGTCGTTTTATTTTCAGAGTTTTAGAAAGAAGACCGCTAATTCGGCCAAAACACAATCCTTGGCGGGGTGTCCGAATCGGTCGTTATAACTTTTGAAAGGATCAGCGTCGATCATCCGAAGCGAAATAAACTCATCCTCAATAACCGACTAGGAAAATCCAAATGTTCCGGATGGGAACCATCGATACGCCGACGGAGCAATCGATTAGAGGGGCATCCGAAGACGCGCTGAAAGGAAGAATTCATCCTGAGAAGATTGCCGTTCAATCTCATGACGCATAACGTACCGAAGGAGCGATCTGAAAATTTATCCCGGCTGTTTTTACCTTTCGCGAATTTTTACGATTCGGTTTTGTTCATTTTTGGAAAACGGATTTAGAAAGCGAAAGATGGACTTTTTTAAGGAGCATGTTTTGCTTATAAAAAAATTGGAGGGAAAACGATACGGATGAAAATGCGATTGAGAATTTTATTTCTATTTTATACATTCGGAATTCATTTTCAAACTGTGGGTCGCTTGATCTCTACCGTTGACCTTGGAATGATAGAGGGCTTTGTCCGCGGTTTCGATCAGTTGCTGAACGCAGTCCTTGCTCTTTAACGAATAGGAAGAATCGAATTGAAACGTCGAGATTCCGATACTGATCGTTATATTTTTTTTCTCCCAAGCAAAATTTCGAATCGTTTTCGCCATCTTTTCGGCGATCGTAAGTGCAGATTCGACGGAGGTGTTCGGCAGCGCAAGGATGAATTCTTCGCCTCCATAACGCGCTAAGAGATCGTTTTCTCGCGTAACGTCGGAGAAAAGTGAAGCGATTCGGGTAAGAACTTCGTCGCCAGCCGGATGTCCGAATTGGTCGTTGAACGCTTTGAAATGATCCACGTCGATCATCATAAGCGAAATTCGACCTTCCTGTTTTTGCGCGCGGTGAATTAGATGGCGTAATTCGTCGTTGAACGCTCTTCGATTTTTTAGTCTTGTCAGTGGATCCGTTGAAGCTTGCTCAAACAATCGATCGTTTGCTTCCTGCAGTTCGGCCGCGAGTTCGCTGACTTTTAGATTGGACTCGACGAGCTCGGTGATGTCGCGACCGGTAATATATACCAAGCCGGCTTCCAGATCGGGAAACCCCGTCCAAGATAAATATTTGTAATTTCCATCCGCACATCTAAGTCGATTTTGTATGGAAGCTTTCGGAACCCCGCTGTTGAGTTTAGAAAATTCCCGTATCGTTTCTTCCACGTCTTCCGGATGCAGAAGGTCGAAAGGACTTTTACCGAGAAGTTCATTTTCAGACCAGCCTAAGATTCTTTCAAAGGCTGGATTGACCGAAATGACGGTTCCGTCTATTCTCTGAATGGAGAATAAGTCCAGGGAATAATTGTAAAATTTCTCAAGATTAAATTCTTCTTTATAAAGCATGATTAAAATCCTCCAATTGGAATCGTATCAGTTCGGTTTGAAGTCGTCAGATTTTGGGTGAGAGCAAAAGAACAAACTGTTTCGATCGATAAACGAGTAGTGAGTCACATGATTTCGACCGCTCACTTTTGAATGATAGAGAGCTTTATCCGCGTTCTCTATGAGGATTTTTTGAAAGTCCATTTTATCCCCCTTAAAAGCGGGATGAAACTGAATCGTAGCAATTCCGACGCTGATCGTGATTCTCTTTTTTTCCCAAGCAAAATTTCGGATCGTTTTCGATAAATCTTCCGCGATTTCGATGGCTTCGTTTGCGGATGTATCCGGCAACGCGACGATAAATTCTTCTCCACCGTAACGGGCGACAAGATCGGCATTTCTGGATTCTTCCAAAAGAAGAGAAGCCAATTGAACCAAAACTTGATCTCCTTCAGGATGACCGAACTGATCGTTGAACGCCTTGAAATGATCCGCATCGATCATCAAGAGTGAAATTTGTCCTTCTTTTCTCTGTGTATGGTAAATCAGATGACGTAGCTCTTCGTTGAATGACCTACGGTTTTTGAGTTTTGTCAAAGGATCCGTCGACGCTTGTTCAAAAAGTCGACTGTTTGCTTCTTTGAGTTCCGCTGCGAGTTGGCTGATCTTCCGATTGGATTCCACAAGATCGGTGATATCGCGACCGGAAGTGTACAGCAAACCTTCCTTTAGATCCGGATAACAAGTCCACGCAAAGAATTTATAGTATCCATCGGAACATCGAAATCGATTTTGAAACGCAAGTGTGGGAATTCCCTGATTCAATTTTTCGATCTCTTTTAGGGTAGAATCCAAATCGTCCGGATGTAAAAGATGAAAAGGATTTCTCCCTAAAAGATCTTTTTCGGACCAACCTAAAATTCTTTCAAAAGAAGGATTTACCTGAATAACCGTTCCGTCCATTCTTTGGATGGAGATCAGATCCAAAGAATTGTTTACAAATTTTTCAAGATTATATTCATTCTGGAAGTTCATTGACTTTTCGCTCTTTCCTCGTAGATTCAAGTTACCTATAGAAAAATTTTGATCGGCATAAAAGTGTTGAATCACTGTTGATTTCCAAAAACTCAATGTTTATCTTCTGAAATGCGCTTTCAAAAAAAATCATAAAAACCCGTTCCAAAACTAGGACAGGTTCTTGCAGCTTGATCTTTCTCATAAAGGATAATCGAGTTTTAGAACACACTGTAAAAAATTTGATAAAAATTCTTCTTCTATCGGAATGGACGCCGATTCAAAAATATTTCTTACGAAAGAAGAATTTTATTTAGTTAAAGTTACAATGATTTAATTCAAAATGGTATATCTAAATTATATAATATATTAAAATAAAATTAGGATATTTATAACAAGACCGGACTCTGCGAAGGTTGTCATAAAATGCTGAATATTTTGTCTGGAATTCTATTTCATATTGTAACTTGGATTTTCTGACTGTGAAAACTCCGGTTCAAAGTTACAAAATTCAATGGAAGAATCCCGTTTTGGATCCGCATTAGAATTCGAATCTTAAGGAACGGTTGTCGGAAAAATGGAGAATCCATTCCTTCCCGTCCTTGACAGTGGCGCTTTCCCTCCCGAGACTGGAATGAAGTCCATGGGAAAAATCAGGGAACTCAGTCCCGAGCTTATCAATCAGATCGCCGCCGGCGAGGTTATCGAGTCTGCACATTCCGTCGTAAAGGAACTTATGGAAAATTCTATGGATGCCGGGGCGACCCAGGTCGATATCGAATCCAAAGACGGCGGACTTTCTCTTTTGAGAATCACTGACAACGGCTCGGGAATCGACCCGGAGGATTTGGAACCAGCTCTTAAAAGACACGCCACAAGTAAGATCAAGGACTTTGGAGATCTGGAAAACGTTTTGAGTTACGGGTTTCGCGGAGAGGCCCTTGCTTCCATCGCTTCGGTCTCTCGCCTAACGTTGGAAAGCGGGACCAAGGATCAAAAGACCGCGTGGAAGATTCAATCGATCGGAGGCAAAATTTCCGAAAAAGAGGAGATCCCCGGTTTTACGGGAACTAAAATCCTCGTGGAAGAATTGTTCTTCAATACTCCGGTTCGTAGAAAATTCTTAAAGTCGATCCGTTCCGAAGACAAAAAGATTCGGGACCGAGTTACGACCCAAGCCTTGGCGCGAGAAGACATTCGTTTTCGTTTGTTCCAAGACGGAAAGGAAGTCTATGTGCTTCCTGCGAGAGAGAATAAAAAAGATAGAATCATCGATCTTTTCGGTGAAAACTTTCGAGATCATCTTTTAGAAGTCAATTTAGAGCGCGGCGGAATCAAGGCCTTCGGTTTTATCAGCGATCCTGATTTTTATAAATCCAATCGAACCGGCCAGTTTATCTTTATTAACGGCCGTCCGATCGAAATCAAATACAGTTCTGTTCTTTTAAAGAAGGCGTATGACGAACTCCTTCCTCCGAACGGACATCCGTATTGTTTTTTATTTTTTGAAATCGATCCTTCGCGGGTCGATGTCAACGTTCACCCGGCAAAAAAAGAAATTCGATTTTTAGACGAAGAAGGATTCAACGGGTTCTTCTTAACCCTCATCCAAAAAGAACTTCGTTCCAGCACTCCCGTTAGTTTTTTAGAATTGAAAAAACGTCTCTTAAGACCGACGCCCGATACGTTTAAAACCAGTTCTCTTTATCAAGCTCATTCGCCGATCGGAAGCGGGCAAAGCCCTCTTTTGAGTAGGGAACTCTTTGCGGACGTTCCTCGTCAGGAAGGTTTTGATCTGGATCGGATGGGACCGGGAGCCTCTTTGAACGCACTGACGGATAACGTTGTAAAACATTCTTCTTTTATTCCCAAAAAACATTTCGGGGTTTTGTTTGAGACTTTTATTCTCGCGGAAGCCGAAGACGGCTTTTATATCATCGATCAGCATACGGCGCACGAACGGATTCGTTACGAAGAAGTTTTGAGAAAACTCGAAAAGAAGAATTACGGGATTCAGCCGCTTCTGACTCCGATTCGGATCGACGTTTCCAAACAAGAACAGGAAGACATTTTAAATCGAAGAAAAGAATATGAGGAAGTCGGAATTTTCTTGGACGCGCTCGGCGAAGACAGCGTCGTACTTCGGGAAATTCCGGCTTATATGGAACCGGGTCAGGAAAAGGAAATCATTCTCGATTTTTTAAACAGAACGGAAGGAAAAGAATCCAGCGAACCCGAGTTATACGATCTTATGGCGAAATGTGTGGCCTGTCGTTCCGCGATCAAAAAGGGAGATCATCTTTCCGATCCGATCCTCGCAGAAATTTTGAACCGATTGAGTTATTGTGAAAATCCTTCCCGTTGTCCTCACGGACGACCTACCTTAGTTAAGTTGAGCAGAGATGACCTCGAAAGAATGTTCCACAGAAAGTGAAGAAGTTCCGGGCAAAGAACCGGATCGAGTCGTTCGTAAATTATTCCGCCAAACGTTAGTCGGAATTGTAATCCTCGTTTTGGGTGTCGTATTTCTCGCGAGGGTTTTTCCGGAGCCGGTTTTGAACTTCTCGCAAAAGTTCATCGAGATCACCGGAGTTTTCGGAGTAGGGATCGGAATTCTTCTTGCGGATTCTTTACACGTCTTTATTCCTCCCGACGTTTTTTTGATGATCGCCGTCGCAGGTAAATTGAATTCCATTTTGGTGATCGTTTCCGCGTCCGTCGGAAGTCTGATCGGCGGAACAATCTCGTATTTGACCGGAAGGATTCTTCTTCCGAAGATCGAAGGGATCGCGAGTTTTGTGAAGAAACACGAACAAAAACTCGAACACTATTTGCATCGTTACGGTTTTTGGGCTGTGGTTTTGGCTGCTCTGACCCCGCTTCCGTATTCCTGGGTTTCTCTCGCTGCGGGCGCAATGAAAATGAGATATCTTCTCTTTTTTCAGGGTTGTCTTTTTCGAATTCCCCGTTTTATAGTATTCTATTATCTGATTCAATTCGGTTGGGTCGGAGGCGGAATGTAAACTTTTCGCGTTTTGCCGCAGTCCTATCTAAGAAGAATCTATTGTATCAAGGTCTAATTTTTGGAAACCAATCAACCCAATTTATTTCCTAAAACAAGAGAAGAGGTCATCCGCGAAAATTTGGATCTGTTCGATCTTCCGATCCGGATTTCGGCTTTGATCGAAAACATTCTTCAAGGAAACATCCGAGAACAATCCCTGGTTTGTTGTCACAGCGCCTGCGACGTCTGCAACGCCACGATTAGAACTTGTCTTCGTAAGATTCGAAACGAATTGGAATCCAATTGAGCGATCTTTTTACAAAAAAGCCGATTCCACCTTTGGCTCATAAGATACGACCTTCTTCGTTCGAGGAAGTTATCGGTCAATCTCGCGCCACCAGACAACTAGTAAACTATCGTTCTCCCGTTTCGATCATTCTTTACGGTCCTCCCGGGACCGGAAAATCCACGTTAGCCGGAATTCTTTGCAAAAAATGGAACCTTCCTTTTGTGGAATACAACGCCGTTTCCACGGGAGTCGCGGAGATCAAAAAATTATTGGAGAGAGCGGAAAGGGAAGGAACGATCCTTCTTTTTTTGGACGAGATTCATCGTTTCAGCGCATCGCAACAAGACAGCCTTTTGAAAGGTGTGGAGACGGGTCATCTGGTTCTTATCGGAGCGACGACTGAAAATCCAGCTTTTCGTATCACAAGACCTCTTTTGTCGAGATGCCAAATTCTTAAAATCGAACCCTTGAGTCTGGAAGAACAATCTTCGCTTTTGGAAAGAGGCCTTTCCAATCTTTCACCTCCGATCAAACTCAGCGAAGAAGCAAAAGAAACTCTCATTCGATTCTCCGGAGGGGACGGAAGAAAACTTCTTTCGAACTTGGAAGGAATCAGTTTTAGTTTTCCTCCCGAGTCCGAAATTTCAAAAACCGATATCGAAGAATATCTGGAAAGCCGTGTGATCGAATACGATAAAAGCGGAGAATCGCACTACGACGTCATCTCGGCTTTTATCAAATCGGTGAGAGGAAGCGATCCTGACGCCGCGTTATACTACCTTGCCGTCCTTCTCGAAGGCGGTGAAGATCCGCTTTTTATTATGCGAAGACTGATCATCCTCGCGAGCGAAGATATCGGAAACGCTTCGGTAAACGGTTTACCTTTGGCCGTCTCCGGTTTGCACGCGCTCGAGGCGATCGGGATGCCCGAAGGAAGATTGATTCTTGCTCACGTTACGACCTTTCTCGCTTCTTGTCCAAAGTCGAACGCGAGTTATCAAGGAATCGGAGCTGCGCTTTCCTTTGTGAGAGAACACGGTACGGGAATTAAAATTCCGAACCGTCTGAGAAACGCTCCCACCTTTCTTCATAAAAAGGAAGGAGCGTCGCAGGGTTATTTGTATCCTCACGATTTCGGAGGTTTTAAGGAACAAAATTATTTCCCGGATGAGATCGCCGAACAACCTCCGCGTTTTTACTTTCCTACCGGTAATGGGATGGAGTTAAAACTCAAAGAATATCTGGAAAAGATTTGGGGAAAAACGCTTTGGAAGAAGGGGAGCTGATTATTTGTCGTAGAGTTCGGGACGAATTCTAAACTGTTTGCTTGTGGTTTCTAAAAAATTGTCTTTGGTTTCTTTTTCATTTTTCTGGATTTGGAATTCGGAAATCCGATTTGAAGAACTCCTTTGGATCGACGAGTTCGTTTGTTTTTGTTTTGCTTCCGAGTGGAACATGTTTCCTCCTTTCGAGGATAAGACCTCTCAGGTTTAGTATTCGTTTCGTTTTACAAAATACTAAACCTTTTTTTTAGGGGGAGAATTGCGTTTTGGTTACAAATCCGTTGCAACGGTCGTTGCAGATCTTCTTCTCGAAATTTTTACAATCTTCGTTTCAAAAATCGCCGGACTAAACCGGTCCAAAACAAAGTTTCTGTTTCGCCCTATTTTGAATGGGAGTGATTTTTTTTGCTTTTATTTCGATTATCTTTCTGACTTGTATATATTTGCTCACAAGTTGAGGCACTGTTTGGAATCAACAGGATTTCAAGATGGATTTTTGTCGGAGTTCCGACGAGGAGAATTTTACTTGCAAAGATAAGGTTTTTCTGATAGAGCAAAGTCAGCCGGAGTCTTTCGCCAGTCACGCCCCGCCCAAAAATCAGCATAACCTTCCCCACAAGTTAGAAAGTTATTTAGAATGAAGAAGGATCCCGGTAAAATTTCTTGTCGGAGTTCCTACAAAAGCTCTGAGAGAGAATTTTCCTTGCAAAATTATAATTTTGTGATATAGAAAAATCTCCCGAATTCTTCCGCCGCCCGCCCCTCCACCCGAAAATCGGGCGGGGCGCGCGACTTTCACAGAGGACTGCCGTAGTTCCGACAAGCCGTTCTTACAAGTCGATTCGTTTTAACGAACATACCTTTCGGACTTGCGTTTAGGACGTCCGAGTCTTGCATCGATCGAATTCGAAAATTATAAAATTCTTATATGAATTCATCTTTCAAAGCCTCTAAAACTTTTTCGTTCTGTTCCGGTCTTCCGATCGTAATTCGAAGCGCGTTCAGTTCGTAACTTTTTAGATCCCTCAGAATGATTCCTTTTCGCAAAAGAGACTGCGTGATCGTCGTCGCGGACTTCCCGTGTTTTCTCGCAAACAACGTGATGAAGTTTGCATAAGAATCGATAAACTCGATACTCTGTTCTCGGGCAAAATTCTCATACCGTTTCATTTCTTCTAAATTGGTCTTGAGATAATTTTCAACGTGATCTTCGTTTTTCAACGCTTCCGTCGCGGCGAGAGCCGAAAGATTGGCCACACTAAACGGCGGGCGCATCTTGTAGATATTTTTGATCAATTCGGCGTTTCCGATTCCATAACCGATTCTCATTCCTCCAAGACCGTAAACTTTGGAAAACGTTCCGGTATAAAAAACGTTCGGAAAAAGATCCGTAACTTCCTTTGCGGGAATGAATTTGTCCGGATCTTTCCTTTTTCCGAATTCCATATACGCGGCATCAATGACGACTAACGTATCAGGAGAAAGTTGTCTTAAGAATTCGTAAACGTCCGATTTGGAAAGGGCGTCTCCGACCGGATTGGACGGAGTGCATAAAAACAAAATTTTGGGTTTTACGACCTTTGCCAGATCTAAGAACGAGTTTAAGTCGTGGGGAACGGTTTCGGTCGAATGAATTTTTGCTCCACACTGAAGCGAGTAGATACGATACATCGCAAACGTGATTCGATTGATTAAGACGGAATCACCCGGCGTCAAAACACATCTGCAGGCAAAATCCAAAACCTGATCGCTTCCGTTTCCGGGAATGATTCTCTCGGGAGAAACGTCGAATTTTTGTGCGAGGGAGTTTTTTAAATCCAGATAAGAATCGTCCGGATAGAAGGACATTTTCGGCGCGAAGTTTTGGACGGCCTTTACGACCGCCGGAGAACAACCGAACGGGTTTTCATTGGATCCGAGTTTGATCACCTTTTCCGGGTCGATCCCGAATTCGCGAACAACGAGTTCGATCGGTTTTCCCGCTTCGTAACTTTTGAGAGAATTGAGTATCGGTTGAAACTGGACCATCATCTCCCATACTTTTGGGTCTAAAAAAAATGGGAATCGATTTAAGAATATTTTTTCCGAGTCTTTCGAAAAAAAATATTTTGTCGCGTTGGGTTTTTTCGGAATTTTCCCTCTAACCTTAACAAGGTTGCCGAATAAAAAAACGCTGGAAACAAAATGAAAGACACGCAGTTAGAACAAGAACTTTTGGAAGCGAAACCGCTGACCTCGTATGACCTGAAAAACGGCGAGGCCTTACTTCAAGAAATTCTAAAGTCCTTTGAAAGTTTCGATCGTGCGTTAGGAAATACCGTAAAGGAACTTTTTCCTTTGGACGATGTTAAATAGATTCGGAACAACTTTCCCGGATCGACTTCCAGTTTTGCAATCGAATCTCTTTCGTTCTCGTCTTCATTCCTTTTGAAAAATCCTTCGCCTTTTGAATCCGGATTCTATTGTCCGGATGTGTGCTGAACCAATCTAAGATCTTCGCTGGATCCCATTTTTTTTCTTCCTCATTGGAATGTTTTTGATTCCGATTTTTTTTATCAGAGTTGATTTTTGCCTCTTCTCTTTCAAAAAAATCGATAAAACCCTTCACGCCCACTTCCGATTTTTTAAGAATTTCAAACGCGTTCTCGTCGGCTTCTTCTTCAAATTCTCTCGAATATCTTAGAATGGTGAGAGTGTTGATGATTTCTGTTATCGTTTCCAAGGAACCGATATCTTCGAACCCGAGACCGATCGCCAGTTTGACAACGACCGAAATCCCCAAGAGACGAATCACTTGTCTGATACCGTGTCTTTTTTCTATATGAGAAATTTCGTGAGCCAGAATCGCCGCGATCTCTTCCGGGGATTCCGATTCCCGGATCAAACCCGAAAGGATATAAATTTTTCCTCCGGGAAGCGCGAAGGCGTTGATATCGTCGCTTCTCAAAATATGAATTTCATACAGGTCTTTTCTTTTTTTAGGAAGAATGGTTCTATAAATTTTTTCCACGCCGTATTTTAGCTTCCGATTTTTGCATTCGGAATAACTGGCTTCAAACCGTTCCGAAATGAGGTTTCCCAAAGATCGATCCGCCGATTCCGGAACAAAAATATAAAGTTGATCGAGTTTTGTAAAAAGGAGAAAAACGATTCCAAAGGCGAGAACACCCCCGATCAAAATCTGATATAAATTCGGAAGTTGTAAGAATCGAGAGACAAGACCGCCTAAACCGTCTCCGAAAGTTTTACTTCTGTTTTTCCGGATTTGTTCGGCTTTTTCATCGGATACGAATGTGAGAATCGAATCCTGTCCTTTTTCTTCCTCGCTTTCCAACTCGAGTCGATATTCGTTCCCGAGTTTTTCGAAGGATTGAATTTGTTTATAAGAAAAATGGAATATTCTTCCGACCGAATCTGTTGACTCGAAAACCAAGCCGGTCTCTTTGGGAATGAGATTTCCTGAGACCGGAACGGCGGATTGCCCGTCGTAATAAAGATCTGACATCCTTTTTAATTGCCGAAGATACTACCGATTGCCTCGCTCGCTTCGGAAATTCCGTCCGCTAAAGCGCTCGCTTTCGGATCTTTTACTCCCTGAATGGACGACAAATCGGGAGCGGATTCCAAATATAAAGAATCCGTTATGATTCTTAAACCTCGAAGATAAGCCCAAGGAACTCCGATCCCGAGCGTGAAAAATACCAATACGATCGAGATAAGTCCGTTTAAAAAAACGGTCCCACCTCTGAGTTCGGAACGAAAGGAAATTCCCTGAAACTTCGTGTGATTCCAGACGTAGTTATGGACGTTTGCATGAAACCAGGAGAAGTAAATTCCCGCGGTAAAAGGAGTAAATAAGATCCCTTTGAGATAAATAAAAAATAATTCCTTTCCGTTTCCTTCATACTGAAAGTCGGCGTTTCCTAAATGGGACTTTTCGATATAAAACTTTTCCAGACGATTGATAAACCAAGCCGAATAGATTCCGAAAGTAACGGCGGTTAAAAGCGCGCCGGGAATAAAAATTTTAAGCAGCTCCTCGACTTTTCCGTTAAACCGAAATCGAATATTGTTAAACGAAGTTCGGCTCAGAAAATACTTTCTAGATCCGATTACCACATACGGGATGACGCATAAAAGTCCCGCATAGAGCGCAACGGTAACGGCAACTTTCGCCCAAATTCCAAAAAGGGAAGCTACAAAATAGATTCCTCCCGCAAAAAGAGCTCCTACGATCATCAGTCCCAAGCCTTTTATAAAACCGATAAAATTTTCCTTACCGGTTCCGTGATAATCGAAACGTTGGCCTTGAAAAAGAACGTGTAGATGAACGAATTTTTGAGTGTTTACCTTTGCCCAAAAATAATAAACACCGAACGTGATAAGAGTAAAAAAAATGTTTTTTAGATAGATTAAGAAAAGATCTTCTCCTTTTGCATCGATCGAGAATTTCTGATTTTCATTCTGCATTTCTATCTCCTGAAATCATTGGTAAAAAAGCGTTGATCGATCAAGTTAGAGAAGATCCTGAATCGTTCAAGAAAAAATTTACAAAGAATACTTTTAAAGAGTAAGTTTTAAATACGTTCGAGTAAAATCCTCGAAAAATTTGTTTTGATTCAAAGCGTATTCCAGAACGAGGGCCCGAGACTCGTCGTTCTTTAATAACTCCCGATCGTTTGGAATTAAAAGCGGTCCTTCGAGTCCGGCTTTTAACAAAACGTGGAAGTAGCTGTTATCGAAATAATACGGATTGGCCGTAAAGGATTCCGCGCCCAACCATCCGATCGTTCTCGCTCCCGAGATCGTGACTAGGTCCTGCACGTTCAGATTCATTTTTCCTAAACACGGAAGCTGATCCTTTTGAGTCATCATTCCCAAAGGAAGAATTTGTTTGATAACAGCGGAGGATTTGTCCTCTCTTCCCGGTTCGATCGTTATTCTCGGGCCTCCCGATTTTTCGAGAGCTACAACGCCGGCTAACGCTAAAAAGTCGGCGAGAGAATAGGAGGTGCCGCTTTTTTGAGAAAAGTTTTTCTTCGCATTTATAATTTGATCCAGATTTGCTACGATATCCTGATTCTCTGGAAGGGAGCTGAAGTTTTTAAAATGAGCCGCTCCGCCGAGTCCTAACCAGTTTTCTTTTTCGTCAAAGAGACAAGCGAGATGATAGACTAACTTTAACCAACTTCCGGTCTCTCGCACAAGAATGATCTTTCGAAGATATTCTTTCGCTTCTTCCCAAGTATTGAGACTCGCTTTTTTGAGGATCTCGCGGATTTCGTAGAGTTTGTAATCTCCGGTTTTTCCTTTGAGTTTTGTGGAAAATACCCTTCCTTTTCGAACTCGATCGCGAATCTGCTCGTAAAAAGAATCGGAGATGAGTACGGTAGCGCCTGCCTTTTTTGTTTTGGACTCGATTCTACTCGCGATGTTTACGGAATCTCCGATCGCGGTAAAGGACATGTTCGCTGGATGTCCAAGTTGTCCTAATATGCAGCTTCCATAATGTATTCCGACTCCGATCCGAAAGTTTATATGAAAATGCGATTTCAAATATTCGTTGAGAGAATAGAGTTCGAGTTCCATCTCTTTGGCCGCTCGTAAAGCGTTGATACAAATTTCTTCCGGAGAACCTCCGTCCACTCCGAAAAGCGCCATAAGTCCGTCTCCGATATATTTGTCGATCTTACCTCCGTGTTTTAAAACGATATCCCCCATCTTATAAAAATAACGATTGAGTATGTGGATTACGTCGTAAGGAAGGTGGGATTCCGAAAAACTAGTGAAGTCGCGGATGTCGCTAAAAAGGATCGCAATTTCCTTTTCTTCTCCCGAGATCGTCGCCGACCCCGGAATCGTTAGATTATAGTCTTCTTCGTCCAAAACGATTCTTCGAACACGTACGTCTCCCGTTACTTTTGCTTGGCACGCGAGTCGGACCGCCTCCGGAAAGCCTTTCTTTTGCGACAGATCTTTTTCTTTTTGTTGAGGTTCCGATAAATTGGAAGGATTTTCCAAAACTAAGACGCGGCAAGTGGAACACCTTGCATTTCCTCCACAAGCGTGCGTATGGGGAATTCCATTTGTCAGACTAATTTCCAACAGACTCTGGGGAGCGGAATTTTCGTTTAAATTAATTTCCCTTTCGTTCTCAAAATTTACAAGAATCATCAAAACCTTCCGGATTTCATAAGAATATAAAAAAATAATTGGCGTTCTACGGGGAAGAGTATAATTACAGACCCGGTTGTCAAATCTAAGAACTTTGACCGTCCGGTTTGGGCCTTCGGCATTCAGAAAAACTAACGTGAGTTAGAATCAAAATCGGAAGTAGTATTTCAGCTTTTTTGAAATACATTCGGCGAAAAACTGAATTTGATTTTTAGAAATCAATTTTCGATCCGATAACTCGACGTTTGTATCATGTTAAACGAAACACTGTTTTAGGATCACGAATGAACGGAAACGAATTTTCTAAACAAGAAACCGGAGAATCCAAACCCGTCATACTCCTGGTCGACGACGAATTGATCATCCTGAGGGGTCTCAAGGAGCAACTCAAACTCGCATTCGGGAAAGAATACGATATTGAAACCGCAGAGGACGCCGAGTCTGCTTGGGAAATTTTAGAAGAATATCTGAGTCTTGGAATCGATATTCCGGTAGTGATCTGCGATCAAGTGATGCCGGGAGTTAAAGGAGACGAACTCCTCATTCGGATTCACAATCGAAATCCGGACATACGAAAGATCATGCTTACCGGTCAAGCGTCCGCAGACGCCGTGGGAAACGCGTTGAACCGCGCAAACTTGTATCGTTATCTTTCCAAACCCTGGGATTCGAACGATTTGATTCTTACCATTCGAGAAGCGCTCAAATCCTATTTCAAGGACGTCTCGCTCTTGGATCTCAATCAAAAATTGGAAAAAACCCTTCTCTATGACCGGGAAACCGAACTTCCCAATCTGGAAAGTCTTCGCAGGGCTTTGGATGAAAAAGAGGTTCAAAAAATTCCTTCCACACTTTCGGTGATCCGGATCGAATCTTCCACTTCTACAACTCATCATTTCGGAGTAGGAGTTTATCACAAGGTTCTCAATCAATTCTTAAATTCACTTTCCGCGTTTTTGGGAACGTCGGGAAGATTGTTTCATCTTTATCAGGACGAGGTCGCGGTACTTTCCGATATCGAAGAGAGTAAGTTCCATTCTCTTCTTGTGGCGTTTCGGATTCTTCTTAGATCTGAATATTTAGAGGCGGACGGAATTTCTTTTCGTGTGAACGTTTCCATCGGAGTGGCAACCGACTATTCGGCGTTATACTATAAGGCGAGAATCGCGATGATGAACGCCGCTCAAAACAGCGAACTCGAACTGATGCAGTATTCCAATGCGATGGAAGAAGGGGATCAGTATCAGATCAATCTCATTCTCGGCAGAAAGCTGAACGACGCGATCAACGCGGGCAACGTGATTCCTTTTTTTCAGGGAATCTACGACAACAAACTCGAGAGAATTACGAAGTTTGAATGTCTTGCGAGAATCCAAGAAGGCGGTCAGATTTTTTCTCCGGCGAGTTTTATTTCAATCGCGAGATCGACCGGAATCATTCGTCTTTTGACGCCGATCATGATCGAAAAATCGCTTCGATACTTTTCAAAACATCAAGAATATTCCTTTTCCGTAAACATCTCGGAATCCGATCTTGAAAAAAAAGGATTTGCACTTTGGGTTGTGAGTCGTCTTCAACACTACGGCGTTTTTCCCGAAAGGTTGACCCTCGAAATTTTAGAGACCGATCGCCTCGCGGGAGGAGATCGAGGATTGGAAACTATCAAGGAACTCAAGGAATGCGGTTGTAAGATCGCGATCGACGACTTCGGAGTGGATCAATCCAATTTCGAAAGATTGATGGAGATCGATCCCGATTATATCAAAATCGACGGTAAGTTTATCAAAGGAATTCACCTGAGTCAGACTCCTTTTCTTCTTACCTCTGCAATGACGGAAATGGCCCATCGAATCGGCGCAAAGGTGATCGCCGAATTTGTCGCCGGGAAAGAAGAATTTGACACGGTTCGTTCTTTGGGGGTAGAATATTGTCAGGGCTATTATATTATGGAGCCTTCTCCGGAAATTCTTCCCATACCGCAGATTTCACTTTAAAAGAGGTTTGTCATTTTTTTCCAAAATTGACTTGCCATTATTTTTTTTCCAAATACTGTAACGCCTTGCGTTTTTTTATGATTAGGCGAGTCGAATAGAATAGGTGAGTACATCAGTTGGATAAGGCAATTCTTTTTGTAGACGATGAAGCTCTGATACTTATGAGCATGAAATCTCAGGTGAAACGTCACCTCGGGGACGGGTATCGGTATGAAACGGCGTTAGACGCCGGCGAGGCTTGGCAGATCATAGAAGAGTTGATTCACGAAGACGTTAGAATTCTTATCATCATTTCCGATTGGTTGATGCCCAACGTAAAAGGAGATGAATTTCTTAGACAAGTCCACAGCAAATATCCCGACATTCAAAAGGTGATCGTAACGGGGCACGCTGACGATTCTTCCATCGAAGCTCTAAAAAAAGAAATCAATCTGCGTTCTTATCTCAAAAAACCTTGGGATGAAAAAGAATTGGTTTCCACGATCACAACCGCTTTGGAAGGATAAAATTTCCCCTTCTTAAACCCGACTTGGGCAGTAATTTTCACGCTCCGCAAACTATCGATTAGGCGCTTTGGGTAAGAATCGGGAGATAAATCTTAAACGAAGTCATTCCCGGAATACTTTCCAATTCGATCTTTCCGTTGTGTTTTTGTACGATCTTTTTCACGATATCGAGTCCGAGACCGCTTCCTTCTCCGGGGGCTTTTGTGGTAAAAAACGGTTCGAAAATTCTTTCCTGAATTTCCGAAGGAATGCCGGGTCCGTTGTCCTTGACTTCCACCATCAACTCTTTATCCATTCTTTTTAATCGAATTAAGATCGTTCCTTTGAACTGCATCGCCTGCAAAGAATTGTAGATGAGGTTCGTCCAGATATGAAGGAGGTCGTCCGGAAAACAAAGAATAGGGGGAACCTCCTCGAAATCCTTTTGTAGATCCACTCCTTTTTTGAGTTGGTTATGATAGATCGTAAGAACCGTTTCGATCGTGTCCTTGACCGAAGCGAGGATTCTTTCTCCCGCGATATCAAAATGGGAGAAGTTTTTGAGAGCGTAAAGAATTTTAGAAATTCGATCCACCGCGACCTGGATCGTCTTTGTGTTCCTAAAAAAGAAGGATTCCAAAGAAGAATATTCCAAAATCATTTCGGATTGTTCCAAAAGCAGAAGGGGAACGAATTTTGCGGGTAAATCACCTAACCCCATATCGACTAACGTATCCGCGTAGGATACGGCCAGACGCGTCGGTATTTTAAAAGATTCTAATACGCTTGTGATAGCTTTTTTGCGGTTTCTCTGTTCCATCCCCGTAAAGTGATCGTTGCTCGAAATCGCTTTTTCAATAAATTCGGCGAACAATTCCCTCGATTCGGAATTGAGAGAACCCATCGCTATCTGTACGTCGGGGAGAAGGGAACGAAATCGATTGAGACATTCCTGAATGTTTTGGTTGGAGGCTTGGACTGCTCCGATCGGATTGTTGATTTCGTGAGCGATCCCTGCCATCAATTGCCCCAACGCCGCCATCTTTTCGGATTGGATCAGTTGAGATTGGGTCTTTTTCAAATTCTCCAACGTATTTTCCAATTCCGTTTTTTGGATTTCGATGAGTCTGTTCCTCACTCGAATTTCGTTGTTCACGATTCTGAGTTCTTCAGCTTCCTTAAACGGAGAAGTGTCGATTACGTTGATCGAGTAGAAAATCTTTCCTTTGTTGATAAAAGTCCTTACGCTTACGATTGCGGGGAAAAAAGTCCCGTTCTTTTTTTTTGCGACGATTTCCGCCGAATCCTTTCCTCCCAGAGAAAAGTTTCTTTTTCTCAGATCCTTGAGGGAGCTTATGGAAAGAAGACGAATCAAATTCAAACCCGCCGCTTCCTTCGCGGAATATCCGAATAACTTTTGAAACGCGGGATTTGAATCGTTGATTAGAATATTACCTTTTTCTAATAAGATGATCGCTTCGTTTGAAAACTGGTAGAATGTTTGGAATCTCATTTCGGAAGTTTTGAGTTCTTCTTCGGCTTTTTTTCTTTCGGTGATATCGGTGACGGTTCCTACGATCCGCAAGGGTTGAAAATTCCGATCCCGATATAGTTTTCCTTTGGATTCGATCCAAGCGAGTTCGTCGTTGGGCAGGATTAACCGATGTTGAAAGTAATAGTCGTCTTCCGGATTTTTACCGTTGAGAAGATTTTTAAGGGTTTTCTCCAAAAGAGGTTTGTCTTCCGGATGTGTCAGATCCGATAACGCGTTGAGATTGCCCTTGAATCGGGAGGATTCAGTTCTAAAAATTTGAAACGCCTTTTCGGACCAAGTGATTTTATCTTCGTTTATATCCCAACTCCAGTTTCCCATATTCGCCGCGTTGAGTGCGAGACGAAGCCGTTCTTCGCTGTCTTTTAACATCTCTTCAGCTTTTTTCTTTTCGGCGATATCGATCATCGCCCCGAGCATACGAAAGGGCTGATTGTTTCCGTCATAGAGAAAGATTCCCCTGTCTTCGACTAGGATATATCCTCCGTATTTGGTTCTAAAACTGTAAATGGAACGAAACTTGGAGTGTTTTGCCATCGATTCTTCCAATTCGCGCAGAACCCGATCGAGGTCCTTCGGGTGTATGGATTCCAACCGTTTATCTATATTAAAATTTTGGAATTCTTCCAGTTTAAAACCGGTGAGTGAAAAAACGGCGCCTGCCCAGGTCACTTTTCCGGTGGAGATATCGTAGTCGTAGACGATACTTCCGGTTTGTTCGGCTACGGTTCTGTATCGTTCTTCACTCGCCTTGAGGGCTCTTTCTCTTAAGACGTTTTCCGTTATATCGGTAATTAAAAATACAAGGGATTGGATTTCTCCCCTTTGATTTTTTACCGGTGAACCGTTTATCGAAAGATATTTAACTTCTCCGCTCGAGGTCGCTATCGCGTGTCGAATATCGTAGACCGGCTCTCCCGTTTTCATCACCTGTGTAAACGGTTGGTCTTCATCTTTCCATTCTCCTTCGTCGAGCGACTTCGCTTCCCATTTTGGGGAATTGTAAGTTCTGGAAGTAATCTCCGAAATTTCGACTCCTAAAACGTGTTCCGAACTTTTATTGGCATACAGGATTTTGCCTTCCGTGTCCATGACCGTGATCGAAGTCGCGCTGTTTTCAGTGATGGAGGAGAGTAGGTCTCTTTCCTGTTTTAATTCGTCTTCCACTCTTTTTCTTTCCAGCGCATTGATGATGATCTCCGCGAAATTTCTCAAAAGTTGATTTTCCAGACGATCGAGATCGGGTTCTTTTTCGATTCCGATATTTTCGGATCCGAAACCGAGTCTTCCTTTTAACGTTCCCCCGATCATCAAAGGGATTGCGAGAAAGGATTGAAATCCGTTTCTGAGAAAAAGATCGCGATCGGAATTTGTACCGAAAGGAAGGTCTTCCAGTTTTTCAATTTTTGCGATTCTTCCAGCCTTCATTTCTCCCGTAATATAACTGTTTGGATCGATCGTTTCGATCTGATTTAGATTTTCTTTTTGTATTTTTGATTTTGGATGAATCCATTCATAGATTACCTTTCTGGTAGTGTATTTCGAATCGTAGAGGACGATATTTCCTCTTTGCATATTGAGAAACAGGGAAAGTTTTTCCAGACTCGATTGGATGGTCTGAGGAATTTCACGGGAAGGAAGGTTGATGATTTCGCTCGAAACTTTTGTCGTTAGGGTTTCGAAACCTAGACGGTATTGAAGAAGTCTTTCACTTTTTCTTTTTTCACTGACGTCCAAAATCGAACCGATAATTTTTTTTAGTTCTCCTTTTTCGTCGGAGATCAGTTCGCTTTGATTGAGGATGGTTTTAGTTTTTCCCGAAGACGTTACGATTCTATATTCAATTTCACGAATGTATCCGTTTTTGACCGCGTCAATGAAATACTTCTGCACTCTGGCCCGATCATCCGGATGGACGAGTTCTATACCGTAGACGCCCTTTGAGGATAAATTCTCCAGTTCGTAAATTTTGCCGAGATATTCGGAGACAAGCATCTTTTCTTCGGCAAGATCGTATTCCCAAGAGCCGATTCCGGCCAACTTTTGAGAACGGGAAAGAGCGGCTTCTTTTTCTCTCAATTGTTGTTCGACTTTTTTTCTACGATCGATATCCGCGTGGATCCCGTACATCTTGAGTGGTTTTCCGTTCGAGTCGAAGTCCTGCAGTTTTCCGACGGTAAGGATCCACTTCCAAGAACCGTCCTTACATTTTAAGCGGAACTCGCATTCGTAGACCGGAGTTTCTCCGGACATATATCTCTCCAGGGCTTGTTCCGCTAAGGGAAGATCTTCCGGATGAAGTAGGGATTTCCAAGTGTCGACGTGCGGAGCGAGTTCGTCCAGTTTATAACCTAACATCTCAGCCCAATAGTCGTTGTATGTATTCCCGTTAGTCGGAATATCCCATTCCCAAAGTCCGAGTTCTCCTCCGTAAATGGCGGATTCCAGACGTTTCTGATTTTTTTTGAGTTCGTCTTGGATTTTTTTCTGATCCCGAATGTCCAGGATACTTCCGCGAATGAGCAGACTTTCTCCAGGAAGAGAAATCAGCCGAACCTCACAAGGAATGATTTCGTCCGATTTGGAACGGTGAAGCCATTCAAAGGTGACTAACTCACCTTGACTCGCTCTTTTGAGATATTCTATTGCGGCTTCTTCGCTCGTTCTTCCGTCCTCTTGAAAACGGGGACTGATCGCAACCGGGCCGATCGTCTGAAATTCTTCAAGAGAATATCCGAATAAATCGGAGGCTCTCTGATTGACGGATTGAAACTTTCCGGTTTCCATATTCAGGATTACGATCGCGTCCGGAGAATTTTCGATGATCTGAGAAATTCTTTTTTCGGCTTTTCGGAGGGAATCTTTTAAGAATTCGTTTTCACGAAGTTGATTTTCCAGAGAATGAATCCGAAGTCTGGATTCTTCCAATTCTTTTTTTAAACTTCCGAAAGAATCTGTCTCGTTATTCATAACGGCTCTTCCCTAAATCCGATTCTAAAAACTGAAGAACGAAAACAGATTAGGATTTTATAATTCACTAAAAAATCTTTTTTTTGGGAAACAAAACTCGGAAAAAGAACGTTCGAAACAAAATCGTAAAGGTAAACCGCGTTTGTTATGATAGGATATAAGAATGGAGTCCGTCCCGTTTGCGATAAAGGTTTCGATCTGGGAGAAACTTTGATCGTCCGCTTATGTCTTAAATATGAGTGAATTATCATTTTTCTAATACAAGGGAGAAAGATATCTTTCGGAATTTCAGATTTAAATCGTTTCAGAAATTCAATCCATCCAAATTCTTTTTTCCATTTTTATTAAAGTTTCAATTTTAGAATTTGCTGTCTTTTCGACGATCCGAAGCCGATTCTTCCGTATTCGGACGCTTTTGAACCGTCAAGATCCGATCGGAGCTCCTTTCTAAGAGTATAATGCTTCTTTCTAAAACGCCGTTGAACTTTTAGAGAATTTTGCTCAAAAAAGACGCAATTTTGTCTCAATTCAATTCGATTGTTTTGCGCTTAAAGTTTCTGCTTTTGAAAGATCGTCTAATTGTGTTTCGTCGAAAGAAAAAGTTTTTTCCTAGTTGATTCTTCTCCCAGTTTTCTGTTTCTGTTATTCTTCCCGGATGTTATTAAGACGATGAACTTTGGATAGGAATTCATTTCTGCTTGATAATTTGAAAATTTGGAAATAAAAAATTGATAAGGTTGGAAGTTTTATGAGATCGAATGTGGTTCTTTTGTTTTTTCTTCTCTCCCTCTTTACATCTTCTCTTATCGCCGCCGATATAGTACGTTTAAAAAGCGGATTGATCTATCGCGGTAAAGTGATTTTGGAAGACGATGAAAAAGTTCTTCTCGCGCATGACGAAGACTTCATACGTTACATCAATAAAGACGCGGTCTTCAGCGTGACTTACGAAAAAGCTCAGGACAAAGGGAAGAATACGATCGTATCCGATAAGCCCTCGGCGTCTTCCAAAGGAGAGTCGAATCCGTATGCGGGAATTGCGGCGCCTATCGAAAGGGAACCGCCTCACGCCGGTTCTCAGGGAAAGGATACGACGATCGACGTTACTCACGAGATCGTTACCGACTTTATCTGGCGGGGTTTGAGTTTCTCCGGCGAAATGGCGAATCGAAGAAGAAACGAAAGTTATCCTTCCACTACGTTTGTTCCGTCCTACCAGCCTACGATCAATATCAATACTCCGCTAAAAGGTTTTATGGTTCAGTTTTGGGGTAATTTCCAGTTGAACGAAAGAAACGACCGAGACAGCGACGGACGTTTTCAACTTTCTCCCGGCGGCGCCGGTCCTGCGTATCCCGGACAAGGGCTTCCCTTTACGGCGCCTAATCCTGATTTGGCGAATCAAAGTTGTGTTTATGAAACTCAGTCAAACGTGATGAACGGGAATTATACGACCGGCCCTACCTGCGGCGGTTTGGCGCCTCGACCTTACAAAGAACAAAACGGTATGAAACGCGCGGACGGTTTATTCTACGCGTTTTATTATACGTTTGAAAAAACGAGCTGGGGTAAGTTTACCGTAGGAACTTGGTTCTACAATACGTTTAATAAAAACCCCGGTTATGTTTCTGCTCCTTTGGGAGGATACAATTCTCTTGCGGCGCAAGGTGTTACGAGTTCGAACAACACTTCCAATCAAGTGACACGGCTTGCTTGGCAGGAATATTATATCTTCTGGCAACTTCCGTTTCTTTCCTACGTGACTCCTACCATCTCCTTTTATACTCAGATGAGTCAGGAAAACGCCGGTTTGATGGCGGGTAAGAACTACCTCTCCCTTTACATGAGTCACGAATATTTCAGCGAGAAATTTTTTAGAATCACTCCCGCCGTCAATATCGGCTACGCGATGTCGAACAACATCGTAGACAATCGCAACGGGATTCAGGATATCACGAGTAGTGTGACTTTCTATTTTGGAAAGTTCTTTATCAAGGGGAATCACGTCTACAGACCGAATTTATATATGTATGACACCGATAATTACTACGGAGCTACCGGTGGATTTGTGAACCGTAATACGAAAGACGGTCTGATCGTGGATCCTTCCAAGGTGAACGGTCCGGTAAATCAGTATCTACTCGATCAAATCGCGAGCAGTCCGCTGATTCCCGATGCGGGCGACGGATCCTTAAGACAGATGATACGAGAATCGTATTTGTTGCAGAAAATTCCGGCTCATTTGTTTTGGTTTAGTATCGGCTTTTCGCACAGCTTTTAAAAAAAATAAAAAGACAAATTGATTCAGGAACATCATGAGCATACGGTTTAGAATTTCGTTATATCTTTCTCTCGTTTTATTGGCGGGTAGTATTGCGATCACAACGGTCAATACGATTACCACATATTTTAAACTTACGGAAGATATCAGGGGTTCCTCTTCGTTAGTCGCATCGCGATACGCTTTTGAAGTTCAGGATTTTTTTGATAATGCGCTCGGAGGTTTGAGAGGGTTGGAATTTCAACTTTCCCACGCAAGACCGAGCAGAGAAGAGACGATCGAAACCTTGAAGGATCTTGCGAGGACGGATCCGAATTATTTCGGTGCTTGGTCTGTGTTCGAAGCGGGGCAATTCGATTCTAAAGACGCTCAGTATAAAAACAAAACGGGCTATGACGCCACTGGAAGATTTATTCCTTATATCAACAAAGCGGCGGGACCGGACAAACCGCTTGTCTTAGAGCCTGTGATTTACTACGAAAATCAGGATGCGAGCGGATACTTTTACAATATTCCCAAAAAAACGGGAATTGATTTTATCGCGGATCCGTTCGCTTATCCGGTTTCCGGAAAAGAAATTCTGATGATCTCGGTCGTAAAACCCGTTCGAAGGTCGGGTCAGGTGGTCGGAGTTGTGGGAATGGATATCACGATGGAGAATATGCAGAAGATGCTTGCTCCGATCCGTCCCTATCAAGGAGAAGGATATCTGAGTTTGATTTCGCCGGGCGGTTTTTACGCGGCAAACGGTCAGGAACCGGGATTGGTCGGAAAGGATATTCAAGATCCTGAATGGAAGAAAACGATTCTTGAAGGAAGTAAAAAACAGGAACTTCAGATTCTCAAAAGAGACGGAGCTACTCATTTTTTCTATTCGTTTTTATTGGGAAATTACGATAAGAAATGGATTTTGGAAGTCAGCGTTCCCGACAGCGTATTTTGGAAGAATTTGGGACGGATTATCTTAGAAACCGTGGCTTCATCTTTGATCACGATGATTATCATCGTAATCGTATTAAATCTAATATTCCAAAAACTGATTACAAAAGGAATCAACGCCGCGATCTCTTTTTCGGAAGAAATCGCGTCCGGGAATCTTGTAGTAAATAACGGCTACGAAAGAACCGATGAAATCGGAAAGTTGCTTCAATCCTTGGATCAAATGAAGAATAACATAAAAGGAATTATTTTTGAGATCAAGGGTTCTTCCGAATCCTTAAATTCGACTTCGGATAAAATGGCCGAGTCATCCAAGAATTTTTACGACGTCGCGCAGGAACAGGCTTCGGCATCGGAAGAATCTTCAGCGGCCATCGAAGAACTCGCGGCTTCGGCGGAAAACGTCGGAGATTCGATGGTGAAAGCGATTTCGCACATGAAGGACATCGATGGAAACGTGATTCTTCTCAAAGAACAAATCGCAAGGATCAACGAAGAGATGAAATCCCTTGCATCGCTCGCCGGAGAATCGCAACAACAGGCGACAACGGGTGAAAGTTCTATGAATCAATCCACGAAAGCGATGGATGAAATCGGAGACAGCGCCTCAAGAATCAACGAAATTCTTTCCATCATCACCGATATTTCGGAAAAGACCAACTTACTCGCGTTAAACGCCGCGATCGAAGCCGCCAGAGCCGGAGAGGCGGGAAAAGGATTCGCGGTCGTAGCCGAAGAGATTTCCAAACTGGCTTCCCAGACTTCCAATAGCGTTCAGGAGATCGGGCAGCTCGTGGAATCTACGAACCGCGCGGTAATGAACGGAACGAGCAAAGTTAAGGAAGCGTCCGGAATTCTTGCAAAGTTAAGAACCTCCGTGGACATGTTCGGAGTCTCGGCTAAGAACGTTTTGGATTCCGTCAACACTCAGGAAAAGAATACGGAAAAGATTCATCAGAGCGCAAGTTCTCTTATGAGTTTTAGTCTTCAGATAGAAGAAGCCGTCCAAGAGCAAAAGCGCGCTTCGGAAGAAATCACAAAGACGATCGTCAGTATTTCGGAAGGAACTCAGGATATTGCGAGTGGTGCGGACGATCTCACGGGATTTTCCGGAAATATGCACACACAATCCGAAGGACTTCTTCGTTTGATCGACAAGTTTAAAATTTCGGAAAACGAAAAGAGCTGATTCAAAGCCTTACAATAAGGGAAGGGAGAATCGTAACTTCAACGTTCCCTTTTTGTATTCGACGAGCGGGTTTTAAAACGATACTTTTCAAAAAAAAAGTTTTTGCGATAGCGTATATTATACTATTCTTTTGTATCTAAAAATAGTCGCGACGATTCCGATCTTGAAAACTCCGCCGGGAAGTTTCCCGATAAAACTTCCTACCAACTCCGTAAATCCCGCTTTACTCTTTTGAAAACGGGTGAATTGATTACAATAAACTGATAGAGGTTTTTATGGAACCGAATTTTTGGCACCAGAGGTGGAGTAAGAATGAGATCGCGTTTCACGGATACGAAGCCAATCCGTTTTTAGTCGAGTATTTTAAAGAATTAAATTTAAACGAGAGGAGTCGCGTATTTGTGCCGTTATGCGGAAAGACCCTCGATATTCCATGGTTGCTTTCGAAAGGTTATCGTGTCGCGGGAGCCGAACTCAGCAAGATCGCCGTCGAACAATTGTTTGCCGAACTTGGAGTGGAACCGAAAATTGAAAAAACCGGCGAATTGGAT
The DNA here is from genome assembly GCF_016918785.1 of Leptospira ainazelensis. GTDB lineage: Bacteria > Spirochaetota > Leptospiria > Leptospirales > Leptospiraceae > Leptospira > Leptospira ainazelensis. The sequence continues at coordinate 32,251 of NZ_JAFFPT010000033.1, read as the reverse complement.
CTTTATAGCGCCGAAGATATCGACATTTTTGCGGGTGATATTTTTCAATTGTCGAGTCCTATTCTGGGTCAGGTCGACGCGATTTACGATAGGGCGGCGCTCGTCGCTCTTCCGGAGGAAATGCGAACTCGTTATACGAATCATTTGATGGAGATTACGGGAAAACCGCCGCAGTTGTTGATCTGTTACGAATATGATCAAAGCCTAATGGACGGACCTCCTTTTTCCGTTCAAGACGAAGAAGTCAGACGACACTATTCAAATCAATACAAGTTAAATTTGCTGACGAGTAAAGAAGTGACGGGAGGATTGAAAAAATATCCCGCTAAGGAAAATATTTGGCTGTTACAAAGGGATTGATCCCGATTTGAACGAGGATTCTCTCGATCAAAAGTCTTTTAAAAATTTCACGATAAAAGGAAATAGAAAAATGAATTCAACTCTCAGAAACATTCTCTCGGTCTTTGCAGGTTTGATCTTAGGAAGTGTGGTCAATATGGGGTTGATCACCGTCAGCGGCCATATCATTCCGGCTCCGGAGGGAGCGGATGTGACTACGATGGAAGGCCTGAAAGCGTCTATCCATTTATTTCAGCCAAAACATTTTATCTTCCCGTTTTTGGCTCATGCCCTGGGAACGTTTACGGGTTCCATTGTTACCGCTATTTTTTGTATCAATCATAAAGCGAAATTTGCGTTTGTGATCGGTTTCTTTTTTTTGGCGGGGGGAATCGCGAATATTCTTATGCTTCCTTCTCCGACTTGGTTTATCGTTTTGGATCTTGTTTGCGCGTATCTTCCGATGAGTTATATCGCGGGAAGATGGATCATTCTCGAGAAGTGAGTTTTGCGTTAGAGGCGTTAAATCGAATATACGGAAAACCGTAATAGGATTTAGAATCACAATTGTCTATCACCTTACCCGCAAGTTAAAAAGTTATTTAGAATGAAGAAGGATCTCAATCCGGAAGTTTTGTAGGAGTTCCCGCAAAACTCTGAGAGAAAATATTCCTTGCAAAATTATGATTCTGTGATATAGGAAAATCTCCGGAGCTTCCCACCACCCGCCCCGCCACCCAAAAACAGGGCGGGGATTTCGTTTCACGGAGGATTGTCGTTGTTCCGACAGATTCTTTTAAAGATTCAACCCACTTGCGGGTAAGGTTATGACCCAATCAGGGTGGGGCGCGCGGCTTTTACGAAAAGGCCGTCGTAACTCCGACAGATTTATCCTGAGATTTCGACGAACAAAGCGGAAGTGAATTCGGCAAAAGTCGCACAGAAAGATTGCGGAAAGAAATTCTATTCCGACGTCAAAAACGCCTAACGTTTCTTTTGAAACAGACGATCTAAGAATTCCTTTTGTTTGCGACAACGTTCTTCAAGGATTCCGTTTTTCATTTCGAAAACCGTTTTTTTATCCTTGAGAATTTCCAAACGCCAGACTTTTTTTTGAAGGACTGAATGCACATACGAAACAAAGGAGTCCGCGAAAAAATCATCTCCGTTGGTCGCTGAATAGAGGGTAGGGAAGGGAGTTTTTGCTAAAGCCGGATAGATTTGATTCCAATTGGTTTCAAGATCCATAGGTTCGTTTGTATAAAACTTAACTTTTTTACGCAGGGGATAAACCGAATCAAAAGAGCTTTCCGATTCTCCGGACCAAACTCCATTAGAAAATTCAAAAGTACTAAAATCCCTTTCTTTCGAACGAAAATCCGGCACGATTTTTTCACGGACGGAAACTATATGGCCGATCTCGTGTAGAAGGATGTATTCGGTGGCGTGTTCGATATCGTTTCGGCTTGCGGATTCGATTTGGACCGAAATTTTCGTGTTCTTAGATCGAAAGGGAGAATTTTCCTTTTTTGTGATCCAATCGTTTGCAGTCTGCTTCAGCATTTCCGTGTCCAAAAACACGACTCCGCCGACCGGACCTCGGGAATCGTATACAAAACTAGTAAGGCCCGTTCCGCCTAAATTCTTACAAAGAATCACACGATAGAGTGATTCGTCCAAGATGGAATTTACGGAATCCGGAAGATTCTTTCTAACAGTGAATAGACGATTTTTCCAGAGTTCGAGATTCGATTCCGGTTGCGGAGAATCTAGGAATCCGTCGATTCGATTCATTTCCTGGATGAAGTTTTGTTCGTCCGGATCTAAACTGAAAACTCTCGTCTCCCAGCCCTTGGAGGGCGTATAACGCTCGACTTCGGTTATTTTATGATTTGAAAAGAGTTCCGCATAAGGATTATTTCCCATTGTATGCGGAGTCTCCTTGCAAAAGAAAATCCCCAAAAAAACGGATACGATCCAGAACATTCGGAAATGTTTTTCCAAGACATAGCGGGGAAATAATTGCATAGGAAAGATTTTTCCAGAGTCCAGAAAAAAAGTAAACTCGAAACCGGAAGACTCATGATTTGGGAAAAAAAAGGAAGCGGCAAACGGAATGGTTTGCGCAATTCCGGGAGCCTTGTAAATTTGGACTCAAAGTTCCCAGGCTCGGGAAATTCAGAAACGATGAAGTTCTATTTCCTTTTGCCTGTGTTTTTTTTTATGACCTTATCTTCCAATGCGGAAACCAATCCCTGGAGTCTTCCGATCCATGAAAGAATCATCAATAGAAAACACGTTTCTCATATCGTGATCGAAACGCGGAACGATCATCTAAGAGTCACACTTTTGTTAAGCGAACGTTTTCCTTACAATTATAAGGCGATCTCGGGTTCTTTTTTCATTCGAGTCAATACGGAAAAGGAAGCCTTGGAAATATCGGAAAAATTAGACAAGTATCTGGAGTCGGGTTGGAATCTAAAAATCTATCTTTCCGGATCGGAAATCACTCGGTATGACTTGGATAAAACGATTCAGTAGATTTAGATCCGGCTTTCTGAATCCCTTCACTTTTTTTGACAGGGAATTCAACTACAGCGAAGCGGAAGCTTGGAAGGATCAAACTCGGATCGATCAGTCCTTTATCCGACTTGCTTTTCTTCTTCATTTTACGATGTATCCGACTCTCGCGATTCCGGAAGTTCGAAATTCGGAAAGGGGAGTTCTTTATTTAGGAATCATCTTTTTGATCAACGTGATGAGTTTGGTTCTTTCCTTTCAGGAAAAATTTCTCTCTTCGGTGATTCAAATTTCAAACGTCGCCATCATCTTTTTGATGATGAATCTTTTTCACGAGTCCTTTTACAGTTTTCAGGATTTGGAAAGCCTGCAGATTTATAATAATTACTTTTTGCTCATCTCTCTTATCGTGATTTTTCAGATGTTTCGTCTAAAAAAAGGATCCTGTTTTTTTACGGGAATCATCGCCATCGCTCTTCATATCTTTTTTGTTTCGATCAAAAGAATCGAACTTGGTTTGGATGAGTTTCCAAGAATTCTTTTTGTTCCCGACGTAGTTTACGGACTCTGTATCGTCATAGGAACTTCTTCCGTGATCATCGTAAAACGATTGATCTCGATTTCTTCCGAATTGGATCTGGAATACAAATACATTCAACAGGATCTTACGATTGCAAAACAGGTTCAGGAGAATCTTTTTCCGGGACGGCTTAGTATCAAAGGGATCCGATACGAGGTGATGAGGATTACTCCGAATCATATCGGGGGAGATTTTTTCGACTTCGTTCAATTGCGGGAAGGAAACACCGGTATCTTTTTAACCGATATTGCGGGGCACGGGATCGCGTCGGCCTTGGTCGCGTCCATGGTAAAGATCATGGTTTCCACGATGCCCTATATTCTTAAAGTACATCCTTCCCGTTTGATGGATTATATAGACGATTCCTTACAAAAGCAGTTTCAATCGTATCACGCTTCCGCGATCTATATGTTTATGGATTTTATTTCCAAGGAGATCACGTTTTCCAACGCGGGGCATCCGTATTTGATTCACGGATCTTTTAAGAAAGAATTTTATGAAATCGAGACCGAAGGTGCGATTCTCGGTTTCGGAATCAAAAAGCCGATTGCGGAACAGATAAAACTTCCGCTCGTAGAAGAGGATCGATTCTTCTTATATACCGACGGGTTGATAGAAAACAAGAACGAGGAAGGAAAACAGCTTGGAACGGAAGGCCTCTTAGAAATATTGAATGAGAATCGATTCGAAAAGGATCTGATCGTCTTTAAGGCAAACGTGCAGAAAGCGGTGGAGAATTTTTTCGGAAACGTAACACTGGAGGACGACACCCTCTTTCTCATCGTGGAAGTGGAGTAATATAAAGAATGAGTGAAAAATTAATCAACGTAAACAAAGAAGGGCAAATCGCAATTCTTACCATCCAAAGACCGTCCGCGCTCAACGCGCTAAACAAAGAAGTTCTGACCCAAATCGGTCAAGAAATCGACGCTTTGGAAAAAGATAAAAATATTCGAGTGATGATTTTTACCGGTGAAGGAAAAGCCTTCGTCGCCGGAGCCGACATCGCCGAGATGAAAGAACTTGGGATCGCTCAAGGGGAAGAATTTTCCAAACTCGGAAATTCAGTATTCCAAAAACTGCATCAATCCAGAATCGTTTCCATCGCCGCTATCAACGGATTCGCGTTAGGCGGAGGAATGGAACTTACACTTGCATGTGATATGAGAATCGGTTCCGAAAAAGCGAAATTGGGATTGCCGGAAGTTTCTCTCGGCCTCATCCCGGGATTCGGCGGAACTCAGAGACTCGCGAGATTGATCGGATACGGAAGAGCGATCGAACTCGTTTTGACTGGAGAGATGATCACCGCAGAAGAAGGATATAGAATCGGAATTCTCAACAAACTCATCAAAGAGGGAGACGATCTATTAGGAGTTTGTAAAATGATTGCGAATTCCATCCTGAAAAAAGGACCACAAGCGATCGAAAGAGTGAAAAAAACAATCCAAGAAGGTCTGGACGTTTCTCTCAAAGAGGGAATTTCCATCGAAGAAAAAGCTTTCGGCGCCTGTTTTGACGGAGGTCAATCAAAAGAAGGAATGACCGCATTCTTAGAAAAAAGGCCGGCAAATTTTTAGTCTCCCGGAGGACGCAAAAAAAATCAAAGACACGGGTGTTGTCGTAGTTCCGACCGTCTCATTGGGGGCTTTTTCGCTTGAAAGATTTTGATTTTCTGATAGAGAAAAGTCTCTCCGGCTGTTCCCACCACCCGCCCCCCACCCAAGATCAGGGTGGGGCGTAAGTTTTACGGTGCGGTCGTACTTCCGACGAATTTTTCTTAAGGTCCTCCCCGTGTTTTTTGTCTGAAGAATATTCTCTAAATCTCTTGGAGGAGAAGAGAAGACGCTCCGGAACTTCGATTCTTTGCAAAAGAAAGGTCCTTTCTTCTGAATCTGTCTTTCGTTTTCAATCCGGAATTCTTAAAAAAGAGAATAGAAATAAATGTTTCAAATTCGATCTAAAATCCTTCTCCTTTTTCTCTTCACGGTTTCATACAACGTAACCGCAAGAGACATCGAAAAAATCACGATCTTTGTGGATGAACATCCGCTTCTTGTGGAAGTCGTGAGTAATCCCTCAGATCGCGCCCGAGGTCTGATGTATCGAAAATCCATGGGTGAAAACGAGGGGATGCTCTTCGTTTTTTCGGAGCCGGATTATTTGAGTTTTTGGATGAAGAATACTTGGATTCCCCTTAGCATCGCATACTTTAATCGGGACAAAAGAATCACCGATATTCACGACATGAAGCCGAATCAGACAAAGGAACTTTACCATTCGAGCGAAAAGGTTTTGTATGCTCTGGAAGTCAATCAGGGATGGTTTGCGAAAAGGAACATCGGTAAGTTCGGAGTATTGAAAATTCCGGATCGAGTGAGGACGGCAAAGTAATCGGGGGAAAATCCCCGATTACTTTTGAAATTCTTAGAGAGCTTCGGCGGTCAACTTCTCTTCCAATTCGTTTAACGTTTTGGTTTCGATTACTTTAGTGGACTTCAGTTTTCCTTGTTCTGCCATTTTTAGAATGGTCTTTGAACCGATTGTTTCAGCGCTCACCGCGATTTCTTCGAGCTTTCCGTCTTTTTCTACGAAAAACTTTCCGGGTTCGGAACGAAGAGTGGAGAGGAATTGTGTTTTTCCTTCCTTTTCAACCTGAAGATCCAGTCTGCTTCCAAAATTAGAATAGGTCAAAGTCAGTTTCTCGCCCTGTTCTTCGAAAGTTTTTACGTATTTTCCGTCTTTATCATATTCATTGTAACCGACCGGGTTGCTTCCGGACCAGAATTCGATGAGGTTGAACAGAATGATGTCGAAGAAAAATCCGACGGCGTAGAGAATACTGAAAGGGAAATACATTACCAAAGTTTTGATAATCTTCGCGAGTAGGCCGCTTCCGATATTGAAACCTTCGTTTACGTCATACACTTTTTTAACGATCGCAAATTTTCCGAAACAATTTGCAAATGAAAGCAGAGTGATCATCGGAATGAGGAGAACGACGAGAGACTTACGAAACTTATTTTGTTGCATGAAAAACAACTCCTTGGTCAGATTTCTGAGAATTGAATCCTTGAATCGAATTTTATGCAAGATTTTTCTTTTTTCAAACGGGAGAAATTCAAGCGGGAGCGGAAAAGGGGACCGTTCATAATTCCTTGACCGGATCCAGGTTCGGAAAAACATGAGAGGAACATCGGGAGTAGAAGTTTGCTTTTTCCTACTTTAGAATTTTTTGCATTTTTTGTCTTCGTATTCCTGATCTACTGGTATCTAATTCCCTTTTTTTTCGGGAAGGACGCGAGATCTCTCACCGTCACTCACGGTTTTCTCCTCATCGTAAGTTATTATTTTTATATGAGTTGGGATTGGAGATTCGGGGGACTGATTCTTCTTTCCACCGTCATCGACTTCGTGCTGGCCGAAAGGATACACGCAAGTGAAAACAAGGAAACCAAGTTCTTCCTCATCACGATCAGTTTGGTTCTCAATCTCGTCTTTATTCTCGGTTTTTTTAAATATTATAACTTCTTCGCGAATTCGCTCAATTTATTTCTGGGAACTTTCGGAGTCGGAAATTCTCTTCCGATTTTGAACATCATTCTTCCGGTTGGAATTTCGTTTTATACGTTTCAGTCTTTGAGTTATACGATAGACGTCTATCGAGGTCAAATTCTTCCTGAAAAAAGTTTTTTAAGATTTGCGCTTTTTGTTTCGTTTTTCCCTCAACTTGTCGCGGGTCCGATCGTCACCGCCAGAACCTTTCTTCCTCAGATGAATTCCGTAAAGAATATGACGGAGATTCCGTTTCGAATTGCGATCCGTTTTTTTATTCTCGGCTATATTAAGAAGGTAGTGATTTCGGATAACGTTTCTCCGATCGTGGATTTGATCTTTGGTCGTCCGGAAAATTTCGGAACCGCCGCACTTTGGCTCGCGGCGACTTTGTTTATGATTCAGATCTATTGTGATTTTAGCGGATACACTGACATGGCGTATTCTGCGGCGCTTCTTTTGGGTTATGAACTTCCCGAGAACTTTAGGATGCCGTTTACAGCGAGAAGTATCACCGAATACTGGAGGCGATGGCATATCACTCTTTCGACCTGGCTTCGTGATTACGTCTATATCTCGTTAGGCGGGAATCGTGCCGGTGTGTTTCGGCATAGATTCAATCTTTGGTTTACTATGTTTATCGCGGGTTTTTGGCACGGAGCCAATTGGACTTTTATCGTTTGGGGGAGTTGTCAGGGAACGCTTCTTTTGATCGAAGCGATGTACGGAAATTTCAAGGAGAAACATTTTCCGGATTTCAAAATCCTTCCGGAAAAGATCTTGGCGCCGATTCAAATATTTTTGGCCAATTTCGTTTCCGTAGCGGTAGGAACCTGTTTTCGCTCCGAGTCCCTTACAAAAGAATGGGTTATGCTTAAGACGATGTTTGTTTATACGGAAGGAGGTTTACGTCCGTATATGTTGAAGACCGGAATTCCCGTGATTCTCACGGTCATCATCGGGCAGTGGCTTGGTCATCTGATCTTTGAAAAAAAGAAAAACTGGGAAGTTCCAGTGTGGCTCGAGTTTACGTTCTATCCTGTACTGTTTGTCGGGTTGGCGCTTTTGACTCCGGATTTAGAAGTTCCCTTTATCTACTTTCAGTTTTGATCATTTAGGAGGCGGCTTCGTCTAACAATAATTCTTCGCTTACACGTTTCGTTTTGCTAAAAAACATGGATCGGTTGTAGAAATTGAAAATGAAAATCCTTCTCGACAAACATCCATTCCACCGTAACTCTGATCTGGATGTCCGCAAATCCCGATCAGCAGCCGAGAAGCCACCGTTACTATCCGGGTGTCTATGCAGACTATATCATACAAATCGAATTCGGTTTGATCACGCTTCATGCAAAACTCGGAAATATTTCCGAAACCGGCATTTGTCTTATTTTTAACGGAGAGGATCTGGAACCAACGGAGCCAGTCTACGGATCGGTTATAGAAAAAAAAACGGCCAGACGTCTCGAATTTGAAGGCGATATCGTTTGGTCGGGACCGGAGACAATTGATCATAAATTACGATACGTCTATGGACTTCGTTTTCGAGCGCCTATGGTTCTCACCGAAACGCTTGTTCTAATCAATCTTTCCCTCCAGGATCCTTAAACCATTCTTCTTTCCTTCTATTTTCCGGATTGCCATATCAGCTTACTTAAGGATCCTTGAATTTAGGATTCAACTTCTACAAGCATGGACCAAAAACAAATCATTCCAAAAAAACCGACCTTGAGGGAAATCGAAATCGGTCTTCTGAAAAAAATCAAAGAAGGCGACGACGAAGCCTACATTCAGCTCGTAAATCCATTCCGGGAGAGGCTTTATCGAAAAGCCATCTCTATGGTGAAAGACGGAGATGACGCTGAAGATATCGTTCAAGACGCTTTGATTTCCGGATATCGTTCCATTCGTAACTTTAGAGCGGAATCCGGAGTGTATACCTGGTTGTATCGGATCGTAGTCAACAAATCGAAGGACTTGTTAGCGAAACGGAAACGAGCTAAAGAGAATTCCATGGATGATAAGGAATATCAGGTAACGGATGAAAGAGTCGGATTCGAAAAAAAAATTGAACTTAGTGATGAGTCCAACTATCTAATTAGCAAAATCAACGAGTTGGAAGACCTTTACAAAGAGGTCATTGAACTTAGATATTTCGAGGAAATGTCCTACGCTGAAATCGCAGAGGTTCTGGGAACTAACGTAGGAACCGTAAAGAGCAGACTCTTTAAGGCAAAAGAATTCTTGAAACATTTGATTTTACAAGACGGCAAGGGTGAAGGATACTTCAGGTAGAAAAAGATGAAAAGTTACCATTCAAAATTCAAGGTTCCGCTCTTTCTTAGAAAAGAGGACGGGGATATGCTTAAGATAGAGAATTCTCTCGTAAAGACGATGTCCGAACTCAGAAACAAAGAACTCAGCTCGATCATGCTGAGTGATGAATTCTCCCTCCGATTGAAAAATCAACTCCAACAGATACAACCTGAACCCGAAAGAGGATGGGAAAGAATCCGAGAAAACATTCTTTCCAATCGTGGTTTGCAACTTTCTTTCTCTGCCGTTCTGGCATTAGCAATCGTATTCGTTTCTTACAACCGCTTTCATTCTTCCTCGTCCCCATCTTTAACGGAAAGATCCGGAACCGTTTTTGACCAGAATGAATCGGGAAGTTTCAAGGATATTCCTTCTTCCGGTTCCTTTTCATCTTCGATAGACGAAGCCCTTCTCAAACAAATTCCTTCAAACGCAGAAGCTCAAAAGACGTTAGATTCTCTTCAGAGATATTTTTCTGAAAAAGGGGACATCAGAACTGCGGAAGAGCTCGGAAAAATTATCGAGAAGACTCAAGGGAAATAGTTTTTTTTAGTCCTTCCGAATCGATGAAACGTTCCGCTGCTCTTTTTGGGAGCGGCACGTCTTTTCGGACTTTCTTTTTCTAAGCACGGACGAAGCCTGCTCTGTTCTAAAAAGTAGGAACTCACACACGTTTGTGCGACGAAGCCTGCTTTGTTCTAAAACGTAGGAACTCTCACACGTTTTGTGCACGAAGTCCACTTTGTTCTAAAACGTAGGAACTCTCACACGTTTGTGCGACAAAGTCCGCTTTGTTCTAAAAAGTAGGAACTCTCACACGTTTGTGCGACGAAGTCCACTTTGTTCTAAAAAGTAGGAACTCTCACACGTTTGTGCAACGAAGTCCACTTTGTTCTAAAAAGTAGGAACTCTCACACGTTTGTGCAACGAAGTCCACTTTGTTCTAAAAAGTAGGAACTCTCACACGTTTGTGCGACGAAGTCTTTTCGCGGATTTCGATTCGTCCGACAATAACTTCGAAGAAAAAACACCGGCTGCTAAATTTTTATTTCCGAATGCCGTCTTGTCGTCTCTGAAAAAAGCCTGGATCAACGAGATCGAGAATTCTTTTGGATTCCTGATAGATTTCGCTGTATTGCATCCCCCGGCAGATATCCAGAATCAGACAAGCGTGCTGAAGAATTCTACAACGAATCTTGAAATCATAAAGATCCTTTCTGGAATTTAGAGTATCCTTCAGGCGAATTAAATTATTATAATATTCCAATATTTCTTTTTCGGAATAATTTCTGGTTTCTTCAAAAATTCCCCTTTCCGCGAGGACAACCGGAAGAACTTCCTTTAGATCCGATTCTTCCTGATAGGAACTTTTTAGGGTTTCAATCCAGGTAAGAATGGGTTCCGATTTTAAAACCGAGAGCGGGGCAGTAGTCGGATCCTTGAGAAATGCTTCCCGAAACAAAATGAGAGCTCTTCTTTCTTCTCCGGTTTGAAAAAGGGATTCCGCACGGAGATAGAGAAACTCCGGAGAATTTCTCTCCACCGAAGACGCGTAGTTCAAAATTTCGAGAGCGTTTTTATAGTCTCGAAATCGAATCAACTCGCGAATGAGCCCTAAAAGCGCCGAAGGATCTTGAAAATGAAGCCCCTCTCTTTGTACCGAAATTTTCAACTGATCCACCGCTTCGGAAAGAACCGATTCCGAAATACAACGAAACGCGGAAGTTCCCGTAAATTTTTTGAGCTCGAATACGTTTTGAAAATCGGAAAAATATTGGATGAGGAGATGGCTTCTCTCCCTTCCTTCCTTTGTGTTGTGAATTCGATCGAGTCTATTGTCCCAATACGAAGCAATAAAGAATCCGGCGATAACCTCGGGATGTTCGGGATCCTCGTTTAAGAGAGAATCAAAATTCTTCTTTGCCTTTTCAAAATCTCCGTCGGAAAGATATTGATTCGCTTCTTCTAATTTTCGGGAAAAGGACATTCAGAATTTCTTTTTGGATTGAAATCCGGTGGAAGATTCCACCGGAGTGAGACACTTTTGAAATCGAATCAGTGAGTGGCTTTTTTATCGTGATGTTTGCTGACTTGTTTTACAATCTTGTCTTCCAGACCGTCTATACAAGCGTAGATATCTTTGTTGGAATTTTGCGCGTTGAATTTGTTTCCGTCTCCATGCAGATTCAGATTCGCGCTTACTTCTCCGTGAATCATTTCGAAAGAAATCTCGAAAGATTGAACGGAATGGAGGTATTTTGAAACGCGATCCAATTTACTATCTGCATATTCTTCGGCTGCTTTCGAATGATCTACATTCTTCCAGTTATAATTTATTTTCATAGGCGGCTCCGAATTTTTTTTTTGACCGGACCAGTTTAGACGAAGAGAGGAGTCAGAAAACGCAAAGATCCGGAATTTCAGGTTAGTCTTGAAAGGAGAAGAGTCAAATCAAAAAAAATCCCGCCCTTTCGGGCGGGCCAAGTCAGTTAGAACTAGAGATGGGATGAATTAATGGGCTCAAGTTACTTGAGTTATTGCGCGTTCGCAACATTCTCCATGTGGATGGAACAAGCTTCTTGGTATTTTTTATAGGCTTCTTCTTCCGCATTGAGGGCCGCGTCGATATCCCCGATTTTTTGATAGATCGAAATTACATTCTTAATGTTCTCAAGAGCCTGGCAGGATTTTCCTTGGCGAAACTCAGAGATGGATTTGAGATAGAGAACAAGTGCGTATCCGGAAGATTCTCTTTCCCCCATTTTTTCACGGACGATCAGAGATTGGTTATAAAGATCGATCGCAGAGTTATAATCTCTTACCTTTTGTTTGAGACTTCCTAAGGCGCTTAGCTTGTTTGCGAGTTGGATTTCGTTTTCCGGTGTAAACTTAATAAGCTCTTCTTCGACCTTTTGGGCCTCTGGCATTGCATAAAGTCCGGTAAAAATGCTTAAAAAGAGAGCAGTCATTATAAACTTGTTCATCTTATCACCCCTGAATCCTTGTTCTGTATAGATATATGCAAGTGCCGTGCCAGATTTTCATAAGAAACTCGGATTCTTTCTTTTTTTTCTGGTTCTGAGAGACGCTTCAAAAAATGTCTAACCCAAGCATTCTGCCGGATGGTCGCGCTGCTTCTTGGTAACGAGAAGGGTGAGGAAAGTCCGGACACCAGGAAACACGGGACCGGGTAATTCCCGGAATTCCGACTTAGGAGAGAAATCTCAGAGGTCGGGGTATGGACAGTGCAACAGAAAAGATACCGCCTCTTCCGAAGCGATTTGGGAGAGGTAAGGGTGAAATGGCGGGGTAAGAGCCCACCTCCGAGTTCGAGAGAAGTCGGGAACGGTAAACCCTCCCGGGTGCAATCTCAAATAGGCAACCTTTAGTCGTTTCTGCGGGGTTGCGGGTAGAGAGCAAAGACTCCGTTTGGTAACTTTCGGAGCAAGATAAATGGCCATCCATCTCTTTGGAGAGGACAGAATCCGGCTTACAGGCAGAATGCCCAGAAATTATAATGAATGAGAAATGAGTTTTTTTAAAACGGAGTTTTTGCGTTTATGCGAACTTCGTGAAAGCGCCGCAACGACGGAGACTTTTTCTAAACAGGGGCTGCCCTGCGTTTATGCGAACTTCGCGAAAGCGCGGCGACGACGAAGACTTTTCTCTAAACAGGGGCTTGCTCTGCGTTTATGCGAACTTCGTGAAAGCGCCGCAACGACGGAGACTTTTTCTAAACAGGGGCTGCCCTGCGTTTATGCGAACTTCGCGAAAGCGCCGCAACGAAGGAGACTTTTCTCTAAACTGGGGCTTGCTCTGCGTTTATGCGAACTTCGTGAAAGCGCGGCGACGACGAAGACTTTTCTCTAAACAGGGGCTTGCTCTGCGTTTATGCGAACTTCGCGAAAGCGCCGCAACGACGAAGACTTTTCTCTAAACTGGGGCCTCCCCTGCGTTTATGCGAACTTCGCGAAAGCACGGCAACGACGAAGACTTTTCTCTAAACTGGGGCCTCCCCTGCGTTTATGCGAACTTCGCGAAAGCGCCGCGACGACGAAGACTTTTCTCTAAACTGGGGGCTTGCTCTGCGTTTATGCGAACTTCGCGAAAGCGCCGCGACGACGGAGACTTTTCTCTAAACGGGCCTCCCCTGCGTTTATGCGAACTTCGCGAAAGCACGGAAATCATTCTAAATTGAGAATCCAAAGTTTTTTTACATCGTAAAAAACTTGCTTTGAAGAAACGGATTCTAATCAAAAGATTGAGTAGGAAGCGATGAATTCGAGAACGAGTTTTCGTCTTTCGAAAGGTCCGTCTTAGGAAGAATAAAAAGAATGCCGAAACCGATTCGTTACCAGTACAGTTATTCCCAGAAAGTTGTTTGGGGAGATATGGACGCCTTTGGGCACGTAAATCACGTCGTCTATGCGAGGTATTTTGAAAATGCGAGGGCAAATTACTTTTCCGATCTAAAACTCTGGGATTCGCCCGATCGCCCCTCCGAAGGCGGCCCGGTCATCACTCATATCGAAGTTGATTATAGAAAACAAGTTCGTTATCCGGAAATACTCGAGATCACTCTGCAAGTGGATTCCGTTACTTCCCGTTCTTTCCGAATCTCTTGTACGATGTGGAATCAAGAAGCCGATTGTGTGGCGACGGCAAAGGGAGAATTTCTCTGGTTCAACTTTGCCACTCAAAAACCGACCCAACTCCCGGACATTTACAAGACACTTTTTCTCCAAGGACAGACCTAAGGTAAACAATCGGAGAAACTTCGCTGAGATTGAGCGTTCTCTCAGCGAAACGAATTTCTTTTTTTCTATACAATCAAATTCTAAAGTAGGCTCAGAATCCATGAGTCCAAAGAGTAAGCGCCGGCGCCCGTAAAGACCAAGGTCAAAGCCGCTCCGATCGCGAGAAGATGGAATTCGTAACCTTCTCCTTTTTGCGCCCCAAACCAGTTGATAAAAAAACCGTGTTCTCTGTGAACAATGAGGGTCGCTCCCAACATGATGATCGCGATGCTCAGAGCCGTAAAACGGGTCAAAAGTCCGAACACCAGGGCTACGGAACCGAAGGATTCGCCGATGATCACAAGAAAGGCGACAATGGACGGAAGACCGGCAGTTCCGGTAAAATAACCCATGGTTCCTTTGAAACCATAACCCCCAAACCATCCGAGAAGTTTTTGAGCTCCGTGTGGAAAGATCACGATTCCAAGGATCAATCTTAAAAGAAAGGGCCCCAGGTCGGAACTTGTTGATAAAAGTGTTTCTAACATTATAATTCTCCATTTTTGCAATCTTCAATACTTTATGTTTGAAGTAATTGCTTTCATTGTAAATAGTTTAAACTTAAAGTATTTTGTCAAACCAAAAATCTCCGCATTCATTCTTTCGGAAAAGGAAAGAATCGGATTTTTGCTTCGGAAAAGACGAGGAGGCCTCAGAAAATCTAACTTCTACTCTTATAACTTAGAGCCTATTTGGAATCTCTGCTTCTAAAACTCGGCTTAAAAAGACTTGCTAAGCTTTGCAAAAGAGAGAGTTTCTTTCGTCATGTGCGATACATTCTTAGCTACTCCTTCTTTTACCGGAAACGGTTCCATGATCTTTGGGAAGAATTCGGATCGAGAACCCAATGAAGCGCAAGCGCTTCTGCGTGTTCCTTCCCGTTTGAATGAAAAAGAGACGATGTGCACGTATATAAAAGTTCCGAGCGTAAAAGAAACGCAGGAAGTCATTTTGTCCAAACCCTTTCAGATGTGGGGCGCCGAAATGGGAGCGAACGCTTCGGGAGTTGCGATCGGAAACGAGGCGGTCTTTACAAAAATTCCTTTTGAAAAAAAGAACCAGGGTCTTACGGGAATGGATCTTCTCCGTCTCGCTCTGGAAAGAAGTAAGAATGCGGAATCTGCAAGAGAGACCATTCTTCAACTTTTAGAACAGTTCGGTCAGGACGCTTGCGGCGGTTATTCGAATTCTTCGTTTTATTATCACAATAGTTTTTTGATCGCCGATTCTAAAGACGCCTTTGTTCTGGAGACCGCAGGTAAGTTCTGGGCTTGGAAAAAAATCGAAGGTTTTTATTCGATCTCGAACGGTCTTACTCTGGAAGAGAATTACGACGCGATTCACCCCCGCGCGATCGAGTTTGCCCTAAAAGAAGGTTGGTTGAAAAAGGGAGAATCTTTTTCGTTTCGGAAAACTTTCTCGGATTCTTTTTTTACTTTTTTTAGCAAGTGTAAGGTTCGGCGCGCAAGAACGGCTTCTATGGGAGAATCCAAAAAAGGAAATCTCGATCCTCGTGCCGCGATGGAAATTCTGAGACAAGAAGGGGAGCCGGGAAACATCCGTTCCTTTTATCCTTCTTCTTCGGATATGGGTTCGGTTTGTCTTCACGCGACCGGCCCGATTACGCCTAACGGTACTACGGGTTCTTTTGTCGCGGAGTTAAAAAAAGAAATTTCCAAAAATCGTTTTTGGTTTACGGGAACCGCGATCCCTTCGATTTCACTTTTTCTTCCCGCGGGTTTTCCCGGGACGAGTTTTTTGGAGAAGAATTTTGAACAACCGGGCGCGTCCCTGGACACGTCCCTCTGGTGGACTCACGAAAAATTTTACAGAGAGATTCAACGTTTTTATCCGGACGCGAAAACCTTGATTCAACCTCGAATCGCTTCTTTAGAAGAAGAATGGTTCCAAGAACTTTCCAAGTTGGAGAAGAATTCCAATCCTTCCAAAGAGATCGATCTTCTGAGTGAAAAGGCCGCGAGAGTCGCTCTTCAGGAATACCGTTTTTGGAACGCGAATTTGTTAAACGAATTGAGGAAAAAACGCCCCAAGAAGGCATTTGCTCCGTTTTACAACCTGCAATGGTCTTCTTGGAATCAGAAAGCCGGAATCAGCGTTTTTTAGAAGTCGATTTCCGAATTCTTAAATTGATGAGTTCTACGCCGAGAGAAAACGCCATCGAGAAATAGACGTATCCTTTCGGAATGTGAAAGTGAAGTCCGTCCGCAAACAACATCGCTCCGATCATGATGAGAAATGAAAGCGCGAGAATTTTCATCGTAGGGTGCTCGTTGATAAAATCGCTCACGGAACCCGAAAAGATCAACATCACGATCATCGAAAGGATGACCGCGACGACCATTACTTCGAAATTTCCGGAAAGGCCGACCGCGGTTACGATGGAATCCACCGAAAAGATGATGTCTAAAAGGATGAGTTGTATAATGACTCCCCAGAAGGAAACTTTTTCTTTCTGAGATCCGGATTCTCCTTCTTCGGCTCCTTCGATTTTGCCGTGAATCTCGCTTGTACTTTTGGCGATTAAAAAAAGTCCTCCGCCCAACATGATTAGATCTCTTCCGGAAATCGCAAATTCGAAGACGGTAAAAAGCGCATTCGTGAGGGATGCGATCCAGGTGACCGCAAAAAGAAGCCCGATTCTAAAACCGAGGGCGAGTGTGAGCCCTAAGTTTCTCGCCTTGGCTTGTTGATTCTTTGCAAGTTTTCCCGCAACGATGGAAAGGAATACGATGTTATCGATTCCGAGTACGATTTCCATAAGGGTTAGGGTAAGGATTGCGATGATTTTATCGGGAGTGAGGAGTTCCATTCAAATGCAGTTAATTTTTCGAAAACTAAGAAATCAATCGATTTACAAGGAAATTTAAGAGGTCATACTGGAAGTTATGGAGTTTCTTCCGGAAGTTTTTCGAACCAAAGAGGTGAACGGAATTCACCTTCGTGCGAAGACGATTCTTTCGTGTCTTCCTCCTCGTTTGAGTCTTTTGGTTTTTTTGAGACATTCCGGTTGTATTTTTAGCAGAGAGGCCGTTCAGGATCTGAGAGAAATCTCGGAGACTTGTCTTTCCTTTCCCCCGATTCTTTTTTTCTTTCCCGGCGATTCGGAAGACGTGAAAGAATTTTTTGACGGAATCTGGGAAGATGCTTCGGTGGTTGCGGATTCTCAGATCGAATTCTATCGAAACCTGGGTTTAAAAAATGCGAAGATCGTTCAACTCGCCGGTCCGGAAGTTTTGCTCGGAACCGCAAGAGCGACTCTCAAAGGCCATTTTTACGGTCTTCCGGGAAAAAATTCTCTGCAGATGCCGGGAGCCTTTTTGGTCGTGAAGGATCGAATCGTTTGGGAACATTCTTACAGACATATCGGAGATCATCCCGACTGGAGAAATCTCCCCGGTGTCACTTTGCTTCCCGGCGCGGAATTCGGTCCGGACGTGATGCCGGCGTAAAAATGAAAACTTATTCTTCTATTCTCTTTGGGGATCTTTCAAATCCTGGATGAAACAGAAGTCGGTTTCCCATTGCACAATTCAATAGAAAATTTTTCCAATCTTCCACTCGCTCCTCCCATCCTACAATCCATCCAAGACGTCGGTTATTCTAAACCGACGCCGATCCAAATTCAGGCGATTCCTCCTTTGCTGGAAGGAAAAGATCTTTTGGGTTGCGCCCAAACCGGAACCGGTAAGACGGCCGCGTTTGCGCTTCCGATTCTTCATCGTTTATTTTCAAATCCCCGAAAGGCCGCTCCAAAACAAACTCGAGTTTTGGTCCTGACTCCTACGAGAGAACTTGCGATCCAAGTTCACGATAGTTTTAAAGTTTACGGTCAACATCTGAAATTAAAAACCGCGGTGATCTTCGGCGGGGTCGGTCAGAGTCCTCAGGTAAAAAGTCTTTCTTCGGGTGTGGACGTTCTGGTGGCGACGCCCGGAAGGCTCGTGGATCTGATCGATCAGAGATTCTTAAGTTTGAGCGAACTCGAAGTTTTTGTTTTGGACGAAGCGGATCGAATGCTTGATATGGGTTTTATCCATTCTATAAAAAAGATCATCTCGATGTTGCCGAAAAAACGTCATAATCTTTTTTTCTCCGCCACGATGCCTCCCGATATTGAAAAACTAGCGGGGACGATGCTCGTAAATCCGGTTCGAATCGAGGTGACTCCGGTTTCTTCCACCGTAGAATTGATTCAGCAATCCGTAATGTTCGTGGATTCGGATAAGAAGAAGGAACTTTTAAAACACCTTTTTAAGAATCCTGAATTAAAAAGAGTGATCGTTTTTACTAAGACAAAACACGGAGCCAATCGTGTTTCCGAACTTTTGGCGAAGAGCGGAATTTCAGTGGACGTGATTCATGGAAACAAATCCCAATCCGCGAGACAGAGGGCGCTTGAAGATTTTAGAGCCGGTAAAATCCGGGCTCTCATTGCGACCGATATCGCTGCGAGAGGAATCGACATAGATGAAATCTCCCATGTGATCAATTACGAAATTCCTAATATTCCGGAAAGTTACGTTCACAGAATCGGAAGAACCGCGAGAGCGGGAACCCAAGGTGTCGCGATTTCGTTATGCGACATGGAGGAAAGGGCCTTTGTTCGAGACATCGAAAGGGTGATCGGTCAGAAAATTCCGGTGAATCAGCAACAACCCTTTCATTCTGAAAACGTAATGCACTTTACCGGGAGAATAAAACCGAAGACGAATTCGGGAGGAAGACCTCCTCAGAAATTTCATTCTTCTCCCAGCCGTAAAAATACGAATTCTCGTTCGAAACCTTCAAAGCAGAGATCTTTTCGTTAGAGGGAGATCTGTCGGAACTCCGACGATTTTTCTATGAAAATCTGTGCGTTCGGTCCTACGGCGCGATCCTTAGAGAACGACGCATTGAGTTGTAGCGGCGACCCATCGCGAGCTATGCGCCGAGTTCCTTGGGTTATAATCTTACCGGCAAGTTGGAAAAGCGATTTCGAATCCGGGCGATCCCAATCAAAATTTTTGTAAGAGTTCCTACACAAACTCTGAAAGAGAATATTCCTTGCAAAATTATGATTTTGTGTTATAGGAAAATCTCCCGGCTTCTTCCGCCCCCCGCCCCTCCACCCAAAATTTGCATAACCTTACCCACAAGTTAAAAAAACGATTTCGAATCAGGGCGATCCAATCAAAATTTTGTAGGAGTTCCTACACAAATTCTGAGAGAGAATATTCCTTGCAAAATTATGATTTTGTGATATAGAAAAGTCGCCCGGTTTCTTCCGCCCCCCGCCCCTCCACCCAAAATTTGGGCGGGGTGCGCGTTTAACGGAGGACTGTCGGAGTTCCGACAAATTCTTTTTAAGATTCAGCCCACTTGTGGGCAAGGATATTCCCTGATAGGGTGGCGGGATGTCTCAATGCGCCGCTCTCAACGGACCCGAGACGCAGGGAAAAACTCGGACAACGTTTTTCTATCAGAAAGTTCAACGTTTCGCAAGTAAAATCCCCCTCTCACAACTCTGCCGGAACTCCGACAAAGTTTCCGTTAGAACCAGGCTAACACTTATCTTACAACGGTGACGGAGCAGGGAGCGTGGTGCACGATTCGATCGGAGACCGAACCTACCAAAAATCTACCGACCGCAGAAAGTCCTCTCGAACCGATTACGATCATATCATATTTTCCCTTTGCGGCCGTTTCCACGATCGTATCCGCGGGATAACCCTCCAGGACCAAACGATCCCATTTGATTTCGGGAGATTCGTCCAAGGTGGAATGAATTTTTTCAAATCTCTGTTCGCTGATCCATTTTACACGATCCTTTCCTTCGGGAGCCTTTTCATAGTAACCGGGGAGGGGACCAAACTCTTCGACAACTTCCAAGATCGTCAAACTCGCGCTGGAAGCCTTAGCGAGCGCGATTCCCATCTCCAGCGCTTTTTTCGAACTCTCGGAACCGTCCACAGGAACCAGTATTTTTTTAATCAGTCTTTGCATGTTTCATCTCTTTTGCAGAAGTGTATCTCCCCGAGTTCGTTTTCCAATCAAAAAATGGAGAATTTTATACAAAGGAACATTGATTTTGATCAAAGGTGGAAAAAAGAACCGCCAAAAGTTTTAGACAAAGAAAGCTAAAATTCTCTCTTTCTTGACTATGAATCAAAAGACCGATGTGGATAGAATATTAGTAAATTCTTATTTAGAATATAAAAAAACCGGGAAACCGGACCTTCTCCTGAAACAAGCCGACTTTTGGGTCCAAAGATTTGCGGTCCGTAAATATTTTTTGGACGAAGACGGGAGGTCGGAAGTCCTCCTCAAGTTTCTTCAAAGAATCGAAATCTTCGTAAAAATCTACGAGACAAAAGGATATAGAAATTTCCCGGCCTTTGCATTCGTTTTTTGGAAACACCTAGTCTTCAATCAATGGAAAAAGGAAAGAAAACTTTCCCAAAAAGAGGCGGCCTTTTTGGATCCGGATCGGCTGGAAGGAACTCCTTCATTCGAACCAGCTTACGAAAATACGATCGATCCGCTCCGCAATTTTCTCCGCGAAATCTGGGAGAAGGAGGATCGAAGGGGAATTCTCATCTTCAAATTGAAACACAATCTCCATTTGGAAAAAAAGGAGGTTCTTCTTCTCAAAAGGATACTCCTCGCCTCGGGGAACTCGATTCCTGAATTCCTAAAGGAAAGAAAAGAAAAACGGTTTCGTTCCAGAAACAGAGAACTTGTCCTTCTGGAAAAATTGGAATCCTCGCATCAGATCTTATTCTCCAAACGAAAGGGCGCAAACTTTGTCTCTTCCAGACTCAAAGAAAAATTCAAAAGAAAACTGCTCAAAGCCGATTCTATCTATACCTTTTTGGAAATCGGACTTTGGTTTGGATGGAGCGAACACGGAGTCAAAAGACTCTATCACCAAACAATGAATAGTCTAAAACGATCCGGAATCGACTCGGAAGAGGAAGAGACTTTCGGACAAGAGTTCAAGTCCGCCTAATGTGGAACGGTTTCTATCGGAAGAATCACCTTCGAAAAAATCCAATTCAAAAAAAGTAACCTTTCCAAACGAAACCGCGAAGTCGATTCGGGACTTCGCAAAGGGGATCAAATCATTTCAACGATTCCATTTTTGGAGACCAGTTGCAAATTTTGTGTCAGAATCCCGTCTTTTTGAGGCGTGAAAGGTTTCTTAGAAAAGAATTATGGATCAACATGTATGTAGAAAAAATTAGGCTCGTCGGATAATGTGTAGATCGGTTCCATACTTCCCATACAGTGGTTGTTCCAATTTTAAAAAAGAGTAAGAAATGAATCAGTTAGAGTCACGTAAGCTTCGATGGAAATTGACGATCGGTCTGGAATTGCTCACTACAATTTTGGCGGTTCCTTTGGCGGTTTTGTTTATTATCTCCGCGGGAGGTTACGACTTCGACCAAGCGATCGCGCTTATCATTGCCGCACTGATTTCAGTCACAACCTCTTACTTGGTTCCGACGATTCGTTTTTTTTATCTGGGAAAAATCCTTCGAAATCTGGAAGATAGGAACTGGTTTTCCCTCAATACCCAGGAACGGGTCGCCGTAAAAACAAAAATTCTCAACTTCCCGGTTTACAATTCGGGGTTTTATCTGGTTCAATGGAGCACGGGAATCCCGTTCGCTTGGTGGCTCATTCATTTCTTTTTTACTCCCACCTTTTTGGAATCGCTTCCGTTCGCCTTTCTTCCGTTGATCATTTATCCCATCTTGGGAGTTTCGCATTTTTTTCTTACGGAATCCAGCTTTGTCGATATCTTAGAATCGGATCGTCTCAACGAAGTGCAGATTGATTCGGATCGAATTCGTATGGTGGGAGTTCACGCGAGAATTTTCAGCACGATCACTGCGATTGCAATCCTTCCCATCATCATCCTCGGTTATCTCCTTTTCGAAGAAACTTCGGGTTGGATCAAACTCGGCGACGTTACCGTTCCTCTGATTTTGACTTTGGTCTTTATGTTGATCGCGGTCATAGTGGCTTCTTATCAACTTTCTCTCACGATCCGAAGAAATTCCGAAAATATGATCCGAATTTTCGGAGAGATGTCCAACGGAAATCTTACTCACGTCCTTCCCATGGTATCGAGCGACGAGTTGGGTTCCAACAGTCGTGCGTTAAACGAATTTGTTAAGCGACTTCGTATTATCGTAAAAAGTGTTTCGAGAGAGGCGGAAAAACTTTCGGGAAGTTCCAAAACACTCGGAGACAACACGAAAGAATTGTCCAGAAAGATGCAGGATCAAGCCGCATCGACCGAAGAGATGAGTTCCGGAGTGGAGGAAATCGCCGCTTCGATCCATTCTACGGCGTCTAGAGCGGATGGTCAGACTCAGATCGCCAAAAAAGCGCAGGCGTCTCTCGAAGCTTTGGAAGGAAGAATCCGTCAGGTTCACGCGGCTCTTCTGGAAACCAAAGTAGACGCGGATCGAATGAGAGCCGAAACCAAAAGCGGCGAAGACGCGTTACAAGGAACTCAAAAAGCGATGGAAGCGATCGAAGAAAGTACTTCAAAAATGGGAGCTACCGTAAACGTAATCAAGGACATCACGGATCGGATCGGCTTACTCTCGTTAAACGCCGCGATAGAAGCCGCAAGAGCCGGTGAAGCGGGAAAGGGATTCGCGGTCGTCGCTCAAGAAATTGCAAAGTTAGGGGAACAGACTCAGGACAACGCAAAAAGAATCACTTCGGCGATAGCGGAAGCGTTAAACGCGACCAAAAGCGGAAGGGACGTGATCGAATCGACTCAGACCGTATTTAAAAGAATCGGGGATACGGTGGGAATCACACTCGACAGAGTTTCCGAAGTGGCGCAACTATCGGATTCTCAGCTCGTAGCGAGCGAACAAGTAAAGTCGGCGTTTGCCGATCTTTCGATTTCTTCCGATGAAATTCGAAATCATACACAAGAACAGGCACAGACGTCGACCGAGTTTTCCAAAACGATCGTCGCCATTTCGGAAACTACCGAATTCTTAAATCAAGTCGTGTCCGAAATCGACGAACTCGCGGTCAAATTAAACGAACAGGCCGGAAAACTCAAATCCGAAGTGGAATTTTTTACCACCTAATCTACTTCGTTTATCAATTTGAAGAATTTAGAATCAATCTGAGATAAAAACGGATCATCTCCTCGTAATTTGAAATCGAAATTCTTTCGTCGATTCCGTGGAATCTTTTCACGTCCTCCGGTTTTACCCTCACCGGGAAAAAACGAAACGCGTTATCCGCAACCGCGCCGTAGTGGAGAGAATCCGTATAAGCGGAAACGATCGCCGGAGCGACGATTATGTCCGGGATCGTCTCCTGAATCGAACGTCGAATCGTTTCAAATCCGATCGATTTAACGTTCGAAACGGAAGAGGGTTCGAAAATGGTGTCCGGAGGAATCAGACGGATTCTTTCGTCGTTTAGAATTTTCTCGGTTCGCTCCAAAACACCTCGGTGAGAATCTCCTTGAAGAATTCTAAAATTTACCGTGGCTTCCGCGTTTGCCGGAAGAACGTTGTCCTTAAAACCGCCCGAAATTTTTGTGATCGCCGAAGTTGTATGAAGTTGCGCCCTTGTGGAATTCTTTTCGCTCAGACTCAATTTAAGAATCGGACCAAAAAGCCAGAGGTTGCTCATGATCCAGCGGGATCCGAATTTCATCTCGGGTGCGAGCCATTGAAACGTAGTCTTTTGAACTTCACCCAAAAAAAGAGGAAACGGATTTTTCTCCATCCGAGACAAACCGGAGCTTAGAATTCCGATCGCGGTTTCTTTAGGAGGCATGGAAGAATGTCCTCCTTCTTTGAGATCGACTTCGAGTCCGAGAGAAAGATACCCTTTTCCGGCGATTCCGATCAGAGCGATCGGTTTTTCGATACCGGGAATCAAACCTTCCGCGATGACCTGACCCTCGTCCAAAACATATTCAAAACGGATGTTTCTTTTTTTAAAAACTTCGGTGATGGCTTTGGCTCCGAGTTTTCCGTAGATCGTTTCCTCGTCCTGACCGATCGCGATAAAAATCGAACGTTCCGGAACGTGTCCCCGCCTTATAAGAATTTCAATAGATTCTAATATAGCAAAGACGCTGCTTTTGTCGTCCCAGGCTCCTCTTCCCCAGACAAAACCGTCTCGAATTTCTCCGCCGAAAGGGTCTTTTGTCCAAAGAGAAACCGTAGATGGATCCACGTCCACGACGTCGGTGTGGGCGCAGAGAAGGGTCGGTTTTAGATTCGGATTTTTACCTTCCCATTCGTAAAAAAAGGAAAAGTTACTCACCTTCGTTTTTTTGAGTTTTGATTCGACGGAAGGATAACTTTTACGGATGTGTTCGTTTAACAAAAGGAATTCCTTCGAATTCGCGTTTGTATCGGAGAGGGAGGAAACCGTTTTAAAACGAACCCCCTCGGAAAGCCGCTTTAATGCGGCGTCGATCGGAATATTTTCCTTGGGAACCGGCTCGATCTTGGACTGAAAAGACCGGATCGAAAACGTCTGAACGACCGTAAACAAAAGGACGAGTAAAAGAACGGATAACGTAAGAAAAACGAATTTTTTCATGGTCAGTGTTTAAACTCCTTTGTTTGTTTTTCCAACGCTAATTTTCCGAGAAACATGGAAAGTCGATCGAAAATAAATTTGGATTGTTGTTCCCTAAATTCTTGAACTAAAAAATCCAAATCTTTTTTGAGATAAAGTTTTCCTTGAGAGACTATCGCGTAAAGAGTCGAAGTTTTTGCGAGGTCGCTCGTCGGATCCTCCCGAAAGATCAAAAGATCGGGAGACGCTCCTTCTTGAATGGAAAACGAAGCCTCGTTTCTGATCGCACGATTGGCGTCGACCGTCGCCATTTTCCAGACGTCGTAAGACGGGATTCCCGCTTCCTGAAAAAGACTCATCTCTTGGCGTAGACTGGCTCCCGGAACCACAAAGGGTTGTTGCGAGTCGGAGCCAAGATAAAGAGTCGCGCCCGCTTGAAAAAGTTTTAGAAGCAGAGATTTCTTTTTCAAAATCGCGGTTTGTACGTAATTTTGAAGATATTCTTTTTCTATGGATCGATACGCCGGAATTCCGATTTCAGGATTCCAGACAACTTCTCTGTAAAACCGCGGCATTAGAGAAACCGCCGGATCTTTTTTGGCGGTTTCGTAATCCGAAAAAAGCAAAAGTCTTTCGGATGCGACTAACGTAGGAGTATTTGAAATTTTGTTTTGGACCGAATGTTTTACGATGTCGTTTAACAATTTATCGTCAACGTTCCCCCAATCCGATCCTCGATTTAAGACGTTGTCCCTTTTTAAGGATCCGGGTCTTGGAATTCCGAAAAAATGTTGAACATCCGGAATTCCGGATTCTTCGTAAGTCATTCCGAAAGGTACGTGTCCGATCACGGGCAAACCTTCTTTATTCGCTGTTTCGACTAACGCCTTAATCATAGAGACGTTTAAGTTTTCATAGGATTTGATACAATCGGCTCCTTTTTTTTTGAGCGCGCGTACGGCTTCGGAAGCCTCTTCCGGAGAATTTACAAGGATGGAATTTTTCCACCTTGGAATTCCCGAAGTTACAAAAGCGTCGCAGGAAACGATCTTGGGTCCGAAAAAATCTCCGGCTTCGATTCCCTTTTTTGCGTAGGGAACGGAGGTGCCGTCGATATCGCCGGCGATTCGAATGCTCGTAACTCCGTGAGAAAGGTAAAGAAGCGAAAAATAAGGAATCAGATCCAAAAGATTGTGAGGAGGAAGATGGGCGTGCATGTCCACGATTCCCGGAGTGACCGTCATTCCGGAAAATTCAGCGGATGTCCCTGGATGATCTTTTCTGATTTTGAAAATCCGATTGTTTCTAAATTCGAGACTGAGTTTCGAAAAATTCTTACGATCCGGATTAAAAACGCGGACCTGATCCAAAACAAAATCCGTTTTCGGATAAATTCCGATCACGGGATAAGACAAGGATCTCCAAAGAATCAGGATTAAACCGGAAAGTATACACAATAGAGTGATGATAATTTTTTGTTTCATAAAATTCCCCGTTTTGTATAAAAGTGAGTAATCCTCATTTTTATACAATTCTAAATTATGAGCATTCCTCACTTTTTTGTCAAGAATGATTT
Source organism: Leptospira ainazelensis (assembly GCF_016918785.1). GTDB lineage: Bacteria > Spirochaetota > Leptospiria > Leptospirales > Leptospiraceae > Leptospira > Leptospira ainazelensis. The sequence continues at coordinate 5,988 of NZ_JAFFPT010000033.1, read as the reverse complement.
GATTGAATGAAAAAAGAAAGAATAGAGGATGGCGGAATGAATGGAGAGTCAGTTTCGCTTACAAGGGCAAACCCGGTGCAGAAAAGAGCTCGGGAAAAGCAGGAATCTATTTTGAATTCCGCGAAAGAATTGATTCTAAAGGTCGGCCCGGATCGTTTTACTCTGCAGGAAATCGCCGATTACATCGGTTCTCCGATCGGGACGATCTATCGTTATTATTCCGGAAAACCCGCGATCTTAAGAGCCATCGCTCAATCTCATCTCGAAGCTCTTCGTTCGGATCTTGAAAGCGAACTCGGTCAATATCGGGAAAAAAAACCGGATGAGATTCAATTTCAGAGGGTGATCAAAAAGATCTTAGAACTTTTTGAAAAGGCTTATTCGAACGATCCCGTTTTCCAGATCGTCTGGAGCGGTTCGCAGGCGTATCCGACGCTTCGAGAATTGGATTTGGAAGATACAAAAAAGAATGCGGAGATCATCGCCGACTCGATCGAGTGTTTTGTTCCCCGGATGAAAAAACAAAGATTGATGGATCTCTGCGTTCTCGTTTGCGACTCGATCGGAAGCGCGCTTCGACTCACTTCGATGATGGAAGAAAAAGAAAAAAGAGGGGTTCTGTTACAATTGCGGGGAATGATTACGAACCACCTCTATATGGCTTATAAGAATTTTGGACCGGGATAAAACTTTTTTTCTTTTGGAATCTAATTTTTAGCGAACTGGAGAATCGGTGTTTTCAAAAACAAATTCATTCCCCCGATCACGGAACCGAAAATCAGACTCGCCACAATCAAAGGAACTAAGTGTTGGTAGTTTCCCGGTATGACGACTAACGCGATCAACCAAGGAAGATTCATAATTTCGGTAAGGATCAAAGCGGTCCAGAATTTCGAAAACCCGGTTTCAGCAAAACTGACGATGAAGCCGCAGGAAAACCAAAAAAGAATCGATTGTAATAACGTCCAGGTTCCCACGTTTGGATCCGCAAAACCGACGAGTAGTCCTTCTAAAATCCCGGCGGTAATCCCGATTAAGAAAGCGTTTCTCCAACGAATTTGAATTTGATTCATATAAACTCCTTTTTTATCTTCGCTGAGAATTTCAGCTCTTTTGAGGCGGTAAAATAAAATTCGTTTCAAAGAGATATTTTATCGATACGGAATATGCATATCTTCTAAAGTAGCTTCCGAAATCCGTCATATATTGATTTCGAAGAATTTTTTTTGAGGGTCTTTTTGACAAAACCTAAAAAAAAGAATAAACCGGCTCGATTCAGGAACAAATCGCCGAAATTCGGGAATAAACGGTCTCTCCGTTTTTGAATTCATAAGCAATGGAAGTTTTGGATTTTGTTGTATTGAAAGAAAAAAAGACCGGCTTATGCCAGGAGTGAAAAGATGCAAAATTCGAACGTAGAATCCAAACTTCTTCAAACGCAGGAATATTTTACGGAAGTGCGTTGGCAGGAAATCGATCAAAATCAACACGTAAACAATATAGTTTTTTTGGGATATTTTGACGAAGCGAGGTTTCGCGCAATGGTTCAGTCGGGAGTGGATATGAATCGTTTGCTCAAGGATTTCGGAATCAGTCCCGTCGTCACGAAAATCGAATTGGAATACAAAAACGAACTGACCTATCCCGAAAAGATCAGAATCGATTCCAAAATCAGATTCGAAGGAAAGTTAAAAGCCTTTCATGATCAGTATGCGTATCGTCTTTCGGACGGAAAACTCGTGGCGGTCTGCGTCGCCCACTGGTTTTTTATGGACATTCATAAACGAAAACCGGTCGCGCTCGCACAAATCGGAATCGATTCCGTAAATCCGGAAATGTCCTCTCTAAATTAGAATTTTATAATTTCCTGTTGTTTTGAAACGGATTCAAAGTCGAACGATTTTGGGGAATCGTTCGGCCTTTTTTTGAAACGTAAAATTATAAAATTTTCCAACCCTTGTCTTTGAGTTTGGTCTTGAAATGGGAAAACTCTTCTTTGATCGAAGCAACCGCTTTAAAACCCGCTTCGATGCCTCGATTGACGGAGCGGGTCAGTTTTTCCGCGCTCGTCGTGACCATCGTCAATTCTTGATACGTCGGCGCGACTACCTGGATTCGAACGTCTTTCGGCGGATGTTTGATGATCTGCATCGCACGATTGTACATCGTATGGTGCACTTTTGTAATCATGTGATTGAGTCTTTTGTTGGAAGGATAGGCGAGCCAACCTTCCAGCTTTGAAATGGGATTGGAGAATTCGTCTTGGTTGTTATTTAAGACAACCGTAATGTCCTTATACCCTGCTTCGATCACCTTTTCGAGAGGGATCGGATCCGCGATTCCTCCGTCCCCGTAAAACTGACCGTCCAATTTCCATTTCCCGCGGGTTGCGATCGGAAGAGAGGTCGCCGCCTTGAGAAGATTGAGTGCGTTAGACGCCGATGTCTTGATGTATTCCGCCTGAAGTTTCGCTAAATTGGTTACTACGACGTAGAGAGGAGGAGCTTCCTTTTTATCGAAGTTTTCGGAAGGAAGCCGATATTTTTCGCCGAAAATATAATCGATGAGATATTCCTGATCTAAGAGGGTTTTACCTTTGAAGGGATGAAAGAAAGAGATAAATTTATTTCCAATGAGTTCCTTTTTCCAGATGTCCAGAATCTTAAGGGATTCTTCGTAACTCTGCTCGTAACCGGTTGCGTAGTAGGCCGCGGAGCAGGAACCGGAGGAGACTCCGACGATAAGATCAAAATGTGTGGAGGGGATGTATTGATGAAGAGCTGCCAACACTCCCCCGGCAAAAGAACCTTTCATTCCACCACCGGCGACGATGAGAGCGGTGGATTTTTTTCCGGGTTTGGGGAGAGTATCGTTGTCCCTTTTAAAAGATTCCTTTCCGGGAGTAAAGTAGGAGCTCATACGATCAGATTTAAAAAGAGGAGGATTCTTTCAATGAGATATCCGATTCTTTTTTAAGAATTTTGAATTTCCCCTTTGGAAAAACGAACCTTTCACTTTGAACAAAAGTCGGGATCCGTTGTGTCTAACGGCTTGAGGATAATGGATTCGAAGAAACGAACGAAAAACGGTTCCGAATAGAACTTGAAGATCGGTTTAGCAAAATTGTAGAAGATGGGCCCGCAAAATTCCGGTTGATTCCATTCCATTCTTGATGATTCCTTGGTAGGACCGATTGAAATTTCAAGGACGACTCCAAATCATAAAACTCAAACTGGATCGTTCGATTTTCGGTTTTTAAAAAAGTCGATTTGTGAGAGGGAAAAAATGCGAAAGAATAGAATCCGTTCTCTTTTTCAAAAAGAATCTTCGTGGACTTGGACAATTTTAACCGTAATTTTTTTGAGTTGGAATTCGCTTCCCGCGCAGACAAAGGAAGAATCCGATCTCGGAGAAAAGAAAAAAACGTCCTTCGAACTTCTCATCAAAAGACAAACCTATCAATGGACTCCTTACGACTATACTTCGTATTCGGAACATTCCCCATTGGAAAATTCGATCAAAACGGAATCCGTCAAACAGAATCAAAAGGTTTTGATTCCTCTTACGTTTCGCTACGACAACTCGGAGAAAAAGTTTAGAATCGAGATCTCCGCATACGAAGTTGAGTTGGCGAATGCAAACATGAACGTAACACGGACGGTTTCCGGAGATTTTCAGGTTCGAAGACAGTATTTGAATCCGATGATGCGTTCCGAGTCCGAATTCAATTATTATAAAATTCTAAACTTAACTCCGGATTGGAAATTGTTCGCGGGAATGGGAATCCGAAATATCAATAAATACAAATACGGATATTTTCTGAGAGAAGGAGCGTATCAGGAATACTTTTACACATATGGTCCTCAGATTGTCTTAAATACAGAATATAAACTCTGGAAAGAAATTTCCGTTCATATGAGTTTCGATCTGTTTTATACGCAAGGAAACCGATTTTACAAAGAACAAACCCTTTTTCCGGACTCCATAACGGTTTCAAACGGGAACGCAGGAGTCAAAGGGATCTATCGAGGATACGAGATTGATTTTTCCTTGAGTTATAAATTATTGGAAGCCGTGAAATTTTTTGCCGGTTACAACTATATCTATTCTTACTTTAGTTATTACGGATTTAAACTGACGGATTTTAATTTGGTAAATTCTTCGATTGATCCTTTTCGAACGACGACGGGAAATCCTCCGCTGATTTCACAACCGATTCGTTCGGGGAATCACGAGATTCTACAGGGTTTTTACCTGGGAGTTTCGGTGGGTTTTTAGAGGAAGAGGGCATTATTTCGTCACTCTTTTTTTTGTAACTCAACCGAGTTTTGATTTTTCTGTCTTATAGCCTATATTATGCTTTTAAAATATAGAGACTCCCACAAAATTTGAACGATATTAGAACTGCTTGAAATTTCGGGTGTGACGCAATTTATAGAAAATCCTGCATTTGATTCGAAATTTCTAAAGATGATTCTATAATTTTTTTAGGTTTCGAGATCTGTTTTTAATAGAATGCTTATTATAAGATAAATGGAAAAAATTACTTTTCTACTTATCATTCTTTTATGAAATTTCGCATAAGGCCGATTCACTTTCAAAAAACTACAAACTTTCTTCTGACCTTTCTCTGTTTCTTTTCCGAATTACAAGCCGACGCGGGAGTTTATACGAACTTAACTTCAGCATCTAAAAATCCGTCCGATGTTAGAGTTCTGGATTTGAGTCACCAAAGTCTAACCGCTTTACCCAAAGAAATTAGACTTTTGCAAAATTTACAAGAGTTGGACTTGAGCAATCACCGATTGGAAAATTTTCCAAAAGAAATTTTGGAATTACAAAATCTAAGAAAGCTAGATATTAAGTAACAATTGGGAAAGCTGGTCGTTTTTATTTGGACTCTTTAATCCCATTATAGAGTTCTTTCAATTCAAAACTCTCCCAAAAGAAATCCGAAATCTTCGCAACCTAAAATACACTGAATCTCAGCTATTTTGAACTCAAAACGCTTCCGGATGAAATAAGACATCTTCAAAACTTAAAAGAATTAGATTTGGAACGACTTTCTTTTTCACCGCAAGAAAGGGAAAGGGTTCGTAAACTGCTTCCAAAATGTGAAATTTACTTTTGAGATAAATGAGTTTTATGGAATCTTCTCTTCCAGACAAAACGAAATCCCGGGGAAAACTTAAAATGAAATATATTTAATGATGAAACTCTTTCAAAGCGCAATAGAGTTTCTCAAAAAAATCAATTGGCCGTTACCGATTCGTTTCCAAATTCTTCCCGCACTGGGTCATTGATTTCTCCTCCCATGCAGACGTTTTTTATCCGTTAGGTTATCATTGGGTCATTCATTCGATTCGGAGGACGCATAACGTGTTCTCTGGTGCTTGATGGAATGAAGTTTGTGTCTGCGATGAGCAGCCTTGCAATTCCGACCTAAAAAAATCAAGTGTTACTTATGAAAATACAACATACGGATCTAAATAAAAACGGATCTCTATTTTTCGGTTTAGAAAAAAAAATCAAACAACTTAAGAATCTCCGACTATTAGGTTTGCTAAACAACCCGTTCGAACGAATGCCCAAATAGATGGAGAGCTGCACGCTAAAGAGGGATTAATCTTAAACACCGAAATGATTTGAGAAGAAGAAATACTTACAGTCTGCTTCCAGACGCTGTAGAATTTTTCATCTTGCCTTCACCGCGAACCGACCTTCTGAATTAGTATATTCTGAAAAACGAATCTTCTATTTTAGAAGCTTTGATTATTTCGGGCAGAGAAGATAGACAAAATAAACTGTGTATAAGTTCGGAAGAGCGCTTCCGCAGAATTCAAAAAGTTATTTCTAAAAATGGAAAAATGCGGGGGAAAATCTCGATTTTGAAGAAGAATTTGAATCGTTCGCCTATTTAAAATTTTTATAAAATTCGGTTAATTTTTTCAAAAACGGTTTGACCGGTTGAGTGACGTAATTAATTTG
>NZ_JAFFPT010000006.1 GCF_016918785.1 Leptospira ainazelensis | reverse complement strand
AATGCAATTTAGGGCGGAATCACGAGAGATTCTCTGATTTTCTTTTTCAACAGGCTCCCAAAAACAGGGCGGGGCTTCCGTTTTACGGAGGATTGTCGTTGTTCCGACAGATTCTTTTAAAGATTCAGTCCACTTTGTGGGTAAGGTTATGACCCAATGAGGGTGGGGCCATTTCTGGTTTTCGAGAGAATTGTCGTTTATACGACAAGAATATGGAGAAAAAAACGAACTTGTTTTGAAAGACTTCCTCGATACGGAAGCTTCTTAAATTCTATCTTATTCTTCGAAGAATCGATCCCAAATCGTTTCAATCTTTGGGATCGATCTTTTTGATTTTATTTTTACAGACTTTCAAGCATGACACACGTTTTAGGCTCTTCGGAAGAATCTGGTTATTCTTTGTTGCGCGTTATAAACGGTCTTATACAATACGGGAACCGCCACTAACGTTAGAAAAGATGAGAACGCAAGACCCCACCCGAACGCAAGAGCCATCGGAACTAAAAATGGATCCCTTCCTCCGATTCCGTAGGCAGTCGGCAACAAACCCAAAACGGTTGTCACTGTAGTTAAGACGACGGGCCTTAGACGCAAAAGTCCGGTTTCGATCAGGATAGAATCGATATCCTCGCCGGGTTTATCCATTCTCAACTGGTTTGCAAAGTCGACGAGAACAATCGAATCGTTTACGACCACCCCCGCCAAACCGACGATTCCTAAAAACGCGAGAAAACCAAAGTATTCTCCGTGTAAGACGAAAGCAAGAATGACCCCGATCAAAGAGAAAGGAATCGAACTTACAACAATTATCGGTTGAATCAAAGATCGGAATAAGGAGGCCAAAATCATAAAGATGATGATAAAGGCTACGAGAAAGGCCCTTCCTAAACTCGCAAGAGATTCTTCCGTGTCCTTATTTTCTCCTCCAAAACGCATGCGGTAACCGGGATATCTTTCTATAATTCCTTTTGCGAGTTTTGCAATCTCCGCATTCGCCCTTCTTGTATCGGTTTTGGATTCGTCCAAGTTAGCCGTCACCGTGAGGAGACGTTTCCCGTCCAAGTGATTGATGTTTGCAAAACCCGGTTCTCGGACATAAGTAATCAGCTTGGAGACCGGAATCAGTTTTCCGATTTGATTGCTCACAAAGATATTGTTCAGAGAGCCGATTGACTTCCGGACTTCCTCCGGAAATCGGACTTTGACTTCCACTTCTTCATCGGCTCTTTTGATCTTCGTCGCAACCGTTCCCTGAAACGCGGTGTTGATCGCCTGAGCTACTTTAAAAACGGAAACTCCTGCGGTGGAGGCGAGCGATTCGCTCACTTTGATTCTTACCTCGTCCTTCCCTTCGTTGAAGTCGTCTCCGATATCGGTGACTCCGGGAACCTTCGCCATCACACCCTTATATTCTTCTCCAATCCGAATGAGAGTTTCGTAATCGTCTCCGCGTATTTCAATGGCAACCGGTTTCCCAACCGGAGGACCGCCTGAAATTTTTTCAAAATCCAACGCGAGAAGTTGTCCTTTGAATCTTGAAAATTCGGCGGGAAAACCGTTAAGATTGAACGGTTTGTATTCCTGTTTCTTTTTCTCCGCTTCTTTTTTACGGGTTTCTTCCAAAATTTGAATCGATTTTTGATTGAGAAGCCAGATCGTTTTTTCCCTTACTTCCGATATAATTTCATCCGTGCTTCTCTTTCGATTTTCTTCAGGAGTCAGATAAACGAGGATTTGTCCGTAGTGTTTCCCTCTTTTTGTAAACGGATCGTTAGGATCTTTTTGAATGATCCCGATCCTGGTAACAAAATTCTCGACTTCTTCTTTTGAAACTTTAGCAAGTTCCTTTTCTAAAACGTTAGCAAATCTTTCAGTCTCCTGAAGAGAAAGCCCGGTCTGACCAGTAAGTTTGATCTGAAATACGTCCACGGAACCCGGAAAAAGTTTGAATTTTCCGGCGACCGCGAACAACGCAAAACTTCCGATCAACATGGCGAATAGATAGATAAAAATCTGAAGCCTATGTTTGAGTGCGAACTTCAGAAGAGGGAGATAATAGTTTACCTTTAGCTTATAGAACCATCCGCTTTCCTCTTTGATCTGTCCCGAATGAAATTTGTTCTTATTGATATCATACAAATGCGATGGAAGAATGAAGAATGCCTCGGAAAGAGAAGCGAGTAACGCGATGATCACTACCAAAGGAATGCTGTAGATAAACTTTCCGAAGATCCCTGTCATAAACAACATCGGAGCAAAGGCTGCGACAGTCGTAGTTACCGTTGCGGTGACGGGATCGATCACTTCCGCGCTCCCCTTGAGAGCCGCTTCATACGCAGGCATTCCTTCTTCCATGTATCGATAGACGTTCTCACAGATGATGATCGCGTCATCCACTAGGATCCCTACGACGATGATCAAGCCGAACATCGAAATCAGATTCAGCGTCAATCCGAGATAGTTCATAATCACAAAGGTGGCGCCGAAGGAAACCGGAATCCCAAGGGCGGTCATCAGAGCCACTCTCCAACCTAAGAATAAAAAGAGCGAGGCCGTCACTAAAATCAAACCGCCCGCGGCGTTGGAAAGAAGAACTCCCAATCTTCTTCGGATGTATTTCGAAAGGTCGTTTACAAACGCATATTCGAATTCACCGTTGGAGCTTTTTCTAAATTCTTCGATGACTTTTTTTGCTTCGTCCACGACAAGAATTGCGTCAGCTTTCTCCCGTTTGATGACGGTCATCGCGATTGTCTTTCTACCGTTGACCTTATCGAGATATTCGGCTTCTTTTAGTCCTTCCGTAACGGTGGCGACGTTGTCGATTCGGATCGAATTTCCGATCTCATTGGATCGGATATGTACTCCGGAAATTTCTTTGGGAGAATCGAATTCTCCGATCGTTCTAAGGATGACTTCCTTTTGATTTCCGGCGATATTTCCGCCGGGAAAGTTAATATTCCGATTCTTTAATGCAAAGATTACGTCCTGGCTCGTAAGATAGTGTGAGAACATCGCAGCCGGATTGATATCCACCTGCATCTCCGTTTCTCTCCAGCCTCTTTTTGAAATTCTCGCGACGCCCGGAATATCTTCGAGAGCTTGTTCCACGACCTTTGCCTGCGCCTTGAGTCTTTTTTCAGCCTCTACGCTTGTGTCTTCGGACTTCAAACTGATATCGATTTCGATCACGGGTTGTCTGGAAGTCGTAATCTCCGTAACCAGCGGATCCTCCGCTTCTTCGGGAAGGTCTTCGACTCGATCGATCGAGGACTTGATATCGTCCACGACCTTCTGAGTGTCCTTCGCGTCCGGATCCAGAGTGATTACGATTCCGGAACGGTTTTCAATCGAGGCCGAACGAAATTCTTTGATTCCATCCACTTCCTTGATCGCTTCTTCCAGAGGTTTTGTGACCAACTTTTCGATTTCGGAAGGGGAGGCTCCGGGAAATACCGTGACTACGCTTACGATATCGAAATTGATGTTCGGAAATGCCTCACGATTCATCCTCACGGCTGTAAAACCGCCGATAAGAATGATCAAGAAGGTAAGTAGGTTTACGAAGATACTTTTAGAAAGGAAATACTCAACAAGGGATTTCATATATTTTTATTTTATAATTTTCTAATCTAGAATTTTTCCGCCGGAGTCCAATGTGTCGTTGAAACCGAACAATTTTGTGTCTTTTAGACGGTCAACATAAAGAATTCCTCGAAGATGATCGCATTCGTGTTGATAGACGACGGCCTTATATCCTTCGATCTTCTCGTCGAATTTGTTTCCCTTCTCGTCCATCCACTGCATTCGAATCTGATTCGGTCTTTCCACGTATCCTCGCATCCCGGGAACCGAAAGACATCCTTCCCAAAACCCCGAACTTTCGGTGGTAAGGGGAGTGATGATCGGATTGAGAATCACCCGATCCGGAACGTCGGGAGTTCCCGGATAACGCTCGTTATCCTCCGAACCGACCACTACGATCTGTTTCAGGATTCCGATCTGCGGCGCCGCCAATCCCACACCTTCCGCGTGACGCATCGTATCGAACATATCTTTGAGTAATTTTTTAAATTCTTTTGTTTGAATCTCGTCTTCCGTAACGGGCTCGGATTCTTGGCGGAGAAGCGGATCTCCCATTCTTAAAATTTTTCTTACTGACATATTAAAAACCAGGTTCCATCTTAAAGTTCGACTTTTTTTGGACAGAAGAAATCGGTATCTCGGCAAGAATTTTCACGACCGATTCTTTCAAAAGAACTTGGATCGAATTCCGATCTGCGGACTCGATTCTAAAAACTCGAAACGCCTGTAATTGTTTTCCCGATGCCCTTATCTGTTCGCTGACGGTCCCCGGTATTCCCGTAAACAAAACAACGGGAGATAAACTCGATTCTTCGATTCCTTTTTGAAAACTTTTTTCCAACGTTTCGAACAAGGTATTCAATTCTTGCGATAAAAGAAACCAAGGGTTCCAAGGGAATCTTTCCAAAATCCATTCTGCGTTTTTAGGAAACCAGGGAAAAGGGTTCCTATGTTTTGCAAACGGCGGATTTACGAGACAAGCGGATTCGATTCTTTCCGGAAATTTTTTGATCAATTCGAAAACGATTCCTGAAAAGTATCCTTCTCCTAAAAGTTTGATTTTCCCTTTTGTCTTCAGAATTTCGGAAGAAATCGATTCGATCCATTCTTCATACCTTGGAAAACTCGTTTGGAAGGTTTGGATCGGAGTTTCGAAAACCCGAAGGGAAAAGTCGCGCATAAAAGCTTCAACAGAAATACGTCTTCCCGGAAAGTCAAAATCGGGAAGAAGAAAAAGAGGCGCTTTTGTCGAAGCGCCTAACCGTCGGATAGAGATTCGATTTGACATAGGTTGCTGACGTGAACTACGATTTCCAATCGTTTTACCGAACTTTTTATTTCCGGATGAAAATAGCCATAAAAAAAGAAGAATGAAAATGAACCCGAATTCCGACTTATACGGAACAGAACGTTCGTTTTGTTTTCAAACTCGAAACGTTTCCGGTTTCTTTCCGGTAAATTCGGACGGAGAGGGGATTGTAAAAGAGTTTGACAGAGCTTAGAAAGTTTAAAAACTCAAGTGGCGGAAGTCGTAATTGGAGACGAGGGGAATCGAACCCCCGACCTTTTGAATGCCATTCAAACGCTCTCCCAACTGAGCTACGTCCCCGCTTAGGAAGCAGGTTTTTACCAAATTCCTTGAAGTCAATACAAATACAGGAGTGTTAGGATGAGTGAATCTATCGAGGATTTACAAAAAAAATTGAAGATCCAGAATGATATTATCAAAGGTTACGAGAAGGTTCTTAGACTCAACGAGCAGGAATTGGAAAACGCCGATGAAATCATTCGTATGTACGAAGGTATCATTCAGTATTCCGGTTCGGAACTCAAAGACGCAAAGGAAGCGTTTGACGCGACTAACGTAGTTACCAATCTTTCCCGCGAAGAATTGATGGGAGCCTTAACCCGAATTCGCGAATTAGAAAATGCAAATAAGAAACTAAGAGAAGAATCCTTAAAGTTTCAGGCCGGCTGAACCTCTGCTTTGATCTCGAGTAAAAAACAAGACTCTCTCCTCAGACAAACTTCTGATGGAAAACTTTACCTGGAGGACAATCCAGGTTTAACGATTGTTTTTGAATCTCTTCTCACGGAAATCATCCAACTCACCTCCGCAAAATTCGGCATATTCAATTTTCGTTTAGAAGACGGAAGTCCGCGTTCTATCTTGGGAAATCCCCCTTCCAACGCGATCGAAGAAGCAGGATTGATTTCAGACTTCTGTTTCAAAACCGGACAAGATATCAATCTCAAAAAAGGAAAAAGCCCGAGCCGGCTGATCCCTCCGCTCAAATACAACGCGGTCTGTTGTGTTCTTCACGTCGGAGAATTGGGAGTTTCCTCTTCCGAAAATCAGAAAAAGATATTCGGAACCATCTTTCTCGGAAGACCGGAGGGAGAGGGAGGCGAATTCAGAGAATCCGATTTTGATCATCTGCGGGCCACCACTCGAATCATCTCGGATCTTTTAGAAGAATCCTTTGTTTCGGGAGAATCTTCTCTTGTAGTTTTGTCTCTTATGACGACTTCTCGAGTCGCTTTGGAATCGGTACAGATTCGTAAACAAACGGATCGTTTTGATTTCTTATTAACGGAGATTATCCGTGTTTCCGGTCTGATCAATAAGTCCTTGGATCTCTCCCAACTTTTGGAAGCGATCATGCTTTCTTCCAAGTCCGTGTTTCGCACCGAAGCGTGCAGCGTTTTGCTTTTGGATGATACAAAGGAATATCTTTACTTTCACACCGTTCTCGGAGAAAAAAAAGACGAGGTCACGAAGGTACGAGTTCCGGTCGGAAAGGGAGTCGCGGGAATGGTCGTACAGGATAAACAGCCAATGATCATCAACGACGCGATGAACGATCCTCGTGTGTACCGAGAAGTGGACAAGGTTTCGCACTTTGTAACGAGAAATATTATGGCCGCTCCTCTTTTGGTCGAAGGGCAAGTCATCGGCGTGATCGAAGCCATCAACACGATCGATCGTAGCTTTTTTACCGAAGAAGATATGGAATTGTTCCTGAGTTTTTCCGGAACTTCCGCGCTCGCGATTCAAAAAACCGGACTTCTCCAAAACCTTGAAGCCGCAAACAAGGATCTTCGAAAAAAAGTTTCCGAATTGGAAAGTTTATTCGAACTTTCTCAAGTGGTTTCTTCCGCAAAAAATCAGGCGGATCTGATGAAACAATCCATTCCCGTGATTCACGGAGAAATGGACGCGGGTAAAACCGGAATCTTTTTGATCAATCGAAAGATGGGAATTCTTACTTCGATCTCCTATACTTCCGAAAAGACGGTCGAAATTTTCAGAACGACGAGTTACCAAGGAAGTTTTATCCATCGTTCGATCGAAGAGGAAAAAACCTCCGTAAAAGAAGACATTCAAAATTTTGCATTCGATCACGAACTCGATTTGGAGTATCTCAAAGGTTCCTATATAGTTCTTCCTCTCACACACCAGGGAAGAAGCGCGTTTGGTGCGATCACGGTTTCGGATCGTGTGGACAAACTTTCCTACAACCATTCTCACCTTAGACTATTGCAGACATTCGCTTCTTTGATCGCGAGGGGGCACGAAACTCTCAAACTTCAAAACGAAATGATTTCCAGAAAGGCGTTACAACGTTCCTTGGAAAGAGAGATCGAGATCACCCGCGAAATCCAAAAAAATATTCTTCCCGAACCTAAAAGTTTCAATTCAAACTTCGATCTCGGCGTTAAGTCGGTTCCCGCAAAGGAAGTTTCGGGAGACTTTTACGACTACTATCAATACCAGGACGGACAGTATTCCTTTTTGGTTTCGGACGTTTCCGGTAAAAGTTTACCCGCTGCCATCTTTATGGCGATGAGTTCCTCGATCATTCGCACCTTAGCCAGAAATCACGATCTCAATCCCGAAGAGATTCTAAAACAAGGGAACGCGCTTATCTACGAAGATTCTCACAATGGAATGTTTGTGACCACCTTCTTCATTCACTACAACCCGGCGATTTTTACTCTGGACTACGCGTCCGCAGGTCACAACGATCAGATTCTGATCCGAAAGGACGGAACCTGGGAATTGATCAAAGGTTCCGGTCCTCCTCTCGGTGTGATCACTTCCGCGAGTTACAAGGGAGGAAGTCTGATCGTGGAGCCGGGTGATATGGTGATTCTTTATACCGACGGAGCGATCGAAGAAAAAAACGCGAAGGATGAAGAATTCGGTTTGGAAAGAATGATCCAAGAAATCATAGCCAGAAAAGATCTTCCTTCCGCACAGATCATAGACGAACTCTTCGGTTTAGTTCGGGAATTTTCTGGAACACCGGAACTCTACGACGACTTCACCGTGATGATTCTGAAGTTCAACGACGACTACCAATTCTCAAGAGAATTCGAAGCAAGCACTTCCGCGATCCCTTTGTTTCGGGAGTTCGTATATGAAACGATCAAAGTTCGCGATCTCGACGAAGCTCTGAGAGACGACATTCTTCTAGCCTGCGACGAAGCGGGAACCAATATCGTGATGCACGGTTATGAAAACACAACTTTGAAAAATCCAAAGTTTGAATGTAAAATACGCTTTACAGGGGATTGGATCACCATTGTATTAATTGATTCCGGGAAAGTCTTTCAAAGAAAGCAAGTTCAGGAACCTTCGATAGAGGACAATCTGAGCGGTAAAAGAAAGGGTGGATTCGGAGTCTATCTGATCGAAAAGCTCATGGATTCCGTCGATTATTCCAGCGATGGCGGAAAGAACGTTTTAGTTCTCAAGAAGAATTTTCAACACAAGGCTTCGAATGGAAATCACATCTGAAATAAAAAATCATTCTAAAATCATCCACTTGATCGGAAACCTGGACGTTCACAACACTCACAAAATTGAATCGGTGTTCATGGATCAGATCAAGACCGGCGATTCTCGCGTTCTCATATTGGATCTTTCCTCCGTCGAATTCATTTCTTCCGCAGGTCTTCGGATCATCGTTGCCGCTCTTAGAGAATGTAAGGAAAGAGACGTCGAACTTCGCCTCGCCGGAATCAAACCTGCTGTAAAAAAGGTTTTTGATATCATCGATATGAATTCTATGTTTAGCATTTTCGAAACTCTCGAGTCCGCTATAAAATAGCCAAGTTCCTCGCCTCGGTTTCGAATTTAACTTTCCCGAGAATCCTTTTCTTAAAAACTGGATATATTTCATTCCATTTAAAGGTTCCCGCATGTCCGAAGCAAAATACTCACTGGAAAATCCATTCCAATCCACGACTGAACCTGAAGTTCCCAAAGCTCGTGGTCTTTATGAAGAGGCTAACGAATTAGGAAAAGAACTCCTCGGTAAACCCCTTGCGGGCGGTGGAGTCGACAGGATCCTCGTTCAACATTCAAAAGAAAGAATGACCGTTTGGGAAAGAATCAAAGTTCTTACCGAACAAGAACCCAATATTCTCTATCAAAACTGGGGAAAGAGTCTCGACGGAGCTTCTCTCGTAACCGGAATTCTCAATATCAACGGAAGAGACGTCGCCATCTACGGACACGACTTCACTCTTCGTGCGGGATCGATGGATGCGACCAACGGAAGTAAACTCGCAAGATTGATCTATATGGCGGGAGAGCACGGAATTCCCCTGATCGGAATGAACGATTCTGCGGGAGCTTATGTTCCGGCTGGAGTCGGCGGACTCGACGGTTATAGCGAGGCGTTTACCGCGCTTCGAAAAATCAGCGGCGTGGTTCCGAGTCTGATGCTCATGTTCGGATTCAACGCGGGCGGAGGGGCATATCTTCCTCGTCAGGGATCTTTTATGATCCAGTGTGAAAATACTTTCTTCGGTTTAACCGGACCCGGAGTCGTAAAGTCGGTTCTGGGGGAAGACATTTCTGCGGACGATCTCGGCGGACCAAAGGTTCACGGACAGAGCGGGGTGGTCGACATCGTAACCGGAGACGAACTCGGTTCCCTTCGAACCGCGCTTCGTCTTTTGTCCTATCTTCCGGACAACAACCATTCTTTCGCTCCTTTTCACCCGACCTCGGATCCGACCGATCGTTTTATCTACGAGGAAGAAATTCTTTTTAAAAAGACGTTCAACTCTCCGACGGGGATGAACACTCCTTTTGATATCACTTTGTATCTGCAAAATATCTGCGATCATGGTCAGTATTTCGAAATCCAGCCGCAAAGATCTAGAAACCTCGTAACCGCTTTTGGAAGAATCGGAGGACACGTAGTCGCCTTTGTCGCGAACAACTCGGCTGTTTCTTCCGGACAGATCGACATCAACGCGGCGAGAAAGGGAACCCGTTTTATCCGTTTTTGCAACCTCTACAATATTCCGATCGTCTTTTTGGAAGATACGACCGGATTCTTACCCGGAAAAGACCAGGAACAAAACGGGATCGTCCTTGAAGGAAGAAAACTTTTGGATTCCATCATCGATATCCGCACACCTCGTCTAACTCTGATTATTCGGAACGCATTCGGCGGGGCTTATGCATGTTTTAACTCGTATCACGTCGGGGCGGATATGGTTTTCGCCCTTCCGACCGCAAGAATCGCGGTGATGGGACCGGCAGGAAAAGACTACGTTTATAAGGACGAAGTTTCCGCGATTCACAGAGAATATCAGGAAAACGTTAAGAAAGGAATGTCTGAAAAAGAAGCGATCGTAGTTCGGGATAAAAAACTTCAGACTCTTTCCACACAGTATGAAAGAGAACTGATGAACCCGAAAGAAGCTCTTTCTCTCGGTTCGGTTTCAAGGATTGTCCTTCCAGGAACCACTAGAAACATTCTTTTCCAAAACTTGGATTATTTAATCCGACATTACAAACCGGCTCCATTATCCGGACCTCAAAGGGAGTTTGAGTAATCGTATGATCGACTTTCAAAACAATCGTATTCCGTTCCACCAATCCAATTCGCCTTGGATCCGTTCCTTCTCGTTAGAATCGATCAAATGTCTGATCGTCTGCAGAGGACCGGTTCGAAAAGAAGCCATGGAAATTTTCGATCTGATCGGAATCAGAGAATACGGAATTCTTCTTTCCGAAAAGGATTCCGTCGTGTATCCGATGGCGTTAGCGCCCGAACTCAGAGGATTTCGTTTTCCTCATAACATTCACAGGGTTCCCGATTATATGGGATCCGGAAAAGAAGAAAAGGTAGAAAGAATCAAACAGATCATTTCTATCGCAAAGGACAACAAATACACTCATATCTTTGCCGGTTACGGATTTATGGCGGAAGATTCCGAGTTTATCGCCGCGATCGAACAAAGCGGAATCATCTTTATGGGTCCGGCTTCGTATGTCGCCGATCAAGCGGGCTCCAAAGACGCCGCCAAAAAGATCGCAAGAAAGTTGGAAGTTTCAGTAACTCCCGGAGTGGATAACATTTCTTCTCTTGCCTTACTTGCAAAGGCTCCGGACGCCAAGGCTCTGGAAAAACTCGCAAAGGAAAAAGGAATCAGTTTTACCTTTGATTCTTCCGCTTCTCTCGAAACAAACGCCGAAAATTTACTCGATTTAGGATATGCAAAAATCATCGAAATCGTGAGCATCGCCGACCTTCAAGTCGAAGCCGAAAAGGAATGTAAGAAGATTTGGGAGAAATTCCCCCAAAATCGAATTCGTTTTAAATACATCGGCGGAGGAGGAGGAAAAGGACAAAGGGTAGTTTCCAAAATCGAAGAGGTAAAAGGCGCGGTCCAGGAAATTCTTTCCGAATCCAAGGTCACCGCTCCCGGAACCAATAAAAACTTTCTCATAGAATTAAACATCGAAAACACGAGACACAACGAGATCCAATTGATCGGAAATGGAGAATGGTGTCTTGCTCTTGGTGGAAGAGATTGTTCCGTGCAGATGCACGAACAGAAACTTCTGGAGATCTCTTTGACCCAGGAACTTCTGGAAAAAGAAATCGCCGTTTCGGCTTCTACCAATCCCAAAAAGGCGGAAGTTCTAAAAGGCGACTTAAAAGTTCTTCGCGAGATGGAAGAGCAATCCGAACGTTTCGGAGCCGCTGTAAAACTCAACAGCGTTTCCACCTTCGAGTCCATTGTAGACGGAACCAATCACTTCTTTATGGAAGTGAACACACGGATTCAGGTGGAGCACAGAGTTACCGAAATGGTATATTCTTTGAAGTTCAAAAATCCGGAAAACACGAACGAATTTTTTATCGTCGATAGTTTGATCGAAGCGATGGCTCTTCTTTCCTTACACGGAAAAAGACTTCAAAAACCGGAAAGGATTTTGAGATATCCGTCCGGCGCCGAAGTTCGAATCAACGCAACCAACAAAGCGATTCAACCGCACGCCGGCGGTGTGATCATGGGTTGGTCCAAACCGCTTCCGGAAGAAATCCGAGACGATCAAGGGATCAGTATCCGAAACCCGGATATGGGTTTATTCGTACATTATAAAGTAGCTGGAGCCTACGATTCCAACATCGCACTTTTGATCACTCACGGAGAAACCCGGGAAGACAATTTAAAACGTCTGAGTAATATCCTCAGAAGGACCGAACTCAGAGGACACGATCTTCAAACAAATCTTTTGGTTCATTACGGTTTGATCAATTGGATTCTTGGAAAAGACGCTATGTTCAAACCTTCCACTGCGTTTATGATTTCGTATCTCGCCGGAGTCGGATCTCTGGAAAGATTGATGAAGGACGTAGATCTGGAAATCGCTTGGAAAAAAACACTTTCCGAAGTTCCGGCAGAAGCAAAAAAAGTTCTAAGTCGTAAACTTACCTTAATCACAAGACCGATTGATGCGATCGCAAAAGATTCACATTTGGTTGCTGGGTTTATCGGTTTTCATCTGGGACATTCTTGGAAAATCGAAGGTTCTAAGATCGAGTGGCTCAGAAATCCGATCTTTATTTTGGCGGATCTTTACCATTATCTGAACATGGAAGCGGATGCAACTCAACCTCCTTCCGAGCAGATTTGGGATCACGACAATGAAATTCTTCAGAGAGCAATTTCTTTCTATCAAGAATTGTCTAAAAAAACAGGAATTGCCGCCGATTCGATCGAACTCGTCGCGAGTTTGAACGGAGGAAAAACGCTCAAAGGTGTGGACGCTTCTATCTTGCAGTCAGTGATTCAATCTCACAATGGATTCCAAATCGGAATGGAGTTAATCAAACTCCTTCCATCCGCGGGTTTAAGTTCCGGTTTTTACAACTTGGGCGTGGATGAAAAACTGGAGGCCATTCTTCCGGAAGAATTTAAGAAGGCCGACACAAGAGACGCTTTTATTAAATTTTTGGCTCCGGCGCCAAAGGCAAGTTCGGATGAGATCGTGGCTCCAATGGGTGGAATGTTCTATTCGAAAGAGGCTCCGGATCTTCCTCCGATGGTCCAAGCAGGAGAGCATTTCAAAGCGGGACAACCTCTTTTTATCGTGGAAGTGATGAAGATGTTTAATAAAATTTCCACTCCGTTCAGCGGAACCATAAAAGAGATTTTGTTAAACGACAGCGACGGAAAGATCATATCAAAAGGTCAGACGATCTTTAAGATCGTACCAGACGAAGTGATTCACATCGAAACCGATCAAGAGATCGCGGATAGAAAGAAAAAAATCACCTTAAGTTTGATCTAAATCTTTCTTTGAAGCGGCGCGGAGATCCTCCGCGCTCTTATATTCAAAAACGCTGAACTTCTCCCACGATCTTTGAAAGTGGGAGAATCGTATCGGCCGCTCCTCTCGAGATAGCTTCTTTCGGCATACCAAAAACTACGCAGGTGGCTTCGTCTTGTGCAATCGTGGAAGCTCCGTGTTGTCTCATCTTCAAAAGTCCATTGGCGCCGTCGCTTCCCATTCCCGTAAGAATGATACCCTTTGCATTTCTCCCAGCAACTTGAGCGACCGAATTAAAAAGGATATCTACGGAAGGTCTGTGTCGATTGAAAAGAGGGCCGTCCACGATCCGAATACGAAATTGTGCTCCGCTCAGATAGATCTCCATATGCCGGTTTCCGGGTGCGATATATGCCGATCCCTCTTTGACGGGATCGCCGTCCTTTGCCTCTTTGACCTGAATCTCACAAATTGAATCCAAACGATTGGCGAATGCTTCCGTAAATTTTTCAGGCATGTGTTGAACGATTACGATACCGGGACAGTGAACGTTCAATTTTGTAAGAATGAATTCGAGCGCCTGCGTTCCTCCCGTCGAAGTTCCGATCGCAATCAGCTTATCCGTGGTGCTGATTTTGGAAAAGTCCGCTTTGATCGGTTTGGAGTCTGGAAGTGTTGAAAACGATTCTTTCGAAGAATGAAATTTCATCCTCGCTTTCGCCGCCGCCTTGATAGAATCCGTAAAAAGAATCTCGGATTCTTCGATAAAACTTTTTACGCCTAACTTCGGTTTTTCGATAATATCGATAGCGCCGAGTTTCATCGCGAGCATCGCCGTTTCCGATTCCTTCTCGGCTAACGAGGAACAAATGATAACGGGAGTAGGTCTTTCCGACATGATCTTTTTTAAAAAAGAAATTCCGTCCATTCTAGGCATTTCCACGTCCAGAATAAAAACGTCGGGCCACATCGTAGAAAGTTTTTCCGCGGCAAAGATCGGATCCGAAGCAAAACCGACGATCTCAATCTCCGGATCTTTTGTAAGAATTTGAGTCAAAACCTGGCGAACGACCGCAGAATCGTCGATAATAAAAACCTGAATCATTACGCTTTCGGCCTTTCGATATAAATTTCCCCATCCCATAAGGAAAAAAATACTCTTCTATGGGAAAATCCTCCTAAGTCCTCGGAGGCGATCGGTAGGTGATTTTTGGCGAGAATTTCTTTTACTGAATGTATGTTTTTCATCCCTATGTCTCGAACGGATTTGATTTCTAAAAGTTTTTCTTCCTCTGTGGAAAACATAGAAGCTCCTCCAAAAAGTTTGATCTGATATTGACCGTATCTACCGCCATTGCCTTGAATCTTATCAAAAAATAGTTGAATAGCGTCGTCCGCATATTTGGCGTTTAACTCTAGGGCGGTTTCTCCGGACGGACGATTGGGAAGCATCACGTGCGCCATTCCACCCGAAAGATGAATCGGATTCCAAAAACAAATCGAAACGCAGGAACCGAGTAGTGTTCTGATTCTTAAATTTTTTTGCCCCCAACAAAACCCGCCGGGTTGTAAAAATAAATCCCGAACTATATCCGGTTCTATCATGCGTTTTCTACGAGCGCCTCGATATTTTGATTCTCTTCCATCGAAGTCAACTCGTCTAAGTTTAGAATCTTTTCAGTGTTCAGGATGATGATAAAACCTTCCTCTTGACGCGCCATTCCGAGAATAAAGTCCACTTTGATACGAGAACCGAAAGTTGGCGCGGGTTCGATTTCAGAAGCCGCAATGGAAACTACTTCGTTTACGGATTCCACGAGAATTCCCAAATCGGTTCTTTCCTTTTTTTTATCCCCGGTATCGGAAGAATGAAGTTCCACAATGATCACACAGGTTTTCCTATCGGGTTCTATCTTCTGTTTGAAAAACTTGTGTTTCAAATCCACGACCGGAACCACATTCCCTCGTAAATTAATCACACCCGGAATAAATTCGGGCATCAAGGGAACGTTCGTCAAACCGGAATATTCAATGATCTCTTTAATATGTAATATTCCAATTCCGTAACATTCTTCTCCCAAATAAAAGGTGAGAAATTGATTGTCCTCCATCGCGCTCATACTTTCACTCCGGTTCAGTATTTCTCAAATTTATCGGCGGGAGACATTCCCGTATTGTCCGATTTCGGTTTTGCGATTACCTCTTTTCTTGCGGGTAAGACGGTCTTACGGGCAGCAATCGACGGAGCGGAGGAAGTCCGAGGAGTCGTCAATCCTCCGTTAGTCGATCTTTTGTTTTCTCCGTCCACGATCTTAAAGAAAAGAACCGATTCCCTCAATTGTTCCGCTTGAGAATTCATTTCTTCCGAAATCGCGGCCAACTCTTCCGATGCGGAAGCGTTCTGTTGAGAAACCTGATCGAGCTGTCCCATCGCCTTATTTATCTCCGAAACGCCGGCGGCTTGTTCGTCGCTCGCGGCGGTGATCTCTTGCACAAGGTCGGCCGTTTTTCGGATCGAAGGAACAATCTGAGAAATCAGTTCTCCCGCTTTTTCAGCAATCGCAACGCTATTGCCGGCGAGACTGCTGATTTCATTCGCCGATTTTTGGCTTCGTTCCGCAAGTTTACGAACTTCGGATGCGACCACCGCAAATCCTTTTCCGTGATCTCCGGCTCTTGCGGCCTCAATCGCCGCGTTTAAGGCGAGGAGGTTCGTTTGATAAGCGATGTCTTCGATGATACTGATTTTTTCCGCAATCTGTTTCATCGCCTTCACAGTTTCCAAGACGGAGCTTCCGCCTTCTTCCGCATCCTTGGAGGATTTGGAAGAAATCTGCTCGGTTTGACGGGAATTCTGCGCGTTCTGATCGATCGAAGCGGTCATTTGTTCGAGAGAAGAGGTTGTTTCCTCCACACTCGCCGCCTGTTCGGAAGCTCCTTGGCTCAAAGAATTCGCGGTGGAAGAAACTTCGGTAGCGGAAGTCACCAGACTTGAGGATCGAATGATGATGTCGCCGATGATCTCGTTCAGTTTGTCCATCGTGGTATTGGAATATTCTTTTAATTTTCCGAAAGTTCCGTGATACTCGTTCGTGATTTTTTGAGTCAAGTTACCCGCGGAGATTCTTTCCAATGCGTCGACAACTTCGTTGAGCCCAACGTTACTCACTTCCAAAAGCTGATTGATCGATTGACTGAGATTGAGAAAAAAGCCCGTTTTGGAATCCAAAGAAATACGGGTTCCAAAATCGCCTTGAGCGGCGCCCGATACAATTCTTTCCACTTCCTCTTGAACTAGGAGTTCATTGGTTACGTCGGACCATTCCACGACGGAACCTAAACGTTTTCCATTTCCATCGATAATCGGATTGGCTATCAGATTAAAAGATCTCACTCCGATCTTGATTGAGGCACGGTGGACGTTCGTGAAATTGCTCAAAACTCCTCTCTGATGAGCCGGGTTTTTATGAAAGGTGTCGATGCTTGAGCCGATCAGAGTTTTCAAATTGAACTGAGAAAATTGTTTCTTAATATCGCTTTCCCCGTTCTGAAACATTTCAATCACGGCCTTATTCATATAACGAATGTTGAAATCGTTATCGGCAATCATGACGTTCGTCGTAGTACTGTCCAAAGCGACCTTGACTCGCGTAAGTTCCTCGTTTTCGATTTCCCTTTGTGCGGCGACCTTTTTTTGTTCGGTTACGTCTGCCCATTCCACGACGGAGCCAAGACGGTTTCCCTTATCGTCGATGATCGGGTTTGCGATTAAGTCGAATTGTCTTCCTCCGATTTCGATCGAAGATCGGAATACGTCGGTTAGTTTTCCCAATAACCCTCGTTGGTGAGCCGGATTTTTGTGGAAAGAATCTATATTCGTTCCCATCAAATTGGAAAGATTGAAATTTCCCA
Organism: Leptospira ainazelensis; assembly: GCF_016918785.1. Taxonomy (GTDB): domain Bacteria; phylum Spirochaetota; class Leptospiria; order Leptospirales; family Leptospiraceae; genus Leptospira; species Leptospira ainazelensis. Next base: position 95,339 of record NZ_JAFFPT010000006.1, on the reverse strand, counting down.
GTTGTTTTTTGATGTCCATCTCCGCTTGACCGAACATGGAACGAATCGCCTTGTTCATATAAACGATATTCAAGTTTGCGTCCGCCATCATAATATTGGTAGTCACGTTATCCAGCGCGACCTTGACACGGGTAAGTTCCTCGTTTTCAATTTTTCTTTGCGAAAGAATTTTATTTTGTTCGGTTACGTCTGCCCATTCCACGACGGAACCGAGACGGTTTCCTTTTTCGTCGATGATCGGATTTGCGATTAGATCAAATTGTCTTCCTCCGATTTCGATCGAAGATCGGAAGGTTTCCGTCATCCGGCCTAATAGACCTCGTTGGTGCGCCGGATTTTTGTGGAAAGAATCTATATTCGTTCCCATCAAATTGGAAAGATTGAAATTTCCCAATTGTTTTTTTATATCCATCTCCGCTTGACCGAACATAGAACGGATCGCTTTGTTCATAAACACGACGTTCAAGTTAGAGTCCGCCATCATGATATTGGTAGTCACGTTTTCTAAAGCGGTTCTCATTCGTAAATATTCTTGTTCGAACTTCTGAAATGTTCCCTGACCGAATCTACCGGACCAAAAAAGAAGGCCGAGAAGAAAAATCGATATGGAAGAATATCCTAAGATCGTAGTTAAAAAGTTATTGCCACCTCCTCGCGTCAAAGACGCAAGTTCGGTTTCTTTTAAGGATTGAGCTAAGAATGAACTTCTTGCCTTTCTAAACTGAGAAAGTTCGGAATAAAAATCCACTTTGGAAAGATCCGGGAAGTCATTTTTGAGATCGGAAGAGGCGGATATCTTTTCTTTAAATTCGCCCGTAGAGGTAAATAGAAGCGTAATACTTTTCTCAAACTTCCGAACCTCAGGATCCTCGGCTTGTTTGGAATCGGACAAAAGATTCTTTAACTTTTTCAAACTCGATTCAACCGCACCCAAATCGGAGGCGAGTGTATCTCGATCTTTCCCCATTGAAAAATGAATTGTAAATTCGGCGACCGCTTCTTCAGTAACGAGCAAAGATTCGTTTACGGCGGGAAAAATTCCCAAAAGACTTTCGCTCGCTGTCTCCGTATCGGAGGTAGGCATATTGAAATTTTGAACGGATAAGAATAAAAAACCGTTCAGTACAATTGCCAGACCAATAAAAATTCCTAAGCTTTTTCGAAACATTTGATTTCTCCAAATTCAAAAAGTCTAAATAATCTCTAACGAATGGAAGCTTCCTTGCTTCTCAAAATTTCCTGATCTCTGATCAGGCCGTACAAACCGGGAACGTCTAAAATAAAAGCGATTTCACCGCTTCCTAAAATAGAAGTTCCGCTAAAACACTTCACGTTCTTAAAAATCTCCGCCATGGGGCGAATTACGGACTGAACCTCTCCGTGAAGTTCGTTTACCACAATTCCAAAAGTTCGGTCCTCATATTCTAAAATTACAATATTCTCTTTATCTAAACTATTTATCTCGATCGATAAAAAACGGGAAAGATGAAGGACGGGAACGAGTTCGTTTCTAAGATTCATCGTTCCGGCGGCTGAATCGTCGAGGTCCGCTCTGGATTCCACGGTCTCTCTGACTAATTGCATAGGGACTATAAAATTGGAACCGGACGCTTTTACCAAAAATCCGTCGATGATCGCGAGCGTAAGGGGCAAACGAATCAAAAAAGAACTTCCTTTGTCCTTAGAGGACTGAATCTGTACGGAACCCCTCAAGGATTCAATATTTCTAAGTACGACGTCCATTCCAACCCCGCGTCCGGAAAGATTTGTTACCTTTTCTACCGTGGAAAAACCGGGTTGAAATATAAGGGAATAGATTTCGGACTCGGTAAGAATTTGATCTTTTCCAATCAAACCCTTGGTAATAGCCTTGCTTACGATTTTCTCCGCGTCCAAACCTTTACCGTCGTCGGTTATCGAAATGAGAATACTTCCGGTTCCGTGGCTTGCTTGGATCCGAAGTTTTCCAGCGGGAGATTTTCCTTTCAGAATTCGTTCTTCCGAAGTTTCGATGCCGTGATCAAGTGCGTTGCGAAGAATATGCACCATCGGGTCGGCGATCTTTTCGATTACGGATCGATCGAGTTCGGTTTCGCCGCCAAAAATTTCCAACTCAACTTGTTTGTTTAATTCTTTGGAAAGATCCCTTACTACTCGTTTGTATTTTTCAAAAAGATCGGCTATCGGCACCATACGCAGACTCAGAGCATACTCACGAATCTCGCTTACGAGTCTGTAAAGAGACTCCGAACTTTCGATCAACTGAGTATCTTCCGAGTCGATGATCTTTCTACTGAGGTTCGCCTCCTGAGTAATCAATTCTCCTACAAGACTGATCAAAGCGTCGATCTTGGCCGAATCGACCCTCAGAGTTTTCGTTTGCATCCGGAGCGTTTCGGATTCTTGTCCCGTTTCTTTGGAAGGAGCGTCCGGTTCAATCAAAGCCGAACGTAAGCCGTTTCTAAGATTTTGAATCTCCTCGGTTTTTAGAGCTTTTTGAATTTCAAGAGCGCTGAGATAGGCTTCTTTTCCGAATGGAAAATCATTAGAGTTTTCATCAAAAAGATCAAGGTCGCAAAGAGGAGGGAGGATTTTAATATAACTTCCTTGTTTTAAAAATTCAAGCGTGGAATGAATCTCCTCTCCGTTCAAAACCGATTCATAGGAAATTTCAAAACCAAGATAAGAATGTTCCGGATTGAAATCGGACCAGTCCGGTATTGATTCAGGATATATGTAGAGGTGTTTGATTTTGCCGGACTGAGAGAGATATTTTAGAAACGTATACGTGTCCATCCCCGATTCAAAAAGATGAAGGTTGGGGATGAGAGTGATCTGCCAATGCGCCGAACTCGAAGAGACACCCGATTTGGAACCGAGTGAAGAATTTTTTGAATCGTCGCCCTTCGATTCCGAGCCGGAAACCGCGGAAGTTTCCGAGAGTAATTTTTTCGCAAGGACGGTCAACTCCGCCTGTTTTCGAGAAGTTTTCGGATCCAAGACCAAGGTATCCGTCACAGTCTCGACCATACTTCGAATGTGATCGCATGCTAAAAAAAGAAATTCGATTCCTTCTTTGGTCAGAGTTTGTTTCCCGGATCGAATACGATCTAAAAGTGTTTCCACTTCATGCGTAAACTTTTCGATCGGTTCGTATCCGAACATTCCGGAAGTTCCCTTGATCGTATGAATCGCCCTAAAAACGGAATGAATACATTCCGAATTTTTCGGATCCTTCTCTAAAACGAGAAGATTCGATTCCATAGAAGAAAGGAGTTCCAACGACTCCGAAACAAACGTGTCCCTTACTTCGGATAGATCCATCTTCAATCCTTACCCATTCCGTATTGAAAGGAGAATTCTTTGAGGTCTTCTTTTTGGAGTTTGATCTTGTCTCTTAAAAAACCCGTTAAACCGTAGAGATCGATAAGTTTTAAAACCGCGTGGCTATGATTGATAAAACGAATCGTAAATTCTTTCTTTCTCGCTTCCTTTTTAAGGGCCAAAAGGATCTGCAAACAGGAAGTGTCCAATTTTGAAACGCGGGAAAGATCGATTTCCAAAATCGAATTCGAATTTCTAAGAATCGTATCGAACGTTTCTTTTAATATTAAAGCGTCGTAGATCGTAAGTTCTCCTTCGATCCAAATCTTCAAACCCGAAACTTGAGCGTTATCGGAGCGAAAGGTTACGGATTCTTTTTTAATTTCAAATGCCATATTGTTTACGGTAGAAGTTTGTGGATCGTTTGAACCAGTTCTTCGGGTGAAAATGGTTTTGTAAGCCAGGCCCTGGCGCCGGCGGCAAGACCTGCGGTTTTCACGTCTTCCTGTGATTCAGTGGTCAACATGATGATCGGGGTAAATTTATTATTCGGATCCTTTTTGAGTTCCTTTACGAAAGTAATTCCATCCATGTTCGGCATATTCATATCGCTGACGATTAGATCTACTTTATCATTTTGTAATTTATCCAATCCGTCTTTTCCATCCACCGCCTCCACGATTTGAAACTCGGAATTGCTGAGATGAAGATTTAAAATCTTCCTGAATACTGCAGAATCGTCGACGATGAGAATTCGTTTCATTCCAATCTCCTTATTGAACTAACGGTAAAAAAATTTCAGCGAGTACACAAAGACTGATGTCTTCGGAAGTGTGGTCGTTCGCGTTGTGAATAAAAAAAAGTCCGCTGTGTTTTCTAACGATATGATCCACTGCCGTAAGTCCCAACCCCAGGCCGAATTTTTCCAGATGGGAGACGTTTTCTACGGGCGGATAGATTCTAAAAAAAGGTTGGATGACCAGTTGTTCGAACTTCTCGGGAATTCCACCGTAAGGTCTTGCATCCACTCTATTTTTAAAAGTGATACAAAAGTATCCTTGATTGATATTCGCAAAGATATCGATCGGAGCGCTTACTGATGAGTATTTATAGGCGTTGAGAAAAAGCTCCTCCAAGGCCATGGTCAAAATCGATAGATTGACTTTGACTTTATATTCTCTTTTTAAAAGAGGAAGATTGACGGTGATTTTTTTCGCGAGCAGAAACGTTTTTAATTCTTCGGGAAGCAATTTGATCTGATCCAAAATTTCGTTCGTAGAAAGGACCGATGGATCCAGCTCCTTGTCGATCAGATTGAGAAGTTTTTCCAAACCCAAAAGCATATTTTTAGTAATTCGATTGTTCGTAAGAAGAAGATCCAGAATCTCCTTATCCACCTTGTAATGATTTCCTTCGGGAACCTTCACAGAGTCCACCATATCGAGGAGACTTGTCATCGCTCCGATCCCACTTCCTTGAGAAAGGGAAGTTTTCAAGCTATAAATGGATGTTTTTTCAAAGGACTCACTATCGGATTTACGAATTGTTTCTTTGTAGGTAAGCCATTCCAATTGACTGCGAAGTTTTTGGCTTTCGATGTCTGCCAAATTCTCTTCCATTTTTTTCAGATAACAGTAGTTCAGCGCTTTTTGGAGCGTTCTGATAAAAACGTCAGGATAGATCGGCTTGAGGATATAATCAAAAACGCCGAGTTTCATAATCTCGATGATTTTTTCGGAACGATCAATCGCCGTTTGAACGAGAACTACCGCATTCGGATGTGTTTCTTTGAGTTTGACTAAAAAAGAAGCGCCGTCCATAACCGGCATCATCAGATCCAAAATAAAAAGGGAATACTTTTGATTTTCGATCATCTTCAGAGCTTCCGCACCATTCACGGCTAACTCGTGTTTGACGCCAATTTCGTCGCAAAGACTTTCCAGGAGAATACTGTTTTCCTGTTTATCTTCAATGATCAGAACGGGATCGTTCGGAATACTATGAAGTGATGTCTTCTTTTTCAATTCTGTTTCCAAATGTTCGCTCCTTCTGAATTTCAACTAAGATCGACTTCAATTTATCAAGGGAGAAAGGATTTTGAATCGTATAATCCGGAAAAAACGGAAGCAGCTCTTCGCGAAACGGAACCGGAATATCCGCAGTATCCAAAAGGACAAGAGCCTTGTTATTGGGTTCTTCCACCAACCAAGTCCTTAAAACCTTGACGATCCCTATGTCCTCCAAGAGGAGATGTGTATCATATAATAAAATTTTGTGAGAATCGAGGCTTTTTTGAGAAATTGTTGAAAAATCTTCCGCAGAATGGAGTGCGATGAATTTTTGAGAATGAATTGTGAAGTAACGTTCGATTGCGGAGTCAAAAATCCGATCTCGAATCGCAATTAAGATCAAAGACGACTTAATTCCTTCCGGATATTCGATTTCCGGATTCTCGCTCCGTATACTTGGATTGAACTGCGAGACTTCCGAGGCGATAGGGATCTCAAGCGGAACACGAGTAAGAAGAATGGAGATGGTCGTTCCTTGTCCCACCTGGCTCTCAACTCTGATGGATCCTCCGTGGGCATCGATGATTTTCTTTACGATAGGAAGACCAAGACCGCTTCCCTCGAACTCGCCTTGGTTTTCCCCCTTGATCTGATAAAAGGTATCGAAAATTTTTGAAAGTTCGGCTTCTGGAATTCCGATTCCGGTGTCCTTTACGATAATCTGATATTGGTCGCCGATTTTCCTGAGGATTACAAAAACTTCTCCCGGAGGCCGAGTAAACTTGATCGAGTTTCCGATGAGGTTCAAAAGGACTTGCCGGATCCGTTTTGGATCTCCGTTCATTTCGTATTCATCCGATTCCGGTTGAACTTCAAAAGAAATTTGAATTCTTTTGGTAATAGCCTCGCCTAGGATGATTTCGATCGAAGTGGAAATTAAATTTTTAAGATCGAACTCGGAACGATTTAAGACCAATTTTCCTGCCTCGATTCTGGAGACATCCAGGATATCGTTGATGATATTGAGTAGATGAACACCGGAATGAAAAATCAAATCCTTGTATTTGTTTTCTTTTTCCATTTCATCCGGCAATTGCATCAGCCTAGAAAAACCTATAATTGAATTTAGGGGAGTTCTCAATTCGTGGCTCATATTCGCTAAAAATTCGGATTTCGTCTTACTTGCTTTTTCGGCTTTTTCTTTTTGCAAAATCAACTCTTCGGTTCTTTCTTGGACGAGAACTTCTAGTTTTTCCCGATGAATTTTCAATTCTTCTAATATATTTTTTCGTTCTAAAAAGACGCTGATCAAGTCGATAAAGGTTCTTATCGTGAATAATTCCTCTTTTACCACTTGTGTGGTCTTAAAATTCTCGAATCCGGCAAATCCAAACCATTCATTCGATACAAAAAGCGGAATCAAAGTGATGGATTGAATCTGTCTATCGTCGAAAAAAATTCTTTCCGATTCTGAAAATTCCCGAATGGCGCCCTGTAAATAACCTCCCGAGGAAAAAATTTTTTTCCAACGGGAATGATTTTTCGTATAGGATATCAATTTTGTGAGCGGGGTTTTGGTCGATTCGATTGAGGGATCGACTACTTCCAGAAAGAGTTCCGCCTCGTCCTGACTTTCGGTATTTTTAAAAAGATAAAGTCGCTCCGAATCCACGAAGACCAAAAATTGTTCCATCGCATATTTTAGGATTTTTAGTTCCGTCGATGTGGAGAGTAGAATCTGTGTGGCCGCCGTGATTCCCATCTCCAGACGAAGACGTCTTGTTGCAAACTCTCCTTTTTTCACCTTTTCGGTGATATCCCTTTGGATCGATATATAGTAGAGAATTTTACTTTCTCCGTCTCGAATCGCCGATATATGCCATTCTACGTTGTAGGAGCTCCCGTCTTTTTTGTAGTTGATCGTTTCTCCGGAAAAATCGCTTCCCGATTGGAGGGCTTGTTTTAGATCCACCATCGTCTTTCGGTTCGTGAGGGGGCCTTGAAAAATGCGAGGGGTTTGACCGATCAATTCTTGCAACCGATATCCGGTCATCTTACAGAATGCGGGATTTGCAAAAATAATTCGGGGACCAGGGGAATCTAAAAGAGCTTCCGTAACTAATATAGAATCTGAAATCTGGTTTACCAGAATTTCATACAATTCTTGCGAAAGCTCAAAGTTTTTTAGGTCGCGTTCCACGGCCCGCAAACTTCTCTAAAGTTATAAAAAGATCAATACTTTTCTTTTCTCACTCTTAAGGAATGATATTCGGATAGTAAAAAATTCTAAAATGACGGTTTTTTATAACCAAAACCACCCCTTGAGGAGTGTTGCATTCTACCAATCTAGGAAATAATTGATTTCTATGTCGCCTAAAAGTTCGACTTTTTAGGCAAGCAGATTGGTGGGAAGTTTAAAGTTCATAGAGTCTTCCCTGGATCCCGGAAATAAATCTACCACCGCAGCCGGGTAGAATGTTTTTAATTTAGAAATGATTTCGTCCACGAGAACCTGAGGTGTGGATGCGCCTGCGGTCAATCCCAATATCTTAATTTCGTTATTTTGAATATACTCTTTGGAAAGATCGTCGGCTCCCGTCACTTTGAAGGAATGAGGTTTGGACTTTTGAGCGAGTTGTAAAAGTCTTAGAGAATTGGAACTATTATCGGCTCCGATTACAAGCATCGCGTCGATCTTTTCCATCATTTCGGATACTGCCTCTTGTCTTTCCGTGGTCGCATAACAAATATCATCCTTTGCAGGATGTTCCACAAACGGAAAAGTTTTAGCAATCTGATCCACTACGTTTCTTGTATCCGCAACTGACAATGTAGTCTGCATCAAATAGGTAAGCGGTTTGTTTGGATCGATTTTATCTTTGAGTTGAATGACGTCTTCCGGCGATTCTACGAGAAACATCGCAGCTTCTCCCATCGTCCCGATCGCTTCGTCGTGTCCTTCGTGTCCGATGTAGATGATCTGGTGTGTGTCTTTGATTCTTCTTGCCTTACGATGAACGCGAGTTACAAGAGGACAGGTCGCGTCTCCGATTTTCATTCCCCGATTTTTGGCGGCTTCTACAACCGAGGGAGCTACTCCATGCGCGGAGAATACGACGGTCGCTCCGTCCGGAGCTTCCTCGAGATCGTTGATAAAAAGGATTCCTCTTTTTTTCATGTCTTCGACGACCCGTCTGTTGTGAACGATCTCTTTTCGAACGTAGATTTGTTCCGCCGCGTTCGCCTGAACCTGTTCCACGTAAGAAATCGCATACTTTACACCGGCGCAAAATCCTCTGGGGTTGGCTAAATAGATCTTTTCTAACATGGTCACTCCGTCCGAATACCATTCTCCGAAATTCATTCCGGCAAAGAATCAAAAAACTCGGTTTAGGATCCGTTTTTCTGCGACTAAAAAAGGTAAAACCTTCTTAGCATCCTTTCTTTTACAACGGTGTTGCGGAACCTTCGAGAAAACTCAATCTTTGCTCCGACGGGTTGTCTGTCGGGAGCATGCTCCCCAATTTTTCAGCTGTAGCGCGCTCTATCCTCAGGATCTCACGTCGATGAATGGGCGGCTCCACAAATCGCGTTCACTCAGCGAACGCCTTTCTATTGAAGGCGTTTTAGGACATAGTCGGTTTTATCAGGAAGAGAATTTTATCTTAGAATCTTATAAAAAAGACCGTTATCGGATTTCCGGGAAGGGTCGATTGATTCTTTGAAAAGGTCAAGGAAGACCTTTGAAAAATCATTACCCCCTAAGTTAGGGAATCGGATTCAAGGAGGAACCGAATGATTATCAACCATAATATCAGTGCCATTTTCGCACACAGAACATTGAAGTTCAATAGCGAAAACATGGGTAAGGACATAGAGAAGTTGTCCTCCGGAATGAGAATCAACCGTGCAGGTGACGACGCTTCCGGTCTTGCAGTGTCCGAAAAAATGAGAACTCAGATTCTGGGTCTTAGAAGAGCGGAAATGAACACTGAAGATGGTATGTCTCTGATCCAGACTACTGAAGGATATCTCCAGGAAACTCATGAGATCGTTCAAAGAATCCGCGTATTGGCTGTTCAGGCTGCAAACGGTATCTATACCGAAGAAGACAGACAACAGATCCAAGTGGAAGTTTCCCAGTTGGTCGATGAGATCGACCGGATCGCTTCTCAAGCCGAATTCAACAAAATGAAACTCCTTACGGGAGCTTTCGCAAGGTTGAATCCGACTGCGAGTATGTGGTTTCACATGGGTGCAAACATGCACCAGAGAGAAAGAGTTTACATTGAAACGATGAATACGGCGGCATTGGGTCTTAGAAACCCTACCGTTTTAACGTTTATTTCTCTTTCTACTGCCGGCAAGGCAAACTCAGTGATCGGATTGGCTGACGACGCGCTTCGTTCCATCTCTAAACAGAGAGCGGATTTAGGCGCGTATTACAACCGTCTGGAGCACGCCGCTAAGGGTCTCATGAACGCTTATGAGAATATCCAGGCTGCGGAATCCAGAATCCGTGACACCGATATGGCCGAGCAAATGACCAGCTTCACGCGTTATCAGATCCTGACTCAGGCTGCTACCGCTATGCTGGCTCAGGCCAATATGAAACCGCAAACGGTTCTCCAGCTTCTGAAGTAACCGTTTCTTCCGGCTGAAAGACTTTAATTTCGGCCGGAAGAGTTAAGCAATCGCCGGAAAAGAACGATATCTAAATTGGATTTATAATTCCCGTTATAAATCGCCGTACGACTCTGAAGCCCGGGTGTTCGATAAGAATCTCCGGGCTTTTTTTCTTTCCAAATCGAAAATTCAGAAGTCAAAGAAGCAAGATGATGGGAACGATTCGTAAATGGAGTGGGGGACTTTTCCTTTTGGGAATCGGATTCAATCTTCTTTGCGCGTCTTGGATGAATTTTTCCGGAATCTGTCCGGTTGGAATGCCGGGTTTTTCTCGGACGATCTCCGAACAATCTCTTCCACCTTGTCATGAAGAATCTTCCAATTCGACTTCTTCCGAATCTTCGGCGCCTTGTTGTTCTTCGGAGATCGTAAAGGTCGATTCGACAGTTGAATTTCGTTTCGAAATCCAAAAACTTTTTCAATCGAATGAAATCCTCGTTTTATTTTTCTTTTCCACCGAATGGATTTTCAATCCGACGGATTCACATCTAAGTCTCAATCGTTACCAAAATTTTTCTCTTTCCGATTTCAAAACTCCGCGATCCTTTCTTCAAATTTTCAGAATTTAATCCGACTCATCATTCTTCTTTTTTTAAAAAAAATTAGGAGGAACCTATGAGTTCTCTACGGATTTATCTTATCATTCTTCTATTCTATTTTTCCTTTCCTATTTTTGGAGAAGAAAAAGACGTGCACTCGGTTTTGGAATTGATTGCAAAAGAACACCCCGAGGCAAAGTCCCTCGGTCACTTGACCCACGCACATCAATCGCATACGGAAGCCTCGGGAATTCTTCCGGATCCGAGAATCGGTGTCGCCTATCGTAACTTTCCTACCCGAAACGGTTACGCTCTTAACGACAGACCTTTGGATACTCCGACGATGACGGGAGTCGAGGTTTCTCTTTCTCAAGAATTTCCGTTTCCGGGAAAGTTAGGAGCCGAGCAAAAAATTTCCAAATACATGGAGAAAGAAGCGGGCTTTAGTTATCTTTCCGGGATCAATCGGCTTTTGGGAGATCTTCTCTCCAAACTCAATCGATATCAAAGACTTCAGAACAAAAAAATCCTAAACGGAAAGATTATGCAAATCCTTTCGGCGCAGAAGAATATTTCGGAAAGTTACTATTCTTCCGGAAACATATCGCTCGCGGGAAGTCTGAAGGCAACTGTCGCCAAAACTGAATCCTTTGAAAAAGAGACCGAATACGATACAAATCTAAAAGACCTTTCCTCCCAGTTGAGTTACTTTCAAATCGAGGAGAAACTTTCCTTTTCCGATCTTTCCTCTTTAAATCTCGAAAACTACTTTAAAGAAAATGAATCTATGATTCTAAGTTTGAGAGATTCCTTAGAATCCATTGCGACTGAGAATCCGGAATACAAGTCTTATCTTACGAGCGAAAAAAGACTCAAAGAATCCGCAAAACTCAGTAAACTTTCCCTTCTCCCTCAAACCGAAGTTTTTGTTTCCTATATGAACCGGAGAAACCAAAACTTTGCGATCGATCGTGGTCCACTGGACTATCGAGTGATGGACACTACCGAATACCGGGGCGATCTTTTTAGTTTCGGAGTCAATGTAAGAATTCCCGTTTGGTCCGCTCTCAAATGGGAAAGTATTACGGGTCAGTATGAGAGAGAAGCCGACGCAGGAAAAGAATCGGCGGAGAAAGTCAAGAGTCAGGTGATCTCGGAGCTACATCGAAACATAGAACTCATCGGCGGTTACAAAAGGCAGATCGAAATTCTTCAAAAAAAATTGATTCCTGAATTGGAAAGAGTGGTCCGCGCCAATGCATCCTTGTATGTCCCGGGAAAGGCGAGTCCTCAGGATATTCTCATAACTCAGGTGGAAGTCATCAACGCGCAGATTCGTAAAGAGGATTTGATCGAAAGAAAAAACGAATCGATTTTAAACGTCCTTCGTATCTTGAGTCAAATTTACACCGATCCCGATGAAGGCTCACATTCCGCTCACAAAACAAAAGGAGCCGGTCTATGAAGTCCCCATTTCGTTTTGTGATCTCCGTTCTTCTACTTTTGGTTTTTGTTTGGAACTGCGCCAAAGAAAAAGAAATTTATTATTGCCCAATGCATCCGACTTATACGTCGGACCGTCCCGGCACTTGTCCGATCTGTAATATGGATCTCGTAAAAAAAGATCACGGAGAACACGAAGAGCATAACGCAGGTTCCGCTTCCGTTTCGAATACGATGAATCCTTCGGATACGACAAAAAAAGCTCCGACTCCTCAAGAAACCGATTCCCAGAAATCAGAGAACGTTTTGGAGGATGTTTCTTCCAACCGGGAGCTTTTTCTTTCCTTAGAAAAACAACAATCCATCGGTATCAAAACCGATCTTGTTCTGAAGCGAAATCTGACAAAAAAAATCTCGGCGTATTCTACCGTAGCCTATGATCCCGAATTGTATACGGCTTTGACCGAATATAAGGAAATGCTACGTTCTCGGGAATTTTTCTCCGATACGGGATCCTCACTCGGTGGGCAGAATCTTCAGATTCGTTTGAGACAGCTGGGGCTTTCCACGGATCAGATCCGGCTCTGGACTTCCGGTAAAAGGGATCCATCCGAACTTATCCTAGGAGGAAAATTCGGGCGGTCTCATATCTATTCTCAAATTTATGAATCGGATTTTTCTTCGGTTCATGTCGGTTTAAAAATTTCATTCAAAACCAACGTCTATCCGGATACAACTTTTCACGGAACGATTCGAAGTATCGATACGATCCTGGATAAAAACACCCGAACCCTTCGTCTGCGAAGCGAGATCGAGGATAAACAACAAAAACTCAAACCTCAGATGTTCGGGAATTTGGAAATTGAAATTCCACTAAAACAAACTCTGAGCGTGCCGACTTCCTCGATTCTGGATACCGGCGCCTATAAAATCGTTTACGTACAAACCGGACCGGATCGTTTTTTGGCGACTTCCGTGAAAACCGGTTTAAACACCGGAGATTGGACTGAAATCAAGGAAGGGCTGAAGGAAGGGGAAAGAGTCGTCTCCGAGTCCACTTTCCTGATCGACTCCGAAGCAAGGATCCGTTTCGGTTCCGCCCTACATACTCACTGAGGTAGTCATGATTCAGAATATCATTCGTTTTTCAGTAAATCATAAATTTCTAATTCTTTTGGTTACGATCGGATTACTTCTGGGATCCTTTGTTTCCTTAAAGAACATTCCCCTGGATGCGATTCCGGATCTTTCCGATACGCAGGTGATCGTCTATTCCCGTTGGGATCGAAGCCCGGATATCTTAGAAGACCAAGTAACGTATCCGATCATCACTTCTCTTTTGGGAGCTCCTAAAATCAAAGCGGTTCGCGGCTTTTCCGATTTCGGTTATTCCTACGTCTACGTGATCTTCCAGGATGGAACCGATATCTACTGGGCAAGATCCAGAGTTCTCGAGTATCTAACGAGAATTCAATCCAATCTTCCCGCGGGAGTGAAGGTGGAATTGGGTCCGGACGCGAGTTCGGTCGGTTGGGTCTATCAGTATGCTCTTTCGGATACTACCGGAAACTCTTCTCTTTCCGATCTAAGAACTTTTCAGGACTTTAAACTTAGATATTTACTCAACGCGGTTCCGGGAGTTTCCGAAGTAGCTTCGATCGGAGGTTTTAAAAAACAGTATCAAATCACTCTCCAGCCAAATGCTTTACGTTCCTATAATATAGATTTCGAAACCTTGGTTCGAAAAATCCGGGAAAGCAACCAAGAAACCGGCGGAAGGCTGGTCGAACTTTCCGGTGCGGAATTTATGGTTCGGGGAAGGGGTTATCTTTCTTCCCTGGAAGACATCGAAAATATATCTTTAGGAACCGATCTCAACGGAACCCCGATTCTTGTAAAAAACGTGGCTACAGTTTCCTTGGGCCCTGATATCAGAAGAGGAATCGCGGATCTGAACGGGGAAGGGGATGTCGTGGCCGGAACGATCGTAATGCGACACGGCGAAAACGCGTTAAACGTCATCGAACGTCTCAAAACAAAAATAGAATCGATTCGAAAAAATTTGCCGAGCGGAACCGAATTGATAACCACCTACGATCGATCGGAGTTGATTCAAAATGCGATCTCGACGCTTCGGTGGAAACTGATCGAAGAGATGTTGATAGTATCCGCCGTAATTCTTTTGTTTCTCTGGCATTTTCCATCGGCGATCATTCCGATTCTTACGATTCCGATCAGCGTTTTGATCACTTTTATTCCGATGTATCTATTGGATATCAACGCCAATCTCATGTCCCTTTCCGGAATGGCGATCTCCATCGGAGTTCTCGTGGACGGGGCCATCGTAGAAGTCGAAAACGCATATAAGAAATTGGAAGAATGGGAAACTTCCGGAAGAATCGGCGATTATCACCAAGTCCGTTTGGAAGCGCTTTTGGAAGTCGGACCTTCCGTTTTCTTTTCCTTACTCGTCATCGCAGTAGCGTTTTTTCCGGTATTCGCACTTGTGGATCAGGAAGGAAGGTTGTTTAAACCTTTGGCATATTCAAAAAACATTGCAATGGCGGTTGCGGCGTTGCTCGCGATCACTCTGGATCCGGCCTTTCGAATGCTTTTTACAAGAATGGATCCTTTTGTCTTCAAAAACTCACTCCTATCCAAACTCGCAACAGGCCTTTTGGTAGGTAAATATTATCCCGAGGAAAAACATCCGGTCAGTAAAATTCTCTTTCGCTTTTATGGACCGGCTTGCCGTTGGGTTTTACACAATCCGAAAAAAACCATCTCCACCGGATTTGTTTTGGTGATTCTTACGATTCCTGTGTATCTGAGTTTAGGGTCGGAGTTTATGCCTCCTCTGGATGAAGAATCCCTTTTGTATATGCCGACCACATTACCCGGAATCGGCGTTGCGGAAGCTGAAAAATTAATGACCGCGATGGATCAAAAACTCAAATCCGTTCCCGAAGTCAAAAGGGTTTTTGGAAAATCGGGGCGATCGGAGACCGCGACCGATTCGGCTCCGTTCTCCATGATGGAAACCGTAATCCTTCTACATCCAAAAGAAGAATGGAGAAAAGCGGATCGATTTTATTCCTCTTGGCCTCGAATTCTACAATGGCCCTTTCTTCTATTTACATCGGAAAGGGTCACAAAGGAAGAATTGGTAAAAATTCTCAACGAGCAGATGCAATTTCCCGGAGCGACTAACGCGTGGACGATGCCGATCAAAGCGAGGATCGACATGCTCAGCACCGGAATGCGTACCCCGATTGGAATCAAAGTTTTAGGAGCCTCTTTGGAGGAAATCGAAAAGATCGGAGTTAACGTCGAATCGATTCTCAGAACGGTTCCGGAAACACGAAGTGTATTTGCGGAAAGAACCGCGGGAGGTTATTATCTCGATGTTGAATTAAAACGATTAAGTTTAGCAAGATATAATATATCCGTAGACGCCGCTCAACAGATCGTAGTATCCGCCATCGGAGGAGAATCGATCACTCAAACCATAGAAGGAAGGGAAAGATTTTCGGTAAATCTTCGTTATCCGAGAGAGTTAAGAGATTCTGTTGAAAAGATGAAATCCATACTCGTCCCAACTTCGACCTTTGGTCATATCCCGCTAAATGAAATCGCGGACATTAAGGTCAAAACCGGTCCGTCCATGATCCGGGATGAAAACGGATTTCTTGCTGGTTACGTTTACGTAGATCCGTCCACAACGGATATCGGAGGATACGTGGATCGCGCCAAAAAGATCGTTTCGGAGAAAGTTCAGCTTCCGAGCGGTTATTCCATAGAATGGAGCGGCCAGTACGAAAACATGATTCGAGTTCGGGAAAGAATGAAATACGTCCTTCCACTTACGATTTTTATTATATTCTTACTTTTGTATGCGAATACTAAATCGTATGCAAAAACATTGATTATCCTCCTCGCGGTTCCGTTTTCCTTGATTGGAGCGATCGGATTGTTGTATGTCCTAGACTATCACATTTCGGTTGCGGTTTGGGTAGGAATGATCGCGCTCATGGGGTTGGATGCAGAAACGGGAGTTTTTATGCTTCTCTATCTGGATCTTTCTTTTGAAGACGCCCGAAAAAAGGGGAGGCTACGCGATCCGGAAGAATGGATCGACGCCGTTTTGCACGGCGCCGTTCACAGGGTTCGACCGAAAATTATGACCGTACTCGCGGCAATGATGGGACTGATGCCGATCCTTTGGTCGCAGAGTACGGGTTCGGATGTGATGAAACGAATCGCGGCTCCGATGGTTGGAGGTCTTGTAACGAGTTTTATCTTAGAATTGTTAGTCTATCCTCCGATCTATTTACTCTGGAAACAAGGAGAGCTTTCCTCGCTCTTTAAATTTAAAAATCCGACGCAGCGAAAACAAGGATTCTTATCCGGGGCCGAGATCACCGCGCATGAGGGCGATCACAAGGACCGTAAAGATTCAACGAATCAACACCGGGAACATGGAAAAGATTCCGATCATTCCAAACACAAAAAATCCGGAAAAGAAAAAGAGAAAAATTCCGGAAAGGAACACGACCATTCTAAGATAAAAGAATCAAAAGGGAAGAAGTAAGTAACGAGCCGCGAGAGCAGAATGGTTACTTATGGAGAATAAACAAAAAAGCCGCCCGAAGGGCGGCTTTAAAACAACGTCTCAAGAAAAATCGATCAACCAAATCGGTCGCTTAACAATTTCACTACCTGATCCGGTCTCATGTTTGCCTGTGCAAGCATTGCGGAACCGCTTTTGGTAAGAATCTGGTTTCTTGTGTAATCCACGATTTGCTCGGCCATATCCGCGTCCCTCACACGGCTTTCAGCGGCGACCATATTCACATAACTGGACTGCAATCCTTGAGAAGTAATTTCCAAACGATTGTAGTAGGCGCCAAGATCGGCTCTTTGTTGATTGACTTTGGAGATGGCGGTATCTAAAATTCCGATCATCGCGTTGGCGCTGGACGGAGAGGA
Source organism: Leptospira ainazelensis (assembly GCF_016918785.1). Lineage (GTDB taxonomy): Bacteria > Spirochaetota > Leptospiria > Leptospirales > Leptospiraceae > Leptospira > Leptospira ainazelensis. The sequence goes on along the minus strand of NZ_JAFFPT010000006.1, from coordinate 78,349 downwards.
AAGGGCTTGTTTCTTTCCATTTGTCATCAGCTGCAAACCGGTGGCGTTCATCGAATCGATAAAGATATCCAGTTTTTCATTTTGGTTTGGACCAACCTGAAGTTGAATCGGTTTATTCGATTGTTTGGAATGGTCTCCGGAAAGCGGCTTGATTCGGTTAAACTCGGCGGATTTTCCGATTCGATCCACTTCCTCGATCAATTGATCGACTTCCAGTTGAACCAACTTTCGATCCTCATTCGAATAGATTCCGTTCGAAGTCTGGATGGAAAGTTCCCGAAGCCTTTGCAGAATGTTATTCACTTGTTCCAGAGTTCCTTCCGTTACCTGAATAAAGGAAACCCCGTCCATTACGTTTCGTTCCGCTTGTGCAAGACCGCGGATCTGAGTACGCATTTTTTCGGACATCGCAAAACCAAGAGCATCGTCTCCGGCGCGATTGATCCGCTGCCCGGTGGAGAGTTTCTCCATGGTCTTATCCAATTCTTTATTCACACTCTTCAGTACATTATTTGTACGGAGCGCACTTATGTTGTGATTGATGATCATTGTCACAACCTCCCTGTATCGTGTTGCCCGGATCCGTCCGGGCCGAAGTTTTGGGGCAGAAAACTGCCTTTGTTTATCCACTGCGAACTTCCACTCTGTTTGGAACGGAGGTGAAAGTTTTTATATTTTTTTCCTAAAGTTTTGTCCGGAGGGAGCCGAACTTAAGTTTAGGGAAGTTTTGTCAAAATATTAATTACATTCTTCCGTAAAAGCAACTCTTTTCCTTTTTAGTCTAAAAAAATCCTTTCCTTTCCATCGCGTTTTCTGAATGTTTTGATCGTATTTTGTCTCATCCTCGGTTGAGAAGTTCAGGGCAAGTTTAGGAATTATGAAAATTTATACTAAAAAAGGGGACTTTGGACAAACGTCATTGGCAACCGGAGCCAAGGTCCCGAAATCCGATCGTCGAGTGGAGTTGTATGGAACTGCGGATGAGCTCAATTCCACAATTGGAGTTGTGAAGGCTTTTTTACCGACGGGAAGCGTTCTTCATTCTCCCTTAGAAACGATCCAGAATTTACTTTTCGAACTCGGATCCGAACTAGCGGGTTTTCGTCCCAAAGAAGAATCCTGTATTTTAGAAGAGGATATTTCTTTTTTGGAGAATCAGATCGATCAGATGCAGGAAAAATTAACTCCTCTGAAAAAATTCATTCTTCCAGGCGGAACAAAGGCTTCTTCTTTTTTACACATTTCAAGAACGGTTTCCAGAAGAATGGAAAGAGAAATGGTTCGTTATAAGGAGGAAGGACTCGAAATTCTTTCTTCTCCGATGATTTTTATGAATCGTCTTTCCGATTACTTTTTTGTCGCCGCACGTTATGCGAACTTAGAGGAAAATATCCAGGAACCGACATGGACTTCCAGAGCAAAAGCGTAAATTCCCATCCAAAATCTCTTTCGATTCTTTTTCTAACGGAAACTTGGGAACGTTTTAGTTTTTACGGAATGCGGGCTTTGCTTGTGTTATTTTTGACGAAGGTCTTTCACTATTCCGATCCTGTAGCACAAGATATTTACGGTTATTATATCGGACTTGTTTATCTCACACCTTTGATCGGCGGTTATCTCGCGGATCGTTATCTCGGTTTTAAAGTTTCCATCTTTCTTGGAACGACGCTTATGATGTTCGGGCATCTGAGTCTGGCCTTTGAAACAAAGCCGTTTTTCTTTTTAGGATTAGCCTTGCTGATCATCGGAGTCGGGTTTTTTAAACCGAACATCTCGACTGTAATGGGAAGAATTTACGAAGAAGAAAACAAAAATCATCTAAAAGACTCCGGTTTTACGATCTTCTATATGGGAATCAACCTCGGCGGTTTTTTGGGTCCGATCTTCTGCGGTTATTTCAGCGCCGCTTTTGGCTGGGGTTACGGATTTGGGGTCGCGGCCTTCGGAGTTCTTTTTGGGATCCTCATTTTTCTTTTTGGACAGAGAATTATTCCTAAAAGCGTATTTGAACCGGGAAAAAAAAATCAGCTAAATCAATCGACTACACCGGTTCCACTGACCAACGAAGAAAGAGAACGGGTGGCTGTCATTTTTATCTTTGCAACTTTTATGATCATCTTCTGGGGAGTTTTTGAACAAATCGGCTCTTCGATGAATCTTTTTATCGACCGGCACGTGGATCGAAATTTATTCGGATATGAGATCCCAACCCCTTTGTTTCAATCCTTAAATCCTCTGTTGATTTTATTGTTTGCTCCTTTAGTCGCTTCGTTTTGGACCGCTCTTTCAAAAAGAAATCTAAAACCGGATACTTCCACGCGATTTGCCTACGGTTTTCTGATTTTAAGTTTCGGATATCTTACTTTGATCGGAGCCACCTACGATTTCAGACTCGGAAGCAAAATTTCACCACTTTGGCTTCTTCTTATGGTAGCCTTGATCACGATCGGAGAATTGTTTACTTCTCCAGTTGGTTTGTCTCTCGTAACCAAGTTAGCTCCAAATCATCTCGGCGGTTTCTTAATGGGGGTTTGGTTTATCTCCAGTTTTTTTGGAGGAATTCTAACTGGAAAGTTAGGGGGACTCATGAGCACCGAGAGTTTTCCGGCTTTTTTTGGAATGTTTGCCGGATTGGCATTTATAGGAAGTTTGATTCTATACTTGGCAAGAAAGAAGTTTCAAACGTGGATGCATGGCGGAGATTTGTAAGTCCGGATTCTTTCTTAACGTTTTTAATATATTAGGAGATTCTTATGTTTAGAATTCTGTTTACAATTTGGATTCTTTTTTTATCACAAACCGGAATTTATGCGGATCCGTTTTCCGAACTTTTGAAGGAAGATTTTGAAACCGGACAGACGCTCCTGATTAAGAATTCTGTCTTTCAGAAATTGGGCGGAAAATCCAAGGATCCAAAAGTTATCGAAATTACGAAAAATACGATTCCATGGGCAATCATGGAAGGTTTGGCTCCGGAGGCAGTCGCCCAATTGATCGTAAATCAATACTACGTTTCTCTTTCCGGAATGCGTTTTACGGAATCAGAAGACGCGATTCCTGCACTTGCAAAACAAAAACTCTCTGAAAAAGATTTCGTACTTGTCTCCTTATTTGTAAAAGAAACCGATCAAGCGGGAATTCGAGAAGAAATCAGAAATGTGTTTTTATCGACGGCGCTCAAATCCCGCTGGGACGGCTTTTCGGTATTGTCCGGCGGAAGGGCGTTGATCGCAGGAAAGAATGTGGGAATTCCTGAAAACAGATTGGCTTCTCGAATCTTAAGTATGTTCCCCGCAAAAGGCGGCTCTTCTCCTTTTGAAAAAACGGATTCCGCATTTCGCCAAGCTATCTTTTTAAATCCAACAAACGACCGTTATACGCTTGCATCCGATCTGCTTGCTCAATTAAAGAAGATTCACTCCGGAACAAAGAGTAAATCCTTGGATTCTTGGACGGCATCAATCGCTACCGCGCGCACCTTGGACAGCGGGCTGGATTCTGCCGGTCAAATTGTAATCGGAGATAGACCAAAATTTGGTTTTGAAGAGAATATTCCGGAGCCACCTTTGGTCCCAGAAGTAGAACCTGATGCTCCGGTTGCTCCTGGAAAAACCGACTGGGAAGTATTACGTTCTTCGAATTTACTTTCCGTCACTAAAGAATGGCAGGGAACACCTTATTATTGGGGTGGGACTTCTAAAAAAGGGGTCGATTGTTCTGGCTTTACGTTTAGCTCGCTTACCGACTCTAGGGTCGGGGTTCCCGCAAAAATCGTTCCACGTTTAGGAAGAGATCAGGCAAAGTCCGGAAGTCATATTGCACACAAAGACCTTCGTGCCGGGGATCTCATTTTCTTTTCGGCTTCACCCAACCAGAGCAAAATCACACACGTAGGACTCGTTATTTCGGATAAAGAATTTTCTCATGCGTCTTCGACAAGAGGTGTAGTTATCGATAAGATTTCTATGAAATGGTGGGTCGATCGTTATGTGACTTCAAGAAGGGTTTTTAAGAAGGTAAATCCTTAAAAAGTCTTGATAGGATTTTTATCCGAAAGTGAATATAAAAATGTTCGTCATATTAGAAGGTCGTGGTTGAGAGGAGAAGTAAACTCGTCTCGACCATTTTCTCTTGAACCATAAGTCAAATGTTTTTTTACGGAGAGCATTCCCTCTTTATAAAGGAGAATCGCTCAGTTCCGGAAATTGAAATATTCCAAAGATTGCGAGAGAGCTCTTGTCTTTTTTTAAGAATCAAACCAGTCTCGGTAATCTAAAACAGAGAAAAGATGGGACGGATCGCATTCTAATCGTCGACTGATTCGATTTTCGTAGAAATCGAGGTGGAGGATATATCTGTAGTTTCTGTGAAATGTGGGAGCTCCCTCATTCATAGTTCGTACGATAGAACTTCCAACTCCAATGTCATCCAACCAAAGGAGATAATTAAAAAGATAACAACGAGACACGCCATGTGTCTGCGATAGAACTCCGAGTAAGGACCAGGTCGCCGTGCCGACTCGAACATTCATTCTTTTCATCTCTTCGCCCCCAAAACTGGGTTGATATAAGGTCTTTCCGGCCTTATTCCCCAAACGTTTTATGGAAGTCAGGTATTTTCCGTATCTTATCAAAAGCATTGGAATTTTCCTTGAGAGCATTCTTCTCTCCCTTTCTTCATAACGTGACAACGTGGATTTCGGAATGAGCAATGTCGCTACTTCCGTTCTGTGTTCCTGGAGAATGGAACGAATCTCTTGTTCGGAATTCAAAAGTAAGGTGGCCATACATAGAACGGTTCTCAAAAGAGTCTTCCACAGATTGATTCCTCCGAAAAAAAGAAAAAATTCTTAAAAAAAAATCTTCCCGAGTACCGAAAACAGTTTCATCCCCACCTTTCCAAGTTCCAAACAGGTTCAGAAATTCTCCTCCGAGCAGAAAGGTTCCGAAAACATCGGAAATTGGAAATATAGGAATCACGAGCCAATAAGCAAAAAAATAGATTCAAAGAAAATAAAGTATCGGGAGAATCCGAAAGGGTTTTAAGAAAAAGGAAATTATTCTTTCAAATTGAGTTCTTCGACGATTTCCAAAAGAATTTTTGTTTTTTCCATCGGGTTTGGGTCGACCAGAATTTCTTGTTTTTTGGAGAATTCAAAGTTGAGAATGGAAGCGATAAAATCGATGGGAAAAGGATGAGTCATGAGCTCGTTCATTCTCAAAATAAGATCCTCTCCCGCGCCCTCGGAAAGCAGAATCCTTTTGGTCATAAAAAGAAGTCTTTCAAAAGTTTTCTTAAAATCTTTATCTTTTAGATATTCAAAATCGGGTTCTATTTTTTCGATTCTTGCCACCCGAAAAGGTTCTACGGTTTCATAGTCTATGAGTTTTGCGATTCCTTTGCCTTCTAAAAGAATATTGGATCTTCCGTCGGGAAGAGGATCTCTTCGAATGATCTTTCCCCATCCAAAAACGGTTTCTATTTCCGGATGTTTTGACGGCGCCCTTGATTTTGCGGGAAGAATGGGAGCTACGGCCAATTCTTCTCCGGATTCCATACAATAATCTAACATCAGCCTGTATCGGGGTTCGAAGATATGCAGAGGTAAGTAAGTCCCCGGGAATAGAATGATTTCCGGCAAAGGAAAGATAGGGACAGTAGTTGTTGACACGGGAAGGATACTATAGCGGCTTAGAGAGAAACCGTAAATCAAAATCCAAAGGCTTGGTAGAATTTGTATTATCTGGACCGAAATCGTTTTCAAACTTCCACAGAAAAACTAAAAGACTTAAGAATTATCGTAATCGGTGATTTTATTTTGGATGAATACCTTATCGGTGAAGTAAGCCGAATTTCTCCGGAAGCTCCCGTTCCCGTCGTCTGGGTAAGAAAGGAAAAGATTACTTTAGGGGGAGCAGGAAACGTAGTCAAAAATTTATCGAGCTTGGGTGTAAAATCCGTCGTACTTGGAAGAGCAGGAAAAGACGAAAAAGCGAAAAACCTTCTGGAACTTCTTTCCAATGAAAACACAGACAAAGAAAAAAACTTTCTTCTTCAATCCGAAGAGGTTCCGACAATTCTCAAGACACGTGTCATTGCCGGACACCAACAAGTCTGCAGAATCGACAAAGAAGAATTAAAGCCCATCACAAAACAGGAAGAGCATCTTCTTATCCAAGCATTCTTAGATAGAATCGATTCTTCCGACGCGGTCATTCTTTCGGATTACGATAAAGGGACTCTGACTCCGAGACTCATTCAAGAAATTTCAAAGATCTGCGTGGACAAAAAAAAGATCGTAACAGTCGATCCTCAGGTGAGTCATTTTTTTCTCTACAAAGGAGTGAGTATCCTCACTCCTAATCATCACGAGGCGGGAAAGGCGATCGGAAAAAAACTCGAAACCGATTTAGAAATTCTGCAAGCCGCGAAAGAAATCACCGAAAAACTTTCTTCTCCTTCTCTTATGATTACGAGAGGGGAAAAGGGAATGAGTTTATATCTGACTTCTCAAAAAGAAATCTTTCATATCCCAACGGTCGCCAGGGAAGTTTTTGACGTAACCGGAGCAGGGGACACTGTCATCAGCGCTTATACCGCTTATCACGCGGCGGGACTCAATCAGTTGGACGCAAGTGTTGTCTCCAACGCCGCCGCGGGAGTTGTCGTCGGAAAACTCGGAGCCGAAACCGTAACTCCTGAAGAACTCAATTCTTCTCTCCAATCTATGGGAACCTTTTCAGGTTAGGATATGGATTTGAAAAACCATATTATCCCGTGGGAAGAAGCAGCGTCCTTTTCCAATCAAATTCGAAATTCTAAAAGAATCGTTTTTACAAATGGATGTTTTGACCTCGTTCATCGCGGACATCTCACTTATCTTTCTCAAGCAAAGGAACTCGGAGATTTTCTCTGGATCGGCCTCAACGGGGATTCTTCCGTAAAAAGGCTCAAAGGAGAGCACCGACCCGTTGTTTCCGAAGAGGATCGAGCGATTCTCCTGGGAAATCTTCGATTTGTAGACGCAGTTACGATCTTTACCCAAGATACTCCGCTGGAGCTCCTACGTTTGGTTCGACCGGCGATTCACGTCAAGGGAGGAGATTATAAAGTGGAAGATCTACCGGAAACACCCTTGGTTCGGGAATTCGGAGGAGAAGTCAAGATCTTGCCCTTTGTACCCGGAAAATCCACCTCGCTTTTGATAGAGAAAATCCTGAAACTCTAAAACTTCCCCTTTCCATTTTTTTAGAGACAGAATTCAGAGAAATTCCTGTTTGAATTTCTGGAAACTCCCAAAACTCTGTTCTGAAAGGCGGGAATGGAAGTTGTCGAGAACTAAGTTTATCTTTGTAACCGGAGGGGTGAGTTCCTCACTTGGAAAAGGAGTCACAGTAGCGGCTCTGGGATGTCTTTTGGAAAGTAGAGGATATACTGTTTCCCTCCAAAAGATGGATCCATACATCAACATCGATCCGGGAACCATGAGTCCGTATCAGCACGGAGAAGTTTACGTCACCGCCGATGGAGCCGAGACCGATTTGGACCTTGGTTACTATGAACGTTTTACTCATTCCAAACTCACCAGGAAGAATTCGGTTTCGACCGGACAAATTTATAATACCGTAATCCAAAGAGAAAGAAAAGGAGACTACCTCGGTCGAACCGTCCAGGTTGTTCCTCATATCACGAACGAAATCCGAAACCGAATGTATATCGTCGCCCGAGAGGAGAATCCGGATTTTATCATCGTGGAAATCGGAGGAACCGTAGGCGACATCGAGTCCATTCCATTCTTAGAAGCGATCCGTCAGATGCGTTACGAACACGGAAGCTCCAACGTTCTTTTCGTCCATCTCACGTTAGTTCCTACGATCACCGCCGCCGGAGAAGCGAAAACAAAGCCGACCCAACATTCCGTAAAAGAATTACTAGGTCTAGGTATTCAACCCGATATTCTGGTTTGCAGAGTTTCACAGCCGATGACCAAGGAAATGAAAAACAAACTTTCCCTTTTTTGCAACGTCAAGGAAGAGAACGTAATTTCCGCGAGCGACATCTCCACTTCTATATACGAAATTCCTAAAATGTATAAGGAAGAAAAATTGGACGAAGTCGTTTTGAAAACGATGGGTCTGGAACTTGGAACTTCTAAGTTTGAAGATTGGGATTCGATGGTGAAAGGACTTCTCACCACGAAACATACCGTTCAAGTTGCGGTTGTGGGAAAATACATATCCTTACAAGACGCCTATCGTTCGATCTACGAAAGTCTTTCTCACGGCGGAATCGCTCACGAAGCTAAAGTAGAATTCGTAAAAATTGATCCCGAAAACCTGGATAAGGAAAACGTAATCAATACCCTCAAAAACGTTCACGGAATTCTGGTTCCGGGAGGTTTTGGGGATCGTGGAATCGAAGGAAAAATTCTCGCGATCCAATACGCAAGAACCCAAGGAATTCCTTTTTTCGGAATTTGTCTCGGGATGCAGTGCGCTGTCGTAGAGTTTGGAAGAAACGTCCTCGGTTTGAAGGATGCAAATTCCACCGAAATCAGACCCGACACGGAAAACCCCGTGATCTCGCTTTTAGAGGAACAAAACGATATAGAACAAATGGGCGGAACGATGAGACTCGGTTCCTATCCTTGCAAAATTAAAAAAGGAACTCTCGCCTTCGCGGAATACAAGTCGGAACTCATACACGAACGTCACAGACATCGTTTTGAATTTACGAACCGCTACAAACAACAATATGAAGAAAACGGAATGGTTCTTTCCGGTTCCTCTCCGGATGAAAATCTCGTAGAGATCGTGGAAATTCCAAAACACAAATGGTTTATCGGGGTTCAGTTCCATCCCGAATTTCAATCCAAACCGACGGCGCCTCATCCTTTATTCGCTGGATTTATCGGCGCCGCCGTGAAATACTCAAAGAAAGGATAATCATGAAAGACAATACCTGCACCCAAAGAGAATTCCTAAAGGGAGCCAAAATCGGAGGAGACCAACCATTCTTTCTGATCTCGGGCCCTTGTGTGATGGAAAACCGAGACCTCTTGGATCGGGTCTGCGCGGAGATGATTGAAATCTGTGGAGAATTAAAAATTCCTTATATTTTCAAAAGTAGTTTTGATAAAGCAAACCGTTCCTCCGTAAATTCTTATAGAGGTCCTGGACTCGCGGAAGGTATTAAGAATTTAGAATATATCAAAAACAAATACAACGTCCCGGTGCTCACGGACATTCACGAAACACACCAAATCGGACCTCTCAAGGACGTCTTGGATATCTATCAGATTCCCGCATTTTTATGCAGACAAACCGATCTCATAGCGGAATCGGCGAAAACCGGCAAATGGGTAAACGTCAAAAAAGGACAATTCTTAGCTCCCGCCGACACGCGTCATATCGCGGTGAAGATGAAAGAATCCGGAAACGACAAAGTTCTCGTAACGGAAAGAGGAACGAGTTTCGGTTATGGAAATCTGGTCTTTGACGGAAGAGCGGTTCCGATCATCCACGGCTTCGACATTCCCGTTATCTTCGACGCGACTCATTCCGCTCAACTTCCCGGAGCCGCTGGAAACAGCACCGGTGGTCAGAGGGAATTCATCCCGAGCATCCTCCGTTCTGCGGTTTCCTTGGGAATCGAAGGGATCTTTATGGAAGTGCATCCCGATCCGGACAAGGCTCTTTCCGACGCGACGACTCAATATCCTCTTTCTCAGATCAAAAGTCTTCTCAAGGAAATGATAGCTTTGGATCGTTACGTAAAAAAAGAGATTCTATCTTCCGCAAATCATTCGTAATCGGACCTCTCATGAAACACAAGGTGGAAAGTCGGAATCGGTTTTTTTTCTTTCTGATTCTGCTCGGGTTCTTTGCGCCTTTCTTCCAAAATTGTAAAAAAAAGAATTACGAAAGAGTGGAAAAGGAAAGAGAAAGCGGGGCTTCCATTTCCATTCGAAACTTCAAAAGAGAAGCCTACGATCAGGACGGAAAACTTCAATGGGAACTGAAAGCCCAAGAATCCTACGTCTATGTAAATGAAAACAAAACTATCTTTTACAATATCGATTTTGATCAGTTCGAAAACGGAAAATTCAAATCCAAACTCCTCGGCGAAAAAGGCGAAATCAATCATAAGACCCGATTGATGAAATTGGAAGGAAAGATCTTTCTTAGAACCGACGACAACAAGATTCTCACCGCAAAACAGATCGAATACAATATGGACACGAAGAAGTTGGAATCCAATTCCGAAGTGACGGTGAGCTCAGATGGGACTACGATTCACGGTGTCGGATTACGCGCCGACAAGGACCTAAATAAATTTACGATTCTAAAACCTTCAGCGATCACACAAGGCGGAACCAATCCGCTCAAAGCGGCCGGTTCCAAATGATTCGAAAGGTTTTACTTTTGATTCTATTTTGTTTTGCACTTTCGCAAAATCATGGAAACGTAAAACCACCTCTTCTTATCGGAAGCGAAACCGCAGACAGAAAATTCGTAAGCATTCCAGAAAACGTGGAAAAGAAAAACACGGCTCCGAGTTTCCCCACTTTGTGGGGAGGTTCCGCTCTTACACAAGAAGACAAGGTAATCTCCGGACTCAAGATCACCGCATTCATCTTGGAAGGGGGCGCTTGGATCCAACACAAAAAGGTCAAACTCTCCGCCAATCAAATCGAAGTCTACGGCAAAGACGCATTCAAAGGATTTCTAAAAGGCGGAGTGTTTATCCAAGACGGAGACAACGGAGTCACGTTACGTGCAGGCACGGGTGAATACGATAAGATCGAAGAAAAAATTTATATCAAGGATCGTCCCAGACTCTTTCACACCGATAAAAGCGGAACCAAAACCGTAATCTCCGCGACCTTTATCGAAAGAAACCTTGCGAAGAAGACAACTCTTTTGAAAGAAAACGTAATCATAGCTCATCCACAAATCACGATCCTTTGTAAGGAAGCGGTTTTTGAAGAGGACGAAGACAAGATCACAACGGATCCGAATCCGATTCTTATCGCAAGGGATCGTTATCTCACCGGAAATCAACTCACATTTTATACAAACGAAAACAGAGTCGAACTCACAGGAGAGAGTATTCTTTTTCAGAATTATATGGATACCGAAAAGGTGGAAACTAAGGATTCAAAAGAAAAACAACAACCGACGGAAGAAAAAACAAAAAAAGAAGTAAGAAGAATCGCGATCCTCAAAGGAGATCGTTTAATCAGTGATAAGGATGAGACTGGAGAAACCAGAGTCGGTCTCTATGGAAACGCGACCATCTATCGTCATACCATGAAAATGAACGCGGAAAAACTGATCAGCTATGGAAAAAATTCCACGAAAGTGGAAGCCAGAAATCAGATCACGATGTTTGATCGTGAAAACCGATTGATCCTCTCCGGGAATGTCCTTGACTACTTCAAAAACGAACAGTACATTCATTTGACCGATTCGGGAAAAATCGATTTTCTTGATAAAAAAACGGACGCGATCACGAGCACGATGACCGCAATCGAGTTTGAACGATTTATGGATAAGAATGAAACCGTAATTCGTGGAAACGTTCTGATAGAAGGTAAAGATTCTTCCGCAACGGGAGAATACGCCACATATTTTGAAAAAGAGGAAAAAGTGTATCTTGAGGGAAATCCAACGTTGAAAAAAAACGGCCGAGACATTCATGCAGGAAGAATCATATTCTTTCCGAGGGAAGGTAGAGCCCTTTTGACCGATGGAATCATTCCCGGAAAGTAAATTACGATTATGAGTAAAACCTTCCGAATGGAAAACCTGGTCAAGGTCTACAACAAAAGAAAGGTTGTGGATGGAGCCAGCTTTGATATCAAAAAAGGGGAAGTGGTCGGCTTGTTAGGCCCTAACGGCGCCGGTAAGACCACTTCTTTTTATATGTCAGTAGGATTTGTAAGACCCGACTCCGGCAAAGTTTACATAGATGGACAAGACGTAACCGAATCTCCGATGCATATCCGCGCGAGATCCGGAGTGGGTTATCTCGCGCAAGAAGCTTCTATCTTTCGCAAACTAACCGTAGCCGAAAACTTGGAAGCCATTCTCGAAACGATGAATCTTCCGAGAGCCGAAGTCATTCGAAGAAGGGACGAACTTCTCATCGAATTGCAGATCATGCGAGTCGCCAATCAAAAGGGTTATACTCTTTCCGGCGGGGAACGAAGACGTTGTGAAATCGCAAGGGCCCTTGTCACCAATCCGGACTTTATTCTTTTGGACGAACCCTTTGCCGGCGTGGATCCGATCGCGGTAAAGGACATTCAAACGGTGATTCAATCCTTAAAAGACAGAGGACTCGGAATTCTTATCACGGACCACAACGTAAGAGAAACGTTGAAAATCACCGATCGCGCCTATATCATGTACAGCGGAAGAATTTTGATCTCCGGTTCGACTCACGATCTCGTCAACGACCCTGAAACCAGAAGAATCTACTTGGGCGAGGATTTTACGCTGTGAACCTCAGTCATTCACTAGTTCAAAAACAGACTCAGAAACTGGTGATGACCCAGGACTTAAGACAGTCCATCGAACTTCTACCCTTATCCACACTCGAACTTTCGGATCGAATCAGCTCCGAACTTGTGGAAAATCCGATGCTCGAAGAAGAATATGCTTCCGAAAGAAATCGGACTCCCGATCTCTACAGCAGAGACGATCTCAAACGAAAGGAAAAAAATGATTTCTTAAAGAATTCGGACATCACCTGGCAGGATAACTTTTCCATCGACCGCGCCGGTTCCGGTGGAACCGATGCGAGCGATCGAAATCAGAAATACATAGAATCTTCGCCCGAAAAAAGTTCCCTTTCCGAACACCTTCTCTGGCAACTTCGACTTTCCAACTTAAAACCGGACGAAATCGCCATCGGTGAAATTCTCATTTCGATGCTCGACGATCACGGATTTATCTCAGTTCCCATCAAAGACCTTTGTGCGGAAATGAAACTGAACGAAAAAAAAGTTCGTAAAATTTTAGGACAGATTCACAGACTCGATCCGATCGGAATCGGAGCCAAGGATGTTCAAGAAACACTTCTGATCCAAGCTAAGATTTTAAAACCGGATGATACGAAACTGCATATTCTAATCGCCGAGCATATCAAAGATCTGGAAAAACTCGATTACAAAACGATCTCCAAAAAAATGGAACTTTCACTCGAAGCGGTGGAAAGTCTCGCCTTCGAAATCAAAAAATTAGAACCGTATCCGGCGACTCTCTACACCGCGAACAAACCGGATTACGTAATTCCGGATGTTGTCGTTCGCGAAGTCGACGGAGAATTCGATATCTACATCAACGACGAGTGGATTCCCCGGCTCAAGATCAATAAAGAATATAAGAATATTCTAAAAAACGCAAAAGATTCGGATAAAGAATACATCACCGCAAAGTTAGGCTCCGCAGAATGGCTGATCCGATCGGTGAATCAAAGAAGACAAACCCTATTCAAAGTCACTTCCGCCATCATAGAAATGCAGACCGAATTTTTTCGTAAGGGAATTCAATTCATCAAACCCTTAACTCTGAAGGACATCGCCGAAAGACTGGACATGCACGAATCCACCGTATCAAGAATCACTTCTAATAAATATGTACAAACCTCCCGCGGAATTTTAGAATTAAAATGGTTTTTTTCCTCAGGAGTTCGTTCTTCGGAAGGTGGAATCGAATCCTCCAAAAAGATCCACGATCTGATCCGAAATTTGATAAAAGAAGAACAACCTGAAAATCCTTTATCCGATCAGGAAATTGTGGAAGCGATTCAGAAACAGGGAATCGAAATCGCAAGACGAACCGTCGCAAAATACAGAAAAATTCTCAAAATTCTTCCTTCGAGTCAGAGAAAAAAAGTAAAGTCCTTGGAGTCCAGATAATTGTATGTCCATGCCGGGAATCAACGTTTCCAACATTCTCAACGAACACGAAGAATTGGGGCTTCGTCTTTTGGCGGGCGAAAAGGGACTTACCAATCGGATCAACATGTCCGAGATCAATCGTCCCGGTCTATCCCTCACCGGCTTTTATGAAAGTTTCGCTCACGATCGGATTCAAATTTTCGGCAAAGGGGAATGGGCCTATATCACTTCCCGATCCCCGGAAGACTTAAAACAAATCGCGGCGGATTTTTTCAGCTTTCATCTCAACTGTATCATCTTTACACACGGAAATCCTCCGCCTCCTATCTTTCAGGAAAACTGCGAAAGACTGGGAATCCCGCTTATGATTTCGGACGTATCGACTCATAAGTTCATCACTCTGATCTCCGGGATCCTGGATCGAAGTCTTGCGCCGAGAACGATGAGACACGGGGTTTTGATCGAAGTATTCGGGATCGGAATCCTTCTTTCTGGAAAGAGCGGAGTAGGAAAAAGCGAAACTGCGCTCGAACTCATCGAAAGGGGGCACCGTCTCGTCGCGGACGATATGGTCGAAATCAGAAGACTTTCCGAAAGTTATCTGATCGGAACGTGCTCGGATCTATTGCGCCACCACATGGAAATTCGTGGATTAGGAATTTTGAATATTAAAGATATCTTCGGGATCGGTTCCGTTCGAGATCATAAGTTGATTGAACTCATCATCCATCTGGAAGAATGGGCTGAAGACAAAGACTTCGACAGAACGGGTCTTGAAAATCCTACCGAAGAATTACTCGGAGTGCAGATTCCTCTGATTCGAGTTCCGGTAAGACCGGGAAGAAACATTCCTATCATCGTCGAGACCGCCGCGATGAATCAACGTTTGCGTAAATTGGGCAAAAACGCCGCGCAAGAATTCAATCAAAAATTAGGTCAATATTTACAGCAGGGTAAAATTGAAAGAAATCCTCCTCAAAATCAATGAGAACGGGACCGGGATGCACGCCAGACCGGCCTCCGTATTCGTAAACTGTGCGTCCAAATTTCCCTGTGAAATCACCGTCGTCAAAGACGATGTGGAAGTAAACGGAAAGAGTATCATGGGTCTAATGATGCTCGCGCTCGCTCCCGGAAACGAATTTAGAATCCAGGTTCGAGGCGATAAAGAAGACGAAGCCTTGGAGGCTTTGACCAATATCGTAAAGAACGATTTTGTCTAATACATTCACTTTTTCGCAATGAACGACGAAACCAGATATTATCTAAGAGATCTACTCATCTTAGGTCTGATCATTCTTCTTTCCGTCACTCTCGCGGAAGCGATTCAGTTTTCCGGAAGAAATATCCAGAGCGACGATATCGGATTCTTAGATCGACTCGTGGTTTATATCTTCTTTTTCATCCCTCTCTTTTCTCTTTCCCTTCTTATCTCTTATTTTTATAGAAACAAAAGAAATATAGAAACGGGAAGACTCAAAAGTTCGATCCGTTATCGACTGACACTTTCTTTTATCTTTGTCGCTTTACTTCCGTCGGTGCCGATTCTTTTTCTTTCCTCGAATATTACCGGAAAAATTTACGAAAGATTCTATGGAATCGATATCGAAGAAGCTCTTTCTTCGGGGGAATCTCTGATTCGAAACGAAGAAGAACCGAAAAAAAAAGTTCTCATAGAAAAAACTAGGTTACTTGAAAGTTTTTTAAGAATTTATCCTCTCAATTTGGAAAGTCTGGTCGCGGGAGCTTCAAAACTCAATCTGATCCAGAGCGACGAGTTTTATGTAGGAATCTATGAGAACGAAAAGGCTATATTGGAAAATCGCGGTTTAAAATATAAACCTTTGCAAAACGACTTTAGATCTTTTTCCAAAAATTCTCTTTGGACTGAATTTACGAGTTATCGTCCGGACTATTCCATGTATTTCCTGCGAGTACCCTTTCCGATCGGAAAACGAATTCTTCAGACCGGGATTCGAATTCACAAAGGGGAGGAAAAGATCGTCTATTCTCTCATTTCAACGCGTAGAAATTACGACCGAGCGGATTTGGCGAAGGAAAAACTTCCGTATCGAATTCGTTTAACGTTTAGCATCATCACGGTTTCGATTTTTTTACTCGCGATTTACTTTTCCCTTCTTTTCGCGAGAAGAATTTCAAGACCCATCATCGAGCTCGCAAACGCCACGCAAAAGATTTCGATGGGGGACACCGACATCAGTCTGGAAATCCGCGAGACCGGAGAAATCGGAGCCTTGATCGATTCTTTTAATCAGATGGTTCAGGACCTAAAATCCAAAAACGCCGAACTCATGCAAAGTCAAAGAATCGCGGCTTGGAAAGAGGTCGCGCAGAGAATGGCCCACGAAATCAAAAACCCTCTTACACCGATTCAACTTTCCGCGGAAAGAATTCGAAGAAAGATGAAATCCGAAAACTGGGAAGAGTTCCACGAAGTTGTGGAAAACGGAACAAAAACGATCATCAAACAAGTTCGAGTTTTAGAACATCTTGTAAACGAGTTCTCCGACTTCGCGCGTATGCCCGCTCCCAAACTCATCAACCAAAATTTGGAACCGATCATCTTGGAAGCAGTCAAACTTTTCGAACATACGCCGATGATCAAAATCGAAACAAGAATCGCAAAATCATTCCCTCAACTTTTTTTGGACCAAAAAATCATCCTTCGGGTTTTGACAAACCTGATTAAAAATTCCATAGAAGCGATCGAAAGAAAAAGGGAAAAAGAAAAACTTCCTGAGTATAGGGGTTCCATTCTGATTTCAGTTTCGATAAGCAGAAAGATTATGCGAAGAGTGGCGATCATCGCGATCGAAGACAATGGAATCGGAATCTCCCCCGAGCTGAAACAAAAAGTTTTCGAACCTTATTATTCCACAAAAAACAACAACACTTCGGGGATCGGTCTTGCGATCGTTCAGAAAAGTGTGATTGACCACAACGGGCATATCTCGATAGATTCTTCCAGTATGGGCGGTTGTCGTTTCCAGATCGAACTTCCGGTTTCCTAAAAACACAATGAAAATATTTATCGCCGACGACGAACCCGAAATCAGAAAATCCCTTAAGGAAATTTTGGAAGACGAGGGTTTTGAAGTCGAAACCTTTTCGACCGGAAAGACGCTTCTCAAACAACTCAAAGTCGACAGACCTTCTCTCATTCTTCTCGACGTCTGGCTCGGCAAAGAAGACGGAATCGTCGTTTTGGACGAATGTAAAAAACTCTATCCAACGCTTCCCATCTTGATGATTTCCGGACACGGAACCATCGAGATCGCGGTCGCTGCCACAAAAAAAGGGGCGGTCGATTTTTTGGAAAAACCTCTTTCCATCGAAAAGGTTCTCCAAGCGATCGAAAACGTAATCCAGCCGGATGAAAAAAATCAAAACGCCGGAATTAAATTAGAATATGATGAAATTCTGGGAAACTCTCCCGCGATCCAAAAGGTAAAGTTCGCGATCGCGCAAGCCGCCTCTACCAACGCAAGGGTGTTTATTTATGGGGAGAATGGAACCGGTAAAGAACTCGTCGCCAAAACTATATTCAAAAATTCTAAACGAAAAGATCTTCCGTTTGTGGAGATGAACTGCGCCGCCATTCCGGAAGAATTGATCGAATCGGAACTTTTCGGTTTTACGAAGGGCGCTTTTACGGGAGCTACCGATTCCAGGATCGGGAAATTCGAGGCGGCTAACGGTGGAACTTTATTCTTAGATGAAATCTGCGACATGTCTCTTTCCACACAGGCCAAAGTATTGAGAATTCTTCAAGAACAACGTTTTGAAAAATTGGGAAGCACCGAAACGATCACGGTCGACGTTCGAATCATCGCCGCGACAAACATCCCGGTGGAAGAGGCGATTCGAGACGGAAAGTTTAGGGAAGACCTTTACTATCGTCTGAACGTAATTCCAATCACGATTCCTCCTCTGAGAGAAAGAACTTCGGATATCCCCTTGCTCGTGGATTATTATATAGCAAAAACCTTGGAAGAAAACAACCTTCCTCCGAAAAAAATCGAATCGGAAGCGGTCTCCATTCTTCAAAACCATTTTTGGCCCGGAAACATAAGAGAACTCAAAAACATCATGGAACGTCTTTGTATCATGACGGTCGGATCCACGATCACCGCAAACGACGCAAGAGACGCACTCAAAGGTTTCAAAACGGCCAATGAAATGGTGGAACTCGGTGATTTTAGAAAGGCAAAAGAAGAATTCGAAAGACAGTATATTATAAAAACATTACAGACCAACGAAGGCAACGTGACAAGAACCTCCAGAGTTCTCGGAATCGAACGGTCCCATTTATACAGAAAGATGAAGTCGCTTAACATTTCTTCGGATCAATACACCGATGGATAAACAGATTCTCACAAGTTTGGGAAGAATTTTAGGGGATCTTCGTTTTTTGATCCAAAAAAAACAGGTTCCGATTCTTCAATTTGCGGGTGAAAAACCTCCGGAAACAACCGAACTCGTCTGGAAAGAGGATTGGAATCCTGGGGAAGAACAAAAGGATCTTCAACTCGAGGCGGAAGGAATCCAAGTACGACGACCGGCTCGGGCTGCGGAAAGAAATTTCACGTGCAAGCTTTGTACGGATCGGATCAGTGCGGTTCGTAATTTTCTCGTAAAGGGAAGAAAACCGGTATTAGTACTTCATTATACGGGGGAGATCGCTCCGGGAAGACCTTCTTTTTCTAAAACTTCCCCCGATCAGGTTTTTAGAACCAAGGAAGCGGAAGAACTGTTTGGAAGAATGATCCTAAAACAATTCGGTTTTAGTCATCAGGAATTCTACTATCAAGAATATCCCGCTTGTATTTTTGCTCATTCCAAATCGAACGCGGAAGATTGGAAACTCAGAACCGAAAAGTGCGAGACCCAAGTAAAAGAAACGATCGAATCCGAAAAAATCAAAGGAATCATTCTTTTGGGAACGAGCGCAATCGCCGTATATGGAAAGGAAAAGGCTCTAGAGATGATGGGAAGAACGTTAGACTTCCTTCCCGGAATCCCGATGGTAGTATTACGTTCTCCGGAAGCGATCTCCGCAATCGAAACCAAACGCAAAAATTTTTCCGGTTCAAAAGAATCCTTCGAATTTGAGACGATCAAAAAAGAAGAGATTTCGATCAAAGAAAGTATTCTTTCCCAACTCGCTCTCTTTCAAACCAAACTCAAGGACGTGCTTTGATCTATTACGCGGAGATTGCGTTCGATCTTCCGATCGAGGAAGATACGTTTACATACGAGGTTCCGCCAGGAACAAAAGTCGGAATCCGCGTACACGCAAAACTTCGCAATCGGGAAGAAGAAGGGATCATCGTTTCCGTTCACCAAAACGAACCGAACTACAAGGTGTTGCGGATAGAAAAAATCATCGATAAAACTCCGATTCTCCTTCAAGAACAGATCGACTTGGCTTATTGGATGAAGGATCAATACATCGCTTCCTTGGGAGAATGTATCTACAAGATGATTCCAGCCGGAAGAAGACAGGTCAAACTCGAAGCCTTTCCCTCGGACGCGGAAGGTAAACCCGTTAAACTCAACCAAGAACAGGAAGTCGCTTATCAAAATATAGTTTCGACTTTCGGTCAAACCGCGGTTCATCTTTTGTTCGGAATCACCGGTTCGGGAAAAACGGAAGTTTATATCCATCTCATCCAAAAAATTTTGGAAAGTTCGGATCGATCCGTCATTCTTCTTGTTCCCGAAATCAGTTTGACCTTTCATATCATACGAAAATTAGAACTCATTTTTCCAGGACAACTCGCCGTTCTTCATTCGGCCCTCAAGGTTTCCGAAAAATTCAAGGCCTACAACGAACTCCTCACGGGCAAAAAAAGAATCGCGGTTGGAACAAGAAGCGCGGTCTTTGCTCCGGTTTCCAACGTGGGACTCATCATTATAGACGAGGATCACGATTCTTCCTTTAAGGAACATTCGAGCCCGAGATATCACGCAAGACAAGTCGCGATGCAGAGATGCAAGACAAATAACGCGCTACTCGTTATGGGAACCGCAACTCCTTCCTTGGAGATCTATCATTTAGCAAAGGAAGGAAAGATTCATCTTCACACGCTCACCAAACGGCCCGAAGGTGTGATGCCTCCGACGGTTCGTATCTTGGAAAATCAAAAAGAATCCAACGTCCTAAGTTCCGAACTTTCCTTTGCGATCAAACAACGTTTGGATAAAAAAGAACAGGTGATTCTTCTTTTGAATCGAAGAGGTTACAGTCCTCTGATCTATTCTCCGGCGACTTCGTCCTACGTGCCTTGTCCGAATTGTACGACCAATCTTTGTTATCACAAAAAGGGAACTGCGATCTGCCATCTCTGCGGTCATACGGAAACGTTAGATTCTCTTGAAAAACGAATGGGCGAAACCCTGACGCTTAAGGGAACGGGAACCCAAAAGTTGGAAGAAAATCTTCTCGAAGCATTTCCGCAGACCCGGGTGGAGCGGCTCGACCAGGATTCGATCCAGGATCGAAGTTTGTTAAACGAAGTCATCTCCCGCCTTCTCGGAGGGAAGATCGACATCCTCACCGGAACTCAGATGATCGCAAAAGGCCTTGACGCATCCCGGGTAACGTTAGTCGGCGTTTTAAACGCCGGAATCGGACTCGGTCTTCCTGACTTTCGAGCCAACGAAAGGGTTTTTTCCCTTTTGACCCAGGTCGCGGGAAGAGCAGGGCGTTCGACTCTCAAAGGCGAGGTTCTCATCGAAACCAATGCGCCCGATCACCCGGTCATCCTGATGGCGATGACCCAAGACTATATTCAATTTTATGAATCTGAAATTCCCGTTCGAAAAGAGCTTTTCTACCCGCCGTTCTCTCGATTGATCCGAATCGTTTCGAGATCCAAAGACGAGGCCGTTTCCTTGGAAACGATCGAACTCGTTTTCAACGCTCTTAAAAAATTCTTTCCATCCAAGGATACGGTCTTGCTCGGTCCAGCGCCTTGTCCTTTTTATAGAATCGATTCCAACTTTCGAAATCATATCATTCTCAAAACGTCTTCGATCCAGTATTGGAGAGAGATCATCAAAAAAGAAGTTCGTCCTTTGAAACTTTCGAAAAAAGTATATCTTGAAATCGACTTTGATCCCTTGGATTTGGTATAAGTATGAAAATCGGATACTTTGGAACCCCGGAACATTCCGCAGAACTTTTACAAGCGTTGCTCGATTCTAAGATCGTCGAAGTTCTTTTTGTCGTCACCAATCCGGATCGACCCAAGGGAAGAAGTAGAACCCCAGAACCCGGTCCTGTCAAAAAGATCGCGCTCGCACACGGACTTCCGGTGTTCCAATACGAGTCCGTCAAAAAAGAAAAAGAACAGGCTCTCGCAGACTTCGGCTCCTTTCCCGCCGATCTCTATATCATCTTTGCTTACGGTTCGATTCTTCCTTCCGAAGTTTTTAGACATCCTCCTCTCACATCGATCAACTTACACGGCTCCCTTCTTCCGGATCTAAGAGGAGCTTCTCCTGTGCAGACCGCACTCTGGAAGGGTTATACAAAATCGGGTATTACCATTCAATACATCACCGAAAAGATGGACGAAGGAGATATCGTCGCGTATCAAGAAGTGGACATTACTTCCGAAGACAATACCGGAACCCTGATGGATAAGATCACCCAAGCGGGAATTACGACCATTCTTAACTTACTTCGAGAATTTAACGGCAAGCCTTTCTCCGCAACTCCGCAAGATTCTTCCCAAGCAACCTATTGCGGAAAGATCAAAGCGGAAGATAGAATTCTGGATTGGTCTTTGAACGCAAACGATCTTCACAATCGAATCCGCGCGCTCTTTCCGGACGCGGTCGCAACGACTCAGTTTCGAGAAAAACGTCTCAACATTCTTAGATCCAAACCCAGCGAACTTCCGGCGGAACTTCCTCCTGCGCCCGGCAAATTGAAACGATTGGACAAAAAAGGCCTTCTTACACAGTGTGGTGATGGTAGATTTTTGGAAATTCTGGAATTACAACCGGAAAACAAGAACAGGATGTCCTCATCCGATTTTCTCAACGGTTTCAGAATCCAAGAAGGGGAAACATTCGGGTGAATCAGGAACAAATCAAAGAGAAATACCTTCCGATCGGGGGTTATATCTTATTCTTAGCGGCGGGTCTTTTGTTATTTTTCAGCGCCGCATTCTTAGTCGTATTCGTTAGGACCAAAAGTACAGCAAAGGTCATCGTTCCCGATCTGGTCGGAAAGTCATATCCCGAAGTTCACAACGAACTCAATCGTCTTCAGTTGAAGGTGCGTCTGGAAAACAAACGTTATCCTGACAAAACCGACGGAATCATTCTTTACCAATCCATACGGCCTGGAAGAGAAATCGAAGCCGGAAGTAAGATCGTCCTCGCGGTCAACACGGGTGTGGATCGACTTCTGGTTCCCGACGTTCGCGGACAGTCCATCGATTCTGCAAGGGCCAATCTTCAGAAGGTTCTCGCGGGAGAAACTTACGTAGAATTACAAATCGGCGGAATCACTTATATCGAACCTCAAGCCGACCAACTTCCGAACACGGTCATCGATCAAATCCCGGAACCGGGGAAGAATATGACTTCCCGGGAAAAAGTATTCTTACTCGTGACCAAGGCTCCTTCTAAGACAAAAGAAGAATTTGCTCCTGTCTCGTTTCAAGGTGCATCCTTTCCGCTCGTTCAAAAAAGCCTCACTCGTTCCGGAATCAAGAGTAGGGTGGAAGAAATCGTAAACACAAGAGTTCGCACCGAAAACGGACTCATTCAATCGGCGAGAATGGAAGGGGATGAAATCCGTTTCAAAGT
The DNA here is from genome assembly GCF_016918785.1 of Leptospira ainazelensis. Classification (GTDB taxonomy): domain Bacteria; phylum Spirochaetota; class Leptospiria; order Leptospirales; family Leptospiraceae; genus Leptospira; species Leptospira ainazelensis. Next base: position 55,593 of record NZ_JAFFPT010000006.1, on the reverse strand, counting down.
ATTCTACTTCGAACCCGAACTTGCGGTGGAAAGCGGATACGAACTTTTTTCCTACGAAGTCGGAGACAACGGAGAATACAAGGCCGTCGTCAAACCGGAGAATCAAGACGTTGCCGAGGTTCTGACGCTTCCGGTTAACCTCAAAGATGGAGAAAAATTTCAGACCGTGTTCTATAGAAAGGGAAGTGTAAAGTTAACTCTTCTGGACGCAACCGATTCCAAAGTAAAATCCAAATCCTACGAGAGTGAACTTTGAAAATTTCCGCATCGATTTTAGCGACAAAACTTACGGAACTTGGTAAGACGGTTCCCGATTACGATCCTTCCGCGATCGATCTGATGCACATGGACGTGATGGACGGAAACTTCGTTCCTCAGATCAGCTTTGGAGAAGCTCTGAGTAAGGAAGTAAAGGCCCTGACTTCCATTCCTCTCGATGTTCATTTGATGGTTTCCAAACCGGAAAACCACGTTTCCAAATATTACGAACTGAGTCCCTATTGTATCACCTTTCATATCGAGACCACGGATTTTCCGGTGCGCTTGGCCCAGGAAATCAAGTCCCACGGAACCAAGGTCGGAGTTTCTCTCAATCCGGGAACGACCGTTTCTTCTTTAGAGAACGTTCTTCCTTATATCGATTTGATTCTTCTCATGACCGTTGAACCCGGATTTTACGGACAAAAGTTTATCGTAAACGGAATGGAAAAAATCCGCAGAGCAAAGGAACTCATCGGTTCCAGACCGATCGAACTCGAAGTGGACGGCGGGGTAAACGACACCAATATCCAAGAGTTAAAGAAGAATGGGGTAGATATCGTGGTAGTCGGTGCAGGACTTTATAAGACCGGAAATCCAGTAGAGAACGCAAAACATCTCAAAACCCTGGCAAAATCCTGAGCGTGCATTTTTGTAGGATCATTTCTTGACAGGGGGACATATTGTCCAATATTGGTAAAAATCATGCATTCTTTTTCCTTACATCTTTGTAGGGAAAAAATGATAAAAGGAAAACGATCCCTTGGTAAAGCTTAGATTACAAAGAACTGGAACCAAACACGACCCTCATTATAGAATTGTTGCCGCCGATAGCAGAGCGCCTAGAGACGGTAAGTTCGTAGATATCGTTGGTCACTATCATCCAGCACAAATCAAAGAACAGACTACCTTCCATAAGGAAAAAATTCTTACTTGGCTGAAAAACGGAGCTCAACCGACCGGAACCGTTTTGAACCTGTTTAAAAACGCAGGCATTTGGGCTGAATACAAAACAACGCTGAAGAAGTAATGGAAGAATTGCTGAAGTACATCGTTGCTTCTCTCGTTGAATTTCCCGAAGAAATCGTAATTCGGGAAATCGAAGGAGAAGAGCAAAACATCATCGAACTTCGCGTTTCCCCAAAAGACGTGGGGAAGGTAATCGGTAAGAATGGTCGTATTGCAAAATCCCTGCGCGCGATTCTTACTGCGGCTTCCGTAAAAGCAGGAAAAAACTTCTCGCTCGAAATCATTGACTGAAGGCTGGATTTCACTCGGCCAACTCGGAAAACCCTTTGGAATCAAAGGGTTTCTTCGTTTTAACGTGAGAGAAAGTGTTCTCACAGAATTCAAACTTCCCATTCAACTAAAGCTCAGAAAACCGGATCCTCACTTTCCGGAAAAAGATTTAACACTTCTCGAACTACAACCGCATACGGGCAAATTTATCGTTCGAATCGAAGGAATCAATTCTCCGGAAGAAGCGGAAAGACTAACGGGTGGAATTCTTTTTTTGCCGGCTCACTTGCTTCCGAAAATCAAAACCAAGGATGAATTTTATATCTCCGATTTGATCGGACTCGAGGCGATTGACGAATCCGGAAAAAAATTGAATTGGACCTTGCGGGAAGTTTTAGACAACCCCGCGCACCACATTCTTGCGTTTGCCCAAAACGAAGGACCGGAAATTCTCATTCCCTTTATCCAAATCTACGTCGGAGATGTTGACTTAGAAAAAAAAACCATTGCTCTGATTCAACCGGAGGTTTGGAATGAAGTTTAATTTCATTACGCTCTTTCCGGATAAAATTCGATCTTATTTTTCAGAAGGCCTCCAGCAAAAGGCGATCGAGTCTGGAGTTTTTTCAGTCAACCTGGTTCGTCTGCGCGACTTCGCCGGAAACAAACACAACCGTGTCGATGATACGATCTATGGCGGTGGTCCGGGAATGCTTCTCCGAGTCGAACCGATTCACAAGGCGCTGGAATCTCTCGGAGAAGACAAAGGCACCGTCATTCTTACTTCTCCCTCCGGAATTCCGTTTCATCAAGGCATTGCAACGAAGTTAAAAGAAGCCGGAAAACCTCTTACGTTTATTTCCGGTTACTACGAAGGGGTGGATCATCGTGTAGCGGAACATCTAGTTGACATGGAAATGTCCCTTGGAAATTATGTATTATCTGCCGGGGATTTGGCCAGCATTTGTATAGCGGATGCGGTGTCCAGACTTCTGCCGGGTTTTTTAGGAGCAGGGGAAAGCCTGCTGGATGAGTCTCATAACCATCCCGATATTTTAGAATATCCGCAATTTACAAAACCCTCGGAATACAATGGATGGAAAGTTCCTGACGTCCTGCTCAGCGGCAACCACGCTTCCATTTTAGCGTGGAGGGAACAAAATAGAAAGAAGATCGACCCCGATCAAGAGAGGAAATTATGAATCAACTTTTAAGAGAAGTATTAACTCCGGACGCAGAAAGAAAACAAAACTTTGCGGTAGGCGATACTGTTAAAGTACATTATAAAATCGTCGAGTCCGGAAAAGAAAGAGTTCAGGTTTACGAAGGTGTCGTAATTTCCATCGCGAACGAAGCAAACGGAAAAACTTTCACCGTTCGTAGAGTATCTTACGATATCGGAGTGGAAAGAATTTTCCCTCTTTTCTCGCCAAGAATCGCAAAGATCGAATTGATCCGTAAAGGAAAAGTAAGAAGAGCGAAACTCTATTATCTCAGAAATCTTGCCGGAAAAGCGGCTCGTATCAAAGAACTCAAGGGTGGTAAAACTCTCGTGAGCGAAGATAGAAAGAGACAAATTCAAGAAGATTCGGCTGCTGCGGCAAAAACTGCGGCTCCGGCGGCAGAATAATCCGGTTTGCCGGAAACAAAAACCAAATTTGAACCGGAGGAACTCCGGTTCTACTCAGAGTCCATTCCCTGCGGAATCGACGAAGCTGGAAGAGGTCCTTATGCGGGGCCTCTTTCTGTTGCACTTGTCTCTTTTTCCAAAAATACACTGGAACAAATTCTGGAAGGAAAAATCCTCCGAGGTTTGACCGATTCCAAAAAACTTTCAGAGAGAAAACGGGAAGCTCTTTATCCTGAAATTCTTAAAAACGCGCAGATCTCTTATAGAACATTCTTAAGTCCTCACTACATCGATCGGGAAGGAATCAATCGTGCCGTTTTAGAGGGAATTCGAAAATGCGCCAAGTTGGCGATTCGAGTTTCCAATTCCACACTTCCGCTCCAACTTTTGATCGATGGGAATTATAACTTCAATCGATATCCCGAGTGGAGTTTTCTTAAAAGCAGATCCGTTTTTTATACAAAAGGGGATCTAAGAATCGTCAGCATTGCCGCCGCATCCATTCTCGCAAAGGTCAGTCGGGATCGATATATGATCTCGATTTCCAAAGAATATCCGAGTTATCAATTCGAACAACACAAAGGATATGGAACAAAACTTCATGAGGAACTGATTGTTCGTCACGGGCTTTCCGATATTCATAGAAGAAGTTTTACCGGAAAATTCCTATAATTTCGGATCGTAATTCGGAAATTAATTTTCCGAAGCTATTCGGAAAGAAGGTCCGAAACTTATAAGACCCGTATCATGATTCAATTCTTTCGTATTCAAGGGCAGGACGGATTCTCATGAAACTTTCTGCGAATTTTCCGGCGGGGAATCTGCGCCTTCTTTTTGGCAAGGATGCCGAACTCGATCAATCAGGATTCCAGAACCTCTCCTTCGATAAAAGGGTCAAAGGGATAGTTCAGGAAATTTTTCCGGGAGGGGCTTGGATTTTTTTAGCGGGAAAACGAATCAAGACGAGTTCCGATACGACCCCTTTGTTCGTGGGGGAAATTCTTACGTTAGCCGCTAAGTCGGGCAAAAAGGGAGTCGAGCTAAAAATTGTCGAACGAGAATTGTCAGGAACCGAAAGTCCGCTCTCAAAGCTCCAAGGAATCGGAATGAGCATACGAGATTTGTCTGAAAAAATGATAGGACAGAATCCGTCGGATCATTCAGTGGAAACTTCGCTTCTACGAGTTTTGAAATCATACTATCCATTTATGGAATGGAGTCCGGAATTGCCTCATTTTCGTTGGGAGCTTCCGGAAGGAAATGCCGAAGGAACGTTTGACGGAAAACAGGAACAGAAAAAATTTCTGTTTTGCATTCAAACTGAAAAAACCGGGAAGACCCTTGTGTTATTCTTATGGAAAGAAATCTCAGCGGAGGATCTTCAAATCAACGCTACTTTTGATAATTTTAAAATGTACTTGCATGCTTGTAAAAACAAAGAAAAATTTAAGCGAATCTTGAATGAGTCTTCTGTGAGTTTCCAAGGGTATAATCTACTTTATAAACCTTCTCTTACTCAGAAGGAATGGAATGCGTAAATGATCAGTGTGGCACTTAAATTCATACCCCAAAAGGACGACGCTCCCGTAATCACCGCGTCTGCTTCCGGTTTATTGGGTGATATCATTCAAAAGATCGCCAAAAGAAACCTGGTTCCTATCGTGGAAAACCCGATTCTTGCCGAAACTCTTTCCCAAATGCCCGTCGGTCAGGAAATTCCGGAAAATTTGTATAGAGCGGTGGGTGCAATTTTTTCTATGATCCTGGAGTTGGATCCAGTTTCGGGAAAGAGGAAGGTTTAAAATGAAAAAGTTTGCCGTCTCCGAACTCAAACCGGGAATGAGGTTTTCAAAACCCGTCTATTTAGATAAGGAGAACCTTTTTATCACTTCCAATACCCCGGTTACCGATAGCGACCTGGATCGATTGAATAAATTTGGAATCCAAGAGGTGATGACAGCAGGAGAACTGCTTCTGATCGGAAATTCCGCAGCAAATAGCGTCGACTCCGATCAACTGGAAACGAGTTTCGACGATATCATCGTAAATACGATCGTAGACGACGATCTTCAGCCTCTCAAGGCGATCTATGATAACCTCAACCGAATCAAAGTGACGTTTAGCAACCTTTACCGAGAAACTACACAAATTCTTCAGGACGTTTTCAAAAAAACCTTAGAAGAAAAACCCCTGGAAGTGACCCCCGTAAGAGAAATCGCGGAAAAGCTCACGGACTTTGTTCGCGCCAATCAAAATATTTCTTACCTGATTCTTTCGAACAATCCAAGCGGATATTATCTCTACAATCAAATCGCAAACGCGACCTTCTACTCTTTGATTATGGGAAAGTTGTTGGAATATTCCAGACCAAAAATGATCGATCTGGGAATATCCTGTTTGCTCGCGGATATCGGCATGTGCAAGGTTCCCGCGACGGTTTCCGAAAAGAACGAACAACTTACGGACGAAGAATTTAAGACGATCATGAAACATACAATTTTGGGTTATCAGATTCTTTCCCAAAGAATGAAACTCAAAAACAATCTAGCGATCGTCGCCCTCCAACACCACGAACGATACGACGGAAACGGTTATCCTCAAAAATTGGCCTCGACTGCGATCGAGGAGCAAGCAAGAATCTACGCGATCGCGGATAACTTCTCAGCGCTCGTTACGAACAGACCTCATCGGAAAAAGATCCTTCCTCACGAAGCGATCAAATCGATGATCAGTATGGACGTTGGAAAATTCGATCTGAAGCTGGTTCGTTCTCTTTTAAACCATCTCTCCCTTTATCCGGTCGGCTCCTGTGTGGAACTTTCGGACAAAAGAATCGGGGTGGTCTTGGGACCCAATCCGGACAAACCGATTCGACCTTGCATTCGCATTATAAAAGATGAATATGGTGAGATGGTCCGAAATCTCATTTTAGTCGATCTTTTGAGGGATACGAATCTTTTTATTTCCCGTCCCGTCGACCTACAGGAAATCACCGGCTGATTTTTTTCTTTGCGAGACTTACGAAAACAGAAAGGAGCAGAGGGTGAGACTCTCGCCTGCGATTTTTTGATTTCTATAGGTCACAAAATCCTCAAACGAAATTTCCGATTTTCCCGCTGCGAAATCGACATAATCTCCTCCAATGGAGATTCGCTCCACTTTATCGAGGTTAAGTATTGGAGAGAATTTAAGATATTCGATCCTCGACTTTCTCTCAATCAAAGAAAACAACATAGGATGAGAATGGCGGCGGAAGGTTTTTTATCTCAAGATCTTACCTTTCAAAATCATTTTGTCTCATTCGATCTTGTCTTTATAAACTCAAAAAAGGGATGTGAATATTATCCTCAGCTCTTTTGAAATAGTGCATTAAGGTACTTCCAACAAGCACCGAATTCTTAAATTGTCTGCGGGTTCTCAAGGAAGAGAGCCTTAAATCGTTACAAGGAAGTAACTATGAAGAGCATCCCGATTTTAGGAAATCTGGCCGAATCAGATGATTTCGGACCGGATCCGGTCATTCTCCGTAAAAGGGGAATGCCGGTAAAAAAGCGAAAATTTGAAGATTACAAAAAGAAACTGGAAGACCCGAGTTATATCGATTTTGCAATCGATAAGATAGCGATGGAAATCTCCCATTTTCTTTCCAAATGAACTTCTCGCTTAACGGGAATTAAGCGACGGCCCTGTTTTCTCCGTAATTTCCGGCGTTCTGGAAATTCAGGGCCTCTAGAAGGTGCCTTTCCTCCACAACCTCGCTTGCCTCCAAATCGGCAATCGTTCTCGCCACTTTCCGGATCTGATTGAACTTTCGAATACTAAGTCTGCGAAGTCGAATCTGATTTTCGAGTATATCCTCGCAAGCGGCGTTAAATTTAAGAATCCGATTCACCGATTCTCCTCTAAGTTGCCCGTTGAAATAAATTCCATCGGATTGATATCTTCGATTCTGGATTTCCGCAGCTTCGTAAATTCGATCCCTCGTTTCTTGAAGATCGATTTGGATTCTCTTCCTATCTTTTTCATTCGAAGGAAACATTTGAACTTCGAGATCGATTCGATCTCGAAACGGACCGGAATAGGGGGTTTGGTATTTTTTGATCCTTTGCGCGTTACAACCGCAAGAGCCTTTTTCCACTCCGTAAAACCCGCAGGGACAAGGATTCGTGGCCGCAACCAAAAGGAAATGTGCCGGAAAGATTACGGTGCCGCTGATTCTCGAAACCGTAATCCAACCTTCCTCCATCGGTTCCCGGAGCGCCTGTAAAACTCCGGATTTGTATTCCGAAAGTTCGTCTAAAAAAAGAACACCACGATTGGCCAAAGTTACTTCTCCCATTCTTAAATCCTTAGAACCTCCGACTAAAGAAATATCGGAAGCCGTATGATGCGGAGATCGGTATGGTCTTTCCACAAACAATTCTTTGAGAGGAAACTGAGACGATTGAATTCTAAGAATGTCCAGTGCTTCCGATTCTCCCGGAGGGGAAAGAAGAAGTCCCAACATCCTCGCCAAGAGGCTTTTTCCGGTTCCTGGCGGTCCTGTGAGAAGAATATGATGCCAACCTGCGGCAGCGATCTGAATCGCCCGAAACGCCACCATCTGGTCTTGATACAACTCAAAGGTTTTTGGGATGGACGGAACCTTCACTTGAATCGCAGATTTGATTTCAGGATTTCTTCGATTTTCCAAAACTTCCTCCAATTCTTTCAAATGCGATATCCCATAGACTTCGAACTTTTTGAGGAGAGCCGCTTCTTCCTTATTTTGAAACGGAAGAATCACTGTATCGTATTTTTCGGAGGTAATTCCGGAAAGAATGGGCAGAACTCCTTTTAAAGGTTTGAGACATCCGTCCAAACCCAATTCTCCCAAAAGAAGTGTTCTTTTTAATTTTCCCGAAGGAAAAATCTGACCCGTGAGAACCAAAATTCCGCAGGCAATCGAAAGATCCAAAAGGGTTCCTTCCTTTTTTCTTCCGGCTGGAGCTAGGTTTACAAGAATGTTTTGAAACGGACAAGAATAACCGCTGTTTTCCAAAGCGACTCGAACTCGCTCGGCGGATTCCCTTATCGACTGAGCCGCAAGACCAGTGATCATAAATCTCGGCAATCCTCGTTTTAAATTGATTTCAACGGACACCGAAAAAGCTTCCAATCCTTCCAAATTCGCACCGGTCAAACAAATCCATGTATTTTTCATTCATGACCCTCCAAAACCTACGGTTCCTGCTCGTGAACGGAAACTCCCATTCCTAAAACTTTTTTTTGAAAAATGAACCTTTTTCTCTAAAATTAGAAAGGAGGAAAAAATCCTCGAGTCGGTCTTACTCGGAACCTTTCACTTCCCGCTTGCCCATCCAAAAATCATACACATCGACCTCGGGTTGGCGGGGAGCATCTCGTTGTTACCACAAATTCTTCCAATGATTCCAGTTCATTTATGGGTGCGGGATATTGAGAGGAAGAGTAGTCAGAAAGAGGGATTCTTGGAAAATTTAAAGGGATTTGAGAAGGATTCTAAAAAAACTAGTTTCAAATACCTTCCCCCTCTGTAATTTTGCACTGAAATGTTTCGTATCACGGTTTTCCTGCTTTCAGGGGTCATTCTTTTTCTTGCAGGCTGTGGAAACCGATTGATTCGCAAAGATGTCGTTGCTCAGATCAACGAACACTACATCGATAAGACCTATTACCTTATCCAAGACAAGAAGGTCTCCAATACGGAAACCTTTAAAAAAGGGATGCTCGTTAAGATCTATATCGAATCGACACCTTCGATGGTGAAGATTAAGTGTTATCCTGCGGATCACAAAAGAGAATACGCCATCGGAAGGATGATCATCTATCAATTGAATGATGAATACGGCGGAAAGAAGATAACGATAGAGGATCTGGATAAACTGATAGCTAATGAACTCGTGGAATACAAAAAGAAAAAATAGATCCTCCCGAAGAGGTGGTTCAAGATCGGCTGCACGCTTGTCCGATACTAAGAAGGTGAACGGAAAACTTTTTTTGATTCCCCTGATCTCCTCTTTGGTTCTGTCTTCTTCTTTGGGAGCTGATCCATTGAAGAATTACGACGCGGAAATTTCCGAGTACACAAATAAGGATTCCTCCTTTTTTACGGACAAAGAAGAACGTAAAATAAAACAATTGTTCTCTCAATCTCCCGAGAACTGGCAAGAAGAGAAATACTCTCTCAACTATCATAAAGACAAATCCAATCTGGAACTTCCGAGTTTTATCAGCGTCAATCGGATTATCTCTTCCAAAATAGTAAGCCACAGCGGCGTCGTTTATAAAAATTACGTCGTAAAACCGAAAGACACTCTTTTTAAAATCGCCAAGATCATGAAAACCTCGGTTCAGAAGGTGAGTTCCGCAAATGGTCTCAAGAAAAATTCGACGCTACAAGTCGGGCAAAATATTTCCATCCCGGTTCAAGTGAGAAACGCGAGTAGAGAAAAGGTAGAGTTTCGAAAGGTTTTTGTTTCGCCGGTCGTTAACGCAAAGATGACTTCTCGTTTTGGGAGAAGAAAGGATCCGTTTCATACCGGGTCCGGCGGTTATCATAGCGGAGTCGATTTCGGAGGGACACAGGGTTCTCCGATCTTAGCGTCTGCGGACGGAGTAGTTTCCTTTACCGGCGTAAACGGAGGCTACGGAAATACGGTCATCATAGATCATGAAAACGGTTACAAAACCATGTATGCCCATTGCGCAAAAATTACAATCGAGCAGGGAACGAGAGTGAGCGCGGGGACGGTCATAGGTGCCGTTGGCAGAACCGGATCGGCAACGGGTCCTCACTTGCATTTCGAAGTATTCTTAAACGGAAATCGGATCAATCCGGAAGCGGCCTTAAGAAAGACCTTGAAAATTGTGACCCCTTTAGATCCAGGTAAATTTGCCAGACTTTAACATCCTTTCGAAATCGGATGTGATTCAAATCTCTGAAAGAAATTTACTGATCGGATTCCAATGAACGCGATTTTTTTAGAACTCAGGAAGAACACATTCTATACTCTCATTCCTGTGATCCTTTTTTTTTCTTATTCACTTTCGTATCTTTTGCGAGCGGTGATTCTTGCGTTCTTAAATCCCAGCGTTCAAACCTCAAGCGGCAATCTCAATCCGACCAGAAAGATAGGTCCTGAAACCAACCGAGCCCTGTCGTCTTATGAAGAAATGGTCCAAGGAAATCTGATTCGCGGAATCGCTTCGAGAGCCGGAGAGATTGCGACGGAAGGCGAACTTTCCACGGCTCCTCCGGATACGGGAGAAGGCGAGGAAATGCGAGTCACCGGAACGTTGAGCGGACATTGGTCCTTTGCCCGTGTCACCATCGTTGAAAAAGGAAAACCGGATGCACAAGAGTTTGCAACCGGTGAGACCGTGGCCGGTTATAAAATTCGATCGATCGCGCTTAACTACGTCGTTTTAGAAAAGGGAGGAATTTCTCTAAAAGTAGAAATCGGCCAAACCCCCGGAGAAGCCAGAGCAAAACTCGGTCAAGACGCAGCTCCAAAAGGAGATCCCGGTCAAACCGCTTCCGCCGATACGATTCGCAAAGTTCTTTCGAGACAAGACGTCAACCGAAAGCTCAAGGATCCGGCCGCCTTGTATAAGAATGCAAGATTCGGTCCGGCTTTGATCAACGGTAAAATCGCAGGTTACAAGATCTACAGCGTTTCTCCGGACCATATTTTTTACGCATTGGGCGCAAGAAACGGAGATACGATCAAACGAGTCAATGGAATGCCTTTGACGGAAACCGAAAAAATGTTAGAAATCTGGGGAGCCGTAAAAACTGCCGATAAGATTACGGTAGATGTGGAAAGAGGTAGCCAGATTCTCACCTACGAATTTATTATCAGAAACTAAAAAAAATGCCCGGAACAACCAATCAACTTCCATTCTTTAGAATCTTCTCCATTCTTCTGCTCGTACTTTTGGTATGGGATAGACCCGTATTTCCCCAGAATAAAAAGAAGGTTTCCGTTAAAACGAAATCTGCGACTTCTCCGGAAGAACCCGCAGAAAGAACTTTTTATGCAAACTGGAGAGACACCGAACTCAACGATTTCTTAAAAGGAATGAGCGCGATCCTCAGAAAAAACATTCTCCTGGATGAAAGTTTAAAGGGTAAAAAAATCACGATCATTTCTCAAAAAGAAATTCCAATCAAAAACGCATTCGTATTTATGAAGTCGGTTTTAGAGTCCCTCGGTTTCGGAGTTGTGGAAGAACCCGATCTCATCTCCATCGTAAAAATCAAGGACGCACTCGCCAGATCGCCGATCGTTCGCGTGGGAAAGGAATTGATTCCCGAAACCGAAGTCGGAGATTATAGAAATATCACACAGATCATCCCGGTTGAAAACGTTAAACCGGAAGAATTGGAACCGATTCTCAAACGTCTGACTTCTCCCAATACGGACGTGATCGTTTATAAGAATACGAACACGATCGTTCTTTCCGGTTCCGCTGCCGACATCAACAAACTCTTACTCTTAGTCAACGAACTCGACCAAAAGTTGGAAGAGGCCACACCGGGAGCGGTTTCTTCCGCAGGCGACGTTCATATATACACTCTGGAACACAGCGAGGCTGAAAAGATCGCCGCCACGTTAGTCAAGCTCGACAATCCGGTTGTACAAACGGAAGAATTGAGTCCTGAAAAAAAAGCTCAGGGTCAGGTTCCGGCAAAGGTTGAAAAAATCAAAGCGGTCGGTCACAAAGAATCCAACTCAGTGATCGTGACGGCGACTAACTCGGAATGGACCGAGATCCGAAAGATCATCAAGGTTTTGGATTCTGCTCGAAAACAGGTTTTGTTAGAAGTTTTGATCGTAGAATTGACTTCCAGCGATCTCAACGACTTCGGTATCGACTGGAGATATAAGAGTGAAGCCTACGGACAATTCAATACCGGTCTTTCGAAAGAAGGAAATATCATCAACTCGAACGGACAGGTAAACCCGAACATCAATACCTTGAGCGGTTTCTCTTTGGGTTTTTTAAAGGCCGGCTCCGAGCAGATCATCGGTATTTTGAGCGCCAACCAAGGAAACGAAAACTTCAACGTTTTATCTGCGCCTCAGGTTTTGACCGTGGACAATCAGGAAGCCGAGATCAGCGTAGGACAAGATGTTCCCGTAAGAACCCAAAGTAGAAACGCGGGAACGGGCGGTGCAAACGCGGTTACGGTGGACAACTACGAATACCGTCCGACCGGGATCAAACTCAAGTTCACACCACACGTAAACAAAAACAATAAGATCACGTTAGAACTCTTTCAAGAAATCAAAAACATCGCGGAGATCGCTCTCGCCGGAGGAAATCCGACGTTCAATCGTCGAGAGATCAAAACCTCGGTCACGATCGAAAATACCCAATCCATCGTAATCGGCGGTTTGATTTCTACGGACAAACAAAAACGGATTATCAAAATCCCTTTCCTCGGCGACATCCCGTATTTGGGGCATTTGTTCAAAAGAACTACCGAAAAATTAAAAAAAACCAACCTTATGGTTTTTATCACTCCACATATCCTCGATAGCAGAGAGAACGCGGATAAGATGACTGTGAAGAAAAAAATGCAACAAGAAAGATACGAACTCGAAAGAGAAAGAATCCTCAACAAAGAAAAAGAAATCAAAGAAAGAGGGGACTAAGTTGAAAACTCTCGGAGATATCCTAATCGAAGAGGGGATCATATCCGAAAAAGATCTGGAAGATTCCCTGAAGGTTCAAAAAAAGAATAACCTTCCTCTCAGTCATATCATTCAAAAAAAAGGAATCGCGGGAGAATCGGATATTCTCCGTGCGCTTTCTAAACTCTATCAGCTTGAGTTTCGTGAAAAATTAGAATTCTCCGGAATGGAAGAAGTCTTTCAACAGATTCCTCTCAAACTCATTCAAAGAAGCAGAATCGTTCCTTTTCAACTTTCCAAAAAGACGATCCGGATCGCGGTTTCCGATCCATCCGATCTACATCCGATGGACGACGCTCGTAATTTCCTTAAAGGATACAATGTAGAATTCATTCTCGCTCCCGAACCGGAAATCATGCGGATCATCCATTCGCATTTCGATACAACTTCCTCCGCCGCAAAAGAGATGTTAAACGAAATGGAAGGAAGTTTTTCCGAACTCGCGGAGGCTTTTGAAAACGACTCTCTCGACCTAAGCGACGACGCGCCGATCATCAAGATGGTCAACGTCATTCTTTCTCAAGCGGTGAACGAAAGGGCTTCGGATATCCACATTGAACCCTATGAAAAATCCCTCATCGTACGTTATCGTGTGGACGGTATTTTGCATAACGTGCTTAGTCCGCCGAAATCGTATCACGCGGGAATTTCCTCCAGAATCAAGATCATGTCGAACTTAAATATCGCGGAGAACAGACTTCCTCAAGACGGTAGAATCAAACTCAGATTGACCGGTAAGGATATCGATATCCGCGTTTCCACGATCCCTTGTCAGTTCGGAGAAAGAATCGTGATGCGACTTTTGAACAAAACCGATCAGAAGTATTCTTTAGATACGATGGGTTTTTATCCGGAACTCGTAAAGACGATCCGCTCCTTAATAATCGAACCGCACGGAATCATTCTTGTTACAGGTCCTACGGGTTCCGGTAAGTCCACGACTCTTTATTCCGCGCTTAGCGAATTGAATACCGAGGAACGAAACATCATCACTTGTGAAGATCCTGTCGAATATCAGTTCGAGGGAATCTCTCAGATGCAGATGCAGGAGAAAATCGGACTTACGTTCGCGACTGGTCTTCGAGCGATTCTTCGTCAGGATCCGGACGTGATCATGGTGGGGGAGATACGGGACGAAGAAACCGCGAGGATCGCGATCCAGGCTTCCCTTACGGGCCACTTGGTCTTTTCGACACTTCACACAAACGACGCGGCGAGCGCCGCAACGCGTCTTGTGGATATGGGAATCGAACCTTACTTAATCACCTCGACCGTTCTTGGATTTATGGCGCAACGACTTGTGAGAGTAATCTGTGCTCATTGTAAGGAAACTTATAAACCGACCGCATCCGAACTCGAATCGATCGGAATTCCCAAAAAGAGCCTGAAAAACGGAACCCTTTACAGAGGAAAAGGTTGTTCTCATTGTATGGGAACGGGGTTCAAAGGAAGAACGGGGATCTACGAACTTTTATTGGTGGATTCTCATATCAAAACGGCTATCCTTCATGGAAGTGACGCCGGTAAATTGAACGAAATCGCAAGGGAACACAATTTCAAAACTCTTAAAGATTATGGAATTCGAAAGGTTATCGACGGCGTGACAACGATAGACGAAGTGCTCAGAGTCACTTAAACAAAATGGCAATTTATTCTTACGTAGCGTTTAACAAAAAGGGGAAAGAAGAAAAGGGAATCATCGACGCGGCTTCCCTCCAAGCGGCCCGTTCCAAGTTAAAAAACAAAGGTCTTTATGTTCGCAACATCTCCGAAGATTCCGAAAAAAAAGACAGGGAACTTTTTCCGTTTTTAGCTAAGTATTTTTATAGAATTCCAAGAAAAGAAGTTGGGCTTTTTTCCAGACAACTCGCTACCTTGCTCGGCGCAGGAATTCCTCTGGACAAATCTCTCGCGAGCATCGTTGAACAAACTGATAATCAGAATTTTAGAAAAGTTCTGACGGGAATGCAAGCGAGCATCACCGAAGGATCTTCCCTTTCCGAGGCGATGAAAAAACACCCGGACGTTTTCCCCAGTCAGTTTCCTTCGCTTGTCGCGGTCGGCGAAAAAACCGGCGACTATGAAGCGACGTTGACTCGACTCGCTGAATTGGAAGAGAAGTCCAGCGAACTCAAAGCAAAAGTACAGGTCGCGATGGTTTATCCCTTTATCATGGGTTCTCTTTCGATCTTCGTAACGATCTTTTTATTGACCGTCGTCATTCCTCAGATTCAAGAATTGTTTTTGCAGTTCGACGCAAAACTTCCACTCATCACTCGTATTGTCATCGGAGTTTCCGATATTCTCATCGGGTTTTGGTGGCTCCTTCTTGCGTTGGGTTTTGGTGGAATCGTGGGATTTATCTATTATAAAAACACTCCTCAGGGAAAACGAAACTGGGACGAATTTATTCTAAAGGTTCCGATCTTGGGTTCTTTGGCTCGTAAGGTTTTGGTGAGTAGTTTTGCGAGAAACATCGGAATTCTTCTGAGCAACCGTGTTCCCTTGATCACAACCCTTTCGATCGTGGAACGGATCGTGGATCATTCCATCTTTGGAGAAGAGATCAAAAACGCGGTGGATCGAATCAAGGAAGGAGAAAAACTTTCAGCTTCCTTTAGCGGATCGGTGATTCTTCCTCAGATGGTGATCGGTATGATCGCCGCCGGAGAAGTCTCGGATCGTGTTCCGGAAATGATGAACAAACTCGCCGATATTTACGATACCGAAGTGGACACCGCGATTAAAACGATGACACAATCCATGGAACCGCTCATGATTGTGGTAATGGGTCTTCTCATTGGAACGATTATGGCCTCGATCATGGTCCCAATGTACAACTTGACGCAACAACTTCAAAATATATAATTTAGAATAAGGAGAATTCAATTGAATCTGTCCAAATTAAAAAGAAAATACAGAAAAGGTCTCACACTGATAGAACTCGCTGTTGTCGTGATCATCTTAGGAGCGCTCATCGCTCTTGTTTATTCCAATTTTCGCCCGGGTGAAATCAGCGACGATACGGCTGCATTAAAACTCAAAAAAGACGCCTACGAGTTACAATCTCATCTGGAAAGATACGCTCAAAGATATGGTTCTTATCCGAGCGACGAACAGGGACTCGAGGCTTTGGTAGAAAAACCGACTACGGGAGAGGTTCCCGAAGATTGGAAACCGATCCTGAGCAAAAAAGGCGCGATCAACGACCCTTGGGGAACTTCTTACAAACTCAAAAGGGACGCGGGTGGCGACGTTCAGCTCTTCACCTTAGGTAAAGATAAAAAAGAAGGCGGAGAAGGCAAAAATGCTGACTTCAACATTCTCAACGAAGACGAATACCCTTCCGACTTCCGCAGAAAATAAACTCCATTCTCCTTTCCGGTTATGAAAACAAGAAATATCCGGAAAGGATTCACCCTGATCGAGTTGATCGTGGTAATCGCGATCCTCGCGGGGTTGATTAGCATTCTTGCAACTACAGCGGCAAACTTCATAGTTCCTTCCGGTACCGACGCGGCTCAAACCCTCAAACAAGCAGCCGAATTCTGCTATCGCAAATCGATTCTTACAAACACAACAATGGTTTTAGAATTGGATATCGAAAACGATACCTACACAGTGAAAAAACTCCTCCGAGACGAGAGCGGACTCAAAGAAGTTTTGGTTTTTAAACCGCAAAAACTTCCTTATAATTCCGAAATCATAGACATCACTGACATCCGCGGTTTTCGTTATACGAAGGGAGTTGTCAAAGTTCCTTTTACCTATCTTGGAATCGCCGCAGACTACAGCGTTCACTTGGGAAACGATCCGTCCATCTATCGAACTTTGATCATCTATCGATACGGAGGAAAGGTTTCCGTTTTAGAGGGAGAACAATTTCACACTTCTTCGAACCTCGGAAACGATAAGAATTGGAAAGAGCAGCAGGATGAAAACGAACAGCAGCAGCTTTAAATTCCTTTCCACTCCTTTTCGAAATTCTTTTCGCAAAGGTTTCAACCTGATCGAGGTTTCTATAGCTCTTGCGTTAGCCGGAATTGCGATGACTTATACTTATATGGTGATTGCAAACGGGATCAAACAACAAAGACTCGCTGCAGTTATGTCAAACGCGGTTCATCTCGCTAAAATCAAAATGGCTCAGATCGACTCGGTTTCCGTCCTTCAATCCGATAATACGAGCGGGGAAATTCCGGGTTATCCCGGTTATACATTCAAAACTCAGATCGGAGAAGAGGATATGGATCTTCTTAAACTCGCGGGTAAAGAAGGGAAAAAACCGGAAGACCTTTTGGGAGGAAGAGATTCCGAGATGAACAAACTCATAATGAGAAGATCCGGACAAGCAAATCAAGGAGCTTCGACGGCCGGAATCATTCGGGTTTTTAGAATCAAAGTCACAATCAATTATCCTACGGGAAGCGGAACCGAATCTTATACCGCGGAAACGTTCAAATCGGCTCAGTATTAAAATGAAAAAAATGCGCTCAAAATTCTTTCGCAAAGGATTTACTTTGATCGAAATTTCGATCGTGGTAATGATTTTGGGCGTTATCTTTACGGGAATTTTTTCTACGTACTATACGGCTCTTAAAATTTCAAGAGAATCCTCTTCCCCCGGAGGCGCTTCCAAAAGGGATATTCTTTTGGCTATGGAGAATGTTCGAAGTACGATCTCTATGGCATATTTTCATCAAACACAAAGAAGACTGATCTTCGTCGGAAAAAACGACGGAAGGGGAATCGATCGTAAAGACCGTTTGGATTTTGCGGCGACCCATCCCAACTCCGAAGAAACATCCATGCCGGAAGTACGAGAGGTCGGATTCTATCTCAAACCGATGCCCGAAGAACCGGATTACAATTATCTCATTCGAAGAGAGGACGAGATGGTGGATCGTTATCCGAAATCGGGCGGAACCGAATACAGGCTTTTAAGTCACGTAAAAAGTTTTCAACTCAAGTATTCCAGAACCGGCGCCAAATGGGAAGACGAATGGGATTCTAAACTGACAAAGGTTTTACCGAGACTCATTCGAATCGAGATGATCGTAAATTCCGGCAAAAGGGAGGTCCGCTATGAAACGCTCGCGTTTCCGGGAATTCTTTTTAAATAATAAAATTATTATATTCTTAAATACTTTCGCGATGGAGAATTTAAAATATAAACTCTCCTCGTTTCGAGGATTACGAAAATCGAGAGAAGGATTTATGGTAGTCATTCTCGTCATGGCGATCGGAACGGCCTCCTTTTATACGGCGACCGAATTCGCACAAAGGGCCGGAGGAGAGCTTAATATCGCTTATTCGGACGCTAACGGATTTCGAGCGCTTTTACTTGCAAAAGCCGGTTTTCAAGGTGCGTTAGGCGCTCTTAAAAAAATCCCCGAAGAATACCTCTACAAAAGCGGAATCGCCCTCAACCCGCCTCCGCTTCCGATGGGGGGAGGAACTATCTATTACAAGATCAGTTCCGAAGATGGAAAGATCAATCTCAACACGCTCCTCAACCAAGATGATAATCAGCAGAACGCGCGGGCTGTGGAAATGGTTTCTCGACTCTTTGACAAACTCGGAATCAAAAGGGAAAAAATTTTCCCGATCTTCGATTGGATGGATACCGACCTTCAGGAAACGGGAGGCGGGGCTGAGGACGGTTACTATTCCTCCCTAAAACCGCCTCGTAAGAATAAGAATTCATTTATGTATTCCGTTTCCGAACTCGTTTCCGTAAAAGGATTCGATCGGGGACTCGTATACGGTTCCTTAAAGCCGGCCGACTATCAGGAGAAGTATTCGAACGCGTTTCAGTCCGAAGAGGAAAAGGCTCTTATCGGCGACAGCGATTTCGTTTTGGCGAACAATATCACGGCGTATATTCCTTCCGGACAAAATTCGGACGATAGAATCAACTTGAACGCGGCGCCTTATTTTGTTTTGATGTCTTTATCAGATTTTATGACCAAACAGGCAGCAATGCGAATTCTCAAATTCAAATTGGAGCAGGGCGGTTTTATCAAAGAGCTGAAGGACATAGAGAAGTTTCAGGAATTTCAAGTTCCAACGGCGGGCGGTCTCACTCTCTATAAGGAACTCGCCGGAGAAGGAACTGACGTTTCCGGCGGAAGGATCAAGACCAAGGGCGAAATTTTTAGAATCGTAGCGGTGGGCCAAGTTGGCAAGACCATTCGAAGAATCACCGGAATCTTCGATCTTACCAACAGCACAATGCTCTATTATATGGAAGACTAAAAGTAAGATGTTTATTTACGATCAATTTCTTGCAATCGACTACGGAACGAGCACGATCAAAGGAGTTCTCTTCCAAAAAGTCCTCGGAAAACTGAGCATTCTTCGTTCCGAAATCATGAGCATCTCTCACGGAGAAGAGGAAGAGTATCGCCACAACATTCTCCGGTTTATCAATTCTTACTTTCCCGGAGAAACGAGCATCGTCCTCAACCTTCCTCTGGATCGGCTTTTTGTTCGAGAATTGCACATTCCTCTGACAACCGTCAAAGCGATTCGTGAAGTCATTCCTTTCGAAGTGGAAAATAGGATTCCGTTTCCTATGGAAACGGTGGAAGTGACCGGAAGTATCTGGAGAATCGATCAAGAAAAATCCGACGTAATCGCATATTGCGCTCATCACTCCGAACTCGACTTTATCACGTTTCCCTTTTTAGATACGAACATCGTTTTCAGAGGTCTGTTTGTCGATTCGGTGAGTTTGTCCACGATCATCGCCGAACATACAAACAAAGAAATTACTTATAAGAATTGCGCCCAAGCCGACATCGGAGGTAGAGTCACGATTCTTAATATTCTTTCCGAAGGGAAGGTGGCTCATACGAGATACATTTCCATGGGCGGAGATACTCTCACGGAACAGATCGCTTCCGATCTAAAAATTCCTTTTGAAAAAGCCGAAGCGATTAAACTTTCTCTTCAGTTCGAACCGTTTTCAGGAGAAGACGACGGTTTAAATCTGTTTGCAAAAGAATTCAAACTCAAAGTTGCGGATATCAAAAAATCGTTTCAGAGCGTTTCCAAGTTCGCCGAAAAACTCTCCTCCGAAATCCACAGAAGTATAGTTTCGATGAACGAAACCGAAAGACCCGAAGTTTTGTATCTTTCCGGAGGAGGAAGCAAAATCAGAGGAATCGATTCAGTTTTCGGAGATTCCCTCGGCCTCATCACAAGAAGATACGATTTCCTTTCCCTCGACGGAGATACGTTTTCAACCTGTTTTGGAATGGGTTATCATTTCGGTTTAGCAAAAAAGGATAAAATCGATTTTATCAGCACTCCTCACGTCAAACGGATCAATAAGAATATTCTAAACTTCGATCAGTTTCTGCCTCATTTGATTTTTTCAGGAGTATCACTCTTTATTCTTATTACGGTTTTTTTCGTCGGAATCGTCATAGATAAAAGAAAGTTAAGCGCTAGCGAAAAACTTCTTGCCGAAAAATTTCAAAGGGGATTTGGAAGATCGGCCCCCGAAGACGTGGACATTTTAGAATACGCCACAAAACTCAAAAACGACGAGAAAAAAAAGACCGAAATCTACAGACTCTATTTGAGTAAACCGAGCATCCTCGACATTCTTTTCGAACTTTCGATGAACTTTCCCGCGTCCGATATGCAACCGTTTCAGTTGGATCAATTTGATTACGACCAAGACTTGGTGAAAATCGGCGGAAGGGTGAACGAATTCAGCGAAATCGGGGTTGTTCAAAGATCCCTGGAAAAATCTCCGATGTTCAAAGATATAGAAGTTACGAACAAAAGACTTATGCAAGGTGTAAAGGCGTATAAAGTTTCCTTTACGATCACGATGAAGGTTGTAAATAAGCCCGTCGGCGCGGAGGAATCTTTTTAATATCATTATGCTCGAAAAATTAGAACCCAGAGAAAGATTGATCGTCCTCGTCGGAATCGGCGCAATTCTTTTGCTGATCGTATTCTTAGCCGTTCAAAAGATCGTGAACATTCGTCAAGGTTTGACCGAAAGAGTTCAGGATTCCAGAACCGCTCCCGTAAAATTAGACAAGATCATTCAAGAATACAACGACTTTCGTTCACTCGATTCTTCCGGAGGAGATTCCGACGTAAGCGCTATCTACGCCAAACTCGACGAAATTTTTCTAAAATACGGATTAAAAGAAAAAATTTCGACGATGAAAGACTCTTATGCGATCGAAGATAAAAAATACAAACGTACGACGATCGATATCAATTTTAGATCGGTCACACTCGATAATATTTTTCGATTCGTCTACGATATCGAAAAGAATAAGATGATCAATGCAAGAGTAGAATACCTCAACTTTAGAAAACCGTTTCAGGGAAAAGAAGTCTACGACGTCAACCTGAAGTTATCCAGCTATAGTAGAGAAGGTAATAAACGATGAAAAAAGAAGAGGAATTCCAGGAAGAAACGGCCCTCACACCGGAGGAAGAAGAATTCTTAACTCTGGAACTTCAAGAAGAGGAAGAGGCCTCGCCTCGATTCACTCTCAAACAAAAACTCTATTTGATCGGAACCGGAGTTTTTTCTTTTTTGATTTTCACAATTTTACTTTTTCCATTGGATGAAATCATCCGCAGTTCTTTGAATACCTCTTCTACAAAAACCGGAACCATCGTCAACTTTCGCGACCTGAGTATTTCCTTTTTGGGAAATGTCACTCTGGATACTTTGGAGATTACTACACCTTCCAATTTAAAAATCAAATCCGAAGAAACGGTTTTAAAAACTTCCCTTTTCGGACTTATGAAACGTAAGTTCGATGGAAAATTTAAAATCTTATCTCTGAAGATAGACACGGAGAACGGTCCTTTTGCAAAAATTCCTCGAATCGAAGGGCAGGGAAAGTTTGAAAATCTGGATTTAGGAATCGCGAGAATGGGTGGAAATTTCGACATTGAAATTCCAGCCGGTTCATCCGGCATGATTATGGAACTACCGGAAATTCCTCTCCTCGGCGAACTCAAAAACATAACGATTAAGAAATTTTTGACAAAACTGAATCTGAAAGATGGAAATCTTATTTTTAACGATTTTACTCTGGATACGTCGATCGCTCGTTTTGATATCACCGGAAACATTCGTTTATCCGAAAGTATTCAATTCTCTCAACTCAATTTGAGAATCTGTTTGGAATTGGATCGTAACTTTGCTTTAGAAAGACAGGATATAGAAGATATGCTGACTCTTTTAGAAAAACAGAGTGGAGGTAAATGTATTCCTTTGATGGGAACTATCGGCAAACCGGAGGCGAAGATTCCGGGGTTAACGGGTCCTCCGGCGACGCCGTAGTTACTTATTTTACGGAGAATAATGCAAGGTCCGCTTGATTGGATCAAAAATGAATTTTGGGCTAATTAGTTCCTCAGTTTTACGTTCTTATTCATAGATGTTATGAACAAACTTCTCCTTCAGAGAATTTTTATTTTTTTTCCGTTTTTACTATTTTGTTTTTTCTGTAATTTTCAACCGCATACGCCACCTTCCAAAGAACAGTGGAACGAATTTAGAAAACTTCCCGGAAACCAAAAGAAAATTCTCGCCTTTGAAACATTTCTTCGAAAACACAAAATTTTGAATGTTGTTCCCATTGAACAACTTCTGAGACAGGGCACGGATTGGAGACAGACTCAGAGCCAACCTTTCGCGATTCCACCTCGAACCGTATGGCCGAACATTTTACCAACTTTAAGAGTGATTCGCGATTTGATTCTTCCGGAGATAGGCCCTGTGACGGTAGTTTCGGGTTTTCGAGAAGCGGACTATAATGACAAAGCCGGTGGCACAAAGTCCAGTCGACATCTTTTGTTTTCTGCTTTAGATATGATCCCTGATCAAGAAATCGATCACATTCATTTAAAAAATCGTCTTTTAATCCTTTGGCAAAAGGAAGGAACGAACCAAAGGATCGGACTCGAATCGTATTCTCGAAATCGATTTCATATCGACACAAACGGTTTTCTTACGTGAGAAAAGTAAAACTTAGAATCCTCCTACATAAAGAAAGGCCTTGAATGAAAACTCATCCAAGGCCGATTCAATTTTAAAAACACTGATAAAGAATATTCTTTTTTTGCGTTTTTGTCTTAGAAAATCGAAATCAAGAACATCCGGTGGTAGATCCACAGGACATACACTTTAGACAAGATCCGTTTCTTACCATCTCGAAAGATCCGCACTCGGAGCAAGAATCACCGGTATAACCTTTGATTTTTGCGAGTTTGACTTCTTCCAACAAAGCGATTCCAGTCGGAGCAGGGGCTCTTTCTTTCGAAATCATCTGCGAATAAGAAATGGTCTCCACTTCTTTTTTAGGAGGAGCTTCGGCAACCGCAGCGTTGGTTGCGGTTTCTTTCTCACGGATGTTCGATTCCGCGGTAGCTCTTTTGGAACCGATTTCGTCCCCTCTCAAATCTTCCGGAGCAACTTGTCCAAGATCGTATCTTCCAAGATAGGTGATCGCAAGTTCTCGGAAGATATAATCGATTACGGAAGTACTCATCTTGATGTGTTTGTTTCCGGATACGATTCCGTTCGGTTCGAATTTGAAGAATGTAAAAGCATCCACGTATTCTTCCAAGGGAACCCCGTGCTGGAGACCTAAGGAAACGGATATCGCGAACGCGTTCATCAAACTTCTAAACGCCGCTCCTTCCTTGTGCATATCGATAAAGATCTCTCCGATCTGACCGTCCTCGTATTCGCCGGTTCTTAAATAAACCTTGTGACCGCCTACGATCGCTTTCTGAGTATAACCCGCTCTTCTGCTTGGAAGTTTTCTCCTGTGAGAGATATACTTCGTGATTACTTTTTCCGCGATCTGAACCGGATCTCTTGAGATCATCGCTTCTCTTACTTCGTCCTGTTCCTCGATTTCGATTCCGTTGAGGAGTTCCAATACCGAATTGAGAGGTTGAGAAAGTTTAGATCCGTCCCTGTAAAGGGCGTTTGCTTTGATCATCATTTTCCAAGAAAGGAAGTAGGCGTTTTTCACGTCTTCTACAACCGCGTCTTCCGGAAGGTTGATCGTTTTAGAAATCGCACCGCTGATAAACGGTTGAGCCGCAGCCATCGTACGGATATGAGATTCGTAGGAAAGAAATCTCTTTCCATACTTCCCGCATTTGTTTGCACAATCGAAAACGGGATAGTCCTTCTCTTTCAAGAAAGGTGCGTTTTCGATCGTCATCGTTCCGCATACGTAGTCGTTTGCTTTGTTGATATCGTCTTTGGAAAAACCGAGATATTCCAACAGAGAAAAACCCGGAATATCAAAAACTTCTTTGGCGATTCCGAGATTTCTCGTTAAGAAGTCTTCGCCTAAGTTGAATTTGTTGAACGCGAAATTGATGTCGAAAGCGAGAGGAAGGGATGCTTCCACCTTTTCGAGGATCTCGTTCGTAAAACCTTTCTCTTTCAGAGCTTGTGTATTGACCACAGGAGCGCCGTTTAGAGTCGCGTGACCTTTGCAATAGTTTACGATCGCTTCGATTTCGGAAGGAGAATACCCTAATTTTTTCAAACCAAATGGAACGGATTGATTGATGATTTTGAAATAACCGCCACCCGCGAGTTTTTTGAATTTCACCAATGCAAAGTCGGGTTCAATTCCGGTCGTATCACAATCCATCACAAGTCCGATCGTTCCGGTAGGAGCGATCACGGTTACCTGTGCGTTTCTATAACCGTGTTTTTCACCCAAGGCAAGGGCGAGATCGGAATCTTCTTGAGCCGCCTTCAACATATAAGAAGGACAAAACGCAGGATTGATTCCCACCGGAGTGATCGTCAAACCTTCGTAGTCTCCGGAAGGTGCGTTGTACGCCGCTCTTCTATGATTACGAATCACACGAAGCATGTGTTTTTTATTCTTCGCATATCCGGCAAAAGGGCCTTGTTCTTTCGCCATTTCCGCAGAAGTTGCATACGCGGTCATGTGCATGATAGAAGAAATCGCGCCGGTGATCGCCATCGCTTCTTGCGAATCATAGGGAATTCCAAGAATCATCAAAATGGAGCCCAGGTTTGCGTAACCAAGACCAACAGTTCTGAATTTATAAGAAAGTTCAGCGATTTCCTTGGACGGAAATTGCGCCATCGTTATGGAGATTTCAAGAATGATCGTCCAGAGTTTGCAGAGATAACGAAAGCCTTCTACGTCGAAGTTTAAAGTTTCCAAATCCACAAATTTTTGCAAATTCGCGGAAGCGAGATTGCAAGCCGTATTGTCCAAGAACATATATTCGGAGCAGGGGTTTGACGCGTTGATCGTGCCGTCTTCCGGACAAGTATGCCATTCGTTGATGGTGGTATGATATTGGGTTCCTGGATCGGCGCTCGCCCAAGCCGCGTAAGAAATCTTTTCCCAGAGTTCTCTGGCTCTCAAGGTTTCCGAAGCCTTAGGTTTACGACCTTCCGCTTTTGCTCTTTCTTTTTCGGTTCTGAAATATAAGTTCCAAGGCTGGTCTTGTTCAACCGCAGTCATGAACTCGTTCGTAAGACGAACGGAATTATTGCTATTTTGACCGGAAACCGTATTGTAAGCGTCGGATTGCCAATCGGTCGTGAGTTCTTCAAAAAGAATTTCTTTGTAACCTTGTTTCGCAAGATCGATCACACGTTTGATGTAGTTATCGGGAATTAAAACTTTTTTTGCTTCTACGATGGTTTTTTTCAGGGAAGAATTTTTCTTAGGATCAAAACGATCGTCTCCTTCCATCTCATAACAAGCCGAAATAATCGCGTTGAGATGACGGTTGTTTAACATCGAACCCGTCACAAGAGAAGCGACTTTCTTTTCTTCGGTCACTTTCCAATCCACAAAACTTTCGATATCCGGATGATCTACGTCGAGACAAACCATCTTCGCTGCACGACGAGTCGTTCCACCGGATTTGATTGCTCCTGCGGCACGATCACCGATTTTTAAGAAACTCATCAAACCGGAACTCTTTCCTCCACCGGAAAGTGGTTCGTTTTCACCTCTTAGATTGGAGAAATTTGTTCCCGTTCCGGAACCGTATTTAAAAAGACGAGCCTCACGAACCCAAAGATCCATGATTCCACCTTCGTTGACGAGATCATCATCCACACTTTGAATAAAACAAGCGTGAGGTTGGGGATGTTCGTATGCGGAAGCAGATTTTACAAGTTTACCAGTCGCTGGATCCACATAGTAATGACCTTGCGATTTACCATCAATTCCGTATGCCCAGTTCAGACCTGTGTTGAACCACTGAGGGGAATTCGGAGCCGCCATCTGAGTCGCGAGCATATAGACGATTTCATCATAGAAAACTTTTGCACTTTCTTCATCGGAGAAATATTTATATTTGTATCCCCAATAGGTCCAACATCCGGCGAGCCGGTTAAAAACTTCCAGAGCGCTGGTCTCACCGCCAAAACGATCTTCCGGTTTTAAAGATTCCAATTTTTCTGTATCAGGAACCGATTTTTGAAGCCATTCCGGAATCCCTTCCTCTTGTACTTTTTTCAAATACTTTGGAATTCCTTTTCGACGGAAGTATTTCTGCGCAAGAATATCAACGGCAACCTGGGACCAACCCTCAGGAACTTTGATGTCGTTTGCTTCGAAAACTTTAGATCCATCCGGATTGGAAATCTTGGAATTGCGTTTCGCCCAACGAATTTCGGACGATTCTCCACTTTTGGGGGCCGTAAAATGGCGGTTTAACTTCATAAATTTGCTCTCAGACTCCGTAAGACTAGTAAGAAGGGATTATGTCACTCTAAGAAAAAGGAAAAATGATCCAAAGCTTTTTTTGGCTCTCTTTTCTCCTAAGTTTCAAAAATTTTCCTACAAAAAGTTGTAAAAACACAGCCCAATGCGACAAATTAAGGTTGCGTGCTTACCCCATTTTGAAAATATAGGCCTAACTACCGAGGATACTCCCCTTTAGCTCAGTCGGTAGAGCAAGTGACTGTTAATCACTGGGTCGCTGGTTCGAGCCCAGCAGGGGGAGCCACCTTTCTGTCGCCTCAGCCTATAACGGCAATTTTCCCTTCTTTGGTTCTTTTTAGACGAAGTTCCAAACATTTGGTTCCCGAAAAACTTCTCTTTTGTGTAGTATTTTTTAAAAAGAATCTGGAAAATGACCGAATTTTCCCTGAATCTTTTTATTCGAAAATTTTTCCCTGCCTAATCGGAAACGACCAAAGAAGAATATTCTAAAAATTGAATATTCTGTTTGTCAAATATAGGATTTGACATTGATTTTCGCCGAATTTTATCCCAAAAAAAGAATGAAACCTACTGTGCCAAAATATAAAAATGTGAATGTGCATCAGGTTTCATACAAACCAACTCAATTCTTGATCTGTATCGAATGAAATTTTCCGGGAATCAAGGTTACAATCTACAATTCCCGGAAAATCAAATTTCAAAACTACTTCCTAAAATTTTGTACCAACTCAATGCGCTTCTCTCTATGGATCGCGTCGCAGGGCGGGGCTTTCGTTTTACGGAGGACTGTCGTTGTTACGACATATTTTTCTTAAGATTCAAACAACTTTGTGGGTAAGGATATGCCGACTATGGAGGAATCCTTTACGGTTCATTTTTTGCCGGTTTGAGCGATTTTAAGAATTTAAAAATGGCTCTGAGTTCCAAATCGTTCATAGAGGCATAGGCTTCCCAAGGCATATGACTGTGGCCGATCGATCTTCCTTGACGAAAACGCGCTATAAATTCTTTTTCGGTCCAATTTGTGATCCTTCCTTCCACATGTGGAGTTAGGTTGGGTGGGATCAGAGATTCTTTACTCGGGTCCGAATCTTTCATAGGAGCTCCACCCGCAAAGGGCTCACCGATATATTCTCCGATCATATTTCTTTTCGTGTGACAACCGCTGCAATTGGCGACGCTGTTTGCCAAATATTCTCCATAAACAATGCTATCTTCGACTTTTATTGATTTTAACACTTCTCCCTTGGGCCCAGCGGGTTTTACCACAAAGGCTTTCAAAAACTTTCCGATCGGATTGAGTTCGTGTTTTGGAATCGGATGTTTAACCGGTCTGAGACTTCGTAAAAAGGATAGGATCGCCGATAGATCCTCGTCGCTCGTATTGTGAAACGGCATAAAATCAAACACCACGGTATGATCCGGATGAACTCCATAACGAAGGGATCTCGCGATTTCAGCGTCGGAAAAACTTCCGATTCCGGTTTCAAAATCAGGGGTTATATTCGGCGCATAAAAAATACCAACGGGCAACTCGAACTTTCGACCACCGGATAGACTCGGCCGTGGATCGGTTTTCGAAAAATCGGATTCGAAGGTTTTGTGACAATCCACACAATGAGCCGCTCCATAAGCGAGTCTTTCGCCTCGCTGGATAACGGCAGGATCCAGCGAAGCCTTTACGTCGGGATAGGGCGCCTCATATCGTATGTTTTGTCGTAACGCCGTTGCAATTACGCCGACCGCAATTATCAGTAAAAGGGTTACTCCGGTCCACTTCAAGACTTTCAATAACATCAGTTCCTCGCATTCTTTTTGAATTTGGATACGGAGTTTAGAAAACAATTTTGTATTTTGTTTTGTCCAAATCCGATTTCTAATTCAATAAGACAAGTTCAGAATTCAATTTGCTTTCTTTTGGATGTTTTCCTTCATTTTCGAAAATCTTTTAACTCTAATCTATAATTAGAATACCAACATAAAATTCGCGTGTGATTTTAGATCAATCTCATGCAAAAAAATGAATATTCTTTTCAGAGTTTTGGAATATATGGATTGAAATTCTCTTGGAAATTTATTTTCTTTCCAAAACGGATTTTAATCCGAAGAATTTCCAAAAGAGGTTGTTATGAAAATAGGATTTTTATCTTCGATCAGCGAGTGGATTGCAAAAAATTCTTCCGGTAAAAACATCTTTCTTTTTACCTTGGCTTCGATTCTAATCTCCGGATCGATGCAGTTCTTGGAACAGTTGACTCCGGTTCCTTCCGGTCAAAGTCTTCCCTTAAAAATGGACTTTCGCCCATTTTCATCGGCAAAGGATACGATCGAAGTATTTGGATTTTACGGAGAAGTCGGACGTTCTTTGTATTTTTGGCAGGACGTTTTGGATATGTTTTTACCAATCGCGGTCGGTCTTATGATCGGTTCTTTTTATTCAAGAGTGGCTTTGTATTGGAAACTTCCGGTTTTATTCAATCTTCTTCCTTTCGGATTTCTGGTATTTGATTGGATCGAAAATTCCCTTATGTTTTACTTTTTATATTCATGGCCTATGGTTTCGGAACCTTTAGCCTTGTTTACCGGAAAAATCACAGCGATCAAACTGATGTTTGTTTTTATCGGATACGGAATGTTAATCGTTTGTCTTTTGGCTTTGTGTTTTCGTTTTTTCAAAGGAAAGTTTAAAGAATCTAAAGAATAAAAAAACAGTTTTGCTACTTCAAAATCCGAAAGTTCGGCTTGAATCTCTTCGAAAAAGAGGCGAATCCGCCAGGAATCGGAAGAACCCCTGTTTCAAAATGAAATATTCCATTCTTATAATATTATATTTAAACGGGGAACTTCTATATTTTTGCAAGGTTCAAGATAAAGACGGATTTATCGTTTTTCGAAACTACAAATCGCCCCTCTCAGAATAGATCTTCTGGATCGGAAGTTTTATTCTCGGTGGTTGCCGGTTTCGTGTCCCCACGAAATCCGGTCTTGTTCGTTTTTTTCGATTCGTCTTTGGTCAGCGCTTCGATTTTTCCTTCCGCCGTATCCAAAATTCGCTGACAAATTTTTTTGAGTTCCATTCCGCGTTCATAGGCTTTGAGCGATTCTTCCAGACTGAAATCCTGGCGTTCCAGTTTTTCAGCAATCTGTTCAAGTTCCAAAAGAGCTTCTTCGAATGAAATTTTAGATTTTGATTCTGCCATTTTATTTTCCTTTTCGGATCACTTGCATCGTTCCGCCCGCAAGCAATACTTGTAATTCTTCCTCCGGTTTTGTTTGTTCCGGAGAACTGATGATTTTTCCTTTTGTATTTCGTACGATGGAATAGCCGCGTTTCATCGTAGAGGCGGGGGAAAGATCCTCCACCTTGGAGGTCAAAAATTCCGCCCTTTGTCTTTTATGGGAAAGAATGTTTTGAATTCTCGGAGTCAGATTCGTATAACGTTCGATCCGAACCTTGGCAAGATCCAATTTATTTTGAACCGCTTTTTGCAACCGAATTCCGATTTCGTCCACTCGTTGGCTTCTCGCATTTAAGAGCTGCATCGGTTCCTTGAAAATATACTTTCCCGATAACAAACGCAGACGGTCCTTACTAGAAGAAACCCTGGCGTTTAGAGAAGTTTTAAGTCTTCCTTCCAATTGCGAAAGAAATTGAAGAATATCTTCTTCTTTTGGGACGGCGTGTTCCGCCGCAGCCGTCGGGGTCGGGGTCGCGAAGTCGGCGGCAAAGTCGCTTAACAAAACGTCGGTCTGATGTCCTACCGCCGAAATGATAGGAACCCTGGAATTTGCGTATGCTCGAACCACCTTTTCGTCGTTAAATGCCATCAGATCTTCGAAACTTCCGCCGCCTCGTCCCGCGATGATTACGTCCACGTTCCATTCCGGACGATTCAATTCCTCGATGGCGCCTACGATCGAGTTGGGAGCGTCTTCTCCCTGAACCACACAAGGAGCTATGAGAATATTGATTCCCGGAAATCGGGATCTGGCCACTTTGATGATGTCTTCGATCGCAGCTCCGGAAGGTGAAGTCGCGATTCCAAGAGTTTTTGGAAACGCAGGAATTCTTCTTTTTTTCTCGGGATCAAAGATTCCTTCCGCTGAAAGTTTTTGTTTGAGTTTTTCAATCTGAAGAAGAATGTCTCCCTGACCCAATTCTTCCACTCTGGATACGTTGAGGTTGTAGGAACCTCCGGCCTCGTAGAGTGTGATCGTTCCGTAGACTTGGATTTCCTTTCCGTCGCTGAGTGGTTTGCCCGAATAATTCTTATTGGAATAGTTGAAAAAAGTACAACGGACCAAAGAGGTCGCGTCTTTGAGGGAAAAATAGATATGACCGGAGTTGGCTTTGCTGTAATTGGAAATTTCCCCCCGGACCCAGATATTTTTTAGATCTTTGGATCCTGTGATGAGATTTTTGAGAATCCTCGTTACTTCCGTGACGGAAAGAGGTTTGGAATCTTCCAATCAGTTCACCGATGCCCCTTGTTTAAAATCAATTCTCTCCGATACAATCTCCAAAAATCCCAAAGAATGACGACTAACGTGACGGCCACGGGACCGATTACGAGTCCCATGATTCCAAACTCTTTGATTCCTCCGATCAGGGAAAGAAAAATGAGAAGGGGATGTACCTGTAATTTTTTATCGAGCATTCTCGGTTTTACGAAATTCTCAAGAGCCAAATAGAAAAAAAGACCGCTTCCCATAAAAAAAATCGCCATCATCGGATTGTTTTCCAAAAATAGAATATAGAGTCCGATCGGAAGCCATACTACCGAGGTTCCTACTACGGGAATGATGGAAAAGAAGGCGGCCAAACTCGCGTATAAGAAAGGACTCGAAATTCCCGCGATCAAAAGAAGAATATAAACGGCGGTTCCCTGCAAAATGGAAATGATCAAGTTTCCGCGGATTACCGTTTGCACTGCGGAAGTGACCTTTCTTCCCACTTGTTCTTCGAGCTGTCTGGAAAACGGAAGATTATCCAAAATGAATCTTTCGACTTTTTTTCCGTCCTGATAAAGAAAAAATAGGACTAAAAGTGCGAAAAACAGATTCATCAGAATTCCGGTCGGCAATTCTATATTTCCCAAGATAAAAGAGGAAGCGTTGCTCAAAATTCCGTAGATGCTGTCGAGGTTCAAAATATCGACGTAGTTTTCGGCGAATTCTCCATAGATTTCCGGAACTTTTACCCAGAAGAATTCGTTGTCCGTGATAAAGTCGGTGAGCATCGCAAAGTTCATCAAGGTTTCGATCATCTTGTCTTCGCTTAACGAAATTCTTAATTTGAATAGAATCGAAAGGGCTTCCTGGATGAGAGTACGAATGACAAAATAGGAAGGAATGAGAACGAGCATGGAAACGAGAGTGATCATAATCCAAGGAACGAGCCATTGGAATCTTTCGCCGAGATATTCCTTGAGCAGTTTGTATTGTCTTCTCGTCGCGAGATAGAGGATCAAAGCCATCAATGAAGAATAAAGATAGGGACGAAATACTAGAAAAAATACTCCGATCGCAAAGATAAAAAGGATCGAGAAAAAAATCACGAACGTATATTTTCCCGGTTCGGGATTGAATGGAACAACAGGTTCGATCATCTTTTAACCGCCTGATTTTTTATAGAAGAGTTTGATTCTGCTTCCCGCGTCCACGGCTTCGATCTGAATCGTTACCACTTTTTTATTCTGACTTTCCGCCATAATCACGGTCTTTTGATCCGTGATCTCTTCCTGCAAAATTTTCCAATGGAGAGATTTAAAAATCGAAGCGTAATAGACTTCCATTTGTTTTTTCTTAAACGCGTGAGTGAATAGAAGAAAGGATTCTTTCGTATCGAAATATCCCCGTTCCGATTTTAACTCCGTAGAATGGATCAAAGCGGCGCCTTCCGGAACAAACTCGACGGGAAGGGATCTCGGATTTCGAACCGGATGATTCTGCAGAGTCAATTTGTTATAACGATACAATTCCGTCTTGGAATCGGAGGAAAAGACGGAGATCGGCGCCGTAAAAACGCCGAATAGAAAAAGGAGTAAAAAATGGAAACGAGTAGGGTTCACTTTTTTTACTTGAACCTTATCCGCCATCACTGACAATTCTTTTATTCATCCTTCATGACTTTTCAGGAAACACTGATTCAAATTCTCACCCGATTTTCGGAAACCGATCCGGTCTTAGTCTGGCTCTTTTTTGCGTTCTCTAATTTTGCCGAAAACGTTTTTCCACCGTGGCCTGGAGATACGATCACCGTCTTTGGCGGTTTTTTGGTCGCGAGGAATTTGGAATCCTTTGGTTGGTTTGCGCTTGTTTCGAGCACATTGTTCGGAAATATCCTGGGCGCCTGGGTAATGTATCGATTCGGAAACGTCTTTTTGCATTGGGTGAAAAAGAAAGAATTTCCGTTCAAAGATTCTCTCTATGATGAAGAATCGATCGAAAAAACCCTGTCCTGGTTTCATAGAAACGCGATCGCGGTCGTTTTGTTTAGCCGGTTTTCGGCGGGAATTCGATTTTTTGTTTCCATCGTCGCAGGAATGGTAAAGATGAATCCGATCGTTTTTTTCGGATGTTTTACGATCGCCGTTTTTCTTTGGTGCGGTATGTTGATCTTTTCCGGATTCTATCTCGGTTCCCATTGGGAAGCCGTTTTGGGTTTTTTAGAAATTTATAATAGAATCATCTTCGGTCTGATGATCCTTCTCGCGATTTTGTTCTTCTGGTATCGAAAACAGAAAAAAACCGCAGATCAAAAATCTTAGGTTAAAAGATATCCAATCAAAAACGGCAGTCCGCTCGAGCTCCGTCGTTTAGAGTTTTTTAAAAAAAATCCTTCGTAAAATTTTATTCGAGACGGACTTGAAGTCAGTTTACAACTTTTTTTCCAAAAAACACCGCCGCGTTCTCGCAACACAATGAAGATCCTGTCTCGAAGTTCAAGAATGTAGGAACTCACACAGATTAGAATCTACTAAAGCATGATTCTTAGGTGATCTCTTCTCTATCGAGCGCTTTTTTGAGTCCTTCTATGATCAGATCCTTTTCATCCTGATAATCGCCCGGAAGCGTGAGATTCTGGATCCATTCCATAAGAGCGGGCGGATCGATTACTTTTCCTTCCATCCATTCTCCCGCCATATCCGCGACTACTCGAAAAACGGCGGAAGTATCCAAGATCCCGTTGTCTTGTAGAACGACGGCGAACCCCGGAGCTCCTTCGGTAAGAATATAAGAATGAATATCCTTTTGTTTAAACGGATCGATTCCCGCCGGAAGAGCGCTTTGGACATTCCAGTGCATCTCCTCTTCCTCGGGGCCGTGTGTGGTTTTGTTGATGAGCACCAAAGCCACCGAATTCAGA
The DNA here is from genome assembly GCF_016918785.1 of Leptospira ainazelensis. Taxonomy (GTDB): domain Bacteria; phylum Spirochaetota; class Leptospiria; order Leptospirales; family Leptospiraceae; genus Leptospira; species Leptospira ainazelensis. The sequence goes on along the minus strand of NZ_JAFFPT010000006.1, from coordinate 21,633 downwards.
TCCCCGTGGATCTTACGATTTTCAGCGCCGAGTTCCGCGATCGTTTTGGCTGCGTCTCTCGTAATCGCGTCACGTCCTAAAAAGTTCAGACGATACAAGTAGTCTTCCAATTCTTTTCCCGACATCTTTCCCGAAAGAATGTACTGATACAAAAGAAAGATCAGATAATCGCTTTCCGTATTGTCTCCGATCAAAATTTCTTTGGACTGAGTCGGAAGATACAAACGATCTCGAAGAAGAATTGTGAGTTTATAACTCATCTGATCAAACAAACTCTGAAACGAAGCGCCGGCAAACTTTCGGATTCTTTCCATCGATCCCAAAATTCCGTCGGTGATAAATTTTGTAGGATGTGTGACGGAATCCCAAAACTTTTCCACGATTCCTTTGATCGTTCCTTCCAAGTATTTGAGGTGTAAAGATTCCGTCTCGATCGAATGGCTTCGGATCGTCGATAAAAGGGTTCTTCTAAAAAAATGAGGACTGGCGGAAATAAAACAAAGCGGAGAATCCTCGGTCGCAAGACGGATTTCCCGATAAAGCGCGGGCATTCCGGGAAGTGCTAGTTTTTGCTGAGGTGTTTCGAATAACGTGGAAAGTTTTCCCTTGTTGGAATGGATGTCCGTCGCGAGATACGTCTGATCGATATCGGAAGTTGTCACGTAACCGGTGAAATTTTCGGGAAGAATTCTAAGCTTTCCCTTTCCGATCAGAGAACTTCCGGAAATTTCGCTCTTTCCCTTTTGGTTGAGATAGGCGATGTCTTTCGTAAACTGTCTGTAGGAATCCAATTTTTTAAAAAGAATTCGAAAGGAATATTTTCCGGGTGGTAAAGGTTTTGTAAATTCGTGAAAGAAAAATCCTCCGTCGTCTCCTTTGATCTCCGGGGATTGATGGACCAGGGTCTCCGATTCGTCCCAAATCTCCGCGACTAAGATCGGTTTTCGAACCGGCTCCAAACCGTAATCCAAAAACGGAGTAATTTCCAGATCCTGACCATCGAACAAACCGGTCAAAAGATCCCAGCGAGAATCATCCCGCATCTCTTCCGTGATTCCCGCGTCCACAACCTGACCGCGAATATAATACCGATTCTCACGACCCAGGGTTCCCCCGCAGATCGCGATCCTTTTTTTATCGACTAACTTTGCCGTTTCTGCTTTGGAATCTGGTTCTTCGCTCACTGTTCTTGAGTCCGCCTCTGATTTTGATAGATGGGATGGATTGAAAATTGTACCGAATCGCTCAGAGAGTGAAAGCATAAAAAATGAAATTCTTTGTTTTCCGTACTCGTAATCAAAAAAACACTGGTACGTAAGAAGTGAGCCCGGATCGTATGAAAAAAAATTCCGTCAAATCCGGCTATTCCGGAGCAAAAACGATCTATATCCGAAAGCTGAGGTTTGAAGAAGCCCAGGAAAAACTAGAAAGGGAGATCCAAGAGGCCTTTTTAGCCGGGGAAACATTCGTGGAAATCGTCCACGGAATCGGGGAAGGCATCCTCAAAAAATTAACGGTCGATACCATTCGATCCCACGATTTTTTGAAAGAAGTGGACTATTCTCAGTACGGAATTTCCAATCCGGGTTCCACACTGGTCGAAGTATTAGGTCCCGATAAGGAAACTCTCAAAAGGTATCTCAAATGATAAAAAACAGACTGGAGATTTTAGACGTAACGTTGAGAGACGGAGAGCAAACCAGGGGAGTTAGCTTTTCGACATCCGAAAAGCTGAATATTGCTAAATTCTTATTACAAAAATTAAATGTAGATCGGGTTGAAATCGCCTCCGCCAGAGTTTCTAAGGGAGAATTCGAAACGGTTCAAAAAATCATAGAATGGGCCGAAAGTGAAAAACTCACAAACAGAATCGAACTCCTCGGATTTGTGGACGGAAACAAAACCGTGGATTGGATCCGAGACAGTGGCGCCAAAGTTTTGAACCTTCTGACCAAGGGTTCTCTCCATCATTTAGAGAAACAATTAAACAAAACTCCGAAGGAATTTTTCACGGATATTTCCTTTGTGATCGAATATGCAAGAAAGAACGGACTTCGAGTCAACGTCTATCTCGAAGATTGGTCCAACGGTTTTAGAAACAGTCCCGATTACGTATTGTCTCTTGTGGAACACTTAAGCAAGGAGAATATTGAAAGAATCTTTCTTCCCGACACGTTAGGCGTTCTTTCTCCATCGGAAACCTTCCGAGGGGTAGATTCGCTTGTGCAAAAGTATCCAAATCTTCATTTTGAATTTCACGGACACAACGACTACGATCTTTCCGTTGCAAACAGTCTCGAAGCGATTCGCGCCGGAGCCAGAGGTTTACACGCTTCCATAAACGGATTGGGAGAACGGGCGGGAAACACTCCTCTGGAAGCCTTGATCACGGCGATCCATGATAAATCGGAAGCAACGACTCAAATCAACGAACCCGCGATCACAGAAGCGAGTCGACTCGTGGAAGTTTTTAGCGGAAAAAGAATTTCAGCCAATCGTCCGATCGTCGGGGAAGACGTTTTTACACAAACCGCCGGTGTTCACGCGGACGGTGATAAAAAAGGAAATCTCTACGCAAATCCGATTTTACCGGAACGATTCGGCAGAAAAAGAAGTTACGCGTTAGGCAAACTTGCGGGTAAGGCCAGCATCTCCGAAAACGTAAAACAGTTGGGAATGGTGTTGAGCGACGTGATTCTCCAAAAAGTTTTGGAAAGGGTGATCGAACTCGGAGACCAGAACAAACTCGTGACTCCGGAAGACCTTCCGTTTATCATAGCGGACGTTTCCGGAAGAACCGGAGAAAAAGTAATCACAATCAAGTCTTGTAATATACATTCGGGAATCGGAATCCGACCACACGCACAGATCGAAATCGAATACCAAGGAAAAGTTCATAAAGAAATTTCCGAAGGGGACGGCGGTTACGACGCATTCATGAACGCGCTTACAAAAATCACAAATCGACTTGGGATCACGGTCCCAAAACTGGTCGATTACGAGGTAAGAATCCCTCCGGGTGGAAAAACGGACGCGCTCGTGGAAACTATGATCACCTGGAATAAATCCCAGGATTTAGAAGAAGACCTAACTTTCAAAACGATGGGAGTACATCCGGATCAAACGATTGCAGCCGTTCACGCGACCGAAAAAATGCTCAATCAGATCCTTCAACCATGGCAAACCTAAAACTGTTACTCGTTGGGATCGGAAACCCCGGTCAAAAATACACAAACAATAGACATAACATCGGTTTTGTGATTTTGGATTCTTTTCTAAATTCATCCTCCGGAAGTTATCAAGAAAACTCGAAGTATTCTCTCGCGCGAACCGACGAGGATGGAATCACTCTTTTTTATCTCAAACCCCTGGAATTTATGAATCTTTCGGGGAAAGCCGTCGCTGAAATCGCAAAGAAGAATGGAATTCTTGCGGAGAATATTCTTGTGATTCACGACGAAATCGATTTCGAATTTGGAAAACTGAAATTGAAGGGAGGTGGCGGTCACGCGGGCCACAACGGGCTCCGGGATATCGTGGAAAAGTTGGGTTCCAACTCATTCTTTCGTCTTCGTTTTGGAGTCGGAAAACCCGCAGACTCTGCGGAAGTGGCCGAATACGTACTTTCCAATTTTAAACCGGAGGAAAAGGAAAAAATTCCGGAACTCGTCAAAGCCTCTCTGCAAAAAATCTCCGATTGGATCCGAGAAAGGAAAAACGGATTTCAGAAACTCACCGATACTAAATAGGACAGGCGAAGTCGATATTCTTCCTTTTCAAAAAAGGAGATAGAGATTCGCCCGTTTTTTCGTTCGTTTGAAAACCCTTTGGGACTTAAAAAAACCGGGATTAAAATTCAAAACGATCGAACTCAATTTAAAACGGAGTATTCCATTGGGCGATTATCCATTTCGACTTCCTCAGTTTTCATCGGCTTCTCAGAACTTGGCGGCTGAAAAATTCATAACGTATCTTAGAATCGAAAAAAATTATTCTCAAAACACGCTCAACGCTTACAGCATCGATCTGAAATTCTTTTTTGATTTTTGTGAAAAGGAACAGTTGGACATCCTACAGATCGAACCCGTGGACATTCGTTCTTACTTTGCTTATCTCGCAAAAAATAACGGACTGGATCGACGATCCCAAAGTAGAAAATTATCCTCTCTTCGAACCTTCTACAAAGTATTGCTCCGAGACGATCTCGTTACTTCCAATCCCGCGGTGCAGATCAGTTTTCCAAGGGTTCGAAGAGATATTCCAAAAAACTTTCGAATCGGAGAAACCGAAGAAATCCTAAGTTTCGAAGCGGAACGAACGTCTGAAATTTTGGATATTCGAGATCGAGCGATGATCGAAGTTTTGTATTCTTCCGGACTTCGCGTTTTTGAATTGGTAAACGCGAAACTTTCGGCGCTTTCCAAAGATCTAACCATTCTCAAAGTCCTTGGAAAGGGTCAAAAAGAGAGATTTGTATACTTTGGAAAGGAAGCAATCCATTCTCTGGAAAAATATTTAGAATACAGGACTCATTTTTTTCCTGAGACTGAGGAAATTTTTCTGAATCAAAAAGGAAAGAAACTGACGACCCGAGGCGTACGTTATATTTTGAATGAAAGAAGAAAAAAAATGGGATGGGAAAAGACCATCACTCCCCATAAATTCAGACATACGTTTGCTACCGATCTTTTGGACGCGGGAGCGGATATTAGGGCGGTGCAGGAATTGCTCGGGCATTCTTCGCTTTCCACAACTCAGATTTATCTGAGCGTGAGTAAGGAAAAAATCAAAGAGGTTTATAGAAAAGCTCATCCCCATGCCAGAAAATAAAATTCGTTCCACTACCATTCTTTGCGTCCGTAAAAACGGAAAAGTCGCCATCGGAGGAGACGGTCAGGTTTCTATGGGAAACACCGTCATGAAACAATCCGCGAAAAAAGTAAGAAGACTCTATGACGGAAAAATTCTTTCCGGTTTTGCCGGATCCGCCGCGGACGCATTCACACTTTTTGAACTTTTTGAAAAGAAAGTGCAGGAATTCGGAGGAAGTCTTTCCAGAAGCGCCGTCGAACTCGCAAGAGAATGGAGAATGGATCGTATGCTTCGTAGATTGGAAGCCCTTTTGATCGTAGCCGATAAGGACGAATCGTTTTTGATTTCCGGAACGGGAGACGTGATTTCTCCCGATGAAGGTGTGATCGCGATCGGATCCGGAGGAAATTACGCGTTAGCCGCCGCTCGAGCGCTTTACGATCACACCGAACTTTCCGCAAAAGAGATCGTAGAATCTTCCATGAAAATCGCAGCCGATATTTGTATCTACACCAACGATCATATTACCATCGAAGAAATCCTTTAAAAAAAATATATATGACAGATTCTCACAAAGACCAGGAACTCATCCTTTCATCCGAAGAGGAACTCACACCTCGGCAGATCGTAACCAAGCTGGATGAACATATCATCGGACAAAAAAACGCAAAAAAAGCCGTAGCCGTCGCGCTACGGAACAGAACTCGCCGTAAAAAACTCGATCCCGAAATGCAGGAAGAGATCTATCCTAAAAACATCATCATGATCGGACCAACCGGCGTTGGGAAAACTGAAATCGCAAGAAGACTTTCCAAACTCTGCGGGGCCCCCTTTCTTAAAGTGGAGGCCACAAAATACACAGAAGTCGGTTACGTCGGAAGAGACGTGGAATCCATGATCCGAGATCTTGCCGTAATTTCGATGAATCTTGTAAAACAGGAATTCAGAACCAAGGTCGAAGAAACCGCAAAACAAAAAGCTGAGGAAGCCTTACTCGATATTCTGCTCCCCTTTCCGGGAGAATCCAAACAAACCTCCACGCAAATATCAGGTTTTTCGAATACTCCAATCGCGGATGAAGAAGAAAGAAAAACACACTTTCTCGAAACCAGAGAGTTTATGAGAAAAAAATTGAAAACCGGAAAACTGGACGAACAAGAGGTGGAACTGGATCTGCCGAATCCGAGCGCTTCTCAGATTCCGATGTTGCAGGTTTTTGGAGCGGGAAATTTAGACGACTTAGACAATCAATTGCAGAATGTTCTGGGAGATATGCTCCCCAAAAAAAATAAAAAGCGAAAACTGAAAATTCCCGAGGCCCTCAAGGCTTTGGAAGAATTCGAAGCGGAAAAGTTGCTCGATCCGGACAAGGTACAAAGAGAAGCGCTTCGAAGAGTGGAAGAGATGGGAATTATCTTTTTAGACGAGATCGATAAGATCGCAGGAAGAGAAGGAAAAACCGGAGCGGACGTTTCGAGAGAAGGTGTCCAGAGAGATCTGTTACCGATCGTGGAAGGAGCCACCGTAAACACAAAGATCGGCCCCGTAAAAACCGATCATATCCTTTTTATCGCGGCGGGTGCGTTTCACATGACCAAACCTTCGGATTTAATTCCCGAGTTACAGGGAAGATTTCCGATCCGCGTCGAACTGGAAAAATTATCCAGAGAAGATTTAGAAAAAATTCTTACCGCGCCTCGTTCTTCGCTGACAAGACAATACGAAGCGCTTCTTGCAACGGATTTGATTCGTGTGGAATTCACAACCGACGGAATCCAAGAGATCGCAAGAATCGCCTACGACATGAACGAAAAACACGAAAACATAGGCGCCCGAAGATTGAATACGATCTTAGAACGTCTTTTGGAAGAATTGAGTTTTGAAGGCCCCGATCTTCCGGAAGAAAAACGAAACGTAAAAATCGACGGAAAATATGTCCTGGATCGACTCCAAGGTGTGATTCAGGACAAGGATCTGAGTCAATACATTCTCTAAGCAAAATTAGAATCTTTGAATCTTTCGTTTTCAAGAAATGATTTTTGAAACTAAGAGTATAGATTCTATTTGACGAACTTTCCAAAATAGGGATGCTTTGCGCTATGCTTTGTATCCCAATCTCTTTTAAAAAAATTCTTATCTATTTCTCCTTTGCGATCGTTCTGATTTTTTCAAACGGTTGCGAATGGGTTCAAAAGACCTTGGTAGAAGTGTTAGGCGCTCCGGACACATACAAGGCAGAAGGTGATCCCAATCTCATCCAACCGAATTTTTCCGGGAAAGACGAACAAAAGGAAAAAATTCTCATTTCTCTCAAAGAAGTTTCCTCCGGTTTTTCACAACCTACTGACCTCCAATTTCCTCCGGGAGAATCCGAAACGTTTCTTGTCGCCGAACAAAAAGGAAAACTCCGTTGGGGAAAAGTCCGAAAAAATGAAACTGGAATATTATTAACTTTGAATGTATTATCCGAAGCGGAACAAGGTCTTCTCGGTTTGGCCTTTCATCCCGATTTTGCAAAGAATGGAAAACTCTATCTCAACTACGTTCTGAAAGTTGGCGGAAAGGACACAAGCCGAGTTTCAGAATGGATCGTGTCTTCTCCAAAAGATTTACCAAATTCTAAGATTACTTCCGAAAGAATTATCATGGAAGTGGCTCAACCATACCCGAATCACAACGCGGGACAACTCGCCTTCGGTCCGGACGGATTCTTATATGTAGGCTGGGGCGACGGAGGATGGAAAGACGATCCTAAAGAAAACGGACAAAATCCAAAAACATGGCTCGGAAGTATGTTGCGTATCGACGTAAATACAACGGAAAACGGAAAAGGTTATAAGATTCCTGCGGACAATCCGTTTGTAAACGACTCGTGTTGTGCGCCGGAAACGTTCGCTTACGGTTTTCGAAATCCTTGGAGATACGGCTTTGATCCCCAAGGAAGATTGATCCTCGCCGACGTAGGTCAGGATCTTTGGGAAGAAGTGGATATCATCGAAAAAGGAAAGAACTACGGTTGGAATACAAAGGAGGCGACTCATTGCTTTGATCCAAAACAAAACTGCGATGAAAAGGGTCTTATCGATCCGATCTACGAATACGGAAGAGAAGAAGGGCAGTCGATCACCGGCGGTTACGTATATTCAAACAAATCGATTTCGCAGTTAAACGGAAAATACGTTTTTGCGGATTTTGTTTCCGGAAGAATCTGGGCCTTAGATTTGCCCGACGAATCCGGAAAACCTGCGAAAAAAGTTTATACGTTGGGAAAATGGCCGGTTTTGATTTCTTCCTTTGGAAAAGACGCTTCCGGCAAAATCTATCTTACCGATTTTGGAAGCGGCAAAATCTACCGCCTCGATCCGAAGTAAATTTTTCATTTTCGGATCGTATTCGAGATTTTTACTTAGATTCGAAAAAGAGAAAATCAGAAATCCATTTTCAATCCGGAAATCGGATATTTCATATACACCGTTGTAGTTCTCGCTCCGGATGTGATCGTAAGAAGATCGAGAGGATTGAGACCGATGCTGTAAAATCCTTCGTCGATCATCGCAATTCCAAAACCGGCGCTTTCTTTTTCGTTTAAAAATTCGGGGCGAAAAAAATCGGCGGAATTTCCTTGATCGAAAAGTTCTTTGTGTTTTTGTCTGGATTCTTGAATTCTTTCAAAATCCAAATGATGGATCGGAGAATCGTTTCGAATTCTAAAACTCAATTCTTCCTTGGTGATTCGAATCTTCAAGGAGATGTTCATATTGTATTTTTCAATCTTGCTGCGAACGTCGGAAAGAAAAACCTTCTCGCTTTCCGTTAAAACTTTCTTTTTAGTTCTGATTTTATCTTCCAAAGAAAGAACCGTTTGAACCTGTTTTTTCACCTTATCGGGTACGATATAACGGTGCATCGCATCCCGTAAGAGCGAGGTTTCCATGATGATCTCTAGGAGTTCTTCCGCGTCTTGACGACTGGTCTCTCCTTGTTCTAATTTTTTTAGGAGTTCATCTCGGAAGATAATGTGGCGAATGTTTGCCTTGATTGCGTTTAACAACGCTTCCATCAAACCGCTAAAGAGATGAAAGCCGGCTAACGGGTTGGCTCCGATTTCATCTAAAATTCCGTTTACAAGCTCGGAAAGAATATCTCTCGTAGGTTTTGTCAGACCTTTGAGCTCAAGGTGAAAGAATTTTCTCTTTTTGAGATCCTCGATATTTTTCAGGATCTCGCTCCCTTTGAGCGCTGTTTTCTGGTTTGCCATATATCCCCACCGAGTTTTTTAGGTATCATTGATGCGCAAAGTCTTTTACGCAAGTTTGTTTTAAATCATGAAACCAAAATCCGGCATTTTTGAATTGATCACACCGGACCTCGGAGATACGGACAAGATCGAACTCGTTCACTGGAATTCGAAGCTTGGTGACTCCATAACTCCCGGTCAAGAAATTTTAGAGCTCGTTACCGACAAGGCTTGCTTCCCAATGGAGTCTCCGGTGAAAGGGAAACTAACGCAAATTATAAAAGAGCAGGGATCCATCGTTCGCAAGGGCGACGTTTTAGGAATTCTGGAACTTTTTGAATCCGAATGAAAATTCTTCACCTCTCAGATCTTCACTTCCCTACACAAATTCCTTTCTTCCAATTAAAAGGAAAGATGATCGTAGGTTATCTAAACTACACGCTTCGAAGAAAGAAAAAATATCCTTCTTATATTTGGAATTCCATTTTGAAAAGTGTCGAAACCTTGAGACCCGATGCGATCGTCATATCCGGGGACATCACAAACGTCTCTCACGAAAAGGAATTTCAGGTTGCGGGGAAAATATTAAGCGAACTTCCTCAGGATCGTGTTTTTTATATCCCCGGAAATCACGATCGTTACACAAAACAAGCAGTAGGCGAACATCCTCTTTTCGAAAAATACTTTTCGAAACTTTCAGGCGATACCATTTCACATAACGCAGATTATATTCGTATTAAAAAAATCGGCGGCGTATATTTTGTAGGGTGGGATTCCAGTCTGCCTCTTTCGATTCTCGATGCGTATGGAAGAATTCAACCCGAGGTCGTATCCGAGACTCAAAAAATTCTTAGGGAAAAAAAGATCGAAGATTACGTATTGGTCTGTCATCATCCGATCTGGAACCCGGAAGAAAGACAGGAGACGGTTCACCATCGTTTGCGAAATCGGGAAGAGATCGCCTCTCTTCTTAAAAGTTTTCCACCTCTCGCTTTTTTACACGGCCACGTGCATACAAATTGGGTCAAAGTTCCGGGGCAGCAGATGCCGTATTATGTGGTAAACTCCGCGTCCAGTACCCGGCTTTCCGATTCGAGACACGAGTGCGGATTTCATCTTTTGGAAATCGAAAAACGAAATCTTAAAATTCAAAGATATACTTACAACCCAGAACAGTCTAAATTTACGGAAGCTCCCTTAGTTTCGTATTCAGAAAAGGAATAAAATGGCCGCCATCGAAGCAGTAAAAATTCAAAGAGAACTTACCAAAATCAAACATCCCGAACTCAAGAAAGACATAGTCTCTCTTGGAATGGTAGGAGCGCTCGATATTCAGGAAGGGGAAACTAGCATTCTTCTCAAAACGCCGAATCAAGACAGAAGAATTCAGATCGGTCTCGAGGCTCAAATCCGTCAGTCGCTCACAAAACTCGAAGGTGTAGGCAAGGTAAAGATCAAATTCGAAGTCGATCCAAAACTCATATTAGATGATTCTAATAAAATTCCGGGTGTTAAAAATGTGATCGCGATCGGATCCGGAAAAGGCGGAGTCGGAAAATCAACCGTAACCGTCAATTTAGCCGCTATGGCGGCTTCTCTCGGATACAAAGTGGGAGTTTTGGACGCCGACATCTACGGTCCATCGGTTGGAAAGATGTTCGGAGTCAACGGCCGCGTTGCCTTAAAAGCCGAAGAAGATAAAATTTATCCACTTGAAAAAGATGGACTCAAAATCATTTCCTTCTCTTTTTTGATCGATGAAAAACAACCCGTCGTTTGGAGAGGTCCGATGCTCGGAAAGGCCATCGAACAGTTCTTATACGATATCGTCTGGGATGATCTCGATTATCTTTTTATCGATCTTCCTCCCGGAACGGGCGACGTTCAACTTTCTCTCGCACAACTCATCGATCTGAACGGAGCCGTGATCGTAACAACTCCACAGTCTGTCGCGTTGTTAGACGCTAACCGCGCATCGGCGATGTTTACTCAAGTGAAAGTTCCGATCTTAGGCGTCATAGAGAATATGAGCGAATTCATTTGCCCCAAATGCGGACATGCTTCTGCCATATTTAGCAAAGGAGGAGGCCAGAGATTGGCAGATTCTTCGGACGCGCGTTTCTTAGGTGGCATCCCTTTGACAATGGAGATCATGAACGCTGGGGAAGACGGAAAACCTGTAATTTTAAAAGATAAAAACGGTCCAATCTATCAAGCCTACAAAAGTATCTTCGATCATCTCAATGAAGAAATAAAAAAGTGGGAATAATAGTAGGATTTGAGTCTGTTGTACATTATGAGACGGGAGGTGAACCTTGAAGTTTGAAAAGGGATCCGATAAGAACCCAACGGGCAATTTAATAGTTTATTGCAACGTGTTTGGTGAAAACCCTCTCAGCCCCGGAGGAAAGATCATCGCGTCTAACGTTGTGGTGAGCTTTCTGAAAATCGGGGAAAACTTTCCCGTAGTAACTTTCCCGCCGGTTTCTCTGGACAGTTACGACGAGCTCAAAAGGGTCATATCCGAGAATATAGACAAATACGACGTTATCAAAATTCGCGATTTCGAAATGCCCGCTTCCAAAGAAGCGTCTAACGATTACATTCAAGAAAGAATGGATCAATTCAACAGTGTAGTGATCAAATATGTGGAAATCTGTAAAAATCGCGAAGTCGGAACCGGACAGGTTCATTTTCCGGAAGAAGAAAGCGGAGTCCGGGAATACCTCGACGCACTCGCAAATCTTTCGTTAAAGATCAGAAGATCGACCGGGATCGCAAGAGAAGCTTCCTTGATCAAAATGGATCAATTGGTGGAAAACTTTTCAACAAAACATCCGGAATTCGATTTGGATAATTTTAAAAAGGCTCTTTCCTTACCCGGACAAACCGGAGAAGAATTGATCGGTCTTTATCTTCAAAAGTTCAACGCGATTTCAAAGGAAAACTATGAAGACGCGTCCACTTTGAAGAAAAAAATCCACGATATCGAATACTACGCTTAACAAAACGTTAGTTACTCTTCTTGGTTTTTTGGATTCCATCTCGGATATAGATCCAATTCTATACCTAAAAGTCTAAAAATTCTTTCGCTGATAAAATCTCCCAGATCATCCAACGTTTTAGGCATTTGATAAAATCCGGGCGAGGCGGGAAGAATCGTTCCTCCGGCGTCGTGGAGTTCCAACATATTCTTCAAATGAATTCGGTTGTAAGGAGCTTCCCTCGGAACCAAAACAAGGGTTCTCCTTTCTTTTAGAGTTACGTCGGCCGCCCTTTCGATCAGATTCTCCGTCAAACCCGCGTTAATCGAAGCGATCGTTTTCATGGAACAAGGAAGAACCACCATCGCCTTCCAAGGGTTGGATCCGGAAGCGATATCGGCTCCGATGTCCGAAAAATTACGGATCAAAAATTGATGGGAAGAATTTGCGATTTTATATTTGGTAAAAATAAATTCCAAGAGTTCTTTGGAAGAAGAAACCTTACAATCCATTTCCTCTCGAAAAACGCGAAGTGAAGCCGGACTACAGATGAGAAAAGTCGAACCTTCGATCGTGGAAAGTGCGCGGATAAATCGTTCCGCGTAGATGGAGCCGCTCGCACCGGCCATTCCTAAAACAAGTTTCATCGGAGCTCCTAATCTGTTGAAAAATCTTAGTCACGGTTTTTATCGGAAAAAAACGAATCGATTTTGTTTTTTGCAAATTCTCAAAATAGAAGTTATCTCGAGGAGAAACCGTAAGAGCTCCTACAAATTCCACCTTGGAAACAAACGTCGATTGCAAAGAACGTTTCAAAATTTTTCAAAAAAAACTCTCGATTCGTTTTAAGAATTCTTAGGAATCCCTTTTTGTTAGTTCGACTCGATATTGGATCCAATCAGAATCCAATTCTTACCTTAACTTCCCAAAATCACCCCGTAAAAAAATCGATCCACGAGCAATCCTCCAAAAAGAATCAGAGAAATGTAAGAATGGATCTGGTAAAACCTCGGCGGAAAAAAATTATCACCCGAGCGTCTCACAATCTTGTGTTCTTGGAAAAGATAATAGGAAGTGATCAAAAGAAAAAATAAAAAGATCGGCCCCAAACCGGATACGATTCCCGCCGCGAATAAAAGAACGACACAAAGAATGTGATTGGCCGCAGCGATCCAGAGAGAATTTTTTCTTCCGAACTTTGCCGGAACCGAAAACAATCCTTCCTTTTTATCAAAGTCCTGGTCTTGAAGCGCGTAGAGAATATCAAAACCCGCAAGGTTGAACGCGAGTCCGAAAGTCCAGAGAAGGGGCTCTAAGACGATTTCTTGACGAATCGCAACCCAAGTCGCAAGCGGTGCCAAACCGATCGAAAAACCGAGAATCCAGTGACAAAGCCAAGTAAAACGTTTTGCAAGAGAGTAACCCAAAAGAATCAAGAGGGTCGGAAACGAAAGTGCAAACGCCATCGAATTGATAAACGCACTCACAATCAAAAAACCAATCGAAGATAAAACGACAAAAAGCACGGCGGAACGAGTCGAAATTTTTCCGGCAGGAATTTCCCGATCCACGGTTCTTTGATTTTTCGCGTCGATATCCCGATCTACGATCCGATTAAATCCCATGGCCGCAGATCTCGCCAAAACCATGGAAATCAAGATAAGAAAGGAAAGGATCGACCATTCCAATAAAGATTTTCCGTAGGTTTTGAGAAATGCCAGAACGAATGCAATTCCCGCAAAAGGAAGCGCGAAAAGAGTGTGTGAAAACTTGATGAGACTTCCATACTGCTTCAGGGATGTTAGACTAAAATTCATAGTTTGGGTCGGACTCTTGCCTTGTGTTGAAAATCGAAATGATCTCCAAAATTCTTTTCCTACACAAAATCAAAGAGAAAGCTTAAAAATCGATGATTTTTTCTCCGCTCTCAAAAGGATACGCTTATGACCCAAACTCTAACCGCGGTTCCGGTTTCAACGGAGTCGATTCGTATTTTTTTAAAAAAAATCATAGAAGATCCAAAGATTCATTCCCGCTGGTTGAACACGATTTCTTTTTTGGAACACATGGGATCCCGAAAGATTCTAATGACCCAAAGCGATTCCGGAATGGGGGAAATGATTCTCAGACACGCATCCGAAGAAGCAAGACACGCTCATTTTTTCAAACGGATGAGCGAACGAGTTTCTCCCGGCTCCTGTCCGGATTATAAACCCGAAAATCTTCACTGCGGTTTTCCGGCGTTTTCGTATTTCCAAAGACTGGACGCGCTCGTTCTCAAAGGACTAAACACTTCCGGAATCCGAGGCAAAAAACAATCAGTCCTTTCCTATCTCTATGTAACCCATCTCATCGAAGAAAGAGCGGATTTTCTTTATCAGGAATACGATCAAATCCTCGAAAATAGCGGAATCGCGGTCAGCCTCAAATCGATCATCAAGGAAGAAGAATCCCATCTCGCGGATATGAAAGGAGTTTTGGCTGCGGAAGACCCTGACTACAAAACACGTTATGCGCGCTTTGAAGAAATGGAAAAGAAGAATTATCTAAAATTCCAAACTTCTCTTTTGAAATCGGTCGGACTTTTTTCTTAATTCGATGAAGGATCCGGTTTTAAAACGAGTCGTTCTCGCGGTTCTTATCCTCTTTGTCTTCGAAGTTTCCCATATATTTTCGGAAACTGGAGGCCTCAAGGATCGTCCGGTGAGTATCGCGCTCGTTTGTGAACCTTCCTTGAAAGCCGATAAGATTCGGTATTACAAATCGACTTCCTTATTTTTCAAAAGGCTCAAGGCGCAAAGAATTCAGGAGAATGGAACCGCATTCTTGGTGGGTTTTGGCGCCTTTGCAAACGATACTCCGACCGAGCAACTCGCACACGCGACCGAAAACGGCTATGATCTCTACATCTTTTCCAAAGAAGCAAAAGAGAATCTGCCCGACGCCAATGTGTCCGGAAACATTCCTTGGATTTCCTTTGTCGTTGAAAAAAAGGTCGAGGCTCCTAAAAAGCAAAAGAAATCTCCTTCAAAAAAAAATTCATCGAAAGTTTCCAAGTCTGCGAAGAATTCTTCAAAGAACAAAGCCAAAACTCCCGAATCGCAAAAGTCAAAGACCGTTTCCGGAAAAACTCTAAACGAAAAGAAAAGCAAAACTTCCAAGGACAAAAAGAATTCTAAAATTCAAGAATCAAAATCGGAAGAAAAACCATCGAAAGAAGAGATGGCTACGATTTCTTTGGGAAAGGCTTCTTGGGAACTGAGTTTTGATTCTTTAAAATTTTGGTTCTCCACGAACACCGATCCCCAAGAAATTCCTTTCGAACTCGATCGAGTTTCTTTTTTATTGGGAGAAAAAAGCGTGGAAGAATGGGCTTCTCTTTTGGAAGGAAAAACCGAAAATTCATCTTGGATTCGCCTTTTGCCGCAACCGCAGGATCTGCGTTTTAGCGAAGGAATTTATTACACGGGCTGCGCGTCCCCTTCGATTCCAAATGGAATCTCCGTTTTAAATTTTTTCTTTCGCGGAAACCGGTTGATCCGTCTGAAACAGGAAAGTTTTTCGCTGAACGGCGACGGTTCCGGAAAGTCCTGGGATCTGGAATAACCGATTTTACTTTTCGGTTGACCCCTGTCCGGAAAATCTGGACTCCATGAGTCTGAATTGCGGCATCGTCGGCCTTCCCAACGTAGGTAAATCCACTATTTTTAACGCCCTTACAAAAGCGGGCGCGCAGATGGAAAACTATCCATTCTGCACCATCGAACCGAACAAGGGAATCGTAGAAGTTCCGGATTCAAGATTGGATCGTCTTGCTGAAATCGTAAAACCTCAAAAGATCGTTCCCGCCATCATCGAATTTGTCGATATCGCCGGTCTTGTAAAAGGCGCGAGCCAAGGGGAAGGACTTGGAAATAAGTTTCTTTCCCATATCCGAGAAGTGGACGCGATTTGTCACGTTGTGCGCGCTTTCGAAGACGACAACGTAACACACGTTCACGGAAAAGTAAATCCGGTCGACGACGCTGCGGTTGTGAATCTTGAATTGATCTTTGCGGATTTGGACAGCGCCGACAAACAGTATCAAAGAGCCGCAAAAAATGCGAAGAATGGGAACAAAGAAGCCCAGGAGATCGCGTCCGTTTTGGAAAAGATCCTGGATCTTCTAAAGGCCGGAAAACCCGCAAGACTCGCTCTTCCGGATATGAAAGAGGAAGAAAAAAAACTGGCGAAGACTTTCCAACTGATCACGCTCAAACCCGTGATGTATGTCGCAAACATCGCCGATAAAGACGCGGCAAAAAAAGACACACCGCTTCTTCAGCAAATTCGCCAAATGGCAAAAGAAGAAAACGCCGAACTCGTCATTCTCTGCGGTCGTTTTGAAGAAGAAATCTCCGGTCTCGACCGAAACGAACAACTCGATTTTCTCCAAGAGATCGGTGAAACTGAAAGCGGCTTGGATCGTATGATCAAAACCGCATACAAACTTTTGGGTTTAATCACATTCTTCACCGCTGGAGAAGTGGAAGTCAGGGCTTGGACCACACCCGTAAACAGCACCGGCCCCAAGGCCGCAGCCGTGATTCATTCCGACTTTGAGAAAGGTTTTATCCGGGCCGAAGTGATGAGTTATGAAGATCTAGATCGGGCAGGAAACCAGGCAAAGGTAAAAGAAGAGGGTAAGTTAAGAATCGAAGGAAAAGAATACGTCGTCCAAGACGGGGACGTGATTTATTTTAGAATCAACGCTTAGGTTCAATCCGGCGACTACGTCCTGATTCTTCCGTTATATTTTTTCTAAAACTTTTCGGACTCATTCCAACGTTTCTTTTAAATGCGGTATGAAATGCCGATAGGGAATTGAAGCCGGATTCATATGCAACGTTGAGAACGTTCAGATCCGGTCTTTGCCGAAGTAAGAGTTTTGCCTCCTCGATCCGATAAACGTTCATTAAGCTGTTAAAATTCAAATTCAAACGAACGTTCAAAAATTCGGAAAGTTGATGCGGGGTCATCGACAATCGATCCGCCAAATTTTTCAGCGTCAAATCCTCTTCTAAAAATATTTTTTCGTCTTTCATCAATCTGACGATCCCTTGTTCGATCGAAACTACGTCCACGTTTTTTAGAGTGGTCCTCTCATACTGGATTCTTCGTATCGTTTTTGAAACAATGTTAAATGTGATCGGAAATTTCTGGCTGATAAAGAACGTATAATAAACGATCGCGCTCAAGGATAATAGAAGCGCCCAATAGAGTCTTTCGAACGAAATTTTATCGATTCCCGACAAAGTCCTGACTCCCAGCAGAACTCCGACCGAACAAGCGATCATAGCTAGAATAAAAATCGCCTGAATATGAATCGGCCAACCTCCTTTGAAAAAATCGTTCTTAAAAATCTGAAAATATTTCCTCGCCAATATGAAAACGTAGACCGCAGGCGAAATCGGCACGAAAACATACAATAGTCCGTAACTGCTTTCATAATTAGAATCGACATCACGAAAGGACTCGTTACCGATACTGATCTTCAAAGTATGAATCATCCAAAACAGAAGATAAAAAACCGCAGGTATAAAGTTCAGATAGATTCTTTTTTTTTGGAGAATTTCGTCTCCGATCAAAAGATTAAAATAGAGATAAAGAAGCGGACCGACGGAAAGAGTTAGGAAAATTTCCAGTAAGAAAAAGTGAGAATATTCACGCAAAAATCCTTCGAGTAGAAAAACCCCCTTTAGAAGAAAAAAACTCATCGAAAAGAACAAACTAGAAAGAATCCAATTCCGCTTTGCAAAACCGTTGATGATCTGGGAAACTCCCAGCAAAAATGCGAGTCCGCCACTCAAATAAAAAAGAAGCATCATACGAATCATTCGGTTTCCTTTTTCAAAACGGTCAAAACGAAACGATCAAACCCGCAAAGTGTATTCGATCCTAAATTCTTTTCCAAGCTCATTTTTCCGTTTAAATCGATTTCGTCTGTTCCGTTTCTAATTTCGAAAAACGGATACTGAATGGAACCTGTTCACGTTTGAAATAACGAATATCTCATTCGTTTTCGGTTACACATCTGACTTCCTTCGTAACTCCCGTTTTTGAATATGCTTCCACAGTCCCATCTGCGAAAGAAACGATAAATGCCTGCGTAGAATCGGGTAGAAACGTTGTCGCGGTCCAATAGTCTCCATTTTGAGTATTTGGAAAAAAGTTTCCCGATCTTTCCACTAGTGCAGGATCGTTAAAGTTATGGTCCACCAAAGTCCTCAGTTCATTGACGCTCGGAAGTCTCCAAGGATTTCCGGCGGGACCAAGCCCCAAACCGGTGCAATGGGAAAGCGCATTCTTCCAATTGCTTGGCGCAAAACTTCCGGTCAAACACCCCGTCCCGCTAAGTCCTTTCGAGCATTTACGCCAACGTAGTTTCGTAAGCGTATCTTCGATCGTTCCGTCTCCTCGATCTATCAAAGTGGACGTCAAAAGTCCTTCTCCACGAGGCCACTGTCCTCCGGAGACACAACGAACCCGAAACGAATCTCCGCCGGCTCCGGAACTGTTATTCGCGTCATAGGAGAATCCGTCCGAAAACTGGAGAAACCAAGACCCGGTTCCATCCGAGTTTTGAGTGTTCGACCAAAGATCGATACTTCCTCCTTGGTTCGGAAAGTAAGTCGATTGAATCAAAGGTGGTAAAGTTGTGCCGTAAAATACCAAGGTTGCCAACTCTGAAATTTTAGGTAGCCTCCAATTTTTAATTCCCGCATAACCGCTTCCCGAGTTCAAAGCAACACAAGAGGATTGTGCCACGGGCCATTTCATGGAGACACCGGAACCGCTGCAATAATTAGGTGCCGTGACATCGCTTTGTCCTTGGAGACAGGTCTTCCAAACAAGTCCCGTAATTTTATCCTTCGTAGTATGATGATAGGATGGGCCGATCGTTTCGGGTCCGCCAAAAGATCGCTGATAAATAAAATTCCCATACTGGGCCGGAAATCCTGACAAAAGACCTCCCAGGCCGTCGTCACAAGAGTATCCTCCGGAATTATCAAAACAAACCATTCCAATCCCGGTTCCCGAAATAGGAATGGTTTTTCGGAGCAGAAGCAAATAATCTTTTGTAAGCGTAGGGATCAAATCATCAACGATCGTATAAACGAAAGAACCAATATCGTCGAATGGATTTCCCGTTACTTCAGAAATTTGCGGAACCGCTGAAATACGAGCTGAAGTGCCGGAAGAATAGAGCGCAAAACCGGCAATGAGATTGGCGGCAGGATCCGAACTAGCTAAAACGGAACCGAACGGAAGATCGATTTTGATTTTTGAATCAGAAGTGACGATACCAAAAACGTCCATTTCAAGACCGGTGAAAGAATTCGGAAAATTAAAATATGTAAATCCCAAAACCTTGGAACAAACCACCGGAATGGTAATGGATCCACCGGCAATCGTTCCGATCGAAGGCGGACTTGTATCGAACGAACAGGTTTGAGATAAATAAGAATAGGGCGCAGCTACCGTGGGTTGTTCGGTAATCGTAACGACATAGTTGGAATGATCGGTGATCGCCGTAGGAAACGTTCCGATTCCGTCCGAATCGAACCTTAACTCTTCGACTCCGTTATTCGTTAACTTTAACCCCAGTCCTTGCAAACCGGTTACGTTTACTTTTACGAAATAAGAATTTGTGACGCAAGTATATTCGACAGTAATTCCCGAACCGGAAATACTTCCTTCATAAGGAACCGAGCCTGTAGGAGAACAGCTTTGATTCGGATTGATCGGATCTTGATCGACCACAACCCTATAACTCCCGCCATCCGCGACTCTCGTCGGAAACGTGTAAGTCGCCGTCGAGGGGGAAGCAGGAATTAGAATTTGTTCGGAGTTATTTTTGAAGATCGGCCCCGTCGCGCTTCCTGTTCCCGCAAGCCCTATCACTTTTATGTGTACGTCATAGGAATTCGTAGAACAGAGGACCAAAACGGTTATATCACTCCCGTCGATCGTTCCGACAGAGGGAGGATCGGCGGGCGGGGTTCCAAAAACGGAACAGGTTTGATTCAAACCAGGTGCGCCCGGTTGTTGCGGAAAACCTATGCTGTAGGCGCCGCGATCGGCAATTTCCGTCGAAAACGTGTAGGTTCCGTTAGACGGAATCGATATTTGTTCCAGGTTATTTTGAATCTTCAGATTACTGCCTGAAAGTCCGGTAACATTTAGATGAACCTTATATAAACTAACTGAACAAATCACCTGAATGGTGACATTGGATCCCCAGACAAAACCGACGGCGGAACTAGGAGCCTGAACCGAACAGGTTTGATTCAAACCCGGTCTGCTCGGTTGTTGCGGAATGCTGATATTATAACTACCGCCATCGGCGATCGGAATGGTAAACGTATCCAATACCTCTGGGATCGCCGCGGGTGGAGTCCATGTCGGTCTCGGAATGAGTCGGTCCTCTCCGTTGTTTCGGATGACAAGTCCGTCACCCGTAAGTTCTTTTACGTTAACCGAAACCAAGTAATTAGTTCGAGAACAGACGATATTTACGACGACGTCGGATCCCGAGATCAATCCGCTATTCGTTCCGCTCGGGGAACATACCTGAGAAGGGGGACCTCCGATCGGCGTTTCAACGGTCACGTCGTAATTTCCTCCGTCTGCAATCGGAGCGGAAAACGTATAAGAGCAGGAAGAAGTAGAGCAAGAATCGATCGTAATCGGGTTCGTTCCGTTGTTCTTAACGACAAGACCAAGTCCTGTTCCGAACAAACCGCTAACGTTAATCTTAACGGAATAGGAGGAGAAAGAACAAACTACGACAAGAGAATCGATATCGAAAGCTGCGATAAGTCCGGTCGCATTCCGAACCGAGCAAACCTGCGCGAGAGGAGTGGAGACCACTGTAACCGTATATTGTGATCTTTGCGGAAGGAGCGAGGGAAATTGAAATTTACCGTTCGAAGAAATAGCCAACGTCTCCGAATTTGAATTTTCAGAATTTTGAATCTTTAATACCAAACCCGGACCGTTCAGTCCGATCACCTGACCCGATACGGAATGAGAACCAAAGGAGGGGCTTTGATCAAAAATGGAACCGATAAAACCGAAAAATGGAGAACTGGAACGATTTCCCAAACAGTTTGCACAAATCAGAAAAACGCAAATGAGCCGAAGCAACTGAAAGCAAATCTTTCGTCCTGCGAAAAGTAAATATTGTACGGTCCAATGATTCATTCTATGACTCCCCGACAAGTGACTTCGCTTAACAAAAACGTTTCACAAGATTCTTATTAAACGAATTAGAAGAATGGAATTGTCGAAGGATAAATATATAGATTCATTGAAGTTAAATCCTTCAGGATGATAATCCTGAAATGTTTTTTACTTAAATGGAAGAACGGAGAATCACATCTGAAAATCCGGCTCCCGATAAAACCAAATAGAATTGGACGATCTTGATTAGAATCGGAATCAACAATCAAACAAAGATAAATCCTTTGCGATCGATTTGGCCTATTTAAAATTTTTATAAAATTCGGTTAATTTTTTCAAAAACGGTTTGACCGGTTGAGTGACGTAATTAATTTG
>NZ_JAFFPT010000019.1 GCF_016918785.1 Leptospira ainazelensis | reverse complement strand
CCGCAAACTCGATGACGGCGGTTCTCATCCTTGTGTTCTTATTTAAATTTTCTCCGGCCTTGATTCTGATCAGTTTCTTAGCCGGATTTGGAAGGTTGCTTTCTCTGCATCACTTTGTAAGCGATGTGATAGGCGGATGGATCATAGGATCCATCTTCGGAGCGGCGGGATTATTTCTTGGAAGCGCTCTTCTTAGGTTTTGCTGCGCCTGATTTTGAGCCAAGAGCGTCCAAAGTAAGCTTATGTCGAATTTCTCCGGCATGAGTTATAGTAGTGGAAGAAAGAATTTCATCGTTCAGATCCAGATTGATTTTCTTTTCCTTAATTAATAACTTCAGAAAATTAAGAACGTTTTTGCTAAACATCTTGGAAGCATCGTTAGGAATCGATCCCGCCAAATTCTTATGACCGATTACCGTAACACCTTTCGGAGTCAGCACATTCTGACCGTGTTTTGTGTATTCGCAATTTCCACCCATCGAAGACGCGAGGTCGACAACGACGGAACCCGATTTCATATTATCCACAATCTTCTTCGTAATTAAAAGCGGAGCCTTTCTTCCAGGGATCAACGCAGTAGTAATGATTACATCGGCTCTTTGTGCAAACTTATCGATCGCTTCTTGTTGACGTTTTTTGTATTCCTCGGTTTGTTCCACTGCATAACCGCCTGCGGCGGCGGAATGCTGAGCGCCTTCCACTTCAACGAATTTTGCGCCGAGAGATTGGACCTGCTCTTTTACTTCCGGTCTTGTATCAAATACATCCACTACCGCGCCCAATCTTCTGGAAGAAGCGATCGCTTGAAGACCCGCTACCCCGGCCCCGATGATCAATACGGACGCAGGCGTAATCGTTCCGGCTGCCGTCGTTAGCATCGGGAAGAATCTCGCTAAATGAGAAGCCGCAAGAAGGACCGCCTTATAACCCGCAACCGTAGCTTGAGATGAAAGAACATCCATAGACTGCGCTCTCGTAATTCTCGCAATCGCATCCAAACTTAAGACGTCCACTTTCTTAGAGGCGAGTTTCTGAATCGTCGGCGCGTTCATGGCAGGCTGAAACATTCCGAGATAAATTGTTCCCGGTTTGATTTTTGCGAGCGTCGCAGGGTCCGCTAGATGAAGACTCACAATGATATTAGATTTACTGATGATATCTTGACGAGAGACGAGACTCGCCCCCGCTTTTTTATAGTCCTCGTCATGATAATAGGACTGTGCACCGGCTCCCTTTTCCACCAAAACCGAAGCGCCAATCTTTTTTAACGCGTCGACGATGTCAGGAGTTACGGATACTCTTGTTTCTTCTTTAGCTTCTTTTAGAATTCCAATATTCATAATTTATTCCCGGTGATAAATGGCGTGTTCCGGACACGTTTCGTTAAGGTACGTCCAGATTTTCTTCGCATAAATTTAATCCAAGTTATTTTTAAAGTATTCGATCGTTTTCCGAATTCCGTCTACGAGAGCGACCTTCGGCTCAAAACCCAGACGTTGTCTTGCAAGAGTTAAGTCAGGTTTTCTTCTCGCGGGATCGTCCTGAGGCAAAGGTTTGAGAATGATCTTTGAAGAAGAGCCGGTTTCTTTCAGAACCAATTCCGCAAGTTCTCTCACCGTAAATTCTCCATCGTTCCCGAGATTAACCGGTCCTGAAAAATTCTCCGTGTTCATCATTCGGATAATTCCGTTTACGAGATCGTCCACGTAACAAAAAGAACGTGTTTGTTCCCCATCCCCGTAGATGGTTATGTCTTCTTTTTTAAGGGCCTGAACTATAAAATTGCTGACCACCCTTCCGTCGTCCGGAAGCATCTTGGGACCATACGTATTGAAAATACGAATCACTCGAATATCTACATCGTGATTTCTCTCATAATCGAAACAAAGAGTTTCAGCGACGCGCTTACCTTCGTCATAACAACTCCGAATTCCAATCGGATTTACGTTTCCCCAATATGTTTCTTTCTGAGGATGCTCCAAAGGATTTCCATAAACCTCGCTTGTAGAAGCCTGTAAAATTCTCGCCTTTACTCTTTTTGCAAGACCGAGCATATTCATCATACCGAGCACGTTCGTCTTGATAGTCTTGATCGCATTGGATTGATAATGAATCGGACTCGCAGGACAAGCCATGTTATAGATCTGATCCACTTCCAGTTTGATCGGATCCGTAACATCGTGTCTTATGAATTCGAACTTGGGACGTTTAAAAAGTTCTTCGATATTTTTCTTTCTTCCGGTATGTAAGTTATCAAGACAGATAACTTCGTGGTCTTCATCCAAAAGTCTGCTACAAAGATGGGATCCGATAAATCCGGCGCCACCGGTGATAAGTATTCTTTTTTTGCTCATTGTTCTTCTTTTTCCAAAAATTCCGCAGGCAAGGGTTTTCCGTTTAAATCAAGACCCTTACTGAAAAACCATTCCATAACTTCCGGAGTTACGTCTCCGGGAAACGGAGTTTCTGCGTTTGCACCCTCGGGAAAGTGGAAAGAATCTTCTTCCAATAGAGAATCCGAATCCTGCGTTCCGGACTGGAATACTTTTTTCACCGAGACGAATATGATGGATAAGCTAAAAAAAGACCAGAGGAGGGCAATCAAATATCCCAAGACGATCACTGATTTCGGAATACTTTGAGAAACGCTTGCACCCGTAATCCACATTGCCATAATCCCGGCATCGGTATAAACAATGTTACCGGTAAAATCCAAAAGATCGTATAAACTATAAAGAGTGATACTCGTTCCGATAAAAACCAGTATGAAGTGATTGATTTTTAGATTGAAAAATCCGAGCAAAACAAAACCCAAACCCCAAAGGATTCCGGTGTACTGAGCTAAGTTACCCGGTTTAGAATAAGAGATCGTCATAAGAAGTAGGATGGCTCCGAAAGAGATCAGAGTCGGACGGATCATCCTTCCCGAAAAACCGCGATTCAAAAGAAAACCGCCGATCAAACAAGAGCCCAGATATCCCGCTGAAACCACAAAAATAAACGAACCTTTTCCGGAACTTGGAATCGCGATCGTTTCTCCGGATTCGTTTCCGTGAAGTTCGATCGCATGAACGGTTCCTCCCGTTAAGAGCGCTGCGATCGCATGTCCGATTTCATGAATAAAAACGATGAAGTCTTTCAGATAACTAACGAGATGATGATCCCAAAAAGAAAAAAGCGTGATCGCTATCGAAATAAAAATCGTCAGTCTTAGGAATCGATTCTCCATCGATTAGATTATCGGCAAAATTTAAAACGGGCAGAAGTAAAATGAGTCGCTCCCGTAAGAATTGATTGATTCGTTTATTTAGAATTCAATTGGTTCTAAAGTGTTTGAGAATATCCTTTAATTTGATCGCTTTGTAGACCGATTCGTCGACGGTATGTCTGATCTCTTCCGATGTTTTTGCGATGGATTCGGAATTATCCGCAATGTTTTGCATAGACGAAGCGATTTCATCGGAAGCGACTTTTTGAAATCGAGAAGATTCGGTCACAGTTTCTCCGAGCTTATTCACTTGATCGGTATTCTTTCTAATTTCATTTAGTTTTTCAGCCTGAGCGGCCAAGGATGCGGTTACGATTGTAGCGGAAGAATTTACTTCGCCAATATAATCCGTTAATTCTTTTACGATTGATAACGATTCTTGAAATTTCTCCGCGCCGAAGTCCACGGCCTTTGCCGTATTTCCAATTAGATTCACGATATCCTTGATCGAGTTTCTAGTTTGATCGGCGAGTTTAGAAATTTCCTCGGCTACTACGCTAAAACCTTTCCCCGCTTCTCCGGCTCTTGCAGATTCGATCGAAGCATTCAATGCAAGTAAGTTCGTTTTTTCGGAAATAGAAGTTATGATTCCTATAATTTTGGAAATTCCATTAGAATATTCCTTAATCTCATCCATCGCAAGGATCGCTCTTCCAAACGTTTCCTGACTTTGGGACGCCTTTTGTTTTACCGAAGACGTTTGAGTCGAAAGATTATCCAAGGATTTGGAAACGTTTTGAATGGATTCGTTGACCTTTCCGATCCCCTCGTTGATTGCTGCCAAACCGGAAGACTGAAATTGAATCGACTTCACGATTTCTTCCAGCGTGGAAGAAAGTTCATGAGACGCGGAGGCCGTTTCTTCCACGGACGCCGCTTGAGAATGTGTGCTCTTCTGAAATTTTTCCGAAGACAAAGAAAGATATTTATAGAGGTCGTTATTCTTTTCGAAATTCTCCTTAATCTGAACCAACAATCCCCAAATGCTGATCACGAGAACTCTAAGCGTCGAATAGATTTCGGCGACTTCGGAATATTCTCTTCTCGCCGGAATCTCTATCAGGAAATTACCGGCTACAATTTCCTTTTGAATTTTAATGATCTCTCGAATTCTCTTTCGATATCCTAAAATTGTAAGAATTAGAAGTACAATGCCTAAGGCGCCGCAAGCAATTCCCAACAAGGGAAGAAAGAGGACGCCTTTACCGATCCATTCGAAATTCGCAAATAGAAGCGGAACAAAAACTAGTAAACTGTAGATGAGAATTTTTCCCGCAAGACCTAACCTTTGGAGCAAAGATTTAATCATACCTTTAAATTTCCAAACAAGAGAATCCGTATTCTGCAATTCTCTAAAAAGAAGTTCAGCCCTTGCGATTTGTTTTGCCGTTGCTTTTTTGCGGACGGACATATAACCGGTTACGATCCCATCGCTCATTACCGGAGTGACGGTCGCATCAACCCAATAGTGATCGCCTGACTTCGCGCGATTCTTTACGACCCCGTTCCAAGGATCTCCCGATTGGATCGTTTGCCACATTTCTTGATAGACGTAAGGCGGGACATCGGGGTGACGAATCAGATTGTGCGGCTCTCCTAACATCTCTTTTTCTGAAAAGCCGCTTATATCCGCAAAATCTTGACTAACATAAGAAATTCTGCCTTTTATATCGGTTCTTGAAATCAGAACCGCGCTGGAAGGAATCGGAATTTCTTTATTTGTGACCGGAAGATTTTTTCTCATACGAATACCCTAACAATTACATCGCATAAAATAGAATCGTTCCTTTAAAGGAGAATTTTGTTTTCGCTAGGAAAAGATAACATTTTTCCCAGATCGGAATAAAAGTTCGTATGATTAATTAAGAAATTTCTAATATAATACGAAAGGGTTAGATTAATCCGACATCTTTTATGACATAAAAACAAGATAGGCTTGAATGAGACCTACGAAACCTCCCAATATAGCCCCCAAAATAATTAAAGTCATTTCATCTTCTTTAAAAACGGAATGCAATAAAGATTCAAATTCATCGGCAGGTAACACGCTTAAACGATCTGCCACAGTTTTTTCAATTTGAAGCGTATCTGTGATATAATTTTGAATTCGATCCGCAACTTGTGGAATGATCCAGATAATGTGATCCGCTATCTTAACCTTGAGTCCTTTGATTTTTTCCGAGCCAAGGAGAAGAGGAGCAAAAGGCGCTTTTTCCTTTAACTTACTTTCCGTCATCGCTTTCGCTTTTTCAATCACAAGCTGAATGATAAGATCGCCTCCTTTTCCTAAAAAAATGAGTCGAATTAAATTTTCGGTGTTTAAGACCCGAGAAGCGATAACGGCGGCAAACTCTTTTGAAACTTCTTTTTGCCTTTTTAAAAATAAACCTTGGTAACGAAAGAAAAGAAATCGTTTCGGTTCTAAGGGACGAAAAATCATCAGAATAGCGAGCCAGTTTGTATAGTAACCGACGGCAATTCCCATAATGGGCATCGTCCACCACTGATTGAAAAAATTAATAAACGCGACCTGAACCAATCCGATTAAAAAGCCGAAATAGATTCCCGAACGAATGATAAAAGAAAATTCCGGACCTCCGCACCGAGTGAACATCTCAACAAGGAACTTAGTATTCTTCCCGCTCAAAGAAACACGAATGATTTCATCGATCTCTAAAATTTCATCGAGTTCTTTTCCGAAAGACTTATAAACCTGCTCGATCTGTCTTGGAATTTCCGATCGAATTTCTTTTTCCAAATCCTCTTTTAAAGAGTTCGGCAGCAAGGACCATAAAGCCGGATTTTCTGCGACAATCACGTCGTGCACGATCTCTCTCGCTTTCTCTTTTACGATATCTCGAATCGAGTCGTTGATTCGATGCGGATCCACTTTTTCATACAATTCATGAGGACGAACCACTCTCGATGTTAAAACCTTTGCGATCAGAGTACTCATTTTGACGGCGTGATTTGGTATGATTCCTTTCCATCCGAAGTTGCCGACTCCTATAAACTCGTTAGGATAAAAGATCATCTTAACGGCGATGAAGTTTGTGACCCAACCCACGAAGGAACATGTAAGTAAAATTGATAGTATCTCAACAAGTCGTGGATATTCGTGAAACCAGTCCATTGGTTAAATCCTTGAAGCCGAAGATGTTCGAAAGTATCGTAAGAATTCAGATTGAAAACGTTAAGACAACAATTTTTTATTTCGCTTGTTCGATTATAATCGAATCCTACTCTGGAAGAAGAGCATCGGTATTTGTATCCATCTCTGTCTAAACGTGGATCGAAAGAGCGACTTTGTGAGTACAAAACTTTCCTTTTTAATTTCTGGTCTTTTACACATTCTAATATTCGCATCTTTTTTATTCTACAGTCCGGATTCTTCCCTTGTGTCGGACTTCGAAATTTTTTTGAAGAAGGGAGGAAGTCCTCAACTCGTGTTCGATCTTTCGAATGAAGGGATCGGTAAGATTTCAAAACCAGCCGAGTTTGAGAATCCGAGCGATTCAGGAACCTTACAAAGAGAAATCGAAAAATTTAAAAATGAAATCCACTTTCCACAGGAAGCCCTGGAACAGAGATTGGAATCGGATTGTTCTTGGGAAGTGGAAATAAAATCTGGCGGTAAGGCAGAGGTTCTTAAAACTTTGCAACCTTGCAGATATTCGGTCTTTGAAATCGAATTCAAGAGAGCGCTGAGAACCTGGAAATTCAATCTCATAGAAGGAACGAACTTAATCATTCCCGTTTCGTTTAAAGTAGATGATAAAGAATTCTGATCACAACGAATGGTATGCGTTGTATACCAATCCCAGAGCTGAAAAAAAACTCAAAAAACTTTTTCAGCAGAGAAAGATTGAATGTTTTTTACCTTTGATTTCAAAAAAGAAAAAATGGTCGGATCGATGGAAGGTCGTCGAAGAACCGATGTATCCCTCTTATATCTTTGTAAAAATCTCATTTTTTGAAGAACGAGTTAAGGTTCTTCAATTGCCGGGCGCTCATCATTTCGTGTTTTACGCGGGAAAACCTTACGTGATACCGGATGAGGACATTCATCTTGTAAAAACTTTTTTAGAAACCTTTCCCGATAAAATTCAAGTTGAGATTCAGGAAAAACTTTCTCCCGGTAAAAAAGTTTTAATCAAAGAAGGACCGTTCGCAGGATATCACGCCGAAATCATACAAAGAAAAAACCAAGAGCAAATTATAGTCAAATTTCCGGGATTGAATTTAATGACTTCGGTGACTGTGGACATTGAAAAGTTAAGACTGGAGGAAAACGTTGGATCCAATTTTTGAAAAAATAACCAAAGCGATCGATATCGAGATAGAGTCCATTCTGCATTTTAGAAAGAATCTGGATCCATCGATTAAGGAAGCAATCGAACTCATTCTTCAATCAAAGGGAAAGCTAATCGTACTCGGCGTCGGTAAATCGGGCGACATCGGTAAAAAAATTTCTTCCACATTGTCTTCCACCGGAACTCCTTCCATTTTTCTTCATCCGGCAGACGCTGCCCACGGTGACGCCGGAATCATCGCAAATGAAGACGTAGTTATCGCCATCGGAAAGTCCGGTGAAAGTGAAGAATTGCTCAACTTGATTCCGACGATCAAAAACATCGGAGCAAAGCTCATAGCGATGACCGCTAACGCAGATTCCAGACTCGCGAAAGAATCCGACGTCGTTTTGTTGACTCCTGTTTTAAAGGAAGCCTGCCCGCTCGAATTAGCTCCGACTTCCAGCACCACAATCGCGCTCATTTTAGGCGATGCGATTGCAATGTGTCTTATGGAACTGAAAAACTTCAAAAAGGAAGACTTTGCTCTTTATCATCCTGCGGGAAGATTAGGAAAACGTCTCAGCCTCAAGATAGACGACGTTATGCGACGTGAAAAGGATTTGGCAAAGGTTTCGCCGGATTCCGACTTAGATCAAATATTAACCGAGATCACCGTGAAAAGACAAGGAGCAACGGGCGTAATTGACGCTAACGGTCAGCTCCTCGGTATTATAACCGATTTTGATATTCGCAAAAAATTAAAGGATGGAGGATTGGATTCTTCCGTCACCGCAAAAGAATTGATGAATTCGAATCCTATCTCGTTTCGTTCCGGTGAAAACGCATACGAAATTTTAAAACAAATGGAATCGCGCCCAAATCCGATTTCGGTAGCGCCGATCATCGACGAGCGAAAGGTCTTGATCGGAATCGTTTCCATTCACGATCTTTTACAAAAAGGTCTCTGAAATCGTGATTCGAAAAGAATTTCATATCGTCTTGACCGTAAGCGAGGAAGATTTTTTCAACCTGACGGAACACCCCGCTTGCGACTGGATCGAAATACGACTCGATCTTTTTTCGCCTCAAGGCTTAAAGGAAAGGCTAACTACTCAAATCGATCGATTAGGCGCGAAGTGTATCTTCACTTATAGACAAAGCGCGGATACGGACCAAACATATCGATCTCAAGAATCCGAAATTGATTTTGAAAGAATTACAAATCGACTGCAAATTCAAAATCATTATCTAGATCTGGAATTAAACCGTCCCAATGATCTATTCGAAAGTTTCGCCGAAAAAGGTTTCGGTTTGATTCGTTCCGTCCATAAATTCGACGGAATTTTATCAGAGCAAGAAATCAGGAATTGGATTCAAAACGATTCTTATCTGACCGGGAAAAAATATAAGGGAATTCTTCCTTTAAATTATAAGTTTGCGGTATTTCCAAACTCGATTAAGGAACTCGCGGATTTTCTTTCTTCTTTTCATAACGTTGCAAACGATTATGAAAAGAACGATATCCGCCTAACAGGAATTTGTATGGGAACGCTGGGAATCCTTTCCAGAGTGTATCCGGAATTTTTCGGTTCTAACTTTACTTATTGTTGTTTGGACGAGCCCAAGGCTCCCGGTCAGGTGGATCTCAAGTCTTTGTTAAAACTGAGAAAGGAAGGAAAATGATCCTAAGTTTTATCCAAAGCTTGAGAATCGAAATTTTTATCTTTTTCCGATCCCTTTGATTCTAAGAATTTTTTAAAAGAAGACTTTCCTTTAAAACGATCAAATTCCTTTTCTTCGGCTGCGGCGGCCCAAATGGAAGGTTTCATATTTGCCGCAAGTCGAATGTATTCCATCGTCTTTTCGAGATCGTCTTTGTTTGCA
This sequence comes from Leptospira ainazelensis, assembly GCF_016918785.1. Lineage (GTDB taxonomy): Bacteria > Spirochaetota > Leptospiria > Leptospirales > Leptospiraceae > Leptospira > Leptospira ainazelensis. The sequence continues at coordinate 112,191 of NZ_JAFFPT010000019.1, read as the reverse complement.
TAACATTTTGCTAAAAGATAATAAGCGCCGGAAGACCCGCCGACTTTTTCCAACATCAGAATCGCTTGATCGATTTTTCCGGTATAAAAATACGCCTTACCGAGATAAAAACGATATTCTCTTTCCTCCTCTTCACTCGATTGGACGGAATGAAAATATCTGAGCGCTTTTTCGTATTCGCCGTGATTTGTATAATAACGCGCTAATTTTAGAATACCGTCGTTGTAAACGTCGGGAAGATTTTTGAATTCGGGATTGTCCTTCTCCAACTTGGAAGCGATTTCCTTGAGGATCGTATATCCCTCGGTCTCTTCCTTGTTCTGTATTTTGCAAAGCGCAAGATACATTCTAATTTCGTGAGTCCTTTCGCCGAATTCCAAAGCTCTTTCTGCGGTTTTGATGGAATTATCACAATCTTTCACTTCGTATTTCAATTTTGTTAAACCGATCAAAGGTTGAACCGTTGCATTTGCGGAGTAAGACTTTCTGTAGTATTTGGCCGCGTCTTCGTAACGTTTCATTTTATGGTAAGCGACGGCTTGGTTCAAGTTCGCATAATAGAGCATCTTTGAATTTCCGGAATCGATTTTACTCTCCAGCTTATCCAAAACTTGGAGCGCGTCCGGATATTTTCCGTTACGAATCAAGATCACCCCGTATTTATAAAGATAATCTTGTTTTTCAGGATGATCTTTTACGAGTCCCTGCAAGAGAGTTTCCGCTTTTTGAAATTCTTTATGATTTGAATAGATTAAGGAAAGATTCCATCTCGCGGATTCGTTTTCTGGGTCCTTACTCAGAATTTTTTGATAGTCTTCTTCCGAGTTAGGTCCGGAAGTTTCGACTTCTTCGGTGTTCCGTTTTGGTTTGTGGTGAACTACATGTCCGGAAGAAAGTCTTTCCTCGGCTGTGGCCCTAATTTTTTGAATGTGGGTTAGGTCAGGATCGATTCTCAAAACCCGATTTGAGTAAGCGATTACTTCGTGATAATCCCTTTGATAGTTAAAATAGAGAATGATCTTTTGATAACAGTTTACGAGATCTTTTTTTGGAAGATTAAGACTAACTGCCTTTTTAAAACTCTGGATCGATTTCGGATAATCCCTTCGATACTCGTAAATGTAACCCATGTACATCCAGGCTTCACCTGAGGACGGATTTCCATTGTTAAACTTTTGAAATTCATCGATCGCCTTTGCGAAATCCTTTCGGGCATAAGCCTTCTTTCCTTCTTTTAGATCCGCAAAAATCGGATCTAAAAAGAAAGTGAGAAGGATGAAAAAAAGGAGAATCGGGAAGCGCATAGGACCAGTTTCAGAGAGGAAGCCTTTTTTAAAAGTGAATTTGCGACCCCTCTCCGCCCCGGTTTATAATAAATTTCCTAATTTTTCCTGTTTTTTGGAAGCAAGCTCTTCCGAAGCCCGCAAAGCAAAACTCATCGTCGTAATCTGAGGATTGACGGACAGCCCGGTTGGATAAACCGAAGCATCGATCACAAAGATATTTTTATGACCGTACAATTCCAAACTCGGGTCGACGGCTCCTTTTTCGGGAGTATCTGCGGCCTGAATCGATCCGTGAGGATGAGCGGAGCCGACTATCAAACTTCCCGGGTTGAATTTTTTTTCCAATACCCAATCAAATTTGGTGTTTCGATCCACTTTCACGGGTTCTTCCATATCCGGAAAAGGAAAAATCAGTTCTTTAGCGCCTGCGGCCGCTTGGACTTCGGCCAGCATTTTTAAACCGCGGAGCATATTCTTCCCATCACCTGGGGTGAGTTCAAAATAAACCTTTCTAGAACCTAAGGACCATTTTACGGAAGCATTCGCTTCTCCATCGGCTCCATCTCGAACAAGGACAATCCCCGCGCTCATGTTCGGATATTTTCCGATCATTTCGAATTGTTTCGGACCATAGAATGGAATCAAAGAAGCGGCTAACGTTGGACGAAAAGGAGCCACTTCCAACCAAAAACCGTATCCCGTGTTGTCTTGATTGTGACCGTCTTTGATCACAGCCGATTGCGGCGGTCCGGAGAACATATTGATTTTTTCTTCAAAGATCGCAAAGATCGAACTCGTAGGATGCACTTTCAAGTTTCTTCCCACCCAATCGTTTCCTAAGCCGGATCTTTGTAAAAGCGCCGGGCCTTCGATCGCGCCGGCGCTTACGATTACGACGGGCGCTGAAATTTTTATCTTTTGAATCACCTGATCCGGCGCTTTTTCATACGCGTCCGGAGTAAACTCGGCGACGACAACTTTTATAGGTCCGTCATGAATTACTTTTGCCTTCATGTTTGCGATCACCGTCGCTCCCGCTTCGATCGCATCCGGAATATAAGTCAAAAACATGGATTGTTTCGCGTTGATCGGACAACCCAAACCGCACCTTCCCAAACCGATACAACCTCGATTGTTGTTGTTCAACACTTCGGGATGAAGACCTAACGTTTTACCGCCTTTCATCAAAGTATTGTTATTCGGATTGATTAGATTCTGAGGAACCGGATGTACGCCGAGTCTTTCATGAACGGAAGAAACGTAAGGATCCATATCTTGTCTGGAATATCCCTTCAGTCCGAATCTTTGATCCCATTCAGAGGTCACGTAGTCCGGAGGATACAAAGAGGTCTGCCAGTTGACGGTCGTCGAACCTCCTACGGTTCTTCCTTGAAGAATACTCAGAGTTTGTTCTTCCGAAACGATAAAACCCGCGTCGCGATAAAGTCTCGCGGAAGCCATAAATTCTTCGCTCGTAAATTGAGCCGGGGTGAAGTAAGAACCTTCTTCGATCAAAACGACTTTCCAACCGTTCCGTGCGAGCGTTGCTGCAGCGACCGCTCCGCCTGCACCCGAACCGATTACCACCGCTTCGGCTTTGAGTTCCCAAGTTCCGTCTTGAATATTTTCTCTTTCGATGATTTCTTTGTGTTTCTTTGGAGTAATAATTTTATCATTTGCCGCTGGAATTCCGCTCATCTTTACGCCTCATATCCCGCTAATTTTTGGATTCGTTTGTCTTTTGAAACAAGGAAGAATGAAATCTGTCTCATGATAGAATACGCGCCGCGTTTCAAATTGAGAGAAGAATTCTTCCAAGACAAAAGACGTTTCTCTCTTTCTTCCACGTTCAAAGAAATCATTGGGGTAAAGGAAAAATCGAGGGCCAATGCGGCAAGTCTCGAAGACGGAATCATACCTAATAAAAGAAGTACGTCTTCCGTATCGATCGGAGTCGGATGACCATAGATATAATCATCCACGGCTATTCCCAAGTCGAAATCAGAGATCGGATTTCCTCTTAAAAAAACCTCGCCGATCGATTTGAAGGAGAGATAGTGATCTTCTTTCAAACCGCGAAGACGAGGAATCGATCCCGTTGAACACGCGCTCAATCCCGGAAGAACAAAGGCCGTGATCGCCATAAATTTTAGACTCAGTTTTAGAAAACGACTCCGTGGAATCGGTTCTTGTAAAAAATTCTCCAAGTTCACCTCCCGTATGCCGAACAGCGGCCACGGTTTTATATATAACAACTGTCCAACAGTTGTACACGAGGCGAATCTCTTTGTCTATACTTTCTTCTGGAATTTTTTCATTTTCACAAAGATCTTTATTTCCTCATAATCGATTCGATCCAGTTCCACTTCGACCTTATCCCCAAGAGTATAAATCTTAGTAAACTTCTTGGAATAGAATGAAAAGTCAGTATCCATTCTAATTTCGCCCTCATCCGTAAATTCGGAAGCGAGCAAACACGCATCTACCATCGGATTTTCTAAATCCACAAAAATGAGGAAGGGTTTGCAGCCTGTGATTGTAGCTGAGAACTCTTTGATCCCGGTTTTTTCCAAATATCTGCAAGCCTTGAGCTTGTAGTAATCTCTTTCCGAATCCGTCGCTTTTCTTTCTTGGTGAGAACAATGGAGACCTGCGGTAATCATATCGTCCGGAGTGTAGAGAGGTTTTTTTCCAAGAAGAATATTTTGCAGAACACGATGACAGATAAGATCCGGATATCTTCGAATAGGCGAAGTGAAATGGCAGTAGTCCTCAAAGCCCAATCCCCAATGACCCAAATGTTCGCCCGAGTAATAAGCCTGCATAAAGGTTCTCAAAAGGAACATATTAAAAAGTCTTTCCGCGGACTTTCCTTCCAAATCTTTCAAAACTGCGCTTATGGATTCGTAACTTGAATCTTTTAGCAGTGTTTTGATTCCATTCAATTTTAAGAATGCGTTGAGAGATTCGATTTTTTCGTCGTCCATCGGTTCGTGCACGCGGTAAAGAGTAGGTTGTTTCTTTTTCCGAATAAACTCCGCCACTTTGATATTCGCCGAAAGCATAAATTCTTCGATGAGAATATGAGCCTGCAGTCGATCTTGAACCGCAATTTCGATCACGTTGTGTTCCGAATCCGTTACAACTTTATTCTCCTTAAGATTCAGATCCACTCTTCCGTTTTCCACTCGTTTCGCTCGAAGAACTTTCGCAAATTCATTCATTCGAAAAATCCAATTTTTCGTATCCCCTGATAGAATTTCGGATTCCGCTCGATTGTATGTATAACGTTCCGCGACCTTAATCACACTTTTGTAAAATTTCGCACTAGTGATTTTACCTGTCCAATCGGCTTCCATCTCCACAGTAAATGCTAGACGATTTTTCCCCGCGACAAGCGAGCAAAGATTTTCCGAAAGCTCCGGCGGCAACATCGGAACCACTCGGCTTCCAACGTAGACAGAGGTTGCACGATTATAAGCCTCTTCGTCGAGTTCGGTTCCCAAACGCACGTAATACGAAACATCGGCGATGTGGACGTAGAAACGGATTTTATTTTTCTCTTCGATAAAACTGATCGCGTCGTCGAAGTCTTTGGAATGTTCTCCGTCGATCGTGATACATTTTAAGCCCCGGAGATCGACTCTGGATTTCCAGTCTTCCACGTTACTTTCATCCACTTCTTCCGGGAGTTCGAGGGTTATATTTTCAGGATAAAGAATGCTGTAATTGTATTTCATGAGCATTCTCATCAGATCCAAATCTTCCTTTGTATCCGATTCGAATCTAAGAAACTGGACTTCGTAGAGATTTCTTTCTTGTTCCGTGTCTTCCTTTAGCTTTACGATCAAAACGTCGCCGGATTTGATTTCATCCTGAAGATCGGTAAGAATCGTTTTGCGAAGAAGGTAACCTTCTTTTTCTTCACCGTCGATATCGAGGAGTTTTCCAAAGATAAACTTAGGATCTTTTTCAGTAATGATCATACGGTAGAGGTCGCGTCCTCTTCTTAAAATCTCCGTGACTTCTCCTTCTAAGCGCCCTTTTTTACCGATACCGTAAGGTTCTACTTCCACAAGATCGCCTTGAATTGCGGATTGAGTATATTGACCGGGAACAAAAATTTCCATTCCCGAAGCCAGTTTTACAAAACCGTCGCCACGTTTGCTGATCGAAATGGTTCCTTGGAGTTTTTGATTGGAATTGACGATGATATTCTTTTTTTCTAATTCAATCAGTCCTTCCGTTTCCAGTAGTTGAAGGGCTTCCGTGATTTCTCTTTCCCTTTCTTGGATCTGCCATTTTTCTCTTTTTTTGCCGTAAGAATTTTGATTGTCGTCTCTGAGAATTTTTGCGGTTAAATCCTTGTATAAAATCACAGAGCCGGCTCTGGATTGAAGGTATTTTAGAATTCTCTTACCTACGTCGTTTTCTCTAAAACCTTCCGATCTTCCGGAAGATCTTTCTTTTTTAGGTCTATCGGATTTTGAGAAGGTTTTCTTTTTCGGTTGAGGAGTTGTCCTCTTTTGATTTGTTTGTTTTTTCTTTTTATTCATAATAACTAAACCGTCGACTTCTCGTCGACATAGGTTCCACGTACATAGTTTGGAACCAATTTCCAATAAGGATAACGATCCGGAAATCTCAGAGCTTCATCGATTCGATCTCTGATTTGACGGATCAAGGCGGAGCCCGAAGGCAAATTTTCTAAAATCGAATTTCCTTCAAAGAATTCTGGGTTGTCCGAATATTTTTGGGAAGTCAAATACGCTTGCAAACGATCTTCGGGAATTCTTTCCATTATATCATCGGGTTTTACGTCGATGGAACCGAAAAAACCTCTTCGATCCTCCATCCCGAAATAAATTTTTTTTTGCTTTGCTTCAATCGCGACAAATACGGGATCTCCCGCTTCTTGAAAATAGAAAGAAGTATAAACGTGCAGGCTATCGATCCCGATCGCGGGAATTTTCCAAAGTTGCGCCAAATTTCTAGCTGTGGCCACCGCGATTCTAAGACCGGTAAAAGAACCCGGACCAAGGGCGCAAACGATCAAATCGGGAGATTTCCAGTTAGATCGTTTGAGAACATTTTGAAGTTCTTGGATCAGAACTTTTGAAGATTCTCTGGGATGAATTCCGGAATACGAAGCGACGTTTTCCAAGTCGCCTTCGTCGGTCAGATGAAAAGATTCCGCCAAAACCCACTGGTTTGTAGCATCAAAGAATAGAATTTTCTTCATGCAGGATGTCCTTCCATTTTTATCCAAAGATCCTTTAGAATCGGATAAGAATCTACATCATCACTTTTGAATGTGATTTTTCTTTCGTCTTCGGAAACGATCTGAAAATCCACTTCGATCTTAAGATGTAAATTTCGGATATCTTCCTTCGCGATTTGCCACCATTCTATGATGGATACGCCGGTTTTTCCCCAGATTTCTTCAAAGCCAAGGTCTTCCAAATCTTGCGAACTTTTCAATCGATGAAGATCAAAATGATAAAAGAAATCTTCGCGACCGGAAATCGGATATTGATTGATCAAAGTATAAGTGGGAGAATTTACGTTAGCAGACGGAGATATTTTTTTCACCAATTTGGAAGTAAATGTGGTTTTTCCGGCGCCCATCGTGCCTGTAAATAAAAGAACCGGAAATAAACTTTGTTCCAAAGATGTTTCGATCAGGGTGGCAAGGAAATGGGCCGGCTTGTCTAATTGTTCCAGTTTTAGATTCTGAAATTCGAGTTCCAATTCTTCCTCAAAATAATTCGTTTACCCTTTCTTTTTCGAAACGGTAGACGGAAGTGCAAAATTCGCAGGTGACTTCGATCATACCGACTTCCTCTAAGATATTCATTGCTTCTTCTTTTCCAAGGGTTTGAATCAATTCTCGAATCTTATCTTCGGAGCAATCGCAACGAAACTCGGGCTGACCTTCCTCTAAAATTTGAACTGCGGAACGTGTCACTTCTCCGATTTTGTTCAAACAGTTATAAATATCCTTTCCTAAAAACTCTGTTGTATTCTCGTTAATCTCGGTGGAAAGACTTTCCATTTTTTGAATGTGTTCTTCCTTTGCTTCGGGAAGGGATTGAAGCAAAATTCCTCTTACGTCCCAGTGAAATCCGTTTTTTTGAATAAAGATCGTAACAAAACAAGTGATCTGCTCCGAACTGTTCAGATAATTTTGAAAATTCTCCTCAAAACCGTTGTTCTGATAAGGGACCACCGACTGATAGATACAAGCTCCATCCTTCCAACGAAAGACTTTCAAAATTCCCGAATAGTCTTCCATAACCTGTCCAGGTTCCACGTCTTCTTCCGGTCGCGCTCTCAAGACCGCCTTCATTCTTCCCTTACGATCGCTGTAAGCAAGAACTGAATGAATGGGAGAATCTTCGTTGAACTGTATTTGTAAACTTACCTTTGTATCTTCCTTAACTTGATCTGCTAGAAAAAAAGCTCCGATCATCGCTCTCGCTAAAAGTTCGGTGTTTGCATCGTCTAAATTGTGTAAATTGGAAGCCGCGGTGACGGAATATGAAATTTCGGTCGCGGAATATCGGAAGTGAACATCCGGTAAAATTCCGTATATCAGTGAGTCCTGGTTGTGCATGGAATCCTTCTGTGGTGGAGTAACTGAGAATTCGGTTACGCGCAGAAGTAAAATAATCTTTACGTCATTTGTATCCTCTCAGACTTTCCCGGGAAAAGACAGTATTTTTTCTTTTAGACTTCCGAGAATTACGGTTTTCTTTCTTTTCAGATTGAACCCATCCATTGAAATCTCTTTCCGGAGCGAAAAGGAGATCGGAATGATATTCGGCGCAGATTACTATCCTGAACAATGGACACAAAAAGATTGGGAAGAAGACATTCGAATCATGAAAGAGATGGGTCTTTCCTCTGTCCGACTCGCCGAATTCGGTTGGGCGCTTATGGAACCTAAGGAAGGGAAATACGACTTTTCCTTTTTTGACAATATCTTAAACCTCATTCAAAAAAACGGAATGACCGCAATCCTCGGAACTCCGACCGCCACGTTTCCACCTTGGTTAGTAAAAAAATTTCCGGACATAATACAAGAACGAGATGGAATCAAAAGAACGATAGGAACTAGAAGACAGGCTTGTTTTTCATCTCCGAATTACAGAAAATCCGCGGTGAAGATCGTGACCGCGATGGCAAAACACTTCGGGAATCACCCCGCAGTCATCGGTTGGCAGATCGACAATGAAATCGGTCACGAGGGTTCCGATATCGATCATTCGATCACATCCCTAAAAGCATTTCGCGTTTGGTTAAAAAATAAATACAATACGATTCAAAATCTGAACAAAACCTGGGGCAACGTCTTCTGGGGAGTTCTTTATGATTCTTTTGATGAAATTCCGATTCCAGGCGCTCACGTTTCCAGCAATTTTCATCCTTCCATGATCCAAGACTTCTATCGATTTCATTCCGATACGATCATTGATTTTGTGAAACTTCAGGCTCAGATCTTAAGAAAATTCTCAGTAGGACGACCGCTTACAACGAATCTTTATCCGTCTCCTTTTCTTCCGATCATCGATATGGCCGAACTTGCGACATACTTGGATTATATCTCCTGGGATAACTATCCTACTTGGGGAGAACAAGAAGAACCGTTTCCACATCCTTTTATCGCGGCTATGCAACAATACAATCGAGGTTTGAAAAATCTTCCATTCACAGTGATGGAACAAATTTCAGGATTCCAAGGACACGATCTTTTGGGTTATCTTCCTGCGCCGGGACAAACAAAACTTTGGATGAAACATTCGATCGTTCACGGTTCCAACGCGATTTATTTTTTTCGCTACCGAACCGCTCGTTTCGGTCAGGAACAACTTTGTTACGGAATTTTAGATCACGATAAGGGAAAAACTGAACGTTATTTCGAACTTCAGAAAGGAATCGAAGAAATGAGCGAACACGCGGATGACTTTGTTGAGGAGTTATTTCCGGCGCAGGTAGCTGTGGTCCACGATATCGAGAATGCGAGAAACTGGAAACATCAACCGATTTCCACGGGACTCAAGTATTCTCCGGTTCCTTGGGCTCAACTCGGATATGACGTTGAAATGGCGACTTGGTTTTCGGGAATGAATGTTCTCAACGTCAACACTCACTTTCGCCCAGCGTCCAAAATCGACTTCGAGGATTATAAGATAATCATACTGCCGATGTACACGATGGTAACCGATTCTATCTTTCAAAAACTTGAGAAGTTTGTAAGGGAGGGGGGAACTCTCGTTTTAGGATATAGAACGGGCGCCAAAGATTTAAACGGCTGGATGTATGAGTCGCAGATTCCGGGACCGTTTACGGAAATGGCCGGTGTAAAAGTTAGGAAATTCGAAGCCGTAGGAAATCAAAAAGTTAAATTCAAATTTCGGTTTCTACCCGGAACGTGTTCTAAGATCTGCGAAATCTTAGAACCTACTACTGCGGAGGTTTGGGCTCGTTATACGGACAATAGGAAGTTCTATAAAGGAGAACCTATAATTACTGCAAATTCTTATCATAAAGGAAGAGTAATTTATATCGGCGCATCACTGGAGCCATTGAGTTTTATGCTTCTCTATCGTCGTATTTTAAGAGAAACGAAGATTCCGTTTACGTTTTACGGATCGACGGTAGAAAAATTAAACCGAACTGGAAGAACACGGAATTACGAAATTTTTATCAATCATTCCGGCAAAAAGAGTTTAGCCGGTTTTAAAATTCTCAATCCCTATGAAGTTAGGATTATTGCTAAAAAGAAGTGAGATCGAACTGTTGTTGAATAGAAGTAAAAAGGAAAAAAATTGTTGGAGTTGAATCAAGTCGAAGAGCTGAACCGGATTCTTACGTCCGCTTCCGGTCAAAATCGTCCTTACGAAATCTTCGTAGATAATTTACACACGCCTTTCCTGAAGTTCGAAGAAAGTTATATTCTTCCTTCCACTTCAGTTTATGGGATTGAATTTTCAGCGGCGAAAGAATTTCTTCTGCAAGCGGAACAACTCATTCCTGAATTGATCGCCGGTTGTCAGGTGCTTCCCGAAGCGAAACCTAAGAAGAATTCGAATCAATTGTTCCTGGTAAAACCGCTTCCTTCGAACGAGGGAGAAAACGGTAAGAAGTTTATCTTCGTCGTGAGCTTTTTTCTTTCTTATCTCGGAGGAGCGCCCGCCTCGATGTTTGTAAAACAACCGGCTCAAGGAAAAACCGCGTCCGTACGCACGCAGAAAATTTATTTCCTAGCGCGAATTCTTCCCTTAGATAGTTTAGAAATCAAAAACGGACAGATTGTCGATTTTGTCTCCCGCCAATACAAAGAGACAGAATTCATGGTGGATGTGGATACCGTTCCCGCCTTTAATAAGATCCAACACACCTATTCCGAACTCTTTGACGATGTCGACTATTCAAAACAAATCTCTCTGATTCATTCGATTCTAAACATAACAAAAGACGTCTGGCAACCTGGTAAAGTTTTCGAACCGATAGACGTTGAATTTCACTCGATCAGCTCTCGATTTTTGGACGGATCTCAAGAAAGAATTTTTAGTCAATTTTCGGACATACGGCATTTGATTGATCTTTTATTGTCGCCGGAAAGCATGACTATAGATTCAGTATTACAGGAACCGTTGCATAACTGGCTTCGTTCATTCGGAACGGAAAGGGACGTAACTCCCTCGGGTAATATGCTCTGGAAAATCCTAAAACGAAAGTAATCTTTTTTGAAGAGAAACCCATGGACCAACCACTTGCCCCTCCCATTGACTTTCCTTTAGAGGAAGTCAAACGCAGGATCAAATCCGTTCAATCTGTCTCCGGAATTTTTATAGAGTCCGCGTTAAAACTTCAGAAGGATTTAAAGGCCTTTGCTTTTTCCACGGAAGCCGAAGAGAAGGATCAAATTCACAAGGCCGACGAAATGATGGGAAAATTCATCGTAGAATATCTCAGACAAAACTTTCCTTCGGATTCGATTCTTTCGGAAGACAATTATAAATACGAAGGAAACAATTCCTTTCGTTGGGTTTTGGATCCGATCGACGGTTCCATGAACTTCGTCCGCGGAATTCCTTTGTACTGTGTTTCGATCGGCTTGGAACACAGAGAATCTCCTGTCGCCGGAGTAGTTTTTGTTCCAGGCTTAAACACGAAATACTCCGCAATTCTTTCTCAAGGCGCTTTTAAAAACGGACTCAGAATCGACGTGTCCAATACCGAATCGCTTGCGCGTGCTATGCTCGTACCAAGCTTTCCTACAAACAGAAAAGAAATATTAAACGAAGTCATCTCCGACATCACCGCTTTTATCAGTTGTGGTCGATCCATGAGAAGAACCGGATCCTTTGTTCTCGACTCTTGTTGGGTCGCCGAAGGTTTGTTAGACGGTATTTGGGAAAAAGGTGTAAAACTCTGGGATACGGCGGCTAGCTCGGTGATTCTTACGGAAGCGGGCGGGAAAGTGACCGACTTCGGCGGAAAAAGATTCTTATCCGGAAACTCGGAAGTAGTCGTCTCGAACGGGAAAGTTCATTCTCAGATCGTGGATATCATGAGAAACGTAAGGGATTCGATCGGGAGAAATTAATACGAAGTCATGTATTAGGGATACTTTTTAGATATCCCTAATATACTTTTCATCAAGGAGTGTTTAAATACGCTTCAAGACTTCGAATCTGCTCGTCGTTGAGCGGAAGCCGAGTCATCAACTGGCTCGAACGTTTCGGGGTATATCCGGGTGGATAGGAGCCGCTTACGATTCTCGCCTTTAATAATTCAAAATTTGAACCTTTGATCGCCGGTCCGACGGCTCCATCCATAGCGGGATTTTGGTTATGGCAAGCCGAACAATTGGCTACATACAGACCTTTTCCCTGAGAAAGAAGCTTTTGTTCCGGACTCAGATTCTCTTCCTTACAATTCGCAATGACCAAAGTCGCAGTTACGAAGAAAAACAGGAGGCGGAAAATTCCGCCTCGAACATTCATTCTTCCCATTGAATTAGAGAAGGACCTCAAGAAGAACGTAAATAATCAGGGTAAGAACAAATCCTGAAGTAATCACACCCTTAACGGTTTTGATCGGTTTAAAGGTCGCGCTCTCCGGTGTTGCGGTTAACGCGTTTGTTTCGACCAAAGCAAGAAGAACCAGAATCACTCCTAAAAATGTATGTGATTCCGACCCGGTTACGTCTACGGAAACGGTCAAGTTTCTCGCGGCGCCCATGAGGAATAACATCGGAATGGATAACAATGTGTTCGTTCTAGAAGCAAGAAGTCCTCTTGCAGCTCTCAGGGCCGGGTTTTCTGCGGTTTCACCCTTTGCCGCTGCGATCACAACTTTTTGAGCGGGCCAGATTACGAACCAAACGTTAAACCACATGAGAGAACCTAAAAGTCCACCACCCAGAATGATAGCGAGCCATTGGCCGGAAGAAAGTGTGGTCCCGTTGTAAAGGGAAATCCCGATCATCGTCCAACCGCTTAAAAATGTAAACATCGCACCCCAACGGAACCACCAGAGAACGCGCGGAACTAATTGTTGAGTCGCTTTTTTCTTTGTATCCGCGTCGGTCTCGGCAAAAAAAGATCCTTGTACGAAGTTAATGTACCAAAGTAGGCCGATCCAGGCAACGCCCGCGAGGAAGTGTATCCACTTGAAGATGAAATACAGACCTTGATTTGTAAAGAGAGCAATCCCTTCCATAATACCTCCAATTCATCGATAGAATTTGATTTTTTAACGCTTAAAGAAATTAAGCACCAGAATTAAAAATAAATCCTGGAATTTAGACACTCAGTCAAGCACTTTAGAAAGATTCTAATTTTAAAGAAGAAATAAAATCCACTTCTAAAAGGATGAGCCCGTTTCCGGAAATTTTTGCAGATCTTCGATTAGAACCTTTTCCAAAATTTCAAAAAACGAAGGTGAATCGTCTTTTTCTCCGTTCGATTGAAAGAGTTTAAAACGTTCTCGAAAAATTTCAGCTTCGGAATTCAGAGTAACCTTCACTTTGTTACCGACTCGAAACGATTCCGAGACAAATCGATTTCCTCCGTTTCCATCGGAGCCGTTAACAAGAAGTGTGAAAAAATTATCAAAGTATTCTTCGATATTACCAGGTATAAACCAGTTCACCATTCCAGGCGGAAAAATTTGCAGGAATCTTCCGCTGATTTTCTTTTCGGGAATTTTCGAAAATTCTCCCGTCATTTTCTCATAATTCTTAGAAGAATAAAAACGAAGTCTATATCCTAAACTACGAATATCAATTTTTAAACCATAGGCTTGGATGAATAGAGAAACACGAATGTGAAGAGTCTCCGGCTTAAGCCAATATCCTGGCGGAGTATCCGGAATTTTTAAGAATGTTTTTGTCTTTTCGTTATACAGTTCGATTCCGCTCAAAAAATCTCCGGATTTAAAAATCGTAATTCGATACGATGCCTGATTTAAAAGTTTGCTCATCCTCTTATAAAATTCGGGGAATTTTTTACCGGTAGTTTCATCTAGCTCATACATAAGCCATGAGGAATTATCGGTCCGACCTATATCGCAGTTGGAAACCGAACAGAGATACTGATGTGCGACTGAGATTTTTTCAAATTTTGAAGAAAGGCCCGTGTTAGAACGGAAATAATTCTGCAACTGATCCACATGAGAAAAAAATTCATGATAACTAAAAGCGGGAAGAATCGATTCCGTTTTTCTTCTCATTCGATACGTTTTTTGATCCTTAAAGGAAGAAGGAACGTAGTCTACATGAATCTTGTAAGGCGAGTGATCTGGAGCCTTTTCGGTAGTTAAGACGGACTGAAATCCGCGATCGGTTTTACGAAGATAGAAATCGATGGAAAGAATTCCTCCTTTCTCCTGAAGAAAGGATTCGTCTGCGGATGTTAAATTTCCGTAGAGTGCGTTTCGAATTCCCCCCGAAGGGTATTCTCTCGAAAGCGCATTTTGAAAGGAAAGATATTCCTTCCAATACTCCGCTTGATTCGGCTTTTTTTGTACACAATTGTATGTTAAGAATACGACAACGATCCAGAGTAAGCCTAGGCGCTTACTTTCTTTGCTTTCGAATGATCTCATACAATTTATCCACCGTGTTATCGTCTACCGTTTGATAGTAAGATTCATAGATCAACTTCTTGTTCCCGGAAAAAATTCTTAACCAGGAAAAATTAGGTTTTATGCCGGAAGATAAAATTCCCGTTTTGTCTAAAAAAACAGATTCGTAATTTTTAGAATGATTCTCATGAATATAGGAATAAACGGCTTCGGGAGCGTTTCGTAAATCGATAAACGCGACAAATTCTACTTTGTCTTTGGACTCATCGATGAAATTTTGCATTCTCCAATAGATCTTACGTCCGTGTTTTCTACACAGAACGATATCTGAAAATCCGCATCCTAAGAATATGGAAGTTTTTCCTTTTAAACTTTTCGAACTGAGTTTAAGATCATTCTGATCCTTGATCTGAAATTCAGGAAGATCCGAAGAAAGGATAGAAAAGGAAAAGAATAAAAGCGTTAATAACAAAAACCGTTTCATTTTCGGATTCTTACTTTGTCTGATAACGAAAGATACCGTCCCAATGAAGTTCGGGCGGTTTTATCGAATAAAGTCTGCATCGTTTTAGATATATCTTAGAAAGATTATCCCTTGGTTCTTCCCGATACAATTGTTTAAAAATACTCGATGCTTGCAAAAACTTCCCGATCGGGAATGAAGTCATCTCCTTCCATTCGGCAGGAGCAAGAGATTCTTTCTCCTTATCCTTCTTTATAGATTGAGAATTGAAGACCGAACGATTTTGTTTTTCGGATTTTAGATCCAGATGTTTTCCCTGGATCGCTTTCCATTCTGCTTTTGTTAAGTCCAGAACGTTGGAATTGGAGTTATCGCCACAAAAAAGAAAAAAGGGTAAAGATAAGTAGATTATAAAGTGCTTTAGAATCCGGATCATGTTACCAGATTTTGACGAAAACAAAAACCTGCGAAGGAAATTTCTTTACTAAATGGAAAATTAAATTACATAACGAGTTCGTCTTCACCGGCACGGGCAACGACGATTTCGCCGGCGTCTTCCAGCTTACGAATGATGTTTACGATTTTTTGCTGCGCGTCTTCCACGTCTTTGATTCGGATTGGACCCATGAAGTCCATATCCTCTCGCAAGAGGTTGGCGGCCCGTTTCGACATGTTTTTAAAGATTTTTTCTTGAACCTCCGTATCCACAGATTTCAAAGCTTTTGCGAGATCGGAGTTATCCACTTCTCGCATGACTTTTTGAATAGCGCGGTCATCAAGGAGGACAATATCCTCGAAGACAAACATTCGTTTTTTAATTTCTTCCGCAAGTTCGGGATCTTCTTCTTCCAGCGCTTCGATGATGGTCTTTTCAGTTCCCCGGTCTACCAAGTTCAAAATTTCGACTACCGAATCGATACCACCGGCAGACGTATAGTCTTCCGAAGCCAAGGTTGAAAGTTTTCTTTCGAGAACTCGTTCCACCTCGCGAAGAACGTCCGGACTTACCCGGTCCATCGTTGCGATTCGTTTTGCGACTTCCGCTTGAATCGTATGCGGTAGGTTGGAAAGAATATTCGAAGCCTTTTGCGGATCCAAATAGGAAAGAATCAATGCTATGGTTTGAGGGTGTTCATTCTGAATAAAGTTTAATAAATGCTGCGGATCCGTTCTTCGAATAAAGTCGAACGGTCTTACTTGCAGCGAAGAAGTAAGGCGATTGATAATATCGATCGCCTTTTGATTTCCGAGCGCTTTTTCCAAAAGACCACGGGCAAAATCGATACCTCCGTTCGAGATAAATTCCTGAGCCATCATCAGCTCGTTGAATTCGACTAAAACTTTTTCCTTATCTTCGGGCGTGATTTTGTCAAGACGGGCGATCTCGAACGTAATCTGTTCGATCTCGTCTTCTCGGAGGTGCTTAAAAATCTCAGAAGACACTTCGCTTCCGACCGCGATCAGAAAAATTGCGGCCTTTTGTCTTCCGGTTAAGTTTGTCTTCTTATTGAGCACTTCCGAGTCTACCTGTATGAATTCTATCGGTTAAAACAGGCCTTTTCAACGAAAAGATTTTTAGGATCGGGGAAGAATTTTGTTTCAACGGAAAGACCGGATTCTCCCTTTTGCTGAAGTCTGTTCTCAGAAAACTTGACCTTTCCCAAGATGCAAAAACAATCGGAACAGGAGAATTCCAGTGAAACTCAAGGTCTATGAATATAAAAACTGCAACACTTGCCGTAACGCTCTTAAATATCTCTCCGGCAAAAAAGTAGAATTGGAAGTCCTTCCGATTCGAGAGACTCCTCCGAAAAAAGCGGAACTCAAAACGATGTTAAAATACCTCGGAAACGATTCCAAAAAACTCTTCAACACTTCCGGCGGTGATTATAAAGAATTGGGTTTGAAAGATAAGTTAGCCGCTATGCCTCTCGAAGAACAGCTGGATCTTCTTTCTAAAAACGGAAATTTAGTAAAACGCCCATTTGTCCTAGGCGAAGGTTTCGGTTTTGTCGGTTTTAAGGAAGAAGAATGGAAAAAGCAGATCCGTTAATCACAAATCCACTGAACTTCCAAAAGCGCCCGTGGCATCAGGATCGCTGAATATTTGCGGAGCTGAAGTGTACCCCGATGCCCCTGCGGAGAGATAGAGATAGGCTTTCCCCACAAACGCCCCGCCTCCGATAGAGTTTGGAGCTCCGACAAGAAAATCCGTGAAGCCGTCTCCGTTGATATCTCCGGCGCTGATCACGTTGCCCATGTTTCCTTGGTTTATGTCCTGAGTTAAAAAGTTCAAGTAAATGGACGCAAGTCCGAAAAGATTCCCATCAAACAAGAATGTCTGAGCGCATCCCTGAGCGGGAAAGGCGCTCGTGTACGAATAACCGCCGGTAAGAATATCAAGAAATCCATCTCCGTTGATATCTCCGGAGGCAACGGAAGTTCCGGATTGAGAACCTAGAAATCCGATTACAGGGCTATTGGTAACGGTGGTAAGAAGTCCGGAGTTCGAAAGATACAGATAAGTTCTCCCCGCAGAGGCCGATTCTTGATAGGCCCCTAGAACCAAATCGGCAAGACCGTCTCGATTTACGTCGGCTGTCGCCGCAGAATTTGCAAACCAAGTATTGGCTACGGAACCCGTAAATACTTGAGACTGTGCTGCGAGCAAAGTCCCCTGAGAAAGATGTACAAACAACGCTCCATTTTGACCGGAACCGACCGCACCTATCAGTACATCCGATTTCTGATCCCCATTGATATCTCCGAGAGCAATCGAATAACCGTAAAACTGGGTACTTCCGGCAAGACCCGGATTATTCATCTGTTGAACGTAACTGACTCCTTGACCAAGGGCGGCATTGGAGGTAAAAAAATAAACAGTCCCGTTGTTTCCCGCGTCGTAAGGAGATCCGACGATGATATCCGAAAATCCATCGGCATTGATATCACCGGCTGCAAGATTTAGAATTCCGGTTCCGACCGTAGTCGGAGTCAGTGCGGTGCTTGAAAGTCCCCCGACTGCACCTAAAGAAAGATAAACGGCAAAGTTAGCGGTGGTATTGGAAATAGTCGCGTCCGCATAACCATCGCCGTCGATATCACTTAGAACTACGGAATATCCAAAACCGGCCGCTCCGTTAATCGTCGTTATAGAAGTTCCGTCCAAACCCCTTTCTTGTCCCAACGAAAGATAAGCTCGCGCGCGGGCTGAATTTTGAGAACCAATTAAGGCATCGGGATAACCGTCTCCATTGATATCCTTATTCAATCCTTTTTGTAGAGTGACCGTGAAAGGAACTGATCTCCGTCCACTGGAAGTAACGGATCGAATGGTGATCGAATGCAAACTCCATTCTTTCCAAATTCCGGATTGCGGAATCGTGGATGGAACTGCCGCCGCAGGAAGTTGAAATTTCCATTGGTTTCCGGATATTTGCGCGTTGATAAACGAACCCGAATCTAAAGAAACCTCCACTCCGGTAATGGAAGAATCAAAATCTCCTGAAATAAAACCGGAATTTAGCAGTCCTCTTGGACCGACGCTCAGAAGACGGGGTTGCGCCACTCCAAAACTTACTCCGCAAGAATTTGCATCACCTCCATTTACGAAATAGCTTACGATTAGCTGTTTATAGAATAAAGAACTGCTTGCATCGCAAAGATTCTCCATCGACTTCAATGCACAAGATGACAAAAAGAAAACGTTTATAAAAATGAATAAAACACCGAATCGCATATATCGAAAGCTAGTTGATAAAATATTTACTATAATTTAAAGCGAAATCCTATCCAGATGGATGATTTTTTCGTATAGAGAAAGATACGAAAAAATTTGAGAAGATTCTACACGATCAAGAACTTCAGAGAGGATTATAAGAGGTCGGAACCTTTTCCTTCCCTTTGGATGATAAGTTCATCTCCGGTAACGTCCAAAATCGTGGAAAGTTCTACGTTAACGATCCCGCCGTCTACGATTCCTTCAACCCGAGATCCGTAGATTTCTTCTAAAGATTCTACTTCGATGATAAACTCGTCGTTTGCAAAGACCGAAGTTGACGTGAGCGGATTCGGATGAATCTTCATCAGTTCTTGCAAGTAGATTGCGTCCGGAATTCTAATTCCGATTTGTTTTTCTTTCTGATTGGAAAAGGAAACCCGAGGCAGATGTTTATTTGCCCGAATGATAAAAGTAAACGGTCCTGGAGTAAGTTTTTTCATCAGCCGAAATGCTTCATTCGGAAGATACTCGATATAATTCGAGGCCACGGAAATACTCGAACAAAGAAGAGAAAGAGGTTGGTTTTTCGGAATATTCTTCAGTTCGTATAATTTTTCCACGCCGGATTTCGATTGGGAATCCGCTACAAGCGCATAGACCGTATCGGTTGGAAATATGTAGACCTTTCCCTCCAACAGATTGTCTGAAATCTGTTGGAGTTTTCTTTTTTCCGGATTGATTGGGTGAAGAGAAACGATCATCAAAGATTAGACTCTTTTTCAGAGTCCTGCCGTAATTCCTCCATCCACAACGATGGTCTGCCCTGTGACATAGGCGGAAGCATCACTCGCGAGATAAATCGCCGCTCCGACCAAGTCTTCGGGCTTTCCCATTCTTCCCATCGGAATCGCTTTCACCATCTGTTCCATTACTTCTGGTTTTTCTTTGATCATCTCGGTCATATCGGTATCGATAAAGCCCGGGCAAATTGCGTTGACACGATAGCCGGATCCGATCCATTCCACAGCTAGAGCTCTGGTCATGTTGATAACAGCGCCCTTGGTTCCCGAATAAACGGAAGCAAACTTTGTTCCTCTCATTCCAAGAATGGAAGCGACGTTGACGATATTTCCGCCTTTCTTTTTATGAATTTTGTAATACGAAGCGCAGGTTCTAAAAACCCCTGTAAAATTCGTCTGGATGATCGATTCGATTTCGTCCTCTTTTAAAAAAGCGGCCGGTTTGTTTGCTGCGATTCCGGCGTTGTTGACCAAAACGTCAAGTTTACCGTGTTCCTTTGCGATGGATTCGATAATAGAAGTCATCGCTTCCGGTTGACGAATGTCCGCAGCGAATCCTTTGATACCTGTGCCTTCGAATTTTTTTACGGATTCTTCCGAAGAACCCGTGCCGAAAACGATGGCGCCCGCGTCCTTAAATCCTTGCGCAAAATGTTTTCCGATTCCTCGAGTGGATCCCGTAACAAGAACCGTTTTATTTTTTAAATTGAATAGATCGCTCAATTGTATTTACTCCTGATTGTATTTTGGTTTCACCGGATAACAAGGTCGTATGTTTTCTATCGATTCTTCGTCGGTCGCGCCTTCCGGACGTTTTCCACGTTCCGTATCAAAAGTGCGAATGAGTTTTCGGGAATCGATTCTGATATTCTTTCCAAAGTCCGAACTTGTATCTCGAGTTTTTTCTTTTTTAGGTTTTTTATCAGAATATGGATCAAAAATTTCGACACGTCTTTCATCTTTTTCGATCGTCAAGTCGTCAACCAGAACTTCTCGATTGATATAGTGCGCTCCGTCGCTTTCATACGTATTGTGCAAAGGATCGCAGTCAAACATATCGATTTTAGTGACGATTTTGTCGCAGAAAAGCAAGTATTCTTTACAAAGATATTGAAAACTCTGCTCTTTCACGCGGTCAAAACTTCCCCTTCTGCACGATGGAAACAAAACAAGCATGAGAAAAATCGAAAGTATTTTTTTTAAATAGGCTGAGTTCATGAGAATAAGTTTAGAATATTATGGTTTTGTACTGTTTTGTTTTTCAGAAGCGGGAAGCTGATTTTTGGATTCGTTTTCTTTTTGAAGTTTACCGGATGAAATTCCGAGTTTCCACTCATAGGATCTTAAAGTTCGAATTCGATCCTTTTTTCTTTCCTCCTCAGAGTCGGCGTGCAGTTTATCTTCTGCGTCGTCCCAATAGATCAAATCTTCGGGTTTTAAATAGTCGGTTTCTAAAATTCTATTTTTTGAAATCCGATCCGAAAGTGAAATTGAAGAATCTTCGCCTTTTCCAAGAAGAATTTTGATCTGATAAAGGGAAATCAAGGCCTGTTTTTGAAAATACAAAGCGGATGTGCGTTCTCCTTTTTCCAATTCACTTACGGAAGCCTTTGCAGTTTCGCCTGAACGAACATAGTATTTTTCTAAAACGGGAAGAATGTTTCGATTTCTATTTTTCTGGTCCAAACGAATCGCTACGATCGTCGGCGCCAATTCTTGCCCGAGTTGAATCGCTTTAGCCTCGTAATCTCTTCTTAAAACTTCTTCCAGAGGAACAAGCGCTTTATAAACGTTTTCAAATCCCTTCGTAGCCGTAGTATATTCCGCTCTGAGATAAGAAGTTTCCGCCTGTCCATAGTCCGAAGTAATCTTATCCAGATCCTGTTTTTTTCCAAAATTCAAAAGAGAAGTTCGGATCCCTTTTAGAGCAAGAAAGGCTTTTTTGCGAACGGATTCTAACTTTCCGGTCTCAATCAATTCTTTCTCGGAGCTGATCTTTGTATTTTCATTCGAATCCTTTGGATCGTTATTTTTTTCTTGGGAGAAAATCGAACCGATCGAAGCGAGAATGAGGAGACTAAAAAAAGCACGGAGACAAAGATTAGATGATTTTTGATTCTCTTTCATCCATACCAATATCGACCGGAAAACGGGTGCAAAGCAAGGCTTTTCTCAAACTGTGGACCTATGATCGTCCTTAGATCCAGATCTCCGCGCAGAAAACAGGTTTTGGAATCGTTGGATCTGGATTTTCGAGTCGAACCGGAAGACGTCGACGAAAGTTCCTTTCCAAGGGAAAGCCCCTTAGAATATCTCAAAAGGATCACACTTTCCAAACTCGGAACAAAGTCCGCATCCGAATTGCTCGTTTCTTGCGATACGATCGTCGTTTACAATCATAGAATTCTTCAAAAACCTGCCGATTTTCAAGAGGCCGTTGAAATTTTGGAAAGTTTATCGGGAACAACTCATATCGTCTATTCGGGTTTAGGAATCTACGATCGCGGTTTAGAACAATTTGCCTTTGATTCTTCCAAAGTAACCTTTCAAGACTGGAATCGAGATCAAATTCGCGAATACGTGAAAATTTATTCTCCGTTTGATAAGGCCGGGAGTTACGGAATTCAGGATACAAACGGTCCGGTCAAAGAATATGAAGGATCTTATACAAACATTGTCGGTTTTCCAATCCGAATGTTTTTTCAATACCACAGATTATGGGAAAAGTATCTGAAGGGAAATCAAGCGTAGAAATCGATGAGACTTCCGCGAGATTGAGGTTGTGCTTCCGCGGAAGGACGAGCGAAATTTTTGCCGGGAAAACTTCGATCCGGGCCAAAATTTTCTCTTTGAATACGATCCACAGCCTCGACCTTTCCTCCAAGGCGAGCGGGACTGACATAAGCCAAACCTTCTCCTGGAAAAGAAATCCTCTGGACTCCGGAACTGATGTTCATATTCTATTCTTCGGAGAATCGATTCCCTAGCTTAAGTTAAATGTTCCGATTTTTTCGGAAACGAAACGGATTCTTCCCTGAAAACAATGGCCGCAAAAACAAAAGAATATAAAAATTCGATCGAGTTTCTTTCCGACTTCGGAAAAAATCTGCCTTCCATCGTTTTCGTGGCCGCGAAAGAATCCTATGAATTCGAAATTCTCGCGGAAAAGTATAAGGAAGCGATTCGAAAAACAGGCGAGTCTATTGAAATCGTAATCTTCGTTTCGGAACCCGGAGACTTTGAAAGATTTCAATCGGAAGCTTTTAATCTCGATATGTTTTCCAACCGGAAATTGTTTATCATCAAATCAGGTTTGGAATTTTTTAAGCCGGTTTCCGGCGGAAAAGGAAAGAATAACGAATCCTTACAAAAACGATTCTCCGATTTTCCCGAATCGATTCAGCTCTTAGTTCATTACAATCACTGGGAAGTTCCGAACAAGGTTTTACAACTTTTCGGCGGAAAAGCGCATCTCATAAAAACCAAAAATTTTTATCCGAACGAAACCAAAGGCGGACTTCTCCAAGCCTGCAAAGAAATCGGCGTTCAATTGGAAGAAGATGCGATGGATGAATTTCTTCACAAAATTCCTCCTTCAATGGGCGCTTATCTGCAATCTCTTTCCAAACTAAAACTGTATCTAAGCAAAAAAGTTTTTAACAAACAAGATATCGAAGACGTCCTTTTTTTTAACTCGGAACTCAATTCAAGCGGCCTCGTTGATTTTTTTATGGAATCGGATCGGATTCGTTTTTTTAAAGAATTTAGAAAGTTTCAAAAAGGAAAAGATTCTCTTCTCCTTTTTTTTACGATCCTCAAAGAAAGAATCGATCAACTTCGAAAATACAAAATCATTTCGAGAAAATACGAGGCTACCCTTTCCGACGAAGAAATTTACGAGTATTTGGACATTCAGTCTTACAGCCCTGCGAGGAAAAATTTTGTTCGGAATCGTCTCAGAAAAGAAGCCACTTTCTTTTCCGATAAGATTATCGGTGAACTTTATGACTTTATCATCGATATGAATATTCGTATCAAAACCGGATCGGAAAAAGAAGAATCCGAATTCCAATTCAATCGGAAGATGGAAGATTTTTTTATTCTGCTTCGCCGGAAAGATCGAATTCTATAATTTTTCTATAAATCGTTCTTTCGGAAATTCCTAAAATTTTTGCTGCCTTCTCTCGATTTCCGTTCACAAGGATCAAATTTTTCTTTATGATTTCTCTTTCATAATCTCTGAGTGGAATCCCCGTTCTGACTTCTATAAATTCTTTATAAATATAAGAGGTTTCGAACATCTGCGGCGGAAGATGTTTTGTGTCGAGGATTCGAACCGGGAATAAAGAAATCATACTCTCCAAAAGATTTCTTAGCTGTCTGATATTCCCTGGAAAATCGTAATTCAAGAGCAGGTGATAGAGTTTTTCACTCAATCGGGTTTCTTTTCTTTTATATTTTTCGGAAAGGATTTCGAGGAAATGTCTGATTAAGAGCGGAATATCCTCTTTTCTTTCTCTGAGGTCGGGAAGATCCAATCTGTAATTTGAAATTTCTAAATACAAGGATTCTAATATATCTCCGGTCTCCAATTTCTGCTTCCATTCTTTACCTGACAAAAAAATGAATCTTGAATCCGTTTGATTTTCGCGAAGCCGTTTCAACAAATAGGCTTGAGCTTCTTTTGGAAATTTCGGAAAATTCTTAAATACAAAATAAATGTTAGAATCTTCTGTAAGGGCTTTTGTAAGCGCGGATTCGTTTTCAAGATTTTCGGAGTCCAAAATTCGGACCGCAGGTTCTTTTCCCGAAAGTTTTGCAATCAACTGAGAAATAAAAGTTTTCCCGGTTCCGGGTCCGCCGGTGACAAAAAGAGGCATTCGATTTTGGGAAAAAGATTTGAGGCGATCTAATATTTTAACCGAGTTCGAGGCGTTGCTGATAAAAATATGTTCGTCGGAATTCAAATGAGGATCCCTTTAGAAAAGTTTATAATCCTTTGACCTGTAGAACTCGACCTCGGACGATACAATCGAAAGAACTTTTGTTGGTATTCTGAAAATAATTTCTTACTTGGATGGGTGTACATTCCAGGATTTGAGGCGGATTCCCTTTATAAACTTCGGTAAGACCCGCAATATTACTCACTCCGTCTACCGATCCATCGGATGGAACATAAGTCGTCTGATAACTGATTTGTTCTTCGGTTTCAGGGACTTTGATTCCCGTCGGTAAAGAGACCCAAAACGCCTTCTCACCCGACTTAACCAAAATTTCAGGGCCGGTCGATTTGAACTCGTCTTTTAAAAGAACCGTGGAAAGTAAAAAACTCAAATTGTCTTTTATGGGTTCCGAGGCTAAAATCGAATCGCCCGTTAGTTCCGCATAAATTTCAGTAAAATTGAGGGGATTGATCGATTCCGATTCGGTATACTTTCCGGAATAAGAAACCTTGTTCAAAGAAGATTCGGAACCCGATTGCCCGGGCGAAAACTCGGAATAGGTAAAATAAATTTGTCTTCCTCGAAAGACCAACGTTTTCGAATCCTTCGCTGTACTCACTTTCCGAGAATAGGTAATCTCATAAAAATTACCTTTCTGAAGAATTCCTTTATAAAACTGGGACTGAGATATCGAAAAATAGGGAGCTGTAAAAAACCGAATTCCATATCCATTCGATTGCAAATCCTGAAGAATTGAAGATAAAGTCGGGTTGGGAATTTTGCCCTTCGCATTAGTAAGAACGATTATGTCTTGAAACGTTTGTGGTTTTGTTCCGGATTGAAGTAGACTTCTTTTTACATGAATCAATGCGGCGGATAAATCCTCCAAAGAGGACTTTCCACTGGACCTTAAGCCGGAAATTTG
Source organism: Leptospira ainazelensis (assembly GCF_016918785.1). Lineage (GTDB taxonomy): Bacteria > Spirochaetota > Leptospiria > Leptospirales > Leptospiraceae > Leptospira > Leptospira ainazelensis. Next base: position 86,955 of record NZ_JAFFPT010000019.1, on the reverse strand, counting down.
TGTTCTAAGCTCCGCTAGAGATTCCGCTTTGGCAAGAATTGTAGTCTTTCCTTCCGAAAACGTTGCAACCCGGATTCTAGTCATGGCTTCCCAAGAAGCATTCTTTACAAATTGAACCCATTCCTCTCGCTCTCTTTGAAAAGAAGGAGAGAGGTCGATAACGAAAATCAGTTCTTTCGAAGATTTCTTTAAATAGGACTGAGTTATCTGTCTTTTTTTAGAAGGAATCCAAGGAAACGATTTCTCCGTTATAGAACGCATCAGAGCGAAAAGATCGGATTTTTCCGAAAGATGAATCTCATCCAACTGCTTTTGTGTACAATTATAAACGGCGCGATCAAGAAAAATTTGATTCTGAAAACTCAGTTCGTCACGGACTAAAACATCGACGGAAAACTCTGAGCAAATTTTTAGAAAGTCTTCCTTTCCAAAATGTGCGCTTCGAAATTTTTCATAAATTTCCTTTTCCTGAATTCTTTCAGATGTGTCTACTTTGGCCCTTAAGAGTAGGTTTGCGTAAAAAGCGCCAAATTTGGAAATTTCTTGCGATCTGTCGCTGATTCTTTGAAAAGAATTCGGTAAGTTACCGTCGACCTTTCCGGGAAGGAACATTATACTCGTGGAGAGCAACGGATGAGCCAGGAAAATTAAAAAAAATAATAAATTTCGTAACATAAACAAATAGTGCGACGCAAATCTCTTTCTCATATTCATTTAGGGAAATCGATCTTTCAAAGCAACCTATTAAAAAATGTGTTGCATAAACTCGGCGAAGTATTAGATTTTTTCTTTTAGTAGATCAAGGAGAAAATAATGATCAATAGACTTATCGCTCTATCTGTAGCAACTATGATTTTTGCAGCTTGCTCCAGCACTGACACTGGACAGAAAGATGCAACGACGGTCGGTGACGGCGGATGGACATTTGAAGGATGGGGTGGAGCTCCAGAACAAAGAAACGACGGAAAAACACCAAGAGATACTAATCCGAAAGACTGGTACTATATTAAATTTTCTTCCAGAGCATCCGCTAAAGCAGTAGCTAAGAAAAGCCAAGCTATGATGCAATCAACTTGCCGTGAAGCTTCTAGACTTCAAGGTGCATCTGATGTTGTGAAGAAGATGGTTGGTGAAACTGTAGAAGCTGCTTCCGGTGTATCCGACGGTGAAGCAACCGCTTCCGTAATCGTTTCTCAGTCTCAAGGTGTTGTAAAAGGAGTTGGGGTTTACGAATGTAAAGCAACCGGTTCCGGATCCGATCCAAAAGACGTTTCTAAGGACAACTGGGAAGAATGTCAGTGTGTTATCTATGCAAAATTTCCTGGTGGAAAGGATGCTCTGGTAGCGAAAGCACAAGAAGTTTCCAACAAACAATAATCTGATTTTCCGGATTATCCGTTTAACGAACCCCGCCCTTAAAAGCGGGGTTTTTTATTACCTTTTGACCCGTTCAAATATAAGAATTTTTGAATCAAGATCCGGCCGGAATCGAAGAATGTATTTCGATCACTCCAAGGAAAGATTAAACTTAGTCGCAAGATTATTGATATCGGCGGAAAATTCATCCTGTTTTGAAGCCGCTTTTTTCAAAGCCTCGGTTGCGGAGGTTAGAAGTTTAGTTTTCTCCTCTTCCGTTGCTGAATTGTACTTCGCTAGATCCTGACTCGCTTTCTTTAAAAGTTTAATCGTTTCTCCCAGGAGGGCGTCTTTGCTCAAATGTGGAGAAGCAGTCTTAATCCACACATCATAATAATTGGTGAGTTTATCCTCTTCGAGAATGGAATCGTAACAAGTTACTTTGGAGAATTCTCCGATGACTTCCTGTTCTAAACAATACATCCCTCTTTTTAATTTGCCTTTTGTATTGGCCGTGATCGTAGGTTTTACAAAGGCATCCTCGCTGGCGTTTAGAACAAAGTATACGTTCTCCGAAAAGTTTTTTACGGGAGCAAAACCCTCTTTATTCTCCACCGTTCTAACCTTTAGAAACGTAGCGGAAACGGTTCCTTTTTTATCCTTCGTCGGAATTTGCACTTCGACAGTCTCTAATCCCGTCACTTCTTCCATACCGTAGACGAGAGTGACTTGATCTTCCTTTTTATCAGTGCCAGGAATTTTATAAATCCATTGGTCGTAATTGGCAAACCTAGTTCCGAGGATTTGCGGCGTTTCTTTTTTTTCTTCCTTTTTGCAGGCGTTAAAAACTAACAAAGCAAAAAAGAGAACTAAGAATATTTTTACATGTTTCATAAAGTAATTTCTCCGTTTCGCAAAGTTATTACGGAAGGATCTAAAATCGTCAAGAAAAACGCTTAGAATGGACTTCTAAAACTCGCGTTTACTTCATAACATCTAACGGAAAAAATCGATTTCAAAGGAGTTTTTAAACGGAAGAATTGAGATAAGAAAATTATCGAATTCTTATGGATTGAAAATTTTTTGGGAAAGGAGGAAATGAAAGATTCTTACTTTCCGAATATGGAATGCTGCATCAGCGTAATACTAAGGAACTGTAAGTTCCACGGGATATCAAAAGTTCTTCAAAACGATTGAATTCCCTGATTTCCAAGAGTTGAGATTTCCAGAGTGGGTCGAACTCCAATCCGGAAAGATATTTTACGAGATGTTTTCTAAACAGAACAAGACCGAATTCTTCTCCGAAACTTTCGACCATCCATCTAAGGTGTTCTAAGATTACCTTACTGATTTCTTCCCAGGATAATTCTTCCTTCCTGATTTCCGAAAAAACCCAGGGATTCCCGATCGCGTTTCTTCCGATCAAAACACCGTCGACTTCGTATTCACGAATTTTTTGTTGAGCCTCTTGGAAGGTCTTGATATCTCCGTTTCCGAAAACGGGAATTTTTGAGTTCGATTTCACTTCTGCGATCGCATCCCAATCCGCAAATCCCGTGTAAGCCATTTCTTTCGTTCTTCCATGGACGGTTAACGCATCGATTCCGGAATTTTCCAGGATTTTCGCAACCTCAAGATAATTGCGACTTTCAGAATCCCATCCGATTCTAATCTTAGCGGTCACAGGAACGGAAACCCTTTTTTTGATCGCCTCTATAATCTTTCCCGAATGAGCAGGTCTTCGCAATAAACCGGCTCCCGCCCCACGCAGAGAAACCTTACGCGTAGAACATCCCATGTTAAGGTCGATGATATCCGGTTTTAGTTCCTGAATGATTTCTGCGGCTTCCGCAATAACTTCGAGTCGATTTCCAAAAATCTGAAATGTAATCGGTCTTTCTTCAGGATGAAATAGAAACATTTTTAAGGCCTTCGGCGCCCTGTGGATGATTTCATCCGTGTTTACAAACTCGGTGTAAGAAAAGGAAGCGCCGAATTTTCTACAAATTCTGCGCGTGGGTGAATCGGAAATGCCCGCCATCGGGGAAAGAGAAATTCTTCCCGGGATCGTAACATTTCCGATCTGAATCATATTTTCAACTTTCTCCGAGAGCAGTAAAGTCTTGAACTTTGTCGTTGTCTTTCAAATCGACAAGACGCACACCGACTGCGGTTCTTCCCAATTTAGAAATATCGAATGCGTTGATTCGGATCGTCATTCCTTGTTGTGTGATAAGAATGATTTCGTCCTCCGCGCCGACGGAACCCGTTCCCACCGAGAAGCCGTTTTTATCTGTGACTTTTAAGTAAGCCATTCCTTTACCGCCTCTTCCTTTTGCGGCAAACTCTTCAAAACCGAGACGTTTTCCGTAACCTTCTTCGGAGACGACGAAGATATCCTCGCCTTCTTTGAATTTACTGAGACCTACGATTGCATCGTCCTCAGAAAGTCTCATTCCGGTCACGCCGCTCGCAGTACGGCCTTGAGGACGAATGATATTTCCTTCGATTCTTAACGCCAAACCTTTTCTGGAGAATATGATCACTTCGTCTTTATCGTTGATCGCCTCCACTTTAATAAGATCGTCGCCGTCGCGAAGTCCGATTGCAATAATTCCGGATTTTTTAACGTTACTGAATTCATTGAGATGAATTCGTTTGATAAAACCTTTTCGAGTTACAAGAAGAAGATCCTTATCCATATCCTCTTCCCTAAACGCAAAAATGGAGGAAATATATTCGTCTTCTCTTAAGTTTATGATTGCCTTTAAAGATTTTCCGCGCGCTTCTTTGGAAGCAATCGGAAGTTCGTAGGCCTTCATCACATAAACTTTTCCGATGTTGGAAAAGAACATGATACTGTCGTGAGTCATCGCGGCTTTCATGATTTTGATCACGTCGTCCCGTTTTTGCGAAAGACCTTGAATCCCCTTCCCGCCTCGTTTTTGTCTTTTGAACGTATCGATCGGAAGACGTTTCACAAATTGGTCGTAAGTGATCTGAATTACAATTTCTTCATCCGCGATTAAATCTTCAGCGTTAAAGGAAGAACTTTCGATACTTTCGATGGAGATTTCGGTTTTTCTTTTGGTTCCGTATTTATCGCCGACTTCTTGAAGTTCCGTACAGACGATATCGTTTACTCGGGAAGGTTTCGCGAGAATATCTTTTAAATCCACGATGAGTTTTCTGACTTCTTCCAATTCATCGATGATCTTTTGAACTTCGAGAGAAGTAAGTCTCTGCAATCTCATTTCGAGAATCGCGTCCGTCTGAACGTCGGAAAGGCTGAACTTCAGCATCAATTGTTCTTTTGCTTCGGCCGGATTTTTAGACGCGCGAATTACTTTGATTACGTCTTCGATATTTTCTAAGGCGATTTTCAACCCTTCTAAAATATGAGCGCGTTTTTCCGCCTTGTCTAAATCGAACTGCGTTCTTCTTACGATGACGACCCTTCTGTGAGCCGAATATGCGGTGAGAATTTCCTTAATATTAAATATTTTCGGTTTGTTATCCAGAATCGCGAGCATCGTGATTCCGTAACTTACCTGAAGCTGGGTCATCTTATAGAGTTGATTTAAGATGACCTGAGCATTTGCATCTTTTTTAATATGAATTTCAACTCTAATTCCCTTACGATCGGAAAGATCTAAAATTTCGGAAATTCCTTCGATGTGTTTGTCGTTAACAAGATCTCCGATTTTTTCGAGAAGGACCTTTTTGTTGACTTGATACGGGATTTCCGTTACTACGATTACTTCTCTTCCGTTTTTCTTTTCCTCAATATCAACCTTGGATCGGATTCGAATCGAACCTTTTCCGGTTGTATAAGCGGAAATCAACCCTTCGCCGCCGATGATAATACCGGAAGTCGGAAAATCAGGACCGGGAATAATTTTAAGAATTTCAGGAATCGTAATTTCCGGATTACGAATCACCGCAATCACGGCTTCGATCGTTTCCTTCAGATTGTGAGGAGGGATGTTCGTCGCCATTCCCACAGCGATTCCGGAGGAACCGTTTACGAGTAGGTTCGGGAAATTTGCGGGAAGGACATCCGGTTGCTGCTTCGTATCATCATAGTTAGGCGAGAAACTTACGGTATCCTTTTCGATATCGCGTAAGAGTTCCTCGGCGACTTTTTCAAGTCTTGCTTCGGTATAACGATATGCGGCAGGATTATCCCCGTCGATCGAACCGAAGTTTCCTTGACCGTCGATCAAGGGGACTCTCAAAGAGAAATCCTGCACCATTCTTACGAGCGCTTCGTAAACGGAAGCGTCACCGTGAGGGTGATAGTTACCGATCACTTCACCGACGATCTTTGCGCATTTTACGTAAGGTCGATCGCTTCTCCACGCGCGTTCATTCATCGCATGAAGAATTCTTCTATGAACCGGTTTAAGACCGTCTCTCACGTCCGGAAGCGCGCGTCCCACGATCACGGACATAGCATATCCGAGATATGCTTCTTTCATTTGGTCTTCGATTTCCACAGGAATAACTCGAACTCCGTTTTTCAACGCGTCCGCGATATCAGGTTTTCCTGCGATATTGTAGCTTAGGACTTTTGTTTCGTTTTCCATCTCTTGACTCATTTCTGAATTCCCTTCGGATCAAAGATCCAAGTTTGCTACCTTTGCTGCATTTACTTCGATGAACATTTTTCTCGGATGCACTTCATCGCCCATGAGGACGTTGAAAGTTTCCTCCGCTTCTACGAAGTCGTCTAACTTTACTTTTAAGACCACTCGATTGGAAGGATCCATCGTGGTTTCCCAAAGTTGCTCGGGGTTCATTTCTCCCAAACCTTTATAACGTTGAATTACGACCTTGTCGGTACCGACCGTTTTGAGGAGTTCTTCTTTTTCTTTGTCCGAGTAAGCATAAGTGGAATTTTTCCCGTGTTTGATCAAGTAAAGAGGCGGTTGCGCGACATAGAGATATCCTCTTTCGATCACGGGGCGCATATAACGAAAAAAGAATGTAAGAAGAAGTGTGCGAATATGAGAACCGTCAATATCGGCATCCGTCATAATCATAATTTTGTGATATCGAATCTTATCGATATTGAACTCGTCTTCGCCGATTCCGGTTCCCAGCGCAGAAACCAAAATTCGGATCTCTTCGCTCGCTAAGATTTTATCCAATCTCGCCTTCTCAACGTTTAGAATCTTGCCTTTTAGCGGAAGAATCGCTTGTGTATTTCGATCCCTTCCTTGTTTTGCGGATCCGCCGGCGGAGTCGCCCTCAACTAGGTAAATTTCGGAATGAGCCGGATCCTTTTCGGAACAATCGGCAAGTTTTCCCGGCAAACCTCCTCCTTCCAAAACGGTCTTTCTTCTCGTTAGATCCCTTGCCTTACGGGCCGCTTCCCTTGCCTTAGCTGAAAGAATACATTTCTCTAATATTCTTTTTGTAATGTTCGGATTTTCTTCAAAGAAGAGAGTAAGGCCTTCCGAAGTTAAGGTTTGCATGATCCCTTTGATTTCGGCGTTCACCAACTTTTCTTTTGTCTGCGAGTTAAACTGTGGTTGCGGAATTTTTACGGAAATAACTGCGGTTAATCCTTCTTTTACGTCCTCTCCGGACAAACCGGTCGGATGTTTTTTAGCCATCACAGTATCTTTTTTTAGAAAATCGTTGAGAGTTCTCGTGAGAGCCGCGCGAAATCCTTCCAGGTGTGTTCCACCTAAGTTGTTATTGATGTTATTGGTGAAACAAAAGATACTTTCCGTGTAGGTTTCGGAATACTGAATCGAGATTTCGGCGATCACATCTTCTTTGTTTCTCTCGAAGTGAATCACTTTGTGCATAGGGTGTTTGTTTTCGTTGATATGTTCCACAAAAGAAACGATACCGCCGGAAAACTGAAATTCGTTCTTTAAAAGATTCTCCCCTTCGCTCCCGCGTCTTCTATCTTCAACGGTAAGAATCAAACCTTTATTCAAAAAAGCTAATTCTCTAAATCGCGCGGAAAGTACGTCGAACTGAAAATCTACCGTCGTAAAGATGGACGCATCCGGTTTAAAACGGACGATCGTGCCCCTTTCGGAGGATTCACCCTTTTCTTCCACCGGAGAAACGGGAATTCCCTTTTCATATTTTTGAGTATAAATTTTCCCTTTTTGAAAAACTTCCACAACGAGCCATTCCGAAAGCGCGTTTACGACGGAAACCCCGACCCCGTGAAGTCCGCCGGAAACCTTGTAGGCGTCGTTTTCGAATTTACCGCCGGCATGGAGAATGGTCATTACGACTTCGATCGTGGAAATTTTCTTATCCGGGTGAATGTCCACCGGGATCCCGCGACCATTGTCTCTTACTTCGATGATGTTATCCGGAAGAATGCTGATTTTGATTATGGAACAATGACCGGCCATTGCCTCGTCCACGGAGTTATCAACGACTTCGTAGACCATTTTGTGAAGCCCCGTTTCATCCTGAGTTCCAATGTACATCCCCGGACGTTTTCGAACAGCTTCCAGACCCTCTAAAATTTTAATCTGACCGGCGCTGTAGCTTGCTTCTTCTTGGCTCATTTTTTTCAGACCTCAGGAATAGTTTTCCTGAAAACCATAGGGAGGCAAGGAAATTCATTTATTAATCAAAGATATTGAAGAATCTCGAGATATCGTTTTTTAACTTCCGGATCGGTTTCCTTCTCAAGGATGGCAATTAAATCCTCTTTGCCCTCTAATCCTTTTTTTTCTTTCGTTTCGGGTAGTTTGGAGAAGCCGGAATTCGTTAATTTCCCGATGGAAATTTCCAGAGAACGAACTACACCTTTTCCAAGAAACTGAGAAGCCTGTCTCAGAATTCGGTTTTGAAGAAAAAGCAATTCTTGTTTATAAGCGTTGTGAGAAACGATGATTCTTAATTTGCCGAATTGAATGGAATTGACTTCGGAATGAGAAGCGAAGACCGGACCGACAATTTCTTTCCAACGATTTCGGAGTGTGTTTAGGGAAATTTTTTCTTGGAGACTTTCTTCGGTGATGCCGAGTTGATTGAGGACGGATTTGAATTCGTCAGTTTCAATTTTTTTCGAAGAAATAAGATCGTCTTTCATTCTACCGAACGAACCTCTCCGTCTTTGATCATAAAGATTTGTTTCTGGTCCTCGAGTTTACCGACATAATCCTGAATTCCTTCCAAATCGGTCGTTGTGAAAAAAGCTTGGCCTGCGTTGATGACTAAGTCCACAAAATACTCTCGTCGTTTGACGTCCAATTCTCTGATAACGTCGTCTATCAATAAGACCGGCGTCTTATTTAGAATATTCTTATAATAATTAAAAGTGGCCGCTTTTAAAGCGATTACCGTACTTCTTTTTTGACCCTGGGAACCGAATTCGGTAATGTCCCGCGAATCGGTTCCTATAAAAAGATCGTCGCGATGAATTCCTGCGGAAGTATAACCGAGTCTGAGGTCGCGTCCAAGATTTCGACTGAGTTTTTCGAAAAATTCCAGTTCGTCTTTGACGTCCGGTTTGTAAATCAATGTAAGACCGTCCCTTCCGCCGCTCAATTTGTCCAAATTTGTTTGATAGAATGAATTCAATTCTAAAACGATTTCCCGCCTTTTGTTTAGAATGATCGTCCCTTTTTCCACAAGTCTCTTTTCCCAAATGGAAAGTTGAGAAGAATCCGAATTTCCCGTTTTTAAAAGAGCATTTCTATGCTTTAAGATTTTATTATATTCTAGTAGAGAATCCAAATAAAAAGGATCAAAAGAAGAAATAAACGCGTCGATAAACTTTCGTCTTTCAGCGGGTCCGCCTTCTATGATTTTTAAATCCATCGGCGTTAAAAGTACGGTGATGAATTTTCCGATCAGATCGGTTCGCTTTTTAATATCTTCCTGATTGAATTTTAATTTTCTTTTTACAGTAGGTTTTGCAGTATAACCGATTTCTAAAACTGATTCTTTTTGATTTTCTTGAATTCTGCCTCTAAGAAAATAATTCTCTGCGCCCCAGCGAATTAAATTGCCGTCCTCGGATTCCCGGAAACTTTTGAGCCAGGACAACATACAAATCGCTTCGAGAAGATTTGTTTTTCCCTCTCCGTTATCCCCTACAAAAAAAATAAGCCTGGAATAAAAGTCCAGGCTCAACTCTTCATGACTTCTAAAGTTTTGAAGTGTAAGATGTTTTAAAAACATTAAATTTTCATCGGCATAATCACCGAGATAAATTCGGGGTCGGATGGATCTTTAAAAATTACGGGCGAGCTTGAATCGGAGAATTCGATCCTAACTTCGGTATCGTCGATGGATCGAAAAATATCCATGAGATATTCTCCTTTGAAAGCGATCGTAACTTCGTCTCCGGAATATTCGATCGCCTTATTGATGCTCGCTTCCGAAGCTCCGAGAGTTTGCGCAAAGAAGTTGAGATTGTTTTTTGTAAAGGTCAGTCTTACTTGTCTAGAAGGTTCTTCCGCAGCGGTCATAACTTGTCTAAGAGAAACTTGGAATTCTTCTTTAGAAATCGAAGTGGAGAATTTAGTACTCTTAGGAATGACTTGTTCGTAGTTCGGAAAGTTTCCTTCGATCAACTTACAAAGCAGTTCTATGTTGTTTGCAGATGCGTAAATCTGACTGTCGATCAAACCGATATTACCGGTTTCCGAAGTTGCTATCATTTTTGAAATTTCACGGATGGCTTTTGCAGGAACGATGATCGATTCTTTGAATTGTAAAGGCGCCGGAAGTGTTCTTTCAATCTTGCAGAGTCTGCGGCCATCGGTCCCGACAAAAATTAATTTTGTTTCATTAGGAATCATATAAAGGCCGTTGAAAATAAATCTTTGATCTTCATGAGCGATCGCATACGAAGTTTTACGAATCATATCGTTGATCAAAGTGATAGGGAAAGAAGAAACTTGAGAAGAATTCACTTTGGATATCGTTTTGATTTCTTCAGCGTCCATACCCGAAATTTTAGATTTGTAATCGTTCTTTCCGGATGCGTCCGTAATATATGCGATCGAAGATTCTCCGTCCGATTCTTCCAAAGAAAGAATCGTTTCTTCAAAGTTGATCGTTTTAAAAAAACTGGAAAGCTGTTTTGCGGGTAAGGAAATACTTCCCGGTTGTAAAACTTCCGCCGGAACTGATGTTTTTATGGAGATCTCAAGATCCGTTGCAGAAAGAAAAACCTCTTTCCCTTCCGCTTCTATTTTAAGATTTGATAATACTGATTTAATCTCTCTTGCGGAGATAACTCCTTCAACGGAATGAATTGCTTTTAAGAACTCAGATGTGTTTACTTTGATTTTCAATTTAGATCTCCTAATATCTTACTTAATTAAATAGGTTCTTATTATTGTACAGTTGTAGGAGTAGTACCTGTAAATATGTACATAAAATCGTATTCCTATTGAATACTGAAATATGTCTCATTCTTTTTGAAAAGTGAATTTTCATTTTCGACATAATTCTTTGTAAATTTCTTCACTTGAAGCGACAGTAATTTTGCATTATGTCTTATTTACAGATTTATGAATCTTACTAAACAGGAAAAAGATAGTTTATGCACACATTATTTACAGTGTTTATAAGCCAATACCGGAAACGGATTTAGAATTTTATTGGAGTCGGTATCGAGAGCTGATTCTTTCCACCAAAAATCGCATATCTTTGCTTTTAGAAAGTAAGTCTTCTGCTTTTCTAACGCCGTGGATAACCGTCGTATGCTGGGTTTGAAAAAGTCTTCCCACTTGCGATTTATTAACTTTGAAGATAGTGTGTAGGAGATAAAAGCAAATATGCCGCGGGATGATGAGTTCTTTCTTTCTACTTTTTCCCATAATTTCAGAGGGATCTAAACTGAATTCTTTTGCGACCGCTTCGATGATTCGGTCGTGGGAAAATTCCACGTTCTTCTTTCTATAAAGTCGATTCTTTACGATTTCCTTTACTTTTTCCAAGTTTAGAAATAGTAAAGAATAGGACTTTTTATACAGATAAATATCGTTGAGCGCACCGAGAAGAAGTCTTGTATCTTCTTCGATTTGATCCGATAGAAAATCCAAGATATCCTCGCTCAAACCTAAGTCCATAATCTGAGAATGATGTGCGACGATCCCTCTTCTTATTTCCCTATCCGGATATTGAATGTCTGCCTGAACACCCGTAACGAATCTTGATTTCAATCTTTCGTGGATCGGAAGTTCGGAACTAGGTCGATCGGATGCGATTACGATCTGTCTTCTTCTTTCAAAAAGAAAATTAAATAGAGCGAAGAATTCATCCTGAGTTTTTTCAGCGTTTGTGGAAAGAAGTTGGATGTCGTCTACGAGCAGACAGTTGTAAGACTGGTACTTTATCTTAAAACTTTCGATGAGTTCTCTGGATTGAAGAGCGAAACGAAACTCATTCATAAACGAAGAGATGTCAACGTAACAAACGGTCTTCCATGGATCCTTTTTTAAGAGTTCGGATCCGATTGCATGGAGTAAATGAGTCTTTCCAACTCCGACGCTACCGAATAAGTAGAGAGGATTGATCTCCGCCGGTCTTCTCACACATTCTTTCGCGGCGGTGTAAGCTAAACGGTTGCAATCTCCTACGATGAACGATTCGAACGTATAGTCGGGATTGAACTGAAAATCTTTTTGATCGAAGGATTTTTCAAGAATGGTTTGAAGGGGGGAGACTGGTTTTGTTTCGATTAAAATTTCAACCGGAATTTTATCTCCACAGGCTTCTAAGATCGCACTTTCAATGATGTTTTGATATTTTCTTTCAACGTGAGTTTTGATCGTCGCGGAGGGAGCTATGATCGTACATTTTTCAGAGTTAAGAGTTTCTAATTTTAGGGTATCAATGAACCTTTCAAAGTATTGAGGAGATATTTTCTTGGAAACTTCCTCTAAAATTTTATTCCAAACTAGGTTCAACTCTTCCTCCAAGAAAACAAAAACAAAAATTCTCTCTTACAAGAGATTTTTACGAGTTTGATTTGGATCGTTTTCTCCAAATCGATTGAATAGGGCTATTTTTCACTTTTCCTCCGGAGTCCCGGAGCTTGATGAATGAGAATACACTATTTTTGAAAGAACTCTTGTACTCAAATGAAAATTCCGGAATCGGAATTTTCTCTCGAAAAAAGGAAGGGTTTATGCAATGAATAATAAATTATGTCTCGAAAGAACTTTGGAGTCGTTTTTTGATTTCGTCTAACGTGTGTTTTATAAGATTATAAGAAACTATATTCATAAAGATGAATATTTTTAGAGAGAAAGGTGGAAAAAGAGTCTGGAAAGGGCAAGACTTTCCAATCCGATGATTCTTTTGTGAATCTCTGACTTGAATTGAAAGATCGCTTCTATCTTTGAAAGATGATTCTCGTATCCAGTTTTAGTATATTCGTAAATTAGAAGTAGGCTTACCAGTTCTAGAAATTCTTTATAAGAAAAATTTTCTTTCCATTCGGGGTGTTCGTCTTTGTAGGAATGGATCCAGGATTCTAATTTTAATAAATCGAGCTGTGTTTCGATTCGATCTTTGATCTTTTCCTGCACTAATTCGATCACTTCCTTTGGACATTCAAAGGAAAGCATACTGCCTCCCTGAAAAGGAAGTATCGGAAGATTGAATCGGGAATGAATTTTTTGAAGAGCTTCCTGATTGAGATAATGAAACGGAACACAGATTGCCCTACTTACGATTGTCTCTTTCAGTTTATCTAAATTGTTTACGATAAAGATGAATCGCGAGAATGGAGGAGCCTCTTCCAAAGATTTTAAAAGTGCGGTCTCCGCTTCATGGCCGATCAAAGACGCATCCGGGAAAACGATAAAACGAAATTTAGATAAGTGAGGTCTGTAGTTGAGTCTGGAACGGATCAACCATCGAATCGTAAATTCTTCCGGGTTCTCTTCGTTCCCGATCGGAATGATCTTTCCGCTTTCCTCCGGAAAACGAATGTAATCCGGATGTGAATTGTGCATGAATGCTTTGCAGGAAGCGCAGACCCCGCACGAGGTTCCTTCAAAACAAAGTACTTGTTTGATAAACCTTTCCGAAGCGGATTCTTTTCCGGTTCCATCCGGTCCATGAAGGATCAACAGTGGAGGGATCATCTCGGGTCTGGAAGAATATCTTTTTAGAAAGGTAAGCGCAGTCTCTTGTCCTAAGATATCGTCCAGATGAAATGCGGAAGAACTCATTCTAATTTAATAAACCGGCGTTAACCAATGTCTGTATTTTTCTTCTTTGTTAATCACAAGATTGAAGAATAAACTTTGAATCTTTTTTGTGATGGATCCCATCTCGCCGTTGCCGACTTTTCTGTGATCGATTTCCGAAACCCAAGCGATTTGAACTCCGGTTCCTGAAAAGAAAACTTCGTCCGAGATATAGAGTTCGCTTCGTGAAATATCTCTTTCGATCACTTCGATCCCATTGTCTCTCGCGATCTGAAGAACGCTTCTTCTTGTAATTCCTTCAAGCAAAGAAGAGTTCACTCCGGGGGTTATGATCTTTCCGTCGCGGACAAGAAAGATATTTTCCGCGGATCCTTCGCTTACAAATCCGCGCGCATCCAAAAAGATGGCTTCATCAAATCCGTTTTGAACCGCTTCTGATTTTGCAAGAGCCGAGTTGACGTAACCTCCGGAAACTTTGGAAAGAGTTGGGATTACCGCGTCGTCGAATCTTCTCCAACTAGAAACCATTGTTTTTAAGCCGCGCTTCGTATCTAAGTAATCATTCAATTGAAGAATGTAGATTGCAAGTTCGGTCGGAACGTCGTGAAAACGAGGTGAAAGTTGAAGCGCCGATGTATAAACGAAAGGACGAAGATAGATGTTCTCTTTGTATCCGCACTGACGAATCAACTCGATTGTTATGTCTCTCAATTCTTCCTTTGTCTTTTCCAACTTCAACTGCATGATTTTAGTCGAGTTGATAAGCCTTTGAAAATGGTCTAAGATACGAAATAGATAGATGTTGTCGGTGTCTTTATCGTAATAACCTCGTAAGCCACCGAAGACGGTGGTTCCATATTGAAGGGCGTGCGTCTGGATGCTGATCTTAGCTTCGGATTCGGGAAGGATTTTTCCTTCAAAATAGGATAGTTTCTTGATAGATACTGCCATAGAACAGGAACCTGATAAGTGATATAATTCCATGAATCAATATGTTAGGTCTCTTGTCGATTGCATCTTGTAATCAAAGCGCTCGTTACTTGCGAAACATCTCATTCTTAAATTTGTAATCTATTTTCAGGAAGTTGAATCTCCATGGTTGAATCCAAGACCCCATCCGTTTTTCCAAATCGTTTTGATTGTATCGTGGTCGGCGCCGGTCACGCCGGTTCCGAAGCCGCATATATCGCTTCCAAAGGTGGAGCCAGAACTTTACTCATCACGATGAACCTAGATACGATCGGTCAGATGTCTTGTAACCCTGCGATCGGCGGTATTGCAAAAGGACATATGGTTCGAGAAGTCGATGCCCTCGGTGGAATTATGGGCAAGGTGATCGATCATACCGGAATTCAATTTAAGATGCTCAACACTTCGAAAGGTCCGAGTGTTTGGGCGCCGAGAGCACAGGCGGAAAAGAAAGAATATCAACTCAAAGTAAAACATACTCTTGAGGCTGAAAAGAATCTTTCGATTCGCCAAGACACGGTGGAAGAATTGTTGATCGAAAATGATTCCGTGATCGGTGTGAAGACCGGGCGAGGATTTGAAATTTATACCAATCACTTGATTTTAACTACGGGAACATTCCTGTCTTCACTCGTTCATATCGGAACTTACCAAAATGAAAACGGAAGAATGTGCGAGCCGACAGTAAAAGGATTATCCAAGTCGCTCGCTAAGTATAACTTGAAGCTGGGAAGATTGAAGACAGGGACTCCGCCGAGGATTCATAAAAACTCCGTCGACTTAAGCGTTCTTGCGATCCAAGACGGTGACTTAGTTCCTTCCCCCTTTTCTTTTTCCACGGATAAGATTACACGAAGACAAATTCCTTGTTATATCACTTACACAAATGCGGAAACTCACAAGATCATCCATGAGAATCTAAGTCTTTCACCGATGTATTCCGGACAAATTCAAAGCACCGGCCCGCGCTATTGTCCTTCGATCGAAGATAAGATCGTAAGATTTGCAGATCGAGAAAGACACCAGATCTTTTTGGAACCGGAAGGGTATGAGACGGCGGAAATTTATCTCAACGGAGTTTCAACGAGTCTTCCGGAAGAAGTTCAATGGAAGCTAGTACGTTCTTTGAAAGGATTGGAGAATGCGGAGATTCTCCGACCCGGTTACGCGATCGAATATGATTATGTGGATCCGACGGAATTAAAGCCGACCTTAGAAACTAAAAAGATAAAAGGTCTTTATCACGCAGGTCAGATCAATGGGACTACGGGTTATGAGGAAGCGGCGGCTCAAGGTTTAGTCGCTGCTTACAGCGTCTTGAATTCTTTAAAGAATCAACCTCCTCTTTTGTTCAAAAGAAGTGAATCCTATATCGGCGTTTTGATAGATGATCTTGTTCATAAGGGTGTGGAAGATCCCTATAGAATGTTTACTTCTCGCGCGGAACACCGACTTCTTTTAAGACAAGACAATGCCGACCATCGATTGATGAAATACGGTTACGAACTTGGACTCGTGGATCAAACCTCCTTTGATCGGATGAATGAAAAGTATGATCGAGTCAGTTCTGTTCGTGAAAAGATTTATCAAATTCCGTTAAAACCTTCTGAAGAATTTCAGAATCTTTTGAATCAAAAGGAAATCACGAATTACAAATTCGGGATGAAGTTAGATTCGTTTTTAAAAAGACCGGAAATCAAAATCACCGACGTTGAATTTATGATACCTGAAGTTCAATCTTGGTCGGAGTTGGACAAGGGCATTCTCGAGATGGAAATCAAGTATGAAGGTTATATCAAAAGGGAACTCGAAACAATTCAATGGAAGACCAAGTATTTGGATCTAAGTATTCCGGAAGACTTGAGTTACGATACGATCGCAGGTTTAAAGAAAGAGGCGATTCAAAAATTAAATACTCATCGACCGATGACGCTCGAAAAAGCGGCGCAGATTTCAGGAGTGGATCCAAGCGATATTGATCTGCTCCTTTATCATATCAAAGGAAGAAAGAAACAAGAGGCGGGGACTTCTTAATTCTCCCGACCTACTCTTGTCGGAACTCCGACTGCGTTTCATAGGAAACGTTTTTGAAAAGCCCGGTTCTTGCCGGGTTTTTCTTTTGGGACTCATCTTCTTAGCCGATCACCGATGATTTCTCTAAACTTTTAATTTAGAATATTGCGATCAAAGAAACCCGCCACGCATTTCGAATCTTTGTGGATTATTTTTCTTCTTCCATTGTACGGCTTTGGGAATTGAAAGAATCAGAAGATTTCATTCAAAGGAGAATTCTTTTACTCCGTTTTCTCGGAGTTCCGACCCAAACTGCAACCTGTCCTCTAGTCTACAAAGTGATTCAATCGCTGGATTAAAAAAGGAAACGATTCAAAAGTTAAATACGCTTCGACCGGTGACACTCGAAAGACGGGCAGATTTCAGGATGGATGCAAGCGATATCGATCTTCTTCTTTATCAGATCAAAGAGATAGAGAAACAAGAGGTGGAGACTTCTCAATTTTCCTGACTGACTTTTGTAGGAACTCCGTCCACGTTTCACATGAAACGTTTTTGGAAGTCCGGCGGGATTCGGGCTTTTTCGTGTGAGGGGATTGAGTTTAAATCGAATGATTACTTGTTGAGCTTTTAACATCGAAATGACTTTGGAAAAGAATTCAGATTCCCTGTTGTTTTCTCGTTCAATGAAGAGTTCCTACGTCCCAGAAAATATAAATCGGAACGAGAAATAAATCTCGAGAAATTCAAAGGAAAAGAAAACGAGAATTCTATTTTGAGAATGCTGATGAACTTTCAACTTGATGATTTCAGATTCATTCTTGATACACTCAGGGATTTTCTATTCTTGAGGGTCGAATGTTTCCGAGTGGAAAACAAGAAAGCAGAAATCGAATTTATAAACTTGCAAAAGAATTTCGATTCGGTTGGAAAAATTTCAGAGCTTTTTTTGTTCCGCAGTGCTGATCGAATCGAAGAAAGATGTTTTTGGGAATTTATCTGGAGATTCTTACCTCGATATACGGAAAATGTTTTTGAAACGCTCAGGCGAATCCTTCGATCTTTTCTTTTCGAGTATTGAAATTTCCAATGAACTGAATCAAGACATTCTTCTTAAAATTAAAAAGGCACGAGAATTTTTTCACCAAAATGTTCACGAGGAGGGCGTTATAGATAGTTAAGTCAGGAAATTCCTTTTGTATTCAAATAAGTCTTTCTGAGTTTTTACGGTTGCTCTCAAAAGATCCTAACCTTCTCTGCATTTACAAGTGGAAAGAAATGAATCCCTGCATGAAAATCAAATTCCCCATTTGTGAAGTTTGATTTAGAAAAGCACGATGTATAAGAAATTACATCGCCCTTTTTCTAGACACGCATCGATCTTTTCTTTCGAAGAACTTAAGAAACTTAAAGAGGCTTTGCTGTGAAACCAAAAAGAATTCTAATCTCTACCAACTCAAAAATTGATTTAGGAAAATCGAAATTTGGCGGTAATCCAGACCTTCCTGACGGAGTATTTTTTCCTAAAGACGATTCAGGGAGTGCTATTCCTTTTTTATGCCAATTGAATCTAAAAGATTTTGAAAACGAAATCTCAACGAGAGGACTCTTGTTTTTCTTCTGTCAACTGGACGATACAACAGAGTTTGGAAGCGTGATTTTCGTAACTGAGGAGGCTTCCTTGAAGTCAGTAGTCCCCGAAAATATAAATACAAAGTATATGGATATAGAGTATCCATTTACGGAATGTGCTATCTCTTATAAAGACATGGATGAAGTGGGAAGAAACGACAAAGATTATTTTGCAACTATGAAACTGTCACGATTTGGAGGTGAAGTTTTTGTGTCGGGTGCGGATCATTCTAAAGACGATCGTCTTTCACTTCTCCAAGTAAATACAAACGAAATAAACGCCTTGAAAGGAAACGTTGAAACCATTTTGCATTTTTTTATCGATAAAAAAGATTTAGAGCAGAAGAATTTTAGCAATGTGTTTGTGACAAGTCAGCATTGATTTTCAACAGGGGCTTCTATAAATCTTAAAGCCTTGTACTCAGATCGTAAAATTTTCAAAAGCGAAGTTTTGTGATGAGGATTCCAGTAAAAGTGAGAGGCTCCGTTTTCACCCTACAGTGGGAACAAAGTAGAAAAGCCAAAGTGAAAGTCGGGCGAGAGAACCGGGCTTTTTAACCGGTTCTCTGATCTGTAAAATGCTTATTTGTAAATGAGCTCGTGAGTTTTGAGAAGTTCCCACTTATTGTTTTGTTTCACGTGAAACGTAAAACTAATAAGCCGATTATCGGGTCCGTAATTGAGTTGGTTTTTTCGTTCTTGTTCCCCTTGGACATTGGTCCTCGTAAGAAGATTTCCTTTTTCATCATACTCAAACTTAGTCGAAGCGATTTGTTTTTTCTCTTCGTTGTATATATTTTGAATCAAGATCTTCGGATTCTTCTCGTCCCGAACCAAGGTGAAAGTTTCAACTTCCTTAGAATCAGACCAACTTGTGTTTCCCGATTTCGCGAATTCTTTTTCCCAAGCAGTGACGCTGGATTTGAGTAACAGTTTATTTTCCCGATCGAAAACTTCGATCAAATCGATCTGCCCTTTTGGATTGTATCGAAATGTTTTTGTTTCCACAAGAAGATTGTCTTTATTGAAGAGTTCCTCACGAACAACCTTTCCTTCCTTATACTGAAATTGAGTGGAACCGTCAGCCTTGCCTTCTTCATTTTGATAGGATTCTTTGGTTAGTTTTCCGTTTGTGTCGTATTCATAATTCGCAGAGTAGATTGTTTTACCGGTCGCGTTTTTAACGACTTCTCGAATCGGACCGTTCTGAGTATTTCCGAAAACGTATCTATCAATATGCGACCATTTTCCGGGAGTTACCGCAAAGAGAAATCCTGGAAAAAGCAGAAAAAGAAATATAACTCGAATCATTCTATAACCTCTACCCTTCAATCATCGGAAAAGAAATCAAAAGGTTAACCTCCAATTCCAACTGCTTTCACTAAAAAGACGAAGATCGGATGATTTAATGCCTTGAAAGGAAATCGAGACACGTTATTTTCTTCCGCACTGAGGAGAATGAAAGATGAATTGGAAGAAGATCGGCTTTGGACTTTTAGGAGTCTTGGTTCTGTTTTTACTATATACGATTTTTATTACGGAGAAAGGAATCCAATCCTTAACTCCAAAAACGAAGTTCGAAGAAAGAGACTACGGGAAACTCGCTGAAGAAGCATCCAAGGACTTGCAGTCCTATCTAAGAATCAAAACAATCCGGGGAAATGAAAAACAAGCGGCTCTATTTTTAAAGAGTCTTTTTGACAAACGAGGAATTAAAACTACGATCTATGATGTTCCGGGCAAACCGGAAAGAGCGAGTATCATGGCCGAGATCAAAGGGAGCGATCCCGAAGGCGGTTTGATTCTTACAAATCACTTGGACGTAGTGGAAGTGAATGAAAGTGAATGGATACATCCTCCTTTCGCAGGAATAAGAGTCGGTGATCGAATTTATGGTCGCGGCGCGGTGGATACGAAAGGTCTGGGGATTATGGAACTCTATGCTTTTTTCTTAATCCACGATTCAAAAATAAAACTCAAAAAAAATCTGATGTATCTTGCGGTTTCCGACGAAGAAAGTCGTTCCGAATTTGGAATGCGTTTTTTGATCGCGAATCACAGAGAGATTTTTAAAGGATACGAATTTGTTCACAACGAAGGCGGGGTCGGAACAAAGGATGTGGTTCTGAAAGGAAGTAAGATTTTCAATATTCAACACGCAGAAAAGGGCGCGGTCTGGTTGGACTTAGAAAGCGAAGACATTTCCGGTCATGGAAGTACTCCACCGGTGCAGTACGCGGCGCTCAATCTTATAGATTTTCTCCAAGAAATAAAAAAGATGAATGAGATCACAATCATTAAGGATGAAACTGCGTCCTTCTTTTATCAGATGGGCGAGGTAAGTCCCTTTCCAAATTCATTTGTGTTGAAAAGATCTAGAAATCCTTTGTTGGGAATCATTCTAAAAGGAGTGATCCAAACAAATAAACATTTAAGAGCGATGACGAGTAACTCCGTAAGCGTAACCGGAGTCGATACTCATTACGCAGGGATCAATGTCATAACTTCTAAGGCGAATGGAAGTATCGATATTAGAATTCTCCCCGGATTTAACGAGAATGAAGTTTACGAAAAAGTGAAGAAGCTCGGGGAAAAATATAAGGTCAAGGTAACTGCGAGACATTTGGAGCCGGGGACAACTTCTCCAGTCGATTCAAAATATTTTAAAGTTCTTTCCGGGATCGTGCAGCAGGTGGTTCCCGGATCTGTGGTCACTCCATTCTTATCGCCGGGGACAACGGATTCTTCTTATTTAAGAGTCGCGGGTTTTAAATGTTACGGATTGATTCCATCGTTGATGAGTTCGGAAGAGATCGATGGAATTCATGGAAAGAATGAAAGTACAACGATTGAACATCTAAAAACCGGAATTGAAATTCTTCACAAGTCGGTAATTGAATTCAACAACGTCGAAGACTGATTCCTTTTTTCTTTATTTCAAGGCGACGACCTCGCCTTGAAATACTTCTCTTTTTGGAAGCCTGCGCTTTCAGATCCGATCCATTCCTCAGTCCCTTTGATTAAAGCGGCAAAGTAAAGATTCAAAAGAAAAGGTATGTTAAGAAAATTCTTCCAAAGGTATAAATCGAAAATGTTCGAAGATCGTTTAGTTCGCTTTGAACAATTTTTGTTCACTGAGATTTTGCATTTTAGAAAAATCAATACGCTGATCCGCAATGGAAGAATTTTCGATCTTTATTGATTCTCTTCATTCATATCCTTAAAAATAAAACGGAGTTCTTTCAAAACGATCAACAATTCTTGCCGTTTTCCGACCGGAAAGTTTTGCAGCAAATTTTCGAAATGGCTCGTAATCTTTTTAGGCAAAGTTTTTTCCAATGAGCGACCGGTTTTTGTTAGAGTGATGATCGTGGCACGTTTGTCTTCGTCGGAAACTTGACTTTTTACCAACTGATTTTGAACCATTCTCGCAACCATACGAGAAGCCGAAGGAGCATCCTGCAAAGTTACGTGAATGATTTCCTTTTGAGTCAGTGATTCTTTTTCCCAAAGAGTGGCAAGAACCTGCCATTGTTCGGGAGTTAAGTTATAGTCTCGAAGACAACGAGAGAGTTCTCTTCTAAAAAGTAGAGCGACTCTATGAAGATTGAAACCGAGTTGTTGATCTAAGATAAACATTGTAATAACTTTTTTACATAGGCTCGGTTGGTCAAATATAATTGCTCGAACAAATAAAGAAGAATCCGCAAAAGCCGAACAAGCTCCGAGGAAATTTTCTATCTTTTCTTTTCACTGAAATCTTTATCCTTCGCAAAGAATCTGTAGAGACAGATGCGGTCTGGATTCTATTTTAGCATCATGCAAGATCCGTTAGAATTTTCAGTGGAATCGATTTTGGAACGATTGAAAGAAAGATTTCCGAAAGAAGCGGATGAAATTCTTCCGTTGTTTGATTGGGAATTGATCGCTAACTTTTCAAAATTCTTAAGAGAAAAGAATGAAGCGGGAGGTTTTTTTTCCAAAAGGGATTCCGAAGAAATTTTGGATCGTCACGTCTTAGAATCGATTTATCACATCTATAGAATTTCAAAAAAAGTCGGTTCTTGGAAAGGAATTCAATTGGGGGATGCAGGAACCGGTCCTGGAATTCCAGGATTCTTTTTTAGATGTTTGAAGGACCATCCGGTCGTATTTCTGATCGATTCTCAAAAAAGAAAATTGGCTCATACCGAAGAGTTTGTGAAATTAAATATTATTTCCGATGTGAAGTTTAAGTTCATTCGTACGGAAGAATCGAAACTCAATCTGAATTATGTCGTATCACGAGGTTTTATTCCTTATCCTTACAGTGCGGAAGCCGTTTGTAATCTTGTAAAGATGGGTGGAACTTATGTCCCATTTTTAGCAAAACGTGATATTCCTTTCAAAGTAGAAAAGGAGGTTCTTGCAAACTCAGGATTTGCACTGGAATCCACTGAAGATTTTCCTTCTCTTGAATTTTTAGGGATGCGACATATTAAATTCTTGAAAAAGGTTTCTAGCCCGAGGCATGGTTATCCTAGAGCTTGGAAGGATATCAGCAAGGAGAGTAAGGGCGGAAATGGGAAAAATAGTATCCATTAGTAATCAAAAGGGCGGGGTCGGAAAAACGACAACTTCCATCAATCTTGCGGCTAACCTTGCTTCGATCGGAAAAAAAGTTCTGATCATCGATATGGATCCTCAGGGAAATTCCGGATCCGGCCTTGGATTGGAAATCAACACACTCGGAAAAACTTCTTACGAACTTCTTTTGGGAGAATCTTCTGCCAATGAATGTATCCATAGAACAAACGTGAACAATCTTCATATCATTCCTTCCAACATCAACTTGAGCGGTGCGGAAGCGGATCTTCTCGCGGAGGATGAAAGGGAATATAGATTGAAGAATGCGGTTTCGGAACTTCGTACTGAATACGATTACATTCTGATCGATTGCCCGCCTTCTTTGGGAATTCTTACCATCAACGCTCTTTGCGCCGCGGACAGCGTGATGATTACTCTTCAGACGGAATACTTTGCGTTGGAAGGTTTGACTCAACTTATGAAAATTATCTCCCTCGTTCAAAAACAATTAAATCCTTCCTTGGAATTGGAAGGTGTGCTTTTGACGATGTTTGATAAAAGAACGAATCTCGCAAATCAAGTCGCGGAAGATGTGAAGTCCTATTTTAAAGATAAAGTTTATACGACGATCATTCCGAGAAACGTAAAATTAAGCGAAGCGCCGTCTTTTGGACAAACCATTATGAGCTACGATCCGGAAGGAGTCGGAGCTCAGAGTTATAGAAGTTTAGCTCTGGAAGTTGCAGGGAAGAATTAAGAATGGCGATCAAACCCAAAGCCCTAGGAAGAGGCCTTGGAAATTTAATTCCGGTCAATGAAAACAAGGCTCCGATCGACGCATCTTCCGAGGGAGCGTTGCGTGAAATTCGAATTAGCGAAATTCGACCCAATCCAAGTCAGCCGAGAAAAACTTTTTCGGAAGAATCCCTCAAGGAACTTTCTGAAACGATCAAAGCTCACGGTGTCATTCAGCCGATCGTAGTAAAACAATTAGACGCCGGATATGAAATTATCTCCGGTGAAAGACGTTATAGAGCGTGTAAACTTGCGGGTTTCGTAAAAATCCCCGCTATTGTTAAGAATGTTTCCGAAAATCAATCGATGGAAATGGCGATCATTGAAAACATTCAAAGAGAGGATCTCAACCCGATTGAGGAAGCGATCGCGTACAAAACTCTTTCTGAAAAGTTGAATCTTAAGATTACGGATATCTCCGCTCGAGTCGGAAAAAATCGGTCCACAATTTCAAATTTGATTCGCCTTCTTCAACTTCCCGACGTAGTTCAGGATTTGATTAAGAATGGAAGAATTTCCGAAGGTCACGCGAGGCCTCTTTTATCCTTAGCCGATCGGAAAAAGATCGAACAACTTGCATTTCAAATCGCAGAAAAAGGTCTTACCGCAAGACAAGTAGAAGAATTGGTTTCCAATCTAACGGATGAAAAACCGGTTACTGAAAAGAAAAAATCCCGCAAAGACGTGAACATCGTCGACCTGGAAAATAAGTTTCGAAAGAAATATTCGATGAAAATCGAAATCGGTCACAACCAAGGTTCCGGTAAAGGAAAGATGACGATCGTTTATCCGAACTTGGAAGCGATGGAAAAAATTTTGAACGCGTTGGGTTTATAATTTTCCGCACTCAGCTTTTGAATTCTAGTCAAGTATTTATTTATGTAAGGTTGTTAAAAACAAGTTCAGCCGTTAAAATCTGAAATCGATCTAAGCGCGAAAGGATAGGTTATAAAAATCCTTTCGCCCGCGTTACAAGTTTGCCTATTCTATTGAGCGCGAGATTGAAATTTTATGGCGATTTCAATTCCTTTCAGGTTGGCGTGCCGGAGAAATTATGAAAGACATTGTCATCGGCGACATTCATGGTTGCTATGATGAATTGATTCTACTTTTAGAAGAAGTAGGATATTCCGAAAACGATAGAATCATATCCGTCGGTGATATCGTGGATCGCGGCCCTGATTCCGTAAAGGTCTATGATTTTTTCAAGGAGAACCCGAGGCACATCGTGGTCATGGGCAATCACGAAAATAAACATGATAATCATGTATTATCCTATTCCCAGGAAATCGTCAAATTGCAGTTCGGAGATCGCTATCAAGAATTCTTAGACTGGATACATGACCTTCCGCTTTATTACGAAACTGAATCCGCGACCATCGTCCACGCCGCCATTGAGCCAAATGTTCCTTTGAACGAACAAAGGAAGGAAGTTTTGATCGGTAGTACTTCCGGAGAAAAATATCTTACCAATAAATTCGATTCTGAAGATTGGACTAATCTTTATAAGGATGAAAAACCGGTCATTTTCGGACATCGAGTATTAGGCGATGGCGTTCAAATTTACGGAGACAGAATATATGGAATCGAGACGGGAGCTTGTTTTGGCGGCTTTTTATCAGCGGTTACACTTCCCGATTTTAAAATATTTTCGGTCCGATCCGCCAAAAATTATTGGAGATCTGAAATGGAAAAATGGCAATTACCGGTTTTACGATCAAAACCTTGGAGAAAATACGAATTAGAAAAAATTCAAAAGGAAATTTCTAAAGTAAAAATTTCGAAACAAGAGGAGGTTATCCAATTTATCTCTAGTGTAGAGAATTGGTTTCGATCTTTAGAAGCGGTTTATGAAAAAATCAAAGAAAGTATAGAACACAAGGCGGTGCGGATTCTCGAGGAATTTGGATCCGATTCTTTTATCCAAACAGCCAAAAAATATGAATATTCTATATTTCTAATTTTAGCGATGAGGAATCGTTTGGACGTCACAAACTTAAAAAACTCACTTAAGACACCCGAACGAATATTACAACTCGCAAACCGACTCGAAATTGAAATCGAAGATCCGTTCTGAGTTTTGTTAGAATTTTTTAGTCTGAGCGATTTGAGCAAGATTGTAAATAGGATGCCGAAAAACGCCTTGATTCGCGGTTTCTCGAGTTGGATATTTTTTCAGAAGGATCTAAAATCTTATTCCTGGATATCCAAAAGTAGCCCACGAATATCCGTCAGCGATTTCAAAAGTTTAAACGCAGAATTTCCCTCGTTCATGATGAGTTCGGCGAGAATTTGAATTTTCTCATCGATGATCCTCACAACGTGATAGATTTTCTTCGCCTCCCCTTTCATTCTTCTGGAAAGGGTTTCAATTCTCATGTTCTGATCGATTACGGCTCTGGTGATTGCCTGAACGTGTTTTTGATACGCTTCTAAGTTTCCGATGGAAGGAAGGTCTAAAAAATTTTTTTCAATCTCGGGCAAATCTCTCCAGAGTGCGTTGAGATCTTTTGTGGATTCTGAACCGGATGGAACAATCTCTTCTAGGATATCGAGAAAGGAGGAAGAAACGGGAGCCTCAATGTTTTCGGTTTGATTGACGGAACTTCCTCCGTTTAAGGAAGATAAACCATTCTTCTTCCCTTTGGAAGTTTGTCTTGTTTCGGTTTCTTTACGAGGTGGTTGATAAGGTGGTATGAGTACTTTCAATTTGCAACTGGGTTGATCTTACAATTGCCTTCGAATTGTACTCCTTCTTCCATCACGATTCGAGGAGCGATAATATCCCCTTTCATTCTGCAAGAAGCGAGTAAAGTGACTCTTTCGCTGGCGTAAATATTCCCATTGATTTCACCGCCGGCGACCACAATTCGGGCTCTGATATCCGTATCGACGATTCCGGATTTACCGATTAGGACTTTTCCTTCGGTTTTTATCGAACCTCGAAAAATTCCGTCGATTCTCAACAAACCGGAAAGTTTAAATTCGCCGCTGAATTCAGCGCCTTCGCCAATGATACTATTTACGATTAGGTGTTCTTCTGTTGTCGCCATTCAGTCCTGAATTTGGTTGAGGAAAGCAAACGGGTTGATCGCTCTTGTTCCAACGTGGATTTCATAGTGGAGCATGTAATTGGGAGATGATTCTGTTTTTCCGACAAAGCCGATCACTTCGGTTTTCGAAACTTGCTGTCCTTGTCTTACTTTCAAACGATCCATATTCGAATAGATCGTTTTCCATCCGTATTTGTGAGCGACTTTTACAAAGTAGCCGGTGTTTTTTGTAAAACCGATTTCATAAACGGTTCCTGGAGCGGTTGCCATAACTTCGGAGCCTGCAAAGGATCCGATATCCACTCCGCTGTTGTATTCTTTTCTTCCCGAGATCGGATTAAAGTAAGCGCCGTAAGGATAAAGAACATAACCTTTTACAGGCCAGATCGACGGAGTTTGTTTTAGAATATTCTTTCTCTTTTTAAGAATCGAAATGATATCTTGCGTAAGTTCGTTGCTTATTTTTAAGTTGTGAACGTCTTCTTTCAATCGGAAGACAGCAGCGCCTTCCGGTAAGTCGTTTCCTTGAGGATTGGAAGATTTGGGTTCAATGATGGACGGCGGTTGTGTGGAAAGTTGTTCGGCTCCGCCGATTCCTTTGGAAACTTTTGCCGGATCCCCGCCGAGTCTAACGTAAAGTCTCGCCAATCTTCCGTAATAGTATTCAACGTATTCGTGAAGAGAATTGATCTCTTCTTTCATCTTTGCCGATTGTCTGATAAAGTCTTTGTTGGAAAGATTGAGTTCCGTAAGTTGATGTACTGAACCGCTGTGACTCAGAACGTTGATGGAGCTTATGATTAGAAGAATAAAAATCGTTCCTATAAAAATGGAAATCGCCCTATAAGAAATATGAAAGTTGATGGTTTTTTGTTCCGAGTGCGGAATCACCATCACAGTAAGTCTTTCTCTCCCTTTTCGATTGAGTTCGGAAAGTTTAAGATCGAGTTTTAGTTTGTACTCCTGATACTTATAACGGAGTCTATAATAGATAAGTGCGAAAGTTGCTTTGATATCCACGGTTTATGTCCCGAAACTTGGTTTTTAGCGAACTGCTTTCACCTGTCTGAAGTGATCCTAAAAAATCTCTTTTCAGTCAATCGAATTCACAAAAACTGACTCACTAAAACCGGATTTCTATGGTTTCAATTGCCGACACACACTGCCATCTTGATATAATACAATCCCAAGGTCTCGAAATCGCTGACTGTTTAAAAAATGCGTCGGAATCCGGTGTAAAGAAGATCGTCCAAATCGGGATAGACCTTGAGAGTTCGATTCGCGCCCGCTCTATAGCGAACGAATATTCAAATGATTCGTTAGAGATCCGTTATTCGATCGGTTGTCATCCGACGGAAACTCACGAGTTTCCGAATAAGGATGAAATTCTAAAACTCATTTATGAGAATTTAGACGATCCGAAACTTTCCGCGATCGGGGAGATCGGTCTCGATTACTACCACACAGCCGATTCAAAAAAGGAACAGGAAGAAATTTTGGAAGCTTTCTTAGAATGTTCTTCGAAGACAAAACTCCCCGTTGTTATCCACTCTAGGGATGCGAAAGAGGATACGATCTCCATTCTTAAGAATTTTCGAGATCGCGCCTTTGGAGTGATCCATTGTTTTACTTACGATTATCCGACCGCAAAAGCGTTAGTCGACATCGGTTATTATATTTCTTTTTCCGGAATCGTTGCATTTAAGAATGCGACCGACATCCAGGAAGCCGCTCAGAAACTTCCTTTAGAATCGATGTTGATCGAAACCGACGCTCCCTTTTTAGCCCCTCCTCCGTTTCGTGGAAAAAGAAACGAACCTTCCTATATGAAGTTTGTTTTGGATAAGATGTTTTCACTGAGACAAGAGTCGAATGCGGAAGTCGAAAACCGACTTTTCGAAAATAGTATTAAATTTATGAATCGTAAGGCGTACCACCACAATGCTTGATCTGCGTTATATCACTGAAAATACGGAAGACCTCAGGAAAGTTTTAGAACTTAGAGGATTTAAAGATATCGGAATTATCGATCAACTTACTTCGATCATTCATCGGAAACGCGAACTTCAACGAGAAGCGGATATTCTGAGAGAAGAAAGAAACAGAGTCAGCAAGGAAGTCGGCAAGATCAAACAATCAGGCGGTGATATTTCGGAAATTTCCGCAGCGGTAAAACTCGTCGGCGAAAAAATAAAAGATATAGAGATAAAATTCGAGATCGAGGAAACCGCTCTCAATGATCTCAATTTAAGCCTTCCTAATATTCTAGATTCGAAAGTTCCGGCAGGAAAGTCCGAACACGAGAATGTTCTTCAGTACGAAATCGGAACGATTCCGAAATTCTCCTTTACCCCAAAGCCACATTTTGAAATCGGCGAGGCATTGAATTGGATCAACTTTGAGAAGGGTGTAAAACTTTCCGGGGCAAGATCTTATACCTATTGGAAAGAAGGCGCGAAATTAGAAAGGGCCCTGATGAATTTTATGCTCAACGTTCATACGGAAGAGCACGGTTATACGGAAGTCTGGGTTCCGGCGATGGTAAACGACGAGTCGATGCAGGCAACCGGTCAATATCCGAAATTTAAAGAAGAATTTTATCGAATTGAAAAAGACGAACTCAATCTTATACCGACTGCAGAAGTTCCTCTCACCAATCTCTACAGAGATGAAATCATTCCTGAAGATCAGCTTCCTATTTCCGTGACGGCTCATACTTCTTGTTTTAGAAGGGAAGCGGGTTCTTACGGAAAGGATACACGCGGACTTGTTCGAGTACATCAATTTCAAAAAGTTGAGCTGGTAAAATTTTGTAAACCGGAAGACTCCGAAGAACAGCACAAACAAATGTTGGCTCACGCGGAGAATATTCTTAAAAAATTAGAACTACCTTACAGAGTGATCATCCTTTGCAGCGGAGACATTTCCGCAAATTCTTCCATTACCTACGACATCGAAGTTTGGATGCCAGGTTTGAATCGTTATATGGAAATCTCCTCAGTTTCCAACTTTAGGGACTTTCAAGCGCGCCGAGGAAAGATTCGTTATAAATCGAAAGATGGAAAAAATCAACTCGTCCATACGATCAACGGTTCCGGTCTCGCGCTTGGAAGAACATATGCGGCGATTCTGGAAAATTTCCAAAATGAGGACGGGACCGTTCGAATTCCGGAAGTGTTAAAACGTTATCTTTGAGTTTAGAAATTTTTATTTTTCAAAACTTTTAGGCTCAGGTTTTTCCTAAAAGAAGGGATAATAAACTTAGGGATTCTAAATTTAAGAATCCTCGGAGTCCCATGATACCAGCTTTTTCAAGAAAGAATCGATTCGTTTTAAAGTTTGTCCTCGTATTTTATATTCTTTCCTTTACCTGGATTCTTTCCTCTCAGGAATCGAGTCGGGCCGAAAAATTTTCACAACAAAAGCCGGAAAAATTAAAGGGTTCGATCAACACAAAACTCAACGAGTTCGGAATCAGTCTTACGGACGACGGAAATATTCTTTATTTTTATTCTAAAAGAGAGAATTCAAATTATACGGATCTTTATCGATCTTCTAAAGAAGGAGAAAGTTGGGTTCAAGGCGAGGAAATTTCAGTTCTCAATTCCAACTATGACGATCAAAGTCCTTTTATCATGAACAAGGAAGAAGGAATTTTATTTTCTTCTAACAGAGACGGTGCGATCGAATTTCAACTTTCAAATGGAAAGATAGGAGTTTCTAGGGATTTGTTTTTTTCAAAACGATCCGGATCTTCTTGGGTTAAACCGGTTGCGCTTCCGGGCGCGGTAAATACGGAGGAAATCGAAGAGAATCCATTTTTGTTTAACAACAAACTCTATTTTACCCGATATCCTTTTGGACAAGTTGCTGAAGCCGATATTTTTGTGTCTCTCTACAAAAACAAAATTTGGGAAAAGGCCGCAACTCTTCCTGAACCGATTAACAGCCCTTATTCGGAGATCGCGGCGACGATCAGCAAAGACGGTAAAACGATCTACTTTTCCTCCAATCGACCCGGAGGTTTTGGCGGTTACGATCTCTATAAATCGACGTTCCTACCCGATGGAAATTTCTCGGACCCAATCAATCTCGGACCTGAAATCAACACCGCCGGTGATGAAGCCTTTTATTTAGAAACAAACGACCCCGGAAGATTCTACTTTTGCAGGAGGACCGCAAGAGATTACGACATTTATTCGAATCAAACAAATCCCTTTCAAGAGTTGGAAAAAGGAAAATCGATTTCTCTGGATAATATTCATTTTGCATTAGGATCTTATGAAATTCTTGAAAACTCGTTTCCGATCTTAGAAAATCTCAACTCGTTTCTCAATGACAATCCGAAGGTGAGAATCAAAATAACGGGTCACACGGATCTCAATGGAGAACCTCAGGACAACTTGATTCTTAGCCGCAATCGAGCAAACTCTGTGAAAGATTATTTAATAAAGAAGGGAACCGATCCTGCGAGGATCGTTACGGATGGAAAGGGAAGTTCGGAACCGATAGTTCCGCAAAAAAATCCGGAGACGGATTTTAAGAATCGAAGAACTGAATTTCAAATTCTGAACCCTTAGAATTTCGATTTTTGATGAAAATGCTCTGGAAAAAAACAAGGTTCGATCCATGATATGTTTCATGTTTGAGAAACGAATTCAATGTTTTGTTTTGCTCTGGCTTTTTCCTTTCGGTTTATTTTCTCAATCTGAATATTCGGGTTCTCGTCTTGAGAAAATTCTTTCCAAAAAAGAACTAGTAGTCGGTGTGAATAAACAATACGAACCTTTTTACATCGAAAATCCGAAAGACGGTTTTCCGGGAATCGACGTCGAAGTCGCAAAACTTTACTCAGATTATTTAGGGGTTTCCTTAAAGATAGTTCCGCTAAAAACGTTTCGACAATTTTCAGAAGATATTCGCTCGGGAAAAATCGACCTCGCGCTGGCCGGTATGTCAACCGACTTAAACCGAGGGAAACAAGTCACTTTTTCGGATCCATATCTTGTGACGACCCCGGCCGGACTGGTAAGCAAAAAAATTCTTCCACCCGAACCGGAAGGCAACATAGTTACGTCTCGGAGATTTATGAGTCTTGGAGACCTTTCTACTCTCAGCGGTCTCGTGAGTTTTTCGGTGCGCTCGAATACTACGAATCATATTTATCTTCAAAAAAAATACTCTAAACTTCCGATTTATAGTTATCTATCTGATTCGATTGCGGTTGATAATCTTCTCAGCAACAATGTGACCTGTTTTGTCGCAGATAGTTTTTTCATTCTTACTTTACTTCAAAAAAATCCCTCTTTAAAAGCGAACTATCTTCCGCTTTTAGGAAGTGTTCAAGAAGAATTTATCAGCGCCGCGCTGCCGCAGAATGATTTGATTTTTGTCGATAATTTGAACTTCTTTATCAAGGAATTAAAAAGAACAGGTGTTTTGGACGACTTAAGAAACCGATATTTTAATCAGAATAACTGGGTAAAATGATCTGTGTCTATTGACCTTTTGAAAAGGGCGGCTTGCTTCTATTGCCTCACGTTTGTTCTGATTCCAACCTCTATCTTCTCTCAGGAAATCGAAGAAAAAACGAAACTGGACTTTCAAGGAAATTACAGGGTTCGAGGATTTAATCTCGGAAGAGATATTTTTACCGCGCGTCAAACGGCCGCTACTCCCTACGATAAAGCCGCTTTTAAATCGGAAGATCAGGCGGCACAACAGTCGATTGTGGATAACGAAATTGCCGAACGATTAAAGGGGAATCCGTCGACTGTTTCTCCACGAAAAGAAGATATTTCCTATTTCGATACTAGGATGACCGTGAACATGAACTTCAACACTTCGAAATATTTCGAAGCGCTTTGGGGTGTTCAAGTCGGCGACATCACTTTCGGAGGAAAAGGGTTTGGTCAAAATTCCAATATCGGCCCCGGGCAAGGCGGTGAGGCGGGTTTTGCTGCGCCGGTGAATATTCAGACAACCTTTCTTTATCTCAACTTCAAACTTCCTGAAGACGCATTCAGTCTCAGGGTGGGCCAACAGTTGTTTTCTTCCGCAAGAGGAAGAGTAGTATTTACGCCGGGAACCGGTGTTACTTTGAATAAGGACTTCCGTTTGTGGAATACTACGATCGAGGGTGGTTGGTTTGTAGCAAGGCAGAACACACAACTCGATCTCGATAAA
Organism: Leptospira ainazelensis; assembly: GCF_016918785.1. Classification (GTDB taxonomy): domain Bacteria; phylum Spirochaetota; class Leptospiria; order Leptospirales; family Leptospiraceae; genus Leptospira; species Leptospira ainazelensis. The sequence goes on along the minus strand of NZ_JAFFPT010000019.1, from coordinate 54,224 downwards.
AATACCTATGCTGATAAGAATTATATAGGAACTAACATTTACTTTTACGAAATCAAAACAAGTCTTCTGAATAACGTAAAGAATGAACTCTATTCCTACTTCTTGGACGATACGGTAAACTCCATCGATAAGACTACAAATGCAAAGGGGAATGTGATCGCGTTAGACAGCGAAATCGGACAACTATTTTGGCACGGCTTGATGACAGAAATCAATTTGTCGAATTTCGGTTTTGTCGTTCACGGAATCTACAATCATGGAAAGGTTCAAGCCTTGGATCCTTATCTGGACGCTGCAGGAAACGTTCTATACAATAAATACAGCAAACACAATATTTCCGGCGGGATGATCGATCTTCAGTTTTCCTATCGATACAGCGAGAACTTGACTTTTAACTTGGTTGGAGTCGGAACGACAGGAAGACCTGGATATGATAAAGATGGAACAAAAGCAAATCTAAGGGGTGGCGGGTTCAAAACTCTTTTACCGGGTTATTCGATTTCGAACATTGCAAACGACTTTACCGGAGGTTATGCGCTTTTTTCGGGAAAAGATTCCAGCGGTCTTTATCAATACGGAATCAACGGTGATATCGTAGTCTACGGACCTTTGCTTTTGACCATGGGTTATTATCTACTGTACGGAACAAAATCGCCATACATAGAAAACAATCGTTACTTTAATTTCGATAACGGTTACAAAACAAGCGCATACTTCGGGCAAGAATTCAACGTCAATCTAAGATGGAACGCCTTTCGGGATATGCAGATTCTAATGAGATCCGGCTATTTTATAGCAGGAGACGGTTTGAAGGCTTATTTAGATACAACTCAAGGAAAAATTCTACGAGAATTTTTTGTAACCGCAGAGCACCGATTCTAAAGTTGTAATCGAGATCGAATCGCTCGGCCTAACGTGTATTGATCCGAAAGTTCGATCGAACCTCCAACTGTGATTCCATATGCGATTCTAGTCACGTTAACGGAGAGAGGTTTGAGCTGACTTGCCAAATAATCCGCTGTGGCGTCCCCTTCCAAAGTCGGATTGGTTGCGATCAATACTTCTTTTACTTCTTCCGGTTCGATTCTTTCTATCAATTCTTTGATCCTAAGATCGCGCGGGCCGATTCCTTCTAATGGAGAAATGACCCCGTTTAGTACGTGATACTTACCTTGGAACTCCCTCGTGTTTTCGATAAAGAAAATGTCTTCGGGTTGTTCTACCACGCAGAATGTATGAGAATCTCTTTTTTCAGAAGTGCAGATATCGCAGATCGGAGTTTCGGAATAGGATCCGCAACGTTTGCAGAATTGAATTCTACTCTTCGTTTCTGTAAGTTGATGGATGAATTGATTGAAAAGACCCTGTTCCAATCGTAGCAGATGGAAGCTGATACGAAACGCGCTCTTTCTTCCAATGCCGGGAAGAGAAGACAGAGCGTCCACCATCTCGTCTAAAAGATGATTAGCCAAGATTTCCACCGAACATTTTAGAAATTTCAGTAAGGTCTAATCCACCGGAAGCGGATTGAAACTCGTAGGCGGTCGCCTCTCTTGCTTTTTTTAAGGCGTCGTTTGTTGCCGCCAGGACAAGATCTTCGAGCATTTTATTGTCATCAGCGTCGAACAGTTGTTTGTTGATATAAACGTTTGTGACCAATCCCTCTCCGGTTGCTGTCACTGTAACCATTCCCGCACCCGCGTCTCCGGTAACTCGAATCGCAGATACGCGTTTTTTGACCTCTTCCATTTTTTCTCGGAAGGCGCCCATGTTCGAAAGAATATCGGAAAAGTTTTTTATTTTATCAAACATAACGATTAAGTATCCAACTTCGGAAATTTACTTCGATCGACTTCGGTTCCCAGAAATTTCTTTTTAATTTCGGTGCTCGTATCAAATTTCTGAGGAATGACCCCCGGATTTACTGAAGGTTTTGAAGGTTCGGGATTGGACAAAGCCTCTTCGGCGTCTCTAAAGTTAGACTCGATCTGCGATTCTAAGGACTGAGAAACGGACTCAGCTTTTTTTTTTGAAGCGTCGCTTTCCGAAACGTTCTTGTTAATAATGGTGGTTTGCTGGGCTTCCGGGGCCGCATTTTTAGAATTCTGAACCATCAAAATCAGATGATTGATTCTATCAACGAGACCGGCCAAACTTGGATAGGTCAGTTCCTCGACAAGTTTTTTGATTTGAATTTCCGTAAAAACCTTAATCTCGAAGGAATTACGAAGACGGATCGTTTTGATTCTTTCATAGAGCTCGAAAAGTTTTCCGGAAAGAAAATTCAGTTTCGAAGTATCAACCGACTCGAAGTCGGATTTCATCTTTATCAAATCTTCCTTCGGGAAGTTGACCGATTCGGGATCCGCAAGCGAGTCACGAATTAAATTTAGAGTATGCGTGAACTCTATGGAATCCCAGAGAAATTTGTATATGTCCTGTCCCTCTTGATAGAGTGTTTCTAAAATTTCCAAAGCGCGACTATGATTGTCAGGATCGATCAAACTTTTGATAAACGAAGTTAAAAATTCTATCCCGTGATAACCGATCATTTTCCGGATCGCAACGCCGATCAGTTTGGAATCCGTGAATACGATGGCCTGTTCCATAAACGAAAGCATATCTCTTACGGAGCCGTCGCCTTTTTTCGCGATCCAAAAAAGACCTTCCTGATCATATTGAACGTTTTCTATTTTGCAAAGTTTTTCGGAATAATCCTGAAGTACGGAAAGAGGAACCTTTTTGAAAATAAAGTCTTGGCATCGCGAAAGAATAGTTTCGGGAATTTTGTGAAACTCAGTCGTCGCGAGAACGAAAACGATATGGGAAGGAGGCTCTTCCAAAGTTTTCAGGAGCGCGTTGAAAGACTGGTCCGTGAGCATGTGGACCTCGTCTATAATATAAACCTTATATTTGCCGCCCATAGGAGCGAACTTTACGTTGTCTCTGAGCTCTCGAATGTTTTCAATACCACGATTGCTCGCAGCGTCGATTTCAAGAACGTCGCTGGAAATACCGCGGGTGATTTCAGTACAAGAACTACACTCGTTACATGGTTCGTTTTCGATCGGGTTTTGGCAGTTGAGGCGTTTGGCGAGAATTCTCGCGATCGTCGTTTTACCGACTCCGCGCGGGCCAAAGAAGATATATGCGTGACCTATCTTTCCGGATTTAAGCGCGTTTTGAAGAGCGCCTATGGCAAGGTCTTGATGGATTACGTCCCGAAATCTTTGCGGGCGATACTTCCGGGAAAGGACTTCGTGAGTTCCTGCCATAAAATGGAGTCGGAGAAGCCGGGATTCGAACCCGGGGTGCTTTTGGCACACATGCTTTCCAAGCATGCACAATAGACCACTCTGACACTTCTCCTATAGCATTCAGGAATTCTGCCTAGAGGCTGTACGTCAATTGAATTTCTTTCTTCTGGCCTTGAAAAACGATTTGAACGCTTCCTTTGATATCTCAGCAGGAATACAAATCAGTTCCGGGAAAAAATTTCGAGAATAGATCGTTTCGATGCTAAGGGAGGAAATTCCTTCTCCTTGTTTTGCGGGAAGAAGATACACAACTTTGGGGATTCTCGAGAGAAGAATCGTTCCTGCACACATCAAACAAGGTTCTAAAGAAGTGATGAGCAAACAGTCTGAAAGATAACGAGTTCCGATTGTTTCCTTCGCGTCTCTTAAACAAATTATTTCGCTGTGAAAGGATGAATCCGAATTCTTCTCAACTTCGTTTGAAGACTCGGCGATCAATTTTTCATCTTTGTAGATTCTAGTAAAGCTCGGAATTTCATCCCCGCCGAGTGAAATGAGACTTTCCATTTTACTTAAGAAATCGGGAAGAATCTTATGATTTAGGAAAGGTTCCATCGAGTTACTCTACAAATTCTTCTTGATAAGACCTTCGGTAAATGGTTTTTTCAACGGAATGATTCTCTCCGCGAAGTTTTTACATAACGCAGTCTCGGAAAACAGAAACAATTCCGTTTTGATCCGACTGAATTCTCCGACCGGGGCCGCAAATCCGGATCGAAGACCGATTGTTTTAGGTTTGGCGATCGATAGAAGCTGGTCGATGAAAGGTGAAAAATTAGAAGCGGTCATTCAATCCGCTTCTTCCTTAGTCAACTGGTTGACACGAAGGGATTTTCTTTCGGTGGTAGCTTACGCGGAAGACATTCACGTAATACAACCGATCGTTCAGCTTGTTGAAAAAACTTCCATTATCAATCGGATTCATACGATTCAGCCCGGAACTTCTACGAATCTCTCCGGTGGTTGGTTGCATACACTGAGAGGGCTGGAATTATTTTCGGATTCTACAGTTTACAAAAGAGCCATTCTACTTACGGACGGAAATCCGACACAAGGAATCACCGATCCATTGGACCTCATTCAGATTGCAGGCGATCATTACAAAAAAGGAATTTCCACGACCGTTATCGGGTTCGGCGACGACTTCAATGAAATTCTTTTGAAGGATATCGCTGATGCGGGAGGCGGGAATTTTTATTACATCGAAAGTCCGGAATCGACGGGAGATATTTTCTTTCGAGAATTCGGAGACATCGGATCCTTATACGCACAATCGATTGAAACAAAAATTCATTTCGGCAAAGACGTGGAATTTTTGGAACTGTTAAGCGACATTCCTTATTATACTGAATTGGATCCGGATCAGTCCAGCAGAATCAAAACGATCGTTCTTCAGTGCGGAGATATGCGGGCCGACGACATTCGTAACGTCGTTATAAAAGTGAAAACACATCCTGAAAATCTAATACACAATTTAGAAAAGGAATCCGGAGTTTCCATAACGAGTACATTCTATAATCTCTCCGATAAAATGAAGTTAGAGACGTCCGAATTTCAGTTAAATCCGGATTGGAAGTCGAACTCGATAAAGGAGGACGCGGACGTAATCGTGGAATCCATCGTAGCAAAATCGGGCAAAGCTCTAAAAAAGGCGAGTTCTCTAATCAAGGAGGGTTCGCTGGAGGACGCGTCGAAAGTTTTGACTTCCTTAATCAAGGATGTCGACAACCAGTTAGATCTTGCACCAGATGTGATGGGTTCGCTGAAATCACGTTTAGAAGCATTGGAAGCAAAGATCAAAGAAAATTCCAAAACTGCGGGAAAACATCTGATGGCCGGAGCTTATGATATTCAATATCGTACGATTGATCCGATTTCGGAGGAAGTGGAATATCACGACCATGTTTTCATCTATAAGTCGGTCGGGGATATCGATCTCTATAAGTGCCCGGAATTAAAATCGAACGTCCAAGAGAAGATGTTGGAAGGCTATCGTTTTGTTATCATCAATTTGAAGTCGTCTTCGTATATAGATTCTTCCGCGATCGGAACTCTGATTCAAATATCCGGTTGGTTAAAAAGAAGGGGCGGGGAATTGATTGTCTCCGATCTCAGAGACTCCGTAAAAAAAGTTTTTTCCATCACTCGATTGGAAAGTCATATCCGTGTAGCGGACACGGAAGAAGCGGCCCGTTTGATTATCAGCGATGTGATACAAGAGAGAAGTCTTTGAATCACATCGCTCGAAAACTCAATCGCCTTTGACTTCGCTTTCCGCTTCGATGACAGCCTCCCGAATTTCGTCGTAAAGTTCGGGAGGAATCGCGATTCCTTTTTGTGTGGGCTTTTTCTCTCCGTCTTTATCCGTGTACCAAACGCGGAGATTAAGATACTTTGTTCCTTTGTATTCGGATACTTCTACACGAATGACTTCTCCTCGTCCTTTGTCTACGTCACGGATTACGCCCATTTCTGATTCTCCCGGCAAAATTTAGACCAATATAAGGTGATGATAGAAATTCAATCCATTCGTTTTTTCTGATATGAGATTGAATTCTAAAATAAAAAAACCGAAAGAAACGTTTGCTCCTTTCGGTTTCCGATTTCGAAAAAGTTTAAATAGAATCAATAAGTTTCGACAAACAGTTGTTGCGCGCCTTCGAGATGATGTTTAAAGTCTTCGTAAGTCCCAGCGTCGCCGGCGATTCTTTGGATCTCTTCGATCACGCCTTTTTCCATTCCCTTCGGCCCGCCGCAGATATAAAAACGGCCGCCTCCGTTCAGAATTTTTTTCACCGCGTCCGCTTGCTCTCGAACTCGGTGAGAGATGTACATTCTTCCGCCGTCGAACGGATTTTTTTCTTCTCTGGAAATCGCAGTCACAAGTTTAAAATTACTAAACTTAGACTCCAAACCTTTGAGGTAATCCATCATCACTAATTCGTCCGAGTAAGGAGCTCCGTAAACGAGAGTGATGTTCCCGGTAAAGCTGACAAGTTTGTGTTCCAGCAATTCTTCGCTCATCCCGATAAAAGGAGCGATTCCGGTTCCGGTTGCAAGAAACATAATGTCTCCGCTAAAGTCGGTAGTAGGTAAAAGAAATTTCTTTCCGGAAGGTCCGGTCATAGTGACTTCTTCACCCGGTTTTAAATCGCAGATATAATTCGAACAAACACCTTTGTGTTGAATATTTCCGCTTTCGTCATAGACGTTATCTCTTTTGATGATGAATTCTATCGTATCTTCTTTCATCCCGAAAGAATAACTTGGAGAAGCGATGGAATAGAGTCTTACGGTATAAGCCGCATCCGCTAAACCTTTGGCTTTTTTCTCAGGATCTTCTCCGGGAGGAATAACACCGCCGCTTTGTCCAATCACATAAGGGTAAGCTGAGTGATCGATTGCGAGGGTGATTCTATGAACCAAAGACTCGCCTTCTTTTTTTGGTCTTTTGCCCGTTCCCGGTTCCGGAGTCAGTAGAGTATTGCTGATAACCTTAGCTTTGTAAGGGTTCGATTTTTTGAATAGATTGATCTGAGGTTCTCTAATCGGTTTCATGAGCGGTAACAATTCCTAAAAGTGAAGAATTTTTCAAATTTTCCTACATGGTTTTAGGGGAAGGCATTTCGTCAAACGGGATATTTAACGGGATTTTCGATGTGCTAAATAAATCTTATAGAATGAAATATAGGATTTCTTGGTCGGCATTTTTTTTGAGTGACGATTCAGCTCTTTCAATTCTCCGTGTATCAACCAAAATAAAAACGAGGGAATCATGCCCCAATTTACACTCTCTGATCTCGCAAAGAAAATAAGCGGATCGAAGATTGCTAATTCTGACAAACCGGAAGAGATTTTGATCGAAAAAGTATCTCCTCTTACTCCAGGTGTTAAGAATTCAATCAGCTTTCTTTCCAATAAGAAGATGTTATCCGAAGTAAAAAATTCTCTTTCGAGTGTCATTTTGACTACTGAAGAATTTGCAAAAGAAATTACTCTTCCCTGTCTAATCGTTTCAAATCCGGAACTGAGCCTTGTCGAACTTCTGGATTGTATTTATCCACCTTATGTCCCCTCCGGAAAAATTTCATCCTCAGCTTTGGTTCATCCAACCGCAAAGTTAGGTGAAGGTGTTACGGTAGGCGAGTTCGTAGTCGTCGGTGAGAACTCTGTGATCGGCGCAAATACGTATTTGGAAGACGGAGTTAAGATTTCTAGAAATGTAACGATCGGCGAAAATTCTCACATTGGCCCGAACAGCTCGATTCAACACGGAGTGATTATCGGAAAACGTTTTATCTGTTCCGGGAATTGTTCGATCGGCGGGGACGGATATAAGTTCGTAACTGTGAACGGTAAACATCACAAAATTCCTCACGTGGGTACGGTTAGAATCGGAGACGACGTTGAGATCGGATCCCTTTGTACGATTGATCGGGGCGGTTTAGAAGATACGATCATCGGAGACGGATGCAAGTTTGATAATATGGTTCACGTTGCTCACAATTGTATTCTTGGTAAGAATATTATCATCGCCGGTCAAAGCGGGGTCGCGGGAAGTACGATTGTAGAGGACGACGTAATTATCGGAGGCGCTTGTGCGGTTTCGGATCATCTTCATGTTCCAAAAGGAACTATCCTTGGAGGAGGTTCTTCTCTTCGAAACTCTCCGAAGAAAAAGGATATTTTTGTGGGTTGGGATTACGGGCTCACTTTCGCAGAATATCAAAAGGTACGGGTCAACATTCGTAACCTTGTCAATTTTCAGAAATGGGCAAAGAGAATCAAAACTCTGGAAAAACTCTCCGGAATTGAGATCGAAGAATAGGATTGAGCTTGACGGGTCCAAAAACCGGACCCAGTCTTTCTTCTACACCCATTTGGAGGATTCCTGTGTATTCCCGAGCGAACGAAGATAACCCGGCGAAAGAACCGGACAGAATCTCCCGTAAGCCGGACCTTTCCCAGAGCAAAAAGATAGGAAGGTTGTTGGAGACCCTCGCCGATAGCATTTTAGAAAACGATTCTACAAATATAGTTTTCTTGAATGAGATTCAAAACAGCCGATCAGAGAGTTCTATTCAAAAATAGGATCTCTTCTTAAAACCTGAATCGGTTCCTTGTGGGACCGATTTCTTGTTCTTTCGAAAAATCTAAAACTCACTTCTCTAATCTAACTAAAGGCTTGCCTCAAAACCTCAGAATGTAGGAACTCCAATAAAAGTTTAGCAACAATCAGTTTTTTGAGAAAGTTCATAAGCCGTTAGAGTTAGAGGGACGTAATTTGTAGGAACTCCCGCGTTTTATTACAAGTCTACAGATTGGTGAAAGTGGTTTTCTTCAGGTTTTGGGATTGCTCTACGTTGAATTCGCTTTTTAAGCACCAAATTGATTTTGCTGAAATCGTCTTTCGAAGAAATTTTAAGCTCGAATTCAATTCAATTTTCATTGAGACACTTTGTCGGAACAACTAAACACGGACGAAAAGAATCTTGACTTCATCAGAATTTTCTGAAAAGGCCAAACTGAATTCTTACAAAGAAACGAACGGAATACTATCAGAGATCGTCCGCCGCATTCTTTGTGATCGGTTTTTTAATTCCCACAAGCAAACTGGAAAACTCGTGAGCTTTCCAAACACCCTTTGTATTCTTTTTTAAAGTGACTGGCCTTGCCGAGTCTGCTCCGGAAGAAGGAATGAAAAGTTTCCTTTGTCCGGATTCTTCAGTTCCGCTAAAACGATTGGCGGTAAGATTAAATTGATAGGGGGCGGAGTTCGGTTTATAGTTGTTGGTAGCCGAAGAGCCTGGAAGATAAGATCCGATTAGATAAGGATGTTGCTCCAATTGCCGTCTGATTAGGTCGGTAATATTTTTACTCAACGAAAAACCCTTATAACCGTTCGAATCCGAATTGAGAAGTGAAGAATCGACGATCAAGATTAAAGCTTTCGTACCTTCTTCCTTATTTTTAGAATAAAGATCCAAAGCGGAAAGCAGTGAAACCAATGCGCCTTGTGGAGTGGAAGACTGTTCGGTACGAAAAGAATCGAAAGAGGTCAAATCGGTCGGCCAGGAAGAGATTTCCAATTGGATCGACTCGTTTTGTGCAAAAAGCCGAACTGGAATCAAAACAAAAAAGGCAAGGGAAACGACCAAGATATGAATTTTCATAAAGCCTCCAAAACCGAGGAATTCATTGAAAGGCTTTTTGAAAATTTGTCGAGTGAAAAGTTTGAAAAAACTTGTTTCCGAAAGGAGAGAGATATGCGGGCAGAGGGACTCGCCCTCTTCGCAGTCTCGCATCGTGCTCGACTTAGCTCCGAGGCGTCTCGCTCGGGCCTCCGAACATCGTATTCGTCGATCGCGTTCATTACGCTCTCTACGGATCGCTATGAACGCTTTCCCAAGCTCGCGTTCGAGTCAGTGATTGAAATAGATAGGGGAATTTGCGGAGGAGAGAGATATGCGGGCAGAGGGACTCGAACCCTCACTGGAAGCTTGGAAGGCTACAGTGCTAGCCATTACACCATGCCCGCGAATCGTGCAAAAATCATTTTTTTGCGGTTAGGGTGCTTGTCAATCTAAAAGAAGATTTTTTATTATCCACTGAGATGAAAGAATACGAGAGCTTGTTTACGGATTCGATTCGTGAACAATTAAAATCCTTCGCAGAATATAGAATCGCATATAAGGAAATTTGGACTTTAAGAAATATTCTCAGCGTCCTGCATTGGGATTCCGAAATCACTTTGCCGGAAGACGGCCGAGCGGAAAGGGGCGATCAGATCGGACTTCTTTCCGGATTGATTCATTCCAAATACGCAGGGGAAAAGTTTTACGCTCTTGCTGAAAAGGCAAGAGAAGAAAATGAAAAGAAGAATTTACCCGGTCAAAAAGAGAGAAGCGTCGAACTCGACATTCTTTTTAAAGACCTCAATCGTTCCCGTTGTCTTTCTCAAGAACTTGTCGAAGAATTTTCCGTTACTACGAGCAAAGCGCACGCAGTCTGGGCAAAGGCTCGGAAGGAAAATAAATTCGCGGATTTCGCACCGATTCTGAATCAGATCGTTGAGCTTTGCAAAAAACAAACAGAATGTTACGGTTACGAGACCGAAGCGTATGACGCGCTCTTGGAAGGTTACGAACCCGGTGAAAGAGCTTCCAATTTAGAAAATCTTTTTTTCAACTTAAAAAATTCTTTGAAACCATTGGTCGCTCGCGGAAAAAAATTCAATAATCCTTTTCCGAAGGAAATTCCGGTTTTGTTTCAAAAAAGATTGGGGGAAAATCTTCCGCCCATTCTCGGTCTTTCTTCTAAAATCTCCCGTTTAGATCCGAGCGAACATCCTTTTTCCACTTCTCTCGGCGGTAAGGATAAAAGAATTACAACTCGATACGATCTAAAGGATCCTCTTTCTTCTATATTCAGTATTTTGCATGAAACCGGACATTCCCTTTACGAAGCCGGCATCTCAGAAATTATCGGAGGACCTTCTCCTTTACACGATTCGGTTTCACTTGGAATTCACGAATCTCAAAGTAGACTCTGGGAAAACCAGGTCGGTCGCTCGCGGGAGTTTTGGGAAATGTATTATCCGACTTTTTTAAATTCCTTGGAGTTAAAAGAATCGGAATTGAGTTTTTCAAAACTTTTCTCGTATATCAATCAATTATCGCCGTCTCTCATTCGTGTGGAAGCTGATCAAATCACATACAATCTCCATATCATTCTTCGTTTCGAAATTGAGAGGGCTTTGATCAACGGACAAGTTCAAGTTTCGGAACTTCCCGAACTCTGGAATTCTAAGATGAAGGATCTATTCGGAATCGAAGTTCCTTCGGATCGTGAAGGTGTTCTCCAAGACGTTCATTGGAGCGGTGGTGCGTTCGGATACTTTCCCACTTACACGTTGGGTAACATCTACTCGGCCCAACTCTTTCAAGCGTTTTCAAAAGAGACTCCGAATTTTTCAGAACAGGCCGTTAAGAACAAAGACTTTTCTTCGCTTCTCGGTTGGTTAAGGAAGAATGTTCACTGGAAAGGGAAGTATCATTCGGCGGAAGATCTGATTCGCTCTGCGACCGGAGCCGATCCCGATTCTTCTCACTTGGTCGCTTATCTCGAAAATAAACTTACGGAATTGGAATCTATCGATCATGGATGATAAAGAAGAACTAACGGTTAAATCCTTTGAAGAGTTGTCATATTTTGATAATTTGGCGCTTTATTATCTTTGCAATGAAACCCCTCCTCAGACACTCGCGCTTGCGTTTCTGATCGGTGATAAAAAAGTTTGCGGTTCGATGTTGGGAGTTTTAGAAGGAAAACGCAGAGAGTATGTTCACCAGCTTATGGCGGAACAACAGGACGTCGAAGCGGGGAAAAAACAAGCCGCCGTTCAGGGATTGCTCATCATCGCCGAAGGTTTGATTACGCGTAAGCTGATTGAAAAAAAAGGTCAATTCTACTACGGGACTCAACGTTAGTCGTTCTTTTTTGAGATCGCAGACCAACCGAGAAATGCCCAAGCAAGTAAAAAACATATTCCTCCGATCGGAGTGACGGCGCCTAAGATTCTTATTCCGGTGATCGCAAGAATGTAAAGGGAGCCCGAAAAAACTAAAATTCCGCCGAGGAAAAATACGGCGGATATCAGGGCCGCTTTACTTATTTGAAGATATCCGCTTAGAGCTAAGATTAAAGGAGGAATACTATGTATGAGATGGTATCGATTTCCCGTCTCGTAGATCACAAGCATCTCCGGACTTAAGAAAGGTTTTAGGGCATGAGCGCCGAATGCGCCTAACGCCACTCCGAGAAACCCGGAAAGTGAAGAAAGAATCAGAATCGTCTTTTGTTTTCCTGTCATATAGTTCTTAAAAAATTGAATTCAAAATTCTTGGATAGCATAACTTTTAAATCGAATACATCTTTTCTGAACGAGCCAGAACAAGAAAGAAGTCTGTTCAACGTCCAATTTGGAATCGAAAAGCGCTTTGATTTTATTCTTTTCCATTTCCTGTTTGAGCTCGTCGTAAAAACTCGTTTTTCCGAAAACGAAGGAAACGGGAACTAAGGACTGCTGTTCGCCTTGACGCAGCGGTAAAATTAACGTTACTCCTCTTTGACATCCTTGGCTTTGTCCTTCGAAACGGATGATTCTATGTTTAGACCAATCCCAATCGTCGAGTGAACCGTGAAACATGTCCTTGTGCGGAAGAGAGGATGTGGAATGAATAAACCCGTCAAACCCGACTAATTTCAATCTTGTGGACGCATTTCCATAATGAACCGAAGGGTCTCGAAAATACGTACCTGCAACGGACACGCGATTTTCAGGCGAGAGAAACGAGTCGGTAGGATAAGGCATCGGATTTCGTTTAATCAGAGTTCGTCGATTTCCGACAGGCAGCGCACAGTCTAACATCAAAACCGACCCGATTAAAAGGATTAGAATAGAATAATTCGCGCGCATGATTATTCTTTTTTCATCAGTCTATGAGGGAGTTTTACGCCGATTCCCGATACCCGGGTGCATTTATAAAAGTAAAGATTAAAGAGAAATGATTTCACATAGTAGTCCGTCTGCACGTCGAAAAGTAAATCGGCCTTGTCTTGAATTGCGTTCTGTACGGCCGCTTCATAACTCTCGTCGCCGGTATAAACGAGCCATAACCATCCTTCTCCGCAGGATTGTCCCGAAAGTTTTCCAACGGGTTCCATTCCCCTTACGTCCGTATAACTCTGTGAGTAGAACCAACCAGGGGTTTTTACATTTGTGTAAAGACAATTTCCAATTGTAATAAATGTAATGAGAAGAATGAAATACATTCTTATGGCCGAAATCTTCATGGAGTTTTCCTAATAGTTGAAATCTTTTTGAAAGAATGATTCTCGAAAATGAAAAGTCAAGGTAAAAGAAAAAAATTTCCTTGTGTGAAGCGAATCCGATTCTTCAATAGGGAGTATGTCGCTCGTTCAAAATTCGTCTTATTACATTCAGTTGGAAAAGAAATTCGGGGCTTTTAATTACGAACCTCTTCCGGTTGTCTTGGATCGAGGAGAAAGAATTTATCTTTTCGACGTGGAAGGAAAAAGGTATTTCGATTTTCTTTCCGCATATTCCGCGGTGAACCAAGGACATTGTCATCCGAAGTTAGTTCAAACTTTAATCGAACAATCACAAAAGCTCACTCTGACTTCAAGAGCCTTCTATAACTCCAAACTAGGAGAATATGAAGAATACATAACGAAACTTTTAAATTATCAAAGGATTCTTCCTATGAATACGGGTGTTGAGGCTGCGGAAACCGCGGTCAAACTTTGTAGAAAGTGGGGTTATCAAGTCAAAGGAATTCCGGAGAATCAAGCCAAAATCATTTTTGCTTCCGGCAATTTTTGGGGAAGAAGTATCGGTGCGATCTCGGCTTCGACCGACCCTTTGAGCAGGAGAGAGTTTGGACCTTACGTTCCCGGATTTGAAATCATTCCGTTTAACGATTTGGATGCCCTTAAAAATTCTCTGCAAGATCCGAACGTCGCAGGATTTATGGTGGAGCCGATTCAAGGTGAAGCCGGTGTGATCGTACCGAATGACGGTTATCTTGCTTCCTGCAAAAAACTTTGTGAAGAATCCCGCGTTCTTCTGATCTTTGACGAAGTCCAAACCGGATTAGGAAGAACGGGAAAACTTCTCGCAGGAGATTACGAATCTGTAAAGCCCGATATTGTCGTCCTCGGTAAAGCGCTTTCCGGTGGAATTCTACCTGTCTCTGCGGTTTTATCCAATGATGAGATCATGCTTACCTTAAAACCGGGAGAACACGGTTCAACCTATGGAGGCAACCCGCTCGCAAGCGCCGTAGCAAAATGTGCGATAGAAGTTTTGATCGAAGAAAAGATGATCGAAAACTCGTTCAAGATGGGAGAAGTTTTTCGAAGCAGAATGAATATTCTAAAATCTAAATATGATGATTTGAAGGAAATTCGCGGAAAAGGTTTGCTGAATGCGATCGAGTTTCGAGTAAAAGACGGAAAATCGATCGCTAAAGAAGTCTGTAAGAAGTCAATGGAGCTCGGCCTGCTTGCGAAAACTACACACGATCACACCGTTCGTTTCGCCCCTCCTTTGGTCATTCGATCGGAGGAGATGAACGAAGCATGCGACATTATCGAAAAGGCCGTAAAGTTTTGTCTTGACTCGAAATAAAATTTCAATTATCCAAAAGACAAATGCAAGCCGACGATAAAAAATACATTCGGGCATGGAAGAAGTTAAGCGTTTCCGAAGTCTCTTCTCAATTGATGTTGATCGACGATTTGTACGGAACCTGCGCAAATTGTAAACATCTAGGCCTAAACTACACGAAGGACAAAACGTGTCCCGACTGTAAGACTCGGTTTCGTTACTTGGCTACAAATTCTAAATCGGTTACCGATGTCGCGAAAATATTAAACCGGTTGGAAAAGGAAGGTTTGGATCTGATTCTCATCGATCGTGAAGACTTCAATCAGTCCAAGGCAAAGGACGCAGTTAAAGATCTATTCAAACCGGTAGAATGATTTACTCCTTTTTTTTATTCAGGATATTCTTCAAACCCTGAATCGATCTTTCTAATTCTTCCATGTCTTCCTTTAATGAATTCGGATCGGAAATCGTTTTAGAATCAGACGCGTAAAGTTTGGCGTAACCGTTCGCCATAAGATTTTGAAACGTTTTTTGAATGTTGTTAAGCGCGCTTTCGAGATCTTTTGGATGGATTTTATTCTTTCTCTGATAAAGTTTTCTCCAAAAGACAAATCCGAAACGAAGTATAAAGAAAAAGTAAGCCGGGATCAGGAGATAAAACGCGGTCAAAAGAACGGGACCGATGTTCCACGTTTGTGAAATCGAATGATGAAAAAAGGATCGAAGGACGGAAACGATCAGAACTCCCAACGTATAATTCAATCGACTCGTGCCGGGCGAAATTGTATTGAACAAAAATACTAAGACAAGGGAAAAAATCAAAACCAAAAAAAGATCTAAAGGAACAATGGAGAAAAGGATCTTCAAAAACGAAGTAATTACTCCTACCGTTTCTAGAAATGATTGGATAGACTGAGATAGGCCGTCAAAACTCGTTTTCAGATCTGAAAAAAAACCGGTAATCTGACTCATGAAATTACTCCAAAAAATTCCTGGCTGGAAGAAACTCCAAACCTTCCGTTTGAAACTGCAAGAACTTTCCTTTTTAGGAAAGCTCTTCCTCATCTATTCTCTCGTTGGAATTTCGTTTCTTATCTTACATGAAAGTCATCTTCCCATTTTCTTTATCTTAATTCTTGTTTTAGGCGCTTACGCGGTGGCCTCTGCCTTTTTCTTTTTAATTTCGTTTGCGTTTGGAAAACTGTTAAAAGAAGAATCCGTCAAAAGATATCAAATCGGCCCCGATTCAGCAAAAACAATCGATACGACCCGGATCATCCTCAATCCGATCGTGGAAGCTGCGGTTTTTGTATCGTGCATTCTTCTCTTATTGTTAACCGACTTTTATTCCAACCGTTCGGGAATTTTTTTCGTCGCTGTCTATTCCGGGATCGGTCTGACTTTTCGCTTTTTAGAAAGCACCGTTTTTTATCGAATTTTTCTTTTGGGACTAATGGTCTTAACCGGTGGTTTGCTGAGTTTCAAAACTTTACAAAAAGCTGAAATTCTGACTTCTTATATTCTTTTTAAACCGAATTGGGAAGAGAAGGAGCTTACGAATTGGGAATACGATTCGGATTCAAGAATCGTACAGAATTCCGATATCCGGGTTCAAATCACATTACCTGAAGATTTTTACTTTCACAATCCGAAAAATTTAACCTTAAAAGATCAAACCGGAACCGGACAAATCGCTGGAATCATTTCTTCGAGTGAAACAGATCCGAACCGTTATCCTTCCATTCGAATTTTTTATTTTCCGGAACCGTTTTTGGAAATCGATAAAATTAAGCCTGAGTTTCTGAAGTTTTTAGACCTTGCCATCAATCAAGGCGATATGGTCGAAGTGCACGAGTTAGGCGAAGAAAATTTTGAGAAAAGAATGGATGGAGTTTTTTGGACTTACTATGACAATCTAAGGCCAAGATACGCAAAGACCGGATTTTTTATCTCCTCAGGGGACAAACTACCCGATTCTCTTCTTTTTCATATTTCCGAAAGTCTTGTCAAAGGAAGACAACATGAAGAGTCGGTGGAGAAAATTCTTCAAAGTGTAAAGAGGGAAGACTCTGGGAAACTCTAAGATTACCTTTGGATTCTTTTTTTATTATAGAATCAGAACTTATTAGAGACCTTCCTTTTTTTCAAAAAGTTTTAATCCTAATACTGAGCGCGGATCGACCAAGGTGCCTCTCACCCGCATTCCCAAATGCAGGTGAGGGCCCGTCGACATTCCGGTAGATCCGATCTTTCCGATGGGATCTCCTCTTTTCACTTTATCGCCTACTTTTACGTTTAGCTCGGATTGATGCATATAGAGAGAATAAACTTCAAGACCGTGATCAATGATCGTAAAATTTCCTTCATAATACATCGGTCTCGATAAGATAACCGTTCCGTCGTTAATCGCATAAATTGGAGTTCCGAGCCCTCCTTTAAAATCAACACCCCCGTGTGCTTTTCCTTTTGTCTTGTTATAAACCCTTCGTTTGTAGAATGGACTCGTAAAATGAACTTCCTGTACGGGAAAAACAAAGTCCGATTGTATTTGAAGATCGCTCTTTGTTTGAAAAGCTTGCGTTTTAGATTTGGAACAATCGGCGATAAAGTCTAGGGTCTCTTGGGGTAATACTTCCGAAGTATATTTTTTATCCATCGTCAAAGAGGAGACTTTCGTTTCTGAAAAATTCGTTTTTTGAATCGGAATTTCGTACTCTTTGAAATCGTTTTTTCTAAAAAGATTCTTATCTTGAATTTCTAATATTCCACTTTTCTTATCGAATTCAGGTGAAATGGGAATCCAAGCATAAAAAACGGAGTCCTTTTTCGTGTAAGGGATTTCCTTTTTCTCCCAGAAAATTTTGATTCTATCCAATTTGGATAGTATAGTTTTTTCAGGAGCGAGTTTTAAGAGCAGAAGTTCTCCTTGGGCAAACCTTCTGCCTTGGATGGAAAAGAAAAAAAGCGGCTCCTTCTTATTAACAATCTCAAAGTCGCGAAGCTCTTTTTTAGTTTCCTTCTTCGCCTTGGGGGAGGAGTCGGATTCCTTTTTAGAGTTTGTGGAAACCGCAGACGCAATTTTGGTTTCTTTTTCCTGCGATGAAGGTTTGTCCTTGGGAAAGTTTGGGTCGTTCTTAAAAAGTAAAATGAAGACGGCGGTAATAAGGAGAATTCTAAGAAATTTTTGCATCGTATCCTGCTATGGCTAAGGTTATAAAAGTAAGTATAAAAACAAATCGATTTAAAGGAAATAAATTATGGATACGAATGTATACAAATCAATAACAACTCTTTCTTTCTAAATCAGACTCTTTTTTTAAAGGATTTCTATCTTTGTAAAAATTCATAAATTGACGGATTGAGAATCTCCGAGATTTGGTGATGAAGCCGATGTGTCGCAAAAAATCTTTGGTTTCCTCCTTTTTCAAAAATGTATGTGTCTTTCCCCGGAAAATTTTCGCCGACTTGGAATTTCCTTGCCCCTTCCTATTCGTGATGGAAGAAAAAAAATACCGTTTTGTATCAACGAAACATGAATCGCAACGATCGACAAGAAGAGCAATCTTCTCGTTGCGATCGAAATCGTACGGAAATAAAATTCCTTTATTCGAAGTTTAATAAGAAAATTCCAAAACATTCAAAGCGCTTTTGAGGGAAAGGAGATTCCGGAAGAAAGGAATTGACGTTGAAAAATTTCGCTCTTTCATCTATCTCTTTTTTTTTCGGATCAATCCTTTCCTTTCACCGGTTTTTCTTCTTTTTACTTTCCGAATTCTTCTTTGCCTTCTTCTTAATTATGTCTTATTAAATGACTTCCGATAGAATCCGCATTTTCTTTGAAAATTACCTAAGCAAATTTCCGTTTTTACCGATTCTTCATAGCAGGGATCGGATAAAACAGATGAAACAAGAGGAATGGTTGGAGCAACTTACGAAACTTTTTCAGGAAGAGATCAATCTCTACTCGAATGTCCTGGAACTGGAAATACAAAAGTCCGCCGCCGTAGTTCAAGCGGATGGGAAGGCGCTTGAAACGATTACAAAAAAAACTTATGAACTTCTTGTGATGGCTTCTGAAATCGAGAGAGTTCGAATGAAATCGATCGAGGAAGTATATCGTTCTAAAAATTTCGCTCTTCCGGAAAACGGAGCTCCGACTTTGTCCGATTTTTTAAATCAACTGGATAGAGAATCTAACTTCCGTCTAAAAGAATTCGGATCTTCGTTGAAAACGATTCTTCATCGTTTGAAAGAGAAGATAAAATCCAACGAAAAATTAATCATCACTCGTCAGGAAATTCTTACCCGCACGATCGAAGCCGTTAAAGAGAAAGCTTCCGAATCGGGTTTGAGTACATACGGTTCCGGAAAAAATCCGGAACGAAAACAAGCTAAGAGACCGGCTCTTATGCTGAACGCTTCGGCGTAATCATAGATATTTTCGTAATAGGAGGATGCCATGGGATCCACATTTTCAGGTCTTGAAATCGGAAAGCGGGGTTTAACCGCTCACCAACAGGCGCTTCAGACAACTGGTCATAACATTTCGAACGCGGATAACAAGCAGTATGCGAGACAAAGAGTCACGATGACTGCGATGGATCCTTTGTATGATCCTTCCCTCAATCGTTCCAATCTTCCGGGACAAATCGGTCAAGGCGTGGAAATCGCTTCGATCGAAAGAATTAGAGATAACTTCGTAGACGATCGAATCATTGAAACATCCGGAAACAAAGACTATTGGGCCGCTCGTAACGAATATCTTTATCAATTGGAAACCGTCTTTAACGAACCGAACGGTACCACACTTCGAACTCTTATGGATAAGTTTTGGTCTTCCTGGGAAGATCTTGCAAATTATCCCGAAGACAACGCACATCGGTCCGTGGTTCTGGAAAGAGCGAACGGACTCGGAAGTAGAACCGAAGACGTCTATCGCAAACTCGCTCAGTTGAAAGATCAGGCCAACCGAGAAATCGAAACAAAAGCGTATCACATGAATACGATCGCGGAAAACATTCGCACCTTAAATGATAGAATCGGTAAATCAGAAGCGTTAGGCGACAGACCGAATGATCTCTATGATAAAAGAGACGCGCTTCTTCAGGAACTTTCCTCGCTCGTGGACGTTACGATCGGCCGTTCGGACGAAGACGAATTGATGGTTTTTATCGGACAACAGATTTTGGTCCAAGGTAATAAAGCGAACAAGATAGATATTCTCGGCAATCCGTCAAAGGACGGTCTTTTGGATCTTTACTGGGCTTCAACGGGCGATCCGGTTCTTTTGAGAAAGGGAAGATTGCAAGGTTTAATCGAAGTTCGTGATAAGATCATCCGCGAAAAAATCGATCAGGTGGATTCACTTTCCATCAACGTGATGGATGCAGTGAACGAAATTCATAAAGACGGTTTCGGAATCAACGGGAACACGAATCAGGCTTTTTTTAATATTCGATCTTTGTCAATTAACACTTTTGGCGAATACGATTCCAATGGAGACGGACAAAACGACGTTACCGCAATCTTCCGTGTTACCGGTAGAAACACGATCGATCCGGATCGTCCGGTTGGGATCAACGGAACTATCAGCCTTAATCAATCGGACGCGAAAGAAGCACCCGTGTTGATTCCATATTCTTCCAATGATACATTGAACGGGATCATCAAAAAAATCAACGCATCACGTTCCGGAGTTGTGGCTTATATGAACCATGACAATCAATTGGCTCTGAAAGCGACCGTTGCCGACGATCACCCTAATAAGAATTTTATCTTAAGACATATCGAAGATTCCGGCGACCTTCTCGTCGGAATGACCGGTATTTTGATGGCGTCGGGTCCATCCGGAGCTTACGACTACAAACGTCTCGGCGAAATCAATAAACTTCAGTCTCGTCCGGAAGACATTACTCTAACACCGCACTTCCATCCTTCTTCGCATTTTAGAATCGCGGATTCAATAGCGAATAACGTTGCGAACATCGCGGCCGCTCGCGGTAAGGACGTCGGCGGAACCGGCGATTATAATTCTCCCGGAGGGCATAAGGACGGACGAAACGCTTTGATGGTCGCTTCCGCACTGAGAAACAATCCCGTTATGGTGGATTATTCTAAGACGACCGATGATTTTTATAACACTTTGATTTCCAAGTTAGGAACGGAAGCAAGAGAAGCGAAGCAAGAATTCGGTATTCAAAACGATCTCATGTCCGAATTGGAAAACATGAGACAATCCGTGATGGGGGTCAATCTAGACGAAGAGATGGCCAATATGGTTCAGTTCCAGCATTCTTACAATGCTTCGGCGAAAATGATCAACACTATGAACGAGATTCTAGATACGATCATCAATCGTCTCGGCGTGTAAGCTCACAAAAAGTTTCGTGAGTAAGGAGAATATTTTATGATGCGCATAACAAACATGATGCAGAACAACAGCTTGGTTAAGAATTTAAACAGACACCAAGTACAAATGGACGAAACTCAGAATCAACTCGCGACCGGACAAAGGATTCGCCTTCCGTCGGACGAACCCGGACGTGCGACCAATCAAATGTTTTTTCGTTCCAGACTGAATGAGTTAGATACGTTTCAGAGAAATATAGACGACGGAAATTCCCGTCTTCAACAGATCGATGGGGAATTGGATCGGATCGGATCCCTTTTTCAAAGGGCGAGAGTTCTCGCGGTACAAGCTTCGAACGGTATCTATCAAGGCGATAAAGGTTTTGAACTCGAAGTTGCAATCGGAAAGGAGATCGATGAAATTTTAAGAGCTCTTGTCGATATAGCAAACACAAGAGATGCGACCGGGCGTCCTTTGTTCGGCGGTCACGTAATCGAAAGACCTCCCTTCGAGCCGATAGAATCGAAGATCAAAGGTCTCCAAGGAATCGAACTCAAAAATCAATTTATCGGCGTGGAGTATCGAGGCGATATCGGAGAACAACTTCGCGAAATTGAAAAGGGTGAATATATTCCCGTCACGATTCCCGGAAACAAAGTTTTCTGGGGAACTAACATGAGTATCACGAGTAAGGTGGACAACTCAGGGTATATCGCGTCTTCCGATCAAAAATTTAAGATTGATGGAGTGGAGATTCATGTTTCCGCAGGAGATACGATCGACGACATCATCGATAAAATCAACAATTCTCCCCTGGAAGTAAAAGCGAACAAATTGGCGCAGGACAATATCAGTTTGAGTTCGACGGCTCCCCATCAGATCTGGATGGAAGACACGGAGGGTGGAACGATTCTCCGAGATATCGGACTTGTGGATTCTGCGACCTCCGAACCGCCTAACAACTATTCTAAGTCGGCGACGGTAACAGGGTTGTCAGTCTTTGACGTGATGATTCAGTTCCGAAACGATTTGATCCAAAAGGATCAGGAGCGAATTTCAGGCCGAGACCTTCAGGACTTGGATTTGGCTATGGAGAATATTCTTCGTTACCGCGCCGTCGTCGGAGCGAGAATGAATCGGATGGAAGAACACGCACAAAGGGTCGACTTTGATAAATCTTACATGACCGAACTTCTTGCTAAAAACGAAGGAGTGGATTTTCCGGAGACAATCATGAACATGAAGTGGCTGGAAACGGTTCACCAATATGCGCTCAACGTCGGATCTAAAATCATTAAACCGACATTGATGGATTTTCTGAGATAAAAAAATAGATAGAATGTTCTGAATGGAAAGCTCTGGGGTAAGAATTTAAAATGGGAATCGAGATTCAAACAAAACCGTTTGGAAAGATACAAATATCGGAAAAACAAATTCTTTCTTTTCCGGAAGGTCTTCTTGGGTTTGAAGACTACAAAAACTTTGCTCTGATTGAAGAGGAGGAGGAATCCGTCTTCAAATGGTTGCAATCCACGGAAGAAGTGGACTTAGCCTTTGTCGTGATTCCACCTTCGCTCTTTAAGAAAGAATACAAGCCGTTGATTCCCGAACAAGAGCTTCAATTGATCGGAATAGAAGAAATCAAAGATGGTCTGACTCTTGTCATCGTAACGATTCCGGGCGAAGATCCCGCATCGATGACGGCGAATATGCAAGGCCCGATTCTCATCAATAAAGTGAGTCTTGTTGCGAAACAGTTTATCTCAAGAAACGAGTCTCATTCGGTGCGCGAAAAAATTCTCGAAACCGCAGCAGTGGAGATGAGTTAAGTGCTGGTTCTGGCAAGGCGAACCAACGAGTCGATAATGATCGGCGA
The DNA here is from genome assembly GCF_016918785.1 of Leptospira ainazelensis. Lineage (GTDB taxonomy): Bacteria > Spirochaetota > Leptospiria > Leptospirales > Leptospiraceae > Leptospira > Leptospira ainazelensis. The sequence goes on along the minus strand of NZ_JAFFPT010000019.1, from coordinate 31,491 downwards.
TGATATCGAAATAGTCATCGTCGATATCAAGGGAGATCAGGTAAAGATCGGCGTTAAGGCTCCCCGAAAAGTTTCCGTTCATAGGGCGGAGGTGTATAAGGATATCCAAGAAGAAAACAAAAAAGCAGCCGGCACAAAAATCAAACCGGAAGATCTTGGAAAAATCGGGAACATTCTTAAAAAGAAAGATTCGGATAAAAAAGAATAATTCTTCTTGATCGATTCCGATTTTAGAGAAGACTTTTTCGAGTTCGCTTATGAATCGGTTTGTTCCAATCCCTGTTGTTCTTATTTTTCTCTCCTGCTTTTCAGGAATTCGAAAAGAACTCAATTATTCTTCGGATTCCATTGCATTCTATTCCTTTGCAAAAAGCGCCGAACTTCCATCCTGGATCGATACGAATGCGAAATTTCCGGCGAACTTAGATTCTAACGCTTACGTAAAAATTCTGGAAGAATCCCTGTTTCAACTCGGAAATAGAAACGATTCTTTGGTCAACGATACTGCGTTACGTATCTTTCCAAAGGAACTGAGCAAAGAGATTTCCAATCGTTCTTTCGAAAAACTCGAAAAGTCACCTGAACAAATTTATCAACTTTGGATCTTAAAAAAAGAAGATTCGATAAATCCGGGAAGAAGAATTCGAAGAACAGTTTTTCTTTTGTATCCTACTTCGGAAGCGATTCACTTTATTTTTTTCGAGTTGAATCAGTTTATAGACTTTCAGACTCCGTATTCGTTTCAGGATTGGTCCAACTTTTCGATTTCGGAATCGAATCTTAAACCTTCGCTGGAAGTTTTCATTCCGGATTCAGCAATCGGTAAACTCAAATATTTCAAAGAGGAGCCGGGAGATGAATTCAAGAAGTTTCATATTCTTGCTCATTTTCAAACTCAATCACACACAACGCCCGAAACGTCGGACGCCTTAAAAAAGATAAACATAAGCGATTCCGAAAAAAGATTGATCGAACTTAAAGGTCTGTTTGATAAGAAGTTGATATCGGAAGAAGAATATAAAAAGAAACGAGAAGAAATCCTAAAATCGCTCTGAAATTGTCCGAAACTTCAACTGACTCAGGTTATAATTAGAGTCTGTTCAAATTCCGTAACTAGTATTTGTCTTTGATTGAGGTTTATCCGTTGTTTTTCTCGAATTTTAACTGGGAAAGGACGCATTACGTATTCTTAAAATAAGTATCGAAATTCTTTCTAAATTCTTAAATAAAAATCGAAAAGAAGAAACAGGTGTTTTTTTCAAAAAATCGGAGCGGCTCGATAAAGAGCCACTCCGGAGAGAATAGTGAAGAGAATTGGATTTTTCCGCTTCAAACTCTATGGGAAGTCTAAAACGGAAAAGTTTCCTATATTGAACATATCCGGAAAACCGGATCTAAAAGACAGAGAAAAAATAGGCTCAGCTTTATATTTTTGAGTAAAGAAAAAGTTAAAAACTAAACGAAGAATAAATTATTGAGTAACTTGCATTCGATCTGTCTTTTTTTTTATCAAATCGTCCGTTTTGAGGCAGGACGCAGATCCTCGAACTCAGCTGCCCGTCTTCCCTTCTTTTTCGAGACGATCGGCTTCGAATGCCGCTTCTAATTGTCGGATTGAATTTTTAGAAAATTGGATAAACTCTTTTTCGTTGTGGCGGACTTGGTATTGCCCTTTGAGAGTTAATTCGTCGTGAGCTCGGAACTTTTTAATTTTTTGTTCCACTTCGGAATCCATAAAACCCAGATTTCTCAATGTTTCTCCGGCTAACTCGAGTGCGGAAGCAAATGTATCGCGTCTGATAATTTTTACGCCTAATTCCAACAGTTTAAAAACGTGCTCTCTGTTCCGAGCGCGAGCGATGATCGTAAGATTTGGAAAATGTTTCTTTACCATTTCAGCAACTTTTACCGAAACTTCTATATCTTGAACTGCTAATATAAAAAGATCGGCTTGTTCCGCTCCGGCTGAGCGGAGAAGACTTAGCTTGCTCGCGTCTCCATAGTAAATCTTATAACCGAATCTTCTTGCTACATTTACTTGATCCGGGTTGTGTTCCAGAGCCGTAAATCCGATTCTATGAACGAATAACATCCTTGCTATGATTTGTCCGAATCTTCCGAAACCTGCGATGATTACGCGATTTTGTTCTTCAATATCATCCTCTTCCTGTTCTTCGGATTTTTTAAAAAACAAATCTACAACCTTGTCTTTGGCAATTCCTAAAATCGGCGTCAGCCCCATAGAGAGAGTTACTACGGCGATGACAAGATCCGCTCTTTCTCTCGGTAAGATAGATAGAGAGACTCCGACTCCTAAAATGACAAAGGCAAATTCTCCTCCTTGAGAAATCGTAACCGCGAGATTGAGGGAGGTTTCTTCTGTTTGTTTTGCAACTCTTCCAAGAAAGTAAAGTACTAAAGCTTTGATAGTCATGAGGGTGATTGCAAAAAGAATCACAAGAATCGGATCCTTCAGAACTTCTCCCAAATTGATCGACATTCCTACCGCTAAAAAGAAAAGACCTAAGAGTAATCCTTTAAACGGTTCAAGATTGGATTCTAACTCGTGTCTGTATTCCGAATCGGCAAGAATGACTCCTCCTAAAAAGGAACCGAGAGCCATGGAAAGCCCTACTTGATCCATGAGGAGCGAAAGTCCGACTACGATTAACAAAGAAAGCGCGGTAAAAATCTCGTGATTTCCGGAAGATGCAACAAGTCGAAATAGAGGTCTCGCTAAAAATCTTCCTGCGAGGATAACCGCGAGAATCGTCGCGATCGCCGTAAGAATATGCAAGAGGCTGCTCTGAGTTCCGGTTTGCCCCGTTGGTTCTCCTAAAAAGGGTAGAATGGCCATTATAGGAATCACGGCTAAGTCTTGGAAAAGAAGAATTGCAAACGCGCTTCTTCCGTGTGCCGTGTTTAACTCGTTTTTTTCTCCTAAAACCTGAAGAGCAAACGCGGTCGAAGATAAGGAAATGCTAATGCTGATTACGATAGCTTGCGCGATAGTCAATCCAAGCAGGTATAAGATACCGAAGAAGATCAACGAAGTAAGAATGACCTGAAGACCGCCCAAACCGAAAACGGGTCTTCTCAACACCCAGAGTCTTTGCGGCTTTAATTCCAAACCGATCAAAAATAAAAGTAAGATCACTCCGAATTCCGAAAGATGAAGAATACTTTCGACATCCGTAATCAGTCCGATTCCCCAAGGCCCTATGATTGTTCCCCCAATGAGATAACCGACTACGGAACCCAATCCTATTTTTTTAAATAAGGGGACCGAGATGACCGCGGCAGAAAGAAATACTATGAGGGTTATCAATAAACTTTGATCTTGCATTCTATTTCCTAGATTTTTTAGACTACGGAAAGATTCGAATCGAGAAAGTTAAAATAGTTTCATAAATGAATTTACGAAAGAATATGCGTCGCCCGGCCAACGCGAAGAAACATAGTTTCCATCCGTAATGGAATGACCTCTTTTGATCTTCTTCAGACTATCTCTAAAGATCGGCTTCGGTCCGAATTGAAAATCTTTTGGGTCTTTCAAGTTTTCTTTCACCTCGTCTTCTACGGATTGAGAGTAAGTCCTATAATAATCACCCAACCAAAATTTTGTGAGATTCCAAGCTGCCATCTCTTGCGATTTTAAAAGCGCAGTCGTTTTTTTTCCAAAGAGGATCGAACGATCAGTTCCGGGGAGTTTGCTTCTCGCTGCGAGAACAACGCCGTGACAAATGGCTCCGAGCGGTTTGCCGGTTGCAAAAAAAGCTCCTACAAAATCTTGGAGAGTTTTTGATTCTAAATATTCTTTCATACCGGGGGCGTGACCTCCGGGAAGAATCACGCCTGAAAAATCTTCCGGCTTCAGATCCTTGTAAGATAAGGGATGTAAAAAATTTGAATCCTCAGACATTTCTTGATAAGCGGCTCTCGCGTTTTTATGAGCGATCAGAATCGGCTTCCATATTCCGAGTCCTTTACCGGTCAACATTCTGAAATCCGCCTGCGCAGGTTTTCCATCGGGAGTCGCGAAAACTACTTCGAAGTGATTCTCCTTGAGCATCTTCCAGGGAATGGCGGCTTCGGAAGGATCAAAGTCTTCGGAAGGAAGTGGGATTAGAATTTTGCGCTTAGAGTTCATGGGATTCATTCTAAGCGGTTCTATAAAAAATCAACTCCTAAGAGTTTCTCGAATTTGTTTCTTAAAAAAATATAAAAATTCTCTTGACAGAATGAAAATAGATGTATTTTGTAAAATTAAATTGTGCACAATCTAAATGGAGATTGAAATGAGCCAGACATTGTATGACCTTACAGCCACATTGAACAGCGGCAAAGAACAGAAATTAGAAGATTATAAAGGAAAAGTCCTCTTAATCGTAAATACTGCCAGTGAATGCGCGTTTACACCTCAGTATGCCGCTCTCCAAGAACTTTATAAGAAATACAACTCGGAAGGATTGGAAGTACTAGGATTTCCGTGCGATCAATTCAAACACCAAGAACCGGGCTCTGACGAAACGATCAAAAGTTTCTGCCAAAGAAATTACGGAGTGGAATTTCCGATTTTCAGAAAGATCGACGTAAACGGCGACAACGCCCATCCGGTTTTTCGTTTTCTTAGAAACGAAGCTTCCGGATTTTTCGGAAACGCAATCAAATGGAATTTTACGAAATTTTTAGTCGATAAAAACGGAAAGGTGATCAAACGATATGCGCCGATTACCACTCCGGAGAAGATCGAAAAAGAAATCCAAGACCTTTTAAAAAAATAAGGATAAAACCCGTCTTAAAATCTTGAGACGGGAAAGTTTATGCTCGCTAAAGAACTCTTCCTAGAAAATCAAATCTGCTTTCCACTGTATGCTTGTTCGAGAGCTGTGACTTCCTTGTATCGGCCGATCTTAGAAGAACTCGGTATCACCTATCCTCAGTATTTGGTTCTTTTGATTCTTTGGAAAGAAGACGGATGCAACGTAAAGGAAATCGGAAAAAAACTTTACTTGGATTCCGGTACCTTGACTCCGCTGCTCAAACGTTTGGAAGAATCCGATCTCGTTCATAGAAAAAGGTCTTTCGAAGACGAACGTTCGGTTCAAATTTTTCTGTCTTCGAAAGGAAAAAAACTCAAAGAAAAAGCCGTTTGTGTGCCTGATAAACTTCTCGATAACTTGGACGTGGATAAAAAAAGCCTAACCGATCTTAAGAACGTTTTAGACAATCTGCTAAAGATTCTTTCCGAAAGAACGGATTCTTAAACTTTTGATTTACTCCGGGCGATCTCGCGAATTCCCTCTTCGAAGGAAACTTTAAATTCAAACCCGATATCTTTTTGAATTCTGGAAGAATCTACGATCGTAGTTTCCTGGATGTAATCTACGTTTATTTTCCTGTTGGTTAATTTAGAATAGAGTGTGTTTAGAATATTAAAAAATAATAATACAATACCTTTCAATCGGATTCGAACATAGAATTTTCCGGGAAACACGTCTCGAATCAAATATTCAAAATCCTGAAATGAAAAAGGTTTAGGATGCGCTACGTTGTAAATTTTTCCCGAAACCTTTTTCCACTTTTCCAAAACTAAAAGAATCGCGTCGATAACATCGGAAGAATATACCATCGATTTTTTAAACTCAGGATTTCCCGAACAAAGTAAAAGTCCGTATTGAAAAATCCGAAATAACTTATTCAAAAAACTTTTATTGGTCGGACCGTAAACGGACGCAATTCTCAAAATAACGAATTTATTTTTCGATCTTTGTATCAGGGTTTCACATTCGATTTTGGAAAGAGCGTAGAACGTTTTTCCTTTTAAGGCGGAAACTTCCGTGACAGGTCTTTCGGAAAATCCGTAAACCGACGTGGAACTGGAAAAAAGAATACCCGTCTTTTTATGTTTAGAAGCGAAGTTAAGAATCTTTTGTGTCGCTGTTTCGTTTCCTCTTTTGTAATCTTCATAAGTGGATCCTTCACCGCTGACTTTTCCCGCGAGATGAATGATAAACGAAGGTTCTTCGTTTATGAGGAGTTCCTTCGGTCCTTCAAGATCGAATTCGTAAAATACGAAGTTGGGCTCAAAACGGATGGAATCCGGGAATGAGGACAAATTTCGGCCGATACATACGACTCTGTAATTTTTCAGTAATTTTGGTAAAAGGGTTAGACCCAAGGATCCGCTACCGCCGGTCAAAAGTATCGTGCGAATTGTATCTTCCCTTTCTTTCATGAAACCATCGTGATTCTTAAGCGGTGTTAAAGAAGAATTTTTTAAATTTTAATTCGATTTTTAATCTCGACAGAGCTAAAATCAAGATAAGTATTGCAGTTCAAAATTCAAACTTAGAGAAGATTACGATGAAACAAATATTTTCAGCGTTTATGATTTTAACCTGTCTCTCCGTTCTTTCGTTTTGTAAATCGGAGGAAAAAAAACAACCTCCAAAACAGGAATATCAGCCAAATTCGGATATTAGAACCTTCGAAGTCGGAATGATAAAAGAAGGAGACAAACGTCTAAAAGCGGAAGCGGTATTGGGAACTCCGTCCGTGGAATTGAACACACAAGACGGAGCGGTTTTAGAGTGGTATCTTGTTTCTACGGATTACCAAAAGAATTCTTATAAGACTTTGGCTGAAAAACCGGCGAGTATTACGGAAGACACAAAATTCATCAAGTTGACGATCGATAAGAAAGGCGTTATCAAAAAGATGGAATACAAACTTTAATCGGCAGTATCGTCTTCTAATAAATCCAATCCCGCGAGTCCTACTAAAAAATCAGCGAGCTCGGCGGGGTTGAAGCCGATTCTTAAACCGTAATAAATTCCGAAGTAAACTTCTAACTGAAAAAGAAAACTTTTTGGATAACCGTCTTTCTTTTTGTTGAGAGCTTGGAGAGCGTTCTGGATCGAAGGATCGTTTCGATCAAAGTTTTGCTCCTCGATAAATCGTCTGTAGAATTCTTCTTTTTTTCTTTTTCTTCGTTCCGCGACCGGGATGTGATAAAAGGAAAGGTAGCGAAGTTTTTGACTTTTGATGTTGTGTCGTTCGTTTAAAAATTCCGGAACTTTGTCGCCGGGAACTTTTGTGTTCTCGAGGTTCTTGAGTTCTTCCGCCATTTCCGGCGATATATCCTCTTCGCCGGTATCCATTGTTTGTGTTTCTACATTCAAAGGAAAAAAAGTATCACTTCCCAAAATTCCAAAGATAAGCTGCTGAGATCGATACGTTCCAAGATGTCCGCCTCTTAAACCGTAACCTTTCCCCAAGTCTCTTTTACCTGGAGAAGATTCTCCACCTTGAAATACAAAACCGGCGGCCAAGGGTCCGATTCTTACACCCGCTCCGTATCCCGGATTTTCAACCCCAACTGTAAAGATGTCTTTGAAATCATTCTTTCGATTTTGGAGATACGTGGAACAATTACTTGCGATCAAAGATATAAATAGGACAAGGAAAAAAAATAAAAATTCTCCGCGCCGATTTTTGGATTTGTTTAAAATCACAAGTCCACTCTCTTTTCTTTTACTACTTAGGCAACCCAGAAAAAGAAAACAAAACCGGACGTTTTCTGATTGTTCCTGAAATTCTTAAGCTCTCAATAGCAATTAGAATGGAAGAATTAAAACCATCCGAACCAATTCTAAAAAATATCGCCGTCTTGGGAGGAGGACCGATGGGAGTCTTTCTTTCCACATATCTTTCACCAAAGACCGAAAAAATGTTTCTCTGGTATGACGATCGTAAGCGGGCCGAAAAAATCGAAAAAGAAAGAATCGCTTCCTTGTTGGAGGATTCGATCACGCTTCCGGATAACGTTTATGTTACGAGCGAGTTTGACTTTTTAAAAAGCGGTTCTTGGATAATCATTATCGCGGTTCCTTCCCGTCTTATGGAAGGGATTTTAGAAGAGCTGGTCAAGTCGCTTGATAAGGACTTATCACATTCAATCTTTACGTTTACAAAAGGAATTTTGTCCGCCTCGACTAGGCGAAAAAGCAATTGTATTACATATTCTGAATATATTGAAAAACTTTCTTCGAACGCAGGTTTTATCGATATTGAATATACGGCGGTGAATGGTCCGAACTTACTCGGCGAATTAAAACGCGGTCATCACAGTTTTTATTGTCTTTCTACTTTAGGACCAAAGTCCATAGACGTTTTCGACAGCCTTTTTAACGGAGCAAGAAACCACACAAAAAGTTACGAAGACCTTGTGGGTTTGGAAATTTTCGGCGTGATGAAAAATCCGATCGCCATCGCTTGCGGAATCGCATCCGGAATTCCGGAATGCGGGAGTAATTTTGAAGGAGAGTTGATCAGTCTCGGCTATTCGGAAATTACAACGCTAATAGCCGCGTTGGAAATTCCTATCAAACCCGTTCAAGAATACGGTCTCGCCGATTTGATCTCTTCTTGTACATCCCGTTACAGCCGAAACAAGGCTTACGGACATCGATTTGTTCGAAAGCTGATATCCGGCGAAGATCAGCCCAATCTGATCGAAAGGATAGAATTGTTTTTCAATCCGGCGGAGTTCATTCAAAAGGAAGTGAGTCAAAGTGAAAGTCATGTGGAAGGAGCATTTGCTTTAGCATCGATCATTGCGTTGGCGGAGGAAAAGAATGTGGAAATTCCACTCTACAACACTTTGTTTCAAATTCTCACAAGAAGAGCTTCTCCAACAGAGTTGATCCGTTTTGTTTCAAAATCCACATCCGACGAAGATAAACATATTTCGAAAACGGCTACAAAACGTTCCGGTTTAGGTACGGCTTCGGGAAAAAAATTTCAACAAGCTCTGGGAAAGAACGTGCTCCGACATATCAACGGTCAACCCGGAATGACCGATCGAATTATCAAACAATCTTCACTGATCGTAAAGTCCTTGGAAAAACGTTTCAAAGAAGCGGAGGAAACAAACGACATCACCGATCTATTGCAGATCCCGAAAGAAATTCAGCTTTGGAAGGAGATCGAAACAAACTTTCAAGAAAAGGGAAGCCGGGATTTATCCAGAATATTAGATTTTTATGTTTCTGAAATTGCGGACGACTATAAACCGTTTTTGAGGGATACTTTGATCCATTTGATCGCGCCGACCCGATATGTTCTCAGCGGTTTTAAACCGGGCGCCGGTTTACCTAAGATCGGAGGGTGTGTAAAAGAAGTAAAGGCTCTCGCATCAAGATACGACATCCTTTATACTCCTACTCATCGATCCCATTTGGATTCCGTCGAGGTGGCCTTCGGTCTCAAATGGTTGGGTCTTCCGGTGCCTCGATACGCGGCTGATAAAAAGGTTATGGCGACTCCGGGGCTTGCGAGCGTTCTCAAATCGTTGGGAGCTTATATGGTGGATCGAAAAAGAAATCGGAATATTCTTTATTTGGAATGTTTGACCCAGTATTCGACGATGATGTTAGAGGCAGGAATTCCGACGTTAGTTTATCCGGAAGGGACGCGTTCTCGGACCGGCGGAATCATTCCAATCAAAACAGGGATTCTATCCACGTCCGTCGAAGCTTATAAACACACAGGATCCGAGGTGATCGTAGTTCCGATTGCGCTTTCTTACGAAAATGTTCCCGAGGACGAAGAGTTCACAGGTAAAGACAAGAAACCGGGCTTTCGCGATTTTTTTTACAAAAGAACCGAAGTTTATATGGATCTTTGCGAACCGATTCCGGTTTCACGTTACATTCACGAAGAGGATCCGACCGGTTCGATCGGTTTTGAGATTACTCAAGGATGGAAAAAGTATCGTAGAATTTTACCGAATCAATTGGTCGCAAGAATGTTGACCGAAGCCGAATCGGATATCGGTTTGAACGAATTGAAGAATCTGATCAATGAAACGGTCCTTACTGAAAAACAGAATTATCTCACTCACGACCCGGAAGAGATTTTACAAAAAGGTCTGAAAGTTCTAAAACAAAGAAAGATGATTTCCGTTGAGAATGGAATTGTAAAAGTATTGGACCCGCAGTTGGTCCAATACTATGGAAATATGTGTTCCGACGAGATTTCCTAATCGATTTTAATCTTAGAAGCTAAAAGGGCCGCTCGTTTGCGAAGAGATGAAATTTCCTCTCCCTTATTCGAATAAGCAAGCGTTACACCCATTCTTCTATACGGTCTTGTAATCGGTTTTCCGAAAATTCTAAAATCCGATTCAAACATTCCGGATGCGACGTCCAAACCTGTTACCGAGGGAACGTTTCCATCGGAACTGGAAAGAATAACCGCGCTGGCGCCTTTTCTTTCCAGAGTAATCTCCGTGATCGGAATGCCGAGAACCGCTCTAAGATGAAGTTCGAATTCGTTGAAGTTTTGTGTGCCGGCTAACGTGACCATGCCCGTATCGTGAGGTCTTGGAGAAAGTTCGGAAAAATAAACCTGATCCTTTGTAAGAAAGAATTCTACTCCCCAGATGCCGGCGCCGGTCAATTCCCTCGTAACTAAGTCGGCCATTCTTTGAGCTTCCTTGAGTTGAGACTCCGAAATTTCGGTGGGCTGCCAACTTTCCTGATAATCTCCTCTTTCCTGTCTGTGACCGATCGGGGGACAGAAAAGAGTCTTACCGCTTTTTTGGGTTACGGTCAATAACGTAATTTCCGATTCAAAAGGGATGAACTCTTCAACGATTACTTCTGCGGCGCCGGCGCGACCTTTTGTTTGAGAGGCCTCCCAGGCCTTGCCGATATCTTCCTCGGATTTAATGACGGATTGCCCTTTTCCGGAAGAAGACATGAGAGGTTTGATTACGCAGGGAAGACCTAATTCTTTCACAGCTTTGCGAAGTTCTTCTTCGGAAGACGCATAAAGATATTTTGCGGTGAGAATTTTTAATTCTTTTGAAGCCAAGTCTCTAATCGCCTTTCGATTCATCGTAAAGTTGGCGGCTTTCGCAGAGGGAACTACTTGATATCCTTGTTTTTCATACTCGTAAAAACGTTCGGTTCGAATCGCTTCGATTTCGGGAACAATGAGATCCGGTTTGTGTTTGGCGACAATCTGATCCAAAAGATTTCCATCGAGCATATTTATAATTTCTCTTTCATGGGCGACTTGCATCGCCGGAGCGTTGTCATAAGAATCTACAGCAACGACGTGTTGTCCCAATCTTTGAGCGGCGATAACAAATTCCTTACCGAGTTCCCCGGAACCGAGGAGAAGAATTTTCTTTTTCATAGTCTTGCTGGCAGAATGAAAAATTTCTCCGAAAGATCAAAAAGAAAATAGGAGAACGGGAAGGATTTTCGTAAGAATGGAAAAGAAAGTTTGAACCGATTTGATTCGGAACAAACCTTCTAAAGAGTTATTTTTTCTTTGTCTTAATTTGAAAGGATTGATAATCCACGAAATCGACATCGTTCTTATTCAATCGAATCACACCGGAAGGAGTATGAAGAATCAGTCTATCTCCTATTTGAGTAACGATTGCTCCCGAAAGTTTTGTCCCATCCGTTTTGACGACCACTTCGAGAATATTATAGAATTCTCGGATTTTGGCTTCGTCCTTAAGATCGCTCGCCTGTGCATCCGCCTCGATTTGTTTCAGAGCTTGATCCAGTTTGGATTCGTGATTTTCGACGATTTCCGTCGATACGGAAGAAATAACCGGTTTTGTAGAATCCGGATTTTCATTCAGAGCTTTTTCTAAAAGACCGGCATCGACGGAAACCATCGTCTCTACCTCGGCCTTTTCCTGCGGAGTTGCGGTGAATTCTTCTTTTTGAAATTCGGGGTTTTCTAATTTTTTAAGCTGATCGAATTCTTTGGCGATACTTTCGTCCTGCTCGATTCTTGTTAAAACAAGCTGAATCATTTCGTCCAAACTCGGCTTTACGTAAGATTCCTCTCCGTTTTCTAAAACGACTTCGTTCTTTTCCAAAAATTGAACAAATTCGCCGTAAAGTTCTTTATCTAGAGCTTTGCCGTTGTCTATGATCTCTTTAGAAATCTTGAATGTAATCGCGACGGCGCCTTCGTAAACTTTCACCTTGGGAGGTTTTCCGTTTGTAAGTTCGAAAGAAAACGTGGTTCCTCGAACGCCCGCGACTGCGGTCGGAGTCGAAAGTAAAAAAGAATCTTTTGATTTGAGTTTATTCGTTTTAATCAAAAGTTCGCCCGCTTGCACATAAAGGTTTGTATTCGGTTTTCCGTTTTTGGAAATTTCCTTCAGAGTAATTTGGCTGAAAGATTTGATTCTTACGATGTCGCCCTTACCGGTTTGGATATCGACGGAACCTGAATTGGTTTTGATTTTATCGTTCTCTTTAAGAATCAATCCGGGCGTAGATCGAATCTTCTTGCCGTTTCGTTCAATTTCGACTTCACCGCTTTGGAATACTACGATCATTCCGGACGGAGTAGGATCGTTTTTTAAGAAAAGAGAAGAGATAAATCCGCAAGATACGAATGAAAACAAGAAGAAGGAGGTAAAAAGAATCGGTTTAAAATTTTTCTTTGGCATTGAGATTGTCCTGAGAGGTTAAACTAGTTGGGATTTCTATGATCATTATAACATATCGGATAACCTTTTTTCCAGAAACGCCGCGATTATTTCAAATTTCTCGGATTATTCGATTCGAGTTTTCTTCTATTCAAATAATTATTTACAAAGATTTTGGCCGGGCGTCGCCGGCCAAAACCTAAGAAGAAGATGTGATTAAAAATTTGTGAATTTCCAACGTTTCATAAAAACCGAATGTTTCAAAAATGAATTTCCATCTTTGAATAACGAAAGAAAATTTCGATCTTGTGAAATTCCGAGTTTTGAAAAGATTTTTTCGGACGGTTTTCAAAGGAGATATTTTTTGAATTCGGAGATTTTGAGAGTCTGTTGATTTCAGTTGACACCAAATTGGTTTTACTTGAAGATTACCTTACGGATGAACGACTGGTTTAGACATTCTATGTTTTTATCTAAAAAAGTAGCATTATCTATCGTTTTCTCCATTACTCTTCTTTCTTTAGTTATTTTCTCGGTAAGTGTAGTTCAGAATCCGGGATACTTGGATAAGAATCCGGGTGTAGAATCTTCGGAATCCATTTCAGAATCCGAAATTCAATCCTTAGAGATCATATTTGTTTTCCTCCTCGTTTTTTCCGCGCTTACGCTTTCGAACTCTATAAATATACTGATCGTTAAGACCAGGGAGTTATTTCTCTGCGATTCCGGTGCATTCTCGGTATCGAATATTCTTAGAATCGAAAGGTTGAACATTCCTCCTCCGTATTACTTAGCTACCTGAGAATCTTACCCTAGATTTTCAGGTAATACCTTGATTACTCTGAAATTTAGGATAAGTATATGGAATCATCAAAGAAAAGTTCATCTCATTCTGGGGAAACAAAACACATTACTCCAAAAGATTTTTTTCCGGGACTTCTGGAAAATTGGAAATCGGACGTTGTTTCCGGTTTTATCATCTTTTTAATCGCGCTTCCGCTCTGTATCGGAATCGCAATCGCTTCGGGAGCGCCTCCGATGGCGGGGATTCTGTCGGGTATCGTCGGCGGATTGATCGTTTCGATCTTAGGCGGTTCTTACGTTACGATTAACGGACCGGCGGCCGGATTGATCGTGATCGTTTTGGGATCGATTGAAACCTTGGGTCACGGCGATATCGCCGCGGGTTTTAGATATACGTTAGCCGCTACTGTGATCGCGGGTGCGTTGCAGATCTTCTTTAGCTTTTTAAAAGCGGGAATATTGGCTACGATTTTTCCTTCCGCTGTGATACACGGGATGTTGGCGGCGATCGGAGTAATCATCTTTCTCAAACAGTTTTTTGTCGCGGTAGGTTATGCCCCGGCGACAAAATCGATCATCGGGTTGATCAACGAACTTCCGGTCGGTCTAATCCATCTGAATCCGGAAATCGCGATCATAGGATTTATCAGCATTATCCTTTTGGTTAGCATTCCTTTTTTACCACATCCGAAACTGAAAAAAATACCGGGTCCGCTGCTTGTTGCAACTCTCGGTATCGCAATGGGAGCCTTTTTTCAATTCAACATCGAACACTCATATACGTTTATGGGGAACAACTTTACCGTCGGACCTAAAAGTTTGGTTACCATTCCTGCGAGTTTTCTGGACGGATTTACTTTTCCCGATTTCAGCAGGGTCAACACGGTAGAATTCTTTTCTCAGGTGATGGCGATCTTTCTCGTTGCGAGTTTGGAATCACAGCTTACGGTCGCTGCGATCGATAAATTGGATCCTTATAGAAGGAATTCCGACCTAAACAAAGATCTTTTTTCAAAAGGTGTAGGTAACTTTATTCTTGGTTGGATCGGTGGATTACCGATTATCGCCGAAGTCGTAAGAAGTTCCGCGAACATCAATAACGGCGCAAAAACCCGATGGTCCAATTTCTTTCACGGGGCTTTCCTTCTCATTTTCATTCTGGCCTTGCCTGATATTGTGAGAATGATTCCGCTTGCCGCGCTCGCGGCGATTCTTATGGTCACGGGATATCGACTTGCAATTCCCGAGCTGAAAAAAACCTGGAAAGTGGGAATGGACCAAGTCTTCCTATTTTTCATCACGATTTATTTCACGATCGCAGACGACCTGTTAGTCGGTATTTTTGTGGGAGTTCTTGCGAAATTTGCGATCCACATCTTGAATATCATTCTTCCGAAAGGAATTACTCTGAATGACTTTTTTAGAATTAGGTCCGAATTGCATGAAACCAATCAAAAGATTAGAATCGAATTTTACGGTTTAGCGATATTTCTGAATTTTATTTCTATTAGAAAAGTATTGTATTCCATTCCGAAAAACAAAAGTGTTCAAATTGATTTGTCAGGAGTTCTCTTAATCGATCATTCCGTAATGGAGAATTTACTGACCTTCTCCGAAAAGTACGAAGAAGAAGGTGGAAAGTTTGAACTTGTCGGTTTGGAAAAATTGAAACCGCTTTCAAATCATCCGTCTTCCGGAAGAAAGAACGTAGCCTGGTAAAAGATTAGATTCTTTTACCGAATGCGAGCGTAACGGAAAGAAATACGGGAAATTCCCCAGAGGAGAATCGGAAACTCTTTCGTTAAAGAATCGTCCTTGATCGTTTAAACGTTTTTCAGCCGCTTATATACAGTGCGCTGAAGGTTTTCGATTCTTTCTTTCGTAATACGCTCTTTCTTAAGTTTAACTGAATCAATTAGGGTAAATGTATGAGAAGGATACTTTTCGACTTTAAGAGTTTGTTTCAAGCAAACTCGAATACGACGGAGCATAGGATTTTTTATCCGGAAAAATCTGTTTCCAAAAAGTTAAGATACAATTCGTTTCTTTTTGTTACGGTTTTTTTCGTTTTGCAGTTTTCCGTTTTTGCACAAACGACTTCGAAGGCCGCCGATCCGATCGTGGAAAACAAAACATCCGAACCGACAAAATCCGGAGACGAGGAAAATTCCGACAAATACGTTTCTCCTTTGAGGACAAACGGACTCACCCCGGAATACACACGTCATTCGTTTTTGGAACCGGAACTATCCAAAAAGATAAATTTTTCCGATAAGATGTGGTTGAACGATTGGATCCGAATCGGAGCTTACATTCGTCCTCGATTCGAATCCAGGAATAATCTGAACTTTGATCGATCAAATCATGCTTACACGGATCGAATTATGCAGACATCGGCTTTGTATTTTTTAATGGATCCGAGTCAGTACGTAAGTTTTAAGATCACCGTACAAGATACTCGAGTTTGGGGGGGAGAATCACCCGCTAACGTGGGAGATATTCGCTCCGGCTTTTTTAGCAACACACCAACTTTGAGTTCGGATCCGAATACCCCCGGAAAACAGAATAACTCGATCGCTCCGAATAATACAAGTATCCGCGAGGCGTTTGTGATGTTAAAAAAACTTCCTCTGGATGCGAAGATTCAGATCGGTCGACAGATTTGGGCTTACGGAGATCAAAGAATGATCGGAGGAGCAAACTGGACGATCAACGGTCTTTCTTTCGACGGTGCGCGTCTTATGTTCGATTACGAAAAAGTCAACTTCCACTTTTTTGCGGCGAGACCGTTCTGGACTCAAAGCGGTGTGAACGGGGTTTTATCATCTAACGATCTAAAGGTCAATTCCACGACCGGGAATTCGAATCCTTCCGCTTCACAGTCCGATACCACTCTATTCGGAACCTACAATAGTTTTAATATCTTAAACGAAGTAACGTTAGATGTTTATAATATAGATGTTGTAAAGAAGTGGATTCCGAATTCAACGCCGGCTTCGACTACGGACGATGTTCTGGCTACAAACAGAAAAAGACAAAACGACGAGCTTTATACGACCGGGTTTCGACTTACAAATAGAACCGCAAAAAATAATCTTCCGAAGGGAAAAGCCTGGGACTGGACGATCGAAAGCGCGTGGCAAAACGGTTATGACGGAAGGAGGATTCACAAACAATTCTTAGGAAGCGACCTTTCCGGAACGATCGGTTCCGCTTCAATCGCGGATATGAGAACGGAGCGTGTGAAATATTCCGGTTCCTTTCACGTCTTTCAAACCGGATATACTCTCGATGAAAAGTTACGTTTCGGATTTCAATATACGTATGCCTCGGGCGATAATAACCGTGCCGATGGAACTTCTTCTACCTTTCAAACTCTTGTAAATCCGAGATTTGGTGTGATCCCATATTGGAATAACGTGGCCGGTCTATCGGAGAATATCGATACGAAAAATCTGAGTTCTTGGAATTCGAATATCACCTACAAATCGGAAAAATGGGGTACGTTTCAGATTGCGTATATTATCAATGATAAGGTGCAAAAGAACGACGCGTGGTATGCGATCAACGGAGGGGCAAATTCGATTGCCGGTTCGACCCTCGCTTCCCCTGTCGCGACATCCACGACAACGACGGGACAATCAGCGACTGCCGGATCATCGGAGAATTATACCGGAAACGCATACACACAATCGTATTCGATGGGAAGAAATATTTACAACGAATTGGACTTAACTTGGATGTATCAACTCAATGACAATGTCTCCCTTTGGATGGGTGCGGGATTTTTAATTGCAGGGAATTCTGTGAGAAATTATAGAAATAGTCCTCTACTCTATAATGGAACCACGAATCAATTTGAACTAAACGGAGCGGCGTTTGTTAAACAGCATACGTCCTCAAACAACGCTAGCGTTTATTTTTTCCAAGTGAACGCGGCGCTGTAAATAGAAGGAGGTTTAATAATCGATGGTAATTCTATCTTATTTACTCGTTTTAATGAGTCTTGTCGCCCCTTTCCTAATCGGTAAAGCTTTCGGTAAGAATCTTTTTGACCATGAAGGCGCTATTCTTGTCGGACTCAGTCTCCAAGCGGTAGTCGGTTTAATCATTTCCGTTTTCGTAGTCGGCTATGAAGGACTTAAAAAAAAGACCGTTCTTCTGGGGTATGCGATCTTTTTTCTGAGCACAGGACTTTGCTTTTTTGCAGGCAAAACGCTTTGGTTGATACTGTTTTGGGAATTGTCCACAGTCAGCGGCTTTCTTCTGTATCAAGGAGAGAACTGGACTTCTTCTTCGGCAAAAAGTTTTATCGCGCTCCTGCTTGCAAGTGGAGTCGGAATTTTCTGTTTTACCTATTGGATTTATTCTCCTGACGACGATTTGGGAAAATTCTTTTTAGTTTTAGGTTTGCTGGTAAAGGCGGAATTTTTCGGTTTTCACTTTTGGCTTCCGGAAGTTCACGCGGGCGCTCCGCCGCACGCTTCCGCCGCCTATTCTGGAATATTGGTAAATCTTCCGCTGATTCTTTTTCATCAGCTCGCCGTTCCCTGGATCGGAAGTTCGGTGATCATAAAAATTTTAATTCCACTGGCGGGTTTCGGCGTTTTATGGGCGGGCTTGAGTTCGGTATTCGCAAAAGACGTTAGGAAAGCGATCGCTTATAGTACGATCGAAAATACGAATTTTCTAATGCTCTGTTTGTTGCTCTCAGCCTTGTGGAAGGACAGCGACGTGGAAGGTTTGAAGGTTTTGAGCAGATCCTTTTCCTTTCTATTTTTCATTTCTCTAATCCATCATAGCATCAGCAAGACGTTTCAATTCTTATCCATAGGTTATCTCCTAAAACTTTCAGGGAGTTCTAATATAGATCACAATACGGGAATCGGTAAGAATTCAGGATTGTCGACCGCGTTGTTGAGTCTGGGAACTATCAGTTTTCTCGCGTTACCCGGAACAACCGGCTTCTTAACCGAGGCGACTTTTGTGAAACTTGTAGCGGGGGTTTTGGATATCCCGGGACAAAGTGCGATTTTAATTTTACCTCTTTTGATTTTGGTTTCTTCCGGATTAGCGTTAGGCGCCGTTGGGCATTTAAGAATTTTTTTAGGAATGGTTGTCTCCAGACCTCGAGTGAATTGGCCGGAAAATATTCCACCTAAACTAGTTCGATATTCTTTGACGGCGAGCGGGTTGTTGATTCTTGGGGTGTCCCTCGGTATTTCGGCTTATACTCTTTATTATTCTCCCACCAAAGTCTGGTTGGATGAGAATTGGTATCGAGGTTTGGCGAGCGTAAATCTGATCGGATTCCTAATGTTTCTGGTGATCGGAATATTCGGTTTAAGAACAAAAATCGAACGCAGAAGACTTTGGGACTGCGGTGGAAATTACAAAGGAGCCGATGTGGCAATTCCTTCAGACGGAGTCTCCAATCCGCTCTTTGCATCTTTAGGGAGATATTTCACACACGAAGACGGAAGTTCGAAGTTGGATGAATCGATTTTGAAAGGAATCGTGAAGTTATTGGACACCTTTAAAACGCAAGTCAACGAAGCGGATGAGGAAACGATTTCGATCAATCTCGCATTTTCCTCAGCAACGGTCGTCTTGCTCTTATTCTTGATCATTGGCTTGAAATTGGCCGAAGGAGATTTATGGAAATTATTCTTAGATACCTTGACTCAATAGTTCGAATACTTTCATTTCTATTTCTTCCGTTTCTCTGCGGAGGAATCGTACTCAAAGTTCGGTCTTACGCGCAAGGAAGGATCGGTGCACCGGTTCTTCAGATTCTTTATGATACGATTAGAATGATTCGTAAGAAGCCGGTGGACGGCCCGTTTTCCGGATTTTTTACGGAAGCTTCTCCGATCATCGCCTTTGTAGCCGGTTTGGTTCTTTGGAGTTTGGTCAGTTATGAATGGGCGCCGTTTCTTTTGATTCCATTCTTAATAGGAATCATCCGATTCGCATTGTTAGCCTATGCGGTTGAAAACGGAACTTCTTTTGCGGGAATGGGATCGGCGAGAGAAGTGATCCTGTTCGTATTCTGCGAACCGGTTCTGATTCTAGTTTTGGTAGTTTTCGAGTCTCACATCGTAGTAAACGCGAATTTCGCAAGTCTTGCGTTTGGCGGTTTATTTTTGCTTGGCACTTCTCTTGTAATTTTAGCGGAAATCGCCAAACCGCCGTTCGACGATCCGAGAACTCACCTTGAGTTGACTATGGTCCACGAAGCTATGCTTTTGGAGGCATCGGGAAGTAGGCGTGCGTTTTTCGAATTAGCACAACAACTTAAGACGAGCTCCTTATTTTTATTCGTCGCGAAGATCGGAATTTATCATGGAGAATTTTTTATAAATCACACGATCTCAAAATTCTGGTTGGATGTCGTAGCCATATTAGGAGCGCTTTTTGTTTCGTTCTGCGTAGGTTATATCGAATCAAACAGTACGAGAAGACGTTGGCGTTGGATTCCTGAGTTATTAGGTTTAAATTTTATCTTTATGCTCTTTCTGGGCATTCTTCTCAAATTAGGATGAGATCCTAAGGAAAATTTATGGGAACAGAATTTAGTTATTTAATTCTCCTGCTGATAGGAGTTGTGATTCTGCTGGAAAATCGGATAAAACGTTTGGTTTTACTTCTCGGTTTTCAAAGTATCTTCCTGTTAGTCCCGCTTTTTGAAGACTCGGGTTTTAACACACATAGCCTTTTTTTAGCGGGGATGATCGTCTTTTTTAAGGTTCTTTTAACCCCTCTGATTCTTTTCTGGACGGCAAGAAAGACTAACTCCGTAGAATCCACATTTCCGAAGATCGGTTATATACCAACTTTTGCGCTTCTTTCGGTCGGCGCATTGATCGGATTTTTGATGTTCGGTTTCACCAAATATCGATTTGGTGAAGTAAATCAAATGTCCTTTCTTTATACGTTTTTGCTTTTGTATGTGGGAATGGTCGGTTTTGTGGTTCGTCGTCATTGGGTTCCGGTAATCGCATCCTTTGGCGTTTTTGAAAATGGGACGTTTCTTCTTACTCAAATTTTGCGCACCGGTTTACCGTTAGGGATAGAATTCGGATCCTTCTTGGACGCGGTTTTTATTATCGGTGCGGCTTCGACGCTTCGAGTCAGCATGCAGAATGATTCTCAATCCGAAAAAGAGGAGATATCCGCATGAGTTTATTTTATCTAAACAGCATCGGCGCCGTCGTTCTTCTTCTCATTCTGATCGCTTACGTTTTCGCTCCGACCAAAGGTCAGAGTAAGATTACGATGTGGTCGGTTTTAATGATACTTTGCGCGAGTTTGAGTTTTGCAGCGTGGAATTCGGAGGGATCCGCTTTGCAATGGGTACTTATCGAAGCCACTACGTTTACGGGAACGTTACTCGTCTCTTCCAGTGGAACTTCGAAGTCCTTCCCGATCGCATGGAAGTTTCTCCTAATCAACTCGTTCGGATTGGGTCTTGCATTTCTCGGAATCATTATCGTAACGGCTACGTTACACGGTATTGATCATCCCGTAGAAATTCTCGCCGGCCGTATTTCCGAACACCCGGAAAACCTGTGGATCGAAATCGGCTTGTGGTTAGCGATCTTTGGATATTCGGCAAAGTTAGGACTTTTCCCAAATCATGTGTGGGTTGTAGATACTTACGGGGATAGCCCGAGTCAAATTTCAGCTCTCATTGCGGCCTTTATCCCCGTCTCCGTTTGTTTTGCGATTCGTCCCTTCGTTCATATGGACCATCAATTGTATCCGACCACTTTTAGCGCCGCTGATGGATTGTTGATTTTAGGAATAGCGACGATGCTCCAGAGTATCGTCGCTTTGTATCAGAGGAACGACTTACGGATGATGACCGCAAAAGTTGCGTTATTTCACAGCGGGGCGTTGGCGATTTTTCTTTGGATGGATCTACCGGAGACAACTTTTAATTATATAATGGCGGGTAATATCGTCTTAAAATCTCTCCTCTTCTTAACGATGGGAATCGTGAGGATGGATTCGGGCGGAAGGGAGTTGAGTAAGATATTTCTTTCGGAGGAAATCAATAAACGCGCCCTTTCCCTCTATACTCTCGCATTATTTCTCGCGTTCGTTCTTCCGGGGTCGCCGATTTTTGTAAGCGATCTTTTACTTCTAAAAGCCGGTTGGGCCCAAAAGCAATGGTTCGTAATTTCGGTACCGTTTTTTGGTTTAGTTTTTTTCGGCGTAACTATCTATAAAACCGTTCCGTTGTTTAATCTAAAACACAGACCTTTTGCAAAAAGCTTCGCTTTCACTTTGAATGTTCGACTGATCGATTCTTTACTTCTCTGTTTTACGGTCTTTGGACTTGGAATTTGGGGATTCTATCGATTGTTGCAAGGAGAATTTTGAATGCGTACTGTCACAGGTTTATATCCGAGAAAAGGTAAAAAAGGATATCATCGTTTCTGGATTTCCAACGATGGAATCGAACGCGAAGTTATAGAACATTCTCAAAATGAAATCATCGAGGATTCTGCAAATCCGATCTGGATTCTGCGACATTCCTTGGGCGTCGATCAAGGTGAGGAAGATTATTCCTCTTTCGATTTTGAAAAATACATCAACGTCGGACGTAAAACGGATCTCGAGAAATTTGTAACGAAAAAAGGCATTAAGAATTTATCATATAGTGGATTGACCGTTCCGATCCCTGCGGACCACTATTCTCACGCTGTCGGACCGATCCACGCGGGTGTGATAGAACCGGGACACTTCCGTTTTATCGTTCACGGCGAATTGATAAAAAATCTAGATATCCGTTTGGGTTTTCAAAAACGAGGTTTGATCGAGATGATAAAGGGAAAGGGTCCGAAAAATTCTTTTCCTTACGCCGAGGTGATTTCCGGAGATAGTACGATTTCCTATGGAATTGCGTTTTCAAGAATTTTCGAGGAGGCACAGAAAATCGAAGTTCCGCAGGAGATAGATTTTGCAAGACTAGTGCTCTTAGAATTGGAAAGAATCGCGACCCATATCGGTGATATGGGCGGAATCGCGGAAGACATCGGCTACTATCCGTTACACGGAGTTTGTTCCCTCCAAAGAGGTGTTCCTCTCGGCGTTATGGAAGCGTTGACAGGAAACCGATTCGGGAGAGGAGCTTTGTCGCCAGGAAAAATCTCTTTAAGGCCCGGCTTGACTCGCGAAAAATTGGCCGAGTTGGCCGAAAGGATTCGATCCGTTACGGCTGATGTATCCGGACATTTCCTGAGAGCCGCTTCGGTTTCTACCAATCGCGAAAGACTACAAACCTGCGGCGTCATCCGACAAAAACAAGTAAGACAGCTGGGTTTTATCGGGATGGTGGAAAAATGTACGGGCCTCAACCGCGATTTACGCAAGTTGGAAAAATCCTATGAGTTCAGTTCGCCGATCAACTTAGAATTGAATCAGAGTCATATGAACGGGGACGCCTGGGCTCGCTTTTATATACGATATGAGGAATTACTGAAAAGTAGTAAATGGTTGGTCGAAGCCATCCCTAAGTTAGAAGCACTTTCGGATTTTAAGAATAGAAAAGTAATCACCTCAAAGACCGTAAAAAAAGGAACTTACCATGCGGCTGTGGAAGGATGGAGGGGACCCGTATTGGTGTCTCTCGATCTGGAAACCGACGGTACGATCGAAGACGCGTATATTCGAGATCCTTCAGTTCCAAACTGGCACGCCCTGGAATTAGCGGTTCGAGACGAATATATCGGAGATTTTCCCCTAAACAACAAATCGTTTAACTTCAGTTATGTCGGAGTGGATCTATGAAAGCAATATACGAAGTTTTGAATATATTTCGTCGCGCAAAAACGATGGATTATAAAAAGGTCTCGCCGATCAATTTGAATGCGCGAGGAATTCCCGTTCCGGTCTTGAAGTCGAACGAATCCTGTTTATCTTGTAAATCCTGTGAACAAGTTTGCCCGACTCATTCCCTAAAGATTCATTCCAAGGAAAAAATGAGCATCGATTACGGAGCCTGTCTTCAATGTGGGAGATGTTCCGAAGCCTGCTCGGATGAAAAGATTGTGGATTCGGGTTTTGTGCACGTTTATTCTTATGATCGCGACGCTCTTAAGGTGACCTATATAAACGGAATTCCGGAAGAAAAAGAGGAAATCGTTTCGGACGATGTAAAGGAATTTCAGAGGATCACGAAAAGAACCGGTTTTCAATACAGGGAAATCGCAGCCGGAGGGAACAATACGACGGAAGCTGAAATCAACGCAAGTTTCAACGCGCTTTTTGACAGCGAAGCCAGTAAGGTTCGTGTTGTCGCTTCTCCAAAACACGCCGACGCGCTTGTTTATTCCGGACCAGTCAGCCGAAATATGGAAGGGCCTCTAAACACGGCTTGGGAAACGATGCCTTCTCCGAAGGCCTTGATAGCCTGTGGAACGGAAGCGGTTTCCGGCGGACTATTCAAGCGGGGAAATCTGCCGAAAGAACCGGATCTTTTTATCGGCGGAGATCCGCCAAGACCGGATGTGATGATCTCTGCGTTTCGATATTTGATGGGAACGAGAGAATTTTCCTTTCGAGCGGAATTGACAAAACACGTTCGAGATTTGAGAGAAAAAAAATAACTCAAAAAAGAAAGCAGAATCAAAAGCTCGGATCCGCAAGAGAATTATAAAATTCTAATGTTATCCGAGCGGCTGAAAAATCAACTTCGGAAAAGTTCAAATCTAATTCCGTATTTTTCAATCGATAAAGATCAACCGTAAATAGAAACCCCGATAAGCGCGATTGCGATCAGAGGCGGTAAACCCTGAATGATTGCAGCTCGAGCCATGGCCGGTTTGGAAGCGAAAAGAACGAGGCCTGCGCCAAAAACGGAAAGGCAAGAGAAGATCATAATTGCCGGAGCGTAATTCGCATGAACTTCAAAAAAGAGGGCACCATAGAGTGCACCGATTGCGAGAAAAAGATTGTAAAAGCCTTGGTTTAGAAAGATTCCTTTCATTGCCTCGGCTAACTTTTTGTCTGTAACGCCAAAACGTCTGTGAATTGCCGGACGCATCCAGAGAACACTTTCCATAAGAAATATCCAAACGTGAAGCGCTCCTACAATACCGGCTAAAATCCTTGCGGTTAAAATCATCCTATTATCTCCCAAATATTTGTTCCGGTAGTTTAACAGGCCGCCGATCTTTTGTAAAGATTCGTCTCCGCCAATTTTCGACGCGATTCAGCCTTTTAATTTATTACCAAAATGAAGTTTTCATTGCGATTCTGCCAAAGTCCGGCTCGATTGCCCAATATGGACGTTGTGATTTTGCTGATTCCGGGAGCTCCGGCTTCCGTCATAACCGGCCTTTTTGAGTTTTTTGAATTTGCCGGAATGGATCTCGAAAATCGGAGAAAGCCGCCGATATGCCGGGTTCGCACGGCGGCGATTCAATCGGAGCCAGTACAACTTCATGGAAACGTTCAAATCAAACCGGACCTCGTAGGTCGATGCGAAAAAGTGGACCTCGTAATCGTCCCTGCCATCGGACCAAACGTTGTAGGAATCAAACGAAGATGCGGGCTTGAGATAGAATGGCTCAAAGAAACGGCAGAACAAGGAGTTCGAATTGCGAGCGTTTGTTCGGGAGCTTTTTTGTTGGCTTCTACCGGTTTGTTAGAAGGAAGATCAGCGACAACACACTGGCATTTTGCCTCTCTCTTCCGAAGAATGTTTCCGTCGGTTCATCTTGATATCGATAAACTTGTGATCGACCAAGGCAATTTTTTGACTTCGGGAGGAAGTAACGCTTTTTACGATTTGAGTCTTCATGTTTTGGAACAATCTCTCGGGAGGGAAGTGGCTCTAAAATGTGCAAAACATTTTCTACTCGATTCTGATAGGATATCGCAGACTCCCTTTATGACTTTTGCCGTTCAAAAGCATCATGATGATCAATCGGTAGCAGCGGCTCAGGATATTCTCGAGAACGAATTCACTGCCCAGATTTCGATGGAAATCTTGGCGCAAAGAGTAGGTTTGAGTTCTCGGAGTCTAAAAAGAAGATTCAAACAGGCGACGGGCGATCCTCCTTCCACATATTTACAGCGTCTTCGGATAGAATGGGCCAGACGCCGTCTGGAAGAATCCGGAGATTCCATTGAAGAGATAAGTTACGCCGTCGGATATGAAAACGTCGGCTTTTTTCGAGTTCTTTTTAAAAGATATATTGGAATTACCCCGATGGAACACCGCCGTCGCCACTCGATCAAAATTCCGATTCGGTTAAAATAGCGGATTCGTTTTTCGGATTTCCTAAAACTCTAAGGTTGTCCGTACTTTTTTTTCGATTGCAGAAGTCGATTCCCGAGCTGATTTCAAAACAAAAAATCCGAAAAGAAGCGGGTATCAACCCTTTTGGCCAAACTCTAAAAAATGATACATCAGACAAATTCTCATTTTTTATCCGTTAGAATATGTTCAACAATAGAGAATGATTTCTCGAAGTTAAACGATCAGAGATAGATTTTTTCATCTCCAATCTTTGAACAGACGTTTAATTTTTTAAACGCGCAAAAATAAATTCCGGAATCCTATCCTTGAGTCTAAGAAAAGGATTCAGAAGGTTAAAAGTGAGAACAATCATTCCATTCTTAATTTTGAATATATCGTTTTCGGTTTTCGGAGAAGCAAAAAAGATCCGTTTTTTTGGAACAGCCACGGATCTAGAATCCCGTAAAATTCTCTACTATGATCATCACGAAGAGGTATGGGAGAACGGAAATCATTCTTATTCACTGATTCAATATAAAGATCCGCAGGGAAAAGTTTTCGCTAAAAAGAAAATCCAATTCTCCAAAAATCCGGCCATCCCTGATTTTCAATTGGAGGATTTAAGAGACGGTTATCTGGAAGGAGGAACACTTTTAAAATCCGGAACCGCAAAATTATTTGCGCGACGAAATTCAGAAAAATCTCTCGAGGAAAAAACGATCTCTTTCTCTGAGCCGGCTTCGATGGACGGAGGTTTTGATTATTTCGTAAAAAATAATTGGGATTCTTTGATCGATGGAAAAACGATTCGTTTTAGATTTTTGGTTCCGATAGAAAAAGATACCTTCGCTTTTTCCGTTTCCAAAACGAAAACGGGAGAGTACAAAGGAAAGCCCGCCTTATTCTTAAGAATGAAAATCGACAACGCGCTACTTTCAGTTTTCGTAAAACCGATCGAAATGGTCTATGATATCGAGTCCAAAAGAATTATGGAATATAAAGGTACATCCAACATAAATGACGAAAAAGGAAAAAGTCATAACGTAAAAATCGTTTATGATTTTCGTTAAAATCCGATTCTCCAGAAAGCGGTTCCTTTGAGTTGAAATTTCTCGGTCAATTCTTGCAGTTGAAGAATCGATTTCTTATCCGAGATAAAACCGATCCCCGTCGAATCCTGGATTTTAAGATATCCGTCGTCTCCATCGGTGAGTTCAAAACGATCTCGTTTTTTCGTTACATCCTTCCGGCTGATGATATGAACTTTTCCGCTTCGATTCCAAAAGTAACCGTAGAGCGGGAGTCCCAGCCAAAGTTTGGAAGAAGGAATTCGATTTGATAAAAATTCCAGATTTTTCGTAGTCCAGGAAATGGAAGTCACAGGTCCCGGATTTGTTTTCGAAGAATGGAAATCGTAGCTCATCAGAACAAATTCGTCGATAAAGTCCGCGCCAAGAAGTTCCCCGTGAATTTTAGAATTCGTATTCGGAAAATCTACCTGAGGAAAGAGAGCTAAGGTTAGAACTTTCTCATAGGGAAGTCTTTTTCTCAGATCTTTTAGAAACCTTTTATAATTCGATATCTGAGAATTTGAAATGTATTCGATATCCAAATGCAATCCGGATAGATTAGGGTTTTGTTCTATAAAATGAATCAAACTTTCCGTAGCGCGTTGTATTCCAGATTCCGTTTTTAAGAAGTGCCATCCGTTCGGATGGTAAACAGTGACCAAGGGAATCAATCTGACCTTATATTTTTGACCCAAGGATACGAATGACTTAGGAAGCGGAGTGGATTTGAGAGTCCCGTCCGCTCTTAGATACGTTCCCGTAAAACAAAGAGTATGCGATTTAGAAAAAATTTCGGTCCAATCAGAAAGGGATTTCCTTTCGATCGATTCGTGGATCGTATAATTCCAAATCGGTTTTGGATCTTTGGCAAAAAGAGGGGAAACATTCCAGAAATAAAGTAAGGTAAGAATTTGGAGAAGGATCACGTCTTACGAATATAATACGTTTTCTTAAATTTCAATCAATCCGGGAACCTTTCGAACCGATTTTTTAATCAGAGAAGGGGACCGGACTTCATCCGGGAGGAAGTGAGTTTGGTCATCAAAGCAGGATTAGAAGAGGCAATCTACGACGGTCTTGAAAGGCTGGGGATTTTGAATTCCGGCCTGAGACCAAGAGTTTCCCTGCATTCTTCCAGCCTCAATGAAATCTATCTTGTAGCCGCGCCGGCGCATTCTTTTGCCGTAAAAGTCATTCCCAGCAGAGAAATGGCGGAAACGGAAAAAGAATCCCTCGAACAACTCTACAGAATCGGCGTCCGCGTCCCGGAATGTTATGGGACCGTACAAGCCGGGAATTCCTGGTTTTTAGTGATGGATTATATCGAAGCCGGTACGAGTCCCAATGCAAGAGAAGATTTGATCCGAAGTTTGAAATTGCTCTACCAAAAGGATTCCAACTCTTGGGGTTGGAAACGTAACAATTTTATCGGAACTCTCCCGCAAAAGAATCGGTGGTTTTCCTCTTTTGAGGAATTCTTCTGGGAATGTCGTTTGTCTCCTCAGTTGGACTTAGCGTTTGGAAGAAAGTTGATAGTACCGAAAGACGTGGAAAGTGTGACCGATGTTTTTCGGAAGTTTACGGAAGAATGGTCTCTCAATCGATCTCGTCCAAGATTGATCCACGGAGATCTTTGGTCCGGGAATATTCTAACGGGAAAAAACGGACATTCGTATCTGATCGATCCGTCGATTTCCTTTTCGCATCCGGAACAGGATCTCGCAATGTTGAATCTATTCGGAAGTTCTTTGAATCTGGAGGAGATGCAACAGATTCTTTCCTTTTTAGGAGTGGACGATCCTGAACATTTGAAGGACAGAATTCCTTTTTGGCAGATTTATCCGGTCTTAGTCCATATCAATCTTTTCGGTCCTTCTTATCTTTCCTCTTTAAGACAAATCCTCCGTTACTACGGTAAAAGTTAATTCTTTATTCCGATCGGGAATTGCTTGATCGATCCGTTTACGACAAGAAGATAAGCGGATCATGAAACTTTCCGGAAATACGATCTTAATCACCGGCGCGACATCCGGAATCGGGCTCGAACTTGCAAAAAGATTCGCGTCTCTGGACAATACGGTTCTTGCTTTGGGAAGAAATAAGGAATCTCTTTCTAAGTTATCTTCCATTCACGGAGTTCAAACGATTCAATGCGATCTTACCAAGCCGGCCGATTTTGATACGTTGATTTCGCTTATCAAAAAGAAATATCCCTCGCTCAACGTGCTGATCAATAACGCAGGAATTCAATTCAATCCGAATTTTCTAAAAGATTCCGATCAAAGCGCAAACATAGAAAAAGAAATTCAAACCAACCTAACAATTCCGATACGATTGATTTCCATCCTAATTCCAATCCTAAAAGTTCACGCCGATTCTGCTATCGTAAACGTGACTTCGGGCTTGGCTTTGGTTCCTAAAAAATCCGCACCGTTGTATTGTGGAACAAAAGCCGGACTCCATTTGTTTACGGAGGCGCTTCGTTACCAATTGGAAGGCTCGAACATTCGAGTTATAGAAATGTTACCTCCGCAGGTAGACACGCCGATGACGGCGGGTCGAGGGAAGAATAAACTAACTACCGTAGAATTGACCGACCAATTTCTTTCAGCTTTGGAAAAGGATAAGGTTTATATCGGTATCGGAGTGGTTCGGTATCTGAGATTTTTACTCCGTCTTTTTCCCTCCTTGATCTACAAAGTTGTGAAGAACTCTTGAACTTTTCGAGAGGTTCGGAATTCAAAGAATGAAATTTTTAATTCTAAAATTCATAAGGAAAAGGATGTTCTCTTGAATCCAAAAAATTCAACCGATCCGACAAATATCGTCATCGACGTTCGCAACGTAATCAAACGTTTTAAAAACACGATCGCGGTCAACGACCTGAGTTTGGAAATCCGAAGGGGAGAATTTGTCGCGCTCTTAGGTCCGAACGGAGCCGGTAAAACGACTTTGATCGAAATGTTGGAAGGAATTCAGAAACCGGACGAAGGTTCCATTTCCATTTTAGGAACTACTTGGAAAGAGAACGAAACTTATCTTCGATCCAAAATCGGATTAGCCTTACAGGAAACCCGGTTTATGGATAGAATCACGGTTCAGGAAACTCTCGATCTTTTCGGTACGTTTTATAAGAGCAAAAAAGAAAGACTCGATGAAATTCTTGAACTGATCAATTTGGAGGACAAGCGTAAGGCCTACGTGAGTCATCTTTCCGGCGGTCAAAGACAGAGATTGGCGCTCGGAGTTTCTATATTAAATTATCCTGAAATTCTTTTTTTGGACGAACCCACGACGGGATTGGATCCGGGCGCGAGAAGGGACGTTTGGAAAATTCTAGACCGACTCAGACAAAGTAAGACGACGATGATTCTCACCACACATTATATGGAAGAGGCGGAAACTCTTTGCGAAAGAATCATCATCATGGATAAGGGAAAAATTTTGGATCAAGGAACCTTGCCGGATCTTTTGGGAAGAACCGGAGGCGGCGAGATCATTCGTTTTTCGATCGAAGACGGATCCAATCCGGAGAGTTTGATTCCCTCCGGCGGAATGTATAAGTATTACTGGGACTCGGCGAAATCGGAAGCGAGAATTTACGTTTCCGCGATCACCGATTATCTGCCTCAACTGATCCAGACGATTTCGTCTTCGGGAAAAAAATTAAAAAATCTGGAATGTCATAAAAAAACGTTAGACGATCTTTTCCTCAGTATGACGGGAAGAGGGCTGGAAGAATGAAACAAATCCTTCAATTGGTGAGCATTCAGCTCAAGGAATTTTATCGGGAGCCGGGCATCCTTTTTTGGGCATTCGTATTTCCGATCGCAATGGCGGGGGTTCTCGGAATCGCATTTAAAAATCGAGGATCCGAAGAGGTAAAAATTGCAGTATTAGAAAATTCTTATCAACTCGAAGATCTCAGAAAAACTCTCGAGGTCGGCGATTCCATAGAGGAAAAATCCGCGCTAAAGGATGAAAGTTCTCGATCCTTGCCTTCGCTCAAATTTTTGATTCTTTCCAAAGAGGAAGCCATTCGAGATCTAAAAAGGGGAAAGATAAACCTCATTTTGGAAAAGACCGCCGACGGAAAGGTCCACTTTTTATTTGATCCGGAAAACCCGAATGCACAAAGAGACTATCTTTTGATTCTCGCAAAAATTCGTTCAGACCGCTCCGAGTTCGACTTTGCAGTTGAAACCTTGGATTCGAAAGGAACTCGATATATCGATTATCTTGTACCCGGAATGCTCGCGATGGGTGTGATGAATTCCTGTCTTTGGGGAGTGGGATGGAATCTGATCGAAATGAGGATGAAAAAACTATTGCGGAGAATGTCGGCGACTCCGATGAATAAGCTCTATTTTTTACTTTCTTTCTTTTTTACAAGACTAGCGGTTACTGCGGTAGAATCTCTGATTCTTCTGAGTTTCACCTTTTTGACGTTTGAAAATTCTTTTGAGGGTTCGATCGGAGCAGCGCTGCTTATCTATCTCGCCGGTAATTTTGCCTTTGCTTGTATCGGAATGTTTATCGGATCCAGGGCCGCGAGTTCTCAGGTTGGAAACGGTTTGGTGAATGCGGTCACGTTTCCTATGATGGTTCTTTCCGGAATTTTCTTCTCTTATCAAAATTTTCCGGAAGTTGTCTTACCTTTGATACGAAATCTTCCCCTTACTTTGATGGCGGATTCTCTGCGATCGGTTTTTATCGAAGGCGCCGGTTTCGCTGAGGCGCTTCCTGCCGTTGCCGCGTTGTTTATTTATGGAATCGTATTTCTTTTTGCGGGGAGTAGAATTTTTCGCTGGTCTTGATCTAAGCGGGGAAAATAGTTTCAGAGATGATTTCTTCTTCACTGAGACACGGCGTTTATAAGGCTTTTCTAAAAC